>NZ_JAKFEO010000047.1:0-36488 GCF_036675665.1 Hydrogenophaga sp. | reverse complement strand
CCCGGCCAATGTGAGCATTACCGGCAGCGACTCGGGCGCAACGGATGCGACCAGCGCCGACAACGTGGCCATGCTCACCAACCGCGACGCCAGCACGGCCAACGAAGCACTGACGAACGTGCTCACGCTGCAGCAGGCGCAGGAACTCAAGGCCGAGCAGGAGAAGGCACGCGAGAACCAGATCGCGGCGAACTACATCGGCGCGGTGGTCACCAACGTCATCGGGGATGTGGCGCAATCGCAAGGCTGGCCCGATGGCAGTTGGCAGAAGACGGCGCTGCACGGCGTGGCGGGCCTGATCCAGGCCGAGGTGGCGGGAACGGATCCGGCCAAGGCCGTGGTGGCGGCCATGCTCAACGAGCAGATGTTGCCGGTGCTGGAGGAATACCTCAATAGCCAGGGCATCACGCCAGACGACCCCAGGACCGAGCAGGATTTCAAGTCGTTGATGACCGCGGCTTCGACCCTGCTTGGCGCGGCATTCGATGCAGCCAGCGTGACGCATACCGCCACCGTCAACAACTATCTGACTCACCTCCAGGCGCGGGACAAGCAGCGCAGGCTGACCGATGCCAAGAGCACTGCCGAGCGAGAAGAGGTGATCGAGGAGTACGCCGAACTGGAAAAGCGCCAAGAGGAAACGGCTGCCGCGTGCTTGATAAAAGACCAGTGCGCAAGCGTGTTTGAGAAACCCTCTCTCAGAGCCACATTGGATGAGCTGATCGCGGCTTGTTCGACGCCGAGGATGTGCACCAGTGAAGAAAAGCGCAGCATCGTCGAGTTGCAGGGTTTCTATGCTGAACGAGAGGCGATCTCGCCAGACACGACGATCGAGGAATTCTTGCTGGCCAACAAACTGTTGGGCGCGGCATTCACGTCGGCCCAGGCTTTGGGTGTCCGCCTACTTGAAGGTTCAACCAGCACTCTGGCCAAACCCCTGGGCGTGGTCGAAGACTTCGGTGGCAACGCGGTCCGTGCGTTCGAGGCGCCAGCGCAATACGCCTTCAAGGCGGAAGTGGACATCATGAAGACCGGTGCGAACCTGGAGAGCTCAGCCCTTCAGTTCGTGAAGGACGAGGCGGGCAAGGATCTCATTGCCGTGTTTGATTCGAAGATCGGAGCACAAGGCATCGACTTGGCCTACGCGAAAATGGTCAATGGAAAGCCTCAATTGGTGATCGGCGAAGCGAAGGCAGGCGACAGTGTGCTCACCGCGCTGGGGGAAAACAATGTGAAGACCTTACAGAGAAATTTGGGAGTTATTGAGAAAAGCATTTTGGCAATGCCGCGGAGTCCGGCACGATCGGCTCTACTCGAGCAAATTAGGGATAAGTCCTATGTTGTTGAGCTGTACACGACAACAGGTAATGCGGCAAAAGCAGCAGGTCGCATCGATGACGTGCTGTTAAATCGATTGGAGAATAGTGTTTCCAGAGTCGTAACTTTTACCAGAAATTGATATGCCAACATATTTGCCACAATGGAATGCACAATTTCTTGATCTCATGCAGATAAAGAAAGACAAACATGGAATGCCATGGGGGCATCCCGGCGTAATGCAATGGGTTTCCGAAAATGGAGGGAGATTTGCAAACTGGGATCGCAGTTTCAATCCTAATAGCATGATGGAGGAGGATTTGGCCTCCGCCATTGACATAGGAGTTGTCACACAAATTCATGAATATTTTCGCATCTACCTTTCATGGGCTGTCGAAGCGGCGGATAGAGCGCTCCGCGATGTGCGATTTACCATTGATCCCGAGTCTGATGGGGAAGAGCACGACATTGAGCTAAAAAAAAGAGGCTGGTGCAACGAAGGGGTATATCCCGGCAATCATGGCAGTACGCTTGCCGGTGGTTGTTTTGCTTGGGCTTTGCGCGATAACAATGAACTCGACACCACATCACTTCTTCTCGCAGCAGATGAAATAGCGGAATCCGCCATGCATGGAGGTTTGAAATTCTGGGATTACGTCGCACAAAGCGAATATTTGCGCAGCGTGCGCTTGTCATTGATCGCCGGCGATGTCGAAAAGGCTGCAAGTTTTTTCAAAAACTGCCGCCGCAAGTTCAAGTTCACTTATGTGCACGAACAGTGGCTCAAACGCCTCATCGAGGATATTCAGGCGGCCGGTGACGCGCCGCTGAGTGGAGATGCAGAACAGCACTTCCAGAACTTCTTTGATCAGGTGCGTGATCCAGATGCCAAGCTCGCGAGCAACCAATCGGATGGAACCGATCTGTTTGCCAACATTTCGATCCTCCGATTGGAGCTGGCCATCATCAAGCAACGCTATGTGTTGAAGCAGCCCATTGCCGGCAACTGGAAGTCCATTCTTTGCCTCATCAGCGAATAGCCAACAACCCATGCACTCCACTGTGACCCTCACCCCCGTCATGACAGTCATTGAAAATTCTTTCCAGCGCACAGGCGCCTTGTTGCTGCCTCTTTGCCTCAGTTTCCTCGCACTGGCCGGATGCCAGTCAGCCGGAAAGCAGTATGTATTTCCGAAGGAGTCGGAGCCTGCTGCGACGGCGGTCGGCTCATCCCGGTTTTTCCTTGTGAACAGTGATCACACGGGGTGCTACTGGGGAAGAACGGCAGTGGATGCCAATGAGCCCGTTCGGCTCAAACCGGACGTGCTCACCGAAGTGGCCCATGAAGGCCACCTTGCCGCGCCGTATCCCATCAACATGGTGCAGTGCCATTCCTTTTCGAGTTTCACGCCTCGCCAGGGAGAGCATTACTTGGTGAAATCCGAGGGCGTACCCACGACGCGAACCGCCGACGGCAATGTGGTGAGGGGACGTTGTGCTACCGGGGTCTGGCGTCAGTTGTCTACGGGGGAACTGGAGCGCGTTCCCAACGAGCCAAGGCCCGCGCCTACGCGGCGTGGTTTCTCCTGCCTGATGCCCGAGAAAGCGCCTGCAGCGAACCAATAGCTGGTTGCGCGGAGCCCCTCCTCAATCGCCCACCTTACCTAGAACCATGATTGCCAAATCGCTTTTCGCAATGCACTTATTTTGCTTGCCATTTATATGTTGGCTCAAACTGCTGAACCCCGACATCAGACCATGGATAAAGCACTGGCGATCTTTGAGAGGCTGTCCTCTTTCAGCGCAACCCCGGTGACACAAGATTCTATCGAGAGTATCACTGGTGCCAAATTGGTCCCTCCTGATGAAGACTATCCGCCTTCAGTGCAAAGAATGCTTATTGAGAGAGGCATGGATCCACATCAAAAATCCCGGTATGTTCACGATGTCATCCAAAAATCAATGACGAAATCCGGCTCAAGATTCACTTCGCCGATCCTATCGTCGACCTGTCCTTTTTGGGCCGAACAAGACAGATCTTGCCCCCCAATCCATTGGTCAATGAATCGGGAGCGTATGTAAAATCACTCGCCGTCGATCACACCCTTGCCATCAAACGGAATTGCATTAGCAAGGACTTCATCTTTGCCATTCTTGAGCGGAACGGCTGGGCCTTGACTGATAATGTTATTTCTGCAGACATTGATGCGGAGGACGGCAATTTTTACTTTGCCAGATTGAAAGACTTTTCGACGGTCACCATGGATGATGGTTGCTTGGTCAGTTTGCAGATTGCCATCAGCTCGCCGCGCGAAGCATCATGATCATCAGAATGACGGTGAGCATGACCTGCCCCCTCCTGCCATACAAATCGAAAGTAGGAAGCCCGGGGAAGCGAACCCGTGGCATTTGTCCCGGCCGCCGTGCGTCAACGAACAGACCCCGCACCCCGCCATCCCTCCTGTGGGGTTCCGGTCTCGCCTCGCGGACCACCTGGAGACTCACATGAACACCACCACCACCGCATTTCCCCTCGCCGGCATCCCCAGCACCGAGGTCGTGCGCGAGCGGGGCCACACCGGCATGACCGAGCACGGCAGCGAGATCACCAAACACCTGCTGCAAGGCGTCAACGACCGTGTGGAGAACATGACCCACGAGGCAGAGCTGCACCTGCACCCCGCCAACGCGGGCTGGTTGCCGGCTGGCACGCAGGTGAAGCGCCAGGCATTGCAGGCGCGTGATGTGGCGGTGGAGTCGGCCGAGAACTTGCGGGGGGAGATTCGCGCCCATCCGCTGATCGCGGTGTTCACGGGGCTCGTGGTGGGCGTGTTGCTGGGACGCGCCTTTCGTTGATCAGGGGCGGCCAGCCTGCATGGCTTGGTGCGGCCAGTAGGAATCGAACCTACATCTGGCCCTTAGGAGGGGCCCGTTCTATCCATTGAACTATGGCCGCGAAAGCGAGCCCGCATTGTACGGGGGCTGTCCTGAACGAGCGGCTGCCGGCAGGCGCAGCACATTGCCGCAAACCGGCACGTATTCCCCCAGGAAATCGAGGAAGCTGCGCACGGCCGGCGTCAGGCCACGGCGCGACGGAAACACCGCGTGCACCACGCCCACCTGTGTGGACCAGTCGGGCAGCAGGCGCTCCAGCCGGCCGTCACGCAGCTCGTCCTCGCACATGTAGTCGGGCAGCCAGCACATGCCGGTGCCGCCGAGCACGGCGAGCTTGAGGGTGAGCAGGTCGTCGGCGATGAAGCGGGGTCGGTACTGGAGCACGGCTTCGCGGCCTTCGGCGTTGGTGAGGCGCACGCTGACCAGACCATCCACGGCCGACATCGCGACGCTGTCGAGCCGGCCCGCCTCCTCCAGCGTGGTGGGCGTGCCCTGGCGTGCGAGCAGGGCCGGGCTGGCCACCAGCACCGAGCGCGCCTCGTCCAGCCGCTTGACGACCAGGCTGCCGCTCTCTTCGAGCGTGAGGCGCACGCGCAGCGCCACGTCCACGCCGTCCTTCACCAGGTCGACCACGCGGTTGTTCACTTCCATTTCCACGCGCACCTGCGGGTGGCGCGCGAGGTAGATCGGCATGACGTCGGCCAGCACCGTCTGTGCCAGGGTGACGGGGCACACCACGCGGATGGTGCCGCGCGGTTCGGTCTGCGCGTGGGCCACGGCGTCGGCCGCGGCCTGGGCCGATTCGCGCAGCGCCTGGCAGTGGCGCAGGTAGGTTTCGCCCACGTCGGTCAAGGAGAGCTTGCGCGTGGTGCGCTGGAGCAGGCGCACGCCGAGCTGGGCCTCCAGCCCGGCGACGCGGCGCGACAGGCGCGACTTGGGCAGGCCCAGCGCCCGGCCCGCCGCGGCAAAGCCGCCGCGCTCGACCACTTCGGCGAAATACAGCATGTCGTTGAGGTCTTGCATGGAAATCGGCCTTCATTGTCCTGTTGATGGAACGGTCTGGCGTGATTTTGCCGACTTATCAAATATTCGGTCGGAATTCAGAATCTATCCATCGCCACTCGCGTGGTAACCCCGTTCTCTGGAGCACCTCATGCAACTGCTGCACATCGATTCCGCCATCACCGGCGACCAGTCCGTTTCCCGCCAGCTCACCGCCCAGACTGTGGCCGCCTGGGTGGCGACCCACCCCGGCACACAGGTGCAACACCTCGATCTGGCCGCCGACGTGGTGCCCCACCTGAGCGCCGACGCGCTGGGTTTCCGCACCGGCCAGGCCGCCACCACCGAGGTGCAGCGCCGTGAAAACGCGCTGTCCGAAGCGCTGGTGAGCCAGTTCCTCGCGGCCGACGTGGTCGTGATCGGCGCGCCGCTCTACAACTTCACCATCCCCACCCAGCTCAAGGCCTGGATCGACCGCATCGCCCAGGCCGGCCGCACCTTCACCTACACCGACAAGGGCCCGAAAGGCCTGGCGGGCGGCAAGACGGTGATCGTGGCGCTGACCCGCGGCGGCGTGTATTCCACCAGCGAAGGTGGCCGCGCCATGGAACACCAGGAAAGCTACCTGCAGACCGTGATGGGTTTCATCGGCATCACCGACGTGCGCTTCGTGCGCGCCGAAGGTGTGGCCATGGGTCCGGATGCCAAGGCGCAGGCGCTGACGAACGCCGAAGGCGAGATCGCCAGCCACACGGCCGAGGCCGCACTGGCCTGAGCGGTCAGTCGTACTGAATGGTGAAGATGAGATCGAGCGCGTTCTCTTCGCCAGCACGCGCTCGCACCGTCAGGCGGCGTGACACGTCGTAGAAGATGCTCACCGTGCCCAGCGCGCCGGCCAGGCTGCGTTCGTAGCTGAGGTACAGGTTGTTGGACAGGCGCTTGCCCAGCGTGAGCGCCGCCGAAGCGGCCGAACCGTCGGCGTTGGTGGCGCTGCCGGCGAACGAGACTTCGTCCAGACCCAGCGCGCTGGCCAGGCCGCCGTCCAGGCGCCCGCCGCGGCCCGCGAGCAGGGCCAACGCCGCCTGTTGCAACACGGCGGCCTCTGCTCCGGCGCCGCTGGCCGGGCGACCCAGCACCAGCCACGCGAGTTTTTCGCTGTCGGGCAGTTCGGGGTCGGAGAACAGGCGCACGCGCGGCGTCTGCGCGGTGCCGCTGATCTGCACGCCCACGCGCTGGCTGGTGTTGGGGCGCACGGCCGTGATGTCCAGCGTGGGGTTGTCGTACGGCCCGGTGAAGCGCAGCACGCCATTTTCAATCGTGAGCTGCTGTCCGTAGGCACGGTACGAACCGCGCACGGTGCGCACGTCGCCGAGCACGCGCGGCGTGGGCAGCTCGGGCGTGCTGCGCACATTGATCTGCCCGGCCAGCCGCGTCTGCAGGCCCTGGCCACTCACCTGGAAATCGTCGCCGAGGTCGATGTCGACCAACACGTCGGGCCGCACGCGGAAGGCGCCCGGCGTCTCCAGCGCGGTCTCGGTGCCGCGCACCACCACGTCGGCGCCCAGGCTGGGGGTGGATTCGTCGGGCAGCACGAAGAGGGCGGAGTCGGCCAGGAGCCGGCCGCGGATCTGCAGCGCCGTGCCCACCAGCTCGGCCTGCAACTGGCCCGACAGCGTGAGGCGCCGGTCGGCGCGTGAGGACACGCGCAGCTTGGTGGCGGTGGCCTGCAGGTTGATGTAGGGCTGGCGCTGGCTCACGCCGTCCACCGTGACGCGGCGGAACTCGGTGGTGCCGCTGGCCAGCAGCGTGCCACCCGCCTCGGCGCCACCACGGCCCTGCAGATAGAAGCGCTCGATGGTGACGCGCTCGCCGGCCAGCGTGGCGCGCAGTTCGCCGCGCGAGAACGAGATGCCGTTGACGATGGAGCGCAGCGCGAGCTGGTCGGCCTGCAGGGTGCCGTTCCACAGGGGGTTGGCGCGCGTGCCGCTGAGCGTGGCGGAGGCGGCCAGTGTGCCGCGCACGCGCCAGCCCGGCGGCGCCAGCGCCGACCACACGCCCACCTGGGGCAGGCTGGCCGTGAGGGTGCCGCGCAGGGGCGCATTGGCCGCCCAGTGCCAGGCCGTCTGGTCACCGCCGGGTGGGCTCAGCGTGGTGCCGAGGTCGGCACTGGCCTGGCCCAGGCGCTCGCTGTCCCAGCGCAGGCTGGCCTGCACGTTGGCGCCTTGTGTGGTCACGCTCAGGCGAGCTTCCTTCACGCCGGTCTGCAGGCGCTGGGTGGAGGTGGTGTTTTGTTCGAACGCGCCATCGGTCTGCACCGACAGATCGCCACTGCGGCGCTGCAGTTGCGCGCTCAGGCGCGGTGGTGTGCTGGCATCGGCCGGCAAGGAGAGGTCCCAGCTGCCGTCGAACACCACGTCGCCGCCCAGGCCGGCCTGGCTCAGCGCACCGCTGCGCGCACCTTCGGCGGTGGTGAGTGCGTCTATCCATGACAGTGGCAGGCCGGTGAGCTGGCCGCGCGTGAGCAGCGCGCCTTGTTGCCAGCTGAGTTGTTCCCAGGCCAGGGTCATGGGCGCGGTGGTGGCCGGGGTGGTTGCTGGTGCGCCACCCGCGCGGCTGCTGAACGAGGGTTGCAGGCGCAGCTGGCCGGCGTCGGCTTGCAGGTTGATGGCGCTGCGCGCGTTTTGCCAGCGCAGGCCGAGCGCGGCGACGGTCTGCAGCGTCCAGTCGACCACGCGGTCCTTGCGCGCGCTGTCGGTGGCGCGCAGCTGCAAGCGGGTCAGGTCCAGCCGCCCGCTGTCGATGTCGGGCTTCTGCGCGCTGCCGAGCTGCAGCGTGCCCTGGGTGTCCAGCGTGCCGCGCCAGGGCCCAAGTTCGGCCTGGCCGGTGGCGGTGATGTTGAGCTGGTGCGGTGGCCCGCTGGCTTGCAGGTTCAGGTCGGTCAGGCTCAGGGCCTGGAGCGTGCCCACCACGGCGTCGGCGCCGGTGGCCGGGTCGGCCGCCCGCGCCGCTGTGCCGCGTGTGATGGCCAGGCGCGGCGTTTGAAGGCGGGCTTGCACGCGCGGCGGCGCGGCGGCAGGCGCACCCGTGACCGGTGCGGGGTAACCGAGCACGCCCAGGCCACCGTCCCAGGTTGCGCCGAGGCGGGCGCTGCCCTCGACCTGCAGGCCGGGCTGGGCCTCGAGTTGCGCGCGCAACAGCGGGCCGACCACGGGCAGCGTCTGCAGGCTGCGCACCCAGGCGAGCACGCGCGAGGCGTCGTCCAGCGCCAGGTTCAACTCGCCCTTGCCCTGGGCATGGGCCACGCGGCCTTGCCAGTCGCCCTGGGCGCCGGGCAGTTGGAGCGCAAGTTGGCCTTCAAAACTGCGCGCGCCCACGTCGAGCTTGCCCTGGCCGTCCAGCGTGGCATCGGCCAGGCCGGCGCTGAGCTTGCGCAAGTCGAGCACGCCGAGGGCAGGGTTGGCGGGTGTGGGCGTCCAGCGGCCTTGCAGATGCAGGTCGCGCAGGCGCAGGCCGGCGAGCTGGCCGGCCTTGGGCTGGGTGCCCGAAGGCTTCACCACGGCGTTGATGTCGATCGCCGGGTTGGCGGATTCGGCGTTCACCGCGCGCACGGAGGCGGTGCCGTCGAGCGCGGCCGGCGCAATGCTGCTCCACAGCGCGGCGGGGTTGATGCGGCTGGCGGTGAGCTCGCCCTGAAAGTCGCCCAGGGGCGAGGCCGCCGGCTCGCGCCAGCCCTGGCCCCTCAGGCGGCCACCGCCGAGTTGGGCGTCCAGGTTGGTGAGCGTCCAGCGCGCGCCGCGCTGCTCCAGATCGGCCTGCAGGCTTTGCAGCGGCAGGCGCTGCTTGTCAGCGGGGCCGGGCACGGCGTTGGTCAGGCGCACCTCGGCGCGCCAGGCCTCACCCTCGGGTTGTGCTGTCACGGTGCCGCTGAGTTCGGTGACCGGGGCCTGAGGCCAGAGTGCGGCGAGGTTGAGCCGGTTCATGCGCGCGTTGGCCGACTCCACGGGCTGGGTCTTCCAGGGGCGGATGCGCGCGGTGGCGTCGAGCACGGGCGCGTCGGTGGCGTTCGCTGCGCTGGTGGTCAGGCTGGCGGTGGCGTCCAGTGCCGCGTCCGATTCGGCGAGCTGGCCGGTGATGTTGGCGATGGCCTTGAGCACGAGGTCTTCGCCGCCGGGCACGGTGGCCTTCACCTCGCCCTGCGCGTCCACCCGCAACGGCATCGGTGCCTGCGCCCCCATCACGGCCTGGATCTGGTAGAGGCCGCCGGCCACCCGCAGGTTCTCCAGATCGAGCTGGTGGGCGTCGGCCACGCCGAGCTTCCACACGCTGTCGGCCGGGCGGTAGCGGTACTGGCCTTTGAGGCCGCTGAGCGAGACCTCCTGGTTGCCGTCGAGCACCAGTTCGCCCACCGACCACGGCAGGGTGACGGCCATGGGCAGGGTGATGGGCTGCAGCGGCTCCACCGGTGTGGGCGGTCGGCGGTCGGTGATCTGCAGGCGGCCGATGTCGAATTGCGAGAGGCGCAGACCACGCGCGAGCAGGGCGTCGAGCCAGAAGCGGTTGTCCAGCGCAATGCGCACGCTGGTGGCCTGCACGGTGAGTTCGTCGCGCTGCCATTGCAGGCGTCCGATCTCGCCACCGTTGCGCAGGCTGCCCTGCACCTCGGCCACGCTCAGCGTGCCCGCGCTGGGCCCCTGGTCGGCCATGTAGGACTGGCCCCAGCCGATGGCCTGCGCCAGCGACCCCGCCGTGCCGGCCCACACCCACACGGCCACGGCCGCCGCCAGCAGCAACCCCAGCAGCGCCACAGGCAACCAGAGCGCGAACCTGCGCCAGCCGCTGCGCGAGCGCTGGGTTGGCCGGGGAGGGGTCTCGGAACTCATCCAGCCAGACCTCAGAAGGTGAAACCGACGTTGAGGTGCAGGCGCAAGCGCTTGGTCTCCAGGCCGTAGCCCAGGTCGAGCTGCAGTGGTCCCACCGGGCTGTTGTAGCGCACGCCGGTGCCCACGCCCCACAACGGCTTGAGGTCACCCGCGCGGTTGGCCACGGCGCCGCCGTCGATGAAGAGCACGCTCTCCACCGGCGAGCGTCCGTTGGCGTTGAAGATGGGGCGTTGCCATTCCAGGCTCACCACGCCCTTGTAGCGCCCGGGCAGCACGCTGCCGTCAGGCTGGCGCACACCGATGTCGCGCAGGCCGTAACCGCGCACCGTGGCGTCCCCGCCGGTGAGGAAGAGCTGGGTGTCGGGAATGGCGGCGCTGGTTTTGGCGAGCACCGCGCCGCCCTCGAGGCGCAGCGCCAGGCGGCCCAGGTTGGTGCGGTTGCTCGCTGGGTTCACCACGCGTGCTTCACCCACCTTCGGCTCGGGTGGCGGCGAGCGGTCGCCCAGCGGCCAGTAGCCGAGCCAGCGCGCCTGCGTGCGCGTGAACGGCAGGCGGGTCGTGCCCAGCGTGTAGCCCACGCCCAGCTCCACGGCCAGTCCATAGCCCGAGTTGGGCGAGATCGGGTCGTCAAACCGGCGGCGCGTCCAGGCGTAGTTGGCGGTGATCGAGGAGTTGGCCTCGGCCGTGCGCAAGGTCTGCGTGGCTTCGTTGAAGACGCTCGCGCGGTCGTACTGCAAATAGAAGCTGCGGTCGTATTCGATGCCGACCTGCGACTGGCCGGCGCGCAGCCGCTGGCTGGTGGTGATGTTGAAGTCGTCCTGCTCCCGCAGCAGCCGCCCGCCGGCGATCCAGCGCCAGCCGTCGTTGTTCGGCGGGGAGCTCCAGTCGGTGCTGGCGAGCTGGTCCACGCGCTCGAACTTGAGCACGCTCACGGCACGCCAGTTGATGCCTGGCACGCTGTGGTGCGTGTGTTCGATCGACAGGCGCGCGCCGCTGTCGGTGCTGCCGCCCACACCGAGCACCAGCTTCTGGCGCAGGCTTTCGCGCAATTGCACCTTCACCGGCAAGGACGCGCCGTCCATGCTCGGCTCCACGAACACGAAGGCCGAGTCGTAGTAGCCGCTTTCGATCAGGCGCTGCTGCGCGGTCTGCAACCGGGCCAGGTCGTAGTCGCTGCCGGGCACCACACCCGACAGGCGCACCAGGCGCTCCACCGTGGTCTTGTCGTAGCGTTCGGCGCCCTCCACCACCACCTCGCCCATGCGCATGGCGCGGCCGGAGTCGAGCTCGATGTAGAGGTGGGCCTGGCGGTTGTCGGCGTCGATGTCGGCCAGGCTGTTCTGCACCCGGCCCGCCGGGTAACGCCGCGCGATCAGGGCGCGCAAGGCCGCGTCCTTGGTGCGGTCCCAGTCACTCTGCGAAAACGGCAGGCCCTGCATCACCCGCGCCTGGCGCTGGATGGTCTCGCGTTGTTCGGCGGCTTCGGGCGCGGTGGCGATGTCGCCCACAAAGGACACGTTGACCGTGGCCACGCGGGTGATCGGACCGGGCGCGACGCGGATGGTCACCGTGCCCAGCGGCCGGGTGCTGGTCGCGCCGGTGCCCGCGGCGGCCGTGTCGGCGGCCTCGGTCAAGGCGGGCGGTCCGATCACATCCACCAGCGGCGAAAAGTACCCCAGCGTGGCGAGCAGCTCGCGCAGGTTGGCGGGCGCGGCGGCCAGCAGGCGGGCGAGTTCGTTGGCATCGAGGTTGCGCAGCAGCCGAAAGCGCTGCAGTTCGATGTGGCGCAGCAGGAATTCGCGGACCTCGTCGGGCGCCTGCAGGTCGATCTCGAAGCGCGGCGCGGCCGGCGGGCGGGGTGTGCGCGGCGCGGTGCGCTCGCGCGGGGTGCTCGCGCCGGGAGCCGGTGTCGGCACGTCCGCGTCTGCGGGCTCCTCGGGCAGGCTCTCAACGGCCTGCGCCCACGCGGCCTGCGGCTGCACGAGCGGCCACAGCGCGGCCCCGCAAAGCAGGAGAGACCCCACCCAGCGGGCGGAGTCCGGAACAGAACATTTCATGCCGTTATTTCGAGAGCAGTCTCATGGTGTCTTCCAGCCCCTTCAAGGTCAGCGGGAACATGCGCTGGCTCATGAGTTGCTGCACCACGCTGATGCTCTGTCGATACTGCCACACGCCCTGAGGTTCCGGGTTGATCCACGCGTACTTGGGAAAGGCGTGCGTGAGGCGCTGCAGCCACTCGGCGCCAGCCTCCTCGTTGTTGTATTCCACGCTGCCGCCAGGTTGCAATATTTCGTAAGGACTCATGGTCGCGTCGCCCACGAAGATGAGCTTGTAGTCCTTGTTGTACTTGCGGATGATGTCCCAGGTGGGAAACTTCTCGGCGTAGCGGCGGCGGTTGTTCTTCCACATGAAGTCGTAGACGCAGTTGTGGAAGTAGTAGAAATCGAGGTGCTTGAACTCGCCCTTGACGGCCGAAAAAAGCTCCTCGACGCGCTGGATGTGCTCGTCCATCGTGCCGCCCACGTCCATGAGCAGCAGCACCTTCACGTTGTTGTGCCGCTCCGGGATCATCTTGATGTCCAGGTAGCCGGCGTTGGCCGCGGTGGCGCGGATGGTGTCGGGCAGGTCCAGCTCGAATTCGTTGCCTTCGCGCGCGAACTTGCGCAGGCGGCGCAGCGCCACCTTGATGTTGCGCGTTCCGAGCTCCTGCGTGTCGTCGTAGTCGCGGTAGGCGCGCTGCTCCCACACCTTCACGCCGCTCTTGTTGCCGCCCTTGCCGCCGATGCGCACGCCCTGCGGGTTCTGTCCGCTGTTGCCGAACGGCGAGGTGCCGCCGGTGCCGATCCACTTGCTGCCGCCTTCGTGGCGTTCCTTCTGCTCTTCGAGCCGCTTCTTCAGCGTCTCCATGAGCTCGTCCCAGTCCATCTTGGGCGCGTTGGCCTTCTGCTCCTCGGAAAGGATGCGCTCCATCTCCTGGCGCAGCCAGTCGGCGGGGATCGGTTTGGTGAAGTCCGCGATCATCTCCACGCCCTTGAAATAGGCGGCGAAGGCGCGATCGAACTTGTCGTAGTGCTTCTCGTCCTTCACCAGCGCGGTGCGCGCCAGAAAGTAGAAGTCGTCCATGCTGCAGGCATCGGGGTTGCGCGGCCCGACCACGTCGGCCTGCAGCGCCTCCAGCAGCATCAGGTATTCCTTGACGGAGACCGGCAGCTTGGCCGAACGCAGGGTGTAGAAGAAGTCGATCAGCATGGTGATCTCCCGGTTTCAGGCGTTTAGTGCCCGCAGGTAGAGCAGCTGGGCTTTCGCCTCCGGCCACTCGCCTGAGCGCAGGCTGTACATGACCGTGTCGCGGATGGTGCCGTCGCGGCGCAGCGCGTGGCCGCGGATGACGCCGTCCTTTTTCGCGCCCAGCCGTTCGATGGCCTTTTGCGAGGCGAAGTTGTAGTTGTCGGTGCGCCAGCCCACCACGTGACAGCCCAGCGTGTCGAAGGCGTGGCCCATCATGAGCAACTTGCAGGTGGTGTTGACATGGCTGCGCTGCGCGCTTTTGGCGTACCAGGTGTAGCCGATTTCCACGCGTTTCACCGCCGGCAGGATGTCGTGGAAGCTGGTGCTGCCCAGCACCTGGCCGGTGGCCTCCATGGTCACCGCGAAGGCGAAGCGGTGACCCTCGTCGCGCATCTTCAGCGCGGTTTCGATGTAGCCGCGCGTCTCGTGCGGCTCGGGCACCGAGGTGATGCGCAGCTTCCAGAGTTCGCCGTCTGCGGCGGCGGCGCGCAGGCCGTCTTCGTGGTCCAGCGACAGCGGGACCAGGGCGATGCCGTTGCTTCGCAGGGTGACGGGTTCGACAAAAGCCATGACGCGTTCGCTCATCGGTTCCGTTGGTTCATGAACACCAGCTTTTCGAACAGCGTGGTGTCCTGCTCGTTCTTGAGCAGCGCGCCCACCAGCGGCGGGATGCTGACCTTGCTGTCGGCGCTTTGCAGGGCTTCGAGCGGGATGTCCTCGGCCATCAGCAGCTTGAGCCAGTCGAGCAGTTCGGAGGTGCTGGGCTTCTTCTTCAGCCCGGGCAGGTTGCGCACGTCGTAGAAGGTCTTCATGGCCGCGGCCAGCAGCTCTCTCTTGAGGCTGGGGAAGTGCACGTCCACGATGCGCTGCATGGTCTCGGCGTCGGGGAACTTGATGTAGTGGAAGAAGCAGCGGCGCAGGAACGCGTCGGGCAGCTCTTTCTCGTTGTTGGACGTGATGAACACCAGCGGGCGGTGCTTGGCGCGCACCAGTTCGCGCGTCTCGTAGCAATAGAACTCCATGCGGTCGAGTTCGCGCAGCAGGTCGTTCGGAAACTCGATGTCGGCCTTGTCGATCTCGTCGATCAGCAGCGCCACCGGCTCGTCGGCGGTGAAGGCCTGCCACAGCACACCCTTCAAGATGTAGTTGTGGATGTCCTTGACCTTCTCTTCGCCCAACTGGCTGTCGCGCAGGCGGCTCACCGCGTCGTACTCGTACAGGCCCTGCTGCGCCTTGGTGGTGCTCTTGATGTGCCACTGCAAGAGCGGCAGCTTGAGCGCGGTGGCCACCTCTTCGGCCAGCATGGTCTTGCCGGTGCCCGGCTCGCCTTTCACGAGCAGCGGGCGCTTGAGCGTGATCGCGGCGTTGACGGCCAGCATCAGGTCTTGCGTGGCGACGTAGTTCTCGGAGCCTTGGAATTTCATGAAATGCTCTGCTGGAAGGGTTGAACGGGATGGGGCATCTTGGGTGATCCGGCCCCACGGGTGCTGGCTGCAGCCTGACAAGGCCCGCACCGCCGGGGGTTTTGAGGGAGGGGGGCGCCTCGACCGGTCTATATAATCAGCGGTTGATTTTCCCCCGCTGACTCATTCATTGTGCTTGCAAAATGACCTCACTGTTGTCCACGATCACCCGCACCCTTGTCGCCGCTGCGACGCTTTCCGCAGCCGCTTTTTCGGTTCACGCCCAGGGTGTCACGGGTGATGTGGCCGCTGGTCAGAAGAAGGCCGAGATGTGCATCGGCTGCCACGGCATCACCGGTTACCAGAACAGCTTCCCCGAAATCCACAAGGTGCCGATGATCTCGGGCCAGTCGGGCGCCTACATCGTGTCGGCCCTCAACGCCTACAAGAAGGGCGACCGCAAGCACCCCACCATGCGCGGCATCGCCGGTTCGCTGAGCGAGCAGGACATGGCCGATCTGGCTGCCTACTACGCCTCGCACGCCGACAAGACCGCCGCCGACGCGCCCCGCACCGCCAGCACCGCGGCCGCCGCACTGATCGAAAAGGGTGCCTGTGCCTCCTGCCACGGCGCCAACTTCAGCAAGCCGATCGACCCGAGCTACCCCAAGCTGGCTGGCCAGCACGCTGACTACCTCTTCTTCGCCCTCAAGGCGTACACAGTCGAAGGCAACAAGGTGGTGGGTCGTTCCAACGGCATCATGGCCGGTATCGCCAAGCAGTATTCGACCGCCGAGATGCGCGAGATTGCCAAGTACCTGGGGTCGCTGGACAGCGAGATGAAAGTGGTGTCGCAGCCGCGCTTCAAGTAAGCACCGCGCCACCCCGCAGAAGCCGCTCACCGAGCGGCTTTTTCGTTTTTGTTCAGTCTTGCGTTGCTCTGCGTCGCACCTGGTCGATGTAGGCCTGGCCATCGGGCGGCCTTCCCGCGCGCTGACTCTCCCACAGCATGGTGCCCAGGCACTCCATCACCTCGTGGTGCGCGGCGTGCAGGTCGTCGCGGCGCGCGGTGAGCAGCTCCACCGCCTGGCGGATGCCCGGGGGCTGGTCGATGCTGCACTGCTCGCTGATCGACAGGTGCATGGACAGGTGCAGGAACGGGTTGTCTCGCTCGGTGCCGGGCTCGCCGATGCGTGCCAGCGCGGCATCCACGTCACTCAGCTCGGCGTGGTACTCCGGGTGCTCGGCGATCCACTGGCTGGCCAGCGACTCGATGGCTTCCATGGGCTGCTGTTGCAGCGTCTTGGCGTGCACGGCGCAGAAGAAGCGGCGCACGTCGGCTTGGGTCGGGTTGAACATGGGGCGATTGTCCCGCAGCGCGGAACATCAAAGCCGCCAGGTGGGCAATTGCCAGTTGCGCCACAGGGCCAGACCGCGCAGCCCGGCGGTGACACCCACGCAGGCCAGCAGCGCCAGCCAGCCCGGCGCCTGCAGGTGCCACAGGCCCACGTAGACCCAGCTGCCGGCAAAGGCGCACACGGCGTAGGGCCGGTGGTCGTGGAAGGCGGTGGGGATCTCGTTGCACACCACGTCGCGCAGCACGCCGCCGAACACCCCGGTGGTCAGCCCCATGAGCACGGCCACCAGCGCGGGCATGTCCAGCAGCAGCGCCTGGTGCACGCCGGTGGCGGCGAACAGGCCCAGCCCCAAGGCGTCGGGCCACTGCATGGCGCGCTCGGTGAGCGCAAAGTGGCGCGAGCGCAGGAACAGCATGGCCAATATGCACAGCGCGAACACGCCCCACAGCAGCTCCACATGGCGCACCCAGAAGAACGGCCGCTGGTCCAGCAACAGGTCGCGCAGCGTGCCACCGCCAAAGGCCGCCAGAAACCCGACCACGCACACGCCCACCGCATCGAGCTTCTTGCGCGCGCCCGCCATCACGCCCGAGAGCGCGAATGCGGCCGTGGCGCTGATCTCGACCAGCAGGCGCAGGCCTTCGCCCCAGAGCGCCACGTTGTTCATGGCCGGGTTCATGCGCTGCCTTTCACCGCCAGCAGGGCGGAGATCTGGCGGGCAGCGTCCAGCAGCGGGGGCAGCAATGTGTCTTGCACCACGCGCGCGCTGGTGCGGTTGGCCTGGCCGCTGAGGTTCAGCGCCGCCACCATGCGCCCGCCGCCGTCCACCAGCGGCGCGGCCAGCGAAATCAGGCCTTCCTCCAGTTCCTGGTTCACCAGGCACCAGCCCTGCTTGCGCGCCTGCTGCACGCGGGTGAGCAGGGTGGCCGGGTCGGTGATGGTGTGGCGGGTGAGCGGTTTGAGGTCGGACGCGTCGAGGCGCGCGCGAACCTCGGCATCACTCAGGCCGGCGAGCAGCATGCGGCCCAGCGAGGTGCAGTAGGCCGGCAGGCGCGAGCCGATGCCCAGCGAGTTCTTCATGATCTTGTGGGTGGGCACCCGCATGACGTAGACGATGTCGGTGCCGTCCAGCACGGCGGCCGAACTCGATTCCTTGACCAACTCGACCAGCGCCTCGACCACCGGCTCGGCCAGGTTCCAGATCGGCATGGACGAGAGGTAGGCAAAGCCGAGGTCGAGGATGCGGGCGGTGAGGCGGAAGTCGCGACCGTCGGTTTCCACATAGCCCAGCGCCTGCAGCGTGAGCAGGATGCGGCGCGCGCCGGCGCGTGTGAGGCCGCTGCGCGCGGCGACTTCGCTCAGCGTCTGGCGCGGCGCCTGTGCGCTGAAGCTGCGGATGACTTCGAGCCCGCGCGCGAACGATTGCACGTAGCTGTCGCCGGGGCGGGGTGGGGCGTGGGTGACTGAGGGCATGGGGCTCTTCGGTGAATGCCTGTTTATAATTCATTCTGCGAACATTTGTTCTTTGTGCGAACAAATTCCACGGCACTGCATTCGACCCGAACAGGAGACCCCGTGATCAACAAGATTTCCCCCTCGATCGCCGATGCGCTCTCCAGCGTGCGCGACGGGCACACCGTGCTGATCGGCGGCTTCGGCACCTCGGGCATTCCCGCCGAGCTGATCGACGGCCTGATCGAGCACGGCGCGCGCGAGCTCACGGTGGTGAACAACAACGCCGGCAATGGCGACACGGGTCTCGCCGCGCTGCTGGCCGCCGGGCGGGTGCGCAAGATCATCTGCAGCTTCCCGCGCCAGGCCGACAGCCAGGTGTTCGATGGCCTGTACCGCGCCGGCAAGATCGAGCTGGAGCTTGTGCCCCAGGGCAACCTGGCCGAGCGGCTGCGCGCCGCCGGCGCCGGCATCGGCGGTTTCTTCACGCCCACCGGCTACGGCACGGCGCTGGCCGAAGGCAAGGAAACGCGCGAGATCAACGGCCGCCATTACGTGTTCGAGTCGCCGCTGGCCGGCGACGTGGCGCTGATCAAGGCCGAGCGCGGCGACCGCTGGGGCAACCTCACCTACCGCAAGGCCGCACGCAACTTCGGGCCGGTGATGGCCATGGCCGCGCGCCAAACCATCGCCACCGTGCACCACATCGTTGAACTCGGTGAGCTCGACCCCGAGACCATCGTCACGCCCGGCATCCACGTTGGAAAAATCGTTCGCATCGATCGCGTGGCTACGCAAGCCGGCGGCTTCAAGGGGTCCGTATGAACTACCAGAAACGCAGCAAGGCCGAACTCGCCCAACGCGTGGCGCGCGACATTCACGACGGCGCCTATGTGAACCTGGGCATCGGCATGCCCACCCAGGTGGCCAACCACCTGGCCCAGGGCATCGAGGTGGTGTTGCACAGCGAAAACGGCATCCTGGGCATGGGCCCGGCGCCGGCCGCGGGGGATGAGGACTACGACCTCATCAACGCCGGCAAACAGCCGGTGACGCTGCTGCCCGGCGGCGCGTATTTCCACCACGCCGACAGCTTCGGCATGATGCGCGGCGGGCATCTGGACATTTGCGTGCTCGGCGCGTTCCAGGTCTCGGCCACGGGTGATCTCGCCAACTGGAGCACCGGCGAGCCCGGCGCCATTCCCGCCGTGGGCGGCGCGATGGACCTGGCGGTGGGCGCCAAGCAGACCTGGGTGATGATGGACCTGCTCGACAAGCAGGGCCGCAGCAAGGTGGTGCCCACCTGCAGCTACCCGCTCACCGGTGTCGCCTGCGTGAAACGCATCTACACCGATCTCGCCACACTCGCGTGCACGCCCGAGGGCCTGCGGCTCATCGACAAGGTCGATGGCCTGGAACACGCCGAACTCGAACGCCTGGTGGGCCTGCCCATCGCTGCCTGACCCCACAACACCGGAGACCTTCATGAGCCAAGCCTTCATCTGCGACGCCATCCGCACCCCCATTGGCCGTTACGGCGGCGCGCTCTCCAGCGTGCGCACCGACGACCTGGGCGCCATCCCGCTGCGCGCACTGATGCAGCGCAACCCCGGCGTGGACTGGGCCAGCATCACCGACGTGATCTTCGGCTGCGCCAACCAGGCCGGTGAAGACAACCGCAACGTGGCCCACATGGCCAGCCTGCTGGCCGGCCTGCCGCTGGAAGTGCCCGGCGCCACCATCAACCGCCTGTGCGGCTCGGGCCTCGATGCCCTGGGCACGGCGGCGCGCGCCATCCGCGCGGGCGAGGCCGGCCTCATGATCGCCGGTGGCGTGGAGAGCATGAGTCGCGCGCCCTTCGTGATGCCCAAAGCCGAGAGCGCCTTCGGCCGCAACAACGCGGTCTACGACACCACCATCGGCTGGCGCTTCGTCAACAAGCTGATGAAAGAAAAGTACGGCGTGGACTCCATGCCCGAGACCGCCGAAAACGTGGCGACCGAGTTCAAGATCGAACGGGAAGCGCAGGACCGCATGGCGCTGGCCAGCCAGACCAAGGCCGTGGCCGCGCAGAAGGCCGGCCACCTGGCGCGCGAGATCGTGGCGGTGACGATCCCGCAGAAGAAGGGCGACGCGATCGTGGTGGAGCACGACGAACACCCGCGTGCCACGACCATGGAGTCGCTCGCCAGACTCAAGGGCGTGGTGCGGCCCGACGGCAGCGTGACCGCCGGCAACGCCAGTGGCGTGAACGACGGTGCGTGTGCCCTGCTGCTGGCCGACGAAGCCAGTGCGAAGAAAAATGGCCTGACGCCACGCGCCCGCGTGGTCGGCATGGCCACCGTGGGCGTGGCCCCGCGCATCATGGGCATCGGCCCGGCACCGGCCACGCAGAAGGTGCTGGCACTCACCGGCCTGTCGCTGGCGCAGATGGACGTGATCGAACTCAACGAGGCCTTTGCCGCGCAGGGCCTGGCCGTGCTGCGCATGCTCGGTCTGCAGGACGACGACGAGCGTGTGAACGCCTGGGGCGGCGCCATTGCGCTGGGCCACCCGCTGGGCGCCAGTGGCGCGCGGCTGGCCACCACCGCCGTCAACCGCCTGCACGAAACCGGCGGGCGCTACGCGCTGTGCACCATGTGCATCGGCGTGGGGCAGGGCATTGCGCTGGTGATCGAACGGGTCTGACACACCCGTTTTCCGGCGCGCGAAAAACTGATTTGCGTGGCGCCGGTTGAAGTGGCGCGGCAGGACCGCGACACTGCCTGGAATGCCGGGGAGCGAAGCTTCGCACGCGACCGGCGACCAGGAGACAACACATGCGATTGCACTTCATTGGTGTGGGCAAGATGGGCCTGCCCATGGCCCTGCACCTGCGCGCCAGCGGCGCCGAGCTCAGCGTGAGCGACAACGACCCGGCACGCCGCACGCTGGCCGTTGAACAGGGGCTGACCGTCGCGCCCGACACCACACTGGCGCTGCAACAAGCCGATGGCGTGTTCTCGTCTCTGCCGCATGATGCCGCCCTGCTCAAGGTGGCCGAACAAGTGGCCAGCCACGCGAAACCCGGCGCTTTCTGGGTCGACACCAGCACCGTCTCGCCCACCGCGTCGGCGCAGGCCGCGCAGGTCTGCGCAGGCGCGGGCATCGACCATGTGCGCACCACCGTGTCGGGCAACAACAAGATGGCCGAAGCCGCGCAGCTCACCGTGCTGGCCTCGGGCCCGCGCACCGCTTATGACCGGGTGCTGCCGCTGCTGCAGCGCTGGGGACCGAACCAGTTTTACCTGGGCGGGGCCGAGCAGGCGCGCCTGATGAAGCTGGTGATCAACCTCATGATCGCGCAGACCAGCGCCATGCTGGGCGAGGCGCTCACGCTGGGCCGCAAGGGCGGGCTGGACTGGCACGACATGTGGCGCGTGATGGGCGCCAGCGCCGTGGCCTCGCCCATCGTCAAGGCCAAGTCGATACAGCTCGCGGAGCGCGATTTTTCCGCCACCTTCACCGTGAACCAGATGATCAAGGACCTCGACCTCATCCTGGGTGCCGCGAGTGAACACCAGGTGCCGCTGCCCCAGACCGCCCTGACCCGCCAGCTCATGGACGCCGCGCGCGCGCACGGCGATGCGGATGCCGACTACGCCGCCATCATCAAGGCGGTGGAGCGCAGCGCGGGGCTCTCGACATGAAACGCTTCACCTACCAGAGCCTGCCCTCGCGGGTGGTGTTTGGCGCGGGCTCGCTGGCCGAGCTGCCGCAAGAGATCGATGCCATGGGCGCGCACCGCGCGCTGGTGCTGTGCACGCCCGAGCAGCGGGGCATGGCCGAGCGTGTGGTGGCCCTGCTCGGTGAGCGCGCGGCCGGCGTGTTCGACCGCGCCGTGATGCACGTGCCGATCGAGACCGCGCGCGAAGCGCGTGAGGTGGCGCGCCAGCTGGGCGCCGACTGTGCCGTGGCCATCGGTGGCGGCTCCACCACGGGTCTGGGCAAGGCCATCGCGCTCGACTCCGGTCTGCCCATCCTGGCCATCCCCACCACCTACGCCGGCTCCGAGATGACGCCGATCTACGGCATCACCGAGGCCGGGCTGAAGAAGACCGGACGGGACATCCGCGTGTTGCCGCGCACCGTGATCTACGACCCCGAACTCAGCCTGGGCCTGCCCGTCGGACTGAGCATCACCAGCGGCATCAACGCCATCGCGCACGCCGCCGAAGGCCTGTACGCGGTCGATGCCAACCCCATCATCAGCCTCATGGCGCAGGAAGGCATTGCAGCCCTGGGCCGCGCGCTGCCGGTGATCAAGGCCAACCCCGGCGACGTGGCCGCGCGCTCCGACGCGCTGTACGGCGCCTGGCTCTGCGGCACCGTGCTCGGCGCGGTGGGCATGGCCCTGCACCACAAGCTCTGCCACACCCTGGGCGGCAGCTTCAACCTGCCGCACGCCGAAACCCACACCATCGTGCTCCCCCATGCACTGGCCTACAACGCGGCTGCGGTGCCCGAGGCCATGGCGCGCATCGCCACCGCGCTGGGCGGCACCAGCGCGGCGCAAGCGGTGTTCGATCTGGCGCGGGACAACGGCGCGCCCGTGGCACTGCGTGACATCGGCATGCAGGAAGCCGATCTGGACCGGGCCTGTGAGATCGCGATGAGCAACCAGTACCCGAATCCTCGGGCGCTGGAGGCGGGAGCGATACGGCGGCTGTTGCAGGATGCGTTCGAGGGGCGACGACCCGGTTGATCCCGACCCGACCTGCGCTCCTCTACAGTCGGACCTGTAACTCATGCAGGGAAGACGCACATGCAACAACATCGCATCGTGATCGTGGGCGGCGGCGCAGGCGGCCTGGAGCTGGCTTGCAAGCTGGGGCGCCGGCTGGGCGCGGAGCAGGTCACGCTGGTGGACCAGCAGCTCTTCCACATCTGGAAACCCTCTCTCCACGAAGTGGCGGCGGGCACGCTCGACATCCACCAGGAGGGCTTGTCGTACGAAATGCTGGCGCACGACAACGGCTTCGACTTCTGCCTGGGCGCCATGACCGGGCTGGACTTGCCCGGCAAGGTGCTGAGCGTGGCGCCCGTGGTGGACGAACACGGCGAGGAACTGGTGCCGGCGCGCCAGTTGCCGTTTGACCAATTGGTCTTCGCCGTGGGCAGCACGGCCAACCACTACAACGTGCCCGGGGCTGCGGAGTTCACGCTTTCGCTCAACCGCCCGGCCGATGCCGAGCACTTTCGCCTGCGCATGCTCAAGCTGCTCACGGCGGCCGATCTGCGCAAGAGCGCGGGCGCAGAGGGCCAGGTGCGCATCGTGATCATTGGCGGTGGCGCCACCGGCGTGGAGCTGGCGGCCGAATTGCGCGAAGCCAGCGTGGTGCACTCGCGCTACGGCTTTCGCCGGATCGACCCGCACCGCGACGTGCAGATCACCTTGCTCGAAGGTGCCGACCGCATCCTGGCGCCCCTGCCCGAGAAGGTTTCTTCCGCAGCGGCACAGTTGCTCAAGGAGCGCCATGTGAACGTCGAAGTGAACTGCCGGGTGGCGCGCATCACACCGCAACAGGTGGAAGACGCCGCAGGCCGGGTGTTCGCGTCCGATCTGGTGGTGTGGGCCGCGGGCATCAAGGCGCCCGACGTGCTGGCCACGCTGGACTTGCCCACCAGTCGATCGGGGCAACTGCAGGTGACGGACCGCTTGCTGGTGCAGGGCCAGACCGACATTTACGCCCTGGGCGACTGCGCCGCCTGCCCCACGGCCGACGGTGGCTGGGTGCCGCCGCGCGCTCAGGCCGCGCACCAGCAAGCCAGCTACCTGGTGACGGCCCTGACCTGCCGTGCCCGGGGCCAGCCCGCGCCTGATCGGCCGTATGTCTACAGAGACCACGGTTCATTGGTGTCGCTCGGCACGCAGTCCTCGGTGGGCAACCTCATGGGCAACCTGTTCGGCTCGACCTGGTTTGTGCAGGGCCTGCTGGCACGCACCATGTACGTGAGCCTGCACCTGATGCACCATCAGGCCGTGCTCGGCACCATGCGCACGGCGGTGCTGGCGCTGGCGCGCTTCCTGGTGAAACGGGCCACGCCGCTGGTGAAACTGCACTGAGTGCCCCAGCGTCAGTACACCGTGAAGCGCCCCGTCCACTTGCGCTCATAGCCCATCTTCACGAAGTGCTCGGCCATGAAGTCGATGAAGGTGCGCACCTTGGCGCTGAGGTGTTTTCGGCTGGGGTAGGCCAGGTTCACCGTGATGCGGGGCAGGTCCCAGTCGTCCAGCACAGGCACCAGGCGCCCGGCCACGATGTCGTCGTAGACGATGTAGCTGGGCTGCACCAGGATGCCCAGGCCGTCGAGCGCGGCTGCGCGCAGGATCTGGCCGTCGTTCGATTCGAGCAGGGCCTTCACCGCCACCGTCTGGCTCTCTTCACCGCGCGTGAAGCGCAGTTCGTACGGGTTGTTGGCGTGCACGTAGATCAGCAGATGGTGACGCTGCAGATCGTCCAGCGTCTTGGGGAACCCGTGTTTGGCCAGGTAGCGCGGTGAGGCGGTGAGCACCCGGCGGGTTTCGGCCAGGCGGCGGATGGTGATGTTGCTGTCGGGCTCGACCTCGCGGTTGCGGATCGCCACGTCGATGTTGTTGTCGATGATGTCGAGGTAGCGGTTGGCGGCTTCCACGTGCACGGTCACGTTGGGGTAACGCTCGGTGTATTCGCGCAGCAGCGGCGCGATGTGGTGCAGCGAGAAGGACAGCGAGGCGCTGATGCGCAGCGTGCCGGTGGGGTTGAGCGCGGCGGCGTTCACGGTGGACTCGGCGTCGCGCAGGTCGGCCAGGATGCTGCGGGCGCGCTGAAAGAACTCCTGCCCCGTGTCGGTGAGGTAGAGCCGGCGCGTGTTGCGCTCCACCAGGCGCACGCCCAGGCGCTCTTCCAGCGCGGCCAGCTGGCGGCTCGCGCTGGCGTTGGACATGTCCATCAGCTCCGCCGCACGGCTCAGGCTGCCGCTCTCGGCCACGTGCACAAACAACTCCATCTCGGTCCAGCGATCCATGTTCACCCCGTATTTGCAGCACGCGGAAAAGTCATTTGCAGCGCCGCACTGGATGACATTGTGCGCAGCTTCTACAGTGCGGGCATACAGAGAAAACCCCGCAAGAAGAGCCAGCAGGAGACATGCCGTGCGCAACCTCGACCAATACAACATCACGCAAGCCGTGATCGCGCGCTTCGCGCAGACGCCCGATCCGCGCCTGAAGGAGATCATGACCAGCCTGGTGCAGCACCTGCACGCGTTTGCGCGCGAGGTGAAGCTGACCGAGGCGGAGTGGATGCAGGGCATTGAATTCCTCACCGCCACCGGGCACCAATGCGACGACAAGCGCCAGGAGTTCATCCTGCTCTCCGACACGCTGGGCCTGTCGATGCTGACCGTGGCGATGAACAACGACAAGCCGCCCGGCTGCACCGAGGCCACGGTGTTCGGCCCGTTCCATGTGGAAGGCGCACCGCACATCGAGCTGGGCGGCGACGTGGCGCAGGGCGCCAAGGGCACACCGTGCGAGGTGCGCGGCACGGTGCGCGGCCTGGACGGCGCGCCGGTGCCGCTGGCGCACATCGAGGTCTGGCAGGCCGACGCCGAGGGGCTGTACGACGTGCAGCGCCCCGACTGCGATGGTGCGCAAGCGCGAGGCGTGCTGCAGGCCGACGAGCGGGGCCGCTACCACTTCACCTCGATCCTGGCCGAGGCCTACCCGATTCCCGACGACGGCCCGGTGGGCGACATGCTCAAGGCCACGAAACGCCACCCGTGGCGCCCGGCCCACCTGCATTTCCTCATCAAGGCGCCGGGCTACCAGACGCTGATCACCCATGTGTTTCGCAACGGCGACCAGTACCTGGATTCCGACGCGGTGTTCGGCGTGCGCGAATCGCTGATCGCCGACTGGCTGCCCCAGGCCGACGGCAGCTACCTCGTCGAGTTCGATTTCGTTCTCAACCCCGCCCGCTGAGTTTTTTTCAAACCCCACAACAAGGAGACAAGACCATGATGAAACGCGCCTTCCTCGCCACCACGCTGGTGGCCGCCCTCACCGCCGCCGGCATGGGCACCGCCCATGCGCAGCAAACCTTCAAGCTCACCATCGCGTCGAGCCACCCGACCACGCTGCCCTGGGTCGGCCTCATGAGTTCGCTGTTCGTGCCCGAGGTCAACAAACGTGTGGCCGCGCTCAACAAGGGCTACAAGATCGAGTGGCGCGAAGCCTATGGCGGCCAGCTCTACAAGATGAACGCCACGCTCACCAGCGTGGAGCAGGGCATCACCGACATCGGCTGGGTGTTCCACAACCTGGAAGCCGCCAAGATGCCGCTGTCCCAGTTCGGCACGGTGACGCCGTTCACCACCGACGACGTGCGCATCATCCTGGACGTGGCCAACGAGATGAACGAGAAGGTGCCCGCGCTGCAGAAGGAGTGGGAGAAGAACAACATGGTGTTCCTGGGCGCCACCGGCGTGGACACCTACCACCTGTTCACCAAGAACCCGATCGCCACCTACGCCGACCTCAAGGGCCGCAAGATCAGCGCGCCGGGCAGCATCGGCCTGTGGCTCAAGGGCTCGGGCGCGGTGCCGGTGGACGGCTCGCTCACCAGCTACTACACCGACATCCAGACGGGTGTGAGCGAGGGCACGATTTCGATCGCCACCGGCATCCTGCCCAACAAGATCTACGAAGTGGCCCCTTACGTGACCACGGTGAACATCGGTGCGCTCTACATCGGCGGCATGGCCATGAACAAGGACAGCTACGCCGGCCTGCCGCCCGAGGTGCAGCAGATCGTGAAGGACGTGGGCAAGGAGTATTCGAAGGCCCTGGGCGCCACGCTGATGCAGCGCTACGAGACCGCGCTCAAGACCATGGAGACCAACGGTGCGAAGCAGACGCCCCCGGTGCGCATCACCAACATGAGTTCGGGCGAGCGCGACAAGTGGGTCAAGACCATGCCCAACCTGGCCGCCGAATGGGCCAAGACCAACGCGTCCAAGGGCCCGGCCAAGGAGATCGTGCAGACCTACATGGATGCGCTGCGCAAGCGGGGTGTCAAGCCGGCCCGGGACTGGGATAAAGAGCTTTGATATGAGTTATGAAGCCAACACCGACCTGGAGGCGGGGCCACCCCCTTCGGGTGCACCCACCAGCACCTTCGGCCGTCTCATCGACAGTCTCAATGCCTTCGGCTCGATCGTCATCGGGCTGGTGATGGTGTTGATGGTGGTGGACGTGCTCATGCGCAACCTGCTCAACCACCCCATCGACGGGGTGGCCGAGCTGGTGGCCACGTCCATCGTGGTGATCGTGTTCCTGCAGCTGCCGGCCACGCTGCGCCATGGCCGCATGAGCCGGGCCGATCTGTTCCTCGATCCCTACATCCTCAAGCGTCCCCGCGCCGGCAAGCGCCTGCGCGCCGTGTTCTCGGTGGTGGGCATCTTTGCCTGCGGCGTCATCGCGTATGCCACCTGGCCGCTGTTGCAGCGCGCCTGGAGCAACGACGAGTTCCTGGGCATCGAGGGCATCTTCACCTTCCCCACCTGGCCCATGCGGCTGGTGGTGCTGGGCGGTGCGGCGCTGGCCGCCATTCAATACGCCTTGCTGGCGTTTCAGGACTGGCGCGAAGCCGGAACGCCCGCATGACCGAACTGCACATCGGCATTGCCGCCATCGTCTGCATGCTCGCGGGCATCTACTTCGGCATGCACATCGGCATTGCCCTGATCGCCACCTCGTTCGTGAGCGTGTGGCTCATCAAGAGCCCCGAGGTGGCGGCCCGTTTTGTGGCCGCCTCGGCCAACGACGCGATCCGTGACTATTTGTTCGGCGTCATTCCGCTCTTTGTGCTCATGGGCATGCTGGTGAGCGTGTCGGGCGTGGGGCGGGACACCTTCGACGTGTTCCAGTGGCTCATGCGCCGCATCCGGGGTGGCCTGGGTCTGGCCACGGTGGCCGCCAATGCGGTGTTTGCCGCCATCACCGGCATCTCCATCGCCTCGGCCTCGGTGTTCACCAAGGTCGCGGTGCCCGAGATGATCCGCCACGGCTACACGCCGCGTTTCTCGGTGGGGGTGGTGGCCGGCTCCTCGGTGCTGGGCATGCTCATTCCGCCCAGTCTGCTCATGATCATCTACGGCGTGCTGGCCGAAGAATCCATCGGCCGCATGTTCATCGCCGGCATCGTTCCCGGGGCCTTGCTGGCGCTGGGCTTCTGCGTGCTGATCGTGGGCATGGCCTGGCTGGTGCCGCACCGGGTCGGCACGCCCGAGGCGCTGGCGGGCGTGGGTGCGGGCATCGAAGAAACGCCGCTGTCGGCCGCCATCAAGTTCGTGCCCATCCTGCTGCTCATCACCCTGGTGCTCGGCGGCCTGTACGCGGGCTTCTTCACACCCACCGAAGCGGGCGCCGTGGGTGCGGCGGGTGCGCTGGTGATTGCGCTGGTGCGCGGGCGTCTGACCTGGCGCAAGCTGTGGCAGGTGCTGGTGGAGACCGGTTTTGTCTCGGTCTCGGTGCTCTTTCTCATCATCGCGGCCATGCTCTACAGCCGCATGCTCGCGCTCACCGGCATGCCGTCGGCCGTCACCGAGGGCATCACGAACATGGGCCTGGGGCCCTGGGGCTTCCTGTTCATGTACGTGCTGATCGTGATCGCGCTGGGCTGCATCATCGACTCGGTGTCCATCATGCTGATCATGTTGCCCATCGTGTTGCCGATCGCGCGCGCCTTCGGCATGGACGTGGTGTGGTTCGGCGTCATCACCGTGGTGGCGGTGGAGATCGGCCTGCTCACGCCGCCTTTCGGCGTGTCGGTCTACACCGTGAAGTCGGCGCTGAACGACCCGCGCATCAGCGTGCGCGACATCTTTGCGGGCACGTTTCCGTTCGTGCTCATGATGTTGGTCGTGCTCGTCATCCTGGCCGCCTTCCCCAGCCTGTCCACTTCGCTGGCCTACCTCTGAGACAACCCATGCTGTTCACCTTCATCCTCATCGACAAACCCGATTCCGCCGCGCTGCGCGCCGCTGTGCGCCCGCCGCACAAGGACTATCTGTCGGCGGTGGCCGATCGCATCGCGTTTGCCGGTCCGTTCGTGCACGACGACGGCCGCACCATGCTGGGCAGTCTGCTGGTGATCGACTTCCCTTCGCGCGACGCGGCCCACGCGTGGCTGGCCGATGAGCCATTCACGAAGGCGGGGCTGTACGGCAGCGTCTCGGTGCACGCGTTCGTCAACCTCTGGCCCCAAAAGGCGGGCTTCCCGCCCACCACTTGAACACCATGGTCAAGCACATCGTCATGTGGAACATCCAGGGCGGTTCCGACGGGGCCAAGGCTGCTTCGATCGACCGCGTCAAGGCCGCGTTCGAAGCCTTGCGCGGCAAGATTCCCGGTCTGCTGCATCTGGAGATTGGCGTGGACCGCAGCGGTGTCGACTACGCCTGTGACGTGGTGCTGTATTCCGAGTTCGAGTCGCAGGCTGCGCTCGACGCCTACGCCGTGCACCCCGAGCACCTGCGGGTGCGCCAGGATATCGAAGGCTTGCGGGTGGCGCGTCACCAGGTGGACTACGCAGCCTGAAGCACCCGCCGATAATTCATCCACCTCAACGAGCCCGCACCTGGATGCGGGCTCTTCTTTTGTCTGCTGCCCGTGGCCCTGTCCCTCATCACCGATCCGTTCTTCTATGCCGTGGCCATTCCCGCCGTGCTGTTGCTGGGCGTGAGCAAGAGCGGGTTCGGTGCGGGCTTCGGCTCGTTGGCCGTGCCCATGATGGCGCTGGCGGTCACGGTGCCGCAGGCCGCGGCCATCCTCATGCCGGTGCTGCTGCTCATGGACCTGCTGGGCATGGCGGCCTTCCGCAAGAACGTGGACCGGCGCCTGCTGATGTTCCTGCTGCCCTTCGGTCTGGCGGGCATCGTGATCGGCGCGTTGTTGTTCAAGGTGCTGGACGCGCGCATGGTGGCTGGCATCGTGGGGGTGTTCACGTTGCTGTTCCTGGCCCAGCGGCTGGTGTTTCCACCCAAGCCCGACAGCGCGCCGCCGCCGACATGGGTGGGCGCCTTGCTCAGCATCACCTCCGGTTTCACCAGCTTCATCGCGCACGCGGGCGGGCCTCCGCTCAACGCCTATGTGATCCCGCTGCGCCTGCCACCCCTGCTGTTCACCGGCACGCTGGCCTTCTTCTTTTTCTTCATCAACCTGGCCAAGTGGATCCCGTACGCCTGGCTGGGCTTGCTCGATGTGCGCAACATGACGACCTCGCTGGCGCTGCTGCCGTTCGCGCCCATCGGCGTGTGGGTGGGTGTGCGCATTGCGCACCGCATCAAACCCCAGTTGTTCTACCGGATGGTGTACACCGGCATGTTCCTCACGGGCTGCAAACTGGTGTGGGACGCGCTGGCGATAACATAGACGCTCGCCGGTCCAGCCCTTGCCCGCGCCCTCGCCGTGCGGGCTGTCCTCGCGCAAAGGAGCTCCAGATGCCGATCGTGGTGGTTGCCAATCCCAAAGGAGGCGTGGGCAAATCCACGCTGTCGACCAACGTCGCCGGCTACTTTGCCAGCCAGGGCCACGCGGTGATGTTGGGCGATGTCGACCGCCAGCAGTCGTCGGGCTTGTGGCTGAAGTTGCGTCCACCGGCCGCGCGGCCGATCCAGAGCTGGGCGGTGTCGCACGACCTGATCGCCCGCCCGCCCAAGGACACCACCCATGTGGTGCTGGACACGCCCGCCGGTCTGCACGGCTGGCGCTTCAAGGACGTGCTCAAGATCGCGGACAAGGTGCTGGTGCCGTTGCAGCCCAGCATCTTCGACATCTACGCCACGCGCGCCTTTCTCGACGAACTGGCCGAAACCCGCCGAGCCGACAAGCTGCAGATCGGCATCGTCGGCATGCGGGTCGACCCGCGCACCATCGCGGCCGACAAGCTCGACGAATTCGTGGCCAGCCTGGGGTTGCCGGTGCTGGGCACGCTGCGCGACACGCAGAACTACATCCACCTCGCGGCGCGTGGCCTCACCCTGTTCGACGTGGCGCCTGGCCGGGTGGAGAAGGACCTGCAGCAATGGCAGGCCATCTGCCGGTGGCTGGACGCCTGAGCATCTCACCTGTCCCGGTGCCGACATGCTTTGGCGCCTCGCGGCCGTACAGTGAGCGGCATGAAAACATTCGAATCCCTGGCCGATGTGGCGGCCTGCGTGGGCCAGGAAGTGGCCGTGAGCGACTGGGTCACCATCACCCAGGAGCAGGTGAACCGCTTCGCCGAGGCCACCGGCGACCACCAGTGGATCCACGTCGATGTGGAGCGTGCCAGGACCGGCCCGTTCGGCGCGCCGATCGCACATGGCTTCCTCACGCTGTCCTTGCTGCCGGTGTTCTTCGAGTCGGCGCTGGACATCAAGGGCTCCAGCATGGGCGTGAACTACGGCCTCAACCGCGTGCGCTTCACCTCGCCCGTGCCCGTGGGCAGCCGGGTGCGAGCCCGCATGACGCTGCAGGCCTGCGAGGCCATCGAACACGGTGGCCAGCAAATGACCTGGGGCGTGGTGGTGGAGCGCGAGGGCGCGGACAAGCCGGTGTGCTTCGCCGAATCGCTGGTCCGGCGTTATCCCTGACGGGGCAGGGTTACTTGATTCGCATGAGCTGCTTGGGCTCGAGCCAGCCTTCGAAGCACTGAATCAGTTCGTTGATGCGCTCGGCCGCCACCGACTGGTTGTGCTGCTGCGAGATCAGCTGAAAGGCGTCGTTGCGCAGCATCCACAGTTCTTGTGGGGTGCGCGCCGACTCGATCTTGGTGCGCAGGCGCAGTGCCTGTTGATCAATGCAATCTTCGATCGCATGCAGGAGCGGCCGGCGGATACCCGCCAGGTCCTTGAGCGTTGCCTTGTGGGTGCTGCGCCTGCGAGGTGTGAAACTCACGCCCAGCCAGCGGGCAAAGGAAGTGATCAATCGATTCTCCGGGCGAACGGCTCAGCCAGGGTAGGGGGCTGGGCCGAAGCGGCTGGTGTCAGGATGCGGGTAGCCATGGGAAATTATCGGGCGAGTGTCGTGGAAGTCGATGGTCTTCATTCGCCTGGCGCGTGACCTGCGTCACGAAACCGCGCCCGCAAAGGCCTGCTGCCGCCACGCTTCGAAGACCACCACCGCCACCGAGTTGGAGAGATTCAAGCTTCGCTGGCCCGCCATCATGGGCAGGCGAAGGCGTTGAGTGGCTGGTATCGACTCGCGCAGTGCCTCCGGCAGGCCGCTGGTCTCGGAGCCGAAGACCAACCAGTCGCCGGGTTGGAAGGTGTTGTGGAAAACACTGTGACTGCCGCGTGTGGTGAAGGCGAACAACCGGGCGGGATCGGGTTGCCGGGTGCGAAGGAACGTGGCCCAGTCCGCGTGGCGGTGCAGGGCTGCGTACTCGTGGTAGTCGAGTCCGGCGCGCTTCATGTGCTTGTCGTCCATCGAAAAGCCCAGCGGCTCGATCAGGTGCAGCGCGCAGCCCGTGTTGGCGCTGAGCCGGATCACGTTGCCGGTGTTGGGCGGGATTTCGGGGCTGACGAGAACAATGTTGAACATGGCGGCAGAGCTTACCGGCTCGCTGGCGTGCGTGCGAACACCAGCGCGCTGACCCGATTCGCCCCGGCGTGCAGCACGGCCTGCGCGGCCGTTTGCAGCGTGGCGCCAGTGGTGGTCACGTCGTCCACCAACAGCACGTGTCGCCCCACCAGCCGATGGGTGTGTGAAGGGTGGACGGCGAACGCGCCGCGCAGGTTGCGCAAACGCGCCTCACGACCCAGGCTGTGTTGATCGGGCGTCTCGCCCAGGCGCACCAGGGCGGTGGCCAGTGTGTCGAAGGGCGGGGCAGGCGGGTGTCGGCGGCATCGGGCGTGCAGCGCCTTGACCAGCTCCCAGGCTTGGTTGTAGCCACGCTCGCCCAGTCGCGCTGCGGTCAAGGGTATGGGCACCACCAACGGCCGGGTTTGCAGCAACTGCAGGGTTTGGGGCTCCTGCAAAAGACGCTGGGCGAAGGGCTGCGCCCAACCCGGTTCCGAGCGGAACTTGAAGCGCGCGATCAGGCCGTCCCACGGGTAGGCGTAGTCCACCGCGGCCACGCACTGCTGCACGGCGGCTGCGTCGGGTCGGGTCAGGCAGGCGCTGCACAAACCCGGCTCGCCCGGCAACACGGCGGCGCACGCCCTGCAGCGGGATTGGGGTGGTGCAAAACGCTGGATGCAGGCCTCGCACACTGGCTGGGTCGGCCAGGCGGCGCAGACCTGGCAGGTGGCGGGCAGGGATTCCACGATGGCGTGTCGGGCGGCGAGCATCGGGCCAATATACTGACGCGCTCCCGCCGATACCCCTTTGGGCTGACCGCCCGTTTTGCCGCTTGAACACACCCGTCACCTCAGAGAAACCCGTGCCCGGAATGGATCCTGGCGCGGCGCAGCGCTGGCTGAACCGCGCCGGTGCGGCCAGTCCGTGGTTGCACGAAGAAGTGGGTTCGCGCATGGCCGATCGGCTACCGTGGTTCCGCGAACAGCCCGCCAGCTGGCTGCACTGGGAACCCGTGCAAGGTGGTCTTGAGGTTCACCGCAAGCTGCGCGGCATGCTGCCCGATGCAACTTGCCACGTGATGGCACGGCGGTTGCCCGAGGTCCTTGAGGCCACGCGCGAAGCACCGACAAGGTCGTGGAACCCTTTGCACTGGGGCCGAGCCACCGGTCCGACGCCCGCCACGACCGACACCCGCGTGCGCATGGTGTGGGCCAACATGGCGCTGCACATGGAGCCGCTACCGCAGACCTTGCTGGCGCAATGGCATCAGCAGGTCGAGACCGATGGCTTCCTCATGTTTTCCTGTCTCGGCCCCGACAGCCTCAAGGAGTTGCGAGCGCTCTATGCCGAACACGGCTGGCCAGCCCCGGCGCATGCCTTCACCGACATGCACGACTGGGGCGACATGCTCGTGCACGCCGGCTTTGCCGAACCGGTGATGGACATGGAGCGCATCACCCTGTCCTACAGCGGTGCTGCTCCCTTGCTCGCCGAGTTGCGCGCGTTGGGGCACAACCTGAGCGACCAGCGGTTTGGCGCTTGCCGATCGCGCCTCTGGCATGCAAGGCTGTGCGCCATGATCGAGGCAGGTCTGCCGCGTGCGCCCGACGGCAGGCTGACGTTGACCTTCGAGATCATTTACGGCCACGCCTTCAAGCCCGTGCCCCGCGTGCCGATGGCCACATCCACGTCGCTGGCGGTGGACGACATGCGGGCCATGCTGCGCGCCAGCCGTCGCTGAGGGCTGCATGCCACCTTGTCCCGGTCGGGAGTGACGCCTTTGTCAGGGGAGTCCCGGTTTCACGCCGCTACAATCGACGCTGGCCAAAATTCCGAGGGTATTTTCCCTTTGCCAACGCTCCGTCTTTCGAGGCGGTGGCGACCAGTACCGGTGGTGGATGGTGAGCCAGGCAAACAACGCTTTCCAATTCGCGACGATGTCTGAACAAGGCATCGAGTGGACCCTGAAGCGCAACTGCTCGGTCACCCCGGCTCAATTGGGCTACTTCTACGCTTCCTTGTGCATCCTTTCGATGGGTGTGGCGGGGTTTTTCTGGTTGCAAGGTGCCACTTTGGTGTTGCCCTTTGCGGTGTTGGAGTTGGTTGCGGTGGGCGCGGCCTTTCTGGTTTACGCACGGCACGCGACCGACAGCGAGCGCATCAGGTTGCTGGACGGGCGCCTGGTGGTGGAGTGGGAAACGGCGGGAAGGTCCTCACGGTGTGAGTTTGCTCGCGAGTGGGTGCGCGTTGAACCCACGGCGGATGTAGATCAGTTGATCGAGGTCCGCGGTGGGGGGCGGTCGGTGCAGGTGGGGCGGTTTGTGCGATCCGACCTGCGACCGATGCTGGCCCGGGAGATCCGCCAAGCCCTGCGTGGGGTTTGACTGGACCCCGGGATCTGGTCGAGTGGTTTTGTGCTGGGTGGGGCCCAGAAAGTTTGTTCTAATCGGCATTGATATAAATCAATACTTATATTTGAGGCGCTAAAAGTGAGTACGACGAAGAAAACGGTGCATTCCCCACGGAACCCCTGGGCCAGGCTCTGCGCTGCCGCCTCCACGCTGATGCTCGGTCTGGGCGCCTGGACCACGGTCGCGGCTCAGAAGGTCAACGATCTGCCTGGCGGCCCTGCCGTCAATCAACTCAACTTTGCACCTCCCGTCACCCGCATTGCCGAAGAGCAGCACTGGTTGCACTGGTTCATGATGGCCTTGTGCGCCGTCATCTTCCTCGTCGTCTTCGGCGTGATGTTTTATTCCATCCTGAGGCACCGCAAGTCGGTGGGTCACAAGTCGCAAGTGCTGGCCGAGCCGATCTGGGTGGAACTGGGCTGGACCATCGTTCCCCTGCTGATCGTCATCGGCATGGCGCTGCCGGCCACCAAAGTGCTGGTGGCCCAGAAAGACACCACCAACAGCGACCTGACCATCAAGGCCACGGGCATGCAGTGGAAGTGGGGCTACGACTACATCAAGGGCGAGGGCGAGGGCATTGGCTTCCTCTCCACGCTGGACAACAGCCACCGCGCCATGTCCAACAGCGGCAAGCCCGAAGCGACCGACGACTACCTGCTCAAGGTTGACAACCCGCTCGTGGTGCCGGTCGGCAAGAAGGTGCGCATCATCACCACCGCCAACGACGTGATCCACGCCTGGATGGTGCCGGCCTTCGGTGTCAAGCAGGACGCCATCCCGGGCTTCGTGCGCGACACCTGGTTCCGTGCCGAGAAGACCGGTGACTTCTACGGTCAGTGCGCCGAACTCTGCGGCAAGGAACACGCCTACATGCCCATCCACGTGAAAGTGGTGTCCGCCGAGGCCTACAGCGCCTGGGTGGGTGAGAAACAGAAGGCCATGGCCGCCGCGGCCGATGACCCATCCAAAGTGTGGGTGCTGGCCGATCTGGTCAAGCGCGGCGAGTCGGTGTATGCCGCCAACTGCGCTGCCTGCCACCAGGCCAACGGCAAGGGTGCCGGCCCGATCAAGCCACTTGATGGCTCGGCCGTCGTGGTGGACGCAGACAAGGGCAAGATCATCAATGTCTTGCTCAATGGACAGAACAACGGCGCCATGCCTGCCTGGAAGCAGCTCAGCGACACCGAGCTGGCCGCGGTCATGACCTACGCCAAGAACAACTGGTCCAACCAGACCCAGCAGATCGTGCAGCCGGCCGACGTGCAAGCCGCCCGCCAGTGATCGCGTTGCCGAAAAAACATTGAGCTTCCAAGGAAATCGACCATGAGTGCTGTTCTCGACCACCACGACGCCCACGGCCACGACCACGATCACCACGCCCCCACGGGCTGGCGCCGCTGGGTGTATGCCACCAACCACAAGGACATCGGCACGCTGTATCTGCTGTTCGCGTTCACCATGCTCATGGTCGGTGGCGTGCTGGCCCTGCTGATTCGCGCCGAGCTGTTCCAGCCTGGCCTGCAGCTGGTCAACCCCGGTCTGTTCAACCAGCTGACCACGATGCACGGCCTGATCATGGTGTTCGGCGCCATCATGCCGGCCTTCGTGGGCTTCGCGAACTGGATGATCCCGCTGCAGATCGGTGCTGGCGACATGGCTTTCGCCCGCATGAACAACTTCAGCTTCTGGCTGATGATCCCGGCCGCCATCATGCTGGTGGCTTCGTTCTTCATGCCCGGTGGCGCCCCCGCCGCCGGCTGGACGCTGTATGCGCCGCTGACGCTGCAGATGGGCCCCTCGATGGACGCCGGCATCTTCGCCATGCACATCCTGGGCGCGTCGTCCATCATGGGTTCGATCAACATCATCGTCACCATCCTGAACATGCGCGC
>NZ_JAKFEO010000010.1:0-328025 GCF_036675665.1 Hydrogenophaga sp. | reverse complement strand
AGGGCGGCTCCTCCAGCGTGAAGGCCCTGACCGGCTCGACCGAAGAAGAGCAGTTCCACTGAAATCCCCGAGTCCGCCCCAGAGCGGTTGGAGGAGACAAGAATCGCCACCCTTCGGGGTGGCATTTTTATGGGAAAATCGACACCTCTTTGAATCAGCAAGAGCGAGAAAGGCAATCTGGTTATGACACCGCGAACTCAGGAGATCACCCTCCCGGCCTTCTAAGGCCTGCAGTTCGCGCCTGCCCGATTCCCTTTTGACCCACACCAGCGCGGCCCCTGCCGCGCTTTTTTGTTTTCTGGACCTCCCCATGTTGCACATCACGCTCCCCGACGGTTCCCAACGCGAATATCCCGGCCCGGTTACCGTGGCCGACGTCGCTGCCTCGATCGGCAGCGGTCTGGCCAAGGCCGCGCTGGCCGGCAAGATCGACGGCAAGGTGGTCGACACCAGTTTCCTCATCACGCAGGACAGCCCACTGTCCATCGTCACCGCCAAGGATGCCGACGGCCTGGAGGTCATCCGCCACTCCACCGCCCACCTGCTGGCTTATGCCGTGAAGGAGTTGTTCCCGGACGCGCAGGTGACCATTGGCCCGGTGATCGAGCACGGCTTCTTCTACGACTTTTCGTACAAGCGGCCCTTTACTCCTGACGACCTGGTCGCCATCGAAAAGCGCATGACCGAGCTGGCCAACAAGGACGAGCCGGTGGTGCGCCGCGTGTTGCCGCGCGACGAAGCTGTGGCGCATTTCAAAAGCATGGGCGAGCACTACAAGGCCGAGATCATCGCCAGCATCCCGAGCAACGAAGATGTGTCGCTCTACCGCGAGGGCGCGTTCGAAGACCTGTGCCGCGGCCCGCACGTGCCCAGCACCGGCAAGCTCAAGCACTTCAAGCTCATGAAGGTGGCCGGCGCCTACTGGCGCGGCGACCACCGCAACGAGATGCTGCAGCGCATCTACGGCACGGCATGGGCCACCAAGGACGAGCTGCAGCAACACCTGACCATGATCGAAGAGGCCGAGAAGCGCGACCACCGCAAGCTCGGTCGCGAATTGGACCTGTTCCACATCGACGAGCACGCGCCCGGCCTGGTCTTCTGGCACCCCAAGGGCTGGACGCTGTGGCAGGAGGTCGAGCAGTACATGCGCCGCGTCTACCGCGACAACGGCTACCAGGAGGTCAAGGGCCCGCAGATCATCGACAAGTCGCTGTGGGAGAAGACCGGCCACTGGGACAAGTACCGCGACAACATGTTCACCACCGAGAGTGAAAAGCGCGACTACGCCTTGAAGCCCATGAACTGCCCGGGCCACATCCTGATCTACAAGCAGGGCATCAAGAGCTACCGCGACCTGCCGCTGCGCTATGGCGAGTTCGGCCAGTGCCACCGCAACGAGCCCAGTGGCGGCCTGCACGGCATCATGCGCGTGCGCGGCTTCACGCAGGACGATGGCCACATCTTCTGCACCGAAGAACAGATCCTGCCCGAGTGCCTGGCCTACACGGCATTGCTGCAGAAGGTCTACGCCGACTTCGGCTTCAAGAACATCATCTACAAGGTCGCCACGAGACCGGACGCGCGCATCGGCTCCGACGAGGTCTGGGACAAGGCAGAGCACGCGCTGATGGAAAGCCTGCGCGCCTCGGGCTGCGAATTCGAGATATCGCCTGGTGACGGCGCGTTCTACGGCCCGAAGATCGAATACACGCTGAAGGACGCCATCGGCCGGCAGTGGCAGTGCGGCACCATGCAAGTCGATTTCTCCATGCCCGAGCGCCTGGACGCCGAATACGTGGGTGAAGATGGCGCGCGCCACCGTCCCGTGATGCTGCACCGGGCCATCGTCGGCAGTCTGGAGCGTTTCATCGGCATCCTGATCGAAGAACACGCCGGCGCGCTGCCCACTTGGCTCTCGCCCGTGCAGGTGGCGGTGCTCAACATCACCGACGCCCAGGCCGATTACTGTCGGGAAATCGCGAAATCATTGCAGAATCAAGGGCTTAGGGTCATCACAGACCTGCGCAACGAGAAAATAACGTATAAAATACGAGAGCACGCGTTGCAAAAGCTGCCTTTCATCGTTGTCGTGGGCGACAAAGAGAAAGAAGCTGGTGCCGTGGCTGTGCGGGCTCGGGGTAACAAAGACCTCGGTGTCATGCCGCTGGAAGCCTTTTCCAAACTCATTGCGGCAGACGTTTCATCCAAGGTTTGATTTCAAACATCCCAGGTTGATGCCCTCGCTGCCGTGGCGCACTTCATGTGCATGTGGGCGGCCGAGGGGCCGCCCTTTCGCCTGAACAGCCCACATCAAGGAACTCACCATAGCTACCAACTTTCGCGACCGCCGCCAACGTGAAGAGCGCGCACACCGACTGAACCGTGAAATCATGGCCCCCGAGGTTCGCCTCAACGGCCCGGAAAACGAGCCACTGGGCATCGTCAGTCTGCAAGAAGCGCTGCGCATGGCCGGTGAACTGGACGTGGACCTGGTCGAAATCGCGGCCACGGCCGTGCCTCCCGTGTGTCGCCTGATGGACTACGGCAAGTTCAAGTACCAGGAGCAGAAGAAGGCGGCGGAAGCCAAGGCCAAGCAGACGGTTATCGAGATCAAGGAAATCAAGTTCCGGCCTGGTACCGACGACGGTGACTACAACATCAAGATGCGCAACATCCGGCGCTTTCTGGACGATGGTGACAAATGCAAGATCACGCTGCGGTTCCGCGGCCGTGAGATCACCCACCAGGATCTGGGTCTGGCCCTGTTGAACCGCATTCGTGACGAGTTGGCCGATTCGATCATCGTGGAGCAGTTTCCCAAGTTGGAAGGCCGCCAGATGATCATGATGATCGCGCCCGGTCGCAAGAAGACCGGTGGCGGTGCGGCGAAACCTGCTGAGGTGGCAGCGCCTGTGGCGGGACAGTCGGCAGCCTGAAGGTTGCTGGCGAGAAGAACAGCATTGGACGGGCAGGGTAGTCTCCTGCCGGTCCGAGGCGCTGGCTGAAAAGCCGGACGCCGAACCGGAAAGCCGAAAGGTTTTCCATAAAAAGTGGCTCGGGGCCAACAAGTCTGCGGAAGGTTCGCAGCGCCTCACGAGCACAAACGAAAAGGAGCATGAAGATGCCCAAAATGAAGACCAAGAGCAGCGCGAAAAAGCGTTTTCGCGTTCGTCCCGGTGGCACCGTCAAGCGCGGTCAAGCCTTCAAACGTCACATCCTGACCAAGAAGACCACCAAGAACAAGCGCCATCTGCGCGGATCAGTCACTGTTCATGAGACCAACATGGGTCACATGGCACAGATGCTGCCCGGCATGGGTATTTGATCAACGACGAACAGGAGAACACTAATGCCTCGCGTCAAACGTGGTGTCACGGCTCGCGCCCGACACAAAAAAGTACTGGCTCTGGCCAAAGGTTTCCGCGGCCGCCGCGGTAACGTCTTCCGCATCGCCAAACAGGCGGTGATGAAGGCTGGGCAATATGCCTACCGCGATCGTCGCACCAAGAAGCGCGTCTTCCGTCAGTTGTGGATTGCCCGTATCAACGCCGGTGCTCGCGCATGCGGCCTGACGTACAGCCAGTTCGCCAACGGTCTGAAGAAAGCTTCGATCGAAATCGACCGCAAGGTTCTGGCCGATCTGGCCGTGAACGACCCGGCTGCCTTTGGCAGCATCGTGGAGCAAGTCAAAGCCAAGCTGGCCGCTTGATTCACGACAGGGACACCGCGTCAGCGCGGTGATCTCCGGTCGCTCAAAGGGGTTGAAGCTTGAGGGAATTCCCTCGCTGGCTTCAACCCCTTTTTTGTTTGCAACGATTCAAGTACACACATGAACGAGTTGGACGCACTGGTCGACAGCGCCCGCGCAGGGTTCGCGCAAGCTGCTACCCCGGCCGATCTGGAAAATGCCAAGGCGCAGTACCTGGGCAAGTCTGGCCGCATCACAGAGCTGATGAAAGGCATGGCCGCGCTGCCGGTGGACGAGAAAAAGACCCGGGGTGCTGCGATCAACCTGGCCAAGCAGGCCATCGAGGCCGCGCTGACGGATCGCCGTCAGGCTCTGGCCGATGCCGAACTGCAGATACAGCTCAAGGCCGAGGCGCTGGACGTGACCTTGCCAGGCCGCCAGCGCGGACAGGGCGGCCTGCACCCGGTGAGCCTCACGCTCGAGCGCATCGAGGCGATCTTCGGCTCCATGGGCTTCGAGGTGGCCGAGGGCCCCGAGATCGAGTCCGACTGGTTCAACTTCACCGCGCTGAACACGCCTGAGGATCACCCGGCGCGTTCGATGCACGACACCTTTTATGTGGAAGGCGGCAGCGAAAAGGCGCCCAACCTGTTGCGCACCCACACCAGCCCCATGCAGATCCGCCATGCGGTGCAGCACGTCAAGCGGCACCGCGCCGCGCTGGACGCGGGGCAACCGATGCCCGAGATCCGCGTGATCGCGCCCGGCCGCACCTACCGTGTCGACAGCGACGCCACGCACTCGCCCATGTTCCACCAGTGCGAAGGCCTGTGGGTGGGCGAGAACGTGAGTTTCAAGGACCTGAAGTTCGTCTTCACCGATTTTTGCCGCACCTTCTTCGAATCGAACGACCTGGTGCTGCGCTTTCGACCCAGCTTCTTCCCGTTCACCGAGCCCAGCGCCGAGATCGACATCCAGTTCCAGAGCGGACCGCTGGCCGGGCGCTGGCTGGAGGTGGCGGGCTCCGGTCAGGTGCACCCGAACGTGGTGCGCAACATGGGTCTGGACCCTGAAAAATACATTGGCTTTGCCTTCGGCATGGGCCCGGACCGCTTGACCATGCTGCGCTACGGCGTGAACGACCTGCGCCTGTTCTTCGACGGCGACGTCCGTTTCCTCGCCCAGTTCCGCTGATCCACCGCGCCGAGACCCGACATGCAATTCCCCGAATCCTGGCTTCGTGCCTTCTGCAATCCGCCTCTGAGCAGTCAACAACTGGCCGACACCTTGACCATGGCTGGTCTGGAGGTGGAAGAGCTGGAGGCCGTGGCGCCGCCGTTCTCCCACATCGTCGTGGGCGAGATCAAATCCGCCGAGCAGCACCCCAATGCCGATCGCCTGCGCGTGTGCCAGGTGGACGTGGGGCAGGGCAGCCTGCTCAACATCGTGTGTGGCGCGCCCAACGCCCGCGCGGGCATCAAGGTGCCTTGTGCCCTGGTGGGTGCCGAGTTGCCACCGGGGGAAGACGGCAAGCCGTTCCTGATCAAGCTGGGGCAACTGCGCGGCGTTGAGAGCCAGGGCATGTTGTGCTCGGCGCGCGAACTCAAGCTGAGCGAAGATCACGGTGGTTTGCTGGAGTTGCCCGCCGACGCGGTGGTGGGGCGCAACATCCGCGAGCAACTGCAGCTCGATGACATGCTGTTCACGCTCAAGCTCACGCCCAACCTGGCGCATTGCCTGAGCGTGTACGGCATCGCGCGCGAGGTGTCCGCGCTCACCGGTGCGCCCTTGATCGAGCCTGCATTTGCGGCCGCAGCCGTGTCGCTGCAAGACGACCGCCTGCCGGTGGCGGTGAGCGCGCCCGACCTGTGCGGTCGCTTCACGGGCCGCATCGTGCGCGGCGTCAACACCCGCGCCGCCACACCCGCGTGGATGGTCGAGCGTCTCGCGCGTTGCGGTCAACGCAGTGTTTCGCCGCTGGTGGACATCTCCAACTACGTGATGTTCGAGTTGGGCCGCCCCTCGCACATCTTCGATCTCGACAAGATCCACGGGGGTCTGGAGGTGCGTTGGGGCCGCGAGGGCGAGACGCTGAAATTGCTGAACGGCAACACCGTTTCGGTGGACGCGCAGGTGGGCGTGATCGCCGACAACCAGGCGGTGGAATCGCTGGCCGGCATCATGGGCGGCGACGCGACCGCCGTGTCCGACGACACACAGAACATCTACATTGAAGCCGCCTTCTGGTGGCCCAAGGCCATTGCCGGCCGCTCGCGCCGCTACAACTTTTCCACCGACGCAGGGCACCGTTTTGAACGCGGCGTGGACCCTTCGACGACGGTCGAACACATCGATCGCATCACTCAACTGGTGCTGGACATCTGCGGTGGTCAGGCGGGTCCGATGGATGACCACGTGGTCAATCTGCCGGTGGCCAAGCCCGTCACCTTGCGTGTGGCGCGTGCGAACAAGGTCATCGGCATGCCGCTCACGCAGGCGCAGTGCGCGGGCGCCCTGCGTCGGCTCGGACTCACGTTGGAAGAGGGCGACGGCACCGTCACGGTCACGCCGCCTGCGTACCGTTTCGACATCCAGATCGAGGAAGACCTGATCGAAGAGGTCGCGCGCGTGGTGGGTTACAACCAGTTGCCCGAGACGCCGCCGCTGGCGCCCATCACCGCCAAGATCCGGCCTGAAGCCAAGCGTGGACCGTTTGCGGTGCGTCGGATGCTGGCCCAGCTCGGCTATCAGGAAACCATCAACTTCAGCTTCGTGGAAGAACGCTGGGAGCGCGAACTCGCTGGCAACGCCGATCCGATCCACCTGCTCAACCCGATTGCCAGCCAGATGAGCGTGATGCGTTCGTCCCTGATCGGCAGTCTGGTGTCGGTGCTCAAGTTCAACACCGATCGCCGCGCCGAGCGCGTGCGTCTGTTTGAAGTAGGGCGTGTGTTCCACAAGGATGCGTCGGTGGTCGACAGCGACACCAGCGTGGCCGGGTTCCATCAGCCGATGCGCGTGGCCGGCCTGAGCTTTGGGGCGGTGGACACGCTGCAGTGGGGCGCAGAGGAGCGCGTGGCCGACTTCTTTGACGCCAAGGGCGACGTGCAGGCCTTGCTTGCGCCGCTCAAGCCCGAGTTCCGCGCCGACGAGCATCCCGCGATGCACCCCGGCCGCTGTGCCAGCGTCTGGCTGCAAGGCCGCCGCGTTGGCCATGTGGGTGAATTGCATCCCCGTTGGCGCCAGTCGTACGACCTCGCGCAGGCGCCCGTGCTGTTCGAACTGGAGCTCGATGCGGTGCTCGTGCGGGACGTTCCGGTCTATCAGGCCGTGAGTCGCCATCAGGCCGTTGAGCGCGACCTGGCCATCGTGGTGAAGGAGAGCGTGAGTCACGCGGCCGTGGTCGAGGCGATTCGTGCACCTTCCAGTGCCTGGCTGCGCGACGTGGTGCTGTTTGACGTCTACCGTCCCAAGAAGCAGTCGGAATCCGCAGCACCGGGCGCGCTGGCGTCCGACGAAAAAAGCCTTGCGGTCCGACTCGTGCTCAACCGCGACGACGCTACACTGACCGACGAAGATATCGAGGCCACCGTGAAAGCGGCCCTTGAATCCCTGCAAACACGTGTGGCCGCCCGGCTGCGCGCCTGATCGACCGAGGATGGAGAAGCCCCGCATGGAACTCGCTGTTGAAAGTCTGGAAACACCAGCACTGACCAAAGCCCAACTGGCCGAGATGCTGTTTGACCAGATCGGTCTGAACAAGCGAGAGTCCAAAGACATGATCGATGCCTTCTTCGATCTGGTGACCGACAGCCTGGTCGAAGGCACGGACGTCAAGATCTCGGGCTTTGGCAATTTCCAGATCCGCACCAAGGCACCGCGTCCCGGTCGCAATCCGCGCACCGGGGAACCGGTGGCCATCGAGGCGCGTCGCGTGGTCACGTTCCACGCCAGCCCCAAGCTCAAGGAACAGGTGCAGACCGCCGTCATCGGTGGTTGAACCTCGCTTCCAGGCCGCTTTCAGATCGAAGCGGCGTTGTCTTTTGACGCCAGACCCATGCGGCTTGGTCGCTGGGTGCCAGACGGTCAGCTAGCGGCCTCGAACGGTCGCATTGCGCCGACCTCGGTGGCGTTTGCAACATTTCACACAGAATTCCGCCTCCACCTGTGCGCGCCCGTGCTTGTTAGAGTAAATTCAAGCTTCGGTCTGTACCGCCTTGATTTTCATGGAAAAAACGCTTCCTCCCATCCCAGCCAAACGCTACTTCACCATCGGTGAGGTGGGCGAACTGTGCGGTGTCAAGCCGCACGTGCTGCGTTACTGGGAGCAGGAGTTCACGCAGCTGCGGCCCATGAAACGGCGGGGCAACCGTCGCTACTACCAGCACCATGAGGTGCTCATGATCCGCCGCATCCGTGAGCTGTTGTACGACCAGGGTTTCACCATCAGCGGTGCCCGCAACAAGTTGCAGGAGCTCGTGCAGGCCGAACGCGAAAAGCGCCGTGGTGACGACGAGGACGAAGCGATCGATGTGATCGATCTCGATGCCGTGATCCACGACGAAGCCCCAACCGCGTCCAACGACCGGGCACACGAAGTGATTGCAGGCACGGGGTTGCTGGTTCACGAGGTGCGCCGCGAGCTGCTTGAAATACGCGAGCTTCTTCGTCACACAGCCTGAAACCCCTTCTTTGGCAGCTATAATTCGAGGCTTGTCGGCGTGTAGCGCAGCCTGGTAGCGCACTTGCATGGGGTGCAAGGGGTCGCGAGTTCGAATCCCGCCACGCCGACCAATAACGCATAGAGCCCGGAGTTTCACGACTCCGGGCTTTTTTGTTTTTCACGCCCAATGCTGGGTAAAACCAATACGAATCGACGTGTTGCGAGCACGTGTCGAATTCCGCTGATCTCTGATCCGCAGCTCTACACGAAACCCACGGGATTCGAGCGCCTTGGCCAGGCATGCTGTCTCCCCCCGGCTCCGCAGGAGGCTTGCCGAAGCCAGCCATTCCTGATCTCGATACCCGTTCGGCCTATGCGAGTGTCGATCGTTGTCAAGCCGCTGCAATCCTGGTTGTTCAGACTGCCGGATGCATAGACGGTCTCGCGAAATCGTGTGCAGCGACACGGCGAGTGCATCACATTGAATCGGCGCATTCAGCCGGCCCCAAGCGCCACCCCACAGGACCCGGAATGGACTCTTTCAAAAATCGGCTTGCGCATCTGGAGATGCTGCATCCCACCGCCGATGACGCCTACATGGGCATCCTCGACGTCCATCCGGGCCAACGGCCGCTGGACGCCTTGCTGGGGGCTGAGCCCGGCATCTGGCTGCTCGCATCGCCCGTACTGGACGGCGGTTTGCTGGGGCGCGTCACGCACAGCGGTCGGCGCGAAATCATGTTCTCCGATCGATCTCCCCAGTAGCGGACAGCCCCGCACTGCGGTTGGGCGAGCCAGCCTCCTGCCGCTCTTTTTTTTGCTTCATCGCGTCTGGGTGCTTGACCGGGCGCAGCCCTGGCCGTCGCCTCGGCTTCGTCCGCGGCACGCCACATCCGGCAGGTGAAGAAAGTTCAACCGGGCAGGAACTCGTGATCCGTTCGGACCAGTAAAGCCGGGGTGGGAGATCGCAATCCCGTGATCGACGCTCTGCATGATCCAACGCACATTGGCGTTGCATTGCTCGCCTCCGAATTCTCTCTACGAAACAATGCTCATGACCACTTTGCGCACGACCACCCCCCGCCTGTCGCTGGCTCCCCAGCGTCTTTCTGCCTGCCTGATGGCCTTGGGCGTGTTGTCGGCATTGCCTGCCTGGGCGGACTCGGTTCCCCAAGTCCTTCCGTTCTCCCAGGACTGGAGCAATGCCGGTCTCATTTCGGTGAGCGACAACTGGACTGGCGTTCCGGGCATCGTTGGATACCGCGGAGACGGCCTGGCAGGCGGCACGGGCGCCGACCCCCAGACCGTTGTCGGAGTCGGCACCCCCGTGGTCGACGTCAACGCCAATCAGAGCAATCCCAACACCTTCACCACCGGCGGTGTGACGGAGTTCGCCATCGCCAAACCGACGCTGGCGCTCGCAGGCTCGGGCACGGCCAAGGCCCCTCACATCGTCATCCATCTCAACACGAGCGGACAGCAGGCCGTGCAGGTGAGCTACGTGCTGCGCGACGTGGACGGCGCCACCGACAACGCGATCCAGCCCGTCGCGCTGCAATACCGGGTTGGCAACAGCGGCAACTTCATCAACCTGCCGGCCGGCTTCGTGGCCGATGCCAGCCAGGGACCCAGCCTGACGGGTGCGATCTTCCCTGTGTCGGTGGTTCTGCCGGCCGCTGCCGACAACCAGTCCGAAGTGCAGGTCCGCATCATCACGACCGATGCGGCTGGCTCTGACGAATGGATCGGCATCGACGACATCGCCATCACTGGCTCGCCGCTGGGCGGCGGCGTCAACCTGCCGATCTCCGCCACTTGTCCGGCCCCTGCGGTGTTCGACTCGGGTGTGGGTGGTGTGGTCAACCTGAGCGCCACCGACGCCGACAGCGTGGTCAATGGCGCCAGCCTGACCAGCACCGCGGTGGCCGGCATCTCCCTGGGCCCGGTGAGCTCGGCCACCAGCGATGGCGGCGAGGCGACAACGTCGGTGCAGGTCGATGGCAGTGTGCCCGTGGGCACCTATCCGGTGCAGATCACTTTCACCAACAACGAGCTGCAATCGGTGGCCTGTGATTTCACCGTCACGGTCAATGGTGTCGTGAGCATCCCCCAGATCCAGGGCAGCGGCGACATCAGTCCGCGCGTGGGGCAGACCGTCGCGACGCAGGGTGTGGTCACCAGGCTGCTCAACAACGGCTTCTACATGCAGGACCCGCTGGGCGACGGCGATGCCGCCACTTCCGATGGCATCTTCGTTTTCACCAGTGTCGCGCCCACGGTGGCGGTGGGCCAGGAGGTGCGCGTGAGCGGCACGGTCGGTGAATTTGCACCCACCGGCGTCAACGCGGCTTACAAGCCCGTGACGCAACTCACCTCGCCCGTGATCAGCATGGTCTCCAGCGGCAACAGCATCTCTCCCACCGTCATCACGCTGCCCGAGGTGGTCGAAGGTGAACTCGAACGCTACGAGGGCATGCTGCTCTACATCCAGACGCCCCTGACCGCGGCGCAGAACTTCTTCCAGGGCCGATACGGGCAGGTGACCCTGGGCGCTGACGGTCGCCTCATCAAGCCAACGAACGTGCACCCGGCAGGCTCGGTCGAAGCGATCGCGCTGGCCGACGAGAACGCACGCCGCCGCATCATCCTGGACGACGGCACCAGCCTGCAGAACCCCAACCCCACGCCCTACATGGGCGCCGACAACACACTGCGCGCCGGCGACACCTTGCCGGGCGGCATCACCGGTGTCATCGACTACGGACTGGCGACCAACAACACCGACGGCCTGAGCGACTACAAGATCCACCCGACCGAGCCCGTCGTGTTCACCCGCGCCAATCCGCGCCTGGCCACGCCACCCTCGGTGGGCGGCAATGTGCGTGTGGGCAGCTTCAACGTGTTGAACTACTTCACGACCATCGACCAGTCCGGTGCCAGCTGCTACCCCACCGGCACCCGATCCGACTGCCGCGGTGCCGACAGCGCTGCCGAGTTCCAGCGCCAGCGCAACAAGATCATTCCCGCCATCCTCGGCCTCAATGCCGACGTGGTGGGCCTGATGGAAATCGAGAACAACGGCAACACGGCCGCGCAGGACCTGGTCAACGGCTTGAACGCCGTGGCCGGCGCCGGCGCCTACGCCACCGTCGCCATGCCTGTGGGCGGTGCCGGCACCGACGCGATCCGCGTGGCCATGATCTACAAGCCCGGCCGTCTGAGTCTGGTGGGCCAGGCCCGCAGCGACACCGACCCCGTGCACAACCGCCCGCCGCTGGCGCAGACCTTTGCCGCAGCCAACGGCGAACAGTTCTCGGTCGTGGTCAACCACTTCAAGTCCAAGGGTTGCGCAGCCGGTTCGGACGCTGCCGATCTGGACACGGGCGATGGCCAGGGGTGTTTCAACGCCACCCGCGTGGATCAGGCCCGTGCCCTGGGCACCTTCGTCGAAACCTTGAAGGCGATCGACCCCGATGTGGTGGTGGTGGGTGACCTCAACGCCTACGGCAAGGAAGACCCGATCCTCGAACTGGCGGCCCAGGGCCTGGTGGACGAAATTGCCCGGCGCGGCGCCGACAGCTACTCGTATGTGTTCGACGGTGAGGCAGGTTACCTCGACCATGGTCTGACCACCGCCAGCCTGAGCCCGCTGGTCACGGGCGCGGTGCACTGGCACATCAATGCGGACGAGCCGTCGATCATTGACTACAACCTCGAGTTCAAGCAGCCCGCCTGCGCCACCTGCGGCCCCGACCACTACACGGCCACGGTGTACCGCTCTTCCGATCATGACGCCGTGCTGCTGGGCCTGTCGCTGGTCAAGTCCTTGCAGGGAACAACGGGTCGCGACACGCTGGTGGGCACACCCGGCGATGACCGCATCAGCGGTGGCGCTGGCGCCGACGTGATCACCGGCAACGCCGGAGCCGACACCTTCATCTACACCAGCACCCGCGACGCTGCCGACCGCATCACCGATTTCGTCCCGGGTACCGATCGCATCGACATCAGCGCGCTCCTGCAGGGCATTGGCTACACCGGCAGCAACGCCATCGCCGACGGCATCGTGCGACTGGTCGACAGCGCCGCCGGGCTGGTCGTGCAGATCGACACCGATGGCAACGCCGGCCCAGCCGTGAGCCGGCCATTGCTCACGCTCAGCAACGTCTCGGCCGTCCAGATCGTGCCGACACGCGACCTCGGCCTGTGACCGGACCGCACCCATTCCGACTCACCTGAACACCAACCCGGAGCCTTCTACTCATGAAAACAACCCGCAGCCCTCTGCGCCGCAGCGCCTGCACCCTCGCGGTCTCGCTCGCCCTGGCCACCGGCTTCAACGCAGCCTGGGCCGAAACCCTGACCGTGCTGCACATCGGCGACCAGGAGTCGTGGTTGTTGTCGGCACAGGGCAACCTGCGCAATGACGCCGCGCAGGCGATCTCGTTCTATGGCGGCATCGACCGCCTGGCCAGCGTGGTTGCAGCCCGCAAGGCCGCTGCCGCCACCGCTGGCAGCACCGTGATCACGCTCAACGCCGGCGACTCGTTCCTGCCCGGCCCGCGCCTGACCGCCAGCTTCACCAACCTCGCCACGGCAGCGGCCGACGGTGGCCAGGACTTCTACGACGCCATCGCCAACCGCGCCATCGGCATCGATGCAACCACCTTCGGCAACCACGAATTCGACCTCGACAACACCGGCCCGGTGGCAGCGCGCTTCGCCGAGGTCTCGGGCACCACCTACCTGTCGGTGAACCTCGACTTCAGCGTCACCCCTGCGCTGGCCAATCTGGCCGCCCAGCAAAAGGTGCGCGCTTCCAAGATCCTCACCACCGCGGCGGGCAAGAAGGTTGGCGTGATCGGCGTGACCACGCCCCTGCTGCCCAGCATTTCATCCCCACCGGCCGGCATCATGAAAAACTGGAGTTCCAGCAACAGCGAGTTGCAGAACCTCCAGGCTCTGTTGCCGTTGGTGCAGGCCGAGATCGACGACCTGAGGAACAACCAGGGGGTGACCGCCATCATCGTGATGAGCCACCTGCAGAATGCCGCCAACGAACTCAATGTGATGATTCCTGCCCTGAGCGGCGTGGACATGGTCATCTCGGGCGGTGGACACGAACTGATGGTCGACTCGGACGACCTGCTGATCAACGGCGGCGTGGCGCCGTCCTACAGCACCCATCCCACCTACCGCAACGACGCCACCGGCAAACCCGTGCCCATGGTCACCGGTCACTTCGGCAACCGCTACGTGGGTGAAGTCCAGCTCGACATCGATGACACCAGCGGCGCGGTGACTGCCGTGCTCGCCACCCGCATGATCCGCGTCTCGGGTGCTGCCGCCGATGCCGACCGCGTCGGTGGCGACCCCGCCCTGCAGGCTTCGGTGATCACGCCGATCTCCAACTTCATCGCGGCCCTCAACGCCGAGATCATCGGCACGACCGCCACCAAGCTCAACGGTCCCACCCACGTGGCCTGCACACCGCTGCCATGCGAATACACCGAGGGCGTGCGCAACGCCGACACCGGCCTGGGCAACCTCGTGGCCGACGCGATGCGCTTTGCCGGTGGCGCCGAAGTGGCCATCCAGAACGGCGGCGGGATCCGCACCAGCATCACCGGTCCGGGCAACGTCACCACCGGTGACACCTTCAACGTGCTGCCCTTCACCAACCTGGTGAAAACCGCGCCGGCCATGAATGCGGTTCAGCTCAAGGATCTGATGGAGCACTCCGTGGCGGCATCCACGCCCGGTGGCTCGGCCCAGGGCCGCTTCGCCCAGATCTCCGGCATGCAGGTGACGTACGACACCACCCGCACGGCCCGATCCACGCTCGGCACCGGCGAGCGCATCCGCAAGATCAAGCTCGACGACGGCACCTTGCTGGTCGACAACGGGGTGGTCGTGTCGCCGCGTGTCTTCTCCTTCGCGACCATCGACTTCACCGCCAACGGTGGCGACGGTTACCCCTTCGCGGCCAACAACGTGGTGTTCAACAACACGGTCAACACCATCACCTACCAGGAAGCACTGGCGAACTTCATCAAGGCGCCCAAGGCAGCCGGTGGCCTGCAGCGCGTGAGCCCTGCCGATGGCGACGAAATCACCGTGAACATGTACGGCGAAGAAAACGCGTTCGACTCACACGGCCGCTTGATCGATGCTGCCGTCGCCAAGGCCACCCCCGGCGTCACGCGCGCCGGTACCACCAGCCGCGACACGTTGGTGGGCACCGCAGGGGACGACATCATCATCGGCGGCGCCGGTGCCGACATGCTCACGGGTGGGGCTGGCGGTGACGTCTTCCGCTTCACCAGCACCCGCGATGCGGGCGACACCATCACCGACTTCACGCCCTACGCCGACAAGCTCGACCTCACCCCGCTGCTGGTCAGCCTGGGTGTGGCGGGCAACGGCGTGGCCAGCGGACACGTGGCGTTCGTCGATGTGATCGGTGGCGTGCAGTTGTCCCTTGACGCCGACGGCTCCACCGGCCCCGCCGTGGCGCGTCCTTTCGTCCTGCTCAAAGGTCTGACCGCCGCGCAGATGGCGCCTGGTCGTGATCTGGTGGCCCCTGTCGTTCCTTGAATCCTTGATCCTTCCTCATTCAACAAAGGCCTCTCATGAAATCAATCCCTCGCAGCCTGGCTGCCACCGCCGTGTTTGCACTGGCCAGCGCTTCGGCCATGGCCCAGAGCACCACTTTTCAGAACGGCAGCTTCGAATCCGGCCTGACCCACTGGTCGACCGATGGTGATGTTCTCGTCACCACCAGCGGCCGCAAGATCGGCATCCTGTCCACCGCCTCGCTCGACTATGAGGACGACGCTCCCCTGGGCGCCGGCTTCAACAACAATTCGGGCACCGCAGCGGTTGATTTCTCTTTCAACAACAACCTCGCCGGTGTGGCCGTGGGCTCACTGGACATCGGTGGCTTCGCATACGAAGGTTCGGCCCTGCGCCAGAATTTCATGGCCACCGCCGGCCAGCAGATCACCGTCAAGTTCGACTGGGCTTTCCTGTCGTCCGACACGCTCAATGCCGACTTCGGCTTCATCGCCATCAACGACACCGTGGTCAGCTTCGTGAACACCGCCAGCAGCCCTCTGGTCAGCAGCTTCACCGGGAATTTCGGTGACTTCAGCTCGGCCAGCTGGGTGTTCACCGAGAACAGCTACACCTACACCGCTGCCAGCGACGGCGCGGTGTCGCTCGTCATTGGCGTCGCCGACATTGGTGACTACCTGGGCACCAGCGAACTGCGCATCGACAACGTGAGCGTGAGTGCCGTGCCCGAACCCGAAACCTATGCACTGATGCTGGCCGGTCTCGGACTGATGGGGGGTTACATCCGCCGCCGCCAGAACAAGGGCGGCGTGACGGCGGTCTGAACAGACCGGCCGCCCGCATCACATCTCAAACGGCCAACGTTCCCATGCGCTTCAAACGACGCCGTGCAACTGCTGCGACCAGGCCCAGGCCGGCCAGCAGCATGCCCAGCATCTCGGGTTCTGGCACTGCCGAAATCGACACACGGATCACCATGTCGTCGAAGTCGATGTCGCCCGAGTACATGTCGTTGAACAGGATCAGCGCGCTCTGGCCGTCGCTGGACATCACCAGGCCCGTGCGCGAGCTGCCATTGCCGAACAGCGTGCCGCTTCCGTTGGACAGGAAACCGAAGTCCAGCGGGGAGGCCGTGACGTGGCTGAAGCTCATCGAGGTGCCGAGCCGGGGCGTCGAGCCGCTGCGGTTGGTCAGCTGTTCAGTGCCTGACACGAAAGCGTTGTTGAAGCCGGCCTCAAACCCCATCAGCGTGTATGTGACGTTGGCGGGCTGCGTCAGCAGCAGGGAAGCGCCCATGAGCATCGAGCTCAGGTCGAAGCTGCTGGCGCTGCGGCTGGCGAACGACGATACGTCGTCGTACCAGGCAGGGTTGAACGACACAGCGGAATCGAGCAGGTCGGTGGAGGTGCCACCGAGGGCGGACAGAGGAGTCGCCGCGGAGGCGGCGCCAGCCGTGAGGATCAGGCCGGTGGCCAGGCACAGGGCCCGGCAGAGGGTTTTCAAACGGAACATGGTGATCACCTTTCATCGCCCCGGGATTGCAACGGGACGGTGCCAACAAATGAAAGACTGAAACGCGATAGCAAAGTCACACCAGCCTGGGTATGGTCACCACGTGAGTCAGCCACGAGCTTCCGATTTTGCGGGGAGGCTGACGCGGTTGTTCGTTCGTTTCACGTTGGGTAGGGGTGCTGGCATGGTCCGATTGGATGGTGGTGCGCGCAGCTTGGCTGCCGGTCGACGGGCGGAGCGTGTCCGTGCCTCCCGCGCATGGCTGCGGCGAAGCGTTTGCGCCTGCGTTGGCATGGCCATGGGTGTCGCCCATGCGCTCACCGGTGGCGCTGGTCCCCGCGAGGAACCGGCGGACCCGGCCTGGGCCGCCGTGGGCAGCCTGGACGTGGGTGGACGGCTGTTCAGTGCCACCTTGATCGGCCGGCAGCATGTGATCACGGCGGCTCATGTGGTGGCGGGCGCCCATCCGGCGCACATCCGCTTTCGCAGCGCGGCCGCCGAGGGATTTACAAGTGTGGGCACCTCGGTGCAGGTGCACCCGGGCTACACCGGCAGCAGTGCCAACAACAGCCCGGGCGATCCCTCCGTGCATGCCGATCTGGCCATCGTGCGGTTGGCCACACCGGCACCGTCGAAGATGCCGGTCGCACGCGTGTTCACCGGGCCTGTGCTGGGGCGCGTCCTGACCCTCGTGAGCCACGGCGGCAGCACCACGCTGTTTACAACCGGGGAAAACCGCGCCGACCTGGTGTTTCCCGACTTCCTCGGGCGCCCCGCGACCTACCTGTTCGACTTCGATGGCCCCGACCTCGCCACCAACCGCCTGGGACCTGCGGTGCCCGCCAACGGCACCCTGGGGCTTGATCGCGAGGCAACGCTGGCCAACGGCGACTCGGGCAGCGCGGCCTTTGTGCACGTCGATGGTCGGTGGTATCTCGCCGGCGTCAACACCTTCAACATCACCTTCGGTTCCACCACCGCAAGTCCACGGCTGCCGGCCACCGGTGGCGGGGGCGTGGTGCTGGGCGAACACGCCGTCTGGCTGCGAGAGGTGTTGAGTGAACCGGCACCAGCGGCTGGAACCGCCGATGTACCGGCGCGTTTGCTCCTCAAGCCCCAGAAGCCGTGACGCCTGTCATGGCCCGCCTGCTGCAATCCAGTGCTGGTTGATTTCATCAAAGCGTGGCAGCAGATGGCGTGGCAAGACCAGCACGATGTAGAAATCTCCGAACGACTCCAGGGCCCGAACTCCCCGCGGTGAACCCTTCAGGGATTCGTCAAATCCCTGAATGGCCTGCGGGGGCCCTGTTCGATCATTGAACGTCGATGCCTGGATCAGAGAAGCTTCGTCTGCGCTGAGAAATTCGGCGAGGGTGTCGGCGATGTCCTGTGGCTGCTCCCTCCAATCGACGGTACCCCCACAAGTCCGGGAGACATGCTCGACGAACAAGGCTTCACATTCGTCGTCTGTTGCTTCGCGCATGGCGTGAAGCACGTCACCCGTGAAGTCGAGAAGCTCGGCAGAGCTCACCAGGTGTGCTTTGGTCCCCTCGCGGACTCGACCCAAGCTGCGCGAAAACCAGGATTGAATGCTCATGCCAACCTTTCTGTCATGCAGAGGGTTTTACCAGCCAAACGACGCGATGATCTTTTTGGCCCAGTCACCTTCGGTGGGCAGCGAGGGCAGGGGATGGGCAAAGAAGCGCGGATCGCAGACGCGCTTGAACATGTCGCGAACGCCCTGGGTGAAGCCCAACGGTCCGGGTTCTGCCACCACCGCCCACTGTGAGTCGGCCAGCAGCTCCACCACGCCCGATTCGTGGTTGAGCACCACGCCTTGCCGGCGGTACAGCGCTTCAATGGCGGGCAATCCGTAGCCCTGACATGCTGGCATCAGGAACACGTGGGATCGCTGGTACAGGTGTGTCAAGGCATCGTCCGAGACGAAGCCATGGAAGCGCACGCGCTCTCCAAGTTCGAGCTCCTGGCTCATCAACTTCAATGCAGCTTCTTCGGGTCCAGCGCCCACCACATGCAACACAAAATCGGGCCCTCCCTCGGGTCGTCGAACGATCTCCGCCAGGCTCTGCAGGATCCAGTCCACCCGCTTGCTTTTCTGCAGCCGCGAAACGCTCAGCAACTCGATGGGTTGGCTTGCGCGCGCCGGCAGTTGTGCCAGCGGCTGCTGGCCAAAGCCGCCGAGGTACACCACCTCGGCTCTTCGTCCATACAAGGCATGCATCTCGTTGGCCAGCGCAAGGGTGTTGGTGGCAAAGCCTCGTGCTGAGCGGATGCCGTGGCGCGTGAGCCAGTGCCTTGCAGAGAGCCGTTCCGAGCTTCCGGGCCCACCCTTGGCGGTCTCGTAGTTCAGCAGGCTGTAGGTGTCGGGAATGCGCAGGAAGTAGGGGAGTTGGCCCCGCAGGTTGGCCATGCCTGCGTGCAAGGCCGACTGGATGCTGAACAGCACGGGTGTGGGATCGCCCCGAGCATGCAGCCGTGCCAACGCGGCCCGAAGTGCCATGGCTTTGGCCCATCCGCCGCCCGACGGTTTGAGTTCAAACACCGGCAGTGGAAGGTGCGCGTGCCGCGCCAGGCCAATGCGGTCGTGGTAACAAAGCACGCTGTGAGCCTTGCCTTGCGCATGCAGGCCGGCAGACAGCGACAGGATCACGCGTTCTTCACCGCCGAACTCCTCGAACTCCGGTTGAAAGATGACGATGTCGCCCGGTGGCGGAAATGGCTGGGCGGCAGGTTCGGCGCTCACTGGGGTGCCTTCGCCCTGCGGGCTGCGGTGCGAGCTGGCTTGGGAACGGCCCGGCGCGGCGCTCATGTGCTGGCCTGGGCTTGCGGCACGGCCGGTTGCATGCGGCGCACCAGCGTCTGCAGCACGCCGTCGCGGGCCAGGTGCAGCAGGGCGTGTGTTCTCGCCCGTTCGCCCAGGACTTGTCGGTGTGCCGGGTCGGCCAACAGATCGGTGACGGCTTGTGCAAGCGCTTTGGCATCTCCCGGTGGCACCACGCGGCCAAACTGGCCCACCACTGCGGCCAGCTCGGTGTCTGCCCGGCAGGTGGCCACCACCGGCCGGCCACTGGCCAGCATGCCGGAGAGCTTGCTGGGCAGCACAAGGTCTTCGGCCTCCTGGCTTTGGGGCAATATGTGCACGTCGGCCAGTCCGAGCAATTCACCCAGCCGCTCCAGCGGTTGCAGAGGCAGCAGCCGCAGGTTGGGCAACGTGCGCGCGGCCTGTTCCAGCTCGGCTTGCATGGCGCCACCGCCGCACACCACAAACAACACATCGTGCCGGTGCGCCAGCAGGCGCGCTGCTTGCGGGATCACCATCAGGCCCTGCTTTGCGCTCAGCGTGCCGGAGAACAGGGCCACGCGCGTGGTGGCGGCCAGGCCCAGTTCGGCGCGGTAGCTGCTGAGCTGGGTCAAGGGCTTGATGCGGTCCACGTCGGCCCAGTTCACGAAGAGGTGCGTGCGCTCGGGGGCCACCCCTTTGCGCAGCAGGTGCTGGCGCATGCGCTCCGAGATGGTGGAGACCACATCGAAGCGTTTGAACAACGCAGATTCCACAGCACGGATCGCGCGACCGAAGACCGCGCCCTTGAGAAGGCCCATCTGCAGTGCCACGTCCACCTCGAAATCCTGCACGTGAAGCCAGGCCTGCGCACCGCTCAGACGCGCGGTGAGCCAGCCTGTGGGCGCGCACACCAGAGCGGGTGCCACGGTCAGCACCACGTCGGGCCGCCACAGTGTCTGGCGTAGCATCACGGGCAGGGACGACAGCGCAAAGGTGCACAGGTGCAACACCCGCTTGAGGCCGCCGGGCTTGCGCGGCACCCACAGCGGTGCGCGCCACACGTTCACACCCCGCCAGACCTCGTGACGCCAGGGCGGCCAGCGGTAGGTCTCGTCGAGTTTCCAGGCGGGGTAGTAGGGCGGGGCGGCCACCACGCGCACCTCGTGCCCCTGCGCGGCCAGCCACTCGGCCATCTCGCCCGAGTACTTGCCGATGCCGGTGGGCTCCGGCGCGAAGTTGGCGCTGTGGATCAGGATCTTCATGGCTGCCTGAGCGCCGTGGGCGTGGCTGCATGCGGCACCAGCTGTTCCTGCTCTTGGACCTTGAGGACGATCATGTATTCATAGATGGCTTGCAGCACGGCGTAGCGCAGGCCCGCGCGGCCATCGAGGAAACCGCGTTTCACGACGTAGAGCAAGACAAACTTCACCAGCGGGCGCAGCGGCAGCCGGTAGAACAGTTCCTTCTGGTAGAAGCGGCGCTCGTGGAAGTCTCTCTCTGTGAAAGCCTTGATCATCGAAAACGGCGTCTGGTTGCCGCGGTTGAACATGATCTGCTCAGCCTCGAGACGGCTGTAGTTGTTGTGCCGTTCGAACCAGTGCCCCATGCCTTTGCTGAACGGAAAGTGGTCGAGGAAGCCCGTTACATCGCCTACCGGGCCGTCGGCCACCGAGATGGGGTTCACCAGCCGTTCGTAGCGCATGTTTCCGGGTCGGAAAAGGCGCATGTAAAACGCCGAGGTCTGCACGTGCTTGAGCCAGGTATCCAGAAAGAAGTCACGCCTTTGGAGACGAAACGCGACCCTGTCCCCCGGTGCGACCACCGCCGCGCGGACTGCTTCCACCAGTTCGGGTGTCATGCGTTCATCTGCGTCGATGTAGAACACCCATGGATGCTTGAACGGAAGGTTCGCCAAGCCCCAGTTCTGGTGGCTGGCCCAGTTGTCGAATGGGCGCTGTGTCACGGTGGCGCCAAAAGCCTTCGCAATCTCCACGGTGCGGTCTGTGCTCACCGAGTCGTAAACATGGATGTCGTCGCTCCATGCCACGCTTTGCAGACATCCTGGCAGATCTTGTTGCTCATTTTTGGTCAGGATCAGCACCGAAACCGGCGCGTGCATGGGTGCATGCGTGTGGGCTTTCATGTCGAACTCCGTGGTCGCCGTGTCTTGAGTTGAACCGCCGGGTGTCCGCCCCAAACGGTCCAGGGTTGATTGATGTCTTTCATGACCACTGCGCGTGCACCCACCACGCAGCCAGGCGCGATGTAGACACCCGGGCCCACAAATGCCTCAGCGCAGACCCACACGTGATCGGCCAGTGTGATGGGGTGGGCCATGAGTTGGAAGTTGACGGAATTGATGTCGTGTGAGCCGCCGCACAGATAGGCACCTTGCGACAGCGTGCAGTCGTTGCCGATGGTCATGGGCGCCATGTTGTAGAGCGTCACGCCATCAGCGATGCCCACGCGGTCGCCCAGCGTGAGCTGCCACGGTGCCCAGATGCGCACCCCGGCGTACACATGCACATGCTCGCCCATACGGGCACCAAAAAGGCGCAGCAACGCACGCCGCCAAGCGTGCAGAGGTCTTGGACTGGGTCTGAACAGCAGCAGCCAGCTCATGCCCCAGAGCGCACGCGCCAGGCGGTTGCCCATCGTGAACGAGGGCTGTGTGGCGGGGTCGTTGCCTTCGAGGATCACGCCAGCTCCTCGGGCTTCTTGCGCAGCACGAAACGCCATTTGTCCCCCAGGAGCTCGTCCACGCCGTAGTCCGCGAGTTCTTCTCGCACGTCCTCGGTCAGGAACGACCGCCCATGCCCAGCCTGCAGGTTGTGCACCGCCACCACCGTGAAATGACGCTCGAACAGCCGCTGGTACTCGTGAAGCCGCATCTCGTTGAGGAAACAGTCGGCCGTGAACCGGCGCTGCCGCAGGTGTTCCCAGGGGTCGGAGCGACGGTCCCTGTCGGCCTTCAGCGTGTGTGGGTACCACTCCACCAGATGCCCACCGCTGATCCCGGTGAACACGGCCGGAGAAATCAGCGCCATACCCTGCGGTGTCAGTGCCTGCGCCAGGTTGGCACACACGCCGTCCAGCGCCTCGCGGGGAATGTGCTCGAAGACATCCTCTGAGTAGATGAAATCGATCGACGCTGACGGCAACGAAACATCGGCCACGTCACCCACCAGAAAGCGTGCGGCTTGCACGCGAAGTCGGGCACCCCGACGCACCAGCACGCGGTTCAGCGCCTGGCGTTCGTGCGAGTCGAAAATCAGCGCGCGCGCCGTGCTCTTGATGAAGCGCTGCCAGCCATTGGCCCTGAGGACGCGCAACAACCCGGACGCGGAAACACGCAACATGGGTGCGTCCAGATCGATGCCCCGCGCATTCAGCCCCATCGAGATGAGTGCCAGTAGACGCAACGGGCGCGCGCCGTAGCCCACCTCGAAGATGGACGCCTGGTGGAACGGAAAACCTGTGGTGGTCTCAAAGATCGACCGATAGTCGTCCAGCTCGGCGACCAGCCTGGCCACGTCCGCCTCCTTGTTTTGAAGCCCTTGCAGGCGCATCCGCAGGAACTGCAAGTTTTCCCAACCCCAGTCGAATGCAGAGCCGATGTGCCCCACCGAATTGCTGGCCTTGTTCATGGGGCGGTCCTCTTCTGGTGCTGACCCACGATGTGCAGCAGGCTCTGCGCCATGGCACTGACGGTGAACCGCGCGTTGAACAACTCGTTGGCTGCCTTTGCCATGCTCGCGCGAGCCGCCGGCTCCAGCGCCAGCCATTGCATCAACAGTGCGTGGGTACCTTCTGTGGTGTTTTCTTCCACCAGACCAGCGCCGGCATTCCGGATCTCCCGCCAGATGTTGACCTTGTTGGAGATCAGCACGGGCAGGCCACAGCCGAGCGCCTCCGCCACCGCAATGCCGAAGTTTTCCTGGTGCGATGGCAGCACAAAAGCCTCGGCGGCATGGAACGCGCCCCATTTGATATCGCCTTGCAACATGCCGGGCCAGTGAATGCGGTCGGCCACTCCGAGTTGCCGGGCTTGCGCTTGCAAGGCCACGACCCAGCCGGTCTGGTCGGGCCCGGCCATCACCAGGTGCAGATCGGGTGTCTGAGTCGCCGCCGTGGCGAACGCGCTGATCAGCAGGTCGCAGCCCTTCTTCTCCTGAATGCGGCCCAGGAACAGCAGCAGCCGCTTGCCCTTGAGTTCCGGATAGGCGTCCAGAAAGCACCCGGCGAGTGGGGCCTTGTCGGTGGGTGGAGGGCGCGTACCGTAGGCGACCACTTGCTCACGCGCCCGGTACATCCAGAAAGATTCACGGGCCAGCAGGCGCTCGTCTTCGCAGGTGAAGAGCACCGCTGCGGCATCTCGCAGCACACGGTATTCGGCCCACGGCCAGTAGAGCCACTTCTTCAGGTGTTTGAGTGGGTAGGTGCGTTTGAACCAGGGGTCGAGCATGCCGTGGGTGAACACGGCATAGGGCAGCTTGAGTCGCGTGAGGGCGCGCCAGGTAGCGAAGCTGTGGTACTGCCAGATGCCGTTGACGATCACGAAGTCGTACCGGTGCGCGTGTGCCACGAGCCAGGGCACCAGCCGATTGTTCATACCGTAGTTGCCGCGCGTGGGGCCCAGCGCATGCACGGTGTAGTTTTGGTTCTGCAGCCAGGCGTCAGCCGGGTTGTCCAGGGTGACCAGCTCGGTGTGGTGGCCGAGCTCCTTCATCCGTTGCCCGAGGTTGCGCACCCCTTCAATGGGCCCGCCACCCGTGGGATTGGCAGACGAAATCACATGGAGGATGTTCATGAAGGAATCCGGGCCAGTGCATGGTCCGCGTTGGTTGGATGGCGGGCCATCACGCCCTCATAGATCTGCAGGTAGGCCGCAATGGCCCGCTCTGACTCAAAGCGCCGAGACCAGGTCATGCATGCGTCGGTGCGTTCGCTCTGCGCCTGAGCTGGTTCGTTCAGCAGTTTTTCAAGCACCCGTGCTCCGCGGGCTGCCCAGAGGGCCATGTCGTCGGTGCTGCGAAGCAGGGGAAGGTAGTCGGTGTGGGGGCCACCGATCTCGTTCATGGGCGCGTCGTCGGTGGTGATGACAGGGCAGCCGCAGGCCTGCGCCTCGACGATGGGCCAGCCAAATCCCTCGGCCAGGCTGGGGAACAGGAAGGCCCGCGCCAGCGAATAGGCGGCTTGCAGCAGGGCGTGGTCGATGCCGTGGAGAAAGTGCACCTGCCCCTGCGCGGGGACTTCATTCAGTGCCTCTCGCACCGCGTCAGTCTGGGACACGCCCACCAGCCACAGCGGCAGGGGATTCGCTTGCGCGGTGGCGTACCGGGCATAGATGCGGATCACGCCGCCTACATTTTTGTACCACTGGTTGCCACTGACATGCAGCAACAAGCCGGCGTCGGGCACCGGGAGGCCTGCGCGGCGCAACAGCGCGCGGGCTTCGAGTGCAGGCGTCCGTGCAAAGCGTTGGTTCAGCCCGTTGTGCACCACCTTGCAAGTGACGGGCGCCACCCCGCCCACGCGTCGCAGGTCGTCGAGCGTGCGTTGCGAGATGCAGATGAAGTGCTGCGCCTGCGCAAACCCCCGGCGGATGTAGCGCTGGTACATGCGTCCGGTGAAGCGAGTCGGGTTCTGCGGGACCTCTCCCAGCGCCGATCGCAGCGCCAGCAGGTCGTGCACATGCACCACCAGCGCGCGGTGTTTGACCAGCGGTACCCACGGCCCCAGGGCCTGGTCGGCCATCACGAACAGCGTGTCGGCCGGCTCTCGCGCAGCCGCGCGTCGCACCCACAAGGGAAACAGCAGGTATTGGTCGATGTACCCGGCCCACTTGGACAGACGACCGGAAGGCACCCAGGCATGCACCTTTGCCGTGGGCGACCAGACATCCACCTCGTGCCCCAGCGCCTGGTAAGCCTGCTGCAGCATGCGCGCGAACCGCGGCATGCTTTGTGAAGCCATGAACGAGGGGTGGGTGAAGAGGACGATGCGCATGGATCAAACCGGCGTGCGCAGGCCATCGGGGTGGTCTGGCGTGTTGTTTGCAGCATGGGACCGACCGCCCAGCAACATGCCGAAGGCGCGGGCCGTCGTGGCCACGAGCAGGAACAGCACGATGTTCTGCGGAATGGTGCGCAGCGTGCCCGTGATCCAGGCGTGCAAGGAATCGTTGGTGATGCCGTTCTGGAACAGCTTCCACACCGCCAGCATGCCCACGGCTGAGAGCACCACCTGCCCTCCCCGATTGCGGAACGAGAGCAGGTCGATCATGGCGAAGGTGACCAGGCAGAAGGCGATGTAGACCACCGCAAAACCAGCACCCAGAAGCGCAACACCTTGCGCCAGCATCGAACCAGTGCGACGACTGCCCAGCGGCCCGCCCTGGCTCAGGTGGCTGAGGTAGTCGCCGATGGAGAACTCGAACGCCTTCTTGTCGATGTCCACCCCCAGGCGCTTGATCAACGGTTCGGGCAGCGCGACCCAGAACATGTCTGCGGTGGTCTCGGCGAGCAGCTCGGTATCGCTCTGGGAGAAGGTCGAGACGAAGTAGAACGAGTTGTCGTGGAACTTGGTCTCCACCAGTCGGGCCAGCAAGGGGTTTTCGAAGTAATGCTCGTCGTACTTTCCCCGCGTTGCGTTGCGTTGCTCCTCGTTCTGCTCGGCCAGTGCCTCAGGCCGCTGGAAGTAGTAGAAGGTTTCCATCACCATCTGAACCGCCGAGACATTGCCACGCACCTTGCGCGCCACCACCATGGCGGTGGCCAGATCGCTCAGCGGGATGGCCAGAGCGGCAAGCACCAGACCCAGCACGCCAAGCTTCAACACGCGTTTGCCCGACACCGCCGTGGCGCTGCGCAGCGCACCCAGCAAGGCAAACAGCGCGATGGTGACAAAGCCAGAGAGCATCACCTGCCTTGCATTGGCCGCCAGACCCAACAGCACCACCAGCCCCGCAAAGAAGAGCAGATAGGGCCATTGCTTGCGCAGACTGGTGTAGGAATCGCCCAGCTGGATCAGATACATGGGAATGAGGAAGGGCGCCCAGGTGAGAAAGGTCAGGCCTTGCATCACCTTGCCAAAGGTGCCTTCGCGCCCCGCGCCGAGCAAGAACGCGATCAGGCCCACATAGCCCATGAACCACAGCACGCCGGTGGTGGGCGTGTCGTAGAGGCCCAGCTTCTGCACGATCTGGCGGGGCAGCGACCCTTGGTCTGCAGCGGGCGAAGGCATGAGCCAGCGGTAGCCGGTGTGCGCGATCAACGCCAGCAGCTGAAAGCCGGCCAGCAGCGCGAAGGTGGCCATGGGTACGCGCAGGTTGTCGGCCAGCGATGTCCAGTACGCGGTCTGCCCGAGCAGCGCGCCCAGTTGAGTGGTGACGCCAAAGCCGAACACCGCGAATGTCGAGAGCGGGTGGGTCTGCAGCGCAGGCGTCCACTGCAGGTACAGCAGCACCACCATGGAGGATGCAAACACGATGCTTGCAGAGGCAAGGTTCTCTGCCGAAAAGTCGATGGCGATCTGCGCCAGCAACGCCAGCAGATTCAGTGCCATCAGGCCCAGCAAGATAAAACGACCGTTGCTCAGGTGCTGCGTCTCAGGCCTCGGACGCGGATCGCGGTGGGATGTGGGGGAGCTCATGCCTGCACCATCGCCTGGTAGGTGCTCAAGGCTCTTTGGCCGTAGTCTCGCCATCCGCCCATGCGCTTCACCCGCTCCAGCGACCGGAGGCCCATGCGCGCGCGCAGGTCCGGCTCCTCGGCCAGTCTCTGCAGGCGGGCGGTGAGCGTCCGTGGGTCCCGGATGGGGACGATGAAGCCCTCCTGCCCATCGTCAAACAGATCGCGCGCGCCGGTGTTCTCGCTGGCGATCACGGGGCAACCACAGGCCATGGCCTGGGTCATGACCATTCCAAAGCCTTCCTGAACGCTGGGCAGCACCAGTGCGTGGCTCTTGCTCATCCAGCGCTTGAGTTCGGGTTGCGGCACATGTCCCAGAACCTGGATCGCATCGGACCACAGACCTTGCGCCTTCATGCGTTCAATGACCTGTTGAGAGACGGTCCCTGCGAACGTGAGGGACTTGCCGGGGTGGCGAACGGCGTTGAAGGCCTGCAGCAGGTACGGCACCCCCTTTTGGAGGGTCATCGCTCCCACGAACAACACATCAAAGCGCGCTGGATCGGGTGCATCGCATGGAGCGAAGCGGGAGAGGTTGACGCCGTAGGGGAGCAAGCGCATCTTGTCCGGAGCAATGCCCTGATCAACAAACGATCGCCATGCGAAGGTGGACGGCACCGTGATGCAGTCGGCAAGCGCGTACTCGGCCTCTTCACGTTCGATGGCTCGCGGGTCGATGCCGTCAAACGGCAATCCCCAGGTCTGGTGTTCCTCGCGCAGCAACGCGTCCTGTACGCGGATATGCGAAGACCCCCGGTCGCAGACGTAATGCCCACCCCGGGCCTGCTGCACCTTGCCAGCCTTGAGAGCGCTGCCCGACAGCCCCACGAACACGTCGCATTCGGGCAGCGCGTGTGCCGTCCATTGCGCGAACGAGGTGGCGGCCAGGTTCTCCCACTCCCGGATCCAACTGCGCGGCATTCTGGATTTGATCGGGTTGGCCATGTACGGCCCCATCACCCAGGGAAAGGTATGAATCGAAGCATCGGGCAAACGCTCGGCGCGCAGCTTGAAGCGTGGATACCCCGTGAGCACGCCCGCCAGCACCCCGTGGGCGTGCAGTTCGCGCGCCAGGTCAAATGTGTGGAACTTGCCCAGCACCGACAGTGCAACCTTCATGGCATCACCGTCCGTGCTGGCCCGCCATGCCCCAACGCGCGCAGCGCCAACGTGACACATGCAATGACCACCAGCAGTTCGCTCGACAGCATGGCGAGTCCCACGCCGTTCAGTCCGGCCCGGGGCGCCCACCAGGCGGTGAGCATCACGCACACAGCTCCACCCAGCACGGTCCACAGGGCCAGAGTGCCGTGCTGGTTGGTCGACATCAGCAGCACACGCGGCACATGCGAGAGGCCGCTGGCGGCGGCATAAGCGATCAGCAGGCCCATCACCGCGGGGTCAAAGGCGATCTTGCCGTGTGTCCAGGCGCTGAGCAGCCAGGGAGCGATGGCGTACAGCGCAGCACACAGCAGCAGCACCTGCACCGCGCTGAGCGCGGCACTGCGCCTGGCGAGTTGCCGAAGTTCAGCCAGCGATCCCTGCCCGAACTGGCGGGAAAACTCGGGCCAAAGCGAGTGGCTGAACATGGCCGTGACCTGCACCGCGGTGCGTGCGAGGGTCCGGTAGGTGCTGAAAGCGGCCACTGCCAACGGGCCGAGCAACACGCCCACCAGCAGCGTGACACCTTGAAAGCTCAGCGCATTGGCCAACGGAAAAGCCATGAAGGCCGCTGCCGGGCGCACCATGTCCCGGACCGTGGCCGCGGTGGCGTGGCGCAAGCCCCATTGCAGCCCGGGTTCGCCCGCGCGTGCGACCGCCATGGTCAGCAGGGTGCCGACCGCGCGAAACGCCAGGCCCGTCAATGCCACCGCGCTGAAGGTGCCCACCAACAACAAGCCCAGCATCCAGCCCGCCCACTCGGCCAGGCGCGTGAAGTTGCCCAGCAGGGTGCCCAGCGCGTACCGGTGCGTGGCCTTGAAGAGCTGTTCGGAAAGCCCGCCGGCAAACGCGATCAGCACACTGAGCGTCAGGGCCATCAGGGCCACGCGCTGGTCCAGGGTCGCCTCGGCTGGCCAAGGCGACCACCAGATGGCTGGCAAGGCCAGCGCGGCCAGTACCGCACAGACGAACAGCATGAACATCTGTGCGCTCTGGAACACCCGGCTGGCCATCGCTGTGTCGCCAGCGCCCAGAGCCATCGTCATGCGGTTGCCGGCGGCTGTGACCATGCCCACATCGGCCATGGCGAGGTAGGCGGGCAGGGCCGACAGGAGCAACCACATGCCGTAGGCGGAGGCGTCCCAGGTCGCCAGAAACAGAGGCAATGACGCGAGCTGGATTCCCACCGAAATCGCCATGCCCATCGAGTGGGCGCCCATGGCGGCCATCACGCGCTGACGCATGGCCCGGCTCATTCGACCAGCTCCTCCACCGCTTCCAGCAAAGACCGCATCACCGCTTCGTTGCGGTGGTCATCGCACTTGAAGCGCTCGTGGCCCGCCTGCGCAATGCGGGCGCGGCGTGGTTCGTCTGCCAGGGCTTGAAGGCACGTGGCGGCGCACTCTTCAGCGCTGCTCCAGAACAACGCCTCGACACCTTCCTCGTACATGGCCAGGTGTTCGTGTGTGCGCTCGGCGCACAGCAGTCCGCCGAGGGCGGGAATCTCGAGCGAGCGCGTGGTGTGCAGGTCGCGGTTCTCGTGCGAGAGCAGGCCCAGGTTCACCCTTGCGCACTGGATGGCCAGGGCGTACTCGCTGCCGCCAATGGCGCCACCGGCCCAGTGCGACTTGAGCTCGGGCCACTCGGGCGCCTTGTGCCAGTTCGGACCACGGATCGTGAGCGGCACACCGAGGCGAATCAGGTCGCGCAGAAACGGGCCGCGTTCGGGGAACCAGCTGCCCAGGAACAACACCTCCGACATCCATGCCAGCCGCAGGCTCGTTGTGAGCGGGCGCGGTGCGTGGGTCACCTCGTCGGCGCTGCGGTACACGCGCACCACGTTGTTCGCGCCCAGGGCGTTCAACTCGGCCACGTTGTCTTCGCGCACCACGGCCAGCAGGTCGTACAGCGCAGCCGACTGGCGGTACGCGGTGAAACGCGCGCCGTCTCGGGGCCCGGTGGGGTCGTCGATGTTGTAGTTCACCACCAGTTCGGTGTGCCCGCGCAGCACCCTCAGCACCGCGGGCGTCACCCATTCGCCGCCGTCCACATGGCAGAGGTGAAAGCGCTTGTGGCCAAGCCAGCGTGCCAGGCCCTTGGCGATGACGGGGGAAAACCAGTGGCCTCCCACGTGCCACGCCCAGCGGTCGACCCAGCGTTGCCGGGGCAGCAGGCTGCGCAGGTCCAGGTGTTCGACGGTGCACCCGATGCGGCGCAAGGCGTTGGCCCGGTCAAGGCAGGTGCCGCTCCCGGGACCCAGGTACAACACGGTGAAGCCCGCCATGTTCATGAACGCGCACCTGCGGCGACAGTCGTCGGTTCGGGGTTGGGCGTGTATTCGAAGCCGGCATCGGCTTCGTACAGAGGGGGCGTACCCAGGCCCAGCAACGTGCGGCCCACCAGCTCGGCCACCAGGAACAAGGCCACGTCCCCTGCGCAGAGCCAGCGCGCACCACGTGCGAGGCGTGATCGCCCTGCGTTCATGCCAGGCTCACTTGGGGCTGCGCGTAGGGCGCGTCCGCCAGCGCCCGGCGCAGTCCTTCGCGCAACGACACCGTCGGCTGAAAGCCCAGTGCACTCAGGCACGACACATCCATCAGCTTGCGCGGCGTGCCGTCGGGCTTGCTGCGATCAAAGACGATGTCGCCCTGGTAGCCGGTGACCTGGCGGATGGTCTCGGCCAGCTCGCGGATGCTGAGGTCTTCGCCCACGCCGATGTTGATGAGGGGTGGCTCGAAGCGGCCGGTCAGGGCTTCGTCGCTGCCCAGCAATGAATCGAAGCTGCGTTCGGGCAGGTTCATGAGGAAGACGCAGGCCGCGGCCATGTCGTCGCTGTACATGAATTCGCGCCGCGGTTCGCCGCTGCCCCACACGGTGACGCTGGGCTTGCCCTGCACCCGCGCTTCGTGGAACTTGCGCAGCAACGCCGGGATGACGTGACTGGTGTCCAGGTCATGGTTGTCGCCCGGGCCGTACAGGTTGGTCGGCATGGCCGCCAGAAAACGGGTGCCGTGTTGCCGGTTGTAGCTCCAGCACATTTCAATGCCGGCGATCTTGGCCAGCGCGTAGGGCCGGTTGGTGGGCTCCAGCGGGCCGGTGAGGAGGTCGCTTTCCTGCATGGGCTGCGGCGCCAGGCGGGGGTAGATGCAGCTGGAGCCCAGGAACAGCAGCCGCTGCACGCCGGTGCGCCAGGCTTCGTGGATCACGTTGGTCTGGATCAGCAGGTTGTCCCGCACAAAAGCGGCCGGGAACTGCTGGTTGGCCTGGATGCCGCCCACGCGCGCTGCCGCCAGAAACACATGTTCGGGTTTCTCAAGCGCAAAGAACTCACGGGTGGTTGCGGCGTCGGTCAGGTCCAGCTCCGCGTGGGTGCGCAGCAGCAGGTTGTGGTGGCCGGCGGCGCGCAGCTGGCGCACGATGGCCGAGCCCACCAGGCCGCGGTGGCCAGCCACGTAAATCCGGGCATCGGTGTGCATGGCGAGGCTCACTCGTGAAACTCGAAAGCCGGAAAGCCGGCCAGCTTGACCATGGCGTCGCGCCGGGCCATGCGGTAGTCGGACTGCACCATCTCCTGCACCAGCTGGGGCAGGGTGATTTTGGGCGTCCAGCCGAGCTGGGTGCGTGCCTTGCTCGCATCGCCCAGCAGGGTTTCCACTTCGGTGGGGCGGTAGTAGCGTGGGTCCACCCGCACCACCACGTCGCCCACCTGCACGCGCAAATCTTTGCGGTGCACGGCCGCCACCACACCGGCTTCGTCGCTGCCTTCGCCCAGCCAGTCCAGTGTGAAGCCGAGCTCCAGCGCTGCCAGCTCCACAAACTGGCGCACGCTGTACTGCACGCCGGTGGCGATCACATAGTCTTCCGGCTTGTCCTGTTGCAGCATGAGCCACTGCATTTCCACGTAGTCCCTGGCGTGGCCCCAGTCGCGCAGCGCGCTCATGTTGCCCAGGTACAGGCATTTCTGCAGGCCCAGCGCAATGCGCGAGATGGCGCGAGTGATCTTGCGGGTGACGAAGGTTTCGCCGCGCTGCGGGCTTTCGTGGTTGAACAGAATGCCGTTGCAGGCGTACATGCCGTAGGCCTCACGGTAGTTCACCGTGATCCAGTAGGCGTAGAGCTTGGCCACTGCGTAGGGGCTGCGCGGGTAGAAGGGTGTGGTTTCCTTCTGCGGGATTTCCTGCACCAGGCCATACAGCTCGCTGGTGGAGGCCTGGTAGAAGCGACAGGTCTTCTGCATGCCGAGCAGCCGGATGGCCTCCAGCAGTCGCAGTGTGCCGGTGGCGTCCACGTCGGCGGTGTACTCGGGGCTCTCGAAGCTCACCGCCACATGGCTCATGGCCCCCAGGTTGTAGAGCTCGTCCGGCTTCACCTGGCCAATGATGCGGATCAGATTGCTGCTGTCGGTGAGGTCGCCGTAGTGCAGCACCAGTCGCCGGTCGCTCTCGTGCGGGTCCTGGTAGAGGTGGTCGATGCGGTCGGTGTTGAACGACGAGGAGCGGCGCTTGATGCCGTGCACCTCGTAGCCCTTGTCAAGCAGCAGCTCGGCCAGGTACGAACCGTCCTGACCGGTGATGCCGGTGATGAGTGCGACTTTCTTTTTCATGGTGCGGTGGTGGCGCGAACGCCGCTGGTGGGGCTGACGCCGGCAAAACGGCTGCGGTTCTCAGGGGCGATGGCGGCCACCATGGCGGCGGCGAATTCGGCTTGTATGCGATGGGCGCGCGGGCTGTCGCGGTCGATCGAGGACACGCGAACCAGCATGCCGTCGGGCACGCGGCCGCTCAGTCCGTAGCGCATCTCGACGAGCTTCTTGTCGATGCCGGTCGTGGTGATGTGATCTCCCACCACCGTCCAGTAGGTCACGGGCTCGAAGCGTTGGCCCAAGTGGGTTTCCAGGCGGGTGCTGGAGATGGACTGATCGAGCAGGTTGAGCGGCACGCGTTCGACTTTCTCCAGCTTGAAGCCCTGCGCCGGGTAGCAGACCTCGGGCTTGTGCAGCTGCAGGTTGTCGCTCTGGTTCTTGCCATAGGCAATGGACAGCATGACGCGGTAGCCGTCGGTGTGCACGTAGTTGCGCGTGAGGGTCTGCGTGTAGATCTCTTCGATGGTCGCTTGCTGCTCCGGGTCCACGATCTGCACCGCCACATTGAACTGTTCCTTCCAGTCGCCAAACTCGCTGGGCACCATGGCGGCCAGGTCGATGGTCGGCCGCTCATCGGCCAGGCTGGCGGTCGGGCGCATGGCAGCGGCCAGCGCGGCAGAAGCCATCATCAGGGACAACAGCAGCAGGTTCTTGAGCGGGAAGACCATGGCGTCAGGCCTTTGGGGTTTGGGTGCGCGCCCGCATGCGCAGGCCGTCGAAGAACTGGAGCGCGGTGTCGGTGCTGATGATCAACAGCAAGGCGCTGAGAAACAGCACCATGCCGGCAAAACCGTGCAGGAAGCCCTGACCAGCCTCGTTGCCGAAGTGGTAGGTGATCAGGCTGAGTGCCATCACCCGGATCACGTTGGCGGTGAAGGAGATCGGCACGATCAGCACGGCCAGCGTGACGTTGCGAAACAGCGAGTCGCGCCGCACGAGGTTGAGGTAGAGCAGGCCCAGGGCTTCGAGTGTCAGCAGGGTATGGAGACCCGCGCACGCGTCGGCCACCAGCAGCATGTATTGGCCGATCTGCAGCACCACCCCGTTGCGGCCAATGGGGTAGCCCGCGTGGTACAGCACGTTTTCGGCCACATACGACACGGCCATCTTCATGGGCATGGTCACCAGATCGACCACCTGCGCCGGCAGGGGCACCATGAAGAGCATGAAGAACAGCGCGAACCATTGCGCCTTGAGCGCTCTGCCGCCGCGCAGCAGCAGCAGCAGACCGGCGAGCAGCCAGATCACCGATCCAACTTCGAATATGCCGATGCCTTGTGAACGGCCCAGCGCGTAGAGGAACAGCGCGATCGCCACCAGCGGCCAGCCCCAGGCGCTGGTTTGTTCACCCTGGGAAGCCTGTTCCATCCGGGCCCAGTTGCGCTGCAGCAGCCACAGCGAGATGGCCAGCACGATGGGGCCGTGGAACTGTTCGTCCTCGGCCCAGATCCCGGTGAACAAGTCATGGAGACTGGGTAGATAGAGCAGGGCGAGGCCCACCATAATCGGCGAATACGGCACCAGGCGCGTCACCATCGATGCGCTGGTCGCTTCAGAAACAGGGGTGGTGGCAGTCATGGTTTTTTCACTTGTGCGGCTTCAGCGTGCAGCGCGCTGGATGGCCTTTTTGCTGGCGACGGCCATTCCGCTGGCACTGCTCGTGGGCGGCGCACAACCATTTGCCGTGGGCCTGGTGCCCGCACCCTGGGACAAGCTGGCCCACATGTCGGTGTATGCCGTGCTGGCCTGCGCCATCGGGTTTGCAAGTCGGCGCCAGGGAGCATCGGCCATGCTGATTGGCTTCGTCGGCGCCCTGCTGGTGGGCGGGCTGGATGAGTTCAGTCAGATGCACCTGCCCGGGCGCACCGCCGAGTTCGACGACCTGGTGGCCGATGCGGTGGGCGCTGGCCTGGGCACGATCGTGCTCGCGGTCCGCATTCAGGTGAGGGCGTGGGTGGCTGCGCATGAAGAGGTCGAGCGGTCTTGATGCTCAGTGCTGGTTGAGGATGGAGCCCACCACCGCAACGCCGGTGTCCTGCAGCCGCCTGGCGAGGTCGTTCACGCGGCGCATCGGTGTGCGGTTCTTGCGTGCCACCACCAGCGCCGCACCGGTGCGCGCTGCGATGATTTCCGCATCGGCAAAGCGATCACATGCCGGCGTGTCGATCAGCACCACGTCGAAGTTCTGACTCACCTGCTGCAACAGATCACCGAAACTGGCCATGCCCACCAGCTCCTGCGGGTTGGGTGGGGACGATCCAGCAGGCAGCACACGCAGACCGGGCAAGCCGGGCACGGCCTCGATCACCTCCAGGCGCGCGCGCCCAGCCAGGATGCCGGCCAGTCCGGCGCTGTGCCCGGTGTGGAACAACTGGGACTGGCGGGGCTGGCGCAGGTTGGCGTCGATCAGCAGCGTGCGCTGGCCCTGCTGTGAAAACACCACCGCCAGATTGGCCGCGATGAAGCTGCGGCCGTCCTGCGCCTGCGGGCTCACCACGCTGAGCATGCGGCGGCGGCGATCGTCGTTGAGCCAGCGCAACATGATCTGCCCGCGCAGTGCGCGCATTTCCTCAGACACGCTGGAGAAGGGTTTGAAGGCCGTGACCAGTTCGCGGCTCAGGTGGGTGTCGTTGTCGTGCAGGTAGCCGTAGTTGAACTGGGTGGAGAGCGCGGCATCCAGATCGCTGCGCTGCAGGAGCTTGAGGGCGATGGCGGCTTCGCCGAAGGGCTCATCGTGGCTGTGCTGGCGTTCGATGATGGTGTTGATGTGCTCGGGTTGCAGCACGCCGCGCGCCACCAACAGATCGCCAATCGTTCCGTGCGGCTTCAGGCGTTCGGGTGCGTTCATGCCGCCGCTCCAGCGGCGGGCTTCATCATGCCGCGCGCGGGCCCGATGCTGCCGAGCAGGATCACGTCCCGAAGCTCGTGCAGGTCGTCGGCCGAGCGCACACGGCGGTTGGCAAACTCCAGCGAGAGGGCCAGCATCACGCCCAGCAGCCCGCCAAGGAACATGGCGATCGCGATGTTGAGCTTCACCCGGGGGCCGGACGGAAAGGCCGGTGCGATCGCGGGGTTGAGCACCGCGATGTTGGTCTGACTGGTCTGGCTCTCCAGGCTGCTCTGCGAGGCGCGCAGGCTGACGGAGTCGAACACCCGCTGGGCCGACTCGATGTCACCGCGCAGCACACGGATCTCGTCTCGTTGCTGATTGAGCAGCAACACGCGTGACTTCTGTGCGGACAGCGCGGCCTGCAACTGCGACTCCCGTTGGCGGTTCACTTCGTAGGTGGTGTTGATCGAGTTGGTGATCTGCTGCGTTTCCGATGCCAGCTGTGCTTTCAGCTCGGCCAGTTCGGACTCCGCACGCATGGTTTGCGGATGGTTCTTGCCCAGGTTCACACTGCCTTCGATCAGTTTGGCCTCGAGCCTTGCAATGTCGGACTTCAGGCCGTTGATGAGCGGGCTCTGCATGACCTCGGCAACGGTGTCGCCGTCGGTGCGCGAGCGCTTGCTGCGGCTGTCGGTGGTGGCGGCCTGGATGGCCGTGAGCTGGCTGCTGGTCTCGTTGAGCTTGGCTGTTTCGTGGTCCAGCCGCTCGTCAGTCGAGGTGATGCCGTTGGCCTGCTGGAAGTCGGACAACGCCTTCTGTGCCGATTCCAGGCGCGCGCGCGCCGCCTTGGTCTGCTCGTCGAAAAAGCCGGTGTACTGGCGTGCCGGGTCCACGCGCAGTTCGAGGTTCACGTCGATGTAGGCCTGCGCGAACGCATTGGCCACGGCGGCAGCGAAATCGGGGTCGGCGCCCACGTACTCGATGTTGATGACGTTGCTCTCGCGCGAGGGCTTCACATCGAGGTTGCCCTTGAGCAGGGCAGCGAGCCAGTCGACCAGCTGTCCGCGGCCGTTGGTGGCTTCGCGCCATTGCGACTGCACGGAGAGGTTCGTGTCCATGCGCAGGTTGCTCACCACGCGCTTGGCCACACGGTCGCTCTTGATGATGTCGACCTGGGTGGCCATGTAGCCGGTGGCGGCCATGCCGGCCATGGTGCCCGTGACGGGGTCGGGCTTGATGTCCAGCACCACCGACGTTGTTGCGGTGTATTGCTTGCCGGACATCAGCGTGACGGTGGCCGTGGTGGCCACCACGAGCATGAAGGCGATGAACACCACGAGCCAGCGGGCGCGCAGGATGATGAAGAGTTGTTGAGGTGTCATGGGATGTGGCTGTTGCAGCGGCGCTTCAGAACAGGCTTTCCCGCACGTAGATCACATCGTTGGGCATGACCGGGTCGTTCATCCGCGGTGTGAGCAGTGCCACGCTGCCATCGTCCTGCTGGCGATGGAGCTGCAAGCGGTCGCGGGAGCCGCGCGCGGTCGGGCCACCGGCCAGGGCCAGCGCCTGCATCACCGTCATGGCGCGTTCGATGCGGAAAGAGCCCGGGCGTTGTGCCTCGCCGTACACATAGAACACCGGTGCCCGGTGCACATAGATCACGTCGCCCCCTTGCAGCACGATGTCGTCTTCGCTTCGCTCGCGCAGGAACAGCGATGGCACGTCGACCAGTTTGCGAAATGGCTGGCCGGCGCGTTGGCCCGTCACGATGACCACATCGTCCCCCCCGGGCGTGGCGCCACCCGCATTGGCAAGCATGTCGCTCAGGCGGGTGCTCGCAGTTTCCAGAGGAAATCGACCCGGTCTGCCCACCTGGCCGAGCACCGACACCTGACTGCCGCGGATCTGCGTCAGCAGCAGGGTGACCTGCGGGTTCTGCAGGAAGCCGCCGCTCTTCAGGGCGTCTGCAATTTTTTTCTCCGCGGCACCCACCGCCAGCCCACCCAGGCGAATGGTGCCGATGAGCGGGAACGAGATCGTGCCGCTTTCGGAGATGCGGGTCTCCAGGGTGAGGTCGGGGTTCTGGAACACCTGGACTCGCACGGCATCTCCCGCAGCCAGCGGGTAATCCACCGGGGCCGCCTGGGCGTGAGCATCGATGCTGGCGAGCAGCAGTGCGACCAGCAGCAGACACGAGCGCTGCACGGCCAGCATGAAAAACGACGTCACGGCAGAAGTCATCACTTCAGGCCCTGAATGCCACGTTCAATGGCGCCTTGTTCCGCGCTCGCCGCAGGTTTGGCGCCGCTCTCCAGCGGAGTGGTGAGCGGCAGGGTTTCGGCAGGGGCGGCCGGTTTGTCCGCCGACTCCGCGCTCCTGGCGGCAGCCTGGTCGAAGTCGCCCAGGTAGGCGATGGTGGTGGACGCGCGCAGGCGCTTGATTTCACCGGTGACGATCTCTGCCGTGCGCCGGTTGTTCAGGAACTGGGCAATGCCGGGCGTGGCCACGGTCTCGCTCACGGGCACCTGCTGCGACGAGGCCACCCGCAAGAACGTGACGCTGTCGCCGGCCTGCACCGCGGCGCTTTGTCCATCCTTGAGCGCATGCACGCGGGGCAGCAACTCCAGTGGAATCTGTTCGGCCGTGCGGGTGGCGCTGCCACCACCGAACTGCACGTTGCGCGTGCGCAGGAAGCCGGCCACCTCCTCGATCGGGCGGCCTTGCTCGGCCAGCTTCTTCAGGTCGTCCACGATGCCGATGGCTTTGGGCACGCGGATCTCCTGCAGGTTGAACACCCGGCGTTCGGCGAACAGCGCGGGATTGTCCTGGTAGTACTTCTTGATCTCCTCCGGGGTCGGCTTGGGCACGTTGCCGGTGAGCTGCTGCAGGTAGGCGCGCGCGAGCACATCGCGCCGTGCCGCTTCGAGCTGGGCCACCACGTCGGGGGAGCGGTGCAACTTGGCTTCGGTCGCCTGGTCCACCGCGAGTTGCTGGTCGATCAATCGCTCCAGCACCTGCTGGCTGGCGGCCTGCACCGCGTCCTTGGAGGCGTTGCCCACGGGGGTGCGGCTGAGCACCTGGTTGATCTGGTGCACCGAGATTTCGCTGGAGCCGACCTTGGCGGCCACCTGGGTGGCCTTGGTGCCGTCTTCTTCGCTGCCGCAGGCGCTCAGGCCCACGGTCAAAGAGAAGGCCAGTGCGGTGGTTTGCAGCAGGCTGGTGATGGGGTTGCGTTTGAGGTGGTTCATGCTTGGGTTCGAAGAAGAAGGCTGACGCGCAGAAGGCGCCGGATCACTTGTAGGCAACAGACTTTCCAGAGGCATCGCGCACCCGGGACCACAGCGCTTCGATCGAATCCACCACCGGTTTCGGCAGGGCCGCGTAGCCCAGTTCGGTGGTCATGGATTCGCCTGTGGTGAGACCCCAGTGGAAGAAGCGCAGCGCCTGCGATGCGTTGGCCACGTTGTCGGCCCTGGCGTACATCAGCACGAAGGTGGCGCCGGTGATGGGCCACGCTTCGGGTGCGGGTTGCTGGGTCAGCATGTGGGAATGGGAAGTGGTCCAGTCCACGCCGGTGCTGGCAGCGCGAAACGCCTCGGTGCCCGGTGCGACGAATGCGCCCGATGCGTTTTGCAACAGCGCGAAGTTGAGCTTGGCCTGCTTCACGTAGGCGTATTCCACATAGCCGATGGCGTTGGGCGTGCGCGAGACGATGGCGGCCACACCGATGTTGCCGCGGCCACCGCTGCCGGTGGGCCAGCCCACCTGGGTGCCTTCGCCAATGCGTGATTTCCAGTCGGCGTTCACCTTGCTCAGGTAGTTGGTGAAGATGAACGAGGTACCCGACCCATCTGAGCGAAACACCGGGGTGATGGCTGTGTCGGGCAGTGGGAGTTGCGGGTTGAGCGCCACGATGGCCGGGTCGCTCCAGCGGCTGATCTTGCCCAGATAGATGTCACCGAGCACCGCGCCCGTCAAGCGCAACTGACCCGCTGCGACGCCGCGCAGGTTCACCACCGGCACCACACCACCGATGAGGGTGGGGAACTGGATCTGCCCCTTGCGGGTGAGTTCGTCGTCCTTCAGCGGTGCGTCGGTGGCGCCGAAATCCACTGTTCGACCATCGATTTGTCGAATGCCGCCACTCGACCCGATCGCCTGGTAGTTGACCTTGGCGCCCGCCGCTGTTTTGAAGGCATCGGCCCACTTGGCGTAGGCTGGTGCGGGGAAGGTGGCACCCGCGCCGGTGATGTCTTGCGCCGACGCCGCGAAGGTGCAAAGCGTTGTGCCGGCTGCGATCAGAAGACCTCTGAAGTGGTGGAGCTTCATGTGACACAAACGCCTGTTGACTGAAGAGACCGCGAGTCTAGGTAGCCAGTACGTCAGATCTGTGACCGACCATGATCCGTTTGGACAAACGCTGCAATCAAACCGTCATTCCAGGCACCTAGGATCGCGCCACTTCATCGACGGACGCAACATGGCTGCTCAAATTCTGGTTGTCGAAGACGAGCCGCACATACAGGAGCTCATCTCCATCAATCTCACCCGCGCGGGACACTCGGTCCGCTGCGCACCTGACGCCGAAGTCGCGCGCGACATGATGCAGCGCTCCTTGCCCGACCTGCTGTTGCTGGACTGGATGCTGCCCGGCATGACCGGCGTGGAGTTCACCCGCATGCTTCGCTCCGAAGCGCGCACGCGCGACATCCCCATCATCATCCTGTCGGCCCGCATCGAGGAGCGCGACAAGATCTCGGGGCTGGAAGTGGGCGCCGACGACTACATCACCAAACCGTTCTCACCGCGAGAGCTGATCGCCCGCATTGCGGTGATCCTGCGCCGCCGCGTGCCACAGGTCACGGCCGAGGTGGTGCGCGTGGCTGGGCTGGTGCTGGACCCGGCGGCCAAGACCGTGATCGCCAAAGGCCAGCCCTTGTCACTGGGCAGCACCGAATTCCGCCTGCTGCACTTTCTCGTCACCCACACCGACCGCGTGTACAGCCGCAGTCAGTTGCTGGACCACGTGTGGGGCCCCGAATTCGTGGGAGACGACCGCACGGTGGACGTGCACATCAGTCGCCTGCGCAATGCCTTGTTGCCCTCGGGTCTGGATCACGTCATTCGCACGGTGCGCGGCAGCGGCTACAGCCTGTCTGGCGCCTGAACCCACCGGTCGCGGTGTGTTGGGCTTGTAACGAGTCAGACCCATCCGCGTAGTCCGTTCGGACCAATCGCGCTCTTGCTCATCGAAATTCAAGCGCCCAACGTCTACGTGTAACCCGGGTTACATATGACCTTTTTAAGCTGACTTCACGCAAGTGCGCTTGCAACGTTCACTCGATCCGGAGCACCCCATGTCTCGACAAACCGCGCCTCGCAATCGGAGGCAGTGTGGATTCACCCTGCTCGAACTCCTGGTTGTCATGGTCATCATTGGGCTGCTGGCGGGATTCGTCGGTCCGCGCTTCTTCGCGCAGATCGGCAAGTCCGAAGTCAAGACCGCACGCGCGCAGATCGATGCGCTGGGCAAGGCGCTGGACCAGTACCGCCTGGATGTCGGGCGATACCCCTCCAGCGACGAAGGGCTGGCCGCCTTGAACGAGCGACCCGCCAACGACAGCAAGTGGTCAGGGCCCTATTTGAAGAAGGGCGTTCCGCTGGACCCCTGGGGTCTGGCCTACATCTACCGCTCGCCGGGCGAGCAGGGCGAATACGACCTGCTGTCCTACGGCAAGGACCGCCAGCCCGGCGGCACGGGCGAAGCCGAAGACCTGGTGAGCTGGTAGCCATGCGCTACCGCGTGAAGTTCCTGCAGGCGGACATGTCGATGGCGGTCAGCGTCGTGGACGCCGACACCGTGGACGATGTGCGTCGACAAGTGCAGGCGCTGGGCAACGCCGTGGTGTCCATCTCGCGCGAAAGTGGGTTGGGTGGTGTGGGCTCACCAGCCCGGGCGGATTTCCCGTTGTTGCTGTTCAGCCAGGAACTGTTGTCGCTGCTGAGCTCGGGCGTGAGCATCGTGGAGGCGGTGGAAACGCTGGCCGAGAAGGAATCGAGAGCGCCGGTGCGCACGGTGTTGCAAAAGCTGCTGCTGAGCCTGCGCGAAGGCCACACGTTTTCCAGCGCGCTGCAGGCCATGCCCCAGACCTTTCCCCCCTTGTTTGTGGCCACGGTGCGTGCCAGCGAGCGCACCAGCGACCTGAGCGAGGCACTGGGCCGCTATATCGCCTATGGCAACCAGCTGGAGACCCTGCGCAACAAGCTGGTGAGTGCGGCCATCTACCCCGTCATGCTGATCGGCGTGAGCAGCCTGGTCATCCTGTTTCTCATGGGCTATGTGGTGCCACGCTTCTCGCACATCTATGAAGACATGGGCGACGAACTGCCCTTCATGTCGCGCCTCATGTTGCAGTGGGGGCAGGCGGTCGAGCAGTACTGGCCGGTGCTCCTGGGTTTGATGGTGGCGGTGGTGGTGGGCTTGTTCATGGGGGGCGGTCGATGGCTCGGGCAACGTTTGATGGGGCAGCTCTGGCGCATCCCGGCCATTGGTGAACACATGCGGGTGTTCCAGCTGGCCCGGCTGTACCGCACGCTGGGCATGTTGCTGCGCGGTGGCATCGCCATCGTGCCCGCACTCGACATGGTCAGTGGACTGCTGTCGCCCGCATTGCAACCGCGTCTGGTCGCAGCCACCAGTCGCATCCGCGAAGGCCAGCCCATGTCGCACGCGTTCGAGAGCCAGGGGCTGAGCACGGCGGTGTCGTTGCGCATGCTGCGGGTGGGCGAGCGCACCGGCAACATGGGCGACATGATGGAGCGCGCAGCTGCGTTCCACGACGAAGAACTCTCGCGCTGGGCCGAATGGGCCACGCGTTTGCTGGGCCCCGCGCTCATGCTGATCATGGGTCTGGTGATCGGCGCCATCGTGGTGCTGATGTACCTGCCCATCTTCCAACTGGCGGAGAGCGTGCAATGAACGCGCGCCACGAACTCCCCCACCTGGCCCATCCGTACACCGCCGCCGAGCTGCAGAGAGCGCGCGCGTCGGCGGACAGCCAGGGCATGGGCTTGATCGACTGGCTGGATGCCCAATCGGGGTCGCCGGGCGAGTGGGTGAGCCGGCTGGCCGCCACCGCGCAGATGGCCGCACTGCACATGGACGAACTGCACGCCCTGGTGCCGGCCTTCGACCTGCTGCCCTACGGCGAAGCCCTGCAGCGCGAATGCCTGCTGATGCGCAGCGCTGAAGGCGGCGACTTGTTGCTGGTTGTGGGCGACCCGTTCAACGCCGACCTCATGGCCTGGGCCGAAGAGCGCGTGCGACAGCCCAAACAAGTGCACCTGGCCAGGCGCGCCGACATCGCGGCCTACCTGGCCCGCCACGAGGACAGCCTGCGCGCCATGGACAGCCTGGCACCCATGCAGCAGGCCACGGCCTCCAGCCAGGGCCTGGAAGACATCTCGCTGCGCAGTATCAGCGAAGATGCGAGCCCCGTGGTGCGGCTGGTCAACTCCACCCTGTACGACGCGCTCAAGTCCGGCGCCAGCGACATCCACCTGGAAACCGGCACGGGCGGCATTTACATCAAGTACCGCATCGACGGTGTGCTCGCCAGCGTGGGCGGCATCCACGGCAGCGAGAACGCCGAGCAGGTGATCTCGCGCATCAAGGTGATGGCCGAGCTCGACATCGCCGAGCGGCGTGTGCCGCAGGACGGGCGTTTCAAAGTGGCCGCGCTCGGGCGCGACATCGACATCCGCGTGTCCATCATGCCCAGCATCCACGGTGAAGATGCGGTGCTGCGTGTGCTCGACAAGGAGCGCCTCTCGGACCAGGTCACGGGCCTGCGGCTGGAAGCGCTGGGCTTCGATGCGCAAACCATGGGCGCGCTGCGGGCGCTGTGCCAGGAACCCTACGGCATGTTGCTCGCCACCGGCCCCACCGGCAGCGGCAAGACCACCACCCTGTACGCCGCCATCAACGAAATCAACCACGGGCACGACAAGATCGTGACCATCGAGGACCCGGTGGAATACCAGCTCAACGGTGTGTTGCAGATCCCGGTGAACGAGAAGAAGGGGCTGACGTTTGCGCGCGGGCTGCGGTCCATCTTGCGACACGACCCCGACAAGATCATGGTGGGTGAAATCCGCGACGGCGAGACCGCGCAGATCGCTGTGCAGGCCGCGCTCACCGGCCACCTGGTGCTCACCACCGTGCACGCCAACAACGTGTTCGATGTGCTGGGCCGCTTCACCCACATGGGCGTGGATCCCTACAGCCTGGTGGCCGCGCTCAATGGCATCGTGGCGCAGCGCCTGGTGCGCGTGAACTGCCCCGACTGTTCGGTGCACGACACGCCTCCGGCCGAACTGCTGGCCGAGAGCCGGCTGGGTGATGTGAGCGGCTTTCAGTTCCGCGCGGGTCGCGGTTGTGCGAGCTGCCGTGGCACCGGTTTCAAGGGCCGCAAGGCGGTGGCCGAGGTGCTGCTGCTGGACGATGAACTGCGCGAAATGATCGTCACCAAGGAGCCGGTGCGCCGGGTGAAGGAGGCGGCACACCGCAAGGGCACACGCGTGCTGCGCGATGTGGGCATGGACCTGGTGCGCATGGGAGAAACCACCTTGCAGGAGCTCAACCGTGTTGTTCGCTGAACGCCCTGTGCTGCAGGTGGCCTTGCTTGAAAACCGGCTGGTGATCGGCCGTGCGGGCCGCCGGCGTGGTGAAGCCGATGGCAAGACAGAGGTGGTGGCTGTTGCCCCGTCCGGCATGCACGCGCCGGCCTGGCACCCCGCGATGGCGGCCTTGTCCACCTGGTTGCGAGAACACGATCTGAAGCGCGCCCGACTGCACGTGTTCCTGAGCAGTCAATTGGTGCGTTGGCAGTTGCTGGAATGGCAGCCCCAACTGGTGCGTCCCCAGGAGCTGGAAGCCTACGCCCGGCTTCGGTTTCGCGCCACCTTCGGCACCGTGGCCGACAGTTGGCGTGTCGTGCACACCGAGCCCTTGCCCGGGCGGGCGCTGCCTGCGTGTGCGATCGATGAGACGCTGCTGGCCGAGCTCGACAGCCTGCAGAGCATTGGCGAGACGAGCGTGGCCAGCGTGGTGCCGTACTTCTCGGCTGCGTTCGACCACTGGCGCAGCAGCGTGGGCCAGAAGATGGCCTGGTTTGGTGTGGCCGAGCCGGGCAGCCTGACGCTGGGCCTGTTGCACCGCGGTGTGTGGCACGGGCTGCGATCAGCGCGCCACAACGACCCGTCGGCGGCCGGCTGGCGCAGCGTGTTGCCGGCCCTGCAGGCCCAGATTCAGCTGGCCAGTGGATTCGATCTCTCCAGGGAGCCGCCCACGGTTTACCTCGTGGGCTGTGGCGCCGAAGCCGAGCGCGAGCGCGAGCGCGATCCGCGTCTGGTCTGGCTGGCGGGTGAGCGTGACGACCGGTCCCCTGCACAGTCCGGCATTGAACGCATGGCCTGGGGAGCCTGACGATGCCACCACTTCGCATCGACTTTCTGCGCCGTCGCCCGCGTGCTTCCCTGCTGGGCTGGGCACTGATGTTCGCGGGCCTGGTGGGCCTGTTGCTGTCCGCGCTGGACTACGCCCAGGCGCGCGAAGAATTCCAGTCCACGCTGGACCACGCCGAGCGGCAGTCCCGCAGCGCCAAGGCCAAGCCCCGCACCGCGGCGCCCACGCTGGCACCCGCCGTGGTGGTGGCCAACGCCCGCGTGGGCAAGGCCATTGCACACCCCTGGGGCAAACTGCTCAAGGAGCTCGAACGCCTGGCCGAACCCGGCATTGCGCTGCTCGGGTTCGAGGCACAGGGCACCACACGCCAGCTGCGCATCACCGGCGAGGCCCGGACCATGGCCGAGGTGATCGCCTATGTCGAGACCCTGCGCCTGTCGCCGGTGTCCAGCTCGGTGGTGCTCGGCTCGCACGAGGTGATCTTGCAAGACGGCGTGTCGGTGATCCGCTTTTCGGTCGACATCGCCTGGGGAGGCGCGTCTTGAGAGTTCCGCTCACCACCCGGATGGCCTTCCTGTTGCACCGCCACGGCTGGCCGGCGGCGGTGGGTCTGGTGTTCATGGCCTTGGTGTGGCCCATCGCCCACTTTGGCACCGACAGCACCCGCGCCGAGACACGCGCCCTGCAGCAGGCGCAGATGGCCGAGCGTGAGCGCCGGGACCGCCAGCCCGATCCTCAGCTTGACCAGGCCACCCAATTGGCCACGTTCGAAGCGGGGCTGCCGCGGACCGCTGGCGCATTGCAGGCGGTACGGCACATCCACCGCAGCGCCAGCGAACACGGTGTGGTGCTGTCCACCGGTGAATACCGCCTGGTCGATGAGCCCGGTGGTCGCCTGCAGCGCTACCAGATCACGCTGCCTGCCGACGGCACCTACCCCGATCTGCGGGCCTGGATGGCCGATGTGCTCAACGAGCTGCCGACCATGGCGCTGGATGAACTCAGCTTCAAGCGCAATACCGTGGGCGAATCCAGGGTCCAGGCGCGGGTGCGCTGGTCGTTCTACCTCAAGGCACCGTGATGGCCAATCGCCGATCGCTCTGGCTGGGTTCGAGCCTGGTGCTCACGCTGGCGGCCACTTGGTACGCCGCTGGTGTGGACGATGCTGGCGAGGAACTGCTGGCCGCGCCGCAGCGCACCGCATCAACGGCCCGACCTCGGGTGACCGGCGTGTCTGCGGTGGCGAGCACAAACCCCAGCGCCCCGCGCGAGCTCGAGGCCCAGCGCATGACGCGAGAGGGTGGTGATCTGTTCGCCACCCTGAGTTGGCAACCCCCACCACCACCGCCCGCTGCGGTGGCCCCTGCGCCGCCACCACGCGCCCCTGAATTGCCCTACCGCTACCTCGGCCGCATGGAAGAGGACGGCCGCGTGATCGCATTTCTCGCCGAGGGCGCGCAGCAGTTGCCGCGCGTGGTGCGCCAGGGCGACCTGCTGCCCAACTACCGGGTGGACGAAATCACCCCGCTGGGCATGCGCCTGACCTACCTGCCTTTGAACGAACCACAGCGCCTGCTGTTTGGAAGCACCCCTTGAACCCCTTGCTCATTTCAAGTCGCATGGCGGCCATGCTGATCCTGTGTGTGTGCGCGGGCTGTGCCACCCACCCCGCCATCCGGGAAAGCCAGGCGCTGATGGAAGCCGGCCAGTTGGACGAAAGCGTGCAGCGCCTTGAGTTGGGCGTGCGCGAATCGGGTAACAACACCGAGCTGCGCGCCCTGTATTTCCGCCAGCGCGACCGGGTGTCGGCCCAGCTCGTGGCACTCGCAGAGACAGAGCGCCTGCAAGGCCGGTTGGACGAAGCGCAGGCACTCTACGAACGCGCCACCCGCCTGGACGCGAACAACCCGCGTGTGCGCGACGGCATGATCGCGCTGGAGAACGAGCGCCGCGTGGCCACCCGCATGACCCAGGCCCGCACCCTGCTCGCCAAGGGCGACAGCGCAGGCGCGGAGCGTGTGCTGCGCGAGGTTCTGTCCGTGGCGCCAACCCAGGCCGAAGCGCGTCGCCTGCTGGCCCGGCTGCGGGCCGACGCACCGCGCCCCGATGCGCCCCCCACGGCTCTGACCGCGGCCCTGTCCAAGCCCATCACGCTGGACTTCCGGGACGTGCCGATCAAATCGGTGTTCGACGTGATCGCCCGCACCTCGGGCGTGAACTTCGTGTTCGACAAGGACGTGCGCTCCGACACCCGCGTGACCATCTTCGTGCGCGATGCGAGCGTGGAAGAAGTCATCGGCCTGGTGCTCACCACCAACCAGCTCGAACGCAAGCTGCTCAACCAGAACACCTTGATGATCTATCCCGACACGCCGGTGAAGGCGCGGGACTACAAGGACCTGGTCACCCGCACGTTCTACCTCGCCAACACCGACGTGAAGCAGGCGCAGACCATGATCCGCACGCTGGTGAAGACCAAGGACATCTTTGTCGACGAAAAGCTCAACCTCGTGATCATCAAGGACACGGCCGACGCGGTGCGCCTGGCCGAGAAGCTCATCGAATCGCTCGACATGGCCGAGCCCGAGGTGATGCTGGACGTGGAGGTGCTGGAAGTCACTCGCAGCCGTTTGCAGGAGCTCGGTATCCGCTTCCCCGACCAGATTGGTTATGGCCGCCTGCAGCCCGACCTCAACACCACCATCGTCAACAACGGCGTGACGCAAAGCAACACCACGCTGGGCGGCACGCTGGCCCAGGGCTTTGTGGACCTGCGCAACCGCAATGGCCTGACCTCGTTCGTGTCCAACCCGGCGCTCACGCTGAACCTGCGCAGCGAGGCCGGCGACGGCAACACCCTGGCCAACCCTCGCATCCGCGTGAAGAACCGCGAGAAGGCCAAGATCCACATCGGCGACAAGCTGCCGGTGTTCACCACCACCTCCACCGCCAACGTGGGCGTGTCGGCTTCGGTGTCCTACCTGGACGTGGGCCTCAAGCTCGACGTGGAGCCCAATGTCTACCTGGACGACGAGGTCGGCATCAAGGTGCAGATGGAGGTGAGCTCGGTGACCCGCGAAGTCACCGGGCCGGCGGGCTCGCTGGCCTACCAGATCGGCACACGCAGCGCGGCCACCGTGCTGCGCCTGCGGGACGGCGAAACGCAGGTGCTGGCCGGGCTCATCAGCGACGAAGAGCGCAGCAGCGCCAACCGCCTGCCCGGCCTGGGCGACATCCCCACGCTGGGGCGGCTGTTCTCCAGCACGCGCGACAACAACAGCAAGACCGAGATCGTGCTGCTGATCACGCCGCGCATCGTGCGCAACGTGGCCCGGCCCGACGCCAACGCCGTCAACGAGCCCGCAGGTTCGGAGTCCGACGTGGGCGCGCCACCGCTGGTGCTCAAGCGAGCCGCGCCGCGCACGCTCTCTCTGTCCGGTGGCGGCGCCGGTGCCCGCCCCGCACCGCGCTCCGCCGGTGCGCCGCCAGCCGCCCGCGCGCCTGTCAACACCGAGCCGCCCGAAGAAGCCAGCACCGAAACAGGCGACTCCAGTTCCGCGGCCGGGCAGGGAGGTGCCACGCCATCGCCGGGCGCGGCCGCTCCTGCCCCACCGCCGCCCGCCGTGCCGGCGGCCCCGGCGGCGGCCACCGAAGCCCCGTCGTCGATGACGCTCACACCGGTGGCGCCACTCGCACCCGCACGTCCCGCAGGGCAGGCCCCATGAAACACCGGGCCCGCGGCTTCACGCTCATTGAACTGGTGGTCACCGTGGCCATCGTGGCCGTGCTGGCCTCGGTGGCGGTGCCTCTGGTGGAGCTGAATGTGCAGCGGGCCCGGGAGCACGAACTGCGCACCGCGCTGCGCCAGATCCGCGGCGCACTCGACGCGCACAAGCGCGCCACCGACGAAGGCCGGGTGCTGGCGCGCACAGGTGGCAGCGGCTACCCGCGCAACCTGGACGAACTGGTGGACGGGGTGGCCGACGCGAAAAGTGCCACCACCGCGCGCATCTACTTTTTGCGCCGCCTGCCGCGCGACCCGTTCAACACCGACCGCAGCCTGAGCGCCGCCGAAACCTGGGGGCTGCGCGCCTACAGCAGCCCGCCCGATGCGCCCGCCGAAGGCGAAGACGTGTACGACGTGTATTCGCGCTCCCGGCGCACCGGCCTCAACGGCCAGCCCTATCGCGAATGGTGAACAGCATGAACACCCGCCGCGGCTTCACCCTCATCGAACTCATGGTGGTCATGGCCATCATTGCCACGCTGCTCACCATCGCCACGCCGCGCTACTTTGCGCACCTGGACCGCGCCAGGGAAACGGCGCTGCGCGAAACGCTGGCCGTGACGCGCGACGCCATTGACAAGTTTGCGGCCGACAACGACCGTTACCCCGCCACGCTGGACGAACTGGTGGACAAGCGCTACCTGCGCAGCCTGCCCACCGACCCCATCACCGAGAGCAGCGACACCTGGACCCTGCTGCCACCACCCAGCAGCCTGCAGGGCGAGACAGCCGAGACCACCAGCGGCGTGTGGGACCTGCGCAGCGGCGCGGTGGAGGAGGGCAAGACCTATGACCAGTGGTGAACGCCACTCGCCAGGCCGTCGCCGACAAGGGGGCTTTGGCTACCTCATGGTGCTGTTCGCCATCGCTGTCATGGGCATCACGCTGGCCGGCGCGGGCGAGGTGTGGCGCACCGCTTCGCAACGCGAGAAAGAAGCGCAGTTGCTGTTCGTGGGTCAGCAGTTCCGGCTGGCGCTGGCGTCCTACCGCGACCGCAGCCCCGACGGCTCGCCCAACACGCCGGCCACGCTGGACGACCTGCTGCAGGACAAGCGCTTTCCAACGCCCGTGCCGCACCTGCGCCGCCTCTGGCGCGACCCCATGACCAACAGCACCGAGTGGGTGCTTGTCAAACCCGGCGGGCGCATCACCGGCATCCACACCCGCCATGGCGGCGAGTCGCTGCGCAAGGCGCACGAACCACAAGACGCCGCCCTGAACGGCACCACGGCCTACAGCCAGTGGGTTTTTGAAGCCGCGCCAGCCATGGCTGCACCTGCGGAAACAGCAACCGACAACAACACAGCTTCCAGAGGAGCCTCATGAGAACGAATACATCGTTTGTCCGTTTGAACGCCAGCGATCTTGAACACCTGCTCATGACCATGGAGCGCGCGCTCGAGGTACAGACCCGCGCGCAGTTCTTCCTGTGGGCGCAAGGTGCCTTGCAAGGCTTCATCGCCCACGAATCGCTGTGGTGCGCGCACGGCGACATCGAGCGCATGCAGCTGCGGGTGGAGTGCTTCTCCAACGGCCTGACCAGCGAGCGGGTGGACGCGCTGGTGACCGACCGCGCCGATGGCCTGCTGCCCCGCCTGGTGGACGACTGGCTGCGCGGCGGGCGCATTCCGCGCCTGCTCAGCAGCGAAGGCGGCGACCAGGTGGGCCGGCGCCAGCTCATCAGCGACCTCAAGCACTGCGGCTTCAATCATGTGGCCGTGCACGGCGTGCGTGAAATGCAGGGGAGCTACGGCAGCTTCTTCGTCTTCGCCGGCATGGACCATTTGCCGAGCGAGCGCGACGCCTATCTGCTGGAACTGCTCATGCCCCACATGCACCTGGCGCTGCACCGCATGCGCATGCGCGAAGCCTCGGGCAGCGCGGTGGACCTGGCGCCCGTGACCCTGTTGTCCAAGCGCGAGATCCAGGTGCTGCACTGGGTGAAGAACGGCAAGACCAACATGGAGATCGGCCAGATCCTGGGCATCAGCCCACCCACGGTGAAGAACCACCTGCAGAAGGTGATGCGCAAGCTCAACGTGAACAACCGCGCCCAGGCCGTGGGCAAGAGCGCCACCTTGCGGTTGATGGCGCACAGCGATCTGAACTGAAACGGGGTGTGGGAGGGGAGAGGGCGGGTGAAGCCCGGTGTGTGACGGATTTCACTACCTGAACGGACTACGCGGACACGGGAACCGAACCAATGCGGTGCAACGTTGGATTTCTACAGTTCCTCCTGTGCAGCCGATGGCTTGGAGCTGCAACCGGCGAAAAGTTCCCCCCTTCCTTGTCACTTCACTTCAGATTGGAATCACACATGAAACTCAAACTCATCGCAGCGGCCGCCTTGCTGGCCGCCACCGGCCTGACCCACGCCGCTGTTGACTCCGGCGCTGCGTCTGGCGACGGCACCTTCCTGGCTTCCGTGTCCTTCGGCAATGCCTCCGCTGGCTCCTCGGCTTCGTTCGACCTGGGTCTGTCGTATTCCCAGCTGGCCACCTGGCAAGTCGACATCAACACCACGCTGTCCGGTGGCGGCACGGAGTGGTTCCGTTCGTGGAACCTGAGCACGGGCCAGTACAGCGGCACCGGCCTGACGGCTTCCGTGATCGGCAACTACGGCACCGTCCTGACCGACTTCAATGCCGCGGCTGCCGGTGCAGGCGCCACCAGCACGGCACAGCTGCAGGTGATGGCTCTGGACGGTGAGGGCACCGCAGTGGGTTCGCGTGGCATTTACGCCTCTGGCAACGCCATCAACGCCACCACCGGCGCCGCGCTGGCGGTCACCTCGTCTACCAACACGGTCAACAATGGCCTTGCTGGCAACTCGACAGTGGTTGGCTTCTTCAACAACGTGAACGTCAGCGGCACGCATGCGACCGACGCCAACGGAGCCAACCTGGCCAGCGCAGGGAGTGCTGCCTATTTCAACAACGGCACCGGCATGGAGAAGATTGCACAAACCTCCATGTTCGACACCAACGGCCAGTACAACGGCCAATACGCCGACGGCAGCACCACCTTCGCGGGCCAGCAGCAGGCCGTGGCCTTCTTCAACCAGGTCTCCAGCAGCCTGACCGGCTCCGCCAAGGCCAAGCTCACGGCCATCGGCTACGACTTCGACGGTGACGGTGTGATCGAGTTCGACAACAACGGCGCCACCGTTGGCGGCACCGAATACGGCCTGTGGACCCTGCAAGGCGACGTGCTGACCTTCAGCGTGACCGCCGTGCCGGAACCCGAAACCTACGCCATGTTGCTGGCTGGTCTGGGCCTGATGGGTGCCATCGCCCGCCGCCGCAACAACAAGGCCGCCTGAAGCGCGCGCCTGGCCTCACGTTCCTGGGTTTCAGGTGAGGCTGCTCGCCCATGGGCGGGTGGTCTCTCTTTCCCTCGGTCTCTCTTCCTCCAGTCTTCCATCCTTTGGACTTCATCATGAAAATCCGTTCCATCTCCCTGGCCGCTGCACTGGCTTGCGTGGCTTCTTCTTCCTTCGCCTTGACCCCCGCGCAGATCGACGCTTCCACCGTGCAGCTGTGGATCAACGGCGCCACCGCCCCCACCGCTTCGGTGTACGGCGGCATCCGCAAGCTGTGCGTTGACGCGAACAGCAACGGCGCTCCTGACGACCTGCACGTGTACCTGGAAAAGTCGGTGACCACCGCTGCCGATGCGGCCCCCGGCAAGAGCGCCGCCGGCAAGTTCGCCGCCTACGCCTGCACCATGGGCCCTGCGGCCGGTGCCGATCTGGAAGGCAAGAAGACCGTCGTCTACCACACCTTCGACGTGGGCTCGTTTGAGGCCTACACCCCGCACCTGTTCCTGGCGGGTGAAGTGAACCCCAGCGTGAGCGGCTCGGTGAAGCGCCTGAAGAACATCGCTGCCACCACCGGCAACACCTGCGCCCTGACCGGCTTTGCCACGCAAGACCCGACCTACCTCAACTGTGGCAGTCTGGCCGTGACCGTGGCGCCCAACGCCAGCGTGAACGCCGTGCCCACCCTGCCCGTGGGCGGTGTGTCGGACACCGAGTACACCCTGAACCAGCTCAACCTGGGCGTGATCAAGAGCCTGACCGACATCGGCAGCGAAGTGTCCACCAACGTGGCCCAGGGCTTTGGCCTGGCCGTGAGCTACCCGCTGTATGTGGCCATGCAGCAGTCGCAGGGCATCACCAGCCCCGCATGCGCCGCCACCGGCTCCGGTGCCGCCATCACCGCGGTGAACACCACCCCGGCCTGCCAGCCCAACGTGAGCCGCCAGAAGTACGCTTCCCTGGTGGGCGGTGGGGCCGCTGACAAGGACGCTGGCCTGTTGGCCAGCACGCTGGCCGGCGCGCCGCTGCAGGTCGAGCGCCGGGTCGGCACGTCGGGCACCCAGTCGTCGTCCAACGCCTTCTTCCTGAACGCTCCTTGCGCCACGGGTCTGGGTGCCGGTGCGCTGACGCCGGACGGCTCCAACCTGGTCGGCTCCACGGTGTACCCCAGCGTCACCATCCGTTCCAACAACGGTTCGGGCGACGTCAAGGCCAACATCACCGCTGCTTCCAACGCGAACGCCTACGCCATCGGCGTGTTGTCGCTGGAAAACGCGGCAGCCGGCACCGAGAAGTTTGCTTTCACCAAGCTGAACAGCGTGTCGCCCACGGCCGACGCCAAGCAGCGCCAGACCGCCATCGACGGCGACTACGAGTTCTGGTACGAGCTGGTGGCCTTCACCGCTGCCACCGCACCGGCCGAAGGCGCTGGCCTGATGACCGGTCTGGCCACGGTTCTGGGCGACCCGAGCGTGACCGATCTGCGCGGTCTGTTCGCCACGCCGCTGTCTGGTTTCGCCAACGTCGATTTCCCGACCCAGGTGTCCAAGGGCTACAAGGGCGGCAATGCCTGCTCGGCATCGATCCAGTAATCCGACGACCTGACCAACACCCGGGCGTGCTCCACGCCCGGTGTGGCCGGTGTCTTGAACCGGTATCCGGGACAGCCAGCGATGGCTGTCCCGATCCTGTTTTGTGAATTTGTTTTTTTAACAGGCGTTTCATGCTGCTGTGTTTGTTCAGACCCGCGCCAGGACGCTCCTTCGTATTCCTGCGCCGTGGTGCAGCGGCCCTCAGCCTGTTGGTCGGGGCCTTGTTCTGTGGAACTTCTGCCCAGGCCCAGGAAGCGAAATTCGACATCTTCGAATACCGCGTCGAAGGCACCACCCTCATCCCCGCGCTGACCGTGGAGAAAGCGGTGTACCCGCACATGGGCGAGCAGAAGACGCTGGCCGACGTGGAGAAAGCGCGCGAGGCGCTGGAGAAGGCCTACCACGGTGTGGGCTACCTCACCGTGCTGGTGACGATCCCGCAGCAGCGGGTGAACGAAGGCGTGGTGCGTCTGGCCGTGACCGAAGCACCGGTGGACCGCCTGCGGGTGGTGGAGTCGCGCTACTTCGACCAGGGCGCCATCCGCGCCGGTGCGCCCGAGCTGGCCGAAGGCAATGTGCCCAATTTTCAAGACATGCAGACCGAGCTGACCGCGCTCAACCGCAACGCCGACCGGCGTGTCACGCCGGTGCTGCGCCCGGGCAAGACGCCGGGCACGGTGGAGGTGGACCTGAAGGTGCAGGACAAGCTGCCGCTGCACGGCAGCGTGGAGCTCAACGACCGCTACAGCCCCGACACGTCGCGCACCCGGCTCAACGCCAGCGTGCGCTACGACAACCTCTGGGGCAAGCAGCACAGCATTGGCCTGAGCCTGCAAACCGCGCCCAGCAATCCCAGCGAGAGCCAGGTGTTCTCGGTCAACTACACCATTCCGCTGGCGGGGGGTGAGTTTCTCGCGCTCTATGGCGTCAAGTCCGATTCCGACGTGTCGGCCGTGGGCACGCTCAACGTGGTCGGCCGCGGCACCATCCTGGGCGCGCGCTATATCAAGCCCTTGCCGGGCAGCGATTCGTTCTTCCACAGCGCCTCGTTCGGCGTGGACGTCAAGGACTTCGACCAGTCGGTCAACCTCATCGGCAGTGGCGGTTTCAACACGCCGATCAAATACACGCCGTTCACCATCGGCTGGGACGGCACGCGCCTGACCGAGCAGGGCACGACACGCTTGGGCCTGTCGTTCAACTTCAACGTGCAGGGCCTGGGCAGCGACGAGCAGGAGTTCGCCGACAAGCGCTTCAAGGGCCGTCCGTCTTACGCCTACCTGCGCGGCAATGCCTCGCAAGAGCGCACGTTGGCCAACGACTACGGCCTTGCCTTGCGCACCACATGGCAGGTGGCCGGGCAGCCGCTCATTTCCAACGAGCAGTTCGCCATCGGCGGTGTGGACACGGTGCGTGGCTACCTGGAATCGGCCGCCTTGGGCGAGACCGGCCTGGCGGTGTCGCTGGAGGGCAAGTCGCCCAACTTCAAGGGCCGTTTCCCCTCGCTGGGCGAAGCGGTGACCGACCTGCACGCCATTGCCTTTGTCGACGCGGGCACCGTGCGCGTGCTCGAACCCATCACCGCCACCAGCCGCTTCACCCTGGCCAGTCTGGGTCTGGGCTTGCGCCTCAAAGGCTTCAACGGTCTCGATGCCGCCCTGCAATGGGCGTACCCCCTCAAAGCCGTGGGCAACACCGCCCGCGGTGACCACCGCTTTCATTTCAGCGTCGCCTACGAGTGGTGATGCAGCGCAGGAGAACCCCATGAACCGCCAACGCTACCGCCTCGTCTTCAGCCAGAGCGTGGGGGGCCTGGTGCCCGCCGCCGAAAGCACACGGGGCCGTGGCAAGTCGGCCAGTGGCGCGCGCAGCGCCAGTGTGTTGCTGGGCGGCTTGCTGCTGGCGGCGCCCGTGCTGGCCGAGCTGCCCGTGCCCCAGGGTGCGAATGCGGGGTACAGCGTCATTGGCAACCGGGCGTTCGTCAACCAGGTGGGCAACAAGGCCATCCACAACTGGCAGACCTTCAACGTGGGTGCCGGCAAGACGGTGCAATTTGGTCAGGTCAACGACCTGGTCAACAACCAGTTCGTGCAAGGTGCCAGCTTCACCACGCTCAACCGCATCTGGGACATCAACCCCAGCGTGATCGCGGGCAGCATCACGCAGGCGGCCGGCCAGAAAGCCAACGTGATCATGGTGAACACCAACGGCATCGCCTTCATGGGCGGGTCGCAGGTGAACCTCAACAGCTTCACGGCCAGCAGCCTGGACATCGCGGACAAATACATCTTGAACACGCTGCTGCCGGGTGACGATCAGCCGCAGTACCAGGGCACGGGCGGGTTCGTGAAAGTGTTCGAGGGCGCGCAGATCACGGCGGGCGAGCAGGGGCGCATCATGCTGATCGCGCCGACGGTCATCAACCAGGGCAGCATCTCGGCGCCGGGCGGCCAGGTGGTGTTGGCGGCGGGCACCAAGGCCTACCTGCGCACGGCCTCGGCCGCTGGCGACAACGACGTGCGTGGCCTGATGGTGGAGGTGGACAGTCCGGCCGGCCTGAACAGCTACGACGCGGCGAACACCAGCGTCAAGGACGGCCTGCTGGATGGGCAGGCGGTGGATCTGACGGACCCGGCCCGGGATCTGCTGGGCAATGCCACCAATCTGGGCCAACTCACTGCGACCACCGGCAACGTGACCATGGTGGGACTGGCCGTCAACCAGCTCGGTCTGGCCCGTGCCACGACCTCGGTGGTGGCCAACGGGACGGTGTACCTGATGGCCAGCGACAGCTACAAAAGCCCGGGGGCCGCCAACCTGAACAGTCCTGGCAGCCGGACCGAGCGCGCCGGGCGTGTGACCCTGGGGACCGGCAGCGTGACCGAGGTGTTGCCTGAAGTCAATGACGCCACCACCTCGCTGGACTGGATCGAGCAGGTGGGCACGGTCAAGACGCTGAAGTCCGATCTGGAGAACAAGTCCCGGGTACAGATCCTGGGCAACGACGTGCGCCTGGCGACAGGCTCCACGGTTCGCGCGGCGAGCGGGGTGGTGGACATCACCGCGGTGGACAAACCGCTCAACGTGGATGGTCTGGGGGTCAACCCGTTCACCACGGTGGGCATCGATCAGGTGTCGGGCACGGCGCGCGTGCACGTGGCCGAGGGTGCCGTGATCGATGTGTCCGGCCTGTCGGGTGTGCAGGTCTCGGGGGAGCGCAACACGGTGGAAGTGGAGCTTCGGGGGGATGAGCTCAAGGATTCGCCCGCCAACCGCAACGGTGTGCTGCGCGGCGAGAAGGTGTACCTGGACGTGGAGCGTGCGCTGGCCCGAGCCCGCAGTGGTGAGTCCACCCTGATCGCCGAGGACAGCCTGGAGGCTTACCAGGCCCGCCTGGGCCGCACGGTGGCGGAGCGGTCCACCCAGGGCGGCACGGTGAACATCCGGTCGCAGGGCGAGGTGATCCTGGAGACGGGTTCGACCATCAACCTCTCGGGAGGCAGCGTCGAGTACACGCCCGCCACCGTCAAGTCCACGCTGCTGTTTTCCAACGGCCAGCGGGTTGAGGTGAGCGAGGCAGATGCCAACGTGCGTTACGACGGCATCGCCACGCGCTACGTGATCGACTACGGACGCTGGAACCAGAAGGAAACCATCGACCTGGGCGAGTACATGAAATACGACCCCGGCTACACCGATGGCAAAGCCGCAGGTGCCATGAACATCGTGGGCATGGGCGGCACGGTGCTGCAGTCGACCATCCAGGGCAAGACCGTGGTGGGTGAGCGGCAGCTGGCCGCCGGCACCGCACCGCAGGGTGCGCGCTTGCAGGTGGGGTCCTCAGCTGTTGAAAATGATTTCAAGAACTTTCAGCAGGTGCGCCTGGGGCATGGGTTCCAGCAGTTGCCCATCAACTTCAACTTTGGCGACGTGCTGGCGGCCGACCTCAAGAACCAACTGCTCATCGACACCAGGATGCTCGGTGAAGATCTGATCGCCGGGCTCACCATCCATTCGAACAAGGGCGCCGTGGTGGAACAGGCGGTGGCTCTGCCGGACGGGGGGTCGTTGTCGATCACGGCCAGCGCGGTCGCGGTCAACGCCGACGTCAGTGCCGCGGGGGGTGTCATCGAATTCAACACGCGGGGCAACCAGGCCGATCCGACCAACGCATTCGTGCTCGAAACAGCCGATGTGGTGGTGGCCCCCGGGGTCACGCTCTCGACGGCTGGCAAATGGGTGAACGAACAGGTGGGCTTCGACGACTCGGCGCGCCGCAGCGTGGTGATCGACGGTGGCTCCGTCACGCTGTCGGCCATCGGTGACGCGGTTCTGGGCAGCGGCTCCACCGTCGATGTGTCGGGTGCGGCCTGGCTTCAACGCGACGGGACACTGAAATATGGCAGTGGTGGCACCGCCACGCTGGTCGCCAACGAAACGTTGAGGACCGATGGCTCGATGCCGGGTCGGGTCGAGCTGGATGGTCGCCTGCTGGGCTTTGGCTTCCAGGATGGCGGCACCTTGAAGCTGTCGTCGGGGTCGGTCCAGATCGGTGGCGAACCCACGGGCGCCAGCAACGCGCTTTTCCTGCGGCCCGAGTGGTTCTCGTCGGGCGGTTTCGAGAACATCGCTGTCACGGGTCGCGAGGGTGTGACGCTGGCCGAAGGTGCCGTGCTGGCGCCACAGCTGCAGTCGCGCGAGCTCAACCCGGGGTTTGCGGTCCAGACGTCGGGCACCGATGTGGCTTCCATGGCGTCGCTGCGGGCCTTGCCGCCCCATGAGCGCAGCCCGGTCAACCTGACCCTGGCGGCCGACTCCAATCTTCTGGGCGATGTCACCTTGGGTACGGGCTCGCGCACGGTCCTGGACACGGGTGGCTCGCTGACCCTGAATGCGGCACACCAGGTCAGCATCCTCGGTTCGGCGCAGGCCCATGCGGGTCGCATCGAGGCGAGGCTGTCAGCGCCCCTCGACAAGGACTTCGACGCTTCCAGCAGCATCTTCCTGGGTGAAGCCGCCAGCCTGGATGTGTCCGGCACGGCCTTGACCCATGCCGATGCCACGGGCCAGCCAGTTGGCCGGGTGCTGGACGGAGGCTCTGTGAGCCTGAACGCGTCCACCGGTCATGTGATCGCCAAGGAGGGTTCCAGCATCAACGTCTCCGGTGCTGCGCCGGTCTACCTGGCCGAGCGCAACGAGGCGGGGGGTCTGGGTCGCAACCTGGGCAGCGGCGCGGGTTCTGTGTCCATTGCAGCGCGTGAAGGCATGGTGCTCGATGGCACGCTGCTGGCCCAGGCCGGCGCACCAGACCAGTACGGCGGCAGCCTGACGATCCACCTGGGCAATGACAACGCGCCCACGCCAAGCCCGATCCCCTTTCCGGTGGCCCCCAGTGTGCTGAGCGTCGAGTCCTCCGTTCCCGCGCAGGCGCAGGCGTTGCAAGCCGGGCAAGCCATACCGGCCGCGTTCAGCGACCGGTCGCGCCTGGACATGAACCGCATCGAGGCGGCGGGTTTCGAGCAGATCGCTCTTGGGTCCAAAGATGCGATCCGCCTGCAAGACGGTGTGAACATCGGGGGTGGTCGCACCATGCCGCTGCGCTCGGTGAGTCTGGACACCCCTCTCATCGACATGGCGGGAGGCACCGCCCATGTGACGGCTGCACGGGTCCGCATGGGCAACCAATCCACGTTGCGCCAGAGCGTGGTCAACACGCCGGTGGCTGGCACCGGTGCGCTCAATGTGGACGCCACGCGCATCGAGGTGGTGGGCAAGTCCACGCTGAGCGGCGTGGCCGAAACCCGGTTGACCGCTTCCGAGCAGATCGAGCTGTCGGGTGTGGATGTGGACGCTGTGGGCCCTCTCGCCGGTGCGCTCGACACGGCGGGCGATCTGACGTTCACCGCAAAGGTGCTGGCGCCGGCAACCTACAGCGACTTCAAGGTGTCCGCGCCCGGGAAGACGGTGCGCATTGTTCAGTCAGCCGGCGCGGCGCAGCAGCCGCTGTCCGCTTTTGGTCGCCTGCGCATCGAGGCGGGCCAGATCTCGCAGCAAGGCAGCATCTGGGCGCCCCTGGGCCAAATCGAGCTGGAGGCCAGCGGATCGCTGACCCTGGCGCCGGGCAGTCTGACCTCGGTGTCTGCCCAGGCGGGCACCGTGCTGCCTTTCGGCTCCGTGGTGAATGGCCGGGAGTGGTCTTACGGCGGCGACATTCTTTCGGATCTCCCCGAAAAGTCGGTCAGCCTCAAGGGCGCCCAGGTGGACTTCCAGTCCGGTGCCCAGGTCTCGGTGGCCGGCGGTGGCGATGCCCAGGCCCACGAGTTCACCGTGGGGCCCGGTGGTTCGAAGGATTTCCTGGCCCAGGCAGACACCTTCGCGGTGATGCCCGGCTACACAGATGGCTTCGCACCCAACGATGCGCAGGAAGGCTTTGCCCCCGACGGAGGTGCCGCCGTGTACCTGCGTGGCGTGGCCGGTCTGGCCGATGGCGTCTACACCTTGCTGCCTGCGCACTACGCCCTGTTGCCGGGGGCCTTTGCAGTGCGGTTGAACCCGGGCGAATCACCCGTGTTGCCGGGAAGCGGCTACACCCGCGCGGACGGTGTGCAGGTGGCCTCGGGCTACCTCACCGACAGCCGCTCTGGAGCTCCTCGTGCGGGTGACTGGCAGGGCATTCAGGTGCTCACACGGGACCAGGTGCGGGACCGGTCCGAGTACACGCTCGCGGCAGCGTCTTCGTTCTTCGCGGACTCCCGCTTTTCGCCCCAGGACGCCGGGCGGCTGGCCGTGGTGAGCCTGGGCACGGGCCCGGACAGCCTGCGGCTCAATGGAACGGTGGCGACGCAGGGCGCCGCCGGGGGTGCGGGAGCGGCCGTTGACATTGCTGCCGCCAACTTGCGGGTCTCGGGCTCTGCCGATGCGGCGGCCCCGGACGAGGCTTGGGTCGCGACGGGCTGGATCAACGACCTGGGTGCCGAGAGTCTGTTGCTGGGCGGTGCGCGCTCCCGCTCGCAGACGGGCACTGATCTGACCGTGTTGACCGATACCCTGACCCTGGCCAACGATGCGCGGAGCGCCTTGACTGCGCCCGAGGTGATGCTGGCGGCCAGGGACACCTTGACGCTGGCCGCGGGCAGCGCCATCAACGCACAGGGTGCAGGCGGCAACGCGGGCAGCATCAGCACGGCGGGCAATGGCGCCTTCGTGCGGGCCGCATCCTCGTCGGCCAGCTTCACGCGCACCGGGTCGCCTGACCGCAGCCAGGGCACGCTGATCGGCGCAGCCGACAGCGTGCTTCAGGCGGCCAAGGCAATCGCCATCGATGCCACGCAGGACAACGCCTTCGCGGGCCAGCTGGCCTTTGTCAAAGAGGGTGTTGCCGTGGCCGGCGAATTGAGCGCGGGCAGTTCACGCATCAACTTCGGCAGCCCGGCCCAGCCGGTGGATGGCCTGACGTTCAGCCAGTCGGAACTGGACGGGCTGCAGAGCCTGGACAGCCTGGCGCTGACCAGCTACTCCACGTTTGATTTCCACGGGGATGTGGACGTCGGCGGGGTGGGCAGCGATGGGAAACCCTTGATCAAGAACCTGACGTTGCAAGGCGCAGGACTCGCGGGCTTCGGTGGGGCGGGGCAGACCGCCAGCTTGCGCGCCCGCAACCTGACCCTGGCCAACACCGCGGGCGTGCCCAACGCCACACCGGCTGGACTGACCCTGGGCAGCGGATCGCTGGAGGTACAGGCGCAGACCCTCACCTTGGGCCAGGGCCAGAAGGCGGTGAGCGGTTTTGCCAACGTGGGCATCACCGCCGACGAGCTGGTGGCTTCGGGCACCGGCAGCACCCAGCTCGGCAACGGGGCTTCGATCACCACCGCGCGGCTGACCGGCAGCACCGGCGCCAGCCAGACGCTGGACGCCGGCACCCAGGCGTTGACCCTGGGCAAGATGACGCCATCAACGGCACTGGTCGCAACGACTTCTCTGGGCGCTGCCTGGGAGCTGAAGGCGGGTTCGGTTCTGTTGGATACCCAGGCCGACCTGGGCGGCGGTGCGCTGACCTTGGCAGCGGTGAGCGGTGACGTCACGCTGGGCGCGAACGCCGACATCGACGTGTCGGGTCGCTCGGTGGCGTTCTTCGACGAGACCCGCAGCATCGGGGGCGGCCATGTGACGCTGAGCAGCGCGACCGGCAAGATCGAGGCGAAGGCGGGTGCACGCATCGATGTGTCGGGTGGCGCGGGCGCCGACGGCGGCGCGCTGGTGGCGACGGCGGTGCAGGGCACCGTGGACCTTGAAGGGGCGACGCTGGCGGGTCAGACCCCTGCCGATGGAGGCGGCCAGACCGGAAAGGCGGCCCAGGTGCGCATCGACGCGAAATCGCTGGCCAACTTCTCCGCGCTCAATGCACAGTTGAACGCCGGCGGCTTCGAGGGTGAACGCAGCCTGCGTGCCAGAACCGGCGCGCTGACAGTGGCCGCCACCGATGTGGTGAAAGCTCAAAAGGTGACGCTGACCGCCGATGGCGGCGCGCTCACCGTGAACGGAACGGTTTCGGCCTCGGGTGTTGAAGGGGGCCAGGTGGCGCTGTACGGCCAGTCGGTCACGCTGACCGGGACGGCCCGGGTGGAGGCGGCCGCCACCTCTGTGGGCGGCGAAGGTGGCCGGGTTGAACTCGGCGCGGCCACGCAGGCCAGTGAAACCGACGCGCAGGGCATCGATCTGCAGGCCGGCGCTGTGATCGACGTGAGCGGAGGCGCAGGCGGCGAGGTGCACCTGCGTGCCCAGCGCAAAGGCAACGACGTGGCTGTGACCGCGCTGGACAGCACGATCACCGGGGCACGCGAGGTGACGCTGGAGGCGGTACGGGTCTACGACAACAAAGAGACCCTCGACGTATCGACCACCGATGCAGGCACCACGCTGGGCCTGACCAGGATCAAGAACGACAACAACGCCTACGCCGGCAACCACGGTGCGATCAAGGGCCGCCTGGGCCAGGCGGGCAACCCGGCGTTCCATATTGTCTCGGGCGCGGAGGTCCGTTCTGCGGACGCCATGACGCTGGGCGCGGACTGGAACTTTCAGGACGCCACCGCGGGCGGAGAGGCCGGCGTGCTGACGCTGCGCGCTGGCGGCAACCTGAACATCAACAACAACCTGTCGGACGGCTTCTCCACAGCGACAAAGCTGGACGGCGCCAACCCCGCCGCGTTGCAGGACGCGACGGTCAGGGGCGGCAAGGCCTGGTCGTTCAACCTCGTGGCCGGTGCAGATGCCGGCTCGGCGGACGTGATGAACACCCGGGCGGGGGCGGGCGACCTGACGCTGGCCGCGGCCAAGCTCATTCGCACGGGTTCTGGCGATATCCGCATGGCGGCCGGACAGGACATCGTGCTCAAGTCCAACGCTTCGGCCGTCTACACGGCGGGCACCCGGTACACGCCAGCGGCGGGCTTTGCCGTGCCAGCCCTCGCCCAGTTCAGCCAGGGTGGCGGCGACATCATGATGTCGGCGCAGCGCGATGTGCAGGGCGTTGCTTCAGCCCAGCTGTACAGCAACTGGCTGTTCCGTCAGGGCAGGCTGGGCGCCGATGGCGTGAGCTATGTCGCGAATGCCCAGCCCGCCTGGTGGGTGCGATTCGACAAGTTCGAGCAGGGTGTGGCTACCTTGGGCGGAGGCAATGTCAGCATCACCGCGGGGGGCAAGGTGTCCAACCTGTCGGCGTCTGCCGCTACGCAGGGGTACACCACTTCGGCGGTGGCCGATGCCTCGGCGGCCGTGCGCACGGGCGGCGGCGATGTGAACGTGACGGCCGGTGGCGATGTGCTGAGCGGTCAGTACTACGCCGATCTGGGAGATGTGAACCTGAAGGCAGGTGGCAGCATTCGCAGCGGCTACTCGGTCTCAAGCCGCCCCGTGCACACCATCCTGGCGGTGGGCGACGGGGCCGTGACCGCCACTGCGCTGGGCGATGTGGATGTGCACGCCATCATCAACCCGCACCTGGTGGTGCAGTCGTCCACGGCGGGATTCAACATCGGAACGACTCAGGCAGCGAACGCGCAGTGGAGCGTGTTTTCCACTTACGCCGAAGACAGTTCAGCATCGCTGCTGAGTGCGACCGGGAACGTTCGGCTCTTTGGTGGTGGCGTCGGCAGCACCGCGCAGGCGCAGTCGCTGGCCAACGCTTACAAGTCTCCGGTGAACCTGGCATTGGGCGCCTACGCGGACGACGTGCTCTTGACGGTGCTGCCGCCTTCCCTGTCCGCCATTGCAATGTCTGGTGATGTGTCGCTGTTGTCCAGCGCGCAGCTCAGCCCGGCAGCACAGGGCAAGCTCGAGCTGCTGGCCAGCGAGAACCTGAATGTGCCGGCCAGGATCACGCTGTCGGACACCGCTTCCCTGCCCGATGCGGTGAACCCCGGCTCGGATGCCCGGGCCTCGGGTGTTTTCAGCTACGCATACAGCGCCAGATCGACGCAGGCACATGCGGCGGTGCCGGTGCACGCCAACGATGCCGATCCGGTGCAGCTGTATGCCGTGAACGGGTCGATCCTCGGCAACAACCAGGTGCTCAAGTCGGCCAAGCGGGTGGGTGTTCGTGCTGGCGATGACATTCTCAACCTGCCGATGGACGTCCAGCATGTGTCGGCCAGCGACGTCAGCGTGGTGGAGGCCGGGAAAGACATTGCCCTGAGTCCGATCCGTTCGAGCAACAGCTACGTGGCGGTGTCAGGTCCCGGCCGGCTTGAAATGACGGCGGGGCATGACATTGACCTTGGCGCTTCTGCCGGTGTGCTCAGCCGGGGCACGCTGGACAACCCGGCGTTGCCCGATGGTGGTGCAGACCTGCATCTGGCAGCGGGTGTGGGCGCCGCAGGTCTGGACCCCGCAGGCGCGGTGAACAGGCTTGCCACCGAACTGGCCGACGGGGTGTTCAGCGACGAGACGCTGTGGCTGGCGCGCTGGCTGACAGGCGACGACACGCTCTCACGCGAGCAGGCCCTGCAGCGGGTGCAGCAGGTCGCTGCGGCGGCTCCCGATGTGCAGCGCACCCGGGTGCGCGAGATGCTGTTCAACGGCATCCGGCAGACTGGTCGGATCGCCAACATACCGAACAAGCCGGAAAAACCCAACCCGTACGCGGGTGATTTCACTCGCGCCTATCGGGCTCTGGAAATGGCGTTTCCAGGCATGGGGACCTCATTGGCCACGGGTGCCTACCAGGGCACGATCGATGTGTTCGCCAGCCGGATCAAGACGGAGCAAGGCGGCAACATCGAACTGCTGGTGCCCGGCGGCGGGGTGGTGGTCGGCTTGAGCAACACGCCGGAGGCACTGGTCACGCCGCTGGACAGCGGCAAGGACACCGGCCCGCTGGGCATCATCACCGTGGGGGCCGGCGACATCCGCATGCTGGCGAGGGACGATGTGCTGGTGAACCAGTCGCGTGTGCTCACCGCCGCCGGTGGTGATGTCCTGATCTGGTCCAGCGAGGGCGACATCGATGCCGGCAAGGGCAAGAAGACGGCGACGGCGGTGCCGCCCCCGGTGATCAAGACCGACAGCGATGGCAATGTGACCCAGGAGATCCAGGCCGCTGCGGCAGGCTCGGGCATCGGGGCACTGTCCACCAACGGGATCATCGCCGGCGACGTCGACCTGATCGCTCCCAAAGGCACGGTCAACGCCGGCGACGCCGGCATCCGGGCCGGCAACCTCAACATCGCCGCATTGGTGGTGCTGGGCGCCGACAACATCTCTGTTTCGGGCTCCAGCGCCGGCACGCCCGTGGCCGACACCAGCGCCGTCTCGGCCGCGTCGTCGGGCGCCACCTCGGGTGGTGACGACACCGGCAAGGTGGTCGAGTCGCTCAACCAGGCGGCGGCCGAGTCGGCCAAGGCGGCGCAGGAGATGGCTTCGGCCTTGCGCCCTTCGGTGGTGCGGGTCGACGTGCTGGGCTTTGGCGACGCGCCATGAGCGTAGTCCGAACGGATGGTTCCTTCTCTTTTGTAACGCCACCGCCATCGTTCCTTCGTACCTTTCGTGCATGTCCCGCGCCGCGGGCGGCACGCCATCTTTTCTGTCTTCCCATGAAACGCTTTTTTGCTCTCGCTCTCTGCGTGTTGATGTTGCCGCTCTCTGCCCACGCCTGGTGGGATGAGGGCTGGACGATCCGCAAGAAGATCACGCTGGACACGCAGGCCGCCGGCATCACGGCCGAGGCCACGGGTGTGCCCGTGCTGGTGCGCCTGTCCACCGGCAACTTCGACTTCCTCGCCGCCAACGAGAACGGCTCCGACCTGCGTTTCGTGGCCGAGGACGACAAGACGGTGCTCGCGCACCACATCGAGCGCTTCGACAGCACGAATGAACTGGCCTTCGTGTGGGTGCAGGTGCCGCGCGTGGCCGGGAGCAGCGCCGTGCAGCACGTGTGGCTGTACTACGGCAACGAATCAGCGCAACCGGTGCCGGCATCGGGCCTGTACGACGCCGCGCAGTGGGCCGTGTACCACCTCAGCGACGCCAGCGGCCTGCCGCAAGACACCACCGCCGCCGGCCATCACGTGTCGGGTGGCACCGCCACCTTCGTGCCCAGTGGGCTGATCGGTGGATCGGCGCGGCTCAATGCCGACGGCGGTTTGCAGGTCGGCGACGCCACGTTGCAGGCGGCCACCGGCTTCACGTTTTCGGCCTGGATCAAGCCGGAGCGGGTCGACGGCGAGTTGCTGGCCTTTGGTGGCCTGATGCTCTCGCTTCGGGGCGGTGTGCCGGAGCTGAGCGCAGGCGGCACGGTGGCCCAGGGCGGGGCGCCACTGGCGCTGAATGCCTGGCGCCATGTGGCCGTGAGCTCTGGAACGAATGCCGTGCTGTACCTCGATGGCAAAGCCGTCGCCAATGTTGCAACCGCTTTTGTACCGGCGGGCGCCCTGCGCGTGGGCGCCGGCCTGGTGGGCGAGATCGACGAGGTGCAGATCTCCACCGAACAGCGCCCCGAGGCCTGGATCGCCGCGCAGGCAGACAGCCAGGGCCAGGCGGGCAAGTTGGTGCGCATGGGTGAGGAAGAGACCACCGAGCAGGGCGCACAGACCGGCTACTTCATGGCCACCATGAACAACCTCACCGTTGACGGCTGGGTGGTGGTGGTGATCTGCGTGTTCATGTTCTTCATCGCGATCTACATCATGTGGGCCAAGGCGGTGCTGCTGACGCGCCAGGACCGCAGCAATCCCCGCTTCACCGAGGCCTTTGACCAGCTCGCCACCCGCCTGCGCACGCTCGAAGGTGGCCCGTCGCTGCACGCCAGCCAGCTCGACCAGCTGGCCTCGCAGGGCGATCAGTACAAGGACTCGCCGCTGCACCGCATCTTCCAGGTGGGTGCGCGCGAACTCAAGTCGCGCTTTCATGCCGACGGCTCGCCGGGCGCCACGGTGGAACACGACGGCGTGGTGGCACCTTCGGTGGGCGAGCGCGCCATGCTCGCGGTGCGCTCCAGCCTGGACGCGCAGCTCACGCGCGAACGTCAGCGGCTCGACAAGGGCATGGTGATGCTCACCATCGCCATCTCGGGCGGCCCGTTCCTGGGCCTGCTGGGCACGGTGGTGGGCGTGATGATCACCTTCGCCGCCATCGCCGCGGCGGGCGACGTGAACGTGAACGCGATTGCGCCCGGCATTGCCGCCGCGCTGGTGGCCACGGTGGCCGGCCTGGGCGTGGCGATCCCCGCGCTGTTTGGCTACAACTACCTGCAGACGCGCATCAAGTCGATCTCCAACGACATGAACGTGTTCGTGGACGAGTTCGTGACCAAGATGGCCGAAACCTACGGCGATTAGGGCCTGTTCACACTGTTTTTCCAAGATGCGTTGCGGATCAAAAAGGCCATGCGCAAGGCGCGAAACGCAGCCGGGGCTTCCCCCCGGCCAGGCTTCGCAACGCCGCGCATGGCCTTTTTGGCTGCAACCCGAAGGGAATGGGCTGAAAACAGCGCCACTCTTCGTTGCACTCCCAGGCCAGACGCCCAGTCTGGCCGTCGTCGCGCGCCTTGATTGGCGCTGTTTTCAGCCCATTCGCACTTGCAAAAACAGTGTGAACAGACCCTAAGAAACACGAACATGTCCAAAGCCCAGGAAGACGGTGCGATCTACGACGACATCAACATCACCCCGATGCTGGACCTGTCGTATGTGCTGCTGGTCATTTTCATTCTCATGACGACAGCCTCGGTGCAAGGCATCAAGGTGAACCTGCCCAAAGCCAGCGACACCCCCAGCCTGGCCAAGCCGGCCACGCGCGCCATCACCATCACCGAGACCGGTGCGCTGTACCTCGACGCCTACCCCATGGCCACGCTGGCCGATCTGGAGGCGCGCCTGCTGCAGTTCAAGGCGGGCACGCCCGAGTTCCCGATCGTGGTCAAGGGCGACTCTGCCGTGCAATACGAGAAAGTGGTTGAAGTGCTCGACCTGCTCGGACGGCTCGAACTCAACCAGATCGGTCTGGTGACACAGCGACTCGTCAAATGAACACCCCCCCGCCGCGCTTCGCGCGACCCCCCCATGGGGGCGACACCCGCGGCCTGGCGGAGCCAGTTCCGCGGTGTCCCTGGTCCGAGTCATCTCGCTCGAGGGTGTGGCCGTGAACCAGAGATTCATGCGCTTGGCGGTCATGGTGCTGCTGGTGGCTGGCGTGATCGCGCTGGCGGTCTGGCTCTACCAGTGGCTGTCCAAACCCACCGAGCCGACGAAGAAGCGCACGGTGCAGGAGATCTCGCTGCTCAAGCCGCCGCCACCGCCACCCCCGCCCAAGACACAACCGCCTCCGCCCCCACCCGAGCAGAAGCAGGAAAAGATCGACGTGCCCAAGCCGGAAGCCGCACCCGATCAGCCTTCAGAGGCGCCACCACCAGGCCCGGACCTGGGCGTGGATGCCGCCGGCAGCGGTGGTGGAGACAACTTCGGCCTGGTGGGCAAACCGGGCGGTGGCGACCTGATCGGCAGCGGTGGAGGTGGTGGCGGCAACCGCTTCGCCTGGTACGGCGCGCTGGTGAAGGACCGCATCAGCGACGCCGTGCAGCGCGACAAGAAGTTGCGCGAAGCCGCCGAGTACCAGCGCGTGGTCAATGTGTGGGTCAACAGCAGTGGTCTGGTCACCCGGGTCGAGCTGGTGGGTACCAGCGACAAACCCGAACTCGACGAGGCGCTGCGCCTGGCCCTGCGCAACCTCCCGCCCGTGCGCGAGGGCGCACCGGGCGACATGCCACAACCGATTCGACTGCGCATCTCCACCCGCTCCTGACACACGCGGTCCAGCGTTCCATTCAAACACCGCCCCTTGCGAGACATCCCATGAAACGACCTTTGCACCACGCCATGCGCCAAGTGACCCTGGCGGCCCTGATCACCGTTGGCCTCGGTGCAGCCCAGGCCGACGAGCGAGAAGACCTCGAGACGCTCAAGCAGACCACGATCAACCTCATCCAGGCGCTGGTGCAGCAAGGCGTGTTGCCGGCCGACAAGGCCGATGCGCTGGTCAAACAAGCCGAGGCCAAGGCCAAGGCGTCGGTGGCCGAGGCCAAGAAGACCGAGCAGTCCACGGTGCGCGTGCAATTCGTGCCCGAGTCCGTGCGCAAGCAGATCGCCGACGAGGTGCGCGAAGAGGTGGTGGCGCAGGCCAAGGCCGAGCGCTGGGGCGACGTGAACGCGGTGCCCGAGTGGGTGGACCGCTTCAAGTTCGAGGGCGACCTGCGCTTGGGTCTGCAGCGCGACATGTTCTCCGAATCCAATGCGCCCGAGGTGTTCTTCCAGGTGCAGGGCCAGGACATCGACAACACCATCGAAGACCGCGACCGTGCCCGCCTGCGTGCCCGCTTCGGGTTCACCGCGCGTGTCACCCCCGACATCACGGCCGGCTTGCGACTGGCCACCGGCAGCCAGTTCGAACCGGTGTCGACCAACCAGACACTGGGCAACTTCAACAACAAGTCCAACTTCTCGCTCGATCGCGCTTTCCTCAAGGGCCGCTCACAGGACTTCCTGCCGTGGCTGACCACCACGGCCGGGCGCATGCCCAATCCGTTCTTCAGCACCGATCTGGTGTGGGACGACGATCTGAACTTCGACGGCCTGGCTCTGCAGTACGAAGACCCCACGGCGGCGGCCCGGGTCTGGCGGCCGTTTGCCACACTCGGCGTGTTCCCGTTGCAGGAGGTGCAGCGCTCGCTCAGCAACGAGGCCAGGAGCAAGTGGCTGATCGGTGCGCAGGGCGGTGTGGAATGGGTGCCCAGCAACGACCTGCGGGCCAAGGTGGGGCTGGGCGTGTACGACTACCGCAACATCAGCGGTGTGCGCAATGCCTTCAACAGCACCACCACCAACGAGACCGCGCCCGACTACCGGCAGAAGGGCAACACGCTCTTCAACATCGACAACGACGGCGATCCCAACACCAATCTGTATGGCCTGGCTGCCGACTACCAGGTGCTCAACCTCACCGGCGCGGTGGACTTCAACCTCTACAACCCGGTTCACCTGATCGTCAGTGGCGACTATGTGCGCAACATCGGCTTCAGCAGCAGCAAGGCGCTCGCGCGCTCCGGTCTGAACGTGACGCCGCAGACCACCGGCTACATGGTGCGCGTCGCGGTGGGCATGCCCGCCATGCTGCTCAAGAACGACTGGCAGCTCTCGCTGGCCTACCGCTACCTGGAAGCCGATGCCACGCTGGACGCCTTCAACGATTCCGACTTCCACCTGGGCGGCACCAACAGCAAGGGCTTCATCGTGGGTGCGCAGTACGGCCTGAGCCGCAACACCTGGATCAATGCACGCTGGCTCTCCAGCCGCGAGATCAGGGGTCTGCCCTTGTCGATCAACACCATGCAGGTGTACCTCAATGCGAAGTTCTGACCTGGTGACCCCCATCGGGCGGGCATGGCTTGTCGGCGCGGTGTGTGTCGCTCTGGTGGGCTGCGCGCGGCACGGGGCCGAGCAGCTCGCGCTGCGGGACCGCATCGAGCAGGGGGGGCTCATGCCCGAAGACAGCGTGCGCTTTCACGCTTCGGAGCGCGAGCGCCAGGCGGTGGTGGCCAGCGCGAGCGACCCGGTGGTTCGTCTGGCCAGCAGGCTCGACCAGCAACTCATCGACGCAGCCGGCCGTGCCGACGTGGTGGCCCTGCGCCAGCTCGTCAAGGACGGCGCGCAGGTGAATGCGGTGGACGAGTGGGGCAACACGGCCCTGTTGCTGGCCGCGCGTGAAGGTGATGTGGAGACCGCGCGTGCGCTGCTGCGCGCGGGCGCCGATGTGGACGGACGCGGTGGACCGCTCACGCCGCTGGGTCAAGCAGCGCTGCGCGGCCACACGCACATGGTGCGGCTGCTGCTGCGATCCGGTGCGCAGGTGGACGCGAGCGGACTGAACGAACACACGCCCCTGATGAACGCGGCCAAGCTCAACCACCCCGAGGTGGTCGGCTTGCTGCTCAAGGCGGGCGCGAGCACGCAGGTGAAGGACCGCACCGGTGCCGGCCTGCTGCTGGTGACCATCAACGACAACCTGCCGGAGGTGCTGGCGGTGTTGCTCCGCCATGGGCTGGATCCGAACCAGCCAGACGCCGATGGCCTCGTGCCCTTGTACTGGGCCCACCAGCTCAAGCGCGAAGCACTGGCCGCACAGCTTGTGAAAGCAGGTGCCCAGGACGATCTGAAGCGGCAGACCTTGCGTGCCAGTCGCCCCTACCCCAAGGAGGATTTCTGATGTTGCCCACCTTTCTGCGTGCCTCCCTGCTTGCAGTGCTCCTGGTCAGCCTGACCTCCCCCTCGATGGCGCAGGAAGACAAACGGGCCAGCCGCGAGCGCGAGGCTTTGCGCCGCGCCCAGCAGCAGGTGCAAAAGTCGGCCCAGGACCTGAGTGCGCTGCAGCAGAAGTTCGACGCAGCGGAGCAGGAGCGCGCCAAACTGACCGAGGAGGTGGGTGGCGCACAGAGCCGCGCACAAAACGAATCCGCAAGAGCCCAGCGCTTGCAGCGCGACCTGCAGACCGCGATCAGCGAGCGCGATGCACTGCAGGCGCGCAACGCCGAGCAGGAGCGCAAGCTGCAGGAACTCACCGCCAAGCTCGCGCAACTGGATCGCGACCTGGCCAGCGCACGGCAACGTGGCCAGCAGCTCGACACCCAGGGCGCCGGGTTGCGCGAGCAGGTGGCGGCCTGCGAGGGGCGCAACACGCAGCTCTACGCCACGGGCCGTTCGCTGATCGAACAATGCCGCGACCGCAGCGCCAGGGACACCGTTCTGCGCCTGGAACCTTTCACCGGCATGGGTCGCGTGGGCATCGAGAACATGCTGGAGACACACCGCGACAAGCTCGACGAGCACAAGACGCCGGCCGCCAGCCGCGCCGCCCCCTGAGACCTGCCAGCCCATGCATGGCACACCAGCTTCCGTGATGCGTATGCGGTGCCTGCGGTGGATGCCTGCCTTGGCGCTCATCCTGCTGACCGGTTGTGCGTCGTTGTCGAACGAAGATCTGGAAGAGGCCGATGAAGCCGCGCAACATGCCCTGCGGGAAGCCGAGGCCGCGGAACTGGCCGGATCGGCCTGGGCCAAGGCCAGCCAGAGCCTGGGCGGCGACGCCACGGGCACCTGGGTGCACCGACGCTTTGGCAACCACAGGCCGACCCGCTACCTGCCCACGGTGCACCAGGGTCGGCTGGCGGTGCATGCGCAGAGCGATGCGGGCAACAGCACCTTGCGCCTTCGCCTGCCCGCTGACGGCCAACCCGCATCTGCTCGACTGGCGTTTTCGTGGTTCGTTCCGGCGCTCAACGAACGGGCCGATCTGCGAGACCAGGACATCGACGATGCGGTGGTGCGGGTGATCGTCACCTTCGATGGCGACCGTGACCGCCTGAGCGTGCGTGACAACATGCTCTCGGAGCTGGCGAACCTGGTCACCGGCGAACCCCTGCCGTTTGCCACGCTCATGTACGTGTGGGATCACCGATACCCCGTGGGCAGCGTGATTCCCAACCCCCACACCCAGCGCATCCGCAAGCTGGTGATCGACTCGGGGCCGCGACGGCTCAACCAGTGGGTCGACCACGAACGCGACATCGAGGCCGACTACCGTCTGGTGTTTGGCGAGCCGCCAGGCCCCGTGACGGCGATGGGAGTGATGACCGACTCCAACAACACCGGTGAGCGGGTCAGTGCCTGGTTCGGTCCGTTGGTGCTGTCGCCACTTCGCTCTGACGCCGGGGTGGCAGCTCGACGGGACTGAATGGAGCTCACCCGGCCCGCAGGTTCATGCGCTGTGAAGTTCCGCAGCCTGCACCGACAGATCCAGCAACCGACCTTTGCTGCTGTAGTAACGGTCCAGTCGCCACTCAGACAGAACCTCAAGCGCCAGTTCGAACTGCGAGTAGTTCAAGGTGTAGAGCTGGTTCAGGGGAAATGCCTGGTTGGATTCCAGCGCAATCACCAGCGCTGAAAGCACTTTGGCGCTGGGGCTGTCGGGGTTGGTGTGAATGAGTTTGCGGACTTTCTTGACAGCAAGCATGGGGGCTCCTCTGAGAACAAGGGGGGGACCAAGGGGGGACGCATTGTGCGGAACGGCTGCTCCTGCCTCCCTGTTTGTATGCTAACCGGGTAAACCCTTACCAGTACCCGCTCTGGACGACCGGTTCTTGCGGTGCCGTGCGTCAGAAAGAGGTCAGATCAACAGTTGGAAAGCTGCCCAACGCCAGTCGAGAAGTGACCGGATGTGGGGGAGACGTCAAGCCATGTACGACGACGGGTGGTTCACTGGTTCGTGAAGACGCTCATACCCACCACGGCTTGCGTGCTCGAAAACGCCAGCCCGGGCCGGTTGCTGCGGCGTTGCGTGTGCTGCACCGAGGCGTTGAGTGCGATGTTGCGGGTGGCGTTCCAGCGCAGGCCCAGCGACGCGTCGCGGGTGGTGTCGCGCTGAGGGTCGGGGAGTTGCCCGGGTGGTGGGCCCAGGAACCGGCGGCGCGACTCGCTCACACTGGCTTGCAGGCTGGTTCGTGCCGCGATCTGCCAGACGTGGGAAGCGGTGATGCGGTCGGTGCGTGCGTGGCTGGCGTTGGTGGTCTGGTAGCTCGACAGATCGGAGGCCCACTGCAGCGTCCATTGGGTCTTGGCGGTGGCGGCCCAGCGCAGCGACAGCGCCGAGTTGGTGCCGCTGTAGTCGCGGGTGGCCAGGCGTGCGTGCGTGCGATCGATTCGCACCAGGCTGAGGTCGGCGGTGGTCTTCTCGCTGAGCAGCCACCGGATGTCGAGCGCCTGCTCGCGTTGATGGAAATCCGGGTCGCTCAGCGGGGCGGGAAGCGTCGCGCCAGTGGTGGTGTTGCCGCTGCCGTTTCGCAGCCTCGCGGTGACCGAGCTGCCAGAGCGCGCGTCAAATCGCAGCCCCACATTGGCCGATCTGGACACATAGCTGTCTTCCCCGACCAGGGGTTGCTCGTTCTGGTTGCGTGTGCTCTGGACGCCCGCCACCAGTCGCCAGACGCCGTCCAGCTCGTAGAGCGCATCGAAGCCCTCGTGGCGGCGAACGCGTTGGTTGCCGCGCGTGAGGACGCTGGTGTCATCAAAGCTGTTGACGCTTTCATCGCGTTCGGCGGTCAGGGTCCCGCGAAAGCGCGGCGTGAGTGCCCAGCGCCAGGTGACGTCGTAGTTGGTGGCGAGCAGGTCCAGGCGGCTGTAGGTGCGGTAGCGGTAGTCCATCAGGCTGACATCCAGCTCCAGTCGCTGAAGGCTGTGGTTGTGCGCATAGCTCATGCCCAGCGTGCCGATGCCGACACTCTCGGCCGCGCTGGGGCGTCCCAGCACGGTCTGCGGATCCACCCCGTCGGGCAGGCGAAAGAGGTTGTCGTCGCGCTGCAGCGAATAGCCCGCCCGAAGGGTCAGGCCATCGGCTTCCTGGGCGGTGGCGGTGCCCGGGACGCCGCAGGCCAGCAGTGCGGGTACCCAGATGGTCCGGCAGATCCCGAGCGGCCGAAGGCGATGCGGGAGGTGTTTCATTCAATAGGCCTGCTGGTCGCGGAACACCAGGCGGATGGTCTTGAGGATGATCAACACGTCGAGCTTGAGCGACCAGTTGCGCAGGTAGTCGAGGTCGCGCTCGATGCGCCCCTCCATCTTTTCCAGGGTGTCGGTCTCGCCCCGAAATCCGTTGACCTGGGCCCAGCCGGTGATGCCCGGCCTGACCTTGTGACGCACCATGTAACCCTTGATGAGCTTGCGGTAGAGCTCGTTGTGCGCCACGGCGTGCGGGCGCGGCCCCACGATGCTCATGCGTCCCTGCAGCACGTTGATGAACTGGGGCAGTTCGTCGAGCGAGGTCTTGCGCAGGACGGCGCCCAGGGCGGTGATGCGCTTGTCGTCGCGTTGCGCCTGGCGGACTTCGAGGCCGTCTTCGGCCACGGTCATCGACCGGAACTTGTAGACAACGATCTCTTCACCGTCCTGGCCGTAGCGGCGCTGCCTGAAGATCACGGGCCCGGGCGAGCCGAGCTTGACCGCGGCTGCGATCGCCAGCAGCAGCGGCGCCAGTGCCAGCAGGATGAACGAGGAGAGCACCACATCGCTGCCTCGTTTGAGCGCGCCGTTGATTCCGTGAAAGGGTGTGTCGCAGACCGAGATGACGGGTACGCCACACAGCACGGTGGGCTTGCTCTGAATGAGGTCCGTGACGAACATGTCGGGCACGAAGTAGATCGACACCGTGGTGTCCTTGAGGTCATCGAGAATCTTCAGGATGCGTGGCTGCGAGGCCATGGGCAGCGAGATGTAGATCAGGTTGATGCGTTGGCTGTTGATCACTTCGACCAGGTGATCGAAGCGGCCCAGCAGGGTGAACCGATCGCCTGCCTCCAACCGCTCGCGACTGCGGTCGTCCACGAAGCCGACCACCTCGATGTTGTTGAATCGTGTGGCCGCGAGGTTGCTGGCGAGTGCCAGACCCTGGTGGTTCATCCCGACCACGAGTGCACGCTCCGAAGGACCCTGCAGGCGCACCAGCGTCGGTGCCTTCCAGCGCAGCAGCATCCAGGCCGCGAAGTCGACCACGGGCGTGACGGCCAACCAGGTGAGGATCACGTCCAGCGGGAAGATGCGCACATAGCCGGTCACCCAGCCGGCGGCAAACAGCAGGCCCATCGTCGTGCCCCAACTGAGCAGCAGGTCGACGAACGTGGCCTGTGCCGACAGGGTGAGGCGTGATGGTCCGGGATAGGTGAGAGCGAACACCGCCAGACCGAGCAGGAAATACTCCGTGTGGATGCCTCCGTCCATGCCCATGGCCAGCGCCCAAAGGCAGCTCACGCCCACCAGGGGACTCAGCGATGTCTCGAGCGCGTGCAACAGGCTGCCCCGGCTGGACGCGCCCTGTGCGCTGCGTGCCATGGTGCCGGAGGGGGGAGCTGAGGAAGTTGTGTGGTTCAAGGGCGCTCCCTCGGTACAGCGGACGTTCGCAACGGGCGGGAATGCAGGTGTCTGTCGTCGACGACGGCCGGATCGGAGCAGGCAGTTTGAAGGCCGTATGTGACACCTTGAATTCGGTCGCATGAATGCTGGCTGGTGATGGGCGCTCCGGCATGAGCCGATCGGCTCATGCAATGTGAAACGCTGTCAAAGAGCAGGTCCAAACGTCAGCGGGCATGTCACTGCAGTTTCAACACACCAAAGCAAGCTTGTGGCTGTCTTCAACCCACAGAAAGAGTCAGCCCCATGTCCGACCAAACACCCGAACTTTCCCGTCGCAATCTGCTGATCGGCGGAGGCGCTGCGGCCATCACCGCAGCGTTCACCGGTCCCGTCACCGCGATGGCCAACACCATCGACCAAGGCTACGGCGCCAACTGCGCGCCGGCCGATGCTTCCTCACTGATGGCCAGCCCCTACGGCCCCACGGCGCCGGTGAAAGACCTGACCACCGGCCTGCCCCTGATCGAGCTGCCGGCTGGCTTCACCTACAAGAGCTATGGCTGGCGCGGCGACATCATGAGCGACGGCTTGCCAACGCCGGGTGCGCACGACGGCATGGGTGTGGTGGTGTCTCGCCGTGTGGGTCGCAGCAACGAGATCATCCTTGTGCGCAACCACGAGCAGTCGTTGTCCACCAACGTGAACAACGTCATCGGCAACGACCGCGCCAACGTGGCCAAGTACGACACCGGCCTCACGGGCGGCAGCTACCAGATCGGTGGCAACACCAACCTGGTGTTCCGCGATGGCAACTGGGTGGAGAGCTACGCATCTTTCGGCGGTATCTACCGCCCCTGCGCAGGCGGTTCGTCGAGCTGGGGCAGCTGGCTCAGCAACGAGGAAATCGGCAGCAACAACATCAGCTCCACCGGCAAGAAGCACGGCTACATCTTCGAGATTCCGGCCGACACCAGCCAGAACGCGGCCAACGTGAACCCCATCATCGACATGGGACGCATGGCGCACGAGGCCAGTGCCCTCGACCTCGACACCGGATACTGGTATCTCACCGAAGACGCGGGCAACGCGAACACCTTGTACCGTTTCCTGCCCAACAACATCAACGGTGGCCTGGGCTCGCTGCACGAAGGAGGTCGCTTGCAAGGTCTGGCCGTGACCGGTCAGCCTGGCGCCGATCTGCGCTTCCCCACGCTGTGCCAGGAATTCCAGTGCGAGTGGGTTGAAGTGGCCGATCCCGATGCGGACCGCGCGTCCATCACCACCACCGTCAGTACCGTCACCGGCAGCGGCCCGTTTCGCGGCGCCTATGCCAACGGTGGCGCCATCTTCGGTGCCAACGAAGGCTGCTGGGTTGCCAACGGCGTAGTGTTCTTCACCGACAAGGCCACCGGCTCTGCCACCGCCACGACACCGGCGCGCGCCGGCGTGATCTGGTCGCTGGACCTGGCCACCATGGTGCTCAAGGCCATCTTCGTGAGCCGCGATCGTGTGGTGGGCAACTCGCCCGACAACATCTGCATCAGCCCACGCGGCGGCTTGCTGTTCAACGAAGACGGCGGCGACGGCAGCCCCACCAGCGCCCCCATCGCGTCGCAACACCTCAAGGTGCTGGCGCCCAACGGCCGCAGCTACATCTTCGCCAAGAACAACTACAACTTCACGCGCGCCCAGCTCGACGCGGTGGGCAAGACGGGTGCCAACAGCGGCAACCAGCTCAACACCGAATGGGCCGGCAGCGTGTTCAGCCCCGATGGCCGTGTGCTGTTCGTGAACATCTACACCGGCGTCACGCTGGCCATCACCGGCCCGTGGAGCAAGGGCACCCTTTGAACCATCTCAACAGAAGACCGACCACCATGAACAAACACCTTCTCGCCCTGGTTGCGGCAGCCTCGCTGGCTGGCCTTGCTCCCGCCCAAGCCGCCACCTTCACCGGTGTCGTCGGCAGCACCTCAGCCGGCGTTGCAGACTTCAGCACCGATGGCCTGATCTCCTTCGACATCGACTTCTCGTCGCTCACATCGGCCACGCTGGGCTACACGATTGACGCGGCCGATGTGCTGAGCGGCCTGTCCTTCAACGCTGTGCTGCGCAACTACACGGGTGGGGGCATCGACCGCTACACATTCGGCCTGAGCTCGGGCAGCTTCGGCAACCTGGGCACCGTGACGCGGCAGTTCGGTTACAGCAGCAACATTGCGTTCAACGGCGCAGATGCCATCGTGACGTTTTCGCCACTGGAGTTTTTGGACGTAGAAATCGGTGACCCGCTCGGCAATGGTGGTGTGAACTGGACCATTGCGGGTCTGAATGTGGGCGACAGCCTGAACATCACCGTGACGTCGGCCGTGCCGGAGCCCGAGACCCTGGCCATGCTGCTCAGCGGCCTGGGCATGGTGGGCTGGATCACGCGCCGCCGCCGCCAGGGCTGAGTTCAGCGCCCGGGCGCCTTGCGCACGCGTTGGCCGTCGGCCTTCCTCGGGAATGATCCATTCGGACCATTCCACCGAGGGAACTCTTTCAAACCGCCGTTGCACTCCCCGCCTAGTCTAGGCAGGCCGTGCACGGCGGCGTCGCCATTTCATTCCACCACCTTTTCAAGGGTCACCATGTCGCTGCGTTCCTCACTCTCCCTGTCCGCCCTGTTGTCTGCGCTTGTCCTCACGGCCACTGCCGCCACGGCACAAGTCCGCATCACCGAAGTCGCGCCCTGGAGCAGCGGCAACTCCGTGGTGTCAGCCGACTGGTTCGAACTGACCAACTTTGGCACTTCCGCTGTCGACATCACCGGCTGGAAAGTGGACGACAACTCGAATGCATTTGGCTCGGCGCTGGCGCTGACCGGTGTGTCCAGCATCGGTGCAGGCCAGTCGGTGATCTTCATCGAAGGCAGCGCGGCGACCGCCGGCAGCTTCCTGAGCAACTGGTTCGGTTCCCCATCCTTTGCAGGCGTGGTGGTCGGCACCTACAGCGGTTCTGGCATTGGTTTTGGCACTGGTGGCGACGCGGTGAACATCTTCAACGCAGCGGGCGCACTTCAAGCCCGTGTTGACTTCGGTGCATCCGACGCCTCGTCGCCCTATCAGACGTTCGACAACTCGGCTGGCTTGAACAACGTGACCTTGGGCACGCTCAGCACGGCGGGTGTCAATGGCGCGTTTGTGATCGCTTCGGGCCTCGAGATCGGCTCGCCCTCCCTGGTCCCCGAACCCGAAACCTACGCCATGTTGCTCGCTGGCCTGGGCCTGATGGGTGCAGCCATCCGCCGCCGCCAGGCTTGAGCGTCACCGGGAACTGCCATGAAACTGATTTCAACCCTGTTGGCCGCGTCCTGCGCGCTCGGCTTCAATGCATTTGCGGCCACCAGCATCAATCTGTCGGCCTACCAGGTCACAGGCAACTACACGCTGGACGCCAACCCGGGCAACGGCGTGTCGGGCCTGGAAGCCTCTGCCATCACGTTCGCCCGCGATCGCGGTACCAACGGTACGCTGTTCTTCGTGGGCGATGAAGGCACCGGCGTGGTCGAGATTTCTCTCACTGGCCAGACGCTGAGCAGCATGTCGTTCAGTGGCGGCACCAACCTCGGCTGGCCCACCACCAGCACCAACCGCGACTCCGAAGGCCTGACCTACCTGGGCAACGGCGTTCTGGTGGTGGCCGAAGAGCGCCTGCAGGATGCTTTCAGATTCACCTACGTGGCGGGTGGCAGCGCCAATCTGGCCACCGCGCCGTCGGCCTCGATCGGCAGCGGCAGTGTGGGCAACAACGGTCTTGAAGGCCTTTCGTACGATGCCCGCGACGGCAGCTTTGTGTCTGTGAAGCAGGCCCTGCCCCAGGCCGTGCTGGGCGGCACACTGGACTTCACCACCGGTGCGTCCACCATGGGTGCCTTGTTTGATCCGGCGCTGCTGGGCGTGACCAGCCTGTCCGATGTGCAGACACTCTCACCTGTCTCGGCACTGGCGGGCACCGACGGCGCCGACAACCTGCTGATCCTGAGCCTGGATTCGCGCAGGCTGCTGGAAGTGACACGAAGCGGGCAGGTGCTGAGCAGCCTGAACTTGGCGGGCATCACCAGCCAGGCCATCGAAGGCGTGACGGTCGACGATCTGGGCAACCTGTACCTGGTGGCCGAGGACTCCGGCACAGCCAACTCGCGCCTGTTCGTGCTGGCAGCACCCGTGCCGGAGCCCGAGACGTACGCCATGCTGTTGGCAGGCCTGCTCCTGATGGGTGCCACGACGCAGCGCCGACGCAGCAAGAAGTGACAGCTCCGCGCCGGTGAGCGGTTGTCGATTGACCGGTGGGAGGCGCATTGTGTTTCCCGCCGGCCCCGCCGAACGATCACAACCAGTGGCTCGTTCCCCAGCCAAATGCCATGCCCATCAACAGGCCGGCGACCACGTCCGAAGGAAAATGAGCACCGGCATGAACGCGGGCCCAGCCCGTGAGCACCGCGATCACAGGTATCAACACCAGCTCGGAGCCGACGCCCACCCACGGCATCAGGGCTCCCGCCACACAGCCCATGACGGCTGCATGGGTGCTGGGCATGCCGCCCCGGTCCGAATGGCCCAGGTGGTTGTCGCACAGACCGACGGCAAAAGGGCGCTTCGCGCACCACCGTTTTGAAGCACGTTTGACCAGCAGTTGCAGCACGCCAGCACTCAACAGGGCGGTCAGCACGGGTGGGAGCATGTGGTCTCTGAAGGCGAGGGTTGCGCTGATCACGGCCAGCAAGGGCACCCAACTCCAGCGCGCGAACTGGATCGCAAGGTGCAGCCGTTTTGGTCGATCCGGCCGGCCGGCCCCTATCCACCGAAAGCACCTGATATCCAGGTTCAGCAAGGTCACAGCCGGTGCGGGGAGTGCATAGGGTGTCGGGTTCTGCATGCAGCAGAGCGTGCCGGTGCCCTGTGACCAAGACGTGAATCAGGCGAGATTCCTTCGCATTTATGGGTCGCGCGTGGTTTGAAGGCCGTGCAGAAGAATCCCACTCATCCGCGGGTCTCCCTCAAAGCATTCGAACGGATGCAGGTCAACTTGCAACGGCTGAAAAACGGCCCATGGTTGCCGAGAGCCGAGTGGCTTGATCCTGCATGCTTTGCGCAGCGGCCGCGCTTTCTTGAACCAATGCCGCGTTCTGGTGCGTGATCTTGTCCAACTGGCTGACCGCTGTGTTGACATGCCCGATGCCATCGCTCTGCTCTGATGCAGCAGCGGTGATCTCGCCAATCATGTCCGAGACACGCTGCACCGAACCGACGATCTCGCTCATCGTCAGCCCAGCGTCTGCAACCAACTTGCTGCCGGCCTCCACTTTGTCCACGCTCGCCCCGATCAGCTCCTTGATCTCCTTGGCCGCCTGTGCGCTGCGCTGCGCGAGGTTGCGCACTTCTCCAGCCACGACGGCGAAGCCGCGACCCTGCTCGCCGGCACGCGCCGCTTCCACCGCCGCGTTCAAGGCAAGGATGTTGGTCTGAAAGGCGATGCCATCGATGACGCCGATGATGTCGCTGATCTTCTTGCTGCTGTGATTGATCTCGTCCATGGTGGCAACCACTTGTCCCACCACCCGACCACCGCGCGCGGCGATCGCCGCCGCGCTGGACGCCAGTTCATTGGCCTGTCGTGCGGCATCGGCGCTCTGGCGCACCGTGCTGGTGAGCTTCTCCATGCTGGCGGAGGTTTGCTGCAGGCTGGTTGCCGACTGCACCGTGCGAGCACTCAGGTCCTGGTTGCCCGTTGCAATTTCCAGCGACGCCGCATTGATGCTCTGCACGCCATCACGAATTTCCGTCACGAGCATTCCGAGGTTGTCCTGCATGCGCTGAATGCCGCCGAGGACGCGACCCATCTCATCCGAGCCTCCAGAGCTCACCCGCGTGCCGAGATCACCCTCAGCCACTCGTTCAATGGCTGCGGCAGCCGCACCTAGCGGCAGGATGATGCGATGACCGATGGCGTACCCCAGCACCAGCATCACGGAAAGTGATGCGACCGACACCAGAAGCGTGAGTTGAATCGCGCTTTTCTGAATCGTCGACAACTGGGTTGTCGTCACTGCCACGCGCGCTGACACCTTGTTGCTGATGGTGCTCAGCGCCTCATCGATGGAGCGCACCTGCACCAAGGCAGGTTCAAGTGCCTGGTTGGCTCGCCAAGGGTCATTCACCTCACCTCGGGTGATACCCACATGGATGGATTCAACAACTTTCGAATAGCCCGCCAACGCGGCGATCAAATCATCGGTCAGCTGCCGCTCTTCGGAGCTCAGCAGGGGGCGAAGGTCTTCAACTCGTTGAGCTCCCAGGGCAACTTGTTCGCGCCACAGTTTGTGATCGTGGTTCAGTGCTTCCTCATCTGCGAGGTTGAGGAACATGTCTTTTTCAAGATGGCGCATATTCCCCACGTTCGCGCGCAGGTCACCCAACACCTGCACGGTTGAGACCTCCTGTTGTGCGAGCTGTTCACCTGCACCGACGGCCTGCTGGAGGCCGCGCAGCGCGGTGATGGCAATGACGGCGATGCCCAGCGCGCATGCGCCGACCAACAGGATGAGCTTGGCTCGCGTGGAGATGTGTGAGATCCAGTTCATGGTGAAGGGTCGGTGAGGTTTGGGGTTCAACAATTGACGGCTTGGTTTGGATATCGACTCGAACCACAACATCTTGAGTTTTGATGATCTGGTTGAAGTGCCTGAAGTCACCGGCTGGCATGGACTTTAGGCTATGAAATTGATAGCTTTCATGAAGTTTTCATGACACTCTCACGCGCTCGTTGCCGGCGACGGTGACCAGAAGATTTCGCGACCCGAACAATCGGCCTGACAGGTCCTTGCGATCAAGCGTAAAGCTCTGAAGGGCCGTACTCACCCACGGTGACCCCATGTGTAACCACCGTTCCTCCCACGATTGCGTGCAGCGCATACCCGGGGGGCTCGCGTCGGTAGGCGGGTGGTCCATCTGCGCGCAGATCGAGCACGATCTGGTGCGCCGTGGACGGCACCGTCATGGCAATCGTTCCACCAAAGCGCCGAACGATGGGGCGGTGCAGGTGTCCGCAAATCACGCGCTCGACCTGCGGGTGTCGGCGCAGCACGTCGGCCAAGGCATCGGATCCTTGCCGAAGTCCGATGCCGTCCATGTGCCCGATGCCGGTGGCAAACGGTGGGTGATGCATGGCCACGATCGTGGGCTGTTGCGGCTCCAGGCCCAACGTACGGTCCAGCCAGGCGAGGCGGTGTTCGCACAGCGAGCCGTGGGCCGCGCCCGCGACCGCCGTGTCCAGCGCGATGAGGCGCATGCCAGCCACCTCGCGCACCCACAGCACGTAGGGCGATAGCGCCTCATCGTTCACGGGCCTCAGCTCCGCGTGGTCCGCAAAGGCCAGCCGCAGCGCTTCGACCGAGTCGTGGTTGCCGGGCATCAGCCAGACAGGGCAGGTCAGCGGCGCCAGCAGTCGCTGAAGGTGCGCGTACTCGTCGGCGCTGCCCCGATCGACCAGGTCGCCGGTGAGCACCACGGCAGTGGCCGGCGGTTGAAGGGCTCGCACACTCGCCACGGCGCTGGCCAGCAGAGCGGGGGTGTCGATGCGGTCCATGAGCAGGCGCCCGGGCGCGACGATGTGGGGGTCTGACAGTTGCACAAGCACGGTGGTGTTCTCCTGAATGGGCACCACATTGGAACCCGAAACGCAACGGCCCGAGTGACATCAACGGGTCACATTCGGCTTCTACGCTGTTCGTATGAACTTGCCAGATGCATTCATTCGAACATGCCTGAATTGAAGCAGGACTCCCGTGCCCAGCAGATCCTGGACCTGGTGAAAGGGCGGGGTCTGGTGGACATCAACGAGCTGGCGCGCCAGTTCGATGTCACGCCGCAGACCATCCGTCGCGGTGTGAACCAACTCAGCGAGCTCGGGCTCCTGCGCCGCGTGCACGGAGGTGTCACGCTGCCGGTCAAGGGCGTCAATTTGCCCTATGAGGCGCGCCAGGACCAGCAGCTCGAAGGCAAGCGGCGCATCGCGGCTGCGGTGGCGGCGCACATTCCCCACGGCGCGTCGGTGTCGATCGGCCTGGGCACCACGCCGCACCAGGTTGCACTGGCATTGCGCTCCCACAAACGCCTGCGCGTGGTGACGAACAGCCTGCGCGTGGTGTTTGCGCTGGCTGGCAGCGACGAGCTGGAAATCGCGGTGGCCGGCGGTTTTCTGCGCCCGGCCGATCTGGACGTGGTGGGTGAGGCGGCCGTGCGTTGTTTCAACGGGTTCAAGACCGACTTCGCGGTGTTTGGCGTGGGAGGCATCGATGCCGACGGCATGCTGCTGGACTTCGACCCGGCCGAGGTGGCCGCCCGCGAAGCCATGCGGCTGAACTGCCGGCAGTCGTTGCTGGTGGCCGATGCGAGCAAGTTCGGACGCGCGGCCATGGCCAGAGGCGGACGCCTGGCGGACATGGACCACCTCTTCATCGACGAGCGACCCGCCGCGGCGTTTCGCGCGCTCCTGAAGCAGTCTCGGCCGCAGGTGCACGTCGCATGAGCCGCGTCGAACTGCACGGCATCGCCAAGCGCTTCGGCGACCACGCCGCGGTGCAGGATGTGAATCTCGTGGCCGAGGCGGGCGAGTTCGTTGCCTTGCTCGGACCCTCGGGCTGCGGCAAGAGCACCACGCTGCGCCTGATCGCGGCGCTGGAGCAGCCCGATGCCGGTCGCATCGTCATCGGAGGCGTCGATGTCACGCGAGCACCAGCGGCCCAGCGCGGCATTGCCATGGTGTTCCAGAACTACGCGCTGTTTCCCCACCTCACCGTGGCCGAGAACATCGTCTTCGGCCTCACGGTGCGCCGTGTCGACAAGGCCGAGCGCGCGCGGCGACTGGCGCACACCGCGGAGCTTCTGGGTCTGCAAGCCTTGCTCGACCGCAAGCCCTCGCAGCTCTCGGGTGGCCAGCGCCAGCGGGTGGCACTGGGTCGGGCCATCGTGGCCCAGGCGCCGGTGTGCCTGATGGACGAGCCTCTGTCCAACCTGGATGCGCAGCTGCGCCAGCAAATGCGCAGCGAGATCCGCGAGCTGCAACAGCGCCTGGGCATCACCATGATCTATGTCACCCACGACCAGACCGAGGCCATGACCATGGCCGACCGCGTGGTGTTGATGCGCTCCGGACGCATCGAGCAGCAAGGCACGCCGCAAGACTTGTACGAGCGTCCCGCCAGCACCTTTGTGGCCGGCTTCATCGGCGCGCCCGCCATGAACCTGTTTCCTGCTCCCCACGGCGAAGCGCTGTGGGGCGTGCGCCCCGAGCAGATGCTGCTGCGTGCCGCCAACGAAGGTTTGCCCGCCCGCGTGGTGGCGGTGGAGTACCTCGGCGCCGAGAGTCTGCTGATTTGCGAAACCGGATCGGCGCGTGTGGTGCTGCGCGTCGGCGGCCATGACCTGCCCCGCAAAGGCGACACGGTCGGCCTCGGCTGGCCAGACGCTGCCTTGCACCCATTCGACCGCGACAGCGGTCTGCGACTTCCCCAACCCTGAGGAGAAACCATGAAACCCTGGACCCTGAACCTGGCTACCGTTGCCTTGAGCGCGACCCTGTCTGTGCCTGCGCTCGCGCAGGAGCTGAGCTTTTACTACCCGGTCGCCGTGGGCGGGCCGGTCACCAAGATCATCGACGGCATGGCGGCCGACTTCGAAAAGGAGCACCCCGGTATCAAAATCAAGCCGGTGTATTCGGGCAGCTACCAGGACACCATCACCAAGGTGCTGACGGCAGCCAAGGGTGGCGACGCTCCGCACGTCGCGGTGATGCTGTCCACCGACATGTACACCCTGATCGATGAGGATGTGGTGGTGCCCTTCGACGAGATGGCCAAGAGCTCCGCCGACAAGACCTGGATGAACAGCTTCTACCCCGGCTTCATGCAGAACAGCCAGACCGGTGGCAAGACCTGGGGCATTCCGTTCCAGCGCTCCACCGTGGTGATGTACTGGAACAAGGACCTGTTCAAGGAAGCCGGCCTGGATCCGAACAAGCCACCGCAGAACTGGAGCGAGCTGGTGGACTTCGGCCAGAAGCTCACCAAGCGGGACGCCGCCGGCAATGTCAGCACCTGGGGCGTGCAGGTGCCTTCGTCGGGCTTTCCGTACTGGCTGTTCCAGGGCTTCACCACCCAGAACGGCACGCAGCTCATGAACCCCGCCGGCACCCAGACCTACTACGACAAGCCCGAGGTCGTGCAGGCGCTGCAGTTCTGGATGGACCTGTCGCAGAAGCACAAGGTTCACCCACCCGGCGTGGTGGAGTGGGGCACGACGCCCAAGGACTTCTTCGAGCGCAAGGCGGCCATGATCTGGACCACCACCGGCAACCTGACCAACATCCGCAGCAACGCCAAGTTCGACTTCGGCGTGGCCATGCTGCCGGCCGGCAAACAACGCGGCACGCCCACGGGCGGTGGCAACTTCTACGTCTTCAAGAAGTCCAGCGCGGCCGAGCGCGAGGCGTCGATGAAATTCATCCAGTGGATGACCTCGCCGAAGCGCGCGGCGGAATGGGCCATTGCCACCGGCTATGTGGCCGTGAGCCCCGCAGCCTGGGACACCCCCGAGATGAAGAAGTACCTGACCGACTTCCCCGCACCCATCGTGGCGCGCGACCAACTCAAGCACGCCGTGGCCGAACTCTCGACCCACGAGAACCAGCGCGTGACCAAGGCGCTCAACGACGGCCTGCAGGCTGCGCTCACCGGCGCCAAGCCCGCACAACAAGCCCTGCAGGACGCCCAGCGCGAAGCCGACCGCATCCTGCGGCCGTACCGCTGAAGCTCGGCCGGGTGTTGTGATGCTTGATCGCCGCAGCGCCGTGGTGGGCTGGCTCTTGCTGATGCCCGCAGCGCTGCTGCTGCTGGCTTTCACGCACTACCCGGCGGTGGCCACGCTGTGGCACAGCCTGTTCAGCACCGCCCGTCCCAACCGGCCGGCGCGCTGGATCGGCATCGACAACTACCGCGCGCTGGCCGACGACCCGGTGTTCTGGAACTCGCTGGTCAACAACGCCTGGTACGCGCTGGGCACCATCGTGCCGGCGGTCGCGCTGGCGATCGTCATGGCGCTGTGGGTGGACCGCAAGCTCGCTGGCCGTGGCCTCTTGCGACTGGCGTACTTCACACCCACCGTGCTGCCCATGATCGCGGTGGCCAACATCTGGCTGTTTTTCTACACGCCCGACTACGGCCTGCTCGACCAGATCCGCAGCCTGGTCGGCGGCGCAGCCCACAACTGGCTGGGCTCGCGCGAGACGGTGCTGGGCGCGGTGATGGTGGTGGCGGTGTGGAAGGAGGCCGGGTTCTTCATGATCTTCTACCTCGCCGCGCTGCAGCAGCAGTCGCCCGAGCTGCGCGAGGCCGCGGCGCTGGAGGGATGTGGTCGCTGGCAGTTCTTCTGGCGCGTCACCTTTCCACTGCTCATGCCCACCACGCTGTTCGTGTTGATCAACGCGGTGATCAACGCCTTCCGCCTGATCGACCACATCGTGGTCATGACGCGGGGCGGACCCGACAACGCCAGTTCGCTGCTGCTGTTCCACATCTACGAGACCGGCTTCAAATTCTGGGACGCCAGCTACGCCGCTGCACTCACCGCCGTGCTGCTGGCGGTGCTGGCCCTGCTGGCGTTGCTCCAGTTCGGTCTGCTCGAGCGCCGCACGCATTACCAATGACGCGAACCCCATGTTGAACCCGAGTCGCACCGACACCTGGCTGAATACCGCCGGCGCCTGGACGCTGGCCATGCTGTGGCTGCTGCCCTTGGCCTATGCGGTCTGGTCGGCGTTCCACGCCGCCGAGTTTTCTGCCCGCTTTGACCCGCTGGCACCGCTCACGCTGGACAACTTCCGTGCGGCCTGGGCGGCCGCGCCCTTTCCTCGATATTTCCTCAACACCTTTGCCCTGGTGAGCGGCATCCTGGTCGGGCAGATGGTCTTGTGCACCCTGGCCGCCTATGCGTTTGCGCGCTTCTCGTTTCCTGGCCGGGACATCGCCTTCGGTCTGGTGCTGGTGCAGCTCATGGTGATGCCCGACGTGGTGCTGGTGGAGAACTACCGCACCTTGCACCAGCTCGGCCTCACGGACACGCTGAGCGCCATGGCCTTGCCCTACATGGCGTCGGCCTTCGGCATTTTTCTGCTGCGCCAGACGTTCAAGACCGTACCCAAGGAACTGGAAGAGGCCGCGCGTGTCGAGGGCTGTGGCGCCATGGGCGTGCTGTGGCGCGTGCACATCCCGCTCGCCACACCGGTCTATCTGGCCTATGCCCTGGTCTCCGTGAGCTACCACTGGAACAACTTTCTCTGGCCTCTGGTGATGTCCAACTCGGTGGAGACGCGTCCCTTGACGGTCGGGCTGTCGGTGTTTGCCGGCACGGACCAAGGCATCGACTGGGCCATCATCAACGCCGCCACGCTGATCTCCAGCGCGCCCCTGCTGGTGGCGTTCCTTCTGTTTCAACGGCACTTCGTCCAGAGTTTTCTGCGTGCGGGCATCCGCTGACCGTTCAAATGAACCCACAAGGACTTGCTGGCCGCTGGTGCCGCGTCGTCATTCAACTGATCGTTGGAGGTCACACGCTCGCAGCCAAAACGGCCAGAAAATCCATTCGGTCGAACCCGGGGAGCCCCGGGTCCAAAACCCTGTCGGCACTGGTAGCGTTGAGCATGGCCCGAACATCCGAGCCAAGGCGGCTGCGTTCGGTTGGAATCTGGTGTCCCGATACTTTCTACCCGTCAGGACCCGCGGAATGTTTTGAGCGTATCGGGCTCGCATGACACTGTGATTGCAGTTCCACCTTGCAGCCGGGAATGAAGTCGCCTCGCCGGTGGCGGCACTGAAGCCGATCAGGTCTGCTCAAGATCACCGCGCAGGCAACAGCTCCTGCTCGAATCCCGCCACGCCGACCATTGCGTACTGAAAGCCCGCAACCGAAAGGTTGTGGGCTTTTTCAGTTTCTGCTGCCTGAATCTCAGCGTGGACGTTCAAACCCCGCCGCAACCCAGGCCTGAGCGCTGTCGACATTCAGCTTGAAGGTGGGCGGCACCGGCACACGAGCCAGTTCTTCGTCGAATTCGTCCAGGGCGCTCAGGGTCGCGGTCGCACCTTCTTCGTCGGGCACGATGGAGAGCGCGATCCGCAGGCGGCTGCCGTCGACCATCACGTTGACGCTCTTGTTGAGCTGTGCATGCAGTTGTTGCTCGGAGCGGCGGATGACCTCCTTGGCTGTCTTCACCAGCGTGTTGAAGGCTGCCGTGTCCAGTGGTTTGGGATTCTTCTTGTCGCGACCCATGGTCCAGGGCCCCACCAAAGCAGGCTCTGACCCGCCATCCAGGTGCATGGCGACTGCCCATCCATCGTCGTCTTCGTTCTTGATCACGCGGGCTGTCCAGTGTCCATCGCTCCACAGGCGGTCTTCGTGTACGGGTTCGTTGGTGTCGGTCATTCTTCGTTGTGGCAAGCGGTTGAATGGGTCAACCATACCTTGTAATGGCGCAGGCGCCGGACCCAGGCCGGTGCAATTACAGTGCGGTATGTCCGACGAATACCAGATCGAAATTCCCGCCTCCTTCGTGGCCTTGTATGTGCAGCCCGGCCGCCAGAAGCCCAGCCTGCCGCGCGATGAACTGGCCGCTCGCTACGAGCTGTGCGAAGACATGGCCCAGCTGTTGACCGAAACGGCGCGCAACATGGAGTTCAGTCTCGGTCTGGCCGAAAGCGATGTGCTCACGCGCTGCCTGCAAGGTCTGCGGGTGGAGCCTGTGGTGGTGAGTGAGGTCGAGTCGGTGTGGGTGGCGCGACGGCTGGCCGAGCTGCTCGGCTGGAGCGATGCAGGCCTGCAGGCGTTGCCGCGTTAGTGCGGTGTTTCCGGGGGACTGGTGCGCAGCCACAGCAGAGCCGCCAGCGCGCTGAGACCCAGACCGCCCGATATCCACAGTGCCCCGGCGCCCCAGCGCTCGATGCACAGGCCGAACAGCAGGGGTGCAAAAGCCTGCGCCACGCGCGATGGCGCCATCATGATGCCCTGCCGCTGGCCATAGCCGACCGGGCCGAAGTACACCAGCGGCAGCGTGCCCTTGGCGATGGTGAGGATGCCGTTGCCCGCGCCGTGCAGCAGCGCAAATGCCGGCCCGGCCACCGGGCCGAACACCATCCAGCAGACCACCCCCACCGGGTGAGCCAGTGCGGCGCACCGGGCCGAGAGCAGCGGATGCAGGCGGCGCAGAAAGCCGAACTCCAGCATGCGTCCGGCCACCTGCGCCGGGCCGACCAGTGCACCGATGGCGACCGCACCGGCCAGCGTGGCGCCGCTGGCCACCAGCAGTTGAGGCAAATGCGCCGCCATGGCGGTGCTGATGAACCAGGTGGCGGCGAACACGTAGGACAGGACCCAGGCGGTGTATGTCGGTGGCGGTGTTTGGGAAGCTGCTGAAGCGGCGGGCGCTGCTGCCCCCAGCGCCTGCGGTGGCTCGGGCAAGGCGGTGGCGCGTGGAATGCTCGCGTTCAGCGGCAGCCCCACCAGCAGGTGCAGGCCGGCCCAGGCGAGGCACGCGCCGCGCCAGCCGAACTCGGTCTCCAGCAAGCCGGTGAGGGGCCAGCCCACGGTGCTGGCAAAGCCGGCGATGAGCGTGATGCCGGTGATGGAGGCGCGGGCCTGGGTGCCTTGCAGGCGCACCAGTGCGGCAAACGCTGCCTCATACAACCCGCTGCCCATGGCCACGCCGATCAGCAGCCAGGCCAGCATGAGGCTGGTGGTGCCTTGCACCTGCGACAGGCTGGCCAGACCGAGGGCGAACAGCACGCTGGTGCCCATGAGCACCGGTCGACCACCCCAGCGATCAATGGCGCGGCCGGCGAAGGGCCCCAGTGCTGCCGAGGCCAGCAAGGCCACTGTGAAGGCGATCCAGATCTGCGAGATCGGCAGGCCCAGGCCATCGGCCATGGGCTTGGCCAGCAGCGCGGGCAGGTAGTAGGTGGAGCCCCAGGCCAGCGTTTGCGCCGTGCCCAGGCGCAACACCAAGGGCCAGGTGCGTGGAGCGGCCGGGCGGGTGCTCATGCGGTGAAGGTCTGGCGCGGTTGCCCGACGTCAGGTGATGTCGAACGCGTGAAAACCGAAGCGACCTTGGCGGCGGTCGGCGAAGTAGTGCTCCAGCGTTTCCTTGACGGTGCGAAACGCGATCTCGTCCCAGGGGATCTGATCTTCCGTGAACAACCGGGCCTCAATGGTCTCGTACCCCGGCTCGAAGATGTCGCTCAGCAGGCGGGCGCGGTAGTAGATGTGCACCTGGCCCACACGCACAACGTTCATCAGCGTGAAGATCTCGCCCATCTCGAACTGCGCGCCAGCTTCCTCGATGGTTTCGCGGGCCGCGCCTTCGGCGGTGGTCTCGTTGAGTTCCATGAAACCAGCGGGCAGGGTCCATTTGCCGAAGCGCGGCTCGATGTTGCGTTTGCAGAGCAAAACGTACTGGCCCGACTCGCCCCACACCGGCACCGTGCCGACCACATTGAGCGGGTTGTCGTAGTGCACGAGGTGGCAGGACGGGCAGACCGCACGGGTCTTGGTGTCGCCGTCGTCGGGCAGGCGCATCACGACCGGGGTGCCGCAGTTGCGGCAGTGTTTGGCAGGTGGGCGAAGCATCGGGTCAGTTTAGCGGGACAAGATGACCCACCCCCGCCGCGCTTCGCGCGACCCCCTTGGGGGCAACACCTGCGGCCCGGCAAAGCCGGTTCCGCGGTGTTTCTGGATGGGTGGCGTTTCGTGTCGACCAAAGAAAAAGCCGGGCGCAAACCCGGCCTGTGCACATCACGGGAAGGCTCAAGCCTTCTTGCCGTGCTTGGCGATGAGAGCCTTGGCGGTTTCCAGCAACTGCTTGCCGTTGAAGCCGCGCTTGTCCATGTCCTGCGTCCATTCGATTTCCACCAGGCGCGCCTTGCGGCGGAATTCCTGCGCTTCGGCGGCCGGGATGGTGTAGATCGAGTTGCCCTGTTTCACCGCGGACTCGCGGCCTGCGGCATCGCCACCCTGCTGAACCTTGCCCAGCCAGCCCGAGGTCTCGATGCCGGAGTTCTTGTCGATGATGGCCTTGAGGTCGGGCGCCAACGACGCGTACTTGTTGCGGTTCATCGCCATCACGAAGGTGGTGGTGTAGAGCGCGCCGCCGGCGGGGTCGAACTCGCTGTGGAACTTGGTGAGCTCCTGCACCTTGACCGAGGGCACGACTTCCCAAGGGATCACGCAGCCGTCGATGACGCCTTTGGACAGGGCATCAGGAATTTGCGGCAGCGGCATGCCCACGGGTGTGGCACCGAGGTAGCCGAGCATCTTGGTGATCTGGCGGGTGGGGCCGCGCACCTTGGAGCCGCGCAGGTCTTCTGCGGTCTTGATCTGCTTGCTGCGCATGTGGAACATGCCCGGACCGTGCACCTGCAAAGCGATGGGCTGGACTTCCTTGAACTCGTCCTTGGCCACCGTCTGCACGTATTCCCAATAGGCCTTGGAGGTGGCTTCGGCGTTGTTCATCATGAACGGCAGCTCGAACACCTCGATGCGCGGGAATCGACCCGGCGTGTTGCCCGGCAGCGTCCAGACGACGTCGACGATGCCGTCGCGCGCCTGGTCGTACAGCTGCACCGGCGAGCCACCGAGCTGCATGGCGGGGTAGGCCTCGAACTTGATGCGACCGCCCGAGTCCTTCTCGACCTTGTCCATCCAGGCCTTGTGCATGTTCAGCCACACGTTGGACTGCGGTGCCATGAAGGTGTGGAACTTGAGCGTGACGCTCTGCTGGGCCATGCCCACCAGGGCGGGTGCGCCGAGTGCCACGGCGGCACCGGTCTGGAGCAGGGTTCTGCGTTGGATCATGAAAAGGTCTCCTGAGAGCTGTGGAAAAAGTGGGGAAAGGATAAACGGGGGACCGAGGGTCGTTTCAGAGGTCTTACCCTCGGGTTCAGACCACCTGCACCGAGATCGGGGTCAGGCCGTCCACGGCGCCGACCATGGTGTCACCGCGCACCACGGCATTCACGCCTTCGGGGGTGCCTGTGTAGATCAGGTCGCCGGGTTGCAGTTCCCAGGCGGCCGAGAGATGTTCGATGGTTTCGGCCACGTTCCAGATCAGCTTGTTGACGTTGCTGCGCTGGCGGTCGCTGCCGTTGACCTGCAGCCAGATGGGCGCGTTGTTCACGTCACCGGCGTTGGCGGCCGGCGTGATCGGCCCGATGGGTGCCGAGTGGTCATAGGCCTTGCCGATGCACCAGGGGCGGCCCTGTTTCTTCATCTCGCCTTGCAGGTCGCGGCGGGTCATGTCCAGGCCCACGGCATAACCGTAGATGTGTCGGGCAGCGTCGGCGGCCTTGATGTTCTTTCCACCGGTGCCGATGGCCACCACCAGCTCGATCTCGTGGTGCAGGTTGCTGGTGAGGCTGGGGTAGGGTGTGCTGGCGGTCTGGCCGGGCTCGGCCACCACGATGGCATCGGCTGGCTTCAAAAAGAAAAACGGCGGCTCGCGGCCGGTGAAGCCCATTTCCTTGGCGTGCTCTTCGTAGTTGCGGCCCACGCAGTAGATGCGGTGGACCGGGAAGCGCTCGGTGCTGCCGACCACGGGCACGGAGACAGTGACGGGCGGGGCGAATGCGTAGTTCTCGGGCATGGTGTTCGGCGTGTGTGGGTTGCGGTGGATGGCGCTGGCGCGGTCAGTGTGCCATCAGTGTTGTGAAGCCGGCAGGCGAACCACCAGACCGTCGAGCTCCGGGGTGAGACGGACCTGGCAACTCAGGCGGCTTTGCGGCACCACCGGGCTGGAGGCGAAGTCGAGCATGTCGAGCTCGTCGGGCACGGGGGCCGGCAGCAAATCGGACCACGGTGCGTCGATCATCACGTGGCAGGTGGCGCAGGTGAGGCTGCCGCCGCAGTCGGCCTCGATGCCCTGGATGTTGGCGTCCACCGCGGCCTTCATGAGGCTGTCGCCCGGGCGGGCCTGGATGTCTTGTTGCGTCTGGTCGGGGTTGATGAACCGGATGGAAATCATGTGGGCGACTTGATGGGTTTCATGTTCGGCTGAAGTACTCGCGACGTTCGAAATCGGTCTTGTCCTCGGCCTGGGCGTGGCGCTCGATCTCGCTGCGTTTGAGGCGGCAGAAATGTTGCACGACATCGTTGCCGAGGCCCGCGCACAAGGCCGGATCCGATTCCAGCGCGTCGAGTCCTTCGGACAGCGAGGTGGGTATTTTCTCGCCTCCTTCGGCATAGGGCGTTTCGCTGGCGGGCGGCGCTTGCAACAGGTTGTGCAGGCCATCAAGCCCGGCGTGGATCTGCGCCGCCATGTAGAGGTAGGGGTTGGCGGCGGGTTCGCCGATGCGGTTCTCGATGCGGGTGGCGTTGTCGCCCGCCGCACCCACCACGCGCAGCATTGCGCCGCGGTTGTCGCGGCCCCACAGCACGGCCTGCGGGGCGAGTGCGTGGGGGCGAAAGCGCGCGAAGCCGTTGATGGTGGGTGTGCACAGTGGCGTCATGCCGCGCGCGTGCGCCAGAAGACCGGCGAGCCAGTGGCTGGCCACGTCGGACAGGGTGTGCCGCGCATCCCGTGCGGTGGTGTCGGACGCGGGTGCGTCGCGCGCGCACGCATTGCGCCCGGTCTTCAGGTCCACCAGCGACTGGTGCAGGTGCCACCCGCTGGACATGATGTGCGGGAACGGCGGGCGGCACATGAAGGTGGCATGAAATCCGGCACGGCGCAGCGCCTGGCGCACGCCATTGCGGAACAGCACCATCTGGTCGGCGGCGGTGAGTGCGTCGGTGGCGTCGAACACGGCTTCCACCTGGCTCGGGCCGAGCTCGATCTCCAGCGACTGCAGCGGCAGGCCCAGCGCCTGCGCGGTGCGCTGCACGATGCGCAGCGGCTCGTCGGCCATGTCCATCATGGCCTCGGCCTGCAGGTTGTAGCCGGGGTGGATCATTTCCACCGTGGGCGGCAGTCCGGGCCAGCCTGCGAGCTCGGGGTCGAGCTGGGGCCGGGTGTCGGTGATGCGGTAGATGTGGAACTCGACTTCGAGCCCTGTCTTCAGGCCGTAGCCCGCATCCATCAGCCGGGCCAATGCGGACTGCAACACGCGCCGCGTGTCCAGCGGCACCGGCTTGCCGTCAGCAAACCAGGGCTGGCAGCGCAGCCAGCCCGTGCGGGGCGCCCAGGGCAGCTCGGTGAAGCTCTCGGGGTCGGGCAGCAGCATGAGGTTGGCCGCGCCGGCAAAGCCCGGCAGATCGGTGGCACCACCGGGCTCGAACACCTTCCACGCGGTGCGGTCGGCCGTGTCCTTGAGCATCAAGGTGCCCACCATGCCCACGCCGTCGAGCAACGCGCGCATGGCGGCGGTGGCGGTGAGGGTTTTGCCGCGCAACATGCCGTGGGTGTCGCACCAGGCCATGCGCACCAGCTCGACGCCACTGGCCTCGATGCGTTTGACCAGACGCACGCAAGCGGCTTCGCGCGCTGCGGTGTGGATGCCGCAGCGTTCTGCGAAGTGGGTCATTTCACGTCCGCCGCTTCTTTGGAGGCGTGGTGCCACGGCGCGCCTTCGCGCCGGGCCCGCACCGCGTCCTGCCACCAGTCCTGCCAGCCCTGCGCGGGCGCAATGCCGTCCACCGTCTCGGGGCCGGTGATCTGATCGTGCAGGGCCGGGTCGGCAATGCCGGGTGCGGTGCCGCCTTGCTCCACCGTGTCGATGGCCTGCTGCAGCAGGCGCCGGTTGGCCATGATCACTTTGTCGCTGGTGCCCAGATGCTCGCGCGTGCGGTCCTGGATGGCGCCCATGCTCTCGCAGGCCCACTGGTCGTGCACGTTGATGTCGTCCTCGCCCATGCCCAGGTAGGTGCGGGTCTGCTGTTCTTCCGGGTTGAAACCCCAGTTGTTGTGGCGGCCGGTCTTTGGTGTGTAGTCGGGCAGGGTCACGGCGGCCAGACGTGGAGCGCGCATGGCGGCTTTGTCCACCGGGCCGGTGAAGCTGGTGAAGAAGGCGAACCAGTGGTTGTGCGTGTCGTCCACCGGCACATGCATCTGCGTGATGGTCATCGTCTCGGAGAGCGGGATCACGAACGTTTGTGGAAACACCGCGTTGGTCACGCGCACGTGCGTGAGTTCGTCGGTCATGGGCCGCAAGGCGGTGAGCTGCAGGCCGTGGGGTCGGGCCTCGAACGAAATCAATGGCTGGCCGAACTCCCGCATCACACGCGTCATGGGCCAGCGCTCGCCGCCCACGTCACCCGCACTGGCGCCGCGGAACTGTTTGCCGTAGCTGTCTTCGAGCGAACCGTCGTTGAAGAAGCGGTGCAGGTAGGAGGCGTGCGCCGGGTCGATGCCGACCTCGAAGGCCTGCAGCCAGTTGCAGTTCCACAGGCCCTTGAATGCGAAGGTGTGCGAGGCAGGCGCGCTGAAGCAGTCCAGGGCAGGGAAGGGTGGCGGGGTCTGGCCTTCGGGCCCGAACCAGCCGAACAGCACGCCGCTTTTTTCCACCAGCGGGTAGCTTCGCTGCCTGATGCGCGTGCACAGCGTGCTGCCCGCGGGCTCTGCGGGTGTCTCGATGCACTGGCCGGTGGTGTCGAACTTCCAGCCGTGAAAGGGGCAGCGCAGGCCGTCGCCTTCATTGCGTCCAAAGGCGAGGTCCGCGCCGCGGTGCGGGCAGTCGCGGTCGAGCAGGCCGTAGCTGCCCTGTGCGTCGCGGAACAGCACAAAGTCTTGCCCGAGCACGCGCACGGCTTTGACCGGGCGCACGGCCATGTTCGGGTCCAGCACGGGGTCGAATTCGTCGAGCAACGCCACGGGTTGCCAGTAGCGGCGCAGCAGTTCACCACCCGGGGTGCGGGGACCGACCTGGGTCAGACGCTGGTTGAGTTCGGCTTTCATGGGGCTCCGATCGGTGGATTTCAAACGGTATCCCGTTTTGTGGTTTCAGTGTACAGTTTGCGCCATGAGCCTGCAAGACACCGTGTTGATGCAACTGCGCGACCTGATCCTGAGCGGTCAGTTCGAGCCCGGTCAGCGCCTGGCCGAGCAGCAGCTCGCCGAGCGGCTGGGTGCTTCACGCACGCCGGTTCGCGCTGCATTGGTGACGCTGGAACAAGAGGGTCTGGTCGAGGCCAACGACACCGGCAAGTACCTGGTGCGCCAGTTCACCGCGCAGGAAGTGCGCGACGCCATCGCGGTGCGTGGCCACCTCGAGGGCATGGCCGCTCGGTTGGTGGCCGAGCACGGTGTTCCGCGCCAGTTGCAGGGGCAGTTGCAAGCGTGTCTCGATGAAGGCGACCGGCTGCTGGCCGACAACCCGCTGACCATCGAGAGCTACGCGGCGTACGCGGTGATGAACGACCGTTTCCACGCGCTGCTGCTGGAGGCCTGCGGCAACCGCGCGCTGCAGCGCGCCGTGGCGCTCAACGACAAGCTGCCGTTTGCACCGGCCTCGGCCATGCTGCCCATGCAGGGCACGGTGGCGCTGGACCGCGACTGGATGCTCTACGCGCACCGCCAGCACCACATGCTGTTCGACGCGTTGCAGCGTGGTGAGGGCGCGCGCGCACAGGCGCTGGCGGTGGAGCACACCGAGGTGGCGCAGATGAACATGCGTCTGGCGCTGGAGCGAAGAACGGAATCCGAGCGAGTGATGCCGGTCATGCGTCTGGTCGTCGGTTGAGACTGCCGCGGTGTATCGTCTCGGGCATGCAGCCCGCCACCGAACCCGCGCTCTCCCCCGGTCTCAGGCTGCGGCGCGTGGCCATCGACACCTACCACGAGAACGTGGCCTACCTGCACCGCGACTGTGAGGTGGTGCGGGCTGAAGGCTTTCAGGCCTTGTCCAAGGTGGAGGTGCGGGCCAACGGGCGGCGCATCCTGGCCACGCTCAACGTGGTTGACGACAGCAGCATCGTGGGTTGCAATGAAATTGGAGTGTCCGAAGACGCGTTTGCCCGGCTGGACGTGGCCGGCGGCCATTCGGCAGCGGTGTCGCCGGCAGAGCCGCCCGAGTCCATCCCGGCCCTGTTTCGCAAGATCAACGGTGAGCGCCTGGGTCGCGACGACTTCCGCAACATCATTCACGACATCGCCGAGTTGCGCTACTCCAAGATCGAGCTCACCGCCTTCGTCGTGGCTTGCAACCGCAGCGAGCTGGATCGCGAGGAGGTCTTCTTTTTGACCGAGGCCATGGTGGCCAGTGGCCGCAGGCTCGATTGGAACGAGCCGCTGGTGGTCGACAAACATTGCATTGGCGGCATCCCGGGCAACCGCACATCGATGCTGGTCGTGCCCATCGTCGCCGCCCATGGCCTGGTGTTTCCCAAGACCTCGTCACGCGCCATCACCTCGCCCGCCGGCACGGCCGACACGATGGAGGTTCTGGCGAACGTGCAACTTCCGTTCGAGCTGCTCACCGGGATCGTGCGCCAGCACCACGGGTGCCTGGCCTGGGGCGGCGCGGCCATGCTCTCACCGGCCGACGATGTGCTGATTTCCGTGGAGCGGCCGCTGTCGATCGACTCACCCGGCCAGATGGTGGCCTCCATCCTGTCCAAGAAGATCGCCGCTGGCGCCACGCACCTCGTGCTCGACATTCCCATTGGCCCCACGGCCAAAGTGCGCTCGATGCCCGAGGCTCAACGCCTGCGCCGCTTGTTCGAATACGTGGCGCAACGCATGCATCTCTCGCTGGACGTGGTGATCACCGATGGTCGCCAGCCGATCGGCCGTGGCGTGGGCCCGGTGCTGGAGGCGCGCGACGTGATGCAGGTGCTGGAAAACGACCCGCGGGCACCGGACGACCTGCGGCAGAAATCGCTTCGCCTGGCCGGGCGTCTGATCGAATGCAATCCCGACGTGCGGGGCGGCGACGGCTTCGCCATTGCGCGTGACATCCTCGATTCGGGCAGGGCGCTGGCGCAAATGCGGGCGATCGTGCAGGCCCAGGGGGACCGCGGTTTTGACCATCACCAACCGGCGCTGGGCTCGCTCACGCTGGAGGTGAAGGCGCCCGCGGCGGGCGTGGTCATCGGCATCGACAACTTGCAGATCGCGCAGATTGCCCGGCTGGCCGGCGCGCCCAAGGCGCCGGGCGCGGGCGTCGACCTGTGCGTCAAACTCGGCGCACCCGTGGCCCAGGGTGACGTGCTTTACCGCGTGCACGCCAGCTACCCGGCCGACCTTGAGTTTGCGCGCCAGGCCTGCGCTCGCGCCAACGGTTTCAGCCTGGGCACCGCTGCGCAGGTCCCCCATGTTTTTGTGGAGTTCTGATGCCCCCCTCAAGCAAACCCGTTGCGGGTTGTGTGCTTTGTTTCGACGATGAGGCAGCACTGGCCGCTCAGGCCGCCAGCGCCCTTGGCATGGCATTGGCCGTGGTGGAGCGCCACCATTTTCCCGACGGTGAAATGCGCCTGCGTTTGCCTGCCGAGTTGCCCGCGCGCGTGGTGCTCTGGCGCGGCTTGCAGCAGCCCAACGAAAAGCTGGTGGAGGTGCTGCTGGCCGCGCAGACCGCGCGCACGCTGGGCGCGAAGCACCTCACGCTGGTGTCGCCCTACCTGGCCTACATGCGGCAGGACATGGCGTTCAACCCGGGCGAAGCGATCAGCCAGCGCATCGTGGGTGGCTTTCTGGCCAGTCTGTTCGACGCCATCATCACCGTGGACCCGCACCTGCACCGGGTGGCCACACTGCAGGAGGCCATGCCGGTGAAGGATGCGATCGCGCTCAGCGCCGCGCCACTGCTGGCTGACCACATCGCCTCGCAGCGCCGGCAGCCGCTGTTGATGGGCCCTGACGAAGAGGCCCTGCAGTGGGTGGCCTTGGCCGCCCAGCGCCACGGCTGGGATCACGCCGTGTGCCGCAAGACCCGCCATGGCGACTGCGAGGTGGACATCGAGTTGCCCGACCTGCCGGTGGCGGGTCGCGCCGTGGTGCTGATGGACGATGTGGCGAGCTCGGGCCACACGCTGGCGCGCGCGGCAGTGCTGCTGCGCGCCGCGGGTGCGGCTTCGATTGACGTGGCGGTGACGCATGCGCTGTTTGCCCAGGGCGCGGTGCAACTGGTGCGCGGTTCGGGCGTGGGAGAGATCTGGAGCACCGACTGCATTGCGCATCCGTCAAATGCGGTGAGCATCGTCCCTGAGGTGGTGAGGTCATTGCAGGGGCTCAACGTCGTGAACGGGTGAGCCACGCAGAATCAAGGGCATCCCGAGCGGCCTGACGGCCGCTTTTCATTGGCGGCCGCCGGGCCGCGTGTCACCCTGCATCTGGAAACCCGCACCATGGCATCACTCTTCGAACCCACCACCGTGGGCATCCTGTCGCTGGCGAACCGCATCGTCATGGCTCCACTCACGCGCAACCGCGCGCCCGACGCCGTGCCCACGCCACTCATGGCCACCTACTACCAGCAGCGCGCCAGCGCCGGCCTGCTGATCACCGAAGCCACCGCCATCAGCCACCAGGGGCAGGGCTATGCCGATGTGCCCGGGTTGTACGGGCCCGAGCAGATCGAAGGCTGGAAGCGCGTGACCGCGGCCGTGCATGCCGCTGGCGGCAAGATCGTGACCCAGCTCTGGCACGTCGGCCGTGTGTCCCACACCGAACTGCAGCCCGACGGCGGCGCACCCGTGGCGCCGTCGGCCATCGTGGCCAAGACCAAGACCGTGCTGCTCAAGGATGGGGCGCCTGTTTTCGTTGAGACCTCCGAGCCGCGTGCGCTGGACCTCAGCGAACTGCCTGGCATCGTGGAGGACTACCGCAAGGCAGCGCTCGCCGCCATCGAGGCCGGCTTCGACGGCGTGGAGATCCACGCGGCCAACGGCTACCTGATCGACCAGTTTCTGAAGACCGGCAGCAACCAGCGCACCGACGCCTATGGCGGCAGCATCGAGAACCGTGCTCGCCTCTTGATCGAAGTGGTGCAGGCGGTGACGGAGGCCATCGGCGCGGGCCGCACCGGCATTCGCCTGTCGCCCGTGACCCCGGCCAACGACGTGATCGACGCCGATCCGCAGCCGCTGTTCTCCCATGTGTTGACCGCGCTGGCCGGGTTCGACCTGGCCTATGTGCACTTCATCGAAGGCGCCACCGGTGGCCCGCGCGTGCTGAACGACCGCCCGTTCGACTACGCCGCCCTGCGCGCGACCTACCACGCAGCTGGCGGCAAGGCCGCCTGGATGGTCAACAACGGCTATGACCTGCCGATGGCCGAGCAGGCCGTGCAAGACGGCGTTGATCTGGTGGCCTTCGGCAAGACCTACATCGCCAACCCCGACCTCGTGGCCCGTCTGAAGCAGGGTGGCCCGTTCAACGAGCCCGACAAGGCCACGTTCTATGGCGGTGGCGCGAAGGGCTACACCGATTACCCGGCGCTGGCGGCCTGAGCGGGCACAGCCCGTCCCTTGTGCCAGCATGGCCGCATCGGCGTGGCGGTTTGCCCACCGTCCACGAGCGTCATAAACTGGTCTGCCCATTCCGACCGGAGTTGCAATGCGGACCGCCCAAGCCCTGCGTGCTGTGGCGTCTGGAGGAACAGGCTTCAGCGCCGCGGGGCGCTGCGCGCTGCTCGCGTTGCTGCTGTGCCTGACGCTGGCAGGAGCGAGGGCCGCACCGGCGGTGGTGCTGACGGTGCAGAGCGCCATCGGTCCGGCCAGCGCCGACTACGTCATCCGTGGCATCGCGCGGGCGCATCAGCAAGGCGCACCGCTGGTGGTGCTGGAGCTCGACACCCCGGGCGGGCTGGACAGCTCGATGCGCCAGATCATTCAAGCCATCCTGGCCTCGCCGGTGCCCGTGGCGACCTACGTGAGCCCCCCGGGTTCGCGCGCGGCGAGCGCCGGCACCTACATCCTTTACGCCAGCCACATCGCTGCCATGGCACCCGCGACCACGCTGGGCGCGGCGACCCCGGTGGCGATCGGCATGCCCGGTGCGCCGCAGGCGCCCAGGGAAGCACCCAAGGGACCCACACCCTCCGGGGACGCACCGGCCGCAGGTGACAAGGCGCCGCCTGCATCGCCCATGGACGCCATGACCGCCAAGCAGGTGCACGACGCAGCGGCCTTCATCCGTGGCCTCGCCGAGCGGCGCGGCCGCAATGCGCAGTGGGCCGAACGCGCGGTGCGCGAGGCCGTGAGCCTGACGGCGGCCGAGGCCTTGAGTGAGAAGGTCGTTGATGTCGTGGCCACCGACATTCCCGATCTGCTGAACCAGATCGACGGCCGCAGCGTGCGCATGGCCAGTGGCGACTTGCGCCTGGCCACACGCGGCCTGGCGACCGAGGCGCATCCGCCCGACTGGCGCCACCGCCTGCTGGGCGTGATCGCCAACCCGAGTTTGGCGCTGATCCTGCTGATGATCGGCGTCTACGGCCTGATGTTCGAGTTTTCGTCGCCGGGCTTTGGCGTGCCCGGCACCGTGGGTGCGATCTGCCTGCTGCTGGCGCTGTTTGCGCTGCAGTTGCTGCCGGTGAACTACGCCGCCCTGGCCCTGATCCTGCTCGGCTTTGCGCTGCTGGCGGCAGAGCTGATGGCGCCGTCCTTTGGCGTGCTGGGCGTGGGCGGTGTGGTGGCGTTCATTGCCGGCGGCCTGCTGCTGTTCGACCGCGACGTGCCGGGCCTGGGTTTGCCCTTGCCATTGATCTTCGGCATCTCGATCGCCACCGGGGCGGCGGTGTTGCTGGGTGGCGGCATGGCCTTGCGGGCGCGCCGCGCGCCTGTGGTCAGCGGTGTCGAGGACATGGTCGGTGCTTGGGGCGAGGTGCTTCATGTCGCGGATGGCCAGGCATGGGCACAGGTTCGCGGCGAGCGCTGGAAGGTCCAGGCCGGCACACCCCTGGTGGTCGGGCAGCGGGTGCGGGTCGTGGACCTGCGCGGTCTGGTGCTGCACGTGCAGCCCGATACCGACATGCCTTCACCGTCCCGTGAACCCCCTTGAAGGAGACCCTGCGATGTTTGATTTCAACCTGGGAATGGGCACCATCCTCGTGCCCGTGGTGCTGATCCTGCTGGCGTCTTCGTTTCGCATCCTGCGCGAATACCAGCGCGGCGTGGTGTTCCAGCTCGGTCGGTTCTGGAAGGTCAAGGGCCCGGGGCTGGTGATCGTGATCCCCGGCCTGCAACAGATGGTGCGCGTGGACCTGCGCGTGGTGACGATGGACGTCGAGCCGCAGGACGTGATTTCGCGCGACAACGTTTCGGTCAAGGTCAGCGCGGTGGTGTTCTTCCGCGTGGTGGCGCCCGACAAGGCGATCATCCAGGTGGAAAACTTCCTCTTCGCCACCAGCCAACTCGCCCAGACCACGCTGCGTGTCGTGTTGGGCAAGCACGAGCTCGATGAAATGCTGTCCGAGCGTGAGCGGCTCAATCTCGACGTGCAGCAGATCCTGGATGCCCAGACCGGTGCCTGGGGCATCAAGGTGACCAACGTCGAGATCAAGCACATCGACCTCAACGAGTCCATGGTGCGCGCGATTGCCCGCCAGGCCGAGGCCGAGCGCGAGCGGCGTGCCAAGGTGATCCATGCCGAAGGCGAGAAGCAGGCGGCGATCTCGCTGCTGGAAGCTGCCCAGATGCTGGCGCGCCAGCCCGAGGCCATGCAGCTGCGCTACCTGCAGACCATGACGCAGGTGGCCGGCGACCGTGCCTCGACCATCGTGTTCCCGCTGCCCATGGACCTGCTGGGGCGACTGCTGGACAAGGGTCCTGCAGCCTCCCCGAAGGACTGAATCGGACCCGGGTGCCCAGCGGATGGGCGCGACCGGTTTATCCTCGCGGTCATGAAGCTCTACAACTATTTCCGCTCCTCGGCCTCGTTTCGCGTGCGCATCGCGCTCGCGATCAAGGGCATGCCCTATGAGTACGTGCCGGTGCACATCGCGCGCGGCGAGCACAAGCTGCCGGCCTACGCCGAGATCGCGGTCGAGGGCCTGGTGCCCGTGCTCGAACTCGATGACGGCACCCGCCTCACCCAGTCGATGGCCATCATCGAGTACCTCGACGAAGTGCAGCCCCAGCCCGCCCTGCTGCCGGCCGACGCGCTGGGCCGCGCGCGGGTGCGGGCGCTGGCGCAGATCATTGCCTGCGAGATCCACCCCATCAACAACCTGCGTGTGCTCAAGTACCTGAGCAAGGACCTCAAGGTCGACGAAGACACCAAGAACACCTGGTACCGCCACTGGGTGCGCAGTGGGCTGGAGTCCTTCGAGCGTCAACTCGCGCTTCAGGCCCCCAGCACCTATTGCCACGGCGAGATCCCCACCCTGGCCGACTGCTGCCTGGTGCCGCAGATCTTCAACGGCCAGCGTTTCAACGTCGACTTCTCGGGCTTGCCGCGCACCATGGCCGCGTTCGACGCCTGCATGAAGCATCCCGCGTTCCAGAAGGCGCAGCCCTCGGCCTGCCCGGACGCTGAAGCCTGATGCTGCTCACCGCGGACGGCATCGTTCCCGACTGGCCCGCGCCGCCCGGCGTGCGCGCGCTGTTCACCACGCGTGTGGGCGGTGTGTCGGTGGCCCCGTTCGACAGTTTCAACCTGGGCGACCACGTGCGCGACGAGCCCCTGGCCGTGGCGGGCAACCGCGAGCGGCTCGCGGCGCTGATCGCGCCCGCGCGCCCGGTGTTCCTGCAGCAGGTGCATGGGACGCACATCGTGCGACTGGCGCCCGACACGCCCGATGGCACCGTGGCCGATGCCTGCGTGGCGCATGTGCCGGACGTGGCTGCCACCATCATGGTGGCCGATTGCCTGCCGGTGCTGTTTGCGCACGCCTCGGGCACCGCGGTGGCCGCGGCGCACGCAGGCTGGCGTGGCCTGGTCCATGGCGTGCTCGAGGCCACCGTGCGCGACTTGAGCGATGCCGCCGGTGAAGGTGAACTCATGGCCTGGCTGGGCCCCTGCATCGGACCGCAGGCCTTTGAAGTCGGGGCCGAGGTGTGCGAAGCGTTTGTCGCACTCGACCACGAGACCGCTGCGCACTTCTGGCCGCTTGGCAAAGGCAAGTTTCTGGCCGATCTGCCGGCGTTGGCGCGGCGCCGGCTTCAGAAGGCGGGCATCACCAACGTGCACGGCAACGACGGCTCGGCCGCTTGGTGCACCGTGACACAAACCTCACGTTTCTTTTCGCACCGGCGCGATGCTGTCCGCCTGGGCAGCACCGGGCGCATGGCCGCCTGCATCTGGATCGATTGAGGCCGTCGCCACCGACGCGGCATTGGCTGCCAACCGCGCCATCTGCGCCCGGTGTTCGGCGGCTTCGCGAGCCTTGATGGCTTTGCGCCGCGCGGGCGTCCTCATCAGGTAAACCACCAGTATCACGGGCAGCAGACCGTAAAGAAAAAAGGTCACAATGGCCCCGAGGACAGAGCCTGTGGTGTTGGTCGCTTCGGCCACCGACATCATCAGAACAACATACATCCAACCCATCACGACCAGGTACACAGCGATCCTTGCAGACCGGGAAACCATGTCAGTCTGCTGGAAGCCGCCATGCAGATACTGGGGAAAACCCGGAATTTCCTCCCCATCGCGGGGATGATAAGCCGCACACAAAGACACAGGAGACAGCATGACATCGGGCAAAACCCCACCCACCGACTGGCTGGAGACCGCCAACGCGTTCCAGAAAAACCTCATTCAGCAATGGACCCAGGTGGCCCAGGCCTTTCCGGGGGCCGCAGCGGGTGCCCAGGCCGGTCCGACCGATCCCTTCGCCGCGTTCAAGGCCTTCATGCCGCAAGCCGGAGCCGCCAATCCCTTCGGCATGGCCATGCCCACCGCGGGCGCGGCTTTCCCGGGCATGCCCGCGATGCCCGTCATGCCCGCCATGGGCGACATGTTCAAGAACGCGTCCGGCCAGCAGGTGAGTTTTGATCCGGCAAAGCTGCTCGAGATTCAGAACCAGTACCTGAAGGACGTGACCGCCTTGTGGAACCAGGGGCCCGCCGTCAAGCCCGAGGGAGACCGCCGTTTCGCCTCCGACGCCTGGGCCAGCAACCCGATGGCGGCGTTTTCCGCTGCAGCCTACCTGCTCAACGCGCGCACCCTCATGGCCTTGGCCGATGCTGTGCAAGGCGATGCCAAGACGCGCACCCGCGTGCGTTTCGCGGTGCAGCAGTGGATCGACGCCAGCGCGCCGAGCAACTTCCTGGCCTTCAATGCCGAGGCGCAAAAGAAGGCCATCGACACCCATGGCGAGAGCATCGCCAAGGGCATGGCCAACCTGCTGCACGACATGAAGCAGGGCCATGTGTCCATGACCGACGAGAGCGTGTTCGAGGTGGGCAAGAACGTGGCGACCACCGAAGGTGCGGTGGTGTTCGAGAACGAGCTGTTTCAGTTGATCGAATACAAGCCTCTCACGGCCAAGGTGTACGAGCGCCCGTTCCTGCTGGTGCCTCCTTGCATCAACAAGTTCTACATCCTGGACCTGCAGCCCGAGAACTCGCTGATCCGCTATTGCGTGGAACAGGGTCACCGCACCTTCGTGGTGAGCTGGCGCAATCCGGATGAGTCGCTGGCCAGCAAGACCTGGGACGAGTACATCGAGGACGCAGTGATCAAGGCGATCGGCGTCACGCAGGACATCACCGGCGCCAAGACCATCAACGCCCTGGGCTTTTGCGTGGGCGGCACCATGCTGGGCACCGCGTTGGCGGTGCTGGCCGCGCGTGGCGAAGAGCCCGTGAACTGCGCCACCTTCCTGACCACGCTGCTCGACTTCACCGACACCGGCATCCTCGACGTCTTCATCGACGAGAACTTCGTCAAGTACCGCGAGATGCAGTTCAAGGATGGCGGCCTGATGCCCGGGCGCGACCTGGCCACCACCTTCAGCTTCCTGCGCCCGAACGACCTGGTGTGGAACTACGTGGTGGGCAACTACCTCAAGGGTGAGACGCCGCCGCCGTTCGACCTGCTGTACTGGAACTCCGACAGCACCAACCTGCCCGGGCCGTACTACGCGCTTTACCTGCGCCAGATGTACCTGGAGAACAACCTGGTCAAGCCCGGCAAGATGACGGTGTGCGGCGAGAAGATCGACTTCCGCCAGGTGAAGTTGCCGGTCTACATCTACGGCTCGCGCGAAGACCACATCGTGCCCATCGGTGGCGCCTATGCGAGCACCCAGGTGTTTCCGGGCAAGAAGCGCTTCGTCATGGGCGCCTCGGGCCACATCGCCGGCGTGATCAACCCGGCGAGCAAGAAGAAGCGCAGCCACTGGATCGGCTCCGCCACCCAGTTTCCGAAGGACGTGAACGAATGGATCGCCAGCGCCGATGAACAGCCAGGCAGCTGGTGGACCGACTGGGCCGCCTGGCTCAAGCCACAGGCTGGCAAGCAAATTGCTGCGCCCAAGACCTACGGCAAAGGCAAGAGCTACAGCGCCATCGAACCCGCACCGGGCCGCTATGTAAAGGCCAGGGCATGAATTGAATCCGATCGGGCTGAGCCTGTCCTTCGACAGGTTCAGAGCGAACGGAAATGGTTTTTTTTCAGCACAACAAGGAGCAGACCCATGGAAGACATCGTCATCGTTTCAGCCGCCCGCACCGCCGTCGGCAAGTTTGGCGGCTCGCTCGCCAAGACCCCCGCCACCGAGCTCGGCAGCATCGTCATCAAGGCGATGCTGGAGCGCACCGGCCTGCCCGCCGACGTGATCGGTGAAGTGATCATGGGCCAGGTGCTGGCCGCGGGTGTCGGGCAGAATCCGGCGCGCCAGGCCATGATGAAGGCCGGTGTGGCCAAGGAAACCCCGGCGCTCACCATCAACGCCGTGTGCGGCTCAGGCCTCAAGGCCGTGATGCTGGCCGCGCAGGCCGTGGCCTGGGGCGACAGCGAGATCGTGATTGCCGGTGGCCAGGAAAACATGAGCGCCTCGCCGCACGTGCTCAATGGCAGCCGCGACGGCCAGCGCATGGGCGACTGGAAGATGGTCGACACCATGATCGTCGACGGCCTGTGGGATGTGTACAACCAGTACCACATGGGCATCACCGCCGAGAACGTGGCCAAGGCCCACGCGATCACGCGCGACATGCAGGACGCGCTCGCCCTGGGCAGCCAGCAAAAGGCCAGCGCGGCACAAGACGCGGGCAAATTCAAGGATGAGATCGTGGGCGTGAGCATTCCGCAGCGCAAGGGCGATCCGGTTGTGTTCGACGCCGACGAATTCATCAACAAGAAGACCAACGCCGAAGCGCTGGCCGGTCTGCGCCCCGCCTTCGACAAGGCCGGCTCCGTGACGGCAGGCAACGCCTCGGGTCTGAACGACGGCGCGGCCGCCGTGATGGTGATGACCGCGAAGAAGGCTGCCGCACTGGGCTTGAAGCCACTGGCACGCATCGCCGCCTTCGGCACCAGTGGCCTGGACCCGGCCACCATGGGCATGGGCCCGGTGCCTGCCTCCCAGAAGGCGTTGGCCCGCGCGGGCTGGAAAGCGTCCGACGTGGACTTGTTCGAACTCAACGAAGCCTTTGCCGCGCAGGCCTGCGCGGTCAACAAGGCGCTGGACATCGACCCGGCGCGCGTGAACGTGAACGGCGGTGCGATCGCGATCGGTCACCCCATTGGTGCGTCCGGTTGCCGCATCCTGGTGACGCTGCTGCACGAGATGATTCGCCGCGACGCGAAAAAGGGCGTGGCCGCGCTGTGTATCGGTGGCGGCATGGGGGTTTCCCTCGCGGTCGAACGCTGATTTGCCGGTAGATTCAAAACCCAACAAACACAAACCAGAGGAGTACACACGATGAGTCAAAAAGTAGCCTACATCACCGGTGGCATGGGGGGCATCGGAACCGCCATCTGCCAGCGCATGCACAAGGAAGGCTTCAAGGTCATCGCCGGCTGCGGCCCCACGCGCGACTACACCAAATGGCTGGACGAGCAGAAGGCGCTGGGTTTCACGTTTCATGCCTCGGTTGGCAATGTGGGCGACTGGGCGTCCACTGTGGAAGCCTTCACCAAGACCAAGGCCGAGCACGGCACCATCGACGTGCTGGTGAACAACGCCGGCATCACGCGCGACCGCATGTTCCTCAAGATGTCGCGCGAAGACTGGGACGCCGTCATCGAGACCAACCTCAACTCCATGTTCAACGTGACCAAACAGGTCGTGGCCGACATGGTGGAAAAGGGCTGGGGCCGCATCATCAACATCTCGTCGGTCAACGGTGAAAAAGGCCAGGCCGGCCAGACCAACTACTCGGCCGCCAAGGCCGGCATGCACGGCTTCTCGATGGCGCTGGCACAGGAGCTGGCCAACAAGGGCGTGACGGTCAACACCGTGAGCCCGGGCTACATCGGCACCGACATGGTCAAGGCCATTCGCCCCGACGTGCTGGAGAAGATCGTGGCCACCGTGCCCGTGAAGCGCCTGGGTGAACCCGGCGAGATCGCCTCCATCATCGCCTGGCTGGCCAGCGAAGACGGTGGCTACGCCACCGGCGCCGACTTCTCGGTCAACGGCGGCCTGCACATGGGCTGAACAGGCCCCTTGCAGACGACCAACCCCGCTGCGGCGGGGTTTTTTGTGGGCGATTCCGGGGGTTTTCCGGTGATTGCCGGCTCCTGACTGCGTATACATTGCCTGCATGTACAAGCCGCTTCCCCTGGAATCCCTGGCGCTCAACCAGCCCGTGCCCGTGAACATCTGGGACCCCAAGGGCGTGCTGTTGCTGCGCAAGGGCGAGCCCATCACGTCCGAGCAACACCGCGGCCACCTCATGCTGCATTCGCCCATGGTGCTGGCCGCCGACTGGCAAGCCGTGAGCTACAACTACACCGCGACGCTGGACCGCATGGTGCGCAGCAACGAGTCGCTCAGCCGCATCGCCGGGCTCGACGCCATGGTGCCGGTGCAGAGCAAGCCCGAGACTCGCGAGGATCTCACCGCGACAGAAGCCTGGCCAGACATCCACGCCGCACTCACCACCTTGTTGCACCAGGGCGCCGAGGCGAATCAGTTCATGGAGCGTCTGGACCGATTGCACGCGCGGTCCGAAAAGCTCTGGCGCGAGCATCCGGACGGCAGCCTGCTGGTGCTGGTGCAATTGCTGTTCGATCCGCGCATGCACTACAGCGCCACGCATGCGCTGCTCACGGCCGGCCTTTGTGCCCTGGTGGGACCGTCGGCCGGCATGGCGGCAGCCGATCAGCAGACGCTGTCGCGCGCGGCCCTGACCATGAACATCGGCATGACCCGCGCCCACGACGACATGGCGCGCCAGGCGGGGGCGCTGACGGAGCAGCAGCGAACGACCGTGCGGGAGCATCCGAATCGCAGCGCAGCGGTGTTGCGCCAGCTCGGCGTGGCGGATGCGAGTTGGCTGCAACTGGTGGAAGATCACCATGAGCGCCCCGATGGCCAGGGCTACCCGGCAGGCAAGCGGGTCAGCGGTGCCCTCCAGCACCTGCTGCAGATGGCCGATGTGTACGTCGCCTCCATCAGCCCACGCAAGAGCCGCGGCGGGCTGCTCTCGCAGCAGGTGGCGCGCGAGCTGTACCTGGGGGCCGACCTCACGCCCGACCCCCTGGGGGCGCTGTTCATCAAGAACATTGGCTTCTACCCACCCGGCAGCTACGTCCACCTGGCCAGCGGTGAGGTGGCGGTGGTGGCGCGACGCGGCGCCAAAGCCAATGCACCGGCGGTGTTTGCCATCGTCGGCCGCCAGGGCCTGCCGCTGGGCGAACCCGCCTTGCGCGACACGACGGACCCCGCCTTCGAAGTCAAGGCCAGTCTGGCGCCCGGTGATGTGAAGGTGGTGGTGAGTGTGGCCAAACTGCTGGCCCGCCTGTGAACGCCCAGACGGCGCGGTACAGTCTCAGCCCGAGCCCGTGAGCCATTCCCCGATGATTGAAGACAGCCCCCACCACCCACAACCCAACCCTTGGCGCCTTTCGGTGGCGCCGATGATGGACTGGACCGACCGGCATTGCCGTTACCTGCACCGGCTGCTGACCAGGCAGACCCTGCTCTACACCGAGATGGTGACCACCGGCGCGTTGGCGCATGGCAGTGTGCAGCGCCACCTGCGCTTCAATGCCGAAGAGCACCCCGTGGCCCTGCAGCTCGGCGGCAGCGACGCGGCCGAACTGGCCATGGCCGCCCGGCTGGGCGAGGAGTGGGGCTATGACGAGATCAACCTCAACTGCGGCTGCCCGAGCGACCGCGTGCAGCGCGGTGCCTTCGGTGCCTGCCTGATGGCCGAGCCGCAGACCGTGGCCGATGGCGTGAAGGCCATGGTGGATGCGGTGTCGATCCCGGTCACGGTGAAACACCGCATCGGCATCGACCGCGTGGAGAGCTACGACTTCGTGCGCGATTTCGTGGGCACGGTGAGCGAGGCGGGTTGCAGCGTGTTCATGGTGCACGCGCGCAATGCCTGGCTGGATGGGCTCTCGCCGAAAGAAAACCGCGAAGTGCCGCCGCTGCGCTACGAGCTGGCTTACCGCCTCAAACGCGACTTTCCGAAGCTCACCATCGGCATCAACGGTGGCATCACCACCAACGCCCGGATTGCCGAGCACCTGCAGCACGTGGACGGCGTGATGGTGGGGCGCGAGGCGTACCACAACCCCTGGCAGCTCACCTCCTGGGACGAGACCTTTTTCGGCGCGGCACCCAGCACACTCACGCGTGAAGCGGTGGAAGAGCAGATGGTGACCTACATGGAGCGCGCGTTTGTGGAAGACGGCTGCCCCTGGTACGCGATCGCGCGACACATGCTGGGCCTGCGCCACGGCCTGCGCGGCGCGCGGCGCTGGCGCCAGATCTGGAGCGACCACCGCCTGAAGCCTTTGCCGCCGCGCGAGGTCTGGGCCATGGCCCAGGAGAGCATCGAAGCCGAATCCCTGACGGCGCCCGCCCAGGTGGCCTGACGGCCAGGGCGCTCAGGCCGCGGCTTCCAGGCCGCTCTGGAAATGCTCACGCATGCGTTGCACCGCCAACGTTGCATTGCGCTGCGCCAGCGCCTGGACGATGGCGCGGTGCTCGGCGAGCGACTCTTCGATGCGACCGGTCTTGAGCAGGGAGTTGTGGCGGTTGAGCTTCATCACCTTGCGCAGGTCGGCCACCATCTGTTCGCGCCAGCGGTTGCGGGCCAGTTCCAGCAGGCGCATGTGAAATTGCTCATTGAGCGCGAAGAAGCGGTCGCGCTCGCCCACGGCCGCTTCCAGCGCGTCGTGCAAGGTTTGCAGCTCGGCCAGTTCAGCGTCGGTGGCTTGCTGAGCCACCACACCGGCCGCGTCGGATTCGAGCAAGGCGAGCAGGTGGTAGACGTCGGCCAGGTCTTTTTCGGACACTTCGGTCACGTAGGCGCCGCGCCGCACCTTCATCGTCACCAATCCCTCAGCGGCCAACACCTTGAGCGCTTCGCGCAGGGGCGTGCGGCTGATGCCGTATTCCTCGGCCAGCTTGAGTTCGTCGATCCAGCTGCCGGGCTCCAGTTCGCGCTTGAAGATGCGCTGGCGCAGCAGCTCGGCTACTTCTTCGTAGAGGGCGCGGGGGGCAAGGGACAGGGCGGACATGGGCAGGATTGTAAGTCGCAAGGAATATTCTGCATCAATAATTATGAATGATATAAAATCCCGACCGATCCTGTGTCATTTCAATCATCGCCCGCCATGAGCTCCAACACGCCCGAATTCGCTCCCACCTCTCTTGAAGCCTGGGCCAAGGCCGCCCAGAAGTCGGCACCCGGTGGCGACCTCGGGGCGCTCGACTGGGTCACGCCCGATGGCATCCGCGTCAAGCCGCTCTACACAGCCGAAGACACAGCGGGCCTGCAGCACACCAACACCTTGCCCGGCTTCGAGCCGTTCATTCGCGGGCCGCAGGCCACCATGTACGCGGTGCGCCCGTGGACGATCCGCCAGTATGCCGGGTTCTCGACCGCCGAGGAAAGCAACGCCTTCTACCGCAAGGCTCTTGCTGCGGGTGGGCAGGGCGTGTCGGTCGCGTTCGATCTGGCCACCCACCGCGGCTACGACAGCGACCACCCGCGCGTGACCGGCGACGTGGGCAAAGCCGGCGTGGCCATCGACAGCGTGGAAGACATGAAGGTGCTGTTCGACCAGATCCCGCTGGACAAGGTGTCGGTCTCCATGACCATGAACGGCGCGGTGCTGCCGGTGCTCGCGGGCTATGTGGTGGCGGCCGAAGAGCAGGGCGTGGCGCAGGACCAGTTGAGCGGAACGATCCAGAACGACATCTTGAAGGAGTTCATGGTTCGCAACACCTACATCTACCCGCCCGAGCCGTCGATGAAGATCATCGGCGACATCATCGAGTACACGGCCCAGCACATGCCGAAGTTCAACTCGATCAGCATCAGCGGGTACCACATGCAGGAAGCCGGTGCCAACCAGGCGCTGGAACTGGCCTTCACGCTGGCCGACGGCCAGGAGTACGTGAAGACCGCGATCGCCAAGGGCATGGACGTGGACGGGTTTGCGGGTCGCCTGAGTTTTTTCTGGGCGATCGGCATGAACTTCTACCTGGAGATCGCCAAGATGCGCGCGGCCCGCCTGCTCTGGACGCGCATCATGAAAGGCTTCAACGCGAAGAACCCCAAGAGCCTGATGCTGCGCACGCACTGCCAGACCTCGGGCTGGAGCCTGACCGAGCAGGACCCGTACAACAACGTGGTGCGCACCACCGTCGAGGCCATGGCCGCGGTGTTCGGCGGCACGCAGAGCCTGCACACGAACAGCTTCGACGAAGCCATCGCGCTGCCCACCGAGTTCAGCGCACGCATCGCGCGCAACACGCAGCTCATCATCCAGGAAGAGACGCACATCACCAACGTGGTCGACCCCTGGGCCGGCAGCTACATGATGGAGAGCCTCACGCAGGACATGGCCGACAAGGCCTGGGCCATCATCGAGGAGGTGCAGGCCATGGGCGGCATGACCAAGGCGGTGGACAGCGGCTGGGCCAAGCTGAAGATCGAAGCGGCGGCCGCAGAAAAGCAGGCGCGCATCGACTCGGGCAAGGACGTGATCGTCGGCGTCAACAAGTACAAGCTCAAGACCGAGGACGCAATCGAGTCACGCGACATCGACAACGTGGCCGTGCGCGACGGGCAGATCGAGCGGCTCAAGAAGATCAAGGCCACGCGCGATGTTGCCCAGGTGCAGGCCGCGCTCGATGCGCTGACGGCTGCCGCCGAGAGTGGCGAAGGCAACCTGCTCGATCTGACGATCAAGGCCATGCGCCTGCGCGCCACCGTGGGTGAGGTGAGCGACGCGCTGGAGAAAGTTTTCGGGCGCCACCGCGCCGATACGCAAAAGGTGACCGGTGTGTACGCAGCTGCCTACGATTCCGCCGAGGGCTGGGACGCCCTCAAGACCGAGATCAACGCGTTCGCAGAAGAGCAGGGCCGCCGCCCGCGCGTGATGATCAGCAAGCTCGGCCAGGACGGCCACGACCGCGGTGCCAAGGTGGTGGCCACGGCCTTCGCCGACCTCGGCTTCGACGTCGACATGGGCCCGCTGTTCCAGACGCCCGAGGAGTGCGCGCGCCAGGCGATCGAGAACGACGTGCATGCGGTCGGTGTCTCGACGCTCGCTGCCGGCCACAAGACGCTGGTGCCTGCGATCATTGCCGAGCTGAAGAAGCAGGGCGCGGACGACATCATCGTGTTCGTGGGCGGCGTGATTCCGCGCCAGGACTACGAGATGCTGTATGAGGCCGGGGTGAAGGGCATCTATGGTCCGGGCACCCCCATTCCCGCCAGCGCGAAGGACGTGCTGGAGCAGATCAAGAAGGCGCTCGGGTGACCTCTCCGGTGCTGCTGGAGAGCATCCTGCACGGCGACGCCGCCGGGCAGCGCCGCGCCATCGCCAAGGCCATCACGCTGCTCGAGTCCACCCGCGCCGACCACCGCGCCGAGGGTGATGCATTGCTCACGGGCCTGTTGCCGCACACCGGCAAGGCGTTCCGCCTGGGCATCAGCGGCGTGCCGGGCGTGGGCAAGAGCACCTTCATCGAGGCCCTGGGTCTCTACCTGATCGACAAGGGCCACCGCGTGGCGGTGCTCACGGTGGATCCGTCCAGCACGGTATCGGGCGGCTCGATCCTGGGCGACAAGACGCGCATGGAGAAGCTCTCGGTGCACGATCAGGCCTACATCCGCCCGAGCCCGAGCAGTGGCACGCTGGGCGGCGTGGCCGAGAAAACGCGCGAGGCCATGCTGGTCTGCGAGGCCGCGGGCTATGACATCGTGATCGTCGAGACCGTGGGCGTGGGCCAGAGCGAGACGGCGGTGAGCGGCATGACGGACATGTTCGTGCTGATGCAACTGCCCAACGCGGGCGATGATTTGCAGGCGATCAAGAAGGGCGTGATGGAGCTGGCCGATCTGGTGGTCATCAACAAGGCCGATCTCGACCCCGACGCGGCCACGCGCGCGCGTGCGCAGATCACCTCGTCATTGCGCCTGCTGGGCTTGCAGGGACACCCCGAACATGCGCACCACAACGAGGCCGTCTGGCACCCGCAGGTGATTCAGCTCAGCGCACTGATGGGGCGTGGTGTTGATGCGTTCTGGGCCGAGGTGTCGCGCTTCCGCATGCTTCAGAGCGACAACGGCCAACTCGCCGCGCGGCGCCAGCAGCAGGCGAAAGCCTGGATGTGGGAGCGCATCGACGCCGGCCTCAAACAACGTTTTCGCGCGCACCCGCAGGTGCGTGCCGCACTGGACGACGTCTCCCAACGCGTATTGGCCGGCACCTTGCCGGCCAGCACCGCAGCGCGCCAGCTGCTCGATCTTTTTGACTGAATTCCAAGCTATCTCTGGAGAACAACACCATGCAGGACATCCTCGAACAACTCGAAGAAAAACGCGCTGCCGCCCGCTTGGGGGGTGGCGAAAAACGCATTGCCGCGCAACACGCCAAGGGAAAGCTGAGCGCGCGCGAGCGGCTGGACGTGTTGCTGGACGAGGGCACGTTCGAAGAGTGGGACATGTTCGTGGAGCACCGTTGCACCGACTTCGGCATGCAGGACAACAAGATCCCCGGCGACGGGGTGGTCACCGGCTACGGCATGATCAACGGCCGCCTGGTGTTCGTGTTCAGCCAGGACTTCACCGTGTTTGGCGGTGCGCTCTCCGAGGCGCACGCCGAGAAGATCTGCAAGGTGATGGACCAGGCCATGAAGGTCGGCGCACCGGTGATCGGCTTGAACGACTCGGGCGGCGCTCGCATCCAGGAAGGTGTGGCCTCGCTCGGCGGCTATGCCGACGTGTTCCAGCGCAACGTGATGGCCAGCGGCGTGGTGCCGCAGATCAGCATGATCATGGGCCCCTCAGCCGGTGGCGCGGTGTACTCGCCCGCCATGACCGACTTCATCTTCATGGTGAAAGATTCGAGCTACATGTTCGTCACCGGCCCCGAGGTGGTGAAGACCGTGACGCACGAGGAAGTGACGGCCGAGGAGCTGGGCGGCGCCATCACGCACACCACGCGCAGCGGCGTGGCCGACCTGGCCTTTGAGAACGATGTGGAAGCGCTGTTGATGCTGCGCCGGCTCTACAACTACCTGCCGCTGAGCAACCGCGAGAAAGCGCCGGTGCGGCCCAGCGGCGACCCGATCGACCGCATGGAGATGAGCCTGGACACACTGGTGCCCGAGAACCCCAACAAGCCCTACGACATGAAGGAGTTGATCGTCAAGACGGTGGACGATGGCGACTTCTTCGAACTGCAGCCCGAGTACGCGAAGAACATCCTGATCGGCTTCGCGCGCATGGACGGCCAGACGGTGGGCATCGTGGCCAACCAGCCGTTGGTGCTGGCGGGATGTCTGGACATCAAGAGCAGCATCAAGGCCGCGCGCTTCGTGCGCTTTTGCGATGCCTTCAACATCCCGGTGATCACCTTCGTGGACGTGCCCGGTTTCATGCCCGGCACTTCGCAGGAGTACGGCGGCATCATCAAGCACGGGGCCAAGCTGCTCTACGCGTACGCCGAGTGCACTGTGCCCAAGATCACCGTGATCACGCGCAAGGCCTATGGCGGCGCCTACGACGTGATGAGCTCCAAGCACCTGCGCGGCGACGTGAACTTCGCCTGGCCCAACGCGGAGATCGCGGTGATGGGCGCCAAGGGCGCGGTGGAGATCATCTTCCGTGAAGAGAAGAAGGAACCGGCCAAGCTCGCGCTGCGCGAGGCCGAGTACAAGGCCCGCTTTGCCAACCCCTTCGTGGCGGGTGCACGCGGTTTCATCGACGACGTGATCCTGCCGCACGAGACGCGCAAGCGCATCTGCCGCAGCCTCGTGATGCTCAAGGACAAGAAACTCGAGAACCCGTGGCGCAAGCACGGCAACATTCCGCTGTGATCACGAAGGAGAAGAACAAGATGTTTACCAAGATCCTGATTGCCAATCGGGGTGAAATCGCCTGCCGCGTGATCGCCACCGCCAAGAAGATGGGCATCGCCACCGTGGCGGTGTATTCCGAGGCCGACAAGGAAGCGCGTCACGTGCAGCTGGCCGACGAAGCCGTGCTGCTCGGCCCTGCGCCCTCGCGCGAGAGTTACCTGGTGGCCGACAAGATCATCGAAGCCGCGAAGCAGACCGGCGCCCAGGCGATCCACCCGGGCTACGGCTTCCTGTCGGAGAACGAAGCCTTCGCGCGCCGCGTGGAAGAAGAGGGCATGGCCTTCATCGGCCCGAAGCACTTCAGCATCGCGGCCATGGGCGACAAGATCGCGTCCAAGAAACTGGCCAACGCGGCGAAGGTCAACACCATCCCGGGCTGGAACGACGCCATTGAAAGCGCAGAGCGCGCGGTGGAAATTGCCAAGGACATCGGCTACCCCGTGATGATCAAGGCCAGTGCCGGCGGTGGTGGCAAGGGCTTGCGTGTGGCCTTCAACGACAAGGAAGCCTTTGAGGGTTTCACGAGCTGCCGCAACGAGGCGCGCAACAGCTTCGGCGACGACCGCATCTTCATTGAAAAATTCGTGCAGGAGCCGCGCCACATCGAGATCCAGGTGCTGGGCGATTCGCACGGCAACGTGATCTACCTGAACGAGCGCGAGTGCTCCATCCAGCGCCGCCACCAGAAGGTGATCGAAGAGGCACCGTCGCCCTTCATCAGCGATGCCACGCGCAAGGCCATGGGTGAGCAGGCCGTGGCGCTGGCCAAGGCCGTGAACTACCAGAGCGCGGGCACGGTGGAATTCGTTGTCGGCAAGGACCAGGACTTCTATTTCCTGGAGATGAACACGCGCCTGCAGGTGGAGCACCCGGTGACCGAGTGCATCACCGGCGTTGACCTGGTGGAACTGATGATCCGCGTGGCCGCCGGCGAGAAACTGCCGCTGACGCAAACCGATGTCAAGCGCGAGGGCTGGGCGATCGAATGCCGCATCAATGCGGAAGACCCGTTCCGCAACTTCCTGCCCAGCACCGGGCGCCTGGTGCGCTTTGCGCCACCCACGCAGAGCATGTGGCAGGGCAACACGGCCGATCTGCTGGGCGTGCGCGTGGACACCGGCGTGCAGGACGGTGGCGAGATTCCGATGTTCTACGACTCCATGATCGCCAAGCTGATCGTGCACGGCAAAGACCGGCAAGAGGCGATCACCAAGATGCGCGAGGCACTCAACGGATTCGTCATTCGAGGTATCAGCAGCAACATTCCGTTCCAGGCGGCGCTGCTGGCGCACCCCAGGTTTGTGGCCGGCGACTTCAACACCGGCTTCATTGCCGAGCACTACGGCCACGGCTTCCGTGCTGAAGACGTGCCGCACGACGATGCCGATTTTCTGGTGGCGCTGGCGGCCTTCGTGCGCCGCAAGTCGCGAGAACGCGCGGCGGGTCTGTCGGGCCAGTTGCCCGGCTATGGTGTCAAGGTCGGTCACGACTTCCGCGTGATCGTGCTGGGTACCAACGGTGAGCATCTCTACAAGCCGGTGCATGTGGACGAGGTGGTGGGCCAACTCGGCTCGGCCGTGGTCACGGTGGCCGACAAGCGCTATGCCATCAGCAGCCCTTCGCGGCTGAACGACATCTGCATCACCGGCGAATGCAACGGCCAGGCCTTCACTGCGCAGATCGAGCGCGGCACGCCGCGCAACCCGCTGGCACTGGTGGTGCAGCACAACGGCACCCGCATCGAGACCATGGTGGTCTCGCCGCGCATGGCCGAGCTGCACGCACTCATGCCGTTCAAGGCGCCGGCCGACATGAGCAAGTACGTGTTGTCGCCGATGCCGGGCCTGCTGGTGGACGTGGCGGTGCAGCCAGGCCAGAAGGTGCAGGCCGGTGAGCGGGTGGCTGTGATTGAAGCCATGAAGATGGAGAATGTGCTGTTCGCCGCGGCCGATGGCGTGGTGGGCAAGGTGCTCGCCTCCAAGGGCGAATCGCTGGTGGTGGACCAACCCATCGTTGAGTTCGAGTGAGTTCCGGCCGGGCCTGTGCCCCACAGACCACGGGGTTTGAATTGCGCTACCCTGTCGTTCACACCGACTCTGAAGGGCTTCGCATGCGGCACGGTCTGGCTTTTGCATTGGGTTATCTGCGCCACCCCAGGCGCGTCGGAGCCATCGCTCCCGCCTCCAAAGCCCTGGCGCAGGCCATCCTGAATGAGGTCATGCGATCGGACCCCAGGACCTTGATCGAGGTGGGCGCCGGCACCGGCGCCATCACCCGCGCCCTGCTGCCTGCGCTGGCCCGGATCGAGCGCTTCATGGTGATAGAGCGCGACCCCGGCTTCGCCCGGTTGCTGTGCAGAAGTTTCCCCGATCTGGAGGTGCTGAACCATTGCGCCACCCGGCTCGACGCGCTGGACATCGAGGCGCAATGCCCGGTGACGGTGGTGTCTTCATTGCCCTTGCTGTCGATGACGCGCGAAGAAGCGCATGGCTGCATCGACGCCATGGTCGCCCTGATCGAAAGCCGCCCAGGGTCGCGCCTGATCCAGTACACCTACGCCTCGCCCCATCTGCGCCCCTTCAACGACATCCCCATCGGATGGCGTTGGCGCCGGGCCGCTTCCATCTGGGCCAACCTGCCGCCGGCCACGGTCTGGACGCTGGAGCAGGCCAGCCACCCGTCTTCCCACACCCTCAACGGTTTTCACTGACGCATGAGCACATCGGCATCCCCCGTCCGCCCCTTCAAGGTCCTGGGCATCCAGCAGATCGCCATCGGTGGACCCGACAAGCAGCGCCTGCAGAAGCTCTGGGTCGACATGCTCGGCCTGGAGGTCACGGGCACCTTTCGCAGCGAGCGCGAGAACGTCGATGAAGACATCTGCGCCATCGGCAGCGGGCCCTTCAAGGTCGAAGTCGACCTGATGCAGCCGCTGGACCCGGAGAAGAAGCCCGCGGTGCACACCACGCCGCTCAACCACATTGGCCTGTGGATCGACGATCTGCCCACCGCAGTGGATTGGTTGACTGCCCAGGGCGTGCGGTTTGCGCCGGGCGGTATCCGCCCAGGGGCGGCGGGTTTCGACATCACCTTCCTGCATCCCAAGGCCAACGACGAGTTCCCGATCGCCGGGGAGGGCGTGTTGATCGAGCTGGTGCAGGCGCCGCCCGAGGTGGTCAGCGCGTTTGCCAGGCTCGCGGCTCAACCCGGCTGAGCCCGGCGCGCGCCATCACGCCGCGGTCATCCCGCCGGCGAGGCGGCGACCACCAGGGTCCAGGTTTCGCGCACCAGGCGCTCGCACACCACCGAAACGTTGAGCAAACGGGGTTTTCGGCCGCTGTTCCGGGTTATGCGGACAGTCGCGTCGTCCTACGCTTGAGGCATCCCGAAGCCACGTTCTCATCACCGGTGGCCCAACCGCCCAAGGAGCCCGCCATGAGCCAGGTCCCGACTCGACAACTGCGAGAAGCCGCATCCACAGCGCCGCTCACCGCGGTGATTCGCCACGCACGCGACGCGTCGCAGAGCTGGCCCCACGACCTGCTCGAGGCGTTTTGCCTGCGCATGTCCAGCCAGGGCATGTGCGTGAGCCGTGCCCTCATGCAGCACGACCGGCGCTATGGTCTGGAGCAACTCTCGCATGCCCACAACATGGCCGATGACGCGCTTCGCGTGATGGCGGTGCAACTGTTCCGGCATTTTGAAGCGCGTCAATCGGGCATTTCTGCTCACCATTGAATGCGAGCGGCGTCTCAAGCCAGCCCTTTTCAGGCCGATACATAGACAACCCCTCGAGGAGAGACACGCGCATGTCCGGCATTCACCCCTTGTCCCCCGGCGTCTGGCTGATGCGACGCCTGCGCCTGCGCAGCAAGTTGCTGCTGCTGGCCACCGCTTCTCTGCTGCCCCAGGTGGTCGCCTGGATGGTGTCCGGGCCGCCCCCGGCGGGCGCCTGGGTGCTGGGCATCGAGCTCGCTGGTGCTGGCATGCTGGTCTACCTCATGCTGAGCTTCTACGTCAGTTTCACGAGCGACTTCCGGCAGGTGCTCGCCAGCATGGAGCAGACGGCCTCGGGCAACCTGCGCACCGTGCTGAAGGTGCGCGGCGCTGACGAGCTGGCCGATCTCACCCGTCTGCTGGATCGCATGGTCGGCAATCTCTCGTCCATGGTGGCCGAGGTCCGCAGCAACTCGGCCCTGGTGGCCCACGCCGGCAAGAGCCTGGCCACCGGTAACCGCGATCTGGCCGATCGCACAGAACAACAAGCCGCCAACCTCGAACAGACCGCCGCCAGCGTGCACGAGCTCTCCAGCACGGTGCAGCAAAACGCCCAGACCGCCGGCGACTCCGACAGCCAGGCCGCCCAGGTGCGCGATGTGGCCGAATCGGGCGCGAAGTCGATGGGCCGCGCGGTCGAGTCGGTCGAGGGCATCCAGAAAAGCGCGCAGCAGATGAACGAGATCATCGGCGTGATCGACAGCCTGGCGTTCCAGACCAACATCCTGGCGCTCAATGCGGCGGTGGAGGCCGCCCGGGCAGGCGAGCAGGGCAGGGGCTTTGCGGTGGTGGCGGCCGAGGTGCGTTCGCTGGCCCAGCGCTCGGCCGCATCCGCCAAGGAAATCCGCCAACTCATCGAAGCCTCGCGCCAGCAGGTGGAGGCCAGCGTGGTGCAGATTCGCACCGCCGGCAGCAGCATCCAGCAGATCGCCAACGGCGTGCGCGGCGTGGCCGCCAACATGTCGCTGATCTCGGCCTCCAGCGCCGAGCAGAGCACCGGCCTGAGCGAGATCTCGTCGGCCGTCTCGCAGTTGGACGAGATCACCCAGCGCAACGCACAGATGGTCGAGCGCGCCGTGGCGCAGGCCGACCAGCTGGAGCAGCGTGCCGCCCACCTGTCCAAAGCCGTGTCCTCCTTCATGCTGCAGCAGGGCACCGCCGAAGAGGCCATGCTGCTCGTGGACCGGGCGCAGGTCATGCGCCAGCAGCGCGGGCGCGATGCCTTCGTGCGCGAGATCACCACACCCGCCAATGGATTTCACGACCGCGACATGTACGTGTTTGCCTTGGACCGCAACGGCGTCTACCGCTCGTTCGGTGGCAAACCCGAAAAGGTGGGCAGCCGCGTGCAGGACATTCCCGGCATCGACGGCCAGGCGCTGCTCAACGCCATCGTTTCACAGGCCGAAGCCGGCCCGGGCTGGGTCGAGTACGACATCGGCAACCCGGCCAACGGCAGCATCCAGGCCAAGATGTCGTATGTGGTGAAGGTGGACGACCTGTATGTGGGCTGCGGCGTCTACAAGACCGCCGCAGCGCGCCAGATGGCCTGATTCAGGCGCTGTTTCGGCCCGGTTCAGAGGTTTGTGCGCTTGGCCCTGGCCCGGGCAAGCGCGGCCTCGATCACCGCGCGTTTCTTGTCCAGCAGGGCCTCATCGGTGATCCGTGAATGCGCGGCCAGATCGCTCAGCTTTGCCTTCGCCTTGGCTTCGAGCCGATCCTCGTGCTCCAGCTTTTCGCGTGCCAGCCGGATCTGCCTTGCCTCGTAGCGCGCCTGGCCTTGGCGCGCCTGCTCGGCCGTCCAGGCCTGCCAACCGGTGCGCTCGCCGCTGACGATCTCCAGCGAAATGCAGTCCACCGGGCACACCGGCAAACAGAGCTCGCAGCCGGTGCAGACGGGCTCGATCACGGTGTGCATGCGCTTGTTGCTGCCCACGATGGCATCGGTCGGGCAGACCTTGATGCACAGCGTGCAGCCGATGCACCAGGCCTCGTCGATCACGGCCACCGTCACCGGGCCTTCGATGCCGTTGTGGGGGTTCAGTGGCTTGGCGGCCCGCCCGGTGATGGCGGCCAGGCGCTCGATGCCTTCGGCTCCGCCGGGGGGGCATTGGTTGATGTCGGCGTCGCCGTCGGCAATGGCCAGCGCATAGCTCGCGCAGTCGGGGTAGCCGCAGCGCGTGCACTGGGTTTGCGGCAGGGCGGCGTCTATGCGCCTTGCGAGCTCGTTCATGACGGCCAATATACCGGCGCCTGTGATGGCCGCCGGGCTTCAGGGGCGAACCCGCTCAAGCCGTGGTCTTGCGCGCCTTGCGGGCGGCAGGCGCCTTGGCTGCGGGTTTGGTCACCACCTTCGGCGCCTTCGCCCGGGCTTTGGCCGCAGCCTTGACGGCCGGCTTGGCCGGTGCCTTGGTCGCGGCTTTTGCAGGCTTGGGCGCAGCCTTTGGGGCCGCTGGTGCAGCCACCACCGTGGGTTGGTGAACCTTGAGGAACGCCTTCACCACCGGATGCACGAACTCGCGCCAGCGGCGGCCGCTGAAGATGCCGTAGTGGCCCGCGCCCGCGGCTTCGTAATGCATCTGGTGCGTCTTGGGAATGCCGGTGCACAGGTCGTGCGCGGCGGCCGTCTGCCCAGAGCCCGAGATGTCGTCCAGTTCACCTTCGATGGTGAGCAAGGCGGTGTGCTGAATGTCCTGCGGACGCACGCGCTCAAGCTTGCCTTGCGGGTTTTTCACGTCCCAGGTGCCGTTGACGAGTTTGAAGTCCTGGAACACCGTGTCGATGGTTTCCAGATAGTAGTCGGCGTCCATGTCGAGCACGGCGTTGTACTCGTCATAAAACTTGCGGTGGCTCTCGGCGCTCTCGTTGTCGCCCTTGATCAGGTCCTTGAAGTAGTCGTAGTGGCTCGACGCATGGCGGTCCGGGTTCATGGCCACGAAGCCGGTGTGTTGCAGGAAACCGGGGTACACCCGGCGGCCGGCACCGGGGAAACTGTCGGGCACGCGGTAGATCACGTTGTTCTCGAACCAGCTGTGGGCGCGCTGGGTGGCCAGGTTGTTCACCGCGGTGGGCGATTTGCGGGCATCGATCGGGCCGCCCATCATCGTCATGGACAGCGGCGTGGTCTCGCCCCGGCTGGCCATGAGAGACACGGCGGCGAGCACTGGCACGGTGGGCTGGCACACGCTGATCACGTGGCAGTTTCCATAGCCTTTTTGCAGGTGGCGAATGAACTCCTGCACGTAGTTCACATAGTCGTCCAGGTGGAACGCACCGTCGGACAAGGGCACCAGGCGGGCGTTCTTCCAGTCGGTGATGTAGACCTTGTGGTCCTTGAGCATTGTGCGCACGGTGTCGCGCAGCAGCGTGGCGTAGTGGCCGGAGAGGGGGGCCACGATCAGCACCACGGGTTCGCCCTTGAGCTTGGCCAGCGTGCTGGTGTCGTCGGAAAAACGTTTGAAACGGCGCAATTCGCAGAACGGCTTGTCGATTTCGACGCGCTCGTGGATCGCCACGTCCACGCCGTCGACGTCCACCGTGTGGATGCCGAACACCGGCTTCTCGTAGTCCTTGCCCAACCGGTGCATCAGGTCGTAGCCCGCGGAGATGCGCTGGGCGATGGGCAACTGGGCCAGGGGCAGGCTCGGGTTGGTGAAAAGCTTCGCGGCCACCTCGGCCAAGTCCGAAAACGGCTCCATCATGGAGCGTTGTGTCTCGTAAATTTGATAGAGCATGGTTGTCCGATTTCGTTATGTTGCAGTGCAATATAGCAGCATGCGCCCAGGAGCGTCAGCGTGATAACACCTAATTTAATGGGCCATTTGTCACCTTCGTGAAAGAATCTGGATCACCGATTTCTGCCGCCTGCCAGACGGTATCCACCCGCCCACCCCGCATGTCCGAATCCACCGCATCAGAACCCCTTACAGCCACCTGGAGTGATTTGCCCACTACTGCGCGTTTGCCCGTTCTGTTTGTGGGCCACGGCAGTCCGATGAATGCCATCGAGAACAACCGGTGGCGCCAGAGCTGGCAGGCGCTCGGTACGGAACTGCTGGCGCGCCCGCAACCACCCCGTCTGATCCTGTGCATTTCGGCCCACTGGCTGACGGCCGGCTGGCAGCTCACCGCCATGGCGCAGCCGCGCACCATCCACGACTTCGGCGGTTTTCCCCAGGCCTTGTTCGACCAACAATACCCCGCGCCAGGTTCGCCGCAAGCTGCCCGGTTCATCAGCCAGTCGGTGATGCAACCGGGCTCCAACCGGCCGCTGGAGCTGGACGAGGGAGACTGGGGTCTGGACCACGGCGCCTGGTCCGTCCTCAAACCGATGTTCCCCGATGCCGACATCCCGGTGATCCAGCTCAGCATGGACTACAGCCGGCCTGCCGCCGAGCATTTCGCCATCGGCCGCCAGCTGGCGCAGCTGCGCGAGCGCGGCGTGCTGATCGTTGGCAGCGGGAACACGGTTCACAACCTGCGCGCCATGCGACGCGACGCACCCGACAACCAGGCTTACGACTGGGCCATCGAGTTCGATCGCGTCACCGCCGATCACATTCTTCAACGGCGACTGCCGGCGCTCTGCGATTTTCAGCAGTTGGGTGCCGTGGCGCAGATGGCGCATCCCAGTTGGGAGCATTACCTGCCACTGCTGTGCGCGGCGGGCGCGGTGCAGGAAGACGATGAGCCGCGTTTCTTCAATGAGGGCTTCCAGGGCGCCTCGATCTCCATGCGATCGGTGGTGTGGGGTTGACGGCTTTGACCCATGAAAAGGGCCGCTCGAGAGCGGCCCTTTGTTGTTGAGCGAAGGCGGCTCAGACCACCTTGGCAATCGACTGGCAGACGTAGTCGATGTTCTTGCTGTTGAGCGCGGCCACGCACATGCGGCCGGTGTCGGTTCCGTACACGCCGAATTCGGTGCGCAGACGCACCATCTGGTCCTTGTTGAGACCGGAGTAGCTGAACATGCCGATCTGGCTGGTGATGAAGCTCATGTCCTGCTTGACACCGGCGGCTTTGAGGCCATCGACCAGCTTCTGACGCATGGCCTTGATGCGCACACGCATCTCGCCGAGTTCTTTTTCCCAAAGGGTGCGCAGCTCAGGGTTGTTGAGCACGGCCGCCACCACCGCGCCGCCGTGGATGGGCGGGTTGGAATAGTTGGTGCGGATGGCGATCTTGAGCTGCGACAGCACGCGCGAGGCCTCTTCGGCGGTCTCGCACAGCACCGACAAGGCACCCACGCGCTCGCCGTACAGGCTGAAGCTCTTGGAGAACGAGGTCGAGACAAAAAACACCAGACCCGCAGCCACGAACTTGGCGATCACCGCACCGTCTTCGGCAATGCCGTGGCCAAAGCCTTGGTAGGCCATGTCCAGGAAAGGCGTGAGGTTGCGCGCTTTCACCACCGCGATCACCTGGTCCCACTGCTCGGGAGTGATGTCGTAGCCGGTGGGGTTGTGGCAGCAGGCGTGCAGCACAACGATGGTGCCTGGCGCTGCCGCGTTCAGACTGGCCAGCATGCCGTCGAAGTTGACGCCGCGTTTTTCGGCGTCGTAGTAAGCGTAGGAGCCCACCGTGAAACCGGCGTTGGTGAAAAGGGCGCGGTGATTCTCCCAGCTGGGGTCGCTGATCAGTACCATGGCATTCGGGTTCAGCCGTTTGAGGAAGTCGGCGCCGATCTTCAGGCCTCCGGTGCCGCCGATGGCCTGCACGGTCGCCACCCGGCCGGACTTCACCGGTTCCGAGTCGACACCGAACACCAGCCCTTTGACGGCAGCGTCATAGGCGGCAATGCCGTCAATGGGGAGGTAGCCGCGTGCGGTGGGCTTGTCCATCATGGTCTTTTCGGCGCTTTGAACGCACTGCAGCAATGGAAGCTTGCCGTTGTCGTCGAAATACACACCCACCCCCAGGTTCACCTTGTTGGGATTGGCGTCGGCGGCAAATTGTTCGTTCAGACCGAGAATTGGGTCGCGCGGCGCCATTTCGACGGCGGTGAAGAGAGACATACTGAGGTTCCTGTGGGTTGATGACAGAGTCGCCGCGCATTTTAAAGCGCCTGCTTGTTGTGCCCGCCCAAGGTGAAGACGTACCCTCTGTGATCTGATGCATCTGTGCATCAGCGTACTGAAGCAAAACTAAATCGACGGTCGTGCGCACGCTTTCTCTGTTTGGGTACTTCGTCACACTTTGCGGGTAGTCATCGTGTGGTGGTGTGCGGTATATTCAAAAAGACCGTTAACTTTTATTAACATTTCCCCGTGATTTTGAGGACGTGGACCATGCAAAAACATACTTCAGAACTCATGCGCATTTCCGCCCGCCGTGTCGCGGCTCTGGTTTTGGTGCTCGGCGCAACCGGCTGCGCCACCCAGAACGCCAATCCTCCCGCGCCGACCCTCGCCTCCAGCCCTGACTACAACTACATTGTCGGCCCCGGAGACAACCTCAACATCAACGTGTGGCGCAATCCTGAGCTTTCCTCAAGCGTCCCCGTTCGCCCCGATGGCAAGGTGTCCACCCCATTGGTGGATGAGTTGGTTGCCCAAGGCAAAACGCCCACGCAGATTGCCCGTGATGTAGAGACGGCGTTGGCGAAGTTTGTTCGTGACCCCGTCGTCACCGTCATCGTCACCAACTTCGTTGGCCCGTACAGCGAACAGATTCGTGTAGTGGGCGAGGCCGCCAAGCCGCAGTTCCTGCCATACAAGCAGAAGATGACCGTGATGGACGTGATGATCGCGGTGGGCGGTCTGACCGACTTTGCGGACGGCAACAAGGCCACCATCATCCGGGCAAGCGACAGCAACAAGCGCTACAGCGTTCGCCTGAGAGATCTGGTCAAGCGTGGCGACATCTCCGCCAACGTGGAAATGCTCCCAGGTGACATCCTGATCATTCCTCAGGGCTGGTTCTGATTTCGGCTTTTGCCGCATCCTGAATCCTGCCGCCTGAGGCGGATGGAACGTTCATTTTTCACTGTCACAGACAGTCGCGTGCATGCAAGAACTCATTCAGCAGATCACAACCATCCTCAGAGGGATGTGGAAATACCGGCGCCTGGGCGTCGCGGTCGCCTGGCTGGTGGCCGCCGGTGCCGCGACAACGGTGCTTCTCATGCCGGATCGATTCGAAGCTTCGGCCCGCGTGTACGTTGACACGCAATCGATACTGAGGCCTTTGATGTCCGGCCTGGCCGCTCAGCCCAACATCGAGCAACAGGTCAACATGCTCAGCCGCACGCTCATCAGTCGGCCCACCGTTGAAAAGCTGATCCGCATGGCCGATCTCGACCTCGGCACCAAATCCAAAGTGGAGCAGGACAAGCTGATCACGCAAGTGACCGATTCGCTATCCATCAGATCGACGGGTCGCGACAACCTGTACACGCTGGCATACCAGGGCGAGAGCCCCGAGAAGGCATTGCGCGTTGTCCAGTCGCTGATGACGGTGTTTGTGGAGTCAAGCCTTGGCAGCACCAAGTCCGACTCGGACTCGGCCCGGCGCTTCATCGAGGAACAGATCAAGAACTACGAAGCTCGCCTGACCGAGGCGGAGACCCGGCTCAAGGAGTTCCGGTTGCGCAACCTGGATATCCAGTCTCAGGGCGGGCTTGACACTGCTGGTCGGCTTGGCGAGGTCACCAACACGCTCAATCAGGCCAAACTGGACCTTCGGGAGGCGGAAAGTGCACGGGACGTCGCGCGCAGGCAATTGGATGCTGCGAGAGCCGCCCAACGGGCGTCCCCCGCACAAGGTGGTTCATCGTTCGCGACACCCGAACTGGACGCCCGGATCGACCCTCTCAAGCGAAACCTGGATGGCCTGCTGCAGCGATACACCGAGCAGCACCCTGATGTGATCAACACCCGGCGCCTGATCAAGGAGTTGGAGGAACAGAAACGCAAGGAAGTGGAGGCGATGCAAAAGGCCGCCGCCGCCAATCCTGGCCAGCCGGTGCTCGAGACCAATCCAGCGTTGTATGAACTGTCTCGCATCTCCTCGGCAGCCGAGGTTCAGGTCGCCTCATTGCGTGCCCGGGTCGCAGAGTACGAGTCGCGCGTCAACCGCGCGCGCGAGTCCATGAAAGTGGCGCCTCAGATTGAGGCGGAACAGGCTCAGCTCAACCGTGATTACGAGATCAACCGCAAGAACTACGAGGATCTGGTGGCTCGACGCGAGTCGATCACCATGGGCGGTGAACTCGAAAGCGCATCCAGCCTGGCGGACTTTCGGGTGATTGATCCTCCCCGCGCCAATCCCAAAGCGGTTGCGCCCAACCGTGTGCTGCTGCTTTCTGCGGGCCTGATGGCGGCATTGGCCGCGGGCCTGGGCGTAACCTTCCTGATGAGCCAGATCAGACCGGTGTTTTTTGATGCGAATTCGTTGCGGGCTGCCACGGAACTGCCTCTGCTCGGTGTGGTGACCTTGGTGAAAAACGATGTGGTGAAGCGGCGTGAGACGCGCAGCTTGTACCGTTTCCTGGCATCTGTGGGCGTCTTGGTCGTTGTTTTCCTGGTGGGAATGGCCTATCTGGCCTATCAGACAGGCTTTGGAAGGTAGTTCGAATCATGTCCAGTTTGATTGAAAAAGCAGCGCAGCGATTGGAGCAACTCCGTCAGGCAGGCGTTGATATCGCACCTCCAGACGTCGTTGAAGTAAACGCCCCTTCTGCGGCTGCCGCAGCAACTGTGGCTGCTCCCACTGCCCCAGCGCAGAAGACAGTTGGCGAGGTTGAACGCACGTCCAAGGCCGTGCGCCTTGATGTCGATAGCCTCGCGATCAATGGTTACGTGACGCCCAACGCGCCACGCGCAGCCATTGCCGACCAGTTCCGCGTCATCAAGAGGCCTTTGTTGGCCAATGCAACCGGTAAAGGGGCGGCGCCCGTGGCCAACGGCAATCTGATCATGGTCACCAGTGCGATGCCCGGTGAAGGCAAGAGCTTCACCGCCGTCAACCTGGCGATGAGCATCGCGATGGAGTTGGACTACCGCGTCCTGTTGGTGGATGCCGACGTGTCTCGTCCGTCTCTGCGCAAGACCTTGAATCTGCCTGCCGGGCCCGGTCTGTTGGATCTGTTGATCGACAACAAGCTCAAGATGGCCGATGTGCTCTTGAGGACCAATGTGGACAAGCTCAGCTTGCTGTTGAGCGGAACGCCACATCCCAGGGCCACCGAGTTGCTGGCCAGCGATGCGATGACCGCATTGATCGAGGAGCTGGGCCAGCGATACCCAGACCGCATCATCATTTTTGACTCACCCCCGTTGCTTCTCACGACGGAAGCGCGCGTGCTCGCTTCCCACATGGGGCAGATCCTGTTGGTGGTTCATGCGGAGAAAACGCTGCGTTCCCAGGTGCTTCATGCATTGACGACGATCGATGCCTGCCCGGTCAAACTCCTGATGTTGAATCAGGCGCGAGGTGGCGATCAGGACGCGTATGGCTATGGCTATGGATATGGCTTTGGATATGGTCAGTCGGCCAGTCAGGCCGCCGAATCCAATACGAACGTGTCGGTTGCAACATGAATATCAGCGGGTGGGGGGCAGTTTGATGAGGAACAACCACGCGAGAACATCTCGGAGGTCCAAGCGCACGGCGGCCATGTTGGGTTGCGCAACGCTGTTGAGTTTGCCCGTGGCTGAATCCCGGGCGCAAACGGTCGATCAGGGCACGACACGGGCAACCGTCTCGATCGAGCCCAGCATATCGGTCGGGGCCACCCTGTCGTCCAACGGCAATGCTTCCAGCAGCAATGCGCGCAGTGAGTTGTCACTCGAAGTCACCCCGAGCGTGCGCGCGCTGTTGAATACGCCTAGGGTGCGGGGCTTTGTCGACTATTCCCTGAGCGCTCTTTACTATCTTCAAGGGAATTCGAGGAACCGCATCAGCAACAGGCTCAACGCAAGCGGGACGCTCGAGGTTTGGGATCAACGTGCCTTTGTGGATGTGTCCGGAATGATCTCGGACCAGTCGATTTCGGCGTTTGGTCCGCAGTCGGTCACAAGCCTGTCAGACACAAACCGGTCCGAGACGTCCAGTTTCCGAGTCTCTCCCTACATTCGCGGAAGTATTGGCGGATTGGCTGACTACCAAGTGCGGTACGCCATTCAAACCCTCAACACGAACACCTCGATTCGATCGGATTCCACCTCTCAGGTGCTGTCGGGGCGTCTGGGAAGTCGACCTGTGGGTCAGTTGCTGGGCTGGTACCTTGACGCCTCTGCGCAGGAGACCGACTACACGCTTGGCCGCGACACCAGCTCCGACATCGCGCGGGCAGGGGTGATCATTTCAGTGACTCCACAGTTGAATGTGACAGTGAGCGCGGGTGTTGAAACCAACGACACCATCACTTTGGAGCGAGAGTCTTACAACATCACCGGCGCGGGCTTCGATTGGCGACCTTCGTTGCAGACGACTTTCTCGGTGTCTGCCGAAAATCGTTACTTCGGCACCGGGTACAACGTTGCGTTGGAGCATCGCACGGGACGAACCATCTGGCGCTATATCGCTTCCCGGTCTGCTTCTGACAGTCCGACCCAGTCGGGATCCGTTTCGCGCGGTTCCGTTTATGACCTGCTGGACGCGCTTCTGGATCCGAGGGTGACGGATCCGATAGAACGTGACCGACTCATTCGCATACGGCTGTTCGAACTGGGCCTGCCCGCCGATGCGCAGGTCTTTCAGGACTTCCTGAGCTCTTCCGCAACCTTGAACCGGACCCAGCAGTTGTCGGTTGCTTTGAGCGGCATTCGAAGTGTGATCACGTTCAATGTCACCCGCGGCAGCACGAGTCGCCTGGATTCCCTCACCACGCTGGGGGATGACTTTGATTCCAACAGCAAGATCGATCAGCAATCCTGGGGTGCGAACTATGCACACCGGGTCACTCCTCTGACTTCGTTCAATGCCGCCTATCTGAATCAGAAGAGCGTCGGCAGCTCGGGTGCCAGCAGCAAGCGTCAGTCCATCTCGCTGGGGCTCAGCACTCGCTTGGCCCCTCGGACCAACGGCATTGTTCAATTGCAGTTTGGTCGATTCAACAACTCAGCTGGTTCCTACAGCGACACCGCACTCTCCGGTCGTATCAACCACCGGTTCTGACCCATGTACGAAGCTTTCTATGGGCTGAGCAACAAGCCGTTCCAGCTCAATCCCGATCCTCGTTTCTATTACAGCAGCAAGCCACACCGGCGTGCGCGCTCCTACCTTGTCTACGGCGTCATGCGCGGCGAAGGCTTCATCGTCATCACCGGTGAAGTCGGCGCAGGCAAGACCACCATCGTCCGCGACCTGCTCGACAGCCTGGAAAACGGATCGGTGGTGGCCGCGCATCTGGTGAGCACGCAGCTGGGTGCTGAAGACGCGCTCAAGCTGGTATGCGCGGCATTTGGCGTGGCGGTGCGCGGCACCGGCAAGGCCGACATGTTGATGGCGCTTGAAGCGTTCTTCATCACCCAGACGACACAAGGCAAACGCTGTCTGCTGATCGTGGATGAAGCGCAAAACCTGCAACCACTGGCGGTGGAAGAGTTGCGCATGCTCTCCAACTTCCAGTTTGGCGATCAGGCGTTGCTCCAGACCTTCCTGGTGGGTCAACCCGAGTTTCGGGACATCCTGCAGGGCCCGAGCATGTTGCAGCTTCGGCAACGTGTCACAGCGCGCTGCCATCTGGGGCCGCTGGACGAGGAAGACACCCGCGCCTATGTGGAACACCGTCTCAAGTGCGCTGGTGCCACCGACAAGCCCACCTTCGACCCGGCCGTGTTCGCGGCGCTCTTTCAGCACTCCGGTGGCATACCGCGTCGCATCAACACCTTGTGCGATCGTTTGCTGCTGTTGGGCTACCTGTCTGAAATGACGCACCTCACGCTGGACGCACTCAACGAAGTGGTCGCTGAAATGCAGGTGGAGAACGCTGGAGCACCTTCGCGCGTGGCGGAAGATCAAGAGCGCTGGGCGCACTTGCCCAACGCAGGTATGAGCGCGGCCCCCACCTGGATGGCCGACGACATGGATCTGACCGAGCTGGGGCTGGACCCCACGCTGGTGGACGGCATGAACGACCAGCTCACCCGTGTGTCGGCCGAGCAACTCAGCACCCGCTTGCTTCGAATGGAACGCAGCGTGCTGCGACAGGAGCGCATCAGTCTCGAAATCTTGAGTTCGCTCAAGAAGATCGTTGCTGCCGCCCGCAAGCCACGCGCCAATGGCCCGACCACGGACTTGCCCAAGTAGCACCATGCTGGCCCGCTCGCCCATCACCAACGCCTTGACGATCGACGTCGAAGACTACTTCCAGGTCTCTGCGTTTGCGCCCCACATCGATCGCGCCGATTGGGACAATCGTGAATGCCGCGTCGAGCACAACATCGACCGCATCCTGAAACTGCTGGACGGCGAACAGACCAAGGCAACTTTTTTCACGTTGGGTTGGGTCGCCGAGCGTTACCCGCAGATGGTGCGCCGCATCGTGAGCGAAGGCCACGAGCTCGCCAGTCACGGGTATGGCCACCAACGCGCCTCCGATCTGACGGAAGCAGAGTTCTTCCAGGACGTGTCGCACGCCAAGGCGCTGCTTGAGGACATCGGCGGGCAACGCGTGCAGGGGTACCGTGCGCCGAGTTTCTCCATCGGCACGGGCAACCTCTGGGCGCTCGACGTCTTGCTGCGCGCCGGCCACCGATACAGCTCCAGCATTTATCCTGTCAAGCACGACCACTACGGCATGCCCGACGCCCCTCGTTTTGCGCACCAGATCCGAGAAGGCTTGATGGAGGTGCCGCCCACCACCTTGCGCCTGTTCAACCGCAATCTGCCATCCAGTGGCGGCGGCTATTTCCGTTTGCTGCCCTATGCGTTGTCACGCTGGATGCTGCAACAGGTCAACCAGCGCGATGCCGAGTCGGCGATCTTTTACTTTCATCCCTGGGAGATCGACCCCGATCAGCCCCGCGTGCCCGGCATTGGTCTGAAGACGCGCTTTCGCCACTACGTGAACATCGGTCGTACCGAGCAACGTCTGACCCGCCTGCTCAAGGATTTCCGCTGGGGCCGCATGGACGATATTTTCCTGAAAGACCGGGCGTCAGATCGTTTGACAGGGGTGCCCGTTGTCTGACCGCGGCACCCTTCAGATTCAGCGCCTGGACAGCACCCATCACGACCAGGTCGCCCAATGGGAGGCCTTTGTTGCGCAATGCCCCAATGCCACGTTCTTCCACCGCGCGGGATGGCAAACCGTCATTCGTGATGTGTTCAGGCATCCCACGTATTTCCTCTTCGCCGAGCAAGATGGCGAGATCCAAGGTGTGCTGCCCCTCGCCCATGTGAAAAGCCGGCTTTTTGGCAATGCGCTCACCGGGTTGCCCTTTGCTGTGTACGGCGGCGTGGCCACCGAATCGGAGACTGTCGCGGCCGCACTCGAATCCGAAGCACAGCGCCTGGCGATCGAACTGGACACCGATCATCTTGAGCTTCGCCACGTTGATCGCCGCCACACCGACTGGCCGGTGCAGGAGCTCTACGTCACCTTCCGCAAGGCCATCCTGCCCAAGGAAGAAGACAACATGCTCGCCATTCCACGCAAGCAACGCGCCATGGTGCGCAAGGGCATCAAGAACGGCCTGACGTCCCAGTTGGACACCAATGCCGATCGCTTCTTTGCCCTGTACGCCGACAACGTGCACCGCCACGGCACACCCGCCTTTCCCAAGCGTTACTTTCAGACCTTGATGCAGACGTTTGGCAGTGACTGCGAAGTATTGACCGTGTGTTCGGCCGAAGGTCGGCCGCTCTCCAGCGTGCTGAGCTTTTACTTTCGAGACGAAGTGTTGCCGTACTACGCTGGCGACGACGAGGCGGCGCGCGATCTGGCTGCGAACGACTTCAAGTATTGGGAACTCATGCGCATGGCGTGCGCACGCGGGCTCAAGTCGTTTGACTACGGCCGCAGCAAAGAGGGCACCGGGCCCTATGCATTCAAGCGCAACTGGGGCTTTGAGCCCACGCCGCTGAACTATGAATACCGCCTCTACAAGCGCGAAAGCATCCCTCAGAACAATCCGGCCAACGCCAAGTACAAGCTGTTGATCGCCACATGGCGCCGCATGCCTTTGGGCCTCGCCAACTGGCTGGGTCCTCATATCGTCCGCAATCTCGGTTGATCAAGTACAGATGGCCAACCTGCTGTACCTCGTTCACCGTCTGCCGTACCCGCCTAACAAGGGCGACAAGGTGCGCTCGTACCACCTGCTGCGCCATCTGCTGCAGCGCCATCGGGTGTTTCTCGGCACCTTCATGGACGACCCGGACGACGAGCAACACCTGTCGACGCTGAAGGCCATGTGCCCGGATCTGCACGTGGAGCGCATCGTGCCTCGCAATGCCAAACTGAAAAGCCTGACCGGCCTGCTCACGGGTGAAGCCTTGACGCTGGCGTACTACCGCAGCACAGGCATGCAGCGGTGGGTGCAGGAGGTGGCCAGCCAACACAGGCTGCAGGCCAGCGTCGTGTTTTCGTCTGCCATGGCGCAGTACGCGCAGCCTTTGCTGCCACAGGTGCCCATGCTGGTGGACTTTGTGGATGTGGATTCGGCCAAATGGACGCAATACGCACCGGCGCACCGCTGGCCGCTGTCGATGCTCTATCGACGTGAAGGCCAGAGACTGCTGTCCTATGAGCGTGTGGTGGCGGCTCAGTCCCGTCGTTCCTATTTCGTCACACCGAACGAAACCGCGTTGTTCGTCTCTCATTCCCCCGAATGCCGCGACAAGGTGCAGTCCTTGAGCAACGGCGTGGATGCCGACTTCTTCTCGCCCGATCCGCAGCGACCCAGCCCATTTCCAGCGGGCGAGCAGGCGGTGGTATTCACCGGCGCTATGGACTACTGGCCCAACATCGACGGCGTGAGCTGGTTCGTGGCCGACATGCTCCCGCGCCTGCGAGTCCATTGGCCACGCGCGCGGTTTTACATCGTGGGTCGCAGCCCGTCGGCGCAGGTGCAGTCCCTGGCCGGTGAACACGTGGTGGTCACCGGCACGGTGCCTGACGTGCGGCCCTACCTGCAGCACGCTGCGGCCGTGGTCGCGCCCTTGCGCGTGGCGCGAGGCATTCAAAACAAGATTCTCGAAGCCATGGCCATGGAGCAAGCCGTGATCACGGTCAACAGCTGCGCCGATGCCATTGGCGCAACGGCAGAGCAGGGCCTGCTTCGCGCCGAGACCCCCGAGGAGTTCGTGCAGGCCTTGCTGCCTTTGCTGGACACCCCCGGTCATGCCGCCGAACTGGGCGTGCGCGCCCGGACCTACGTGGAACAAGGCTTCAGTTGGCATGCCCATCTCAGTGGCATCGACCAATGCCTCGGCAGCTTGCCAGACACCGATGCCCCGAACCCTGCGGAGGCCGCCATTCATGTCTGAAGTTACACGCTTTCCCCTCCATTGGCGCCTCCCTCTGGCTTCGCTGGTGCTGTTGCTGCTGGCGATCCTGGCGCTGTACTCGCATACGCTCCTGGGTATGGTCTCCATCTGGTCGCGCTCCGACACCTACGCGCACGGATTTGTTGTGCCTGTCATCTCCTTGTGGCTGATCTGGCGCATTCGCCATTCGCTGGCGGTGTTGCAGCCACGCCCCAGTTGGCTGGCCTGGCTGATGCTCCTGGGCGCGGCGGGCCTGTGGTTGGCCGGTGATCTGGTCGCTGTGAACGCCGCAACCCAGCTGGCACTGGTGATGCTGCTGGTGTTGGCGGTGCCGGCAGTCCTGGGTTGGCAACTGGCCTGGGCCATGGCCTTTCCGCTGGGCTTCTTGTTTTTTGCCGTGCCCATTGGCGACTTCATGCTGCCCCAGTTCATGGAGTGGACTGCCGATTTCACCGTCCTGGCGCTGCGTCTGAGCGGCATACCTGTCTACCGCGAAGGCCTGCAGTTCATCATTCCGTCGGGCTCATGGTCGGTGGTGGAGGCCTGCAGCGGCATCCGCTACATGATCGCCTCCGTCACAGTGGGCTGCCTGTTTGCCTATCTGAGTTACCAGAGCCTGACGAAACGCCTGATCTTCGTCGGCGTGGCCATCCTGGTGCCCCTGGTGGCCAACTGGCTGCGTGCTTACATGATCGTGATGCTCGGGCACCTCTCAGGCAATGAGCTCGCGACGGGTGTGGACCACCTGATCTACGGTTGGGTGTTCTTTGGCGTGGTGATTCTGGCCATGCTGTTTGTTGGGGCCCGTTGGGCCGATGCACCCGAACCCACTGCCGTACCTTTGGCCGCGACCGATATGGCCCGATTGGCCGCCTCCCAGCCAAGCAGATCCACCGTCATCGCCGCGGTGGCAGCGCTGATGATCGTGGCTTCTCCCCACGTGCTCGAACGCGCGCTCGCGCTGGGCGCCAACACCAGCCCGGTGGTCCTGAGTGTCCCCGCCGCGCAATCGCCCTGGCTAAACACCTCCAGCCCTCCCAGTGACTGGATACCTGCGTTCCAGTTTCCTGCCGCCACCTCCCACAGTGGCTTCAGTGGCCCGCAAGGCCAATCCGTTGGCCTGCATCTGAGTTACTACCGGCAGCAAGACTACGAACGCAAGCTGGTCAGTTCGTTGAACATGCTCGTGACCAGCCGGGACGATCGTTGGGCTCAAGTGTCGAGCGGAAGCGCCGACGCCGAGCTGGCAGGTCAACCCCTCAAGGTGGCTGCGGCGACACTGCGACAGAAAACGTCGGTGCTGGCCGACAATGCGGTTCGCCTGCGGGCGTGGCGCTTGTATTGGGTCAACGACCGCTTCACCGCCAGCGACGTGCAGGCCAAACTTCAGGGCGCCCTGTCACGTTTGACGGGGCAGGGCGATGACGGCGCCATCGTCGTGTTCTACACCCCGCTTGAGGCCAACTTGCCCGAGGGTGAAGCCCGTGCGGCCGCAGACAATGCCTTGCAGGATTTCGTCCGAATTCACGGTGCCAGTCTTGAGGCTACGCTGAAGAAAACACGCGAAGCCCCTTGAGATCATGGAACACGCCCGTTCTTCAACTGCTCGTCCATCAGAGCGCCGGCACCGCCACGTGGCTGATCACGTATCGGTACTTGCCGGATTTCTCTGGTGGAATTTCGTCGACCAGACGGACATTCACGGCGACTTCTGCGCCCAGGCGGGCCTTGGCACCGCTTTCAATGATGGGCAGCAATGCGCGGTCGAAGCGCTCGTCGGTGACCAGCAGGATGTGGGTCAGATCCAGGCTTTCCTGCACGATCTTGAATTGTTTGACACCCGCCAGATCGCGCACGATGTAGATCAGGGACAAGCCATGCATCACGGTGCCGTTGCGCGCCACCAGGAAATCGGTGCTTCGCCCTTGCAGTTCCTTCAGCAAGGGCAGCGTGCGACCACAGGCGCAAGATTCCGTGCCCAGCGCGCCAATGTCCCCCGTCCGGTACCGGACGAACGGGAAATGGCGCGTGGCAAGGTGAGTAACCACGATCTCGCCACTCTCACCCTCGGGCAGCACGTTGCCCTGCGGATCCACGATTTCCACGATCACGTCTTCGTGGGTCAGATGCATTCCGCCTGACGGACATTCGTGTGCGATGAAGCCAGCATCCCTTCCACCATATCCGTTGGCCACCGGGCAATTGAACACCCGCTGGATCAGCTCGCGCTGGTGGTCGTACAGGCGTTCCGACGTCACGAAGGCCACCTTGATGCCCAGATCGCCCATCGGGATGTTGTGTGCCTCTGCGTGCCGCGCAATGTGGGCGAAGGCAGACGGGTACCCGAACAACATGGCCGGGCGCGTGGTGCGAATCTTCTCGATGAACCCCGCCACCTTTGCCGGCGACATCTCGAACGCTGGCAGCAACTGCGTTCGCATGAGCGCGTCGCGCCAGTACCGTGCCCGGTCCTGCGAAGTCAGTTCAATCGGAGAGCCCCACAACACGATTTCGGGGTCACCAATGTCCACATTCCACCAGCGGGTTGCACGCCATTTGGCCGCCACGTCGTGGCTCACGCGCTCCTTGCCGATGAAGAATACCAATGGCTCCCCGCTGGACCCCCCCGTGTTGAAGCGCGCCAGATCGCTCGCGCCTTCCGATTTCAGGGCTTCGGTATGAGTGCGAATCTCGGTCTTGGTCAGGAAGGGCAAGCGCTGCAGATCGCTGCAGCTGTTGATGGTGCCCGGGTCGAAGGCCAGCCGACTGAACAGGTCGCGGTAGTAGGGCACGTGCTGTCCGGCGTGCACGAGCAGGCTTTTCAGGCGTGTCACCCGCAATTCTTCCAGTTTGTCGCTGGGCCAGTACTGGCTTTCTTCCATGTCCTTCTTCACACGCACCGTGGAGTGTTTTTTCAAGCGCTCCTGCAAAGGAAAGATGAGGTCGGAAATGAGGCGAGTGTGAAGAGTCATGTGCAAATGGTAGACCCGTCGTTGCGGGGTTTGCAGCCGAGCCTGTTTTTTTTATGGCGCGGCAGAGCCGCGGCGGTTTGATCATGCGCCTTCTTCACGTCCTCGACCACTCCATTCCGCTGCACAGTGGATACACATTTCGCACGGCAGCCTTGTTGCGTGAGCAACGGGCGCGCGGCTGGGAAACTTTCCACGTGACGTCCCCCAAGCATGGCGCCTCGGATCAGCTTGAGGAAAGCATCGATGGGCTGCATTTCTTCCGTACGCAGGTTCAGCCGCGTGCGAGCAAGCTGCCCCTGGTGGGTGAACTCCAACTGATGAGCGCGCTGGCGCGCCGGCTGCAGACCGTCGTTGACCAAGTGCGCCCAGACATCATTCATGCCCATTCGCCGGTGCTCAACGCCTTGCCCGCCCTCAAGGTGGGTCGGCGCAACGGCATTCCCGTGGTGTACGAGATCCGTGCCTTCTGGGAAGACGCCGCGGTCGACCACGGCAGCACGCGTGAGGGCAGCCTGCGCTACCGAGCCACACGGGCGCTGGAGAGCCATGCCATTCGCCAGGCGGGACACGTGTTCACCATTTGCGAAGGACTGCGCAGCGACATCGTCGCCCGGGGCGTGCCGTCGGCCAAGGTGACGGTGATTCCCAACGCGGTCGATGTGCAAGGTTTCCAGTTGGCCCAGGCCCCGGAACCTGCGCTGCAGGCGCGCTGGGGTCTGCAGGGCCGCACGGTGGTGGGATTCATCGGCTCGTTCTATGCCTACGAGGGGCTCGACCTTCTGGTGGCGGCACTTCCCCTGCTGTTGAAATCCCGGCCGGACATCTTTCTGCTGCTGGTGGGCGGCGGACCGCAAGACGCCGCCCTCAAGGCCCAGGTTCAGGCGCTGGGCCTGGGCGATCACGTGGCATTCACTGGCCGGGTACCGCATGCCGAGGTCAATCGGTACTACGACCTGATCGATGTGCTCGCGTACCCGCGCCACTCCATGCGCCTGACCGAACTCGTGACGCCACTCAAACCGCTGGAAGCCATGGCCCAGGGGCACCTGTTTGTGGCCTCCGATGTGGGCGGCCACAAGGAACTCATCCGCCACGGTGAAACCGGCTGGCTGTTCAAGGCCGACGACGTCGGTGCACTGGCCGATGCCATCCTGGACATGCTCCAGAATCGCGCCCGGTGGCCCGAGCTGCGTGCCAATGGCCGCCAGTTCGTGGAATCCGTGCGCAACTGGCGCAACAGCGTCGCCAACTACGAAGCGCCTTACAAGGCATTGCTCTCCAAGGGAACCCAATGAAAGTCATGGTTGTATTCGGCACCCGCCCAGAAGCCATCAAGATGGCGCCGCTGGTGAAAGGTCTGCAGGCTCGGGCAGGTGAGATTGAAACGGTGGTCTGCGTCACGGCGCAGCACCGCGAGATGCTCGACCAGGTCCTCAAGCTGTTCGACATCGTGCCCGAGTACGACCTGAACATCATGAAGCCCGGTCAGGATCTCTTCGACATCACCAGCAACATCCTGCTCGGCCTCAAGGGCGTGTTGCAGCAGGAGAAGCCAGATCTCGTGCTCGTGCATGGCGACACCACCACCACGCTGGCCACCAGCCTCGCCGCTTACTACGCCCGCGTGCCGGTGGGGCATGTTGAAGCCGGTCTGCGCACCGGCAACAAGCACTCGCCCTTTCCGGAGGAGATGAACCGCAAGCTCACCGGGTCCATTGCCGACGTCCACTTTGCGCCCACCGCGGCCTCGCGTGACAACCTGCTGCGTGAAGGCATCTCCGCGGACGCCATCCACGTCACCGGCAACACCGTGATCGACGCCTTGTTGGCCGTGGTCGACAAACTGCGCAATGACAATGCGCTGAAAGCCGAGCTGGCGCAACGCTTCGATTATCTGAACCCGCAGCGCCGCCTCATCCTGGTGACCGGACACCGGCGCGAGAACTTCGGCGAGGGCTTCCAGCACATCTGCGAGGCCCTGGCCGACATAGCGGCCGAGCACGGCGACGTGGAGATCCTCTACCCGGTGCATCTGAACCCCAACGTGCGCCAACCGGTGAAAGACATTCTGGCCGCGCGCGGATTGGCCAACGTCCACCTCATCGAGCCGGTGGACTACCTGCCATTCCTGTACCTCATGGACCGCTCGTACATCATCGTCACCGACTCGGGCGGCATTCAGGAAGAAGCGCCATCACTGGGCAAGCCCGTGTTGGTGATGCGTGATACGACCGAGCGGCCCGAAGCGGTGGAAGCCGGTACCGTAAAACTCGTCGGCACATCGCGCGAGAAGATCGTGGCCGAGGCGCGCCGCTTGTTGGTGGATGCCGATGCCTACGCTGCCATGTCACGCGCGCACAACCCCTATGGTGATGGCAAGGCAGTGCAGCGGATCGTGCAGACGGTTTGCGCCTTTCCACCCCTGAATCTCTGACCGGTCCCCCGTTCCTGGCCCATGCTGTTCACGTCCGCTCTTTTCGCCTGGGTGTACCTGCCCATCGTGCTGGCGGGCTTCTTCGTCATCGGGAAATGGTCGGAGCGCGGCGCGGCACTGTGGCTTTTCCTCGGCTCGTTGGTGTTTTATGCAGCGTGGATGCCCGAGTTCACGCTGTTGCTGTTGGTCTCGATCACATTCAACTATGTGGTGGGGCAGCGCATCGGCGCTCAGCGATCAAAAGCTTGGCTCACCGCCGGTGTGACCACCAATCTGCTGCTGCTGGCCTACTTCAAGTACGCGGGTTTTCTGCTGTCGAACATCAATGCGCTGGCGGGCACCGAGTGGAGCCTGGGTCAGATCGTGCTGCCCATCGGTATCTCGTTCTTCACCTTCACCCAGATCGCCTTTCTGGTGGATTCGTACGCCAAGGGCGTGCGTGAGCCGAGCTTTGTGCACTACGGCCTGTTCGTGACGTACTTTCCGCACCTTGTGGCCGGACCTGTGCTCCACCACGCGCAGATGATGCCGCAGTTCGCACGGACCGAAACCTACCGCTTCAACTTCACCAACCTCGGCATCGGGCTGTGCATCTTTGCACTCGGCTTGTTCAAGAAAGTGGTTCTGGCCGATGGCGTGAGTCCATACGCCGACGCCGTGTTCGATGGAGCAGAGGAGGGCAGCGCCCCCACCATGGAAGAAGCCTGGCTGGGTGCACTGGCCTATACATTGCAGCTGTACTTCGATTTTTCCGGCTACTCCGACATGGCCGTGGGCCTGTCCTGGATGCTCAACATCCGCCTGCCGTTCAACTTCAATTCGCCGTACCTGGCCACCAACATCAGCGAGTTCTGGCGGCGCTGGCACATGTCCCTCTCTGCTTTCCTGCGCGACTATCTCTACATCGCCCTGGGCGGCAACCGACGCGGAGACCTGCGCCGGTACGCCAACCTGCTGACCACGATGATCCTGGGCGGGCTCTGGCACGGTGCGAGCTGGTCTTTTGTGCTGTGGGGCACGCTGCACGGCCTCTATCTCGTGATCCAGCAGGTGTGGTCCAGGCTGCGCGGCACCAGCGACCTCCCTCGCGCTCGGCCGTCGGTTGCCGGCTCCCTGACCTTGAAGGTGTTGTCGTGGGCGCTCACCATGTTGTGCGTGGTGTTTGCCTGGGTGCTGTTCCGGTCACCGTCGCTGGAGGGCGCCACTGCCATCTATGCTGCCATGCTCAGTCTGGTGCGCATCGACGCCGGCATCGTGCTCTGGAACGCCGGGCTGCATGCCTCGACCGGTTGGTGGATGTGCGCCTTCTTGACCGGTGTGGCACTCTGGCCGAGGAACAGCAATGATCTGGGCCTCAGCCTGCGCGCCCTGGTGCAGGGTCGTGAGGCACGGGTGGCATTTGTTGCGGGAGCCAGCGTTGCCCTCATTGCCTTGTTGATCCTCCTGAACAACAGCCGTGGCGTGGCTGGGGCTTTCATTTACTTCAACTTCTGACGTGATCCAGCGCGCACTGTTTCTGCTGTTCGGTGCCTTGGCCTCGATCCTTGTGGCCGAGTTGATCCTGCGCGTGCTGCCCGTGTCCACCGCCACGAACACCGACTATCACCTCACGCCCAACATCCTCAACTACCCACCCAGTCACGAATGGACCATGGCCACGGGGTGGGATCTGCGCAATGTGCAGCACCTGCGCAGCAACAACATGGGTTTCGCTGCCGAGCATGACTTCGTGGCGGGCAGCGACGCCGTGGGGTTGATCGGCGACAGCTATGTCGAAGCCTCCATGCTGCCGTTGGCGGATCGGCCCGCGGCCCAGCTGGAGCGAGCGTTGGGCGGGCGGCGGGTCTATGCCATGGGTGGGCCCGGTTCTTCGCTGCTGGACTACGTCGAGCGCATCGAATGGGCGCATCGGACACTGGGGCTCAACACATTCGTGGTGTTGATGGAGCATGCGGACGCCAGTCAGGCCTTGTGCAATTCGGCCAATGTGCACGCCCGCTGCCTGTCGCCCGACACACTGGAGCCAACCGTCAGCAGGCGACCAGCGTCCAGTCGACTCAAAAATGTGCTTCGTGAATCGGCCCTGGCCCAATATCTCAACAGCCAGCTCAAGTTCAACGCGTCGCGGATGAGCTCGCCCGACTTCTGGCGGGCGGGTACGGCCCCCGAGTCGGGGAAGCCCAGCCCGGCGCCTGTTCAGACAGCCCCAGCGCCCCTTGCGCTTGAGCAAAAGAGGATTGTTGATGCGGCGGTGGACGCATTTTTTGAGAAATTCGATACCTTGGAGGGCGTTCGCGTGGTGTTTGTCATCGACATGAACCGCCGCAACCTCGAATCCGGTGTGCGCCAGCCTGACGAGAGCTACCATCTGGCCCAACGCTTGCGCACGCGCGGCCATAGTGTCGTGCAGGGAGAGCCCATTTACCGTGAGCATCAGCGCCAGTCGCGCTTGCGCCTGGACGTCGGGCCGTACGACCAACACTTCAACAGCATCGGCGTGGCGCTGCTCATGGAAGCCGCGGCGACCGCCCTGAAACAGAATTCAAACAACGCGAAAGAGAACTGAAATGGCAAGAGAACTGCAAAAGATCGTCGTCATGGGCCTGGGCTACATTGGCCTGCCCACCGCCTCCATGTTGGCCACCAAAGGGCACCAGGTGCTGGGTGTGGACGTCAACGCCAAGGCGGTGGACACCATCAACTCGGGCCGCATCCACATCGTCGAGCCCGACCTGGACATCCTCGTGCGCTCGGCCGTCAACAGCGGCAACCTGCGCGCCTCGCTTACGCCCGAAGAAGGCGACACCTTCATCCTGGCCGTGCCCACGCCGTTCAAGGAAGAGGGCGGCAACCCCAAGGCGCCCGACCTGAGCTATGTGGAAGCGGCTACGCGGGCCATCGTGCCCTACCTGCGCGAAGACAACCTGGTGATTCTTGAGTCCACTTCGCCGGTGGGCACCACCGAGGTGATCGAAAAGATCATTGCCACCGAGCGGCCCGAGCTGGCGGGCAAGGTGCACACGGCGCATTGCCCTGAGCGTGTGCTGCCGGGCCACATCCTGCGTGAGTTGGTGGACAACGACCGCATCATCGGTGGCACCACCAAGGCCGCCATTGCCAAGGCGAGGACGCTTTACAAAACCTTCTGCAACGGCGCGATCCTGGAAACGGACAGCCGCACGGCCGAGCTGTCCAAGCTCGTCGAAAACTCGTTCCGCGACGTGAACATCGCGTTTGCCAACGAACTCTCCATCATCTGCGACCGCCTGGGTATCAACGTGTGGGAAACCATCGCCCTGGCCAACCGCCACCCCCGCGTCAACATCCTGCAGCCAGGTCCGGGCGTGGGCGGGCACTGCATCGCGGTGGACCCGTGGTTCATCGTGTCCAGCGCACCTGAAGAGGCGCGTCTGATCCGCACGGCGCGGGAGGTCAACGACTCCAAGCCGCATTGGGTGATTGAAAAAGTGCGTGCCAAGGCACAGCGTTTCAAGGATCCTGTCATTGGTGCGCTGGGCCTCACCTTCAAGGCCAACATCGACGACATGCGCGAGTCGCCGTCCATGGACATCGTCGATCACCTGCTCAAGTCGGGCATCGGCAAGGTCATGGCCTGCGATCCGAATGTGGCCAAGGACAAGGTCTCGTTTCCCCTGTACGACCTGAAGGATGTGCTCAAGGAGGCCGACATCCTGCTGCTGCTGGTGGACCATTCCGAATTCACCGCCATCGATCCTCAGGTGATCAAGGACAAGGTCGTGATCGACACCAAAGGTGTGTTGCGGTGATGGTCTTTCCGCCCCGTTTAGCGAGTGAGTTGCCACCGTCAAAGGAAGCGTCATGATCGAGTCGATTCTGTTTGCACTTGACTTGTTGGTGGTGACCTACTGCTGCTGGATCGTGGTGCGTGTGAGCAGGAAGCCACAAGTGACCGCTTCCGATCTTGGTTTCTTTGCGTTCAAAGAGTCGAAAGAAGAAGCCAGCAAATGAGAGATTTGTTGATGCTCGGTGTGCTGTTGGCCATGATTCCCATGGCCTTCATGAGCGGCTTCGTGGCTTTTCTGATCTGGGTCTACGCCACCGTGCTGTCACCGCACCTGTACCTATACGGTTTCATGCAGGGCTTTCGCTTCGTGTTCGTGTTTGCAGGCATTGCCGTGCTGATGCTGTGGATGCGCAAAGACCAGGATCGTGGGCGGTTCATCCCCGATGCCACTTCCGTGGTGTTGATCCTTTTTGTGGTTCATGCGCTGCTGTCCGCCATCTTTTCGATACAGCCCAATCCGGCGGTCTGGTTCCGGCTGGACATCTTTCTGAAGGGCATCGTGCTGGCGTTCATGGCACCCTTTTTCCTCACGTCGCGATGGCGCATTCACGTGATGTTGATCGTGCTTGTGATCGGACTGGGATTTCACGGCGTTGTGGATGGTCTGAAAATGATCGCATCGGCGGGCGGTCACAACATCTTCGGCATTCCCACTTCTTCGCTGTCGGACAACAACCTGTATGCCCTGGGCATGGTGATGCTGCTGCCCCTGATCCTGTATCTGGCGAAGTACAGTGCGCACCGCATTGCCAAATGGATTGCACTCATTGCCTTTGCACTGTGCGTCATGACCGTGCTGGGATCCAACTCCCGCGGGGGCTTTCTGGCATTGGCCATCCTGGGCATCTGGTACTGGATCACCAGCCCCAGAAAGATGCTGGCGCTGGTCTTCGTCGCCATCGTTGCCGTGGGGGTGGTTCAGTTTGCCCCCGAGCGCTGGTTTGAGCGAATAGAGAGCATCAAGAATGCGGCGGAGGATCAATCTTTCCTCGGCCGGGTGGCGGCGTGGAAAGTCAGTGTGAACATCGCCAACGACAACCTGCTTTTCGGGGGCGGGTTTCATGCGGTGGAGCAGCAATGGATCTGGAACCAGTACAAGAACACCCCGAACTTCATCGATTACGACATTCCGCTGATGCCGGCCAAGGCGGCACACAGCAACTATTTTCAGGTACTCGGCGATCTGGGCTACATCGGACTGATCCTGTTCCTGGCTTTGCTCGTCTCTGCGTTTGTCAACCGCTGGAGAATCCAGGCCGTGGCCGCCAAAGCCAAAGCCGACTCAACCTGGGCGACCGATCTGGCCACTGCCATCAACCTATCGCTCGTGGCGTTCATGGCAGGTGGAGCGGGTGTGAGCCTGGCCTATTTCGAGTTGGTCTACCTGTTCATCATGATGTTGCCGGCCATCCATCGGATCCTGGTTCTTGAGAGTGCCAAGAAGAAGGCGCTGGCCGCGGTGCCGCAGGGGGATGTGGTCCATGTTTAAGCTGTTCTCCAGCGGAAAACTCACCACGCTCGTCTTCCACAAGATTCCGCAGACGCACCACCCGCTGTGCCCCGCAGAACTCGACCTCGCCGATTTCATATCCGTTCTGCAAACAACCATGCGCAGGTTTCGCATCCTGCCGCTGGATGACGCCCTGGTCTCGCTGCGTGCCGGCAACCTTCCCCCCAACGCGGCCTGCATCACGTTCGATGATGGCTATCCGGATTGGCGAGGCGGTGTAGTGCCTGTGCTTGAGCGTCTGGGAATTCATGCCACGTTCTTCGTCACCTCAGGGCAATACGCCGGCCTGCCCATGTGGAACGAACGGATCCTGCACGCCGTGGCGCATGCGCCTGCAGGCACACCTGCACTGGAATGGCCGGGCGTGGATCTGCTGCCTTCGAAGTTTGACGAGCCGATCGAGCGGCAGAACACCATCCGCCGGCTCGACGATTTTCTGAAATACCAGGAGCCCGCGGAAAAGGAGCGGCTCCTGACGGCACTGGAAGAACACACGGGATTCGAGCGCGCACGCGTGCCCGTGATGGACGTGGCCGACCTGCGAGAACTGCACTCCAGAGGCTTCGGCATCGGGGGACATTCGGTCACCCATCCCATCCTCAGCCGCTGCACGCCCAACCAGGCCTATGAAGAAATTGCCGGTGCGCGCGAGCAGATCGAGGCCATGATTCGCGGCAAGGTCACGGCGTTTGCCTATCCCAATGGCGCACCAGGCAAAGACTTTGGTCCGGAACATATCGAAATGGTGCGCAAGGCGGGCTACCGCTATGCGCTCACCACCCTGCGTGGCGTGGCGTCTGCAGACACGTCCTTGCTCCAGATCCCCCGCTTCACACCCTGGGGACCCACCGCTGGGCGCATGAAACTTCAGTTCATGCGCAACATGATGCAGCGCTCGCCCATGCTGGCCGAGAGCGTCGCCAACGAAAAGCGGGCGCTCATGGTGGCCTTTCATTTCCCGCCTCAAGCGGGCAGCAGCGGCATTCTGAGGACCCTCAATTTCGTCAAGTACCTGCCGCAGCAGGGTTGGGCCACGTCGGTTCTTGCGGCCACCCCTCGGGCGTTCGAGGAACAGCGAAACGATCTCGTGCCCTCCATACCAGCGCAGACCACCGTGGTGCGCGCCACGGCGCTGGACGCCGCGCGACACCTGTCCATCAAGGGCAAGTATCCCAGGCTGTTTGCACTGCCCGACCGTTGGTCGACATGGTGGCTTCCAGCGGTGTGGACGGGCATGCGGGAGATCAGGCGAGTGCGCCCGCGGTTGATCTGGAGCACCTACCCCATCTCCACCGCGCATCTCATCGGCGGAACCTTGTCGCGCCTCAGTGGCATACCCTGGGTGGCCGATTTTCGCGACCCTATGGTGAACCGCGAGTACCCCTCGGACAAAACACAGCGCCGCCTCTGGCAGTGGCTGGAGGCCAGTGTCTTGCGCCATGCATCGGCTTGCGTGTTCACCACCGCGAGCGCAGCGCAGGAATACCAGCGGCGTTATCCCGACCATGCCGCCAAATGCCAGGTGATTGAAAACGGGTACGACGAAGAGGCCTTTGAGCAGGTGGTGCCTTCGCGTGAGGGTGTTGCTGACGGAACGCTCCTGTTGTTGCACAGCGGTCTTATCTATCCCAAGGACAGGGACCCTTCCACCTTTTTTGCCGCGGTGCGGATGCTGATCGACGAAGGGCAGATCGACCCAGAACGCCTGTGTATCCGCTTTCGTGCGCCGCACCACGGTGAAGAAGTGATGGCCTGTGCCGAACTCCACCGCCTGACCGACTGCGTTGAGGTGGGGCCACCCATTCCTTATCACCGCGCGATCGAAGAAATGATGGGTTCCGATCTGCTCCTCGTTTTTCAGGGCAGCAACTTCAATACCCAGATACCGGCCAAGATCTACGAATACCTGCGGTCTGAGCGACCGATTTTGGCCGTGGTCGACCCCGAGGGTGGAACCGCTGGCCAGTTGCGCAGATTCCATGGCGTGCACATTGCGGACATCCATTCCAAAGACTCCGTTCGCGAATCGCTGCTGCTCTCCTTGCACACCAATGCCAGTCAGGAAAACGAGAACGCCTTGGCGCTCAACCGGCATTTGGTGCAGGCCTATTCACGAAGCTCGCAGACCGGCAGCCTGGGTCGGTTGTTTGATCGCGTCGCGCGCGTTGCACCGTGAATCACGATGCCAGCACCACCCGCTTGACACCCGTGCACCCAGAGATGTTGGCGCACTGGTCGGACGCCAACGGTTGCTGGTGCACGCATGACCATTGGGCTTACTGGTTTGACTACCAGACCAGGGCGCTGCGCAAGGTTTTTCGCATTCCACCCAGGTCCAACAGCGTGCCAGGCAGGATCAAGGACTGGATGGCTCGCAGCTGGCTCAAGCGCACGCTGCGGCCTGGCCCCGGCATCCAGGCACTGGTGGAGTTGCCCTGCCGAGATGTCCTGGTCATCTACGACCGCATCTACTGGTTCTCACCCGAGCTTCACGGCTCGTGTGCTGAGGTGCTCTCACCCGACGCCGAGCCGCCGATGGCCGCCCCCTTGCGCGGCGGCATTGCAGTGCACCCCACAAGCCAGTGCGTCTACTTTGGTGAGTACCTCAATGGGCACGAGCGCGACATCCGGGTCTGCCGGGTGGACGCCCGGGCCCGCAAAGTGCAGGCCTGCTGGTCGTTCGCGCGCAGCGAAATCAAGCACATACACGCCATTCACTACGACCGCTTCCGCAACCGCCTGTGGATCTGCACCGGCGATCAGGATCATGAGTCGTCCTTCTATTACACAGACGACGAATTTGCCTCGGTACACCGCTTTGCTGGCGGCGACCAAAGTTGGCGCGCCATCGCCCTGCTGTTTGATGAAACCGGCATGGAATGGGGCATGGATGCCGGCAAGGACGCCCCAGCCGACGCCATCAACCTGATCTACCGCTATGACTTTGCAGAAGCCAAACGCAGCGTCCTTGCCACCATCGGCAACCCTGCGTACGCCGCCCATGAATTCACCGATGGCACTGCCATGATCCAGACAACGTTCGAGCCCGGACGGCTTCAAGACACCCGTGAAGAGGCTGCCCTGTGGTTTCGGGGGCACGACCGCCAATGGCGCCAATGCCTTGGCCTGCCCTATGCGCCCAAGCCACGCTACGGCGTGAGCCGCTACGGCTCCATCATGCTGCCCCAGGGCACCAGCCCTGCGGGGCAGTTGCTGTGCACGCCGGTGAACTGCGAGAAGAGCCACTACACCCTGATGGGTTTTCGTTGGCCAGCTCAGTCTGAACTCTCCGCATGACAACCCCCCACGCCACCGGCAAGCAGATTGCCAAGGGAGCCGCATGGCTCATGGGCTTCAAGTTGCTGGACAAAAGCATCGGGCTGATCAGCACGCTGGTGTTGGTGCGCCTGCTCACGCCATCGGACTTCGGACTGGTGGCCATGGCCATGGCCGTGGTTTCGCTGCTGGAGCTGATGGGTGCCTTCGGCTTCGATTCAGCGCTCATTCAGCGGCAGGACACGGAGCGCAGCCACTTCGACACCGCGTGGACTTTCAATGTGATTTTTGGCGCAGGCATTGCGGTTTTCCTGGTTGTGATGGCCATACCCGCTGCGAACTTTTATCGCGAACCCCGTCTGGAGCTGATGCTGCCCGCGCTGGCCATCGGTGCCTTGGTTGGTGGGTTTGAGAACATTGGCACGGTGGCCTTTCGCAAGGAGCTGAACTTCCGCATGGAATTCACCTACCTGCTTGCCAAGCGCTGTGTGGTGTTTGTGGTGGTGCTCGTGTTGGCATTCACATTGCGCAGTTTCTGGGCGCTGATCTTCGCCACGATCGTGGGCAAGGTCATGAACGTGCTGATCAGCTATGCGCTGCATCCCTACCGCCCGCGGTTTTCTCTGGCCGCGCGGGGCGACCTATTCAACTTCTCCAAGTGGCTGTTCTTTTCCAACCTGATCCAGTTCATGGGTCAGCGCTCCACCGACTTCATACTCGGTCGCACGGTGGGCAGTCATGGACTGGGGGTTTACAACCTCGCGGCGGAAATCTCCGCCATGCCTTCGACCGAACTCATTGCGCCGCTCAACCGAGCCGTGTACCCTGCCTATGCACAGCTGGCACGAGCCAGGGACAAACTGCTGGCTCGGTTCATGGAGGTCTATGGTCTCATCAGCCTGATGGCGTTTCCGGTGGCCGTGGGGCTGTTCTGCCTGTCCGATCTGGTGGTGGCCCTTCTGTTGGGCCCACAGTGGACCGAAGCAGTGCCCATCATGCAGATCCTGGGCCTGTGCGGTCTGGTGGGCGCGCTGCAGGGCAACATGTACGTGGTGATGTCTGCGATGGGCAAGCCCAAGGCCAATACGCTCCTGGGTGCATTTTTGCTGCTCCTGACCCTGCCAGCACTTGTGTATTTCAGCCTGCAGTACGGCGCATTGGGTGCGGCCTACGCGCAGTTTGTTTCGGCTGTGGTGGGCTTTTGCGGGATCGTGTGGGTCTTTACTGCGGTGACGGGTGCGGCCAAGCGCAATATGTTCGCCGTGATGTGGCGTCCACTGGTGGCGTCTTGCTTCATGGCCGCAACCATCTTGAGCGCCCACTATATGTTGACTGCATTCAACTGGAATGTTTTTCTGGTCGCGCGGCTATTGGGCTTGGTGGTGCTGGGCGCTGTTTCTTATGCTCTGTTTGTCTTCGCTTTGTGGTGGCTGGCTGGGCGCCCCGCGAGCGCTGAAAAAGTGCTGTTGAAGTTCCTGAGCAGCAAGGTCCTCGCCAATCGTCACGCACATTGATTGCCATCTGAAATGTCCAAGTTCTTCAAACATTCACACGCGCTGGTCGAGAGCGAGACCATTGGTGAAGGCACACGTGTCTGGGCTTTCGCACACATCCTGCCAGGCGCGCGCATCGGCTCCGGTTGCAACATCTGCGATGGTGTGTTCATTGAAAACGACGTGGTGGTGGGTAACGACGTCACTATCAAATGCGGCGTGCAGTTGTGGGACGGGCTTCGTGTGGAGGACGGTGTTTTCATCGGGCCCAACGCCACGTTCACCAACGACGGTTTCCCGCGCAGCAAGCAGCATGCGTTTGAACTTCGGCAGACGCTTGTCAAGTCCGGTGCATCCATCGGTGCGAACGCCACCATCCTCCCAGGTCTTACCATCGGTGCTCGCGCCATGGTGGGTGCCGGGGCAGTGGTGACGCGCGATGTGCCGGATGGCGCCATCGTCATGGGAAATCCGGCCCGCGTCACTGGGCATGTCGACGATCAGGAACCCACATGACCGTCCCTCTTTTTTGAAAGCACGCTATGTCGATTGACCTTTGCAAGGTGATGGACCTTCCCATTCACAAGGACCCTCGCGGGAACCTGACCGCGATCGAAGGAGGGGTGCACATTCCTTTTGAAATCCAGCGGGTCTACTACCTCTACGACGTGCCAGGCGGCTCCGAGCGGGGTGGTCATGCTCACAAAGGTTTGCATCAATTGATCATCGCTATGTCAGGCAGCTTCGATGTGGTGCTCGACGACGGCAAGGACAAGCGCAGAGTCCATCTGAATCGCTCTTACCAGGGTCTGTATGTGTGTCCGATGATCTGGCGCACCATCGACAACTTCTCTTCGGGTTCCGTGTTGATGGTGCTGGCCTCCAACAAGTACACCGAAGATGACTACTACCGCGAATACAGCGATTTCATGAGAGCACGGTGGCAAGCATGAATATTCCCTTTTTGGATCTGTCGGCCATGCACGACAGCATGCGCCCCGAGCTGGATGCGGCCTACAAGCGTGTCCTTGGCTCCAGCAGCTTCATTCTGGGCAAGGAGGTGGAGCTGTTCGAGTCAGAGTTTGCTGGCTACTGTGGCACTCGGCATGCCATCGGCGTGGCCAATGGCCTTGATGCATTGTTTCTTGTCCTCAAGGGCATGGACATCGGTGCAGGGGACGAGGTCATTGTCCCGTCCAACACCTACATCGCCACCTGGCTGGCAGTGTCTTATGCGGGCGCAACGCCCGTGCCCGTGGAGCCTGATCCGCTGACGTTCAATCTGGATGCGTCCCGCATCGAGGCCGCGATCACGTCGCGCACGCGCGCCATCATGCCGGTGCACCTGTATGGACAGCCCGCCGACATGGATGCCATCAGCGCGCTGGCCTCGAAGCACGGACTGAAGGTGCTGGAGGACGCTGCCCAAGCGCACGGAGCCCGATACAAGGGGCGGCGGGTGGGCGGTCTGGGGGATGCCGCAGGCTTCAGTTTCTACCCGGGGAAGAACCTTGGCGCCCTGGGCGACGGAGGTGCGATCACCACCAACGACGACGCACTTGCAGCGCGTTTGCGGGTACTGCGCAACTACGGATCGGAGCGCAAGTACCACAACGAACTCAAAGGCTTCAACAGCCGGCTCGATGAGTTGCAGGCGGCCTTCCTGCGCGAGAAGCTGCGTCTTCTGGACGGCTGGAACGTACAGCGGCGCCGTATCGCCGATCAATACCGTGTGGCTTTGGAGGGTTGTGGTCTTGGGGTGCCCCACGTACCGGATTGGGCAGAACCCGTCTGGCATCTGGTGGTGGTGCGCTCTGCTCGCCGGGATGCGCTGGCGGCGGCGCTGGCACAGCGAGGCATCGGCACCGTGATTCACTACCCTGTGGCGCCTCACCGACAACCTGCCTACGCAGAGTTGAATCTCGGTGCCGGCAGCCTGCCGATCGCAGAAGCCATTCATGAAGAGGTGCTGAGTTTGCCGATCTGGCCTCAGATGGCGGTTGAGCAGGTCGACGCGGTGATAGCGGCGTGTCGTGACGCCGCAGCTACTCTTTGACATCCAACGCGTTGCCCCTTCACATGCCTTTGCAAGCGATCCAGGAAAACCGATGCTGACCGAGCGCCTTGCAACGCCTTCGCCAGCCGTGACCGTCATTGCGCTGTGTTTCAACCATGAGCGCTTCCTGACGGAGTGCCTGGACTGCATCGCTGCACAGACCTTTCAGGACTTTCAGCTCATCGTCACAGACGATTGCTCCAAGGACGATTCCGCCCAGTTGATTGAAAATTGGTTGGCACGCCATCGGCCGGATGCGCTGTTCATTCGACACAGTATGAATGTGGGCCTGTGCAAGACGCTCAACGAGGCGCTGGTACAGGCGCGAGGCGAGTTCATCAGCATGGTGGCCACGGATGACGCGTGGGAGCCCGACAAGATTGAGCAGCAGCTGACAGCAGCGAGGCAAGCTGGCCCTCAAGTCGCGGTGGTCTATTCAGATGCCTCCCGCATGGATGAGGACGGCACGCGGCTGGAGAAAAATTTCATCGAGTCCCACACTCCAGAGTGCACGTGTCCTTCGGGCATGGTGTTTGCTGAGCTTGCTACCCGCAACTTCATTCCCGCGATGTCCACCCTGATCCGCCGCCAGGCGCTGGTGGATGTGGGTATGTATGACGAGCGCCTGGTCTATGAGGACTACGACATGTGGCTGCGTCTGGCTGCAAAGTACGAGTTCGTTTACCACCCGGCGGTTGTGGCGCGTTACCGCATCGTGTCCACCTCGCTGGTGAGAACGACCTTTGTGAAACCCTCGCCACATTACATGTACACGGTCTGCCTCATTTGCATGAAATGGTTGCCCGGAGAACGTTTGAGCACGAGTCAGCGCACAGCGTGGCTCACGAGACTTTGGGATGCCGCATATGGCTTGTACGTGGTTAATGACCCACGCGCTGCCGCCTGTTTGTTCAGGGCCGCTTGGTACGGTCGCAGCCCTTATGCCGCTGTACTCGCCTTGACGCAGGCTCTTGGAATCTCTCGCGACTTGGCCAAACGCCTTACCGGTCGCGGTTCTTGAGCTGTTTTCCGTTGCGCGTGGGGCAGGCTTGAGCAGGTCTCAACGCGTTTTGTGAGGATCTTCACGAATCAAGTCGGGCGGAATTTCACAGGCTGATGTCACCATGCTTGAATACCCCAAGGGGTTCAAGCGATGACCGGCTTGGCAGCAGTTTGGCTGCGCTCGTGGGTTGAGGTTGGATGCCTTCAACTGCAATCCACACATGAATTCTGCTCAATCCACCCCGCTGGTCAGCGTCATTGCCCTTTGCTTCAACCACGCCCGCTTTGTTGTGGAATGTCTTGAAAGCATCCGGGCACAAACCTTCCAGGACTTTGATCTGGTCATCATGGACGACTGTTCGTCCGACGATTCGGTGGCGATCATCACCGACTGGATCGCTCGCACAGGAACACAGTGCACGTTCGTTGCACACAAGGTGAATGCCGGCGTTTGTCAGACCCAGAACGAGGCCATTGCGTTGGGTCGAGGGGAGTTCCTTTGCGTGATCGCGGCCGATGACCGGTGGCGTCCTGATCGGATCGAAAGTCACTTGAAGGCCTTCGCTGCACTGCCTCCCGATGTCGCGCTGGTCTACTCGGATACCGCGCAGATCGATGAGCACGGTAACGCGCTTCCCGAAACGTTTCTGGAGGGCCAGCGCCCTGGTTTCAAACTGCCTTCCGGCCGGGTTTTTGAAGAGTTGATCAACAGAAACTTTGTACACCCGGTGTCTTCGACGATGCGTCGCGACGCGGTGTCGAAGGTGGGCGGGTATGACACCCGACTGACGATTGAAGACTACGACATGTGGCTGAGACTGGCCAATGAGTACCAGTTCGCATATGTCGAAGGCATCTACTCCGACTATCGAATCGTCTCCACCTCGTTGACCCGAACCTTGTGGGTGGCGCCGAGCGCGCGATTTGTCTACGGACAGTTCCTTTTGCGAGAAAAGTGGATTCCCAGCGGGCTGCTGAACGCCCGTCAGCGCAAGATCTGGAGCGATCACCAGTCGGAGTTCGCCTATTGGCTGTACTTTCACGGGGATCCAAGGGCGACGCGTTGCTTGTGGACAGCTGCCCTGAGGACCAAGCGACCGCGCTTCTTTGCATTGGCGACGCTGTCGGCTCTGGGCGTGCGCAGGCAGCGAGCCAAACGCGTCGCCACTGCACTCGGGCTCGTCAGGGATAATTGAAGATCACGGCGGTTGGCGGATCACCAACTCGTCGATTTTTTGATCTCACGTATCCGGACGCAATGCTGAAATCCTCGATTCGAGTTGGCTTCGTGTTGCTCTCAAACACGCAAAACGCCATTCCCAGCACCCGCATCGTCGTGCTCAACATGCTGCCTTATTTGCGGGCAGCCGGGTTCGATCCCCACATCGTTTTTGAACCCGACACCAGCACCAAGACGCCCGATGTGTCGGGGCTGATCGACAAGATCAAGGCAGGCAACTTCCAGGTGGTGGTGCTGCAAAAGGTGTTTGGAGACAGCGTTCTGGAACTGGCCCGTGAACTCCGGGAGGCTGGCATCAAGACGGTGTTTGCCATCTGCGACTTCGTGAACCCGGTGATGTGCGATGCCACCGACGCCACCATCGTGGTGACGGACTACTTGAAGAGCCTCTACCCCAAGGAACAGCACGCCAAGGTGTCGGTGGTGCACGACGGGGTGGAGCGGCCGCAATTTCACAAGACCGACTGGGGCAACCACACAGGCTCCAGTGCTGAGCCGCTGAACGCCGTGCTCGTCACATCGGCGTCGCTGGACCGCCTGCCTTTGCTGGGCAACCCGCCGAGCTGGCTCAAGGTGACCATCGTTGGCCGCTACTCGCCAGCTGGTTTGCGGTTGCGTCGTTGGCGTGAATACCAATGGGCAATGGCCGCCAAGCAGGGCATGGCCGAGCGTTGGCGTTTTCTGCGTTTCCTGGCCAATCGCCGCATTGCCTGCGAAGCCTGGGGTGCCGAGTCGGTGTACGACGCGATGCAGCGTGCCGACATCGGCATCATTCCGATCGAGGTGGATCCTGTGCGCGACCCCACGGGGGAGTGGAAGGTCAAGTCTGAAAACCGGCTCACGCTCAAGATGGCCATGGGGCTGCCGGTGGTGGCCACGCCCATCCCGTCCTATGAGCCAGTCATCGAGCAGGGTGTGAACGGATTCCTGGCGCGCAGCACGGGTGAATGGCTGCAGCACCTGTCGGCCCTGCGAGACCCTGCCTTGCGCAAGCGTGTGGGGCAGCGGGCTCGGCAGACGGCGTTGGAGCGCTACTCGATGGACCGACAGGCCGAGAAGCTGATCGCGGTGTTGAACGGTTTGGTGGATGGCCCGGCACGAGATGCCTTGTCACCGGAACAGGCGAGGGCGTGATGGCGGATTCAAACAGTCGGTACAACGCGCCAGCCATCGTGGTGGGCGGTGGTCTCAATGCGCTGGGGGTGGTGCGCAGCCTCGGGCAGGCCGGTGTGCCGGTGCATGTGCTTGATACAGACCCTCGCTCACCAGCCATGCGTTCGCGCTTCGCCGCCGCGCACGTTGTCAGTTCGCTTGATGGGTCGGCATTCATGGCCGAGCTTCAGCGTGTGGCAGCCCAATTGGGTCCCCAGGTGGTGCTGTTTCTGACCGAGGAAAAGACGGTCAACACGGTCTCGGAATGCCGCACCAGCCTGCCGGCCTCGTTGTTGATCCGCCTGCCCGAACACCGGCGCTTGATGGAGCTCATGCACAAGCAGGGTTTTCAGGAGCTGGCAGAGGCCTTGGCCGCGCCGGTGCCGCGCACGGTGAGACTGCAAGGCTCTCAAGATCTCCCCAAGGTGCGCACGCTGAATTACCCCTGCGTGTTGAAGCCCAGCGAGAAGAGTTATGAATACGGCGCGCGCTTCAAGAAGGCCTACAAGGTGGCGTCGGCCGAGGAGGTGGATGCGCTCTACCGCGAGATTGAGCCGGTGCTGGCCGACATGGTGGTGCAGGAGTGGATCGAAGGCGGGGATGGCGACATCTATTTCTGTCTTCAATACATCGGCGGGGACGGGCAGGTCGTGAGCTCGTTTCCAGGTCGAAAGATCCGCTCTTGGCCGCCCCGCATTGGGGGCACCGCCAGTTGCACAGCCGCCTGGGAACATGCGCAGGAACTCAGCGACACCACGGCGGCATTCTTCAGGCAGGTCGGGTTCACCGGCATCGGCAGCATGGAATACAAGCGCGATGCGCGCGATGGGCGTTTCTGCATGGTGGAGCCCACCGTGGCCCGCACCGATTTTCAGGAAGAGGTGGCCACCCTCAACGGATGCAACCTGCCGTTGGCCGCGTACTGCCATGAGCTGGGTTTGCCAGCGCCAGCGGTGAATCTCGTCCATCCGCCCCGCGTCTGGCGCGATTCGCAGATCGACCGGTGGTCCCAGGAGGAGAGTGGTGACCCGCCAGACACGGCATCGCGTTCGCATGCCGTGTATGACGCATACCGCCGCTGGAACGACCCCATGCCCTGGCTGGACCATGTGGGTTCCCGGCTCGTGCAGCGTCTCAAGCGCTGAGCCGTCGTTTCACGCCAGGCCCAGCCCTTGAAGCGCCAGCCCATTGCCTTTGCCGACTGGTCGGGTCGCGAATACGCGGCCATCGCGCGCTGTCTGCTGAGCGGCCGTGTGCACCAGGGGCCTTACCCTGTGTTGCTGAGGGAGCGGCTGGCGCAGATGTATGCACCGTCCACCGTGCACCTCACCAACTACGGGCATCACGCCATCGAGATCGCGCTGGGCATTTTCAAACGACTGCGTCCTGAGCGCGTGGAAGTGATCGTGCCGGCCTATATCTGCCCGAGCGTGATCCAGACCGTGGAAGCTTGCGGCCTGCGCGTGCGCAGCGTGGACGTGCAGGACGATCTGAACGTGAGTCCCGCCGATGTACAGGCTGCGCTGGGTGCCGACACGCTGGCGGTGATCGCGCCGCACATGTATGGCTGCCCGGCCCGCATTCATGACATCGAGTCCTTGTGCAATGCGGCAGATGTGTTCCTGATCGACGACGCCGCCCAGGTGGTGGGCGTGCGACAAGACGGTCGCCTGCTGGGCACTTTTGGTGACGCGGGCCTGATCAGCTTTGCGCAGTCCAAGACCATCGTGACCGGCATTCGAGGGTCTGGCGGCGTGTTGCTGGTCAACCGGCCGACATGGGCAGAGCAGGCCAACCGGGCTTGCGCCGCCTTGCCACCGGCCAGTGGCCGGCTCGGGCCGCTGGCCGACTTTCTCTGGAACCATGTCGGCCATGTTTACACCGGCCACTCCGGCTACTACCTGGGCCGTGCGCTGGCCGTGCTGGGACGGACGCCAGTGGCCGACCAGCGGGCCACGCAGATCAGCCACCTTGAGGCGGGCATTGCGTTGGCCCAACTGGGTCGACTCGATTCCCTGTTGCAAGACAAGGTGCGCATCGCGCAGGCCTATCACCAGGCCTTGCGGGCTTACCCCCGTCTGCGGTTTCCGCAGTTCGCGCCGGGACGATTTCTCGCGCGGGTGATGTTGCTTCTGCCCGAAGGCTCGGACTTCGAAGGCGTTCGGCGCGAAGCCAGGAGCCGCGGCCTTCAGACGCGCACGGGTTATGCGGCTCATGTTTCACCGGGTTCCGAGGCGCCAAAAGCACAGGCCATGGCAAGGCGGTTGTTGGGGGTGCCTTGCAGGCCGGGCATGAGTCAGGCGGATGTGACTTCGATCTGTGAAGAACTGAATGCCTCAGTGGAGCGCGTCGCAAGCCGTTGAGCCATGTGGCGCGTTGTATGCGCGCTTGCAAATCGAGTTGCCGTGAGGGAAGTCCTTCCGCGTCACAGTCTTCATGTATCTCCACAAGTATGGGTCCATGGCGTCGGATACATTTGCACCAGAATGTTACAAACATTCAAACAAGTTCATTGTGCAAGTTAGGTTCGATCGGCGGTTTCAATGCTGGATGTGTTCTTTACGGTGGATGTCGAGATCTGGTGTGAGGGATGGCAGGACATCGACAAGCAGTTTCCGGAGGCTTTCCGCCGGTACATCGAAGGTCCTACCAGCAAGGGAAGGTATGGTCTCCCGTACCAGATCGAAGTGCTCAACCAGCACAACCTCAAAGGTGTGTTTTTCATCGAACCCCTGTTCGCAATGCGTTGTGGCCAACAGGCGCTGGACGACATCGTGGGGCTGGTGCGCCAGGGGGGACAGGAAGTTCAGCTGCACTTGCACACGGAGTGGGTGAACGAGTCGCGGGAGCCCTTGTTTGAAGGCTATCAACCCAAGCGGCAGTATCTTCGGCATTACAACCTGGCGGAGCAGACCCGCTTGATTGCCAAGGGCATCGAGATGCTGCACAAATCCGGGGTGCAGGACATCAACGCCTTTCGCGCTGGGAACTTTGCCTTCGACCGCAATACTTTGTCGGCGCTGGCGGCGAACAAGATTCCTTTTGACAGCAGCTACAACGCGAGCATGTTCGGGTCTGACAGTGGTTTCATGCCGGGTGTTCAACTCGTCGAGCCTATCGAGTGCGAGGGGGTTCACGAATACCCCATGACTGTCTTCAATGACGGCACGTCCACGTTGCGCCACACGCAGTTGACGGCCTGCTCATCCGAAGAATTGCTGAGCCTGTTGTGGCAAGCGCTGGAACAGCGTCGAAACTCGTTCGTGATCCTGTCGCACGGATTCGAGCTGCTCAACAAGGCCAAGAACAGCCCGGACGACGTGGTGGTGAGACGCTTTCACAAGCTGTGTGCGTTTCTGGATCGCCACCGCGATTCGTTTCGCACTTGCGGTTTTCGTGGACTCACCCCGACGTCGGTGACGGCGCAGCCAGGACCGCTGAAATCTCCTCTGAGCCGCACCGGCGCGCGCATGATGACGCAGCTGTACCGGAACCGATACGGATGAATGGCGCCCACCTGGGACGGCTGGACTCAGACAGGAAATCAATGCTCAAGACACCAGAGACAACACCATTGAACGCTTCGCATGATGGACCCCGTGTTCAGGACCTTGTCGCCGACCAACGCTTCCGCCAGAAAATCCGCGATCTGCTTCGCGGTGACCCGGATTCCATCTGGCACGGTGGCTACGTCGACCACGTCTGGGAGAAGTGCCGTGAGCCGCTGGTGCAATACCTTCGGAAAACCAAGGCGAGGCGCGTGCTCGAATTTGGGTGCAACATCGGCGCGACTTCTGTGGTGCTCGCCCACCTGGGTGTGAAAGTCGATGCGGTCGACATTGACCGCAAGTACATCGACATTGCACAGGAGAACGCGGCCCGGTACGGGTTTTCCCAAGAAGTTCGGTTCAGTTGCCATGCCGACAGCACAGTGCTGCCCTGGGAGGATGAGACCTTCGATTTCATCGTCTGCAACAGCGTGCTTGAGTACGTGCCCTTCGCGATATTGCCAGCGGTTTTGTCGGAGCTGGGTCGGGTGCTTGCGCCTGGCGGCATCCTGTTCGTGGCAGGAACGTCCAACCGCCTGTCGCCGATTGAAATCCATTCCAGGCGGTGGTTCATCAACTACCTGCCCAGGCGCTTTGGGCCGGCCGCGCACGACGTTGAAAGAGGGCTCTTCCCCTGGGAAGTGCTTCGCGGCTTTCCAGGCTACGCGCAGCTCGATGTTGAAGATCGGTCAAGGACTTACTTCGATTGGAAGAAGAGTTCGGGAATGTCCGCCCCCAAACGCGCCGTGCTCAATGCCGTGGATGCGATGAGCCGGCCGTTCGGGCTGCCTGTGGCGCTGCTGCTGCCGAGCTTTTCCACAGCGGTGCGAAAGCCAGCCTGAAGTGGCCCGGCGCTGGCAACGTTGCTCATGTGTTGCAGGGCTAAGCGCTTCGCTTCTCGATGTTGAACTCGCGCTCGTAAATGCCCAGCAGCGTCTGCGCCATCGCATCCACGCTGTAGCGCAACTTGTATCTGGCGTGTGCCGCCTGGCCCATGGACTCACGTTGCAACGGCGTCAACGCCGCCAACCTGTCCATGGCCTGTGCCAGAGGAGCCGCTTCACCCGGTGGGACGAGGTGTCCTTCAACGCCTTCATCAATGACGTCGGGAATGGCGCCCACAGACGTGGCCACCACCGGCAGGCGCGCAGCCATGGCTTCGAGGAGTGACATGGGCAAGCCTTCGGCCAGCGAGGGGAGAACAAATGCGTCAGCCCGAGCCAGGAGTTGTTGCTTGGCCTCGCCCACCACAGGCCCCAGAAGGGTGGCGCGCTCCCCCAGCCCGCGGCGCTTGATCTCTTCGCCCAACCACTGCGCGTAGCCAGGCTCGCCTTCGTTGCCAGCCAGGTGCACGCACCAGTCGACCTGGGCAAGTTCCAGCGCATCGAGCAACACCGGCACACCTTTGAGGCGGCTCAAATTGCCCAGAAACAGAAAGGTGGGGCGGTCGTTGGCCCCGCGTTGAGGAGCAACAGTGGGCTCGGCCACGCCGTTTTGCAAGACGGCGATGTGACTGCCTGGCAACCGTTGCCCCAATCGCTCACGCCAGTCTTCGGACAAGGCGAGCACGAGATCGGCCCGGCGCGCGATGTATTGTGCAATGCGCAGCATGGCGGGGTTGAGCCCGTCGAGAAAGGTGTCGAACAGTCCACCGTGCACGTGCAGCACCACCCGGCAGCCGTGCCGGCGTGCCACGAAGGCGAGCAGGCCGTCGAGGAAGAAGGTGAAGCCGCTGCAAGTGTGAATATGGGCAATGGTGCCGGGTTGACCGGCCAGCAGGGCGGACCAATCGCGCATCAACCGCAGACGTGCCTGGATGCCTTGCAGCAGGGTCCGGTTGGCGGCTGTTTTCTTGCCGGTGTCGAACAGAATCAGGTGGGTCTGGCTGGCCAGTTGGGACTGGCTGAGCGCTCCCACCACCGAGGCCATGCCTCCGATGGCCGGCGGCAACGGCCCGCTCATGACCACACGAAACGGGCGGGCGGTAGCGCCGTTGCTGGGGAGGGAAGATGTCATGCCGGGAGAGCTGGGTGAATCAAGGCGCATGGCCTGCTGCTGCAATGTCCACGGAGCGCGGAAGGCCGCAGAACAGGTCTCGGTAGTACTGCATGACGACGGACAGGCTGTGGCGTTGGCGTGCCGAGTTCAATGCGGCCGCTGCTTGTTCGCGTCCCGACCCCTGGAGTTGTTCGAGCAGCTGAGACTTCAGGGCCTCGACATCCCCCGAAGCTACAAGACTGCCGCACGCACCATGCTCCAGCAACTCGGCATTGCCGCCCACATCGGTGACCACAATGGGCAAGCCCGTGGCCATGGCCTCTTGCAGGGTGCACGAGGTGCCTTCAGATAGCGAGGGCAGAACGAAGCAGTCCAGCGCGCGCAGGATATCGGCCACGTCGCTGCGCACGCCGGGCAGCCATACCCGGTCTTCCAGGCCCGTCGAGCGCACGCGTTCGCCGATCTCGTCGAGCAGTGGGCCGTCGCCCACCATGACCAGGCGCAAGCGCTCGGTGCCCGCCATGCCGGAGCGGGCCAGGCTGATGAATGCGTCCACCAACATCAGAGGGTTCTTGATGTGCACCTGCCGCCCCACGGTGCCGATGACCCAATGCCGACCGCGCTCGAAAGGAAAACCGGGTGGTGCAAGATCCTGCGCATGGGGTGGCCTGAACATGTGCGTGTCCACGCCGTTGGGAATGAGGTGAACGTGCGCTGGCGCCACGCCCAGCTTGCGCTGCAGGTAGCCCTGCAGTGGCTTGGACACGGCAATGAACTCATGCACAAAGGGTTTGTAGATCTTGCGCAAGGTGAGGTAGCGGGAGCCCTTGGTGTTGATCTCGCCCATGTCCATGCCGTGCTCGGCGTGCACCCGCAGGGGAACACCAGCCAGCGCCGCCATGGGCATGAATTCCAGGGCCGCCAGGTTGCAGGTGTGCACCACGTCGGGTTTGAGGCGGCGCAACAGACGGAACGTCCTGGGGTACAGGGCGAAAGGCTGCCCCGGGGGTTTGTTGAGGCAGATGACATTGACGTCTTTGCGTTCAATGCGCTGGACAAACTGTGGGTCCGCGTCGGTGATGGCCACCACGGTGTGCCGGAACTCCCCGTGGGGCAGGTGGTTGATGAGCTGGACGACGACGTTCTCGAGACCGCCGGTGGTGAAGCGGTAGATGAGGTGAACGACGTGGCGGGGGGGAGTGGGCATCTGGGGCCTGACAAGGCTGTCAGAAGGTTTTGAGCAGGTGGCAAGGGTACTATGTTCGTATTTCTGCAACCCCTTTCGCACTTGCCAATAGTTGTGACGAAGCATAGCCACGTAGGTTTGTTCAGGTGAACGCAGCGCATCGTGGCGGCGAGGTGCCGCTCCTCCGTTCGCGGGTTGCCGGTTCTGTCGAGGTCGTGCGGCTTTGGCGGTGGTTGCTGTTGGCGAGCATTCTGTTCGTTGTGTACGGCAGCTTGGTTCCGTTGAATTTTCAGCCCTTGCCATGGGCTGAAGCCGTCGCCCGGTTCATGGCGTTTGCGGCAGACGATCTGGACATGGGCTCCCGCGTCGACAAGGCCAGCAATGTGCTGCTGACCATTCCAGTGGCCTTTGCGGCGGCCCAGTGCCTGTTGCCCGGGCGCTCGTGGATGGGCGCCTGGATTCTGCGGGGCTTGATTGCGGCGGGCATTCTGTTGATGGCTGTGGGTGTTGAGTTCGCGCAGCAGTTCTTTCCCCCGCGCACGATGTCCTGGAGCGATGTGGTTGCGCAGAACCTGGGCACAGTCATTGGATTGCTGGCGCAGCATCGATGGGGTGCGGTGGTGTCCGACTGGCTGCTGGGTTGGTGGCGCCGCGAGCGCAGTTCTGCGCGCTTGAGCCGTGCGCTCAAGGCCTATCTGGCGGTTCTGCTGGGCTTCGGCCTGCTTCCACTGGATCTGACCATCAACCCTGTGGAGCTCTATCACAAGTGGTCCGAGGGACGCGTGATCCTGATGCCGTTTGCGGGCTTGACTGGCGATGTCTCCGAGCGGGTTTACGAGTGTGTGTCCGACATCGCCATCTGGCTTCCCGTGGGCGTTTTTCTGTATCTGTCGGGCCCCTTGAGCTTGCGACAAACCTTGCTGCGCGGGCTCATGATGGGAGCAGCGATCGAGGGGTTTCAACTGTTCGTGTTCACCCGGGTCACCGACGTCACGGACGTGTTGCTGGCGGGGATGGGTGTGGTCCTGGGCAGTGAGTGCGCCCGGTTTTGGAGCTTGGCCTCGGCGCAAGCCACCCAGCGCATTGGAGCTGGACGCTGGCTGAGTGCCTGGGCAGCATGGCTGGTGTTGGTGTTGGTGGTCTTCTGGTATCCATTCAGTTTTCGCATGCCTTCCGGCGACGAATGGATGTCCTGGCTGCGGGTTCCTTTCACCACCTATCAGTTGGCTGACGAATACCGCGCCATCAATGAAGTACTACGGCGTATTGGCTTCTTTCTTCCCGGCGGGGTGCTTTGGTTCATGACCCTCAATGCCTGGGCCCAGGGGAAGGTCGCCCGGGTGTCGGGGGCCGCCGTGCTCTTCTTGTTGGTGGTGGCTGTTGTGGTGGAGACCGGACAGGTCTTCCTGCCCGGCAAAGTGGCTGACCTGACCGATGCGGGTCTGGCCTTTCTGGGGGGGATTCTGGGTTTTCGACTGGCTCGCTGGCTGGTGTCGACGGCACCATCGCTGCCTCGCCTGCCCGAGGTGCAATTCGTTCCGGCACCGACCGTGCGTGCGCGGGCTGCCGCGCCGTTGGCAGCGGTGCCTGCCCGCGGCGGCGTGCGTCTCCATGTGGGTTGTGTACTGGCTTTGGCGGTCGCGTTCTCCGTGGCCGCGAACCTTCCGGGCGTGCCCTACAACGTGCGCGAACTGATCGCCGTTGGCCCGTGGGGCCTTGTGTCGTCAATGTCCATGGCCATCTGCCTGTTTCTCCTGGCCAATGCCCCCCTGGTGCTCTTGAACCGCTCGCCGTTGTGGGTCTTTGCGGCACCCCTTGGCTTGCCGCTCATCGGTGCACTTTGTTATGGACTGCTGCGCGTGGGCGTGCCGCTGGAGAGCATCCACGATGTGGTGGGATCGCCAGTCCTGGATTGGCCCTGGGAGTGGGAGCGGCTGCTGCGCTTCATGGCCCTGTGGACGTCCATCGGAATTCAGGTGGGGTTGGCCTGCCTGTTTGTAGCCCTGCTCATGGATCCGCACCGATTGCCCACCTTCGTCAATGGGCTGTTGGTGGCCGCCGTGCTCGCCTACCCACTGTATTGGGTCGTCGTGGACCAGGCGGCGACCGACAATCTGATCGAGCTCATGGCCAGCCAAGCGGCCTTCTCTGCGGCCTCCTGGCTGGCGCTGGGGGCGTTGGGAATCTGTCTCGCGGCGTCTTCGCTGTCGGTGCTGATTGCTGTGCCCAGCCGTTGGCGCAGTCTGGTGCCAACGGTGGTTGTTGGAACGCTCGTGGCACCCTTTGCGATCCTGGCGGGGTTGGAGCAGAACGTCATCAAGTACGAGAAGGTGTTTTCAGCGTTGCAGTTTTTGCTGAGCACCGACCGGACCCAGTATGTGACGGGTGCGGCGCTCTGGAGCCGTTTTGTGTTCGTGCTCGCGGTATTGGTCTGTGGCCTTGCTGTGCTGCAACTGGTCGGCTGGCGCTTCACATCGGCCTTAAAGCCCCGGGTACATCGGCGAGCGCACATCCATTGACCTTCAGCGAATCGATACCCCTCGTGGCCCCGGACGATCTTTTTTACAGCCAGGCTTGGTTCGACAACCTTTGTGCGCATGGCTTCACTCAGGCGCCGACGTGCTACCGGGCCGTTGCGAATACCCCTGCTGGGGCGGTTCAACTGCCCCTCATGCAGTTGGCACCTGCGGGCCATCTCACTGCGCAGTCCAACTACTACAGCTGCCTCTACGGTCCCGTTGGGCCGACGAACGCGCTTTGCGAGACTGGATGGACATCGCTCGTGCATGAGGTGCGATCGCTTCCCGGCAGCGCCGTGATCCAGTTGCAACCACTGAGTGGTGATGCCGAGTGGCTGAGCGCGCTGGAGAGTGAACTGCGGGCGCAGGGCTACTTCATTTCCCGGTTTTTCTGCTTTGGCAACTGGTATCAGCCGGTCGCCAGCGGTGGGTTTGCTGCCTACTGGTCAGAACGCCCATCTCCCCTGCGGCACAGCGTGGAGCGTGGCCGTCGTCGACTGGACAAAGCGGGCTCCTGGCGTATCGACATCGCGACCAGCGAGGCAGATGACCTGGACGCCGCCATCGAAGCCTATGAAACGGTCTATGCCCAAAGCTGGAAACAGCAGGAGCCTTGCCCCGGCTTCATGCCGGGGTTGATCCGCACGGCGGCCCGCGAAGGCTGGTTGCGTCTGGGCGTACTCAGGCTCAATGAACGCCCCCTGGCCGCTCAGCTCTGGTTGGTGCACGGCGGCAAGGCCAACATCTACAAGCTGGCTTACGTTGAAGGGTTCCAGAAATTGTCGGCGGGGTCCGTGCTCACGGCTGCACTCATGGAGCATGTGATGGACACTGATCGTGTGCAGGAGGTCGACTACCTCATTGGAGACGATGCTTACAAGGCCGACTGGATGGCTTCACGACGCGAACGGGTGGGTTTGTTGGCCTGTGACATGCGCCGCTGGCGCGGCTGGTTGGCCGCTGGGCGTCATGTGCTGGGGCGCTGGCGCCGTTCGGTGAAATCGATGTTGACGACGGCCTGATCCAGCTGGGAGACAAACGCTCAGGACGTTGGTGCAGGCTCTTCGTTGGTGCTCAACTGTGTCTGCATGAACTGGAGAATGGTGGCTTCGCGCGCGCCGAGCATGCGTTCCATTTCGGTGGCGCTGATGATGTAGACGCGCCGCGCGGGCTGGACATTCGGGTTTATCGGGCCCACGGCCACAAAAGGAAACCCCAGCCGGGTCAGGAGCCGGCTGAAGAGGTTGTCCATGGCAGCCATGCAGTAGTCAAGACCTGTCTGGCGGCACAGTTGGTACACCTCGCGGTACATGCCCAGCACAAGCTCGGGTTGGTGATGCCGCACACCATCGGTCTTGAGGGTCATCTCGCTCTCGGGGTCACCTTGAATCGGTTTGCCCTCGTCGGAGTGACGGCGGCGGAAATGCGGTGTCACGGCCAGTCGGGAGATTTCTCCAATCTTGTCTCCTGTCGCGCTGGCGTACGGGAGTGGTCGATCGATCACGTAGCGTTGCTCGACGTTCAGTCCGTGCTCGTTGGGCATGATGATCCGCATGAAGCCTGCCACCACGCCGCTGGCCTTGTGGCGCGCGATGAAGTGCCGGCTGTTGACGTCGTAGGGGTCCGTTTCGATGGGATGCCCACGGCTGGAAAACATGCCTGGCGCGTCGACGCGGCCGAGCTCTTCGCAGAACACCAGGTACCGAGCTTCGAGATAGTCTTCGAAATCGGAGGTGCCTGGAATGACTTCGTAGAAGGAGAAGTACACGGTTTCCATTGCACGCCTCTGTGGTGCGATCCTATGCGCGCTCGCCAGAGACGATGAACACGCCGGCAGAGACGAGGCGCCTGCCGGCAGCCACGTCGGCGGACAGGTCGTCGAACAGCTGGGGCAGATCCACCAGGTCACCGAGCAGCGACGCCTTGTAGCCGAGCAAGATGTTGAACAGGACCGGGAAGGGGAGCTCGCTGCTGGTGAGCATCATGACCCGCGTTTTGACGTTCGTGAAGCCGGCCCTGAGCATCATCTCCTGCATCTTGCGACCTATGAATCGGTCACCCCCCTGGCTGGCTTGAATCGCCTGCGCGCTGCTCAGCACATGGCTCACGCGCGGCTCCTCGGGGTGAAAGAGCACCAGGCCATCGTCGGAGTCGACCGCGCAGAAACGCCCACCCGGGCGTGTCACACGAAACACCTCCTGCACAACCGCGTCGGGCTTGGGCACATGCTGAAGCACGAACCGTGTGTAAGAGAAATCGATGCTCTGGTCCGCCAGGGGCAAGGCGTCACCATAGGCCTGGTGGGCAAACAACCCACGGGCGGGTTTCTGTCGCACATTGCCTTCGAGTTCGGCGATCAGGGTCGGGCTGGGTTCTACCGCGTGCAGGCTGCCTTCGGGTGCCAGCTCGGCCAGCAGATCGGAGACAAAGCCCGGGCCGCTGCCGATTTCCAGCACATCGTGTGAGGCCTGGATGCCGGCTCCGCGCAGTATCGCGGCTTCCATGCCGCGCACGGCCTGGGCCTGCTGCTGCAGGCGTTGTGTTTGAAAACGCGCGTCGTTGAGCGCTTCGAATTGGTACGAACCGGTGTTCATGCCCTGCTTGCCTCGCCGTCAGCGGGGGCGACCGGAAAGCAGCATCCCTGGATGCGAAGGTGAGCGCACATCGTTTTTTCCCTCCTCAAGCCTGCGTTGTACGAACATTGTATGGATGGGTGGTCATTTGAGAACTCATGATCAACCCTATCACTTCGTTCGCCGCAGCTCATTTCATTATGCTCGCCGGTCATGCGCAGCGGGTTGACGGAGCGCAAAGGATGCCAATGGCGTAGATCGAGTGGGAGCCGCTAAAGCCTCAGCAGGGGGTGGCGCAGATTCATGCGGCTCCACAGCACCACCAGGGCGGGCAGCAGCAGGAGCTCAAGCAGTTGGCCGGATATCAGGCCGATGGCGGTGAGCAGGCCGAAGCTGGACGTGGGCACGAAGCTGGACGTGCTCAGAAGAAGGAACTGGGAGACCAGCAGCACCGAGGTGGCGAGCACGGCCTTGCCCGAGGCCTCGATGCTTCGCGCGATCGAGAACACCACGCCAAGTCCCTTGTCGCGGCGCTTCTGATAGTTGTAGAAGATGTGGATGGTGTCGTCGACGGTGATGCCCAACACGACGCCCGCGATGAGCACCGTGGCCATGTCGAGGTAGATGCCAGCGGCCCCCATCAGCATGAAGACGAAGAACAGCGGCGCGAGATTGGGCAGCATGCTGATCACGGCGGCCGGCACCGTTCGCCACAGCAGCAGCATGATGATGAAGATCTGTCCGAATGCGCCTGCGAAGCTGAGCAGCTGTCCCGTCACCAGCAGGTCTTCCTGATCGGCAAAGAGGCGTCCGTAGCCTGCCATCTGCCATTTCAGCTGGGGAGCGTCGGTCTTGGCGATCAAGGCCTCCACTTTTGCGATGACCTCCTGGATCGCGTTGGCGCCATGCACGTTCACGTTGAGCAAGATGCGCATGCGTTGGAACTCGTTGTTCACGAGTTCCTGCAGATCTCGCCCGTCATAGATGAGCAGCAACTGGGCCAGCATGCGATCGTCGGCTGGCAGGGCACGGAAGCTCTTGTCCTCCTCGTTGAAGGCCCAGTTCATTTCTTCGACGATGTCCATCATCGACATGGACCGGTCCACCTCTGGCAAGGCTTCCACCTGGGCCTGCAACGCCTGGATCTGCTTGAGCAACGCCACACTCTTGAACGCATCACGACCGGGTCCGTCGACGACGATTTCAAGCGCTGTCACACCCACCAGGGACGTCTCCACCCGCGCGGTGGACTGTGTCAGCGGGTGCGATTGGCTGAAGAACTTCAGCAGATCCGACTCGGCTTCCACCTTGAGCACCAAGGCCGTCCCGGCCACTCCCACGGCCAGCAGCGCTCCCACCACCCAACCGGCATGGCGGATGCCGAAGCGTGCCAGTGCGAACGAAAGGCGGCGCGTCCATCCAAAGCCACCACCGTCTTTGGCCCAAGGCCCGTGGTCGTACTTCACGAGCAAGGGTGGAACGAGGTAGAACACCACAAAATAGATCACCACCACACCCACGGCGCCAACGAAGCCGAAAACCTGCACGGGCGGGATCGGCACAAGAACGAGGCTGATCATGCCGGCCGCGGTGGTCAGCACGTTGAACATCGCGGGGGTGTTGATCTCCTGGAGCGCGAAGACGACCCGCTTGGGGCGGTGAAACCCCGCATCGCGCATGCGCTTGAGCGCTGCATAGAAGTGCAGCAGGTTGGCTGCCGTGTAGGCCGACAGAAGAGTCGGCACCATCGCCGTCACCAGCGTGTAAGGCTTGCCGAGGAGCGCAATGAGCGCGACGCAGACCACCACCGAGGTGCTCATGGCCACGGCGCCGATGATCACGGGGATCACGCGACCGACCACCCAGTACAGCAGGGCCAGGCCCAAGCCCATCACCAACGGCGTGAACACGATCGTGTCGCGCAGCATCGACCGCATTTCGGCGGCGTCCAGGGCCACTGTGCCTGCGACCGCCACCAGGTGTGTGTCCAGCTTCTGATCTTGAACGGCGGCCCGGAACGTGTCTTCGATTGATTGGCGCTGGCGGCTCTCGCTCAATTTGTTGGTGCGCACCACGACCGCCAGCGATTTTCCGTCTGTGGACGCCAGCCAGCGCGGCATGAACCGATCACCCAGGACGCGGGCGATTCGATCCTTCGGCGACTCTTGCTCGAGCTTCGTGACGTCGATCAGCGGTTCGACCACGAAACCGTCCGCGCTGCCAGCAATGTGGTCCACCCGGGTCACGGAAAACACCCGGTCGACATCGGGGTGCTTGTCCATGCTGGCTGCAATGCGGTCGAGCGCACTCAGCACGGGCGCGGTGTACACATCTTCACCGTGGAACAGGCCGATGAGGATCTCGTCGTTGGGAAACTCGGCTCGCAGTTCGCGTTCGAGCACGGTGGCTGGCGCGTCGGCCGGAAAATACAGCTCGGGTGCGTTGTTGAGGTTCAGCCTCAACAGGAGTGCTGCGCCCACCACATGGATGAGCACGATGATGGCAACCGCGGTTTTCCTTCGAAGGATGCGCGGCTGCGTGACACGCAGGAAGAGGGCGCTTTGCGTGACCGTGAACAGCAGGGTTCGCAGCCGGTCGATCAAGTGAGATCCTCAGTCATCTTCTGCCTGCAGCGCGGCGAGGTCCTTCGAAATGCCCCGATGCGTTGAATGTCGTCGCGATCAGAATTTCCCCTGCCAGCCGACAACCACGGAGTCGTTGCGCCTGAAGAAACCGCCCAAGGTGTTGCTGGCTCCGCTGAACAAGTGTGCTGCAAGATAGATTTCCTGCCGATCGATGCCGGTGTAGCTCAGTCGTGGATTGAGATACAGGTCGCGGTCGTTGAGACCCATTGCAAAACGCAGATCGGCACGCCAGCGCCCATTGGCAAAAGGGTGCTCGATTTCACCGGTGAAGCTGTAGATCCGGGTGCGATCCAGCACGGGCTGATTGGTGAATGTGCGATGGCCTGCCAATTGCAGCGTCACACGTGTTTCGCTGTCGCCGGGGAAGAACTCGGCGCCGATCACGATGTCGAGTGCCGGGTCGGTTCGGTACTGGAAGGTCTGGGTCGTCAGGGGCACGGCGCTGTTCACCGCGACCTCCATGCGCCACGTGGCACCCATGCGTTCTGTCTCCAGTTCCGCACCCAGCACGGTGCTGAACGGGTGCACCGCCTGCAGCACGACCGGTGCGCCGGGAACCACTTTGTAATAGGGCTGTGACTGCCGCACGCGCTGGACGCTGAAGCCATAGTCGAAGCCCTCGCCCTCGGCGGTCAAGCGCAGGCCGGCGCCACCGGCTCCGTTGATGTCCGCCTTGACCACGCGCGCGCCCACGATGCCCGGCAGGTTTCCAATGCCCAGAATCCGACCGTTGACCGTGTCCACCGGGTTCCACACGCTATTGGCGTGCGGCATGACTGCTTCGTCAAACACGGGGAGCAGCACGCCATCGAGCTTGAAGCCTTCGCCAAAGTACTCCGTGCGCACTGCGGGCACCGCACGCCGACGATCGGGCAGCTTGTCGAGAACACCCCGTGAAAAGTCCACCCGGCTCATGCGATCGGTTGGGGAGATCTCGTCAACCCGTCCCCACAGGACGTTTTGAGTTCCCAGAGTCACGCGAAGATCTTGCTTCTGCCAGCGCAGGTAGTTCTCGGTGTAGTCGAGCCGAACGCGCTCGAAATCGTTGCTTCCGCTCTGCGAATGGGCGTCAAGTCGCGCGCCCAGCGCATAGCTCCAGTCCCCGGAGTCGCCGCGCAAGCTCACGGCGCCATGCGCCAGAACGCTGCCCGATGCGCCAGGTTCGTCGGTGAAACCGCCGATTTCCAGCCGCAATGCGTCCACCTTGAGGCCTTGATCTTGAGCCCGTGTCGGCATGGCAGCCATCATCCCCAGCATCACCAGCCCCGTCGTCGCCCAGGCATTGCGCATTTGCTGACCCCTCATGGAAATTGCTCCTACTTTGATTGAAGTTTTGGTGTTGTTTTTGATGCTGCAATCGCCATGCATCTGAAAACCGAGCCTGTCAAGGGCGGAATTCTCTTTCCATCCGCTCTTCGGCCAACGCACGTGACGTGAACAGCGACTCTGGCAGATTCCGGTCATACAGCACGCGTCCCACCGTCAAGCGGGTCTGGTGACCGCTCGCGAGGTCGTTCAGCGTGCTGTCCATCACCGTCCAGTACCCCTGAATCTGCTCGCGTTTGACAACCAGAAGGCGCTTGCTCGGCTGATCGGCGTTGCGCTCGAAGAAGTCGATTCGCAAGGGCAGCAGACTTTTGGGGTCGATCCAGCTCACGCGGCGAACGTAGACGGAATTGCTGGCGTCCACCGGCACACTCTCCAGCATCTCGCAGTCTGTGTCGCCCACACGCTCACGGCCCAGCAACCGATGGGCGTCCATGGTCGGCTTGCGGTCGCGCAGGTCTTCAAAGTAGTAATCGGAGTTGACGAAACGACCCCCTTTGCGGTTGGAGTCGACCCGTCGCACGCGCTGCATGGCCGGCAGGTAGATCCACTGGTTGGACATGCCGTCTGCGCCGTCGATGGTCAGCAGCCCTGTGCCCTGAATATCCGCGGGATCGGTGAACCTGATCAGAGTCGACACCTGGCCACCCGCCGCGCTGGCGCGAAACACCACCATGCCACGAATTCGCGCCGGCTTGCCTTCCTCCGTGAGGGACATGGTCACCACAGATGTCGAGTCTTTGCCGTCAGGGCGGTCATGTACGCGCTGAGCGAGCTTGGCTCCATCGTCGGCCAGCACGGCTGAGGAGAGCAGCAGCGCGATCAGGAAAACGAGCCCCATCGCGCGCCGAACGGCGGCCCGCTGCTTTGCTCCAGCTCCACCCGGTGCTGTCCACAAGGATCCGAGCCATGAAAACCAGACCGTTGCTGCCATGCTCGCCCCTCCGTTTGTCTGTCAGGCGGCCAGTCTAACGCAGGGCCTTTGCTGGCAGCCCGGTGCCGGGGTGTCGAAAGGAAACATCCCGATGTCAAGCGTCCGCCGACATTTTTTCCAGTCGCTTCTTGGCCACGAAGCTCTTGAGTCGTTGAAGCGGATTGCGGTTGCCCATCCAAAGGCGCCGGTGATGAAAGCGCGAGAGGCGTGCATCCAGGTAGGTGTACCAGGGAACACACTGCAGGTCCTGCGGGTGGAGGAGGGCCACGAGTGCCTGCGTGGTGATGAAGCCCGTGCACAGCTTGCAACCCGCAATTGAGCTGGGTCCCTTGCGCGCTTTGAGGTTGATCGTCTTCGGGTCCAGGTACTTCAGGTGGTGCAGCTCTGGCGCGAAGCCCAGCATGAACTGGACGATCTTCTCGTCGTCCGACATCTCGGGCTTGATGGCGAAATAGTCGGCGTACGACATGCCCTTGGGTCCGAAAGCCAGCACCCCGGCGCCCAGGCCCAACGGCACGGCGGCAATGGTTGCCAAGCCCCGGGCGGTTGCCGCGTTCACCAGCAGGGGATGCATGTCCACAGCGAAGGCGTCGATCGCGTCCACTGCCAGATCTGCTCCCTCCAGGAACGCATCGATGTTGCCCGCGGTGATGCCATCACTGAATTTCGTGATGCGCAACTCGGGATTGATCGCGAGCGCCATCTCCACCATCACGTCGAGCTTGCGGCGGCCGATCGTCTCGGTGTTGGCGCCGTACTGACGGTTGAAGTTGAACACTTCGAACTCGTCGAATTCCGCCAGATGAAAACCACCCACGCCTGCACGCACGAGGCTGATCAGGTAGTCGCCACCCACGCCGCCCATGCCTGCAATGGCGACCGTGCAGTTGCGAAGGCGATCGTGCTCTGCGGTGCTGACCACGCCGATGTTGCGGCTGAAGGCGTCTGGATAGTTGAAATGAGACAAGGTGACCTCCTGTGTTTTTGCATATGGTGGCACCATTTGGAGAGGCTGCCTCGGGAATGAGGATAGGCAGACAACGCGAGCTGGATGCACAGGTCGCGATTGAGATCGGAGCTTGTCGGTTTTTTTTACAGCTGATGCGTGTGAAAAGTGTGCTTCTCGACTTGAGCTTTGTTTCTTTTAAGTTTTTTGACGCTGGCACGCATTCTGCTTAGTTTGCAGTAGGTCCGACGCTTTTTCGCCAACATCCTCAAGGAGCTTAACTATGAAATTCAACAAGTCCGCCGCATCAGTGCTTGCCGCAGCTTCACTGCTGCTCGCATCTGGAGCCGCCAACGCCGGTGTGGTCAACGTGGGCGGTATCGTTTGGGATACCGACTCGTTCTTTGATTTTTCCGCAAACAGCACGCTGGTTGAAAACGTTGCAGTTGATATTGGCCAGACGATTTCTGGTTGGGGCCGCATCACAACGATCAACACCGAAGCCAGTTCGTCGTTCTGCCCTTCTGGTTGCGAGTTGACCTATGTGTTCTCGGGCTACACCCTGTTGAATGATCTCACCCCAGCAGTTGGCGAGGACTTCTTCTTCAGCGGTGGCACCTTGGACTTCTACGTGTCGGCGGCCAATTCCGTCTTTGACAACCCGGCAACGTTCTCCGACGGTGCTCTGTGGTTGAGCTTGGTTGGAGCTGACCCATTGGGTGCTGGCTACACGTTGTCTGGTTCCATCACCGGCGTGAGTGCCCTTGGCGTGATCCTCAACGGTGAAGGCTCCGGGTTCCTGGACGTTGTGGGTGGTGTTGCTGCACCTTACTTCGACACCAACAGCCAGTTCGGTGCCGACTTCAACTACACCTCGTCATTCACCCCGTTGCCCGTTGCCATCGGCGACAAGACCCATCTGGGTTCAGCAAACATCACCGGTGCTTCCACCGAAGTGCCAGAACCTGGCGCACTCGCTCTGTTGGGTCTCGGCTTGGCCGCCATCGGTGCAGCGCGTCGCAGCAAGAAGAACGCATAACCTTCAAGGTTGCCCCAAAAAAACCGCGCATGATCTGCGCGGTTTTTTTTCGCCAGTTCGGCAGCGGCGGATGGCCTCAGGTCAACTCAGGAAGAAAAGCTCCGAATGAGGATGAAGTCAGCAAGGAGGCGTTCGGCTCCCGCCAAGTGATAGTCTCGCCTAGGACTGTTGCCTCTTCCATACCGAACAGGAATTTGTACAGGCAAGAGTTGCGGCTTGCAAGTCCGGAGCGCAAGGCGTTGGCACCGATGAGGTATGGTTGACGCGCGGGTTGGACCGCCGTGTTGATCGGCCCTGCCTCGTGAAATGGAAAGCCGAGGCGGTTGAGCATCCGCGACAGCGAGGGCTCCATGGCTGCGTAACAGTGGGTGATGCCATGCTCACTGGCCAAGCGGAACACTTCTCGATACAAGCCCAGGGCAACAGTGGGGCCGTCTCGTTTGATCTCTCTGTTGAGGTCTTCGGATGCGCCGGAGGGCAGGGCGGGCCCTACAAGTTGGGTGTCTCGGCGATACCGGCGCAGTTTGCTCGATATGGCGAGACGGCCGATTTCACCCACCAGATCAACTTCCGAACTTAGCTGGCTGTGCAGCTTGTAGCGCGACAGTACATTGAGTCCACGCGGGCTCGGCAGGATGAGACGTGCGCAACCCACTGCTTCACCTGTCTCTGTCGATCGGCACAGCACGTGGACGCTGTGCGCGTCGAAATCGTCTGTCTCCAGCGGGCGTTTGCCTGCTCTGTCCTCGCAAGAAGGCAAGCGCCCGAGCTCCGCGCAGAAAACTTCATGTCTCAGAGCGCAGTACTCTTCGTACTCCTCGGTACCCGGGCTCACAACCGAGTATTTATATTTTTGCGCCAGCATTGATGTTCTCCGCAGTGCGCCCGAAGGCACCTGATTTATATAGGTTGCACTCGCATCCCCAACGCAGCGACGATACCTTGATGAGGTGTGCTTTGCGGGCGCTGAAATGTAACTGCAGCCGCCGAAATGTAAGGCCCAAATAGGCGGGGATTTCCAATCTACTTAACGGTATTGCCATGTGCGAAGCCAGCGTAACCCGTTCACCTTATTCCCTCGAGCCATTGCAAGACGAATGACTCTGTCTGGCGACTGGCGGTCGAAGATGAGCAGGTGTGATCGGCGCGATCAATGGTCGACTGGGACACGACGGGCCGTTCAAGCAGTCCATTCCACCGTGCGTCGCTGAGAGCGTGTTCGACGAACTCTTTCGCAACGAGATCGCGCTCGCTGAGCAGCAACAGGATGGGGCCTGTGAAGGCCCGCCAACCTTGTGCCATGACATCCTGAAAACTGGATGTGCACGCCTCTTTCGCTCGCATGGTCCGCAAGCTGTTGCCCAGGTCTCGCACGGCCTGCCACCCGACCTGCCCACCGAACAATTTGCGCCAGAACGCAGGCTCCGCGAGTCTCCACAAGTAGTAGTGCTTGACCTGTGCTCGGGCAAGACTTGCCTCGGAGCGCACCCAGGGATTGAGAAGAACAAGGCCTGCCACACGCTGATCGTTCGTACTCTGTGTGTAAAGGAGACTGGCCGACGCGCCGTCACAAAGACCGCACAGCACAACTTGACTCACGTCGGGACAGTGGTCGTGCATGGCGGTGATGGCGGCAGCGATGTGCGTCGCGGTGTCTTCAAACGAAATCGGTTCGCCGGGGCTGTCGCCCATTCCGGGAAAGTCAAAGCGAAGCACCGGGTAACCCGCGCCGGCCAAGCAGCGCGCGAGCTGCACAAACTGCCTGTGGCTGCCTGCTCGATACTGCGCGCCGCCCACCACCACCACCACGGCTGTGTGTTGCCACGCTGCATGGGAGTCCGGCATGCTGACGATGCCCAGCATGTCGGCTTGCGGACCGGGTATGCCGATGGCTTTCTCGTGGACATTCATGGCGCCTGGGTGTTGTTCGTTGGGGCGCAGTCGGCAGCCATGGCTGCCAAGGTGGCGCTGATCAAGGCCGGGGCGTCGTCGATGGTCATGGTCTGCCAGAAGGCGGGGGCAGTGATCGCCTGGGCGCTCACCTGCCAACCGGCGTTTCGCCACGCAGAGAGTTCCTTTTCAGATGCAGGGCTCATCGCGGCGCCCGCCTGTTTGGTCAATTCAATCCAGATCAATCGGCCGCAGGCTTTTATGGCTGGTGGTTGCAGGCGGGCTTGCGCCATGCCTTGAGCCAGTTCCGGACTGACGGTGTATCCCGCGATTTCGACGGACTGCCCTTGCGCGAACAGTTGGGCCGGCGACTGTTCGTCAGGCTTGCGTGAACCAAGCCATTGGCCGGCGGTGTGCAGGCGGGTGAATTGCTGCAGCATTTGTTGGCCACCAATGACAGGTTGCCAGAGCAGCAGGTGGGCTGGCTCGGTCAGGGTCTTGAGAAACTCCGTGGCCAGCAAGGCGCCCAAGCGCATGCCCCAGATCCAGAGAGGACCGCTGGCGGATTGGCTCAACCAACGGTGCGCCAGCGCGGCGTCATCCAGCCAGGCGGCCCATGTGGCGTCTGCAAAATCGCCCGAACTGTCGCCGCAGCCGGTCAAATCGATCTGCAGCACCGCGTATCCCGCAGCTGCCAGAGCTCGCGCTTGTTGTGCGACCACGCGGCGGGTGGTGTTGAGTTCTTCGGCAAAGGGGGGCAAATACAGGACGCGTCCGCGCAGAGCACTCCCCCGGGCCGGGTGGAACAGGCAAAAACGCTGACCTGCGCTGGGTGTCTGCGGGTCAACCGGGAGAAAAAAAGCTTGGGGAAGGGCTGTGCGCCCCTGCTGGCTCATGTGGCCTGGCCGGCCAGATGATGTTGAACGAGGTCACTCAGGCTGCCCACCGTGGCGAACACTTCTGCGTTGAGATCATCGTCGCTGAAAGCAATGCCGAAATGGCTTTCCAGATCGGTGATCAGTGCCAGCACAGCCATGGAGTCGAGTTCGGGGAGCGAGCCCAGCAGCTGTGTGGTGGGCCCGAAGGTGGCAGTGCGCCCCTGTAGGTTGAGAGCGTCGTCCAGCACGCGCAAGACCTGTTCGTACACGTTCATGGAGTTGAGGCCTGGTTTGGGGATGAAATGTGTGCGCAGAATTGCGCTCGATTCTAAAGAACTGCGCGCGACTGGCCCATGAGCGTGGTCGGCCCAACGAACTTGATGCCTTAACATGCGCCGCATGCCCACAGAGAGAGAATCCAGCGAAAGCTATCCACCGGTTTTGCTGCACGAGCTGCCGCTTCGGGCAGCCGCCTTCTGGGCTGCGCGGGAGGCCTTGACGGCAGGAGCGGTGCGGCTTTCTTATGGCGAGCTGGGCGATGCGGTGCTGGATCTTGCGTCGGGGCTGATGCGCCTGGGATTGCCCCGCGCAAGCCGCGTGGCGGTGTTTCTGGAAAAGCGCATCGAGGCTGTGGTGACCAGCTTTGCCGTGCCAGCGGCGGGTGGAATTCTGGTGCCGGTGAATCCGCTCCTGAAGGCGGCACAGGTCGCCCACATTCTTCAAGACGCTGGTGTGCAGCTGTTGGTGACGTCAGCGTCTCGACTGAACGCCTTGTGGCCCGCTCTGAGCGAATGTCCAACCCTGCAGCACGTGGTGATCTGTGATGACATCGATGCGCCTCAAGGAGCGCATTTCAAGCTCCATGCCTGGGCCGATGCGCTGACTGCCCCCCGGCAGGTGTTGCCCCACGGCCTTGAGACCGACGTGGCTGCGATCTTCTACACCTCGGGCAGCACGGGGCAGCCCAAGGGTGTGGTGCTCTCGCACCGCAATATGGTGGCGGGGGCCACCAGCGTGGCCAGCTACCTGCACAACCGATCTGACGACACACTGCTCGCCGTGTTGCCCTTGTCGTTCGACGCGGGCTTCAGTCAGTTGACCACCGCGTTTCTGGTGGGCGCGCGCGTCGTCTTGCTCAACTACCTGCTGCCACGCGATGTGTTGACGGCGATGTCCAAAGAGCGCGTGACGGGCTTGACGGCGGTGCCGGCGCTTTTCATGCAACTTGCGGCGCTGAACTGGCCTGCTGAAGCCTCCCGGCACTTGCGCTACTGGGCGTGCACGGGTGGGCGCATGCCCCGGGCGACGCTGGATCGCATGCGGCAGATGACGCCTGCGGCGCAAGCCTTCCTGATGTACGGATTGACCGAAGCGTTTCGCTCCACCTACCTGCCGCCGTCCGAAGTGGATCGGCGACCGGACTCCATCGGCAAGGCCATACCGAATGCTGACATTCTTGTGCTGCGAGCAGACGGGACTGAGTGCGAGGTGGATGAGCCAGGCGAACTGGTGCACCGTGGGCCGCTGGTGGCGTTGGGCTATTGGCGCAGGCCGGAAGAAACGGCTTTGCGCTTTCGCGAGCTGCCTGATGGACTCAGGGCAGGGGGCGACAAGCTCGCCCGGCCCGAGATTGCCGTTTTCTCTGGCGATACCGTGCGGCGCGATGCCGATGGTTTTCTGTATTTCGTTGCTCGCCGGGACGAGATGATCAAGACCTCGGGTTACCGTGTGAGCCCGACCGAAGTCGAAGAGGCCGTGTACGCGAGCGGTTTGGTGCATGAAGTGCTGGCCGTGGGTGTGCCGCATGCCCAGCTGGGGCAGGCCATTCTCGTGGCTGCGGTGGCTGCCAAAGCGCAAGACACCGCCGCGTTGCTGGCGCACTGCAAGAGCACCTTGCCCGCCTATATGGTGCCGACAGGCGTGCATTGGCATGCGCAGGCCCTGCCGCGCAACGCCAATGGAAAGCTCGACCGCGCCCGCTGGAAAGCGGACTGGGAAAGCACTGAAGGAAAGAAGAACGATGAGACCTTCTGAGACGATCCGTGGTGAACTGTGTGTGGGTGGCGTACCGCTGTCGCGCCTGGCCGAACGTGTTGGGCAGACGCCTTTTTATGCTTACGATCGCCGACTGGTGGCCGAGCGCGTGGCGTCTGTGCGCGAAGCCTTGCCTGCAGGCATTGGGTTGCACTACGCCGTGAAGGCCAATCCCCTGCCCGCGCTGGTGGGGTTCATGCGAACCCTGGTGGACGGCCTGGATGTGGCTTCTGCGGGTGAGATGGCCGTGGCGCTCGATGCTGGCGCCGACCCGACGCACGTGAGCTTCGCCGGCCCCGGCAAACGCGAGTCGGAGATCGCCCAAGCCGTGGCCGCGGGCGTGCTCGTCAATCTGGAGTCGTTCCGGGAGGTCGAGCTGCTGGCGCATGCGTCACAACGCCTGGGGCTGCCCGCCCGCGTGGCCGTTCGCGTGAATCCCGACTTCGATCTGCGCGGTGCCGGCATGCGCATGGGCGGTGGTGCCAAGCCTTTCGGGGTGGATGCCGAGCAGGTGCCATTGGTGCTCAGGGCGATTGGCGATGCGGCTTTGCAGTTTGAAGGCTTCCATCTGTATCCGGGCTCGCAGAACCTCAATGGCGAATCGATCGCGGAGGCCTTGCGCCAATGTCACCAGCTCGTTGTGCGCTTGGCCGACGGTGCGCCAGCGCCGGTGAGGCGGGTGAACTTCGGAGGGGGGTGGGGCATCCCATATTTTCCGGGCGAAAAGGCGCTGGATCTGGCACCGGTGACCGAAGCGTTGATGGGCATCAAGAACAGCATGGCCAGCGAATTGCCGGGTAGCCAACTGGTGCTTGAACTCGGGCGATACCTGGTCGGCGAAGCGGGTGTGTATGTGGCCCGCGTGCTGGACCGCAAGGTGTCACGTGGCCAGGTGTTTCTGGTCACCGACGGTGGCCTTCACCATCATCTTGCGGCTTCTGGCAATTTCGGACAGGTGATCCGTCGCAACTACCCCGTCTGCATCGGCACGCAAATGGACTCCGCCGAGCGCGAAAATGCGTCCATCGTCGGGCCCCTGTGCACGCCGCTGGACATGCTGGCCGATCGAGCCGAGCTTGCCCCGGCTTGCCCCGGTGATCTGGTGGTGGTCTACCAATCAGGCGCTTACGGACCGAGCGCCAGCCCACAGGCCTTTCTCGGCCATCCGCGCTGCGCGGAAGTCCTGGTTTGAAGGTGCGCACTGCCTTGTGGCAGGCGCGTTGGAACGTCGCCGTGCCAGGGCTGCTGCTGTTGCTGAGCGCCTGTCTTGGGCTCGCCTCGTTGGGTCTGGCGATGCAGCATCCGGTCGCGCCACTGGCGCTGCCGCTGGTCATGCTGTTGGTCATCCTTTGGAACGCGGCCCGCCCTCAGACCTTGTGGTTCCTGCTCCCGGCGGCCTTGCCAGTGATGAGTTTCACGCCCTGGACAGGGTGGTGGCTGCTTGATGAATCCGATGTGCTGGTGCTGGCCTGTCTGGCAGGCGCTTTCGCTCGTTGGGGGATCGATGTTCAGCGCTGTCGGAGTGAGGTGTGCAAGCCCTTGCGCGGGTCATTCGTGGCGGTGTGGGGCACGGTTGCCCTGTCCTTGTTGGTCGGCGTGTGGCGCGGTGCAGAAGACGCTGGCGTCGACTGGACAACGATTCCAGTCTGGAATGAAGCCATGTATGCCGGTTACGACAGCGCTTGGAACACCCTTCGCGTCGCAAAGAGCCTGGTCTGGGCGTTGCTCATCGCCTTGCTGTTGCATGCGCCGGGTGCCGCAGGCAGGCAAGGGCCTGCTCGTCTGGTGGCACGAGGCATGGTCGTGGGTTTGGGACTTGTCGGCGCGATTGCCCTCTGGGAGCGCGCCGTCTACGCCGGCCTCTTTGATTTCAGCCATGCCTACCGCACCAGCGCGTGGTTCTGGGAAATGCATGTGGGCGGCGGTGCCATCGACGCCTACCTGGCGATGGCGGTACCGTTTGCCGCCTGGGCGATATGGACGGCAACAACCACGCGGCGCTGGGTTGGCGCCAACATCTTGATGGTGCTGTCGGTCTACGTCGTGCTCACTACTTATTCGCGGGGCGTCTACTTGGCGGTGTTGATCGCGTTGCTGTTCATGGGCATCACAGCTTGGCGGTTCAAGCTGGCGCCCGCCGCCGGCCCGGCCTGGAGTCGTCGGACCCTGCTGGCCATGGCGTCAACCCTGATTCTTGAAAGTGCGTTCGTTGTGGGCGGCGGTTCGTTCATGACCGAACGCCTTGCGCAGTCTGACTCGGACCTCGTCGGCCGCATGGAGCATTGGCGCTCTGGCCTTGGCCTGCTGAAGTCACCCGAGGCGTGGGTGACCGGATTGGGCATTGGGCGATTTTCCGCACATTACAGCCGCGAAGTTCCCGGTGGGGACTATCCTGGCGAAGCCTTGTGGCAGGGAGATACAGGGGATCAGAGCCATGTCTTGCTCTCGGGTCGGCACGACAGTGGACAGCACGCTGACCTGTTTGCGTTGACACAACGCGTCGATCTGACGGAGGCCGGCAGCATTCGGGTACGCTTGCGGGCAACTGGCGAGCGCCCATCGACGTTGCTGGTGAGCCTGTGCGAGCGACACTTGCTCTACGATTTCTCATGCCAAAGGCGATGGGTCTCGCTGAAGCCTCTGTCAGACGAGGGGCACGGCTGGACCGAGTTGAGGATGGGTGGAAACCTCTTCGAGGGAAGAAGCGGCGTTGCCGGCCTGCGGGAGAGCGTGCTTGCACTCTCTCCCATGCAGGTCGGGAAGGCCATTCGCATCGAGAGTGTTGAACTGTGGGGTTCGAGCGGTCGGCAACGCCTTCTCAATACCGATTTTTCCAAGGGCCTGCAACACTGGCTACCCATGGCTCAAGGACAATTTCAGCCATGGCACATCGATAATCTTTTTCTTGATGTGCTGATCGAGAGGGGGTTGTTGGGCCTGGTCATCCTTGCCGTCTGGGTCTTGTGGGCTTTGCGCGATCTTTGGGAAAAGCTGCGACAAGGCGATTCGGTGGCATGGGTCGTGGCCGCTTCCATGGTGGGCGTTTTGAGTCTGGGAGCCGTGATCAGTGTCACGGAAGTGCCGCGCGTGATCTTGATACTGATGATTTTGTTGTGGTCAGGTGGCGGATTTCGTGGACAAATAGAGGATGTTTCACTGTGTAACAAGTCGTAGTCCTTTGCATTACGCTGTAATGTCGTCGATGACGTTGTCCGTCCCGCAGCGCCATAACTCGAAAATACTCAGGGGCTTCCGTTTTGATCAAGATTTTTAACCACTATTTCCATCGAAGAACGGTGCTCCAGGTCATGCTTGACATGGGGCTGGTGGTTGGTGCACTGATGCTGGCGCTGTTCGTTCAGTCCAATCCGGCGTTGCTTGGCGCCTCTGTGGTGACCGAAGGATTGTCCCGTGGAGTGTTGATGGCGCTGGGCATGCTGGCCGTGAATTCAGCCCTGGGTTTCTATGAACGCACCCGGAGCAAGACCACCGGCCAGATGCGCGCACGGGCCGTGTTGTCTTTTGTACTGTCGGGTGTCATCGCCCTCGCCGTACTCTGGTTATTGCCTTTGGAGCCGTCCTATGACGCCAAGTGGGTGGCATTGATCGTGCTCGGTACGACGGGCTTCATGCTGACCCACCGGGTGCTCGTTGGCGAAATGCTGCCCAAATCGATCACGCGCCGCAAGGTTCTGGTTTATGGCACCGGCGAACGTGCCCAGATGGTCGGAAAGTCACTGACCCACGCCAGTGCGAACGTTGAACTCGTCGGGTACTTCGCCAGCCCCAATGAGACAGAGCACAAGGTGACCTCCTGGGCCACACTTGCGCCTGGTGAACGCCTCAACGATCTGGTCCAGCGGGCCGGGGTCGACGAGATCGTGGTTGCGCTGAGTGAGCGCCGTGGAGGCAGCATGCCCATGCGCGAACTGCTCGATTGCAAATTGCAAGGCGTGCGAGTGTCCGACATTGCTACTTACTTCGAACAGAATCTGGGACAAATCCGCCTGGAGTCGGCCTCGGCTGGCTGGCTCATTTTTGGCGAAGGTTTCAACCAGGGTTTCGTTCGCACATCGGTCAAGCGGCTTTTCGACATTGCAGGAGCCATCTTCCTGATCTTGATCTCACTTCCGATCATGATGATCACTGCGTTGGCGATCAAGCTGGAGAGCGCAGGCCCTATCCTCTACCGACAGGAGCGTGTGGGCCTCAACAGCAAGACGTTCAGCGTCGTGAAGTTCCGCAGCATGCGCACCGACGCAGAAAAAGACGGTGTGCCCAAGTGGGCCACCGCCTCTGACAGCCGAGTGACGCGTGTTGGGCGGATCATCCGCAAGCTCCGCATCGACGAGTTGCCGCAGTTGTTTGGCGTGCTCAAAGGCGACATGAGTCTGGTAGGGCCCCGTCCTGAGCGGCCATATTTTGTCGACAAGCTCACGCAAGACATTCCTTTTTATGCGGTGCGACACAGTGTCAAACCTGGTGTAACGGGCTGGGCACAGGTGAGTTACCAGTACGGTGCTTCTCGCGAAGACACCGTCGAGAAGTTGCAGTACGACCTCTACTACGTCAAGAATCATTCGCTCTTTCTTGATCTTGTGGTGCTCTTCGAGACCATCGGGGTTGTGTTGACGGGCAAAGGTGCCCAGTAGGTCTTTCCGAATCATGCTTGCGGGGCCAGCGGCATGAACGGCATCGGCAATTCACTCATGGCCTGGGGCTTTGGCGCTGCGGCCCTTTGCTACGCATTGCTCGCTGTGATGGTGGGGAAACAAGGCTACTGGAAGCCCCCCGCCAACAAACCCGGGATTGCCATCCTGCTGGCGGCTGTGCTCACCACGCTGTGGGCATGCCTGAGCCTTGTCGCTTTGGCGTTGCCGGTGTGGTGGGGCTGGGCAGCCGTGGCCGACATCTGTCGATATGCGGCTTGGTTTGCCTTTGTGGTTCACCTGTTTCGCGCGAGCATGGAAAGGGGGCGGACTTTGGAGGAGGCACCTTGGATGTCGCCCCTGGCAGTCGCGCTGCCGGTCCTCAGTCTGCTGACTCTGATGTTTTCCGCGATCTGGTTCAAGGGAACAACCGGTGCGCCAGTCGGACTGTTTCTCACGTTGATGTTGCTGGCCGTGATGGGGCTGGTTCTCGTGGAGCAGTTGTTTCGCAACCTGCCCGAAGATGCACTCTGGAGTGCAAAGCCCATCTGCCTGGGGCTTGCAGGCACATTCCTCTTTGATCTTTACTTGTTCTCGCAGGCGGTGCTCTTCAGCGGCATCGACGAGGACGCATGGAACATCCGTGGCCTCGTGCATGCGGCGTTGATGCCGCTGCTGTTGCTCTCCACCACCCGTCATCGCGACTGGATTTCCAAGATCCGCGTCTCACGCAAGGTGGTGTTCCATTCGGCCACATTGCTGATGGCCGGCGGCTATCTCTTGTTCATTGCCAGCGTCGGTTACTACGTTCGCTATTTCGGCAGTGACTGGGGCCGATCGCTGCAGTTGGCGATGGTGTTTTTGGCACTCGTGTTGCTGGTGGCGCTCGCACTGTCGCGAACCTTTCGCGCCCGGGTGCGGGTGATGTTGGGCAAGCACTTTTTCAGTTACCGGTACGACTATCGCGAAGAGTGGCTGAAGTTCACCCAGACCTTGTCGGCCAACACGGTGCCGGGTGAAATGGGTCTCAATGTGATTCGAGGCCTGGCGGACATGCTCGAGAGTCCCGCCGGGATGCTGTGGCTGCGGCGACCGGATGAGCAGCTCTATCGCCAGGTCGCGCGCTGGAATTTCCCGCACGTGTCCGAAACCGAACCGGTGGATTCAGCATTGTTGGCTTTCATGCAGCGAACTGGCTGGGTGGTCAATCTCGACGAATACCGGCTGCAGCCGGATCGGTACGAACACTTGAAATTGCCAGAGTGGCTTGTGCTCCAGTCGCAAGCCTGGTTGTTGGTTCCCTTGTGGTTGGGTCATGAGTTGTTGGGTTTTGTGGTGCTGAGCAGCCCGCGCACGCGATTGGACGTGAATTGGGAGGTGACCGACTTGCTCAAGACGGCGGGGCGTCAGGCCGCCAGTTTTCTGGCGCAAGTGCAATCGACCGAGGCACTGTTGGAGGCGCGTAAATTTGAGGCCTTCAGTCGAATGTCGGCATTCGTCGTGCACGACCTGAAGAACATCGTGACCCAGCTTTCTCTGATGGTGAAGAATGCCAAACGGCTGAGTCATAACCCCGAATTTCAGGCGGATATGTTGATGACGGTCGAGAACTCCCTGGAACGGATGCGCCAGTTGATGTTGCAGTTGCGGGAGGGAGCAGCCCCAGGAGGCGCAGCGGTTGGAGTGGACCTCGGTCGCATTGCTCATGGACTCGCATCCAGCGTGTCCCGCCGTGGGCGGCAACTGGAACTTCAGGTGGAGCCTCGCGTGGCAACGCGAGGGCATGAAGATCGTTTGGAGCGTGTCATGGGGCATCTCGTGAACAACGCGTTGGATGCCACTGAAGCGCAGCAGCGCGTCTGGCTCAAGATTGAGCGCTACGGCAGCCATGCGCGGGTGGAAGTCGGGGACAATGGGCTGGGCATGTCGGAGCAGTTTGTGCAGGAGCGACTGTTCAAACCATTCCAGACGACCAAGGAAGCCGGCATGGGCATCGGCGCCTACGAAAGTTTTCAATACGTACAGGAGTTGGGCGGAAAGATGTCGGTAGACAGCAAGGAAGGAGTGGGAACCGTCGTCACTTTGCTGTTGCCGCTCATTGAATCGTTCCGCGAATCGGACTGGCATCAATTGGGAGAGGCATGAGCTCAGACAAAGGACCGCAATTGCTGATCGTCGAAGACGATCTCGCGCTGCAAAAACAGATCAAGTGGTCACTCGACCAATTCGCTTCGGTCACCGCCGATGACTGCGAGACTGCGCTGGTCCAACTCCGTCGCCATGCGCCTGCCGTGGTCACAATGGATCTGGGCCTTCCACCCGACGCCGACGGCACATCCGAGGGGTTCAAGTTGCTTGACCAGATGCTCGCCGCCGCACCAGACACGAAAGTGATCGTGCTCACCGGGCAGAACGGTCAGGCCAATGCACTCAAGGCCGTGGCCATGGGCGCCTACGACTTTCTCGCCAAACCGTTTGAGCCAGAGATGCTCAACCTCACAGTGGAAAGAGCCTTCCGCCTCCACGAACTGCAGACTGAGAACGCGCGACTGCAGTCCATGCGTCAGCCCGACACCTTGGCTGGGCTCATCACGCGGGACCCGGAGGTACTTCGCGTCTGTCGAACCATCGAAAAGGTGGCGAACAGTGGCGCGACCGTGATGCTGCTGGGCGAGAGTGGCACGGGCAAGGAGGTGCTGGCCCGTGGTTTGCACCAATCTTCCAACCGCAAGAACGGGCGGTTTGTCGCCATCAATTGCGCGGCGATTCCCGAGAATCTTCTCGAGAGCGAACTGTTTGGCTACGAAAAAGGCGCTTTCACTGGAGCGGCCAAGACCACCTTGGGCAAGATAGAGACAGCCAACGGCGGCACGCTCATGCTCGATGAGATCGGTGATCTGCCGATGCCGTTGCAAGCCAAGCTCTTGCGGTTTCTGCAGGAGCGCGTCATCGAGCGTGTGGGCGGACGCCAGGAGATTCCGGTGGATGTGCGCATCGTCTGCGCAACGCATCAAGACCTGAAGCAACTCACCACGGAGGCCCGGTTCCGCGAGGATCTTTATTACCGCCTGGCCGAGATCGTGGTCAATATTCCTCCGTTGAGGCAACGCGTGGGTGATGCCGCTTTGCTGGCCCATGCCTTTACCAAGCGTTTTGCTCAGGAACAAAACCGCCGCAACCTGTCTCTATCGGACGATGCGCTCAGAGCGATTGAGGCGCACTCCTGGCCCGGCAATATTCGAGAACTTGAAAACTGCATCAAGCGTGCCACCATCATGGCTGATGGCTCGCAAGTGACATCAGACGATCTGGGCCTGCCGGCCACCCTGGAGAATGCCGCCGAGCAATCACTGGATTTGCGCGCGGTTCGGGACGAGGCCGAGAGAAAGGCCGTCATCGCTGCGGTGGCCAGGTCCAACGGCAATTTGCTCAGAGCAGCCGAACTGCTTGGGATCAGCCGCCCGACCTTGTACGACTTGATGCATCGCCTGGGCCTCAAGTGAAGCTCATCACACCATTCCGGAGGAACCCATGAAGATCGCCAGAACCCTTTTCGGATTTGCACCTGTCACCCTTGCCGTCACGCTTCTCCTTGCCGGTTGCGCAGACAACGATCCCCAGAAAATGGTGGATTCTGCGCAGCAATACCTGGACAAGAAGGACAACGCTGCGGCCATCATTCAGCTCAAGAACGCCTTGCAGGAGAACCCCAACCTGGCGCAGGCGCGGTTTCTTCTGGGCAAGGCGCTGTTGCTCAACGGCGACCCGGTGGGTGGCAAAGCCGAGCTGCGCAAGGCGCGCGATCTCGGATTCGCTCCTGAGCAGGTGACGCCGTTGCTGGTGCGCAGCATGCTCGCATTGGGTGAGTACAAACAAGTCACCACCGATTTCGACAAGATTGAGCTCGCCACGCCTGATGCGACGGCCGACCTGAAAACCTTGCAGGCGATCGCATGGCGCCAGCAAGGCAAACAGGAGGGTTTCGAGGCCAGCCTCCAGCAGGCGCTTGCGGCCAAGTCGGACCATGCCCCAGCGCTGATCGAGCAAGCCCGATTCAAGGGAGCTCAACGCGACTTTGAAGGAGCCATCGCCATTCTGGACAAGGTTCTGGCTGCCACGCCCAAAAACGAAGAGGCCTTGAAGCTGAAGGGCGACATCTTTTTGTACAGCAAGCGAGATGTCAAAGACGCTTTGGCTCTGTATCGCGATGCCAGTGAAGCCAACCCGCAGTTTGCGGATGCCCGCGCAGCGGTTGTCCGGGTTCTGCTGAGTCAGGGGCAACTGGATCAGGCATCCACGGAACTGGATGCCTTGGTGAAAATCGCCAAAGGAACTCCGCAGACCTTGTACTTGCAAACGCTGCTTGCGTTTCAGAAAAAGGACTATCCGGCGGCACGCGATTTTTCGCAACAGATGCTGAAGATTGCACCCAATAGCCCCACGGCATTGGAGATGGCGGGGGCGACCGAACTCCAACTGAATTCATTGGTTCAAGCGGAGGCGTACCTGACGCGCGCAGTGGCAGCCGCTCCCCAACTGAAGATTGCGCGCCGTGCGCTGGTGCTCACGTTGTTGCGCACCGGTCAGACAGACAAGGCTCTTGCGGCCTTGCCACCAGACATCGCGACAAATAACTCTGATCCTGCCTTGCTTTCAGTGGCAGGGCAGGTACACATGGTCAGGGGTGAACTTGAGTTGGCACAGTCCTTCTTTGCGCGCGCCACCAAACTCGATCCCAATGACCCCGCCAAGCAGACCTCGCTGGCAGTCAGTCAGTTGATGTCCGGAAAAACCGAGTTGGCCATGGAGTCCTTGCAGGACATCGCGGCATCCGACAAGGGTGTCGTGGCCGACATGGCATTGATCAACGCACATCTGCGCAGAAAAGACGTGGACAAGGCGTTGGCCGCCATTGATGACCTGGAGAAGAAGCGAGCCAATGACCCGATGCCTTCGTTGCTCCGGGGGCGAGCCTTGCTTTTGCGCGATGACCGGGCCGGCGCTCGCAAGGCCTTGGAGCGCGCTCTGGAAATTTCTCCGTCCTACATGGCTGCAACGACTGCGCTTGCGACATTGGATGTTGCTGACGGCAAAGCGCAGGAAGCTCAAAAGCGGTTTGAGGGATTGGTTCAGCGTGAACCCAAGAATGCGCAAGCGTTCATGGCCCTGGCTGAGATAAAGGCCAGGAACGGCGCTCCAAAAGCAGAGGTGCTGGACGCAATCCGCAAGGCCATAGACGCTGCACCCACCGAGAAGTTGCCTCGATTGATGTTGGTCGAATACCTCCTGCAGCAGAAAGACAACGCAGCCGCGTTGTCAAATGCGCAAACGGCGGTGTCAGCAATCCCTGACACCCCTGAACTGCTGGATGTACTGGGGCGGGCGCAGGCTGCCAATGGTGAGAACAACCAGGCCATGAGCAGCTTCAACAAGATGGCTGGTTTGATGCCGCAGTCCCCACTTCCACATGTGCGAATGGCGACCGTGCATGCCGTGATGAAAGACTTTGCGGCGGCCCAGCAAAGTCTGCGCAAAGCATTGGATATTCAACCCAACTTGCTGCTCGCGCAGCGGGGCTTGGCAGAGCTTGCCATACAAGCGAAGAAGCCAGGAGATGCGCTGGCCGTGAGCAAAACCGTGCAGAAGCAACGACCCAAGGAGGCGGTGGGCTTTCTGTTGGAGGGTGATGTTCACGCCGCTACCAAAAACTGGAGTGGTGCAGTCGATGCCTACAGTGCCGGGTTCAAGGTAGCGCCCAGTACCGAATTGGCCATCAAACTGCACACGGCGCAGGGCTTGGCCGGCAAGGCAGCGGATGCGGATCGCACGGCTGCGGACTGGATCAAGAGCCATCCGGACGATGCAGGGTTCCGCCTTTTCCTGGGTGACCGCGCGCTGGGCGTCAACAAACTGCAGGATGCGCAACGCCACTACGAGCGGGTGGTTGAGCTTCAGCCCAAGAATGGCCTGGCCTTGAACAACCTGGCATGGGTGGCTGGGAAACTGGGGCGCGCCGATGCCGTGTCCATCGCTGAGCGGGCTGTGGCGACGGCACCCAACCAACCTGCGTTCTTGGACACTTTGGCCATGCTGCTGTCCGAGAAGGGAGAACACGCCAAGGCGCTGGATATCCAGAAGAAGGTGGTTGCCGCGCAGCCCAATTCACCGGCGTTCAAACTCAATTTGGCCAAAATACACGTGGCGGCCGGCGATAAAGCCACTGCACGCGTGTTGCTCGATGAGTTGGAAGCCATGGGCGCCAAGTTTGGAGGGCAGAGCGAAGTGGCTGCGGTGAAGAAGTCGCTCTGAGATGCCCTTTGCTTGTGGCAATCACGGACAGGATCGTGGGGGGCGAATGTTTCATATTGGGTGTCGGTTTTTTTTACGAACCAAGCACCGCGGTTGCCGTCGGTGCAGAAACATCGGTCCGAAGGCTGCTTAAGGCGTTGAAAGAGAACAACTTTCAGATACATGTTCGCTTGGGTCTGAAAATTGCTTATAACGAGTCATCGCAACCCTGAATCAAGTTGCAAGAAAGTTTCACATGCCAGAAAACATCCCGTCACAGCCGCCTGAAAATGCCCGCAAGCTTTCTCCCGAGGCTGCGTCTCGGCGGTTGATCATGTTGAGAGGATTGGGCAAGGGCTCGGCGGTTGTTACCGCAGCGGCACTGCCTCTGTCCACGTTGGCGCAGGGGAGCACCCTTCTTACGCCCCAAGGTGATGGCGGCACTCCGAATCTCCGTTGTTCGGTCTCGGGAATGCAGTCGAAGGTGGCAGATTCGAATATTCCCAACGATGCCAGGATTTGTGGCGGGTACAGCCCGGGCTGGTGGGGTCAAAAAAAGAGTGACGGCACCCCCCGACGCTCGTGGCCAACTGACCATACCGTCAAATGCAAGGTCCTCTTTAACCGGTGCGAGTCAGACGATCCGGGGCGCTCGTTGAGCAACAAGACCTTGTTCGAGGTGATGAGCAATCCCATTTATTCGTCCACCAAGACGCGTCACTGGATCGGGGCTTACCTCAATGGATTGTCTGGTGGCGTTCCGGGCTATCCGTTTCCTTACAGCGGCGCAGAAGTAATGGGCTTCTACAACTCTGCGGACAGTGTGAAGCGAGCGAAATTCTACGAACTGGCGACGACGTATCTGGAGACTCATGGTGAGACTTGAGTCCCGCGTCTGCATTCACATCCTTTGAGGCCAGCGGGCTGATGCCGGGCGGAAAGCTGTTCTTTCAGAATCCTTTGGTGGCCTTGCACTGGCGCTCGTTTGAGGAAGAGTTCGTTGTATTCGATCAGCTTTCTGGCATCACTTACCGATTTGATGTGTTGAAGGCGTTCGTGCTGGACGTACTTGCTCAGGGCCTCCATAGCGAAGCATCTTTGGTCCTCCAGGTGGTGGAACACCTGGGTTCGGTGGATGCCACAGCAATCCCTCCGCTTGTGCACAACATCCTCGAAGAGCTGCTTGGCGCTGGCTTGGTTGAGGTCGCAGAAGCGTGATTCTTTCTGACCTGAAGCCCAATGAACTGCGCGAACGGCTGTCCATAGGGGATTTGATTCTTGGAGTGGGACCCTTCTCCTTCGAGTTGTCATGCCCTTTGCCCCAAGTAGCTGAGGCACTCATGCGACTTTATGCAGACTACCCAGTCCTGGATCGCGGCGAGTTTGTGGACTTCAGTGTTTGCATTTCCAGGGGCAAGGGGTGGCGACGCTGGGTTAGAAGGCAGGCCATCTTCACTTTTGACGGCCTTGAGCCGTTTGTGCCTTTGCCGGAGCGGCATGCATTTCCGCTGCTTGAATGGGCCATGAATTGGTGTGTGTCCATGCACACCTACCATTATTTGTTGCTGCACTCAGCGGTGATCGAGCGGGAGGGGTGCGCGGTGATCTTGCCGGCGCCTCCTGGGTCGGGGAAGAGCACTTTATGTGCCGGCCTTGTCAACCGCGGATGGCGGCTGCTGTCAGACGAGTTGGCTTTGATTTCTCTGAAGGACCTTTCGATCACCCCGTTCGGACGCCCCATCAGCCTCAAGAACCAATCCATCGACATCATTCGGAACTATGTGCCGGAGGCGGTCTTCAGTCGAGTGGTGCACGACACGTCCAAGGGTACGGTGAGTCACATGAAAGTGCGTTCGGAGCACCTGGCCCGCATCAAAGACCCCGCGCATCCTCGCTGGGTGATCTTTCCACGTTATGTGGCTGGAGCGAAGCCTGTACTGTCCAAGCGCTCCAAGGCCGATAGCCTGCTTGAACTCGGGCGCAACTCTTTCAACTATCTCATCCTGGGCAAGCAAGGATTTGACGTGCTGGCCGATGTGGTCGCCCGTTGCGACTGTTATGATTTTGAATACAGCCAGCTCGACGACGCGGTGTCGGTGTTCGACGAACTGGTTGCCGGGAGAGTCGGTGAACACTGATCTGCTGTCCCCTGTCTGGACTTCCACGGCTCAACCCGAACTCACGTTGCGGCAGTGGTCAGTGATGTTGGGGCAGGCACGGCAGACCACTTTGTTGCCCCGGTTGGCACATCTGTACATCGACAGAGGCTGGATCGAACACGTTCCGGCTGGTCCACGTTGCCATCTTGAAGGCGCCATCAGGCTTGCCGAACGGCAGCAACATGAGGTGCGCTGGGAGGTGAATTGCATCGCTCGGGCCATGTTGGAGCTGAACACACCCGTGGTGCTGTTGAAGGGTGCAGCGTACGTGATGCACGAGTTGCCGCAAGCCCAGGGTCGCTTGTTCTCGGACATCGACATCCTGGTGGACAAGGATCGCATTGAAGAGGCCGAAAGCTGTCTGTTGGGTGGTGGATGGATCTGCGAAGAGCGTGATGCCTACAACCAGCGCTACTACCGGGAATGGATGCACGAGATACCGCCTCTGCGCCATGTGAAGCGCAATACCTTCATCGATCTGCACCACACCATTGCGCCGCCGACGTCACGCTTCCGCGTTGATGGGCGCAAGTTGCTGGAGCGGGTCGTTCCAGTGAAGGGTTACCCGATGCTGTTTGTGTTGGCGCCTGCCGACATGGTTTTGCACAGCGCGGTGCATCTTTTTCAAGAAGGTGACTTTGGTCATGGACTTCGGGATCTGCTGGACCTCAATGATTTGTTGATTCGCTTCGGCCCGACGCCTGGGTTTTGGGACGAGCTCGTTGCGCGTGCGGACGAGCTGGGGCTGCAGACACCCCTGTTTCATGCCCTGAGGCACATTGGGCGTCTGTTTGGCACCCAGGCGCCACCCCATCTACTGGCACGCGTTGAGGCGATGGGCCCCAATCTGCTGGCGCGAGCGCTGATGTCATGGTCGCTGGGGCTTGCGCTGAGGCCGATGCATCCCAGTTGTGATCTGCCGTTGACCGGTGTGGCTCGGTGGTTTTTGTATGTGCGTTCACACATGCTTCGAATGCCCTTGCAGCTTGTGATCCCGCATCTTTTGCGCAAGGCCTGGATGCGGCAATTCCCCAATAGCGAAAAAGATGAAGTTGTCCTTCAACAGAAAGCATGAATGCGCCTACCTGACCCCCCCAGGCGCCGCGCGGCGACCTTGCTCTTGTGCCTCGGTGTTGTGCTCTCTTCACCGGGCCTTGCCTGGGCAGGACTGTCTGACACGATCGAGCGTCTCAAGCCATCGGTGCTGTTGATCGGCACATACCAGGCCACGGGAAGTCCGCGTTTCCAGCTCAGAGGCACGGGGTTCATTGTCGGAGATGGACTGATGGTTGTGACCAACGCGCACGTTCTGCCAACCGCCCCGCCGGTTTCCGATGCGCCAGCGCTGGTGGTTCAGGTCCGTCAGCCGTCTGGTGACTGGCAGATGCGATCTGCTCGAGTACTGGGTACCAACGCAGCCCGAGATCTCGCCTTGCTTCGCATGGACGGCCCCGCTGGACCGGCCATGCGCTTGGGCAACTCGGCAGCGGTGCGGGAGGGAGCGGACTTGGCGTTCATGGGCTTTCCCATCGGGGGTGTACTGGGCTTCTCGGTAGTAACCCATCGAGCCACTGTTTCCAGCATCACCGCCGCGGCATTGCCGAGCCCGTCCGCAGGACGGTTGAGCGAGCAGGCCATTCGAGGGTTGCGTGGCGGTACGTTCGAAATTTTCCAGCTGGACGCAACCGCCTACCCGGGCAACAGCGGGGGGCCACTTTTTGATCCGAGTACCGGCGAGGTCGTGGGCGTGATGAACATGGTCCTGATCAAAGGCACGCGGGAGTCCGCTCTGAGTCAACCCTCCGGTATTTCATACGCCATTCCCAGCGCGCACATACAGGAATTGCTGGATCGACACCGCTGAAGGCGCACCGGGTCTGTGTCAGTCACGTGAGCATCTTCAAGCAATGAACAAAGTCAAAGTCATGGAGCGCGTGGATGCGCTCGTTATCGGGGCTGGCGTTGTAGGACTGGCGGTGGCGCGCGCTCTTGCCCTGACCGGTCGGGAGGTGATGGTGCTTGAGCGCGAAGCCACGATCGGCACAGGCACCAGCTCGCGCAACAGCGAGGTAATTCATGCGGGTATCTACTATCCGCTCGGTTCGCTCAAGGCCACGCTGTGTGTTCAGGGGCGTGAGGCGCTGTACGCGTACTGCGCCGAGCGCGGCATTCCACATCGGCGGTGCGGCAAGCTCATCGTCGCCAACACGCCATCGCAGTTGGCGGCCTTGCCGGCGATTCTGGTGAAGGCGGCGGCCAACGGGGTGGACGATCTTGTTCTGCTGAGCCGGGATGAAGCGCAGTTGTTCGAGCCCGAGCTTGAATGTCTGGGCGCGATTCGCTCGCCCTCCACCGGTATTGTGGACAGTCACGCGCTCATGCTGGCACTGCAGGGGGATCTGGAGAATCGAGGAGGGCTGGTGGTGTGTCACAGCGGAGTGCGCGAGCTCGCCGTCACACCGCGAGGGATTGAAGTGGAGTCCCTGGACGGGACCCGTTTGATGGCCCGGACCGTGATCAACGCAGCGGGCTTGTACGCATGCGATCTCGCTCGCAAGACACGCGGCCTGGATACGAGAAACATCCCCAAGGCTTGGTATGCCAAAGGCAGCTACTTCACGCTCACGGGTCGTTCTCCCTTTTCCCATCTGATCTACCCGGCGCCCGAGCCCGATGCGCATCTGGCCGGGTTGGGTGTCCACCTCACCCTGGACCTGGGTGGACAAGCCAAATTTGGCCCGGATGTGGAGTGGACTTCTTCGCCCGACGATCTGCAGGTGGATCCTTCCCGCTCAGACGTCTTCTATTCCGAGGTGCGTCGCTATTGGCCCGAATTGCCCAATGGGTCGCTGCAACCTGGGTACGCCGGCATTCGGCCCAAGATCAATGGCCCGCACGAGCCCGCTGCCGATTTCTGGATTCAGGGGCCGGACGACCATGGTGTGCCGGGGCTGGTCAACCTCTTTGGCATCGAGTCACCCGGCCTGACCAGCTGCCTGGCTCTCGCAGACCAGGTGATTTCAGTTTCACGAACCCTCTGAACTGCCTTGGGCCTGGATCGCCCGGGCCGACTCCCCCACCAGGGACGGGCCCTTGTAGATGAGCCCGGTGTAGATCTGAACCAGATTGGCGCCCGCCTGGATCTTGCTTACCGCATCCAACGCGCTGAGCACGCCACCCACGCCAATGATGGGAAAACTCTTGCCCAGACAGGCGCGCAGCTGGCGGATCACCTGGTTGCTCATGTGCAGCACTGGTGAGCCCGACAGCCCGCCAGTTTCTGTAGCGTGGTCCATGCCTTTCACAGCTTCGCGGCTGAGTGTCGTGTTGGTGGCGATCACGCCCAGAGCATGGGTCGCATGGCCTTCGCTGTCGGCTCCATAACGCATGAGCGTGGCCGCGATGATCTCGATCTGTGTGTTGTCCAGATCTGGGGCGATCTTCAGAAAGATCGGGATGCGCCGGCCGTGACGCTGAGCCAGCAACTCGCGGCGCTCGGCTACTGCACCGAGCAGGGCGTCCAGCGCCTGATCGCTCTGCAGGCTGCGCAGGTTCTGCGTGTTGGGGCTGGAGATATTGACGGTGACGTAGTCGGCATGCGGATACACGCCGTCCAGGCAGGCAAGGTAGTCGTCGATGGCACGCTCCATGGGCGTGCTGGCGTTCTTGCCGATGTTCAGACCCAACACCATGGGACTCGCGCCGCTCTGGTTTCGAAAACGGGCACGCTGCACGTTGATCAGAAATGCATCCAGACCTTCGTTGTTGAAGCCCAGGCGGTTGATCAAGGCATGGGCCTTTGGCAGACGGAACATGCGGGGTTTCGGATTGCCACTCTGACCTCTGGGCGTGACGGTGCCGACCTCCACGAAACCGAAGCCCATGGCCGCCAGGCCGTCGATGCAGCGGGCATTCTTGTCGAGTCCAGCCGCGAGGCCAACGCGGTTGGGAAACTGGATGCCCGCCAGCGTGTAAGGATCGTGGACCCGGGGTTCGCTGTACAGGCAGGTCAGCGGCGAATGTTGCAGTCGTGCGAGGGCGTTGATGGTCAGATCGTGGGCGGCTTCGGGGTCCATGCCGAACAGGAAGGGGCGGGCGGCGGCATAGGGGAGAAGCGACATCGGATAATCCAGGGCTGTTGTTTCACCGATTGTCTCAAATGACCCAAGACGAACTCAAAGCGCTGGTCGGCCAGGCCGCCCTGCAATACGTGACCCCCGGTGAGATCGTCGGGGTGGGCACCGGCTCCACCGTCAACAAGTTCATCGATGCATTGGCCAGCATCAAGGACCAGATCGCTGGTGCTGTCTCCAGTTCCGAAGCCTCCACCGTGCGCCTGAAGGCGCTGGGCATCCCGGTGTTCGAGGCCAACGCGGTGGGCGAGCTGTCGGTCTACATCGATGGCGCCGACGAGATCGATGAAAGCGGCCACATGGTCAAGGGCGGAGGTGCTGCGCTCACACGTGAAAAAATCGTGGCGGCGCAGTCGCGCCGCTTTGTCTGTATCGCAGACGAATCGAAACTGGTGAAGGCCTTGGGTGCCTTTCCGTTGCCGGTGGAGGTGATCCCCATGGCCACCGCGCGGTTGGTGCGGCAGTTTGCTGCCCTGGGCGGACACGCCAGCGTGCGCGTGAAGGACGGTGTTCCGTTGGTCACCGACAACGGGCAACACATCCTGGACGTGACCGGTCTCCAGATCACCGATCCGCTGGCGTTCGAGAGCGAAGTCAACCAGTGGCCGGGCGTGGTGACGGTGGGTGTGTTTGCCCACCAGAAAGCCAACGTGTGCTTGCTGGGCACGCCGAGTGGCGTGAAGACGCTGACCTTTTAGGCCCGCGCCCGGCGCCTGATCAGAAACGGATGCCGGCAGGGTTGGTGACGGGTGGTGTCACCGATGGCGCTGCAGGCGCTTCGACGGATGGCGATGGGGCCGCGGCTTGCCCGGGCGCTGCAACCGGAGCCTGAACGGCCACCAATGGAGTGGGGGCGGCTTGCCGGTAGGCTGTGGGCAGGGCCGACTGCTTGGGATAGCCGGCCGCATCGAGGAACTGGGTCCACTCGCTGTCGGAATAGCCCTTGATCTGCTGGCTGCCAATCGTCAGGAAGGGCAGAGAAGCCTGGCCACTGAGGCGTTTGAGGGCTTCGGCGTCCTCGTTGGTGTTGATGGTTTTTTCAGCATAGGGGATGCCGCGCGCGTTGAGCAGGTTGCGCCCACTGTTGCAAGGGGCGCATTCGCTGCTGGTGTAGAGCGTCACCGGGTACCGGTTGCTGACCTGTCGCAGCTCGAAGGGCAGCTGGGCATTGGCATTGGCGCTCACGGAACCCGTCGCGTTTGTCACGGGACGGGCGTTGGTGGCTGGCGGTGGTTGGTCAGAGTAGCTCACACGACCATCGGGTCCGACGATTCGGTAGACGCCCTGGGCCAGGGCCGACACGGACACCAGACCCGCCATCAGGCCCACGGCTGCACAGCGCAGGTAGGACACGGTTGCTGAGGTGAACGTGGATGTGGGGATGTTCATGTCGACTCCTATCGGCAATCAGCAAAACAAATCAAGCCATGCCTTGATGACGCAGCAGGGCATCGATGCTGGGTTCGCGGCCCCGGAAGGCCTTGAACGACTCCATGGCAGGGCGACTGCCACCCGCCTCAAGGATCGCTTCACGATAGCGGCGGCCCGTGGCGACGTCCAGCGTGCTGTGGCCATTTTGCTGTGCCGCTTCTTCAAACGCGGCGTACGCGTCGGCCGAGAGCACTTCGGCCCACTTGTAACTGTAGTACCCGGCCGAGTAACCGCCGGCAAAGATGTGGCTGAAGGTGTGCGGTGTGCGGCTGTAGGCCGGCGGCTGCAGCACCGCCACCTCGTCGCGCACCTGCTGCTGCAGCGCGAGGATGGCCTCGCCGCTGGTGGCGGGCTGTGGCTGGCTGTGCAGCAGCATGTCGAACAGCGAAAACTCGACCTGGCGCAGCGTCTGCAGCCCGCTCTGGTAGTTCTTGGCAGCCAGCATCTTGTCGAACAGCGCACGTGGCAGCGGCTCGCCGGTGTCCACATGGGCGGTCATGTGCTTGAGCACGTCCCACTCCCAGCAGAAGTTCTCCATGAACTGGCTGGGCAGTTCAACCGCGTCCCATTCGACACCGCTGATGCCCGAGACGTCGCGCTCGTTCACCTGGGTGAGCATGTGGTGCAGGCCGTGGCCGAACTCGTGGAAGAGGGTGATGACATCGTCGTGCGTGAGCAAGGCTGGCTTGCCGTTCACGCCCTCGGCGAAGTTGCACACCAGGTGCGCCACGGGCGTTTGCAGCGAGCCCGTGTCGGGGCGCAGCCAGCGGGCGCGCACGTCGTCCATCCAGGCGCCACCTCGCTTGCCGTTGCGCGCGGCCGGGTCGAGGTAGAACTGGCCCACGAGCTCTGTACCGTTCGGGCTGTTGCGTTCAATGCGGTAGAACTCGACACCCGGGTTCCACACCGGCGCCTGGTCGCGGCGGATGGCCACCTCGAACAGCGTCTCGACGATCTGGAACAGACCCACCAGCACCTTGGGCGCCGTGAAATAGGGTTTGACTTCCTGTTCGCTGAAAGCGTAACGCGCCTCCTTGAGCTTCTCGCCGATGTAGGGCCAGTCCCAAGCCTGCGGGTCGGTCAGGCCGAGATCGCTGGCGGCGAAGGCTCGCAGGTCGGCCAGGTCTTTTTCGGCATGGGGGCGGGCCTTGATGCCCAGGTCGCGCAGGAAGGCCATCACCTGTTCGGGCGATTCGGCCATCTTGGGTACCAGGGATACATCGGCGTAGTGCCGATAGCCCAGCAACTGCGCCTCTTCGTGGCGCAAGGCGAGCAGCTCGCCCATGATCGCCGCGTTGTCGAATTTGATCGCGTCGCCAGCGGCCTGATCGCTGGCACGGGTGGCGTAGGCGCGGTAGAGCTGTTCGCGCAGCGGGCTGCTGTGGGCGAACTGCATCACCGGCAGGTAGCACGGCATCTTCAGCGTGAGCTTGTGGCCCGGCTTGCCCTCGGCTGCGGCCGCTGCGGCGGTGGACTGCATCACATCATCGGGCACACCGGCCAGTTCCTCGGTGGTCACGTACAACGCGAAAGCGTCGGTCGCATCGAGCGCGTTTTCACTGAACTTCTGGCCCAGCTCGGCCTGTCGCTCCTGCAGCCAGGCAAACCGCGTCTTGGCCTCGCCTTGCAGATCGGCGCCCCCCAGCACGAAGCCGCGCATCGCGTTGTGGTGGGCGCGGGCTTGCTCGGCGTTGAGCCTGGTGGGGTCCATGGCCTTGTACTTGGCGTACAAGCGCTCATCCGCGCCCAGGCGGGTCCAGAACTCGGTGACCTTGGGCAGAGCCTCGTTGTAGGCGGCGCGCAGTTCGGGGGTGTCGGCCACGCTGTTGAGATGGCTCACGGCGCCCCACGCGCGCGACAGGCGCTCGGTGGGCACATCCAGGGTTTCGGAGATGCGCTTCCAGTCGGGCGGGAAGCTGCTGGCCGTCACGGTCTCCAGCGCGACGCTGGCGGCCTGCATCAATTGATCGATCGCCGGACCCACCAGTGTTGGTGTGATGGCATCGAACAGCGGCAGGTCGTCGAAGTTGAGCAGTGGGTTCTGGTCGAAGGGGGCGGTGCGGTCGTTCATGCGTTCTCAGATGTGGCGCTGTGGGTGAAGTTCAAGCCGCGAGGCCACGAACGAACGTGGGGAGAGGCTGTTACTGCGATTGGGCGCTCTTCTTCACGCTCTTCTTCATGACCTTGGCACGCTTGATCTGCCCGCCGGTGGTCAGACGCTGGTTGCCCAGCACACGCACCACCTTCACCTCGGGACGCTGGCCGCCGCGTTTGCTGAATTTCAGCACCTTCACGTCGCGTGGGCCGGGCATGCGGTCTTCGTCGACCACCTTCACCTTTTCGACCAACGGACGCCAGAGCACCAGCAGCTTGCCGATGTGCTGGATGGGGGCGGCGTCCAGCTCGTCGGCCAGGGTGTGCAGCATGGCCTCGCGTGCCGCGCGGTCGTCGCTGAGCACCCGGACCTTGATCAGGCCGTGCGCCTTGAGCGCAGCGGCGATCTCTTTCTTGACAGCGGGGCTCAATCCGTCGTTTCCGATGTGGACGACGGGATCAAGGTGGTGGGCCTCGGCACGGTGAACTTTGCGCTGAGCGGGAGTGAGTGTGATCTGGGGCATGGGACAATTATCGTTTACACAGACCTTAGGCGACCCTCATGGGCATGAAAGTCAAAACCCAGAGCAAAAAGGTCAACAAGGCCTGGCTCAACCAGCACGTGAACGACCCGTACGTTCGCCTGGCGAAGAAAGACGGCTACCGCGCGCGCGCCGCCTACAAGCTCAAGGAACTTGACGAAACCCTGGGCTTGATTCGTCCCGGCGACTGCGTGGTGGACCTGGGTTCGGCGCCCGGCGCCTGGAGCCAGTACGCGCGCCGTCGCCTGAGCCCGCAAGGCGCGGCCGTGGGCGAACTGCATGGCACGATCATCGCGCTGGACATGCTGCCCATGGATGATGTGGAAGGCGTGCATTTCATTCTGGGCGACTTCCGCGAGGCAGCGGTGCTGGAAGAGCTGGAGAAAGCCCTGACCGACCGTGGCGTTCACCAGGTCGATGTGGTGATCTCCGACATGGCGCCCAACCTGTCGGGTATCGGCATGACCGACGCCGCGCGCATCACCGATCTGGTGGAGCTGGCGGTGGATTTTTCGATCAAGCACCTCAAAATCGATGGTTCGCTGGTGGTCAAACTGTTCCATGGCGGGGCCTACGACCCCATGGTGGCCTTGTTTCGCCAGACGTTTCGCACCGTCAAGGCGGTCAAACCCAAGGCGTCGCGCGACAAATCGTCTGAAACCTTTCTTGTCGGCCTGGGTCTCAAATCCACGGTACGGGGCTGAGTACGGCCTGCGGGGGCCTCTCATAGAGAAAAGCCAACCCTTTCATTGACACAGCCTCGTCACCCGCATGAGGCACGCGCGCTTGAAAGTCCTAGAATGACTCCCACATGCGCATAACCGCCAATACCGACTCCAGGAGCTGCACTTGAACAATCAGTGGTTTTCGAAAATCGCCGTGTGGATGGTCATCGCCATGGTGCTTTTCACTGTCTTCAAGCAGTTCGACACGCGCTCTGCCGCAGGGTCGGGCTATATGGGCTATTCCGAGTTCATTGACGAGGTCAAGGCCCAGCGCATCAAGAGCGCCACCATCCAGGAAGGCCAGGGCGGCACCGAAATCGTCGCCGTTACGCAGGACGACCGTCGCGTGCGCACCACGGCCACGTCGCTGGACCGGGGCTTGGTCGGCGATCTGATCAACAACAACGTGAAGTTCGACGTGCGTCCGCGCGAAGAAGGCTCGCTGCTCATGACCCTGCTGGTCAGCTGGGGCCCGATGCTGCTGCTGATTGGCGTGTGGATCTACTTCATGCGACAGATGCAGGGCGGCGGCAAGGGCGGGGCGTTCAGCTTCGGCAAGAGCAAGGCCCGCATGCTCGACGAAAACAACAACACCGTGACCTTCGCCGACGTCGCAGGCTGCGACGAGGCCAAGGAAGAGGTCAAGGAGGTCGTGGATTTCCTGAAGGATCCCGCCAAATTCCAGAAACTGGGTGGGCGCATCCCGCGCGGACTGCTGCTGGTCGGCCCTCCCGGCACCGGCAAGACCCTGCTGGCCAAGGGCATCGCGGGCGAAGCTAAGGTGCCTTTCTTCAGCATCTCGGGCTCGGACTTCGTGGAGATGTTTGTCGGTGTGGGCGCGGCCCGCGTGCGCGACATGTTCGAAAACGCCAAGAAGAACGCACCCTGCATCATCTTCATCGATGAAATCGACGCGGTCGGCCGCCAGCGCGGCGCGGGCCTGGGCGGCGGCAACGATGAGCGCGAACAGACCCTGAACCAGATGTTGGTCGAGATGGACGGCTTCGAGACCAACCTGGGCGTGATCGTGGTCGCGGCCACCAACCGCCCCGACATCCTGGACGCCGCCTTGCTGCGCCCGGGCCGTTTCGACCGCCAGGTCTATGTGACGCTGCCCGATATCCGGGGTCGCGAGCAGATCCTGAACGTGCACATGCGCAAGGTGCCGCTGGGCACGGACGTGAACCCGAGCGTGATCGCGCGCGGCACGCCCGGCATGAGCGGTGCCGACCTGGCCAACCTCTGCAACGAAGCTGCCCTGATGGCCGCGCGCCGCAACGCGCGCGTGGTCGAGATGCAGGATTTCGAGAAGGCCAAGGACAAGATTTTCATGGGCCCCGAGCGCAAGAGCATGGTCATGCCCGAGGAAGAGCGCCGCAACACGGCGTACCACGAGTCGGGCCACGCACTCATCGGCAAGCTGCTGCCCAAGTGCGACCCAGTGCACAAAGTCACCATCATCCCGCGCGGCCGCGCGTTGGGCGTCACCATGAGCCTGCCGGCGCAGGACCGCTACAGCTACGACAAGGATTACATGCTGAACCAGATCAGCATGCTGTTCGGTGGCCGCATCGCCGAAGAAGTGTTCATGAACCAGATGACCACCGGGGCTTCGAACGACTTCGAGCGCGCCACAACGATTGCCCGCGACATGGTGATGCGCTACGGCATGACCGATGCCCTGGGCCCAATGGTGTACGCCGAAAACGAAGGGGAAGTGTTCCTGGGGCGTTCGGTGACCAAGACCACCAACATGAGCGAATCCACCATGCAGAAGGTGGATGCGGAGGTGCGCCGCATCATCGACGCGCAGTACAAGCTGGCGCGCAACCTGATCGAAGAGAACAGCGACAAGATGCACGCCATGGCCAAGGCCCTGTTGGAATGGGAAACCATCGACGCCGACCAGATCGACGACATCATGGCCGGCAAACCACCCCGCCCACCCAAGGACTGGACGCCACGCAATCCCTCGGTGGGTGGTGGCGGTGGCAGCGGTGGGTCGCCTGCCGTGGCGACAGATCCGGCCCCCACGGCCGCCTGAGCGACTCGGGTTTTTTGGATACACGGGGCTTCGGCCCCGTTGTTGTTTCCGCACAAAATCTTCTTCATGCATTGGCAGACCACCCGTTTTGACATCGACCTCGCCAAGCCGCAGGTCATGGGCATCGTGAACGTGACGCCCGATTCCTTTTCCGACGGCGGCCAGCACGCCGGCACTTCGGCCGCACTCAAGCACTGCGAGCAACTCATCCAGGACGGCGCACACATGCTGGACATCGGTGGTGAGTCGACGCGCCCCGGCAGCCCGGCCGTGCCCATGGACGAGGAGCTTGCCCGGGTGTTGCCCGTGGTGCGCGAGGCGGTGAAGCTGGGAGTGCCGGTGTCGGTGGACACCTACAAGCCCGAGGTGATGCAGGCTGTGCTCGACGCCGGCGCGGACATCGTCAACGACATCTGGGCCCTTCGCCGGGGCCATGCCGAGGAAGTGGTGGCCGCGCATCCACGCTGCGGTGTGTGTCTCATGCACATGCACCGCGATCCCCAGACCATGCAGGTGGCCCCCATGGACGGCGACGTGTTGCCGGCGGTGAGCGCCTTCCTGCGCGAGCGGGCCGCCGCTCTCACGGCGCGTGGCGTGGCGCACCAGCGCATCGTGCTCGATGCCGGCGTTGGTTTTGGCAAGACTGTGGCGCAGAACTTCAGCCTGCTGGCGCGCCAGAGCGAGTTGATGGCGCTGGGTTGGCCCTGGCTGGTGGGTTGGTCGCGCAAGTCGTCTCTGGGCGCTGCCACGGGGCGAGAGGTGCCCGCCGATCGGGTGGCAGCCAGTGTGGCGGCCGCCTTGCTGGCGGTGGAGCGCGGGGCCCGCGTGGTGCGTGTGCACGATGTGCGGGAGACGGTGGACGCACTGAAGATCTGGCAGGCCATCCAGCCCGTTTGAGGCGGTCGATGACCGCGATAATCGACGCTTTGCGGTCGTGCGCCGACCTGCATTGAGCCGGCGTGGTGAAGCGCCGCATCCATAACAACACAGAGAACACAACATGCCACGCAAATACTTCGGCACCGACGGCATCCGCGGCACAGTCGGCCAGCCCCCCATCACCCCCGACTTCGTCTTGCGCCTGGCCCACGCGGTGGGTCGCGTGCTGCGCCGCACCGAGTCGCACCCCACGGTGCTGATCGGCAAGGACACGCGCATCTCCGGCTACATGCTGGAGGCGGCGCTGGAGTCGGGCTTCAACTCCGCGGGGGTGGACGTGGTGCTGCTCGGCCCCGTGCCCACACCGGCCGTGGCCTACCTCACCCGGGCCCAGCGCGCCAACCTGGGCGTGGTGATTTCTGCCAGCCACAACCCGTTTGCCGACAACGGCATCAAGTTCTTCAGCGCCCTGGGCACCAAACTGCCCGACGACTGGGAGCAGGCGGTCGAGGCTGCACTGGACGAGCCCCCGGTGTGGGCCGCATCGGCCGAACTCGGCAAGTCGCGCCGCATGGAAGACGCGGCCGGCCGCTACATCGAGTTCTGCAAGAGCACCTGCTCGCACAACCTCTCGCTCAAGGGCTTGAAGATCGTGGTGGACGGCGCCAACGGTGCGGCCTACCAGATCGCACCCGCCGTGTTCCACGAGCTGGGTGCCGAGGTCATCAAGATCGGCTGCACGCCTGACGGCTTGAACATCAACCACGGCGTGGGCGCCACGCACCCGCAGGCCATGGTGGAGGCGGTGAAGGCGCACGGCGCTCATTACGGCATCGCACTCGACGGCGATGCCGATCGCCTGCAGATGGTGGACGCAGACGGGCGCCTGTTCAACGGCGATGAACTGCTGTACCTGATCGTGGCCGATCGCCTGGCGCGCGACCACGACGTGCCCGGCGTGGTCGGCACGCTCATGACCAACATGGCGGTGGAAGTGGCGCTCAAGGCACGCGGCGTGAAGTTCGTGCGCGCCAAGGTGGGCGACCGCTATGTGCTCGAAGAGCTGGAAAAGCATGGCTGGATCCTGGGTGGCGAGGGCTCCGGGCATTTGCTGGTGCTCGATCGCCACACCACGGGCGACGGCCTGGTGTCGGCCCTGCAGGTGCTGCACGCCTGCGTGGACAGTGGCAAGACCATGGCACAGCAGCTCGCCGACGTGACGCTGTTTCCCCAGACGCTGATCAACGTGCGCCTGCAACCCGGCCAGGACTGGAAGACCAACACCTTCCTGGCGCAGCAGACGCAGGCGGTGGAGGCCGAGCTGGGCGAGACCGGCCGCGTGCTCATCCGTGCCAGCGGCACCGAGCCATTGCTGCGCGTGATGGTGGAGGCGCGTGACGCGCAGAAGGCGCTGGCCTGCGCCGAACGTTTGGTGGCCGCTGTGCGAGCGCAGGTGCCCGCGTGAGCGGCGTTGCCATCTTTCGCGCGGACTACACGGACGCCAGCCACGCAGCCGCGCTGGTGGCGCTGCTGGACGCGTATGCGAGCGATCCGGCGGGCGGTGGCGATGGTCTGTCGGACTTCGCGAAACAGCACCTGGTGCGTGAACTCGCGGCGCGGCCGCAGGCCTACAGCGTGCTGGCGTTTGATGGCTCGCAGCCGGTGGGGCTGGTGAACTGCATCGAAGGCTTCTCCACGTTCGCCTGCAAGCCACTGGTGAATGTGCACGACGTGGCCGTGCTGGCCAGCCACCGGGGGCGCGGCATTGCACAGCAGATGTTGACCCTGGCCGAAATCATCGCCAAGGAGCGTGGTGCGGTGAAGATGACGCTGGAAGTGCTGTCGGGCAACCATGGCGCGGTCCGCCTGTACGAGCGCATCGGTTATGCCGGTTACCAGTTGGACCCGGCCATGGGTACCGCCCGGTTCTTCCAGAAGTGGTTATGAACAGGAAGCACCCCCGCGCCGGGCGCTGACGCGCCCGTCACCCCCTCAAGGGGGCGCCACCATGGGCCCGGCAAAGCCGGTTCCGCGGTGGCCTTCGATGAGACGACTCCCCCTCAATACAACAGACAGGGCTTGCGCGCCTCTGCCCAGGCCGCTTCGTCGGCAGCGGCTGCCGCTTCCAGCACGTCGGGGTCGGCCGTCACATCGTCCACCCACTCCCGCAGCAGCGGGCCTCCGTTGATGAGGTCGATGGCCAACCGCTCGTGTTCGTATTCGTAGGCGAAATCGCGCCACAGCGGGTAGTCGGGCGCCTGCAGACGCAGCGCGCGAAACGCCAGGGCCTGCAGCCGCCAGGGTTTGAAGGCGGCGTGATCGTAGTGGGTCGGGTCTTCCACATGGATCTGCACGCCGGCGCACAACTGCCCCTGGTGCTTGTGGAAGGTGGGTTCGAAGAAGCACGCACGCAGCACGCAGCCCTGCAGCCATTGCGGCGCGATGCGGCGCATGTCGGCCAGCAGGCGGGGCACGTCGATGCCGGGCGCGCCGAACAACTCCAGCGCGCGCGTGGTGCCACGCCCTTCCGACAGGGTCGTGCCCTCCAGCATCACCGTGCCGGCATAGGCGCGCGCCATGCTCAGGTTGGCGGCGTTGGGGCTCGGGTTGACCCAGCTGCGCTCGGTCGGCCAGCCAAAACCGGGGGCCGCCTCGGGCTGCCAGCCCGTCATGGTGATCACGCGGTAGTCCACGCTCAGGCCCAGCGTGGCGATGAACCAGTGGCCAAGTTCACCCATGGTCATGCCGTGTCGCATGGGCATGGGGCCGGCGCCCACAAAGCTCTCCCAGCCTTCGCGCAGCGTGAGGCCCTCGATGGGCCGGCCGGCCGGGTTGGGCCGGTCCAGCACCCACACCGCCTTGCCGTGCTGTGCGGCCGCCTCCAGCACATAGCGCAGCGTGGTGATGAAGGTGTAGATGCGGCAGCCGAGATCTTGCAGATCGACCAGCAACACGTCGAAGCTGGCCATCATGGCGTCGGTTGGGCGGCGCACCTCGCCGTAGAGGCTGAACACCGGGATGCCCAGGCGGGGATCGAGGTAGTCGGGCGACTCGACCATGTTGTCCTGCTTGTCGCCGCGCAGGCCGTGTTGCGGGCCGAAGGCGGCCGACAGCCTCACATCGGGCAGGGCGGCCAGGGCATCGAGCGCGTGGGTGAGGTCGCGCGTGACCGAGGCCGGGTGGGCCAGCAGGGCCACGCGGCGGCCCTTGAGCGGCGCGCGCAGGGCGGGGTCTTGCAGGAAACGATCGAGGCCGAATTGCATGGGATTCAGTTCTGGGGCAAGGCCAGACGCAGCGTGCGCCCGGCGGGGTGGTGGAAATCAGGGCGTTCTTGGGGATGCTGCAGTGCCCAGTAACTCAGGCGCCCATCCTGTTCTTCGATGACGGCGCTCAGTGCGAAGTGAAACAGTTCGGCGGGCGAGGGCAGGGCCACTCTCGGCAGGTGGACGTCCAGCGTCAGTCGGGTCGGCGTGACGATCGATTGCATCGCAGGCGGGGCAGACGGTCCTTCGTTGGCGGTGTCCCGTTGCCGCTCGCCGACAAACCGGTAGGCCGCCCATTGGCCCGAGGGCGAGAAGTTGAATTCGCGGTAGGCCACATCACCCTGTGCCGCCACAAAAGCCTCGAGGCAGGTGTGTTGCCACAGGCCGTCGGCCGGGCCTGGTTCGGTGGCAGGCGGGATGCGCAGCCCGGCGGTGTCGCCGTTCACCGTGTACACCAGTCGCAAACCTTCGTGGCTCAAGCTCATCGACACCGACACATCCAGCGGCAAGCCCGCCGGTGTGGCGGGATGGCATTTCAGTGGGTGAAGGTTGGGGCGCGCGTCAAGGTTCACAGGGCCGTATTCTCTCAGGCCCCTGTGCCCTTGCAGGTTCAGGTGACGGCGGGCGACGCCAGCCAGCCCTGCACCTCGGCCACGGTTGGAATGCGGCCGCTGCTCACCAGCTTCTCGTTGATGACGAGTCCCGGCGTGGACATCAGGTCGTAGGCAATGATCTGTTTCACGTCAGTCACCTTGACGAACTCCGCCTCGACCCGGGCTGCGCTGGCGGCTTCGCGTGCCACCGCCTCGAGCTTTTTGCAGTTGGCACAGCCGGAGCCGAGGATCTTCACGGTCAACATGGGTTTTCTCCTGTGGGAATGCATGGGCTCAAATGGGCACGATGGCGCGCTGGCGCCGCCTCAGCCTGCCCACACCAAGGGACAGTGCGCCCAGCGCGATCGCCATCACCGCCGCCAGCGAAGGCAAGCCGGCGCCATCGGACCAGGCGCCGAAGATCAGTCCGGCGCACACGCTGAAGGCCGCCACCCAGGCGACGTAGGTCGCGGTCTTGGTCCAGCCGATGACCGCTGCCACCATCAACATGCTCTGCAGGCTCAGTTCGGGGTCGGCCATGAGATAGGCCAGCAAGGGGCCCGGGTGCATGCCCAGGTCGAGGAACATGCGCGCAACCGGCACTTCCACCAGCGTCGGGAAGTACATGAAGACGCCAAAGCCGACCGCCACAGCGTTGGCCTGCACCGTGTTGCTGCCGGCCAGGGATTCGATCCACTCGGGCCGTATCACCTGGCGCACCATGCCGACGATGAAAACGCCGATCACCAGCACGAGAAAGATCTGCTTCACGAAGCGCCAGGTTTCCCACAGCCACGAGCGCCAGTCGTCGGCGGGCAATTGCCTTGCGTGGTACCAGACCGATCCCATGGCCAGCGCCACGCCGACAGCGCGGCCGGTGATCGCGATCTCCAGCCCGTTGGCACCGGGCGTCAAGCTCATCGAAGCCACCAGCAGCGTGCTCGCCGCCAGGCCCAGCACGAGCCAGGTCCAGCGGTTGGCCCCCTCGATGATGTTCTCCAGGCCCCTGCCCGCAGTGGCTGCCACCAGCAACAGCAGCACGATGAGCAGCGAGCCGTGCAAGCTCACGCCTTCTTCGCCTTTCGCGGGGTCAAACGGTACCCAGCCGAACAACGTGGTCTGCCAGCTCTGCGCCCACGAGCCGGGCAGCACGAACGAACCCAGCGAGGCGGTCAGAGGCCACAGCTTCAATGTGCCCGCGATGAGCAGCACCACCAGCGACACCAGGACGCCCAGCGCGGCCGGCGAGATGCTGGCGCGGTCGGCAAACAGCTGGTCGGTCTGGGCGTCGTGGGCTGCGTCGTCGCGCCAGAAGATCAGCGCCATCAGCAGACCGATGCCGATGCCGAACACGAGGCACAGCACCAAGCGGGCCACCGCGAACTCCGGCCCGAGGATGCTGCCCGTGTAGGCCAGCGCCATGATGTTTCCCGCCGGCGCGAAGAACAAAAAGGTCATGGCCGGGCCAATGCCGGCACCCTTGCGGTAAATGCCGGCGAACAAGGGAACGATGGTGCAGGAGCACACCGCCAGCAGCGACCCGGCCGCCGCCGCTGCCGGGTAGGAAACAAAGGCGGGCACATTGCGCCCCAGCCACCGCGTGATGCTGGCCTTGGGAATCAGGGCGGCCATGGCCCCGGCGATGAAAAACGCAGGCAGCAGGCACAGCAGGACGTGCGCCGCCAGGTAGGCCGCCAGACTGCCGGCCCCACCGTGGATCATCTTCAGGAGCAGTTCCATGCCAAGCACGCCCTTTCACTTGTTTCATTATCGAAAACCAGTGGGCGGTGTGAAGAGCTCAGGCGCAGCAACCTGCGTTCTTCTTGAGCAGGATCAAAAGCGGCCCAAACTCTGCCGCGTCCAGGTTCACGCTCGAAGGGGTGCGTCAGTGGGGCGCCAGGCGTTGACCAAGGCCACCAGCGACAGCATCACCGGCACTTCCACCAGCACGCCGACCACGGTGGCCAGCGCGGCGCCGGAATGCAACCCGAAGAGCGAAATGGCCACGGCCACGGCCAGTTCGAAGAAATTGGAGGTGCCGATCAGGCAGGCCGGGCCGGCCACGTTGTGCGGCAGCTTGAGCCAACGTGCGCCCCACCATGCAATGAAGAAGATGCCGTAGCTCTGCAGCACCAGCGGCACCGCGATCAGCAGGATCACCAGCGGCTGGCGCACGATGGTCTCGGCCTGAAAGCCGAACAGCAGCACCACCGTGGCGATCAACCCGACCACCGACCACGGCTTGAGCGCGGCCACAAAAGCCGGCACCGCCGCCGGCCCACGCCGCAGCAGGAGCTGGCGCGTGAGCATGCCGGCCACCAGGGGCAGCACGACGTACAGCACGGTGGACAACAGCAGCGTTTCCCACGGCACGGTCACGTTGGTCACGCCGAGCAGGAAGGCCGCGATGGGCGCGAAGGCCACCACCATGATGAGGTCGTTGATCGACACCTGCACCAACGTGTAGTTGGCATCGCCTTTGACGAGCTGGCTCCACACAAAGACCATGGCCGTGCACGGCGCCACACCCAACAGGATCATGCCGGCGATGTACTCGCTGGCCGACTGCGGATCGACCCAGGGCGCAAAGATGTGCTGGAAGAACAGCACGCCCAGCGCGGCCATGGTGAAGGGCTTGATCAGCCAGTTGACCACCAGCGTGAGCACCAGCCCCTGCGGTTTCTTGCCCACGTCGCGCACGGCGTGCCAGTCGATCTGGATCATCATCGGATAAATCATCACCCAGATGAAGATGGCCACGATCAGGTTGACCTGCGCGTATTCCATCGCAGCCACCGTCTGGAAGACCGACGGCACGACCAGCCCCAGACCCACGCCGGCCACGATGCCCAGCGCCACCCACACCGTCAGATACCGTTCAAAGAGCCCCATCAGGCTTTGACCCGTCCAATGCCGGCGAGCTCGTGTTTGAGCGCGAGTTTGTCGAGTTTTTCGATCGGCAGCACCGTCAGCAGCGCGATGCGCCGGTTCAGCAAGATGAAGCAGTCGTTGAAGGCGCGCTGGACAACTTCTTCGCTGCCTTTGACCGCAGCGGGATCCTCGACCCCCCAGTGGGCCGACATGGGCTGGCCCGGCCAGACCGGGCACACCTCACCGGCGGCCTTGTCGCACACGGTCAGCACGAAGTCCATGCGCGGCGCATCGGACGCGGCGAATTCGTCCCAGTTCTTGCTGCGCAGGCCGGTGGTCTTGAAGCGGTTGCGTTCCAGCAGTTCGATGGCGTGCGGGTTGACCGCACCGACCGGGTGGCTGCCGGCGCTGAAGGCGCGAAAGCGGCCCGCGCCTTGCTGGTTGAGGATGGCCTCGGCCATGATGCTGCGCGCCGAATTGCCGGTGCAGATGAACAGGACGTTGTAGGTGGAGGGGGTCATGGAATACCTTTCAGCAGGTGGTGCAGACAGGGGCAGAGGTCGTCACTTCGCAGGGCTCGCCCTGACAGCAGTGCGCGGTGAGGAATTGCAGCAGGTCGTTCATGGCGCCGAACTCCGCGCGGTAGATCAGGTGGCGGCCATCGCGCTCTTGCGATACCAGCCCCGCGTGGCTGAGCTCCTTGAGGTGGAAGGACAGCGCCGTGCCCGCCACGCCCAGCGATTCGCTGAGGTGGCCCGGGGTGAGGCCTTGCGGGCCCTGCGCCACCAGCGCGCGGAAAATGCGCAGGCGCGTCTCCTGCGCCAGGGCACCGAGGGATTTGACGGCTTGGGTTTCGTCCATGGGATCTCCTTCAGACGGGGGTGTGTTGCAAGGTCGGTTGACTGGGCAACTTGAGGGTGGCCAACCAGCACACGACCAACATGAGCGCGGAGCCCAGCAGCGCATACAGCAGGCCGCCCCACTGGTACAGCAGGCCCGAGAGCAGCGTGCCACTGAAGCGGCCCAGCGCGTTGGCGGCGTAGTAGAAGCCCACGTCTTCGGCCGCTTTCTCCGAGCCGGCGTAGGCCAGCACCAGATACGAATGCACGGAAGAGTTCACCGCGAACGCAAAGCCGAACACGCCCAGCCCACCCACCACCACCCAGGGCAGGTGCGGCACGTCCAGCGCCACGGCCACCGCCAGAGCCATGGGCACGAGTGCCAGCAGCGCCGACCACAGCCGAGCCGCGGGCACCTCGGTGCTCAGACCGTCGGTGCTGCGTTTGACAAAGGCGGGCGCCAGCGCCTGCACCGCGCCGTAGCCGATGGTCCAGACGGCGAGGAAGGTGCCGACCATGGTGAAGGTCCAGCCCTGCGAATAGAGGTACACCGGCACGCCCACCACAAACCACACATCGCGCGCGCCGAACAACACCACGCGGGCCGCGGCCAGCACGTTCACGCCCGTGTTCTTGGCAAACAGTTCCTTGGCCGACTTCGACGCCTTGCTTTTGCCCATCATCCGCGGCAGCGAGCCGACCACGCCCAACAGCACCAGCGCGAGCAGCGCGGCCATGGCCCACAGCGCGTGCTGGAAGCCCAACGTCTGCAGCAGCAGGCCGCCGAGGAAAAAGCCGACGCCCTTCATGGCGTTCTTGCTGCCGGTGAACCAGGCCACCCACTTGAAGAGCTGGCCAGAGCCCTGGTTCTTCGCCTGGTCGGCCGTGACCTTGATGGCCGACTTGCTGGCGGTCTTGGTGAGGTCCTTGGCCACGCCGCAGATGCCTTGCGCCAGCACCACCCAGGCCACCGACATCGCCGCGCTCCAGCCCGGGTCGAGGAACGACAGCACGGTGAAGCCGATGATCTGCGTGACCAGGCCCACCGTGAGCATGCGCGTGATGCCGTAGCGCGTGGCCAGCCAGCCACCGACGAAGTTGGCGACGATCCCCGCGGCTTCGTACAGCAGGAACAGGAAGGCCAGCGTGAACGGCGAATAGCCCAAGCGGTAGAAGTGCAGCAGCACCAGCATGCGCAGCGCACCGTCGGTGAGCGTGAAGCCCCAGTAGGCGGCGGTGACGATGGCGTAGTTGCGTTCGGCGGTGTTCATTCAGATCCCGACGCTGTGCATGTGACAAGCGAGATCGACCATGCGGCAGGCGTAGCCCATCTCGTTGTCGTACCAGGCGTAGACCTTGAGCAGCGTGCCGTCGGTCACCATGGTCGAGGGCGCGTCCACGATGCTCGAGCGCGTGTCGCGCGCGTAGTCCACGCTGACCAAGGGGCGTGTCTCGTAGCCCAGGATGCCGGCCAGCGGGCCTTGCGCCGCCGCGGCAAACAGGGCGTTGACCTCATCGACCGTGGTTTCACGCTGCAGCTCGAACACGCAGTCGGTGAGCGAGGCGTTGAGCGCCGGCACGCGCACCGCGTGGCCGTTGAGCTTGCCCTTGAGTTCCGGGTAGATCAGCGCGATGGCGGTGGCACTGCCGGTGGTGGTGGGTGCCAGGCTCATCAGCGCGCTGCGTGCACGGCGCAGGTCCTTGTGCGGCGCGTCCACCACCAGGTTGGTGTTGGTCGGGTTGTGCAGCGTGGTGATCTGGCCGTGTCGGATGCCGATGGCTTCGTGCACCACCTTCACCACCGGCGCCAGGCAGTTGGTGGTGCACGAGGCGGCGGTCACGATGCGGTCACGCGCCGGCTCGTACAGCGTGTGGTTCACGCCCACCACGATGTTGAGCACACCGCCCACCTTCACCGGCGCGGCCACGATCACGCGCTTCGCGCCACGGTCCAGGTGGCCCTGGAGGGTTTCGGGTGTGAGGAACTTGCCGGTGCATTCCAGCACCAGGTCCACGCCCAGATCGCCCCACGGAATCTCGCCAGCGGTGGCGTGCGAACTGAACGACATGCGGTGCTGGTCGATGCGGATGCTGTCCTCACCCTCGGCGGCAATGTCGGCGCGCCACTTGCCCTGCACGCTGTCAAAGGCCAGCAGATGGGCCGTGGCCGCAGCGCCGCCCTTGAGCTCGTTGAGGTGCACCACCTGCAGCCGGTTGCCGGCTCGCGGGTCGGTGGTTTCGCGTTCGGCCGCGCCGAGGGCGGCGCGCAGGGCCAGGCGGCCGATGCGGCCCATGCCGTTGATGCCAACTTTCATGTGGATGGTCCGGTGGAGGTTGGGGGCGCGGCACGCCCCGATAATTCAATGTGTGTTGAATTGTTGTGCAGCTTCGTGACCGACCTGTGACAGCGGCGCGGGCACGGTGGGCAACACCACCACCGGCGAGAAGCCGCCGCCCTCGGTGCGGAAGTTGGTGGTCTGGCCGGTCCAGGTGCGCGCGGCCATCAATTGCACTTCGCCGCGGTAGGTGTAGGCGCGCAGGTCCAGCTTGAGCAGGAGCGTGTCGTCTTGCACCCGCACCAGCCGTTCGCTTGGCGGCACCAGGGCTTGCGCCACGTAGTCGCCGGCCATGATCTCGCCCCACACGCGGCGCGTGAGCTTGTCGCCGCGGTAGGCCGCGCGCGCGCCGAAGCCAGCGGCCGGTTTGAAGAACAGGCCCCGGCGCCCCGCCCAGAGTGCGTCCGCGTTGCCGGCGTGCACCCGTTGCGTGGTGGGCACCACCGCCCGCAACAGCGCGCGGTCGGGCTCGCTCACGCCCCAACGGGCCAGCAGATCGGTGTCGGAGAGCGCAATGAGGTTGCGCTTGTCGGCGTACAGGGCGTGGGTGCGCGGGTGTGGCGTCAACACGACCGCACCGGCCTCGTGAGCGAGTCGCAATGCCTGGTGGGTGTCATCCTGCAGGTAGAAGTCGGTCAGCCGGTTGTAGACCAGATCCACCGCCGTGCCCACAGGCAGGGCCGGGTGGTGCAACTGGCCGTCTCGCCACTGCAGCTCGGCTGCGTCGGCCACCAGCGCGGTCAGGCCGTGCGCAGCGAACATTTCACGAACCAGATCGAACTCGGGCGCGAGGTACTGCTGCCTGGGCGCGTCGTCCATGATGAGCACGGTGCGCAGCGGTGCATCGCCGCGCTGCAATGTCCACTCGGATCGGAACATGTCGACGAAGACCGTGTCGAGCGACCGCAGCGCATCGTGCGGGTCCAGCACCTGACCGAAGGCGTTGCAGCAAGCGCTGTGCGCGCGGGCCAGTGCGGCGTTGAGCACCGCGCCGCCGGCGTTGCTGTTGATCTCGATCAGCCGCGGTCCCGCGTCGCTGAGGTGGAAGTCGTAGCCCATGAACGCACCCACCGGACCGTGGTCCCGTGCGGCGATGTCTGGCGCCCTCGCCAGCGCCTGGTCGCGCCAGGCGGGCAGGGCGATCACACGTTCGATGGCAGCCACCGCTTCGCGGATCTGCAGCGCCACGCCGCTGTCCAGGAACACGGCGCTGGCCGAGAACAGGTGCGGGTGGCTGAGCGCGAGCCGCGCGGCGAGGCCGTCGAGAGCCGGGCCGGTTTCGAGCTGTTCGCGCAAGCGGGGCAGGGACAGCGTCTGGCAGGCGCAGCCCAGGTTGAGGGTGTCGGCGAGGTTCATGTCTTTCAAATGCCCTTCATTTGATTCAATGATAGTTGAAATATAGAAATGAAGAGCGACCAAGGCGTGTCACCAAAACTTCATGCGAATGCCTTGAGAGAGTCATGACCGGTTTTCACACTGCAGGGTCATGACCACAGCCTTTATCTCTCACGCCATTCCGTCAGCGACGGCGTTCGTCCCTGTGCCAGCGCAACCGGTCGCGCACAGCATCGAGGTTTCCTGGGCCCGGCACCAGAGCGAGGTGCGCGAGGCCCAGAAGCTGCGCTACAGCGTGTTCGCCACCGAGATGGGCGCCCGCCTGCCCAACACGGTGCCCGGCCACGACGTGGACCTGTTCGACGACTTCTGCGAGCACTTGCTGGTGCGTGACAGCGCGACCCGCCAGGTGATCGGCACCTACCGCGTGCTCACCCCGGCCCAGGCCCTGCGCGTGGGCAGCACCTACAGCGACACCGAATTCGACCTCACCCGCCTGCGCGGCGTGCGCGAACGCATGGTGGAGCTGGGCCGCAGCTGCGTGCATCGCGACCACCGTCATGGCGGCGTGATCATGGCGCTGTGGGGCGCGCTGGCCGAGTTCATGGTGCGCAATCAGCTCGACACCATGATCGGCTGCGCCAGCATTCCGATGCAGCACGAGGGCCCGCACGGCATGGTGGGCGGCGGCCACGCCGCGGCGAGCATCTGGCGCCAGGTGCGGCAGACGCACCTGGCTCCGATCGACTTCCACGTGCGCCCGCGCCTGCCACTGCCGGTGGAGCGGCTGGACGACACGCTCGACGTGGAGCCACCCGCGCTGATCAAAGGCTATTTGCGACTGGGTGCCAAGGTGCTGGGCCCGCCGGCCTGGGACCCGGACTTCAACGCAGCCGACCTGCCCATGCTCATGCGCATCGCCGACCTGCCCGCGCGCTACCGCAAGCACTTCCTGAGGGCCTGATGCGCGCATGAAGATCCTGATCGTCACCGACGCCTGGCAGCCGCAGGTTCATGGGCTGGTCTCCACCCTGGTGGCGTTGGTGCGCCAGTTGCAGGTGAGTGGCCACGAGGTGGTGGTGATCCAGCCCGGACAGTTCCGCACACGGCCTTGTCCGGGCCATCCTGGCCTGGAGATCGCCTTGTTTCCTGGTGCGCGGCTGCGTTCACTCATGGATGCGGCCGATCCCGATGCCATCCACATTGCCACCGAGGGCCCGCTGGGATGGGCGGCTCGGCGTCACTGCTTGAAACGCGGTCTGCCGTTCACCACCGCGTTTCACAGCCGGCTTCCAGAGATGCTGCAAACCTCGTTCAAGCTGCCGCTGTCCTGGGGTTATGCCTTGCTGCGCTGGTTTCACCGACCGGCCAGCGGCGTGATGGTGCCCAACCAGGGTTTGCTCGACCGATTGCAAGCGCGCGGCTTTGCGCACCTGCGTCTGTGGACGCCGGGCGTGGACACGCACCTGTTTGCGCTGAGCGATCGAACCCGGTCGTTCACCTCGCTCGGCCCGCTGGCCCACCCGGTCAGCCTGTATGTCGGCAGGCTCTCGGCCGAGAAGAACGTCGAAGCCTTTCTGTCGCTCGATGTGCCCGGCAGCAAGGTGGTGTGTGGCGAAGGCCCCATGGCCTCGAGCCTGCGCGCACGCTACCCCAACGTGCACTGGCTCGGCGAGCTGCCGCGGCACGAACTCGCGCAGGTGTATGCATCGGCCGACGTGTTTGTGTTTCCTTGTCGCGGAGAAACCCAGGGCCAGGCCATGCTGGAGGCCATGGCCTGTGGCGTGCCGGTGGCGGCCTACCCGGTGGACGGGCCGTTGCAATTGTTGGGGCAGAGCCGCGCGGGCGCGCTGCACGGCGATTTGCGTGAAGCCTGGTTCGAGGCGCTCAAGGTGCAACGACATCAGGCGCGCGACCGCGCGCTGCTGTTCGGCTGGGGTCGCTCGAGTGCGTCGTTTCTGTCGCATCTGGTGGTCTTGCCGCGGCACCGGCGGCAGCGCCTGCGATCGGGCTTTGGCATGCAGAGTCACGAACTCGGGGGCATCACGAAACTGTCACACAAACGTCATCCTGTCGTTGAATAATCGTCACAAGGCAGGGGGTGACGGCCGGGCACACTGGGCAAGGCACGGCGTCCTGCGCCACTGGGCAGACGCGCCCGGCGACAACAACGACAACAGACATGAGCGGCAACAACTCCAACAGCAAGTTTCCTTTCCTCGATCGCGATCACAGCATCCTGGCCTTCAATGAACGCGTCATGGACTGGGCGCGCCGCCCCGACGTTCCGCCGCTGGAACGCCTGCGCTACCTCAGCATCGTCTCCAGCAACCTTGACGAGTTCTTCGAGGTTCGCGTCGCTCCACACCTGACGGCCGCCCAGGCCAACGAGCAGCGGGGCCAGTACACCGCGCAGACCTTCGAGAGGCTGTCCGAAAAGGTCCACGAACTCGTTGCGCAGCAGTACGCCATCTACAACAACGAGTTGCTGCCGCTGCTGGAGAAAAAGGGCATCAAGCTCATCTCGCACGGCGAGCGCAATCCGCGCCAGCGCCGGTGGGTCAAGGAGTTCTTCGTCAACGAAGTGCAGCCCCTGCTGATGCCGGTGGGGCTGGACCCGGCGCACCCGTTCCCGCAGGTGGCGAACAAGTCGCTCAACTTCATCGTGCGCCTGGCGGGCAAGGACGCCTTCGGGCGCGAGAACGAGATCGCCATCGTGAAAGTCCCGCGCATCCTGCCGCGGTTCTTCCGCATGCCCCCCATCAAGGGTTCCAGGCAGACGCATTTCGTTTCCATCTCCAGCCTGATCCGCTCCCACCTGGGCGATCTGTTCCCGGGCCGGCAGGTCACCGAGTTTTCGCAGTTCCGCATCACGCGGCATTCCGATCTGGCGGTGGACGAGGAAGAGGTGAAGAACCTGCGCACTGCGCTGCGCAAGGGCCTGCAGCAGCGCCACTACGGCCAGGCCCTGCGCCTGGAGGTGTCGGCGGGTTGCTCGGAGTTCCTGTCCAACTTCCTGCTTGAGCAGTTTGCCTTGCCCTACCAGGCGCTGTACCGCGTGCCCGGGCCGGTGAACCTGGTGCGCCTGAACCAGCTGATCGACAAGGTGGACGCACCCGCGCTGCGCTTCGAGGCCTACAACGCGGGCTGGCCGGCTCAGCTCACGCCCGGGCAGTCGTACTTCGAGCGCTTGCAGCAGGGTGATGTCCTGATCCACCAGCCATACGAGAGCTTCGATGCCGTGCTGGCCTTTCTTCGCGAGGCGGTGGAAGACCCCGACGTGCTGGCCATCAAGCAGACCATCTACCGCACCGGTGCCAAGTCGGAGCTGATGAACCTGCTGCGTGAGGCGGTGCGCCGCGGCAAGGAAGTGACCGCCGTGGTGGAACTCAAGGCGCGCTTTGACGAAGAGGCCAACATCAACTACGCCGAGCGGCTGGAATCGGTGGGTGCCCAGGTGGTCTACGGTGTGGTGGGCCTCAAGACCCACGCCAAGATGTTGCTCGTCACCCGCCGCGAGGAGAGTGGGCTCAAGCGCTATGCACACCTGTCCACCGGCAACTACAACCCGGGCACGGCCCGGCTCTACACCGACCTGAGCTACCTCACCGCCGACGACGCGCTCACCGCCGACCTGGAGCAGATCTTCCTGCACCTGGCCAGCCAGAACCGGTTGCCCAAACTCAACAAGGCGCTGATCGCACCGTTCCACTTGCACAAGGCCATGCTCGACAAGCTCGAAGCCGCGGGCGTTGCAGCCAAGGCGGGGCAAGACGCTCGCGTGATCGTGAAGATGAACGCCCTCACCGACGAGCAGCTGGCGCGTGCGCTGGCCACGGCATCGCAGCAGGGCGTGAAGATCGATCTGATCGTGCGCGGCGCCTGCATCCTGCCCGCGCAGGTGCCGGGCTTCACCGACAACGTGCGTGTGCGCTCCGTGATCGGACGCCTGCTGGAGCACTCCAGGGTGTTCTATTTCCGCATGGGAGAGGCAGAGGAGCTGTGGCTATCGAGTGCCGACTGGATGAACCGCAACATGCTGCGCCGCATCGAACTGGCCTGGCCCGTGACCGACAACGCGCTGCGCCACCGCATCATGGACGAGTGCCTGTCGGCCTACCTGTACGACACCAAGGACGCCTGGCTGCTGCAGCCCGATGGCCGCTATGTGCGGGCCAGCATCACCGGCAGTGGTCGCACCCGCGCGGTGATGCATTCGGCGCAAGCCAGCTTGATGGCCCGCTACGGCAGCAAGGGGTAGGAATGGAGGGACGCAGCATGGACTTGATTCTCTGGCGGCACGCCGAAGCCCATGAGCATCCCGATCTCCTGACCGGTGTGCCGGGCGACGCCAAAGACCTGGCGCGACGCCTCACCCCGCGCGGCGAGAAGCAGGCCGCGCGCATGGCCGCCTGGCTGGACCGGCAATTGCCCGAAGGTGCGCGCATCTGGTGCAGCCCCGCCGTGCGGTGCGAGCAGACCGCGCTGGCCACGGGACGCAAGTTCAAGATGCGCGAAGATCTGTTGCCCGAGGGCGATCCGCTGGCCCTGCTGGAGCTGGTGCAGTGGCCGCACGGCAAGTCACCGGTGGTGGTGGTTGGCCACCAGCCCACGCTGGGCCGGGTGATCGCGCGCCTGCTCAATCTGGCCGAGGACGAGTGCTCGGTGAAGAAGGGCGCGCTGTGGTGGCTGCGCCACCGCGAGCGCGCCAGTGGCAGCCAGACCGTCGTGGTGACCGTTCAGACGCCGGAATTGATCTGAACGAACCCGGGGCTGCGCCCCGGGTGGGTTTCACACGACCGCGACCTTCTTGGCTGGAGCGGCGGCTTTTTTCGCTGCGGGCCTGGCCACAACCTTCTTCGCGACCGGCTGGGAGGTGGTGTTGCTGGCGGGTTTGGCCACTGGCTTGGCAGGCGCCTTGGTCGCGACCTTGACCGGGGCCTTCGCCGCAGCCTTGGCAACCGGCTTGCTTGCGGGCTTCTTCGCGGCTTCAGGCTTCTTCTCGGTGCCGGTGGGGCGGCCGGTCTTGAGCGTGGGCACGGCGGACAGCGCAGCCTTGTAGGCCGCGTCGTTGAGTGCTTGCAAGGCCATGAGGCCAGCGCGCAGCAGTTCGCTCTTCTTCACGCTGGTGCCCAGCGCGATGGCGCGTGTCTTCAGCGTTTCAATGGCGGCAAACTCCGTCTTGGGGATGGTGAAGCTGTCCCGCACGAGCTTGGGTTTCTTGCTGCTGATCTTGCTGCTCTGACTGGCCATGAATGCTCTCCGTTGGTGAAAAAAAGAAGGGCAGTATAAACCGTATAAATCGTTTATACGGTTGTGACAGTATGACGACAGACGCGTGACGCAACGCAAGCCGGAAATGCCGTGCAACCGGCTTTGCCGGGGCACAGGCATTGCCCCCTTGAGGGGGGATGCGGCTACACGCAGTGAGCAAGCGACGGGGGTGTTCCCTATCTGATATCGGCAGTGAACTTCCACGACGATTTCTGCCAGGCCACCACCTCTTCGCCCAGCAACCAGGCCGACTGCGGGTAGCGCTTGGCCCAACCCGGGTTGGTGGCCAGCTTGAAAGCACGCGGCTTGTAGCTCAGCTTGACCGACTCGTGCTCGGGCATCTGCCGCGCGTGGCACAGCAGCACCGCCAGGCGCAGGGCCATGAGCTGTTTGGCGAACAGCTCGTCCTGCAGCGCTTCTTCGAGCTTGCGCAGCTTGCCGCGCTGGCCGAGCACCAGCTGGCTCATGCGGTGCAGTTCGGGCAGCGAAAAACCGCGGGCGTCTACGTTGTCCAGGATGTAGGCGCCGTGGTGGTGCGAGCGTTCGTGCGAGATGTGGGTGCCGATCTCGTGCAGCCGCGCGGCCCAGGCCAGCTTCTGCGAGTAGCGCTCGTTCTGTGCATCCAGCGCGGCGATCTGCGAGAAGAGTGCGGTGCTCACCGCGCTGACGCGTTTGCCCTGGGCTTCATCGGCCGAGAAGCGGTGGGTCAGCCAGTTCACGGTGCGTTCGCGCACGTCGCCGCCGTCGGTATCGCGGTCGATCAGGTCGTACAGCGCGCCGTGGCGCAACGCGCCCTGGGCGGGCAACATCTGCTCGATGCCGAACAAGTCGAAGATCGCGCGCAGCACGCTCACGCCTCCGCCCACCACGGGGCGGCGGTCGTCCTTCAGGCCTTCGATGCGCAACTGGTCGACGTTGCCCGCCTTGATCATGCGATCGGTGAGCCAGTCCAGTCCTGAGCGGGTCACCACGCCGGAGGCCCAGCCGTTGGCGGCCAGCATGTCGGCCACGGCGCCCACCGTGCCGGAAGAGCCGTAGGCCACGGTCCAGTCGGCCGGGGGGAATCTGTCCAGCGCTTCGTCGATCACCGCCTTGGCCGCCACCTCGGCCGTCTTGAAGGCGGCAGCGGTGAGTTGGCCCCGTGAGAAATAGCGCGTGGACCAGGCCACGCTGCCCAGGCGGTACGACTCCATGGTGCGGGGCGAGTAGCCCTGGCCCAAAATCATCTCGGTGGAGCGCCCGCCGATGTCGACCACGAGGCGTTTTTCGTCGGAGTGCGGCAGCAGGCGCGAGACGCCCTGGTAGATCAGGCGTGCTTCTTCGTAGCCGGACACCACGTCGATCGTGAATCCCAGGATCGCCTGGGCCTGGCGCACGAATTCGTCGCGGTTTTTGGCCTCGCGCAGGGTTTGCGTGGCCACGGCGCGCACCTGCTGGCGCTTGAAGCCGTGCAGCCGCTCGGCAAAACGGGCCAGACACTCCCAGCCGCGTTCCATGGCCGCCTGACTGAGGTTTTTTTCTTCGTCCAGCCCGTTGCCCTGGCGCACGGTCTCCTTGAGGTATTCGATGCGCTCGATGTGGCCCGAGTGGTACCGGCCGATTTCCAGCCGGAAACTGTTGGAGCCGAGGTCGATGGCGGCGAGGAGGGTTCCGTTTTGCATGCGAAGGGGGGAGCGGTGAGCCTGGATGGCTCAGGGAAAACGAGGATGGCGGGGCGAGCCCGGATTGTGACGCATGCCCGGGCCAGTACCCCGAATCGGGGGGCGCCCGGCACCGCCGGCTCTGTGACATTCGCGAGTTGTCACGGGGTTGTCACATTGCCTGCCTAGAGTCGCTCCTGTTCCTCTTCCCAACCGCAAGGAGTCTCGACATGATCAACAAACGCATCTTCCTTCAGGCCGTGGCCGCCGCCGCCATGGCGACCGCCGGCATGGGTTCCGCCATCGCCGCCGACATCACCGGCGCCGGCGCCACCTTCCCCTTCCCGATCTACGCCAAATGGGCCGAGGCCTACAAGAAGGAAACCGGCACCGGTTTGAACTACCAGTCGATCGGCTCGTCCGGCGGCATTCGCCAGATCCGCGCCAAGACCGTGGCTTTCGGTGCTTCCGACGCGCCCGTGCCCGGCGCTGACCTCGACAAGGACGGCATGGTCCAGTTCCCCGCCATCATCGGTGGCACCGTGCCCGTGATCAACCTGGAAGGCTTCGCCCCTGGCGAGTTGCGCGTGACGGGCCCCGTGCTGGCCGAGATGTTCCTGGGCAAGATTTCCAAGTGGAACGACCCCAAGCTGACCGCCCTGAACCCAGGCAAGGCATTGCCTGACGCCAACATCACCGTGGTGCACCGCGCTGACGGTTCGGGCACGACCTACAACTGGACCGACTACCTGACCGTGGTCAGCAAAGACTGGGCCGACACCGTGGGCAAGGGCGCCGCCGTCAAGTGGCCTGCACCGTCCTCCGTCGGTGGCAAGGGCAACGAAGGTGTTGCAGCCAACGTGAACCGCGTCAAGGGCGCGCTGGGCTATGTCGAGTACGCCTACGTCAAGAAAAACAAGATGAACTTCCTGCAACTGCAGAACGCAGAAGGCAAGTACGTCAGCCCTGATGACTCGGCCTTTGCAGCTGCAGCCGCCAGCGCCGACTGGTTCAGCATGCCAGGCATGGGTATCTCCATGGTCAACGCCAAGGGCGCTGCCAGCTGGCCCGTGAGCACGGCTTCCTTCATCCTCATGTACAAGGACCCGGCTGACAAGGCGCAGTCCGCCGAAGTGCTGAAGTTCTTCGACTGGGCCTTCAAGAACGGCAAAGGCCTGGCTTCCGAGCTGGACTACGTGCCACTGCCCGATGCGCTGACCGCGCAGATCCGCTCCAAGGTTTGGACGCAGATCGCCAAGTAAGTTAGTCTGCTTCGCAAGTCGCATCCGCCGGTCGGTTCAGTCGGGCCGGCGGATGTTGATTTGTGGGGCCGGTTTCAACCGGATCGGAGTCACCATGAGCCTGGGAACCACCATGAGTTCGCAACCTGTGTCCGTGCACCTGGACAACCCCAACATGGCGTCGATTGCCAAGCGGCAACGCTTCCAGGATGTCCTGTTTCACCGCATTACCCAGAGTTTTTCGCTGTTGGTGCTGATCGCCCTGCTGGGCATCATCGTCTCGCTGTTCATCAACGCCTGGCCCACCTTCCAGAAGTTCGGTTTCAACTTCATCTGGCGGGTCGAGTGGGACATCATCAACGAAGAATTCGGCGCCGCCATTGCCATCGTCGGCACCATCGCCAGCGCCACCATCGCCATGCTGATTGCCGTGCCGCTGGCCTTCGGCATCGCGCTCTTCCTCACCGAAACATGCCCCGTGTGGCTGCGCCGCCCGCTGGGCACGGCGGTCGAGTTGCTGGCGGCCGTGCCGTCCATCATTTACGGCATGTTCGGCCTGTTCGTGTTTGCGCCGTTGTTTGCCGACCATTTCCAGGTGCCGGTGCAGAACGTGCTCGGCGGCATGCCGCTGGTGGGCTTCCTGTTTGGCGGCAGCACCAACGGTTTCGGCATCCTGGCCGCCGGCATCGTGCTGGCCTTCATGGTGCTGCCCTTCGTGGCCGCGGTGATGCGCGACGTGTTCGAGATCGTGCCACCCATCCTGCGTGAATCGGCCTACGGCCTGGGCTGCACGACCTGGGAGGTGGTGCGTCGCGTGGTGCTGCCCTACACGCAAAAGGGTGTCATCGGCGGCATCATGCTCGGCCTCGGTCGGGCCCTGGGCGAGACCATGGCGGTGACCTTCGTCATCGGCAACGCCAACCGCATGCCGACCTCGTTGTTCTCTCCAGGGACTTCCATTGCCTCCACGCTGGCCAACGAGTTCGGTGAAGCCGCGGACTTCCACCTCTCCACGCTGTTCGCGCTGGGCTTCCTGCTGTTCGTGATCACCTTCCTGGTGCTCTCGGCGGCCAAGATCATGATGATGCGCGCCGAGAAGGCCAAAGGGTTCTGACATGGAATTCAACAACCCCATCTACAAAGCCCGCCAGCGCGCCAACGCCGTCGGCCTCACGCTCTCCATGGGCGCCATGGTGCTCGGCCTGGTGGTGCTGCTCTGGATCCTGAGCGTGCTGCTGACCAACGGTCTGGCCGCGCTCGACTGGAACATGTTCACCCAGTCCACGCCGGCCCCGGGCAGCGATGGCGGTGGCCTGGCCAACGCCATCGTCGGCAGCCTGATGATGGTCGGCTTCTCGGTGCTGGTCTCCACGCCCATCGGCGTCTTCGCCGGGGTGTACCTGGCCGAGTACGGCGACGAGAGCAAGACCGCCGAGCTCACCCGTTTCGTGACCGACATCATGCTGTCGGCTCCTTCCATCGTGCTGGGCCTGTTCGTGTACGCCATCGCCGTGGCCACGGTGGGCAACTTCTCCGGCTGGGCCGGCAGTCTGGCCCTGTCGCTGATCGCCGTGCCGGTGGTCGTGCGCACCACGGAGAACATGCTGCGCCTGGTGCCGGGCAGCCTGCGTGAAGCGGCATTCGCCCTGGGTGCGCCGCGCTGGAAGGTGGCCACGCTGGTCACGCTGCGCGCGGCCAAGAGCGGTGTCATGACCGGCCTGCTGCTCGCGGTGGCCCGCATCAGCGGTGAAACGGCGCCGCTGCTGTTCACCGCACTCAACAACCAGTTCTTCAGCACCAACATGGGCGCACCCATGGCCAACCTGCCGGTGGTGATCTTCCAGTTTGCGCTCAGCCCGTACGACAACTGGATCCGCCTGGCCTGGGGTGGTGCGCTGCTCATCACCCTGTCGGTGCTGGTGCTCAACATCGTGGCCCGCGTGTTCCTGCGCGAGAAGAAGCTGGGTTGATCCCGGCGCTCCCCATCCTCCCAGTTTTCAAAGATATGGACATGACCATGCCGAATGCCGCCCTCGCAGCCCAACCCGCAGTCGCCGCGAAGAACGCGCTGGAATTGCGCAACCTCAACTTCTTCTATGGCAAGTTCCAGGGTCTGAAGAACGTCAACATGAACATCGAGGAGCGCAAGGTCACCGCGTTCATCGGTCCCTCGGGCTGCGGCAAGTCGACCCTGCTGCGCACGCTCAACCGCATGTACAGCCTGTACCCAGGCCAGCGCGCCGAAGGGCAAATCAACTTCTACGGCCAGAACATCCTGGACGACAAGCAGGACATCAACCTGCTGCGCGCGCGCATCGGCATGGTGTTTCAGAAGCCCACGCCGTTTCCCATGTCCATCTACGACAACATCGCCTTCGGCGTGAAGCTCTACGAGAACCTGGGCCGCAGCGAGATGGACGACCGTGTGGAATGGGCGCTGTCCAAGGCCGCGCTGTGGAACGAAGTGAAGGACAAGCTCAACCAGAGCGGCCTGTCGCTCTCGGGTGGTCAGCAGCAGCGCCTGTGCATCGCGCGCAGCGTGGCGGTGAAACCCTCGGTGTTGCTGCTCGATGAGCCCACCTCGGCCCTGGACCCGATCTCCACCGGCAAAGTGGAAGAACTGGTGCACGAGCTCAAGCAGGACTACACCATCGCCATCGTCACCCACAACATGCAGCAGGCGGCACGCTGCAGCGACTACACCGCCTACATGTACCTGGGCGAACTGGTGGAGTTCGGCTCCACCGAGCAGATCTTCTTCAAGCCAGCCAAGACCGAGACCGAGGACTACATCACCGGGCGTTTCGGCTGATTCGCCGCGGGTTGAAAATCGACCAGTTCCAAGCCATCACGGGAGATATTTCATGAGTGACAAACACATATCCAGCCAGTTCGACGCCGAGCTGAATTCCATCTCGTCCCAGGTCCTTGAAATGGGTGGCCTGGTCGAGTCCCAGCTGCACCAGGCGGTGTACGCGCTGGTGCACATGAGCATGGAGTCGGCCGATCAGGTGATCGAGAACGAGAACCGCATCAACCAGATGGAGATGCAGATCGATCACGAGATCATCTCCACCATCGGCCGGCGCCAGCCCACCGCGCGCGACCTGCGCTTCCTGATGGCCATCTCGCGCACCACGCAGAATCTGGAGCGCGCCGGTGACGAGGTGGCCCGCATTGCCCGCATGGTCAAGTCCATCATTGAAAATGGTTCGCCGCGCAACCTGCCCAGCTCCGAGCTGCGCATGGCCGCCGACCTGGCCTCGGCCCTGCTGCGCAAGACACTCGACTCGTTCGCGCGCCTGGACACCACCATGGCGGTGGCCATCATCAAGGGCGACAACGCCATCGACAACGAGTACAACGGCTTCCTGCGCAAACTCATCACCTACATGATGGAAGACCCACGCACCATCTCGCCCAGCCTGGACCTGCTGTTTCTGGCCAAGTCGATCGAGCGCGTGGGCGACCACGCCAAGAACATTGCCGAGCAGATCATCTTCATCGTGAAGGGTGAGGACGTTCGCCACACCCCCATGTCTCAGGTGGAGTCGGTGGTCGGATGAGAAAACTTCCCCGAGTCCTCGTGGTCGAGGACGAACCCTCCATTGCCGAGTTGATCGCGGTCAACCTGCGCCACAACGGCTTTGCGCCCACGGTGGTGTTTGACGGCGTTGCCGCGCAGCGCGAGGTGGATGCCGTGCTGCCCGACGTGATCCTGCTCGACTGGATGCTGCCCGGCGAGAGCGGCGCTTCGCTGGCTCGCGCATGGCGCAAGAACGAACGCACGAAGACCGTGCCCATCCTCATGCTCACCGCTCGCAGCGACGAGAGCGACAAGGTGCAGGGGCTGGACGCCGGTGCCGACGACTACATCACCAAACCGTTCTCGACCCAGGAGCTGCTCGCACGCATCCGCGCGGTCCTGCGCCGGCGTGCGCCCGAGATCGTCAACGACTCGGTGCAGGTGGGCGAACTGGCGCTGGATGCAGCCACTTACCGCATCACTTTCCGTGGCGCCGAGCTCAAGGTCGGGCCCACCGAATTCAAGCTGCTGCACTACCTCATGAAGCACGCAGAGAGAGTGCATACCCGTGGTACGCTGCTCGACAAGGTCTGGGGAGACCATGTTTTCATCGAGGAGCGAACCGTGGACGTGCATGTCAAACGATTGAGGGAATCACTGGGTGAAGCCTCGGGCATGATCGAAACGGTCCGTGGCGCCGGCTACCGGCTCACCTCGATGAACAACACCGGGCGACCGGCGCAAGGCACCCCCATTTCCGCGGCATGACGCGGCGCGCGATAGAGCTCCTGCTCCTGGTCGCATTTGGGGCGGTGCTGGGCTGGACGCAGGATTCCCCCGGCTGGACATTTGCGGGCGCATTGGTCGGCGCGCTGTTCTGGTCGGTCATTGACGGATTGCGCGCCCGCAGCTTTCTGCACTGGCTCAACAAGGCCGACGTGACCCGCCAGCCCCGCCTCTCAGGCACCTGGGGCGAGATGGTGGACCGGGCACGCAAACTGGTCAAAAAGCTGGAGAAGAAGGCGCAGAGCAGCGATGCCCGCCTGGAAGACTTTCTCGCCGCCATCCAGGCCTCGCCCAATGGCGTCGTGCTGCTGGACTCCGCTGGCCGGATCGAATGGTCCAACCTCACCGCAGCCAACCACCTGGGCTTCGACCCGCAGCGCGACCTGGGACAGTACGTGCGCAACATGGTGCGCAATCCGGCGTTCACCGCTTATCTGGCGGGTGGGGAGTTCAACCAGGAGATCCAGATCGACGGGATCGGGCCACGTCCCTCCCAGCCGTCCAAGATATCGGTGCAGATCCACCCCTACGGCAAGAAGCGCAAGCTCATGCTCACCCGCGACGTCACCGCTGTGCAGCTGGCCGAGACCATGCGGCGCGATTTTGTGGCCAACGTGTCGCACGAGATCCGAACGCCCCTGACCGTGCTCAGCGGCTTTGTCGAAACCATGCAGAGCATCCCGCTGGAAGAGGCCGACCGCACGCGTTACCTGGGCCTCATGAGCCAGCAGGCCCACCGCATGCAGACGCTGGTGAGCGACCTTCTCACGCTTTCGCGTCTTGAAGGCAGCCCCGCACCCGGCCCGGGTGAGTGGATCGACAGTGAAGAGCTGCTCACGCACGTTGTGCAGGAGGCCCGAGGCCTGACGCAGGCGATCTCCGCCACACCGCACCAGATCGATCCCCTGGCAGGGCCATCCATGTGGGTGTCAGGCGCCAAAACCGAGCTGCTCAGCGCCATGTCCAACCTGCTCAGCAACGCCGTGCGCTACACGCCGGGTGGAGGCCTCATCCAGACGGGCTGGCGCTTGCGATCCGACGGCTGGGGTGAGTTCTTCGTGAAGGACACCGGGCCGGGCATCGCCGCCGAGCATCTGCCGCGGCTGACCGAGCGCTTCTACCGGGTGGACCGCAGCCGATCGCGGGAAACCGGCGGCACCGGTCTGGGTCTGGCGATCGTGAAGCACGTGGCGCAGCGCCACGGTGGTCATATCGACGCCGAAAGCGTGGTCGGAGAAGGCTCCCGGTTTGCGATTGCCTTGCCGCCCAATCGGGTGCGTGAGCGAGTCACCGGCTGAGCCGCTCTCAGTTGCCCACACGCTGGTAGATCAGCAAGCTCTCTTTGGTGTCGGTGAGCCGTCTCACGGTGGACTTGAATGCCCAATGGGTGAGTTCGACGCGTTGGTGCAGCGTGGCCTGGCTCGCCGGCGCCACCACCAGGCTCTGGCAATCGGCGCCAGCGCCGCGGTTCGAGGTGCGCACCAGATTCAGCGATCCGTGGTACTGCAGCGCAGCAATCTGGGCTTGACTCAGCCCGTCGGCCAGCACACAGCCCTCGGCCGGGACCAAGGTCGCAATGCGCCGTGAAATCGGGCCATAGCTGCGGCCGAAGTCCAGCAAAGGCAGCCAAAGCGTCATGAGCAACAACCAGCACAAGGTGCTGCCCGCCGCAGGCAACACGAGGCTCTTCCACAGCGCCTGCCGGTGTTTGCCGACGCGCCATGACACCAGCCAAAGCCATGCGCCGGTGGCCACAGCCCCCGCCAGAAACAGCGTCCAGGAAAACTCGGGCACGAATCCGGGCGCCAGCTTGGCCACGTTGGCTGCCGGCTTGGCCGGAATGCCGGTCTGCATGGCGAACCAGATGACCCAGATGACCAGGGCGCAACCCGAGAAGAAGATCAGCGTGAACCAGTCGATCAGGGCCGAGACGCTGCGACGCAGTGTGGGCAGGGCAAAGGCCGCCAGTGCGGCGAGCGCGGGCAAGGCCAGCAGCAGGGCCCGGTCGCGTTCGGGTGAGAGTGCGCTGTCCACCACGCTCACCAGCGCCGCCCACAGGGGCAAGGCGACGTGGGGGCGCAGCAACTGGTGGCGCCAGCGCCAGAGCGTCCACAACACCAGCGGCCAAGCGGGCCAGGTGAACCACACCAGCAGCTTGCCCCAGCTCTGCCATTCCACTTGATTCAGCGCGGTTTGCAGGCCGGGGACAGGGACTTGTCCGCTGAGTGCTGAGGCGGCCACGATCAGCCCCAGCACCACCGCCGACCAGATCACCGGATCGCGCTGCGAAGGTGCTTCGCTGGTGAGCCACGAGGTGTCGGGCTCCTCCTGGCCGCGACGTGAGAGACCCAGAATCAGCAGCAGGCCACCACCGAGCGTGACAGCGATCCACGGTGCCCCGCTGAACACCAGGCACACCACGGCCACGCCCCAGATGGCCACGCTGCGCCACGGCTGCCGGTAACCGGTGTGCGCCATGCGTGAGGCCATCAGGAGCATCAGCGACACCAGTGCGAGCCGCGCCAGATCGGGAGTGGTCTCGTGAGACAACTGGGCCAGGCCCAGACAGGCCACGAGCGCCAGCAAGCCGGCATCGGCGAGCGCGCGCGCATAGTCGGTTGGCTGCGCCTCGCCCCCGAAGGCAAACTGCACCGGCTGTGCGGCGGGCTGACGAGCCAGGTGGTAAACCGTGTACCAGGTGCAGGCCAGGGCGAGGGCCAGCAGCAGTGCAAAGGGCACGCGCACCGCGAACTCGGGGGAGAGGAATGGAAGCAGCTTGATGAAGATCGCGCCGAGCCAGTAGGGCAGGGGCCCGGCTTCTTCCACCGCCACACCCAGCACCTGCGGGTTCCACCACCCACTGTGGCCAGCGGCCATCTCCAGCATCACGCCGAAGGCAGACACATCGGCGTTCTTCCAGGGTTCACGCCCCAAGAATCCCGGCAGCACGTAGGCCGCGCAAAACAGGAACAGGGCGATCCGGGGGAGCCGGCGCACGGCTGACTGGGTGACGATGGCGGGGGTGGGCTGGTTCACTGCGGGGAATATACAAGGGGCCCGTGGCCGACGGTGGGGAAGCTGAAGACGAAAAAAAAGCAGCCGGGAAACCAGCTGCCATTCTTGTGCAGGACCCAGCGCCCCGCGGGACGCTGACCAGCCAGCCGCTTACTTGGCGGCAGGCGTCGTCTTGCCGTAACGGTTGCGGAAACGCTCCACACGACCACCCATGTTGTCCACGCTCTTCTGCGTGCCGGTGTAGAAGGGGTGTGACTCGCTGGAGGTGTCCAGCTTGTACAGCGGCAGCTCGCGGCCGTCTTCCATCTTGATCATCTCTTTCGTGTTCGCACAGGAGCGGGTCACGAATTTGAAGCCATTGGAGAGGTCCTGGAAGCAGACTTCGCGGTAGTTGGGGTGAATGCCGTCTTTCATGACGTGTCCTTGAGGTTCAGGTGCGGCAGCCGCAAGGGAACCATTCCCCTGTACTTGTCGCGTTTGGTAAAGCCGCAGATTATAGCTCGATAGTCCCGATCGGAGCGAAGTGCCCGCTACCAGAAACACCGAGGAACCGGCTCTGCCGGGCCTCAGGTGTTGTCCCCCTTCCAGGGGGGAAGCGCCGTCAGGCGCGCAGGGGGGTTACCCACCCCTTCGCATCATGTCGAAGAACTCGGAATTGTTCTTGGTCGACTTCATGCTCTTGAGCACCATCTCCATCGCCTCGATTTCGTCCATGTTGTACATGAACTGGCGCAGGATCCGGGTCTTCTGGAGGATTTCGGGCTGCAGCAGCAACTCTTCGCGGCGGGTGCCACTGCGGTTGAGCTGGATCGAGGGGAACACGCGCTTTTCGTACAACCGGCGGTCCAGGTGGATTTCGCAGTTGCCGGTGCCCTTGAACTCTTCAAAGATCACCTCGTCCATGCGCGAACCGGTGTCGACCAAGGCCGTGGCGATGATGGTGAGCGAGCCGCCTTCTTCGATCTTGCGGGCGGCACCAAAGAAGCGCTTGGGGCGCTGCAACGCATTGGCGTCCACGCCACCGGTGAGCACCTTGCCGCTGGAGGGCAGCACGTTGTTGTAGGCACGGGCCAGGCGGGTGATCGAGTCGAGCATGATCACCACGTCCTTGCCGAGTTCGACCAGCCGCTTGGCACGCTCGATCACCATCTCGGCCACATGCACATGGCGCGCGGCGGGTTCGTCGAAGGTGGACGCAATGACTTCGCCGCGCACGGTGCGCTGCATCTCGGTCACTTCTTCGGGGCGCTCGTCGACCAGCAGCACCATGAGTTCCACCTCGGGGTGGTTGGCGGAGATGGCGTGGCAGATGTGCTGCATCATGACCGTCTTGCCGCTCTTGGGCGGTGCCACGATCAGGGCGCGCTGTCCGCGGCCGATGGGGGCAATGATGTCGATCACGCGGCCGGTGATGTTCTCTTCGCTCTTGATGTCGCGCTCCAGACGCATCTGCTCCTTGGGGAACAGTGGCGTCAGGTTCTCGAACATGATCTTGTGCTTGTTGTCCTCGGGGGGCAGGCCGTTGATCTTGTCGAGCTTGTTGAGCGCGAAGTAGCGTTCGCCGTCCTTCGGGATGCGAACCTCGCCCTCGATCATGTCGCCGGTGTGCAGGTTGAAGCGGCGGATCTGACTGGGCGAGATGTAGATGTCGTCGGTGCTGGCGGTATAGCTGGTGTCCGGCGCGCGCAGGAAGCCAAAGCCGTCGGGCAGCACTTCCAGCACGCCGTCCGCGTACACCAGTTCGCCGCCCTTGGCGCGCTTCTTGATGATGGCGAACATCAGCTCCTGCTTGCGCATGCGGCCGGTGTTTTCGATCTCAAGCGCTTCAGCCTGCTTGAGGACTTCAGACACGTGCAGTGCCTTGAGTTCGTTGAGGTGCATGGAATTCACTCCGGGAGGGAGTTGAGTCGGGAACCGGGGGAGGGGGCGCTGGCGTCCGGATGTCGGACGGTACGCAATTGAGAGGCGGGGTCTGTCGGATCCGCCTGCGGGAAATTATGACAGGAAAAGAAAGCGGCTGAGAAGGGTGCCCGGGCATTGCACCCAGGCACTCCTCAACAAAGCATCAGGCGAGCTGTTGATCGATGAACGCGGTGAGCTGGGCCTTGCTCATGGCGCCGACCTTGGTGGCTGCCAGCTGGCCGTCCTTGAACAGCATCAGCGTGGGGATGCCACGAATACCGAACTTGGCCGGCACGTCGCGGTTGTCGTCCACATTGAGCTTGGCGATCTTGAGCTTGCCGTCGTAGGAGCCGGCCACTTCATCGAGGATGGGGGCAATCATCTTGCAGGGTCCGCACCATTCGGCCCAGAAGTCGACCAGGACGGGCGCCTGCGCATCCAGCACGTCGACCTGGAAGCTTGCATCGGAAACATGTTTGATCAGGTCGCTCGCCATGATTCATCCTAAAAAACGTTGAACGGGGAGGTTAAAGTTTGGGCACTTGCGCGGGCTTCAAGAGCTTGAAGGTCACCGCTGGGCCAACCAGTCCGGGCAATTGTGACAGAAACCCCCATTCCATGACGCCTGCCAACCCGCCTTCCGAATCCGGTCTTCCCGCCTTGCCCGGGCAAGAAATCGAAGGCGGCGCTAGCGATTGGTCTTTGTTGATCGAGACCCTGTCGCGTGCGCTGGCCGAGCGCGGCCTGGATGCGGGCAGCGCGGTGGTGTTGGTGCCCTACGCCCAACTCATGGACGTCGGACGGCGTGCCTGGTCGACTCACCACCCCGACGGCTTTGCGCCGCGCTTCGAGTCGAGCCGCAACTGGGCGGCATCGCTGCAGCCCTTCTTGCCCGGCGCCACCGACCTGAGCATGGACATGGCGCGCGACAGCCTCGTGGCCGCGGCCTTCATCGACCGGGTGGCGCCGGCCCGGGCCGACGCCGAGTTGCGCGCCGTGATGGTGACGCGCCTGGTGGAGGCCGCGCGACAACTTGCGCCACTGGCTGCGGCCGTGCCGCCGGAGCAACGCACGGCCTGGGCCGAATCGCTGCGCCTGGACCTGTTGCCGGGCCCGGCCTCGCTGCAATGGGAAGGACTGGTGGCCACGCTGGCGCTGACCTGGGCCAGCACATCCACATACGCCACCGACGTGTTGTGGAGCCCGCAGGCCGGCCCCGGCGCGGGCGCACAGGCTTTGGTGGTGCTGCAAGGCTTTCAGACCGATCCGCTGGCCGCCGCTCTGGTGGCGCACTGGGGCGAGCGCGCGCTGAACCTGTCGTGGGACGTGGGTCAGCCGCCGAATGCCGAAACCTCGGGCTGGACCTTGCACGCCTGTGACGACGCCGAAGACGAAGCGCAACGCGCGGCGGCCTGTGTGATTGCGCGGATCAACCAGGGTCATCAGCCTGTGGCGCTGGTGACCATCGACCGGCTGCTCACACGGCGCGTGAGCGCGCTGCTGCACGGCGCTGGCGTGGCCGTGCGCGACGAGACCGGCTGGAAGCTCTCCACCACCCACGCGGCCGCGCAACTCATGAGTTTGTTGCGCGCCGCCTCGCCGCGCGCCTCCATGGACGATGTGCTGGACCTGCTCAAGCAGGCCCCGCGCTGGTCCGAGGAGATTGTGCTGACGCTGGAGCAACTGGCCCGCGAAGCCGGTGTGTCGCAGTGGCGTGCCGCCATGCGCATGGCCAGGCTGGAGCAGGCCTTGCCCGACGGCCTGAGCGAAATTCTGGAGGGCTTGCAGTCGTCTCGCAGACTGGTGCCTTGGCTGGACGCGGTGGCGCAGGCCTTGAAGGCCATCGGCCTGTGGGATGCGCTGCAACGGGATGCGGCAGGGCAGCAGGCTTTGCAGGTGCTGCGCCTCGAAGACGGCGCGGCGCGCGAGCTCTCGGACATAGGCGAGACCTCGGCCGAACCGACCGCGCACCGGGCAGCCGGGCGCAAATCTCTCGCTGCGTTCACCGCCTGGGTGCGCGACGTGCTCGAGGGCGCGACCTTCATGCCGCGAGGCACTGGCGAGGCGTCGGTGGTGATCCTGCCGATGGCGCAATTGCTCGGCCGCTCGTTCGCGGCCACGGTGGTGCCCGGCTGTGACGAAGTGCATCTCAACCCCAGCCCGGAGCCGCCCGGCTCGTGGACCGCAGCGCAGCGCGATCTGCTGGGCCTGCCCTCCCGCGAGACCTTGGCCCAGGCCACGGCCAGCGCCTGGCAGTTGCTGCTGTGCATGCCGCGCCTGGATGTGCTGTGGCGAACGCAGGAACTCGGCGAACCCGTCATGCCCAGCGCCTGGGTGTTGGCACTGCAGGCCGAGCAGGACCGCAACGGCATCGACCCACGCACGCCGACCACCCTGGTGTCTGTGCCGTCCGTGCGCCCCTCTCCGTCGGCCGGCGACGTGTTGCCCGGTGCGCTGTCGGCCAGCGCCTACCAGGATCTGCGCGATTGCCCGTACCGCTTTTTCGCCCTGCGCCAGTTGCGGTTGGTCGATGCGCCCGAACTCGCGGCCGAGCCGGACCAGCGTGACATGGGCAACTGGCTGCACGCGGTGCTGCGCGCCTTTCACGAACAACGCGGCGATTCGCGCCCCGGGGCCGAGGCGGATCGCGCGGCGCTCGATCGCATCGCCATCGAGACCGCCGCCGCCATGGGACTGAATGCCGGCGAAGGTGGGGCGGGATTCCTGCCCTACGAGGTGGTATGGCCCGCCACGCGCGATGGCTACCTGGAATGGCTGGCCACGTTCGAGGCCACATCCGATCGGCCCGGCCCACGCTTCGTAGAAGCTGAAGCGGTGATGACGGCCAGCGTGGGCCCGTGGAAGCTGTACGGCAAGCTCGACCGCGTGGATGCGCAGGACAGTCCCGAGGGCCCGATTCCGTTCGTGATCGACTACAAGACCGAGAACCGCAAGACCACCCTGGATCGGTTGAAGGAGCCGCTGGAAGACGTGCAGCTGGCCTTCTACGCCGCTCTCTTGCCCGACGACAACCTGCGCGCCGCCTACCTCAGCATCAACGACCGGCCGGGCTCGGCGGCCACCGAAAGCGCCACGAAACTGGTGGAGCACACCGAGGTGCTGGAGGCGCGCGAGCAGCTGCGCGCTGGTGTTTCGCACGACATGGCGCGCGTGGCCGCAGGTCACCCCATGCCCGCCTTGGGCGAGGGCCGGGTGTGTGAGTTCTGCAAGGCCCGTGGCCTGTGTCGCAAAGATTTCTGGAGCCTGGCATGAGCCCCCAGAAGGCCTACCGCATCAACGGCACGCCCGTGTCCCGCGAAGACTTCTACGCGCTCGCCTGCGACCCCGCGCGCAGCATCGCGGTGGAGGCGTGCGCCGGCGCGGGCAAGACCTGGATGCTGGTCTCGCGCATCCTGCGCGCGCTGCTTGACGGCTGTGCTCCGCAAGACATCCTGGCGATCACCTTCACCAAGAAGGCCGCGGGCGAAATGCGCAAACGCCTGGGGGACGAACTGCGCCGCTGGGCCGATCTGTCCGATGGCGAGCTGCTGGAGGTGTTGCAGCAGCGCGGCCTGGGTGCAGCCGATGCCGAGCGGCGCGTGCCCGAAGCCCGGAGCCTGCATGCGCGCGTGACTGCCCTGGGGCGGCCGGTGCAGGTGCGCACCTTCCACAGCTGGTTCGCGGCCTTGCTGCGCGGCGCCCCATTGTCGGTGTTGCAAGAGCTGCAGCTGCCGGTGCAGTACGAGCTGCTCGAAGACGACACGCAGGCCGTGGAGCAGGTGTGGCCGCGCTTTTACGGCGCGCTCGCCGCCAGCGTCCCCGACCGCCAGGATTTTGTCGACGCGGTGGGCACGCACGGTCGTTTTCAGACGCAACAAGCCTTGCGCAAGGCGCTGCAAAAGCGCGTGGAATTTGCCCTGGCCGATGCATCGGGCGTGGTGCAGGGCTCGGTGGATGCGATGGGTGAGCAGTTCCCCGAGTTCGCCGGGTTCGACGATCCACTTCGCTGGCTGGTCGAGCACGCGCCCTCCCGCAACCTGTTGTCGGGTGCCGCCGTTGCACTCGGCCGGGCCAGCGCCGTGACCTTTGCGGCCAAGGGCGTCGAGCTGGAGAAGGCCATCACCGCGCTGGACGGGGCAGCCGCGATCGACGCCCTGCTCACGCAGAAAAGCGAGCCGCGCAAGTTCAGCGACAAGATCGCCGGCATCGAACAGGTGCGGGCAGCGCAGGAGATTGCGCTGCGCGTGCTGGCCGCGCGCTCGCAGCACCAGGCCTGGCTGCATCACCAGCGCATGGCCCGCCTCACGCGGGTGCTGCTGGCCAGTTTCGCGGCGCTCAAGCGCGAGCGTGGCTGGGTCGACATGAACGATGTGGAGTCCGCCGCGCGCCGCCTGCTGGGTGACGCCGAACTCTCGGGCTGGTTGCAGCAGCGGCTGGACGCACGCGTGCGCCACCTGCTCATCGACGAATTCCAGGACACCAACCCGCTGCAGTGGCAGGCGCTCTACGGCTGGCTCTCGGCTTACGCCGGCGCCGGCCCGGGCGAGGCGCCGTGTGTGTTTCTCGTGGGCGATCCCAAGCAGTCCATCTACCGCTTTCGCCGCGCCGAGCCGCAGGTGTTCAAGGCCGCGCAGGCCTTCGTGGTGCAAGGCCTCTCGGGCGCCTTGCTCAGCTGCGACCACACCCGCCGCTGCGCACCCGCCGTGGTGGAAGCGCTCAACAGCGCCATGCTCGCCGCCGTGCAGGCCGGGGAATACAGCAGCGATTTTCGCCAGCACACCACCGAGAGCCACGAGCCCGGTGAGGTGGTGGCCTTGCCGCAGGTGCCGCGCAGCGCGCGCGAACGCGACACCGACATGGGACATGAAGCGATCTGGCGCGACAGCCTCGTCACACCCCGCGTGCTGCTGGAAGACACCATGTCCGCGCTGGAAGCGCGCCAGGCGGCCGACTGGATTGCCGCCGAAATCGGCTCGGGTCGTTTGAGCCCCGATGGTTTGATGGTGCTCGCACGCCGGCGCGAACGCCTGGCGTGGATGTTCGAGGCGCTGCGCGAGCGTGGCGTTGCCAGCGAGCAGCCGGAAAAACTCGACCTGTGCGAGTCACCGGCGGTGCAGGACGTGGTGGCGCTGCTGGACGCGCTGGTATCGACCCGCCACGACCTGAGCCTGGCGCGTGCGCTGAAGTCGCCACTGTTTGGCTGGAGCGACGACGCGCTGGCCTGGCTGGCCCGCTTGCAGCAGCACTGGACGGTGCGCCCCGGCACCGACGCCAAATCCGTCAAGTCCTCATGGTGGAACGTGTTGCAGCGCTTCGCGGAGCTGCCAGCGTATGAGAAAACCACGTTGCCATCAGTGCCGGAGCCGCTGGCGCAGGAGTTCACCGCCACCGCCGGGCGCCTACTTCGCTACCGCCAGTGGGTGCAGAGCCTGCCGCCCCATGACGCACTCTCGGCCATTTATGGCGATGGTGACGTGCTCGCGCGATTTGCCCGCACCGTGCCTGTCAGCCAGCGCGGCGGCGTGCTCGCACAACTGCGCGACCTGCTGGCCACCGCGCTGGCGCAGGACGGCGGGCGTTTCCTCACGCCCTACCGCTTCGTGCGCGCGCTCAAGGCCGGTGGCATCAAGGCCACGCCCACGCACAACAGCGGCGCTGTCCGCCTGCTCACGATCCACGGTGCCAAGGGGCTGGAAGCCAACACCGTGCTCCTGCTCGACACCGACACCGGCCCTTCGCGCCCCGAGAGCATGGGCGTGCTGATCGACTGGCCGGGCGAAGCGCCTGTGCCGCGCCGTTTCGTGTTTCTGGCCAGTGAAAGGAACCCGCCGGCCTGCGCGGCCAGCGCCCTGGTGCTGGAGCAACAGGCCCGCTCGCTCGAAGAACTCAATGCCCTGTATGTGGCGCTCACGCGGGCCGAATCGCGCCTGGTGATCTCCAGCTTCGAGCCCCATGCGCGCGGCAACGCGAGTACCTGGTACGAGCGGCTGTTGCCGCTCACGCAGCCGGTGGATGTGCACACCTCACCGGCACCACAGGTCGCTTCGGATGTGCCGGCCACCGACACCTTCAGCCTGCTCGCGCTGCCACGGTTGACACAGCCCGCGAGCACCGGGCTGCCCACAGCGACCGTGCCGGTGGTGGACGACGAGCGCACCCGCGTCGGCCTGGCGCTGCACCGCCTGCTGCAGTGGCACCCCACGCCCGCGCGCGGCTTCGACTGGTCCTCCGTGCACACCCACGCCGTGGCCCGCGAGTTCGCGCTCAGCCCAGCCCAGGCCACGCAGGCTCAGACCATGGCGCGGCGCATCGTGCAAGGCGAAGCCGCCTGGGCCTGGGATGACGCCGTGGTCGACGCCACCGGCAACGAGGTCGAGCTCTTTCACGGCGGTGAGCTCCTGCGGCTGGATCGCCTGGTGCGGCGCGCCGACACCGGCGAGTGGTGGGTGCTCGATTTCAAGAGCGCGGAGAACCCGGAACAACAAGTGGAGCTGCTTGCGAAAATGCAGAGCTACCGCCACGCGGTGCAAGCCGCGCGGCCCGGCGCCTTGGTGCGCCTGGCCTTCATCAACCTGCATGGTCGTTTGATCGAACTGCAAGACACATCGATCACCCCATGACCCACCCCGGCGCCATTTCATCCTTCAACGTGGACGTGTCCATCATCGGCGGCGGCCCCGCCGGTCTGATGGCTGCCGAGGTCATGAGCCGCGCCGGTCTGGCGGTCCACCTGTTCGACGCCATGCCCTCGGTGGGGCGCAAGTTCCTGCTGGCCGGCAAGGGTGGCATGAACCTCACGCACGCCGAGCCGCTGGATACCTTCGTCACGCGCTACGGCGGGGCGCAAGACCGCGTTCAGGCCCTGCTGCAGCACTGGGGCCCACAAGCCGTGCGCGACTGGGCCACCGGCCTGGGCATTCAGACCTTCGTGGGCACCTCGAACCGCGTCTTCCCCACCGACATGAAAGCCGCGCCCTTGCTGCGCGCCTGGTTGCATCGGCTGCGCCACCCGGACGAGGGTGGCGTGCCGGTGGTGTTCCACATGCGCCACCGCTGGCTGGGCTGGAACGCCTCGCCCGACGGTCCGCTGGTGTTTGAAGCCCCCAGCGGCCGGGTTGAAGTGCACGCTCGCGCGACCGTGCTCGCACTGGGCGGCGCCAGCTGGGCGCGCCTGGGGTCCGACGGCGCCTGGGTGCCGTGGCTGCAGGCCGCGGGCGTGGCGGTGAACCCGCTGCGGCCAAGCAACTGCGGCTTCGACGTGGCCGGCTCGGCGGCACACGGTGTGGCCCAGGGGTGGAGTGCGCATTTCAGCGAACGCTTCGCTGGTCAGCCCTTCAAGTCGGTCGCCATCCACACAACCGACAGCCTCGGTCAGCACTTTCAGCGCAAGGGCGAGTTCGTGGCCACGGCCACCGGTGTCGAAGGCAGTCTGATCTACGCCGCGTCCAGCCTGCTGCGCGACGAGATCGCTCGCAACGGCCAGGCCACGTTCGAGCTCGACCTGCTGCCCGACCGCAGCACCGAGCAGGTGCTGACCCACGTGAGCCATCCGCGCGGCTCCCGCAGCTTGTCCAGCCACCTCAAGAGCCGGCTCGGCCTGGACGGCATCAAGATGGGCATCCTGCACGAGCGGCTGGACAAGGACACGATGAACGATCCCGCGCGGCTCGCAACAGCCATCAAGGCCTTGCCCATCACCGTGCAAGCGGCCCGGCCGATCGATGAAGCGATCAGCAGCGCCGGTGGCGTGCGCTGGGAGGCCTTGAACAACGACCTCATGGTCGAGGCCCGAGCGGGCCTGTTCTGTGCTGGCGAGATGCTGGACTGGGAAGCGCCCACCGGTGGCTACCTGCTCACGGCCTGCCTGGCCAGCGGTGTGGCGGCAGGGGAGGGCGTGCGACGCTGGATCGCGGGCTTGCCAGCCTGAGTCACGCGAGCGCGCTCAGGTTCAGCGCGTACGACTTGCCCAACCACAGCGCGGCGTCGCGGTGGTCGCTCAGCGCGTCCCCGGTGTTGGGGTGGATGAGCACGTCGAGCGCGCCGTGGTTGAGCGACAGCCAGCCCACGACATGGGCGAACTCCGGCGCATCAAAAGCCAGCTGGTAGGTCCAGGCCGGGTGCGGCCCGACCGCCTTTTCATGGAACCGCCCGATGGCTACCCGCGCACCGAGCTCGGTGGCGATGACTTCGCGCAATGCCCAGGCTGCGTCGCGGCTGTCTGCGCCAAAGTACACATGGGCGTGCCAACTGTCGATGGAGGTGGGGTTGCGTGTGGTCATGCTAGTTGTAGGGTTCTCTTGCACGGTTGGCCTCCTCCAGCTTGCGGAAATTCACGCAGATCGGATCGTTCGCTTGCGAGGTCTTGAGGCACTCGCGCGCGCGACACAATTCGCGCGTGAAGAAGTTGCCGGCTTCGGCGCAGATCCGGGCCACGGTGGGCGCCGGGGCCACGGGCTTTGCCGGCGCGGGCACAGCGACGGCAGGCACGGGTGTGTTCTGGGCCTGACGACGTGCCTGCTCGGCGCGCTGTTGTTCGAGTTCCTGCGCGGCGCGGGCCTGCTCCTGAGCCGCCAACATTCGCTCGCGTCTCTCGCGTCTCTCGCGTTCGAGTCGCTGCTGTTTCAGTCGGGCGTTGTGCGCGTTCAGCGCATTCACCCGTTCGGCCTCTGCAGCCTCTGCAGCAGGGTCCACCACAGGCGGGGCAGCGGAGCTGGCGGTCTCGGTGGCCGGCGCGCTGACGGTCGGCTCCTTCACCTCCAGCACCGTCGCCACCGTCGGATGGGCTGCGGGTGGCGCCGACTCGGTCGCCAGCGTTGCGGGAACGGGCGAAGATGAAAGCGATGGGGTCCTCTGTTGCTGCAGGTAGAACCCTGCTGTCAATGCGGCGGTGACCAGCAGCATGCTCACCAACGCGAGTTTCCTGCTGCTCAGGCCCTTCGATCCGGCCACGGGTTCGAACGCTGGATGAACATCGACACGGGCCGTATCCGCCAGGAGCGGAACTGCTGGTGCTGGTGCTGGTGCTGGTGCTGGTGCTGGTGCTGGTGCTGGTGCTGGTGCTGGTGCTGGTGCTGGGGGTGCCTGCAACAGGGAGCAGCCGCAAGACTTGCAGAATCTTGAACCCGGCGGATTGGACGCCCTGCACGCCGGGCAGCTCGACGACGCCCCTTCAACCGACGCTGGGCTCGACCCGGTGGCCAACTTGCCACCGCAGCCTTTGCAAAACATCGCCTTTTCGCGGTTCTCCGTCCCGCACTTCGCGCACACCTTCCCCATGGCTCAACCTCACTGGTTTTGCAAGGGCTTGTATCACGATCAATGGGGGGCTGTACAGGCGCCCGCGCGCTGGGCTTGGCCATCGCGACAGTCGCCTGGAGGGAGTCTGAAAAAAAGAAGGTGACGAGCCTTGACCCCGGCACTGGATTCACAGTTAGGGCTGCTTGGTTCCCCACCTGACCCGGTTGGCCGCTTCACCATGCGGGAAGGCCCGTCGAGGTGAATTGTAGGCGATGCGCTGTGGTGGCGCAGGGCTTTGGCCCATAACCCGCCGCTTAGAATCGACCGCATGTCCTATGTCGTTCTGGCCCGCAAATACCGCCCGCGCAATTTCACCGAAATGGTAGGCCAGGGCCATGTGGTTCAGGCGCTTTCCAACGCGCTGACCACCCAGCGGCTGCACCACGCCTACCTGTTCACCGGCACGCGCGGCGTGGGCAAGACCACGGTCTCGCGCATCCTGGCCAAGTCGCTCAACTGCCTGGGCACCGACGGGCAGGGCGGCATCACCGCCGAACCCTGCGGCGTGTGCCAGGCCTGCACCGACATCGACAGTGGCCGTTTCGTGGATTACACCGAGCTCGATGCCGCTTCCAACCGGGGCGTGGACGAGGTGCAGGCCCTGCTGGAGCAGGCGGTCTACAAGCCGGTGCAGGGCCGCTTCAAGGTTTTCATGATCGACGAGGTTCACATGCTGACCAACACGGCGTTCAACGCCATGTTGAAGACGCTGGAAGAGCCGCCCGAGTACCTCAAGTTCGTGCTGGCCACGACCGACCCGCAGAAAGTGCCGGTCACGGTGTTGTCGCGCTGTCTGCAGTTCAACCTGCGACCCATGGCGCCCGAGACGGTGCAGGAGCACCTGATGCAGGTGCTGCAGGCCGAGCAGGTGCCCGCCGAAACCCAGGCCTTGCGCCTCATCTCGCGGGCCGCACGCGGCTCCATGCGCGACGCGCTGTCTCTCACCGACCAGGCAATTGCATTCGGCGGTGGTCAGTTGCAGGAGGCCACGGTGCGCCAGATGTTGGGCGCGGTGGACCGTTCGTATGTGCTGCGCCTGATCGACGCGCTGGCGCGGGCCGACGGCGCCACGGTGGTGGACACCATCGATGCGTTGCGCCTCAACGGACTGAACGCCGCCACCACGCTGGAAGACATGACCGGCGTGCTGCAGCGCATGGCGGTGCTCCAGGCGGTGCCGGGCCGCGCGCCGGCCGATGGCCTGGAAGACCCGGACGACATCGAAATCGAGCGCCTGGCCGGCAGCTTGCCCGCTGATGAGACCCAGTTGCTTTACAGCCTGTGCCTGCATGGCCGGGCCGAGCTCGGCCTGGCGCCCGACGAATACGCCGGTTTGACCATGGTGCTGCTGAGGCTGCTGGCCTTCAAGCCTGCGAATGCGGCGGTGGCCGCAGCGGAAAAAAAAACTCTGAAACCCGCTGAGGCCGCCCCACCGCCGGTGGTGGCCTCAGCGCCGGTGAGTGCTCCGGTGGTGCGTGTGGTGCCCGCCGCATCCCCTGTTGTGGTGCCGGTTGCCGCCCCCGTCGCGGCGCCTGCCCCCCAGCCCGTGGTGGTGCAGTCGCCACCGGTTCCTGCACCCGCCCGTCAAGCCGCAGCCTCGCCGGAGATGGACGATGCACCCTGGCCCGAAGACGACGGTCCTCCCTGGGAGGAGAACCCCGAGACCGCGCCCACTCCGAGCCGCACGGTGGCCATTCCCGTGCGCGATGCGGGTGAACCCGGCCGCGCGGACCAGCCCCAGGTCCGTGCCCCCGCAACGCCTTCGGGCCTCGCGCCCATCGCGTCCACCGAAGAGGGCGATTTCTGGTTCGACGCCATCATGCAACTGGTGCGCAATGAAACGATTTCGGCGCTGGTGCGTGAGTTGGGCCTGCAGTCACAACTGGTGGCGCGTGACACCGACCGCTGGGTGTTGCGGGTGGAGCGCGAGTCGCTCAACCAGGGCAACAGCCGCGAGCGCCTGTCCACTGCCTTGCAAACCATTGGCCACCAGGTGCGCCTGGTGGTGGAGATCGGCACCGTGATCGACTCACCTTCCCGGCGCCTGGCGCTGGAGGCCGAGCGGCTGCAGCGCCAGGCTGAAGCGCAGATCATGGGTGATCCGTTTGTGCAGACCATGATGCGCGACTTTGGCGGCAGAATCGTGCCTGGCACGCTCAAGGCCACACGGGCCTGAGCCTCTCATTCATTCCTACAAAGAAAGACACAGCATGTTCAACAAAGGACAACTCGCCGGCCTCATGAAGCAGGCTCAGGCCATGCAGGACAACCTGAAGAAGGCACAGGACGAACTGGCCTTCGTCGAAGTCACGGGCGAGTCCGGTGCCGGACTGGTCAAGGTGCTCATGACCTGCAAGCACGATGTCAAACGCATCACCATCGACCCCAGCCTGCTGACCGACGACAAGGACATGCTCGAGGACCTGGTGGCTGCAGCGTTCAATGCCGCCGTGCGCAAGGCCGAAGAAACCTCCGCCGAGAAGATGGGCAAGATCACCGCCGGCATGCCGGGTCTGCCTGGTGGCATGAAGTTTCCTTTCTGACGGCCGCTGCCCCAGCGCATGGCCGAAACCCATTCCCTTGAACATCTGGTTCAGGCCCTGCGCCGCCTGCCGGGCGTGGGCGTCAAATCGGCCCAGCGCATGGCGTTTCATTTGCTGCAGCACGACCGCGAGGGCGCCTTGCATCTGGCCCGTGCGCTGGAGCACGCGGCCGCTTCCGTGCAGCACTGCGCGTTGTGCCACACCTTCACCGAAGAAGCCATCTGCCATACCTGCCTGGACCCGCGGCGCGACCGCAGCCAGCTGTGTGTGGTGGAGACACCCGCCGACCAGGCCGCGATGGAGCGCACGGGCGCCTACAAGGGCCTGTTCTTCGTGCTGATGGGCAAGCTCAGCCCGCTGGACGGGGTGGGGCCGCACGACATCGGCTTGCAGAAGCTGTTCGACCGCATCGACGCGCCGGCCCAGACGCCGACCGGTGTGTCCGAGGTGCGTGAGGTGATCCTGGCGACCAACTTCACCGCCGAGGGCGAAACCACCGCACACGTGATCGCCCAGGCGCTCAAGGGGCGCGGCGTGCAGGTCACTCGGCTGGCCCGAGGCGTGCCGGTGGGCAGTGAGCTGGAATACGTGGACCTGGGCACCATTGCCCATGCGCTGGTGGACCGGCGCTGAGCGCATCGCTTTTATTTTCCTGAAAGAACCATCCCATGAAACTGGCGGGATTGACCGTGGCCTATTGGTGCGTGCTCGTGGCGTCGGTGTTGCCGATCCTGTGCGCGGGTCTGGCCAAGTGGGGCATGTTGGCCATACCCAGACGCCAGGGCGGTTTCGACAACCACCACCCGCGTCAATGGCTCGCGAAGCAGACCGATTGGCGCGCCCGTGCCAACGCCTCGCAGGCCAACAGCTTTGAAGCGCTGCCGTTTTTCATGGGCGCGGTGATCATCGCCCACCAGCTTGGCGCCTCGCAGCTGCGGCTGGACGTGCTGGCCTTCCTCTACATCGTGCTGCGCCTGCTCTACATCATGATGTACGTGGCCGACCTGGCCACCGTGCGAAGTCTGGTGTGGGGGCTGGCCTTCCTGGTGAACGTCGCGATCCTGTTCGCCTGAGCACGCTGCCACGCTGGTGGCGGTGCGGTTACATCAGCTTGCAAAAAATACCCTGAAAACGCTCGGTACAAACCCGCTCGGGAATGGTCCCGATGCGGGCGGGCAGTGGGCCCCCTAATCTCTGTGTATTCATAAAGCAATACAGAGAGGACATGGGGGCATGCTCAAGCGCAGAGATTGGGGTCGAGCGGTGGCCGCAGCGGCATTGGCTGCGGGCATGCCGGAGCTGCGCGCGCAATTGATCGTGCCGCCCGCCACACCCCTGCCACGCAATGCCCCCAAGCTGGTGATCGCGGTGGACAACCGCACCGACTTCTCCTGCCTGCCCCTGACCATTGCCGACCGGCTGGGTTACTTTGCCAGCGAAGGTGTGGATGTGGAGGTGCGGGACTTCGCGGAAGCGTCTCAAGCCATGCAGGCCTTGCTCTCGGGCGCGGTCCACGCGCTGTCGGCGCCTTACAGCAGCACCATCGCCTGGCAGGTGCGCGGCCAATCCTTGCAGTCGTTCGTGCTGCAGGGGCGCACGCCCCAGATCGTGGTGGGTGTGTCGACCAAGACGTTCGCGCACTACCGCCAGCTGTCCGATCTCCGGGGCAAGCGGGTGGGGGTGCAAGCCATCGGGTCTTCCGCGCACCGTGTTGCCCGTGCCGTGTTCAGCCGCGGCGGTTTGCGCTCGGGTGACGTGCAGTTCGTGGCCATTCCGAATGCCTGGGCGGCGATCTCGGCCTTTCGCAACGGCGCGCTGGATGCCATCAGCTACACCGACCCCACGGTGACGCAACTGGAGCAGGCGGGAGAGCTGAAGGTGGTGGCCGACACGCGCAGCGTGCGCGGCAACGCCGATGTGTTTGGCGGGCCGATGCCCTCGGCCTGTCTGTGTGCCACCAGCGCATTCCTCACCCAGTTTCCGCGCGCCAGCCAGTCCATGGCGGACGCGATGGTGCATGCGCTCAAGTGGCTGCAGACCGCGGGGCCATCCGACATCATCAAGGTGGTGCCGGAGCGCTACTTTCAGGGTGACCGTTCGCTCTACCTCGCGGCGTTCAACCGGGCGCGTGAGTCCTGGTCGCCCGACGGCCTGATGCCCAACGAGGGGCCGGAGATCGCGGCGCGCCTGGTGGCCCAGTTCGACGAGCCCGGGTCGATGGACCGCTTCGATCTGCCGAACACCTTCACCAACGTGTTCGCCCGCAAGGCCAAGGCCCGTTTCAGGGCCTGAGGCGCACGGGATCAGGGCTTCTTGTCGGTCTTGGCGGTGGAAGCCAGGCGCGTCTTGGCGCTGCTCGATGCAACCGATCTGGTGGTCTTTTTCTTGACCACCACTCTGGCTTTTGCCTTGGTGGGCTGGCCCGCGCTCTTGGCCACCTTGCGGGTACCGCTGGCGACAGCCTTCTTTGCGGGCGTGCCGCCGGAGGCCGCCAGCGAGATCCGCTTGGGCAGCATCAGCTTGACTCGCTGACCGGGCTTGAGGGCGGCATTGACCGCCAGGTTGTTCCAGCCGGCCACGCTGACCGCGCTCACGCCGTAGCGCTGCGCCAGACGTGCCAGGGTGTCACCCTTGCGTGCCTTGACCACCGAACGCCGCAAGACCACGTCCGGCTGCAGGTTGAGCTGGCCGTTGTCGGCCACGTGCAGGGGCACGTCGCTGTTGCGTTGCCCGGTGCGCGGCACCAGCAGACTGGAGCCGGCGCGCAAGCTCATGCGCGGCGGAATGTTGTTGACCTCGCGCAGATCGGATTCGCTCATGCCCACGCGCGAGGCGGCCTGCGCCACCGTCATGGTGGTGGGCACAACCCAGGCGGTCCAGCTGGCCAACGGCCCGTCGTGGCTTTGCAGCCTGGTCTGAAAGATCACCGCGTTGTCCCAGGGCAGCAAGATGTTGGGCGTGCCGGCGGCCATCACCACCGGTTGCTTGAGCGAGGGGTTGAGTGCGCGGAAGTCGGCCTCGCTCACCTCGGCCAGGCGCGCGATCACGGCCACATCGATGTCCCGGTCAAGCGTGACGGTGTCGAAGAACGGGTGGTTGCCGATCAGGGGCAGGGTGGTGTTGAACGCCTGCGGCTGGGCCATGATGTTTTTCACCGCTTGCAGCTTGGGCACGTAGGTGCGCGTCTCCAGCGGCATGTTGATGTCGGTGTAGCCGGTGGGCAGGCCCAGGCGCTGGTTCTTGGTGATGGCGCGGTTCACGTTGCCCTGGCCCCAGTTGTAGGCGGCCAGCGCCAGGTGCCAGTCGCCGAAACGGCCGTGGAGCTGCTGGAGGTAGTCCAGCGCGGCGCGGGTGGAGGCCAGCACGTCGCGGCGGTCATCGCGAAAGACGTTTTGCTTGAGGTCGAACGACTGCCCGGTGGCCGGCATGAACTGCCACATGCCGGCGGCGCGCGCACTGGACACCGCCTGCGGGTTGAACGCACTCTCAATGAACGGCAGCAGCGCCAGTTCCATCGGCATGTTGCGGCGTTCGATCTCTTCGACGATGTGAAACAGGTAGCGGCTGGAGCGCTCGGTCATGCGCTGGATGTAGTCGGGCCTCGTGGCGTACCAGCGTTCCTGATCGCGCACCAGATCGTTGTCCAGATCGGTCATGGCAAAACCGCGGCGGATGCGCTCCCACAGGTCCGCCGGTGCGGCCAGCAGGGTCACGGGTGGCACGCTGGTGCTGGCCACGCCGATGTCGCTCAGAGGAATGTCGCCCGGCAAGCGGTACGAGGGAAGGCGCGGCGGCGCGGCGCTCGCGCGGTTGCTGAACGGATCGACGGCCGACGGCGCTGGCGTGCTGTTGCCATTGCCGTTGTCGACCGTGGCACAGCCTGAAAGAAAGAGACCCGCTGCCAGGGCGGCAGTGCTCCACCAGCGGCGGTTGCGAGAGGGGAAAGCAGGGGGCGATGGCAAGGCGAAGGCGTGCGTCATTTGAAATTGTTTTTCCAGGTCCGTAGCGTGGCGAAGACCGACACGGCGTCGGCGGTGGTGGCCGGCTCGTGGGCTTGGGCCGCTCGCACCACGGCCGCCTCTGCGGTGCGCAGGAACGGGTTGATGCTGTTTTCGACTCCGATGGAGCTGGGCAGCGTGGGAAAGTTCTGGGCGCGTTGTTGCTGGCATTTCGCAACGTAAGCGGCGAGGGCGCCATTGTCGGGCTCGATGGCCTGGGCGAACTTCAGGTTGGACAGCGTGTACTCGTGGGTGCAGCACACGCGTGTATCGGCGGGCAGGGCCGCCAGCCGGGTGAGGGAGTCGAGCATCTGCGCGGGCGTGCCTTCAAACAGACGGCCGCAGCCGCCCGAGAACAGCGTGTCGCCACAGAAGAGCAGCGGTGAGCCCTTGGCCTGGGCGGCGTAATAGGCAATGTGGCCGGCCGTGTGACCTGGCACGTCGATCACCTCGAAGCGCAGGCCGAGCACATCCACGTGTTCACCGGCGCTCACGCGCTGCAGGGGTTCGGGCATGGGCTCAAAGGCCGGGCCGATCACGTGTGCGCCGGTGGCCTCGCGCAGCGCGGCCACGCCACCGGTGTGGTCGGCGTGGTGGTGGGTGATCAGGATGGTGTCGAGCGTCAGGCTGTGTTGCTCCAGCCAGGCCAGCACGCCATCGGACTCGCCGGGGTCGACCACCAGCGCGCGCTGACCATCGTGGAGGATCCAGATGTAGTTGTCACTGAAGGCTGGCAGGGGGAACAGTTCCATGGGTCGGGGCGTGTGTCGATGGGGCGGGGACGTGTAGAGTCCGAGGGGGCTTTCGCGGTGGTTTGCAGTGTCGCAGACTTCGGCTGTTTCATCGCCCCTCTGACGCCACCCATGACCGAAAACTTGACAGGGTTGACCGAATGGTTTCAAACCCCGCCCGGCCAGTATTTGCTGGGCTGGGAGCAGACGCAATTCGACCTGGCGGTGGCCGACCTTTTTGGCTACAACGCCATGCAGCTGGGGCTGCCCGAACTGCAGACCTTGCAGGCCAACCGCATGCCGCACCGCTGGCTGGCCCTGCCGGAGGAACTGCAGTCCCAATTGGCACAAGATGCACGAACGGGTGACTCGAACGGGCAGCCGCAGCGCATGCGGGTGGCGCTGGTCACCGACGCGGCGGCCCTGCCGTTTCCCGCGGCCAGCCTCGATCTTGTCGTGTTGCCGCACACGCTGGAGCTCAGCGCCGATCCGCACCAGGTGCTGCGCGAGGTGGAGCGCGTGCTGGTGCCCGAGGGTCGGGTGGTGATCTCCGGCTTCAACCCGGGCAGCCTGTGGGGCTTGCGCCAGGGACGGGCCCGGCTGAGCGGGCGCGTGGGCGTGCTGGGAAGGCCCGATCTGTTTCTGCCGGATGCGGGTGAATTCATCGGTCCCTGGCGCCTGCGCGACTGGCTGCGTCTGCTGAGCTTTGAAGTAGAGTCGGACCGCTTCGGCTGCTACCGCCCGGCGATGAAAACCGACAAATGGTTGCAGCGCACCGCCTGGATGGACCGGGCAGGTGCACGCTGGTGGCCCATCTTTGGCGCGGTGTATTTCGTGGTGGCGGTCAAGCGCGTGCGCGGCATGCGTCTGCTGGGGCCGGCCTGGAAGCCCCGGCGCGTTGCGACGCCCGCGCCCGTGCCGGTGGCCAACCGGCGCTGAGTCGTCGTGTGCGGCCATCCACTTCCATTTCTTCAGGAGTTTGACGTTTGAACCATGTGGTGATCTACACCGACGGTGCCTGCAAAGGCAATCCGGGGCCTGGCGGTTGGGGCGTGTATCTGCGCTCGGAAGGGTTCGAGAAGGAGTTGTGGGGCGGCGAGCGCGACACCACCAACAACCGCATGGAGCTGACCGCGGTGATCGAGGCGCTGGCCGCGCTCAAGCGCCCCTGCCGCGTGTCGCTCTATCTCGACAGCGAATACGTGCGCAAGGGCATCACCGAATGGATCCACGGCTGGAAGCGCAAGGGCTGGATCACCGCAGCCAGGCAGCCGGTGAAAAACGCCGAACTCTGGCAGCGGCTGGACGCCCTGGTACATGGCGGCATCCACCAGATCGAATGGCATTGGGTGAAAGGCCATGCGGGCGATCCGGGTAACGAGCGGGCCGACGCGTTGGCCAACCGCGGTGTCCCGGGTTGATGAGCCTCTCAATGCCTCTGGGGTGTTGGGAACTTCACGCCTGCGCGGTGCTCAGCACTGCTACATTGCAAAGATCGTGAGCATGCCATCGATGCACGGCTGAGCTGAGCGCAGCGGCCCGACACCCTCTTTTGAAATTCCACTGAGAAACCATGGCCCAGAAAGTGATCTATGTGCTGGTGGCGGTTGCGGGCATCGCCGCGGCCTCCGGTGCAGCCTGGTGGCTGCAGAACAAGCCCTCCGCGGCGGTGGCTGCCCCGGGTACGGGCGGGGCAGCGGCCGCCACACCGGCGAGTGGTGGTGGCATAGGTACGGCGCCCGGGGTGGAAGTGGCCAAAGTCAAGGCCGTGCGCCTGCGGGACGACGCCCAGGCGGTGGGCACGCTGCGTTCGCGCCAAAGCGTCACGCTCAAGCCCGAGGTCAGTGGCCGGGTGGTCCGCATCGCGTTTGCCGACGGTGCGCAGGTCAAGGCGGGTCAGTTGCTGGTGCAACTGGACGACACCTTGCAGCGCGCCGAACTGAGTCAGGCGCAAGCGCAGCAGTCGATCGCCCGTGCCAACCTCAAGCGCAACCAGGAACTGGTGGCGCAGAATTTCGTGGCCACCCGCGTGGTGGAAGAAAGCCAGGCCAATCTGCAGGTGGCTGAAGCCCAGGTGGCCCTGGCCACGGCGCGCATGCAGCGCATGCGCATCACGGCCCCCTTCAACGGCACCGTGGGCCTGCGCAGCATCAACCTGGGCCAGTACGTGGGCGATGGCGACGACCTGGTGAATCTGGAGGACACCTCGTTGCTGACCGTGGATTTCCGCTTGCCCGAGCGCTACCAGAGCCGCATTGCCGCCGGCCAGTCGGTGCAGGTGCAACTCGACGCCCTGCCGGGCAAGACCTTCGAAGCCCAGGTGCTGGCGGTCGATCCACTCCTGGACGCCAATGGGCGATCCATCTCGGTGCGCGCGGTGATGCCCAGAACGGCGGGCGCCGATCTGCGTCCGGGCATGTTCGCACGCGTGCTCATCGTGTTTTCGGTGAACGACGCGGCCCTGGTGGTGCCCGAGGAAGCCTTGGTGCCCCAGGGCGGCAAGCAGTTTGTCTTCCTGCTCGATGAGCAGGGACAGGGCGACGCAAAGAAGTTGCTGTCGCGCCGGGTCGAGGTCGAACCGGGCGTGCGGCGCGGGTCCGTCGTTCAGATCGTCAAGGGCGTGGCTTCGGGTGACACGGTGGTGGTGGCTGGACAGCAGCGCCTGCAGCGTGACGGCACTGCCGTGCGGGTGGTGAACATGGTGTCAACCACCAACGGCGCTGCGCAGGCGCGCCAGCCCGTCACGCCCTGACGCCGCCGACCGACGGGAATCCCCATGCAACTGCCTGAAATTGCCATCCGGCGCCCGGTGTTCGCCACCGTGCTGTCGTTGCTCATTCTGCTGATCGGCTTCGTGTCGTTCACGGGGCTGACGGTGCGCGAGTATCCGCGCATCGACGAACCTACCGTCACCGTCACGACGCGCTTCGGCGGCGCTTCCAGCGAGGTCATCGAGTCCCAGGTCACCAAGGTGCTGGAGGACTCGCTTGCCGGCATCGAGGGCGTGGACATCATCACCTCCATCAGCCGCCAGGAGCAGAGCCAGATCACCGTGCGCTTCAAGCTGGAGCGCGACCCCGACTCCGCCGCTGCCGACGTGCGCGACAAGGTCAGCCGCGTGCGCCAGCGCCTGCCCGATGACGTTGACGAGCCCACCATCGCCAAGGTCGAGGCCGACGCCTCGCCGGTCATCTGGCTGGCGCTCAATTCCGACACCATCACGTCGCTGGAGCTCAGCGATCTGGCCAATCGGCTCATCAAACCCCGGCTGCAGACCGCGCCTGGAGCGGCTGATGTGCGTGTCTGGGGCGAGCGGCGCTTTTCCATGCGCATCTGGATCGACCCCGACCGTCTCGCCGCCTACGGCCTGACCGTGCAGGACGTGGAGGACGCGCTGCGCCGCTCCAACCTGGAAGTGCCCGCCGGCCGCATCGAGAGTTCGCTGCGCGAGTTCAACGTGACTGCCGCCACCGACGTGCAGACGCCGGAGCAGTTCCGAGCCATCGGCATCCGCACCGTCAGCGGTCAGACCATCCGCATCGACGATGTGGCGCGCGTGGAGCAGGCACCGCAAGACGAGCGCACCTCGGTGCGCTACAACGGACGCGACGCCATCTCACTGGGTGTGATCCGCCAGGCGACGGCCAATCCGCTGGAGCTCTCGGCTGCGGTGCAGGAGATGCTGCCGCGCATCATCGAGGAACTGCCCGAGGGCGTCAGCATCGAGGTGGCCAACGACAACTCGATCTTCATCGACCGCTCGATCAAGGCCGTGTACACCACCATCGCCGAGGCGGCGGTGCTGGTGGCACTGGTGATCTTCGTCTTCCTTCGCACACTGCGCGCGTCGGTCATTCCGTTGATCACCATTCCCGTCAGCCTGATCGGCTCGTTCGCGCTGATGGCGTTGTTCGGTTTCTCCATCAACACCCTCACGCTGCTGGCCCTGGTGCTGGCCATCGGCCTGGTGGTGGACGACGCGATTGTGATGCTGGAGAACATCTACCGGCACATCGAAGAGGGCATGAAGCCCTTTGAGGCCGCCATCCAGGGCGCACGGGAGATCGGCTTCGCCATCGTCGCGATGACACTGACTCTGGCGGCGGTGTATGCACCGCTGGCCTTCACACCGGGACGCACCGGGCGTCTGTTCGCCGAATTCGCGCTGGCGCTGGCGGGTGCCGTGGTGGTCTCTGGCTTTGTGGCGCTCACGCTCTCGCCCATGATGTGCTCCAAGCTGCTGCGGCATACAGAGAAGCCCAGTCGATTCGATCGGTTCATGGAACGCGTTCTCACGGGCGTGAACACGGCTTACGACCGCGCCCTGGGCCGCTCATTGAACGTGCGCTGGCTGGTGGTGGCGGTGATGGTGTCCAGTGCCGCCGGCAGCTGGTGGCTGCTGCAGACCACGCGCTCGGAGCTCGCACCCATGGAAGACCGTGGCGTCGTGCTGGCCAACATCAACGGACCCGACGGCGCAACGCTGGCCTACACGCGTCGCTACGCCGAGGCGATCGAGAAAATGGCGACGCAGCAGTCGGAGTTCGATCGCATCTTCACCATCGTGGGGAACCCTTCGGTGGCGCAGGCGAGCGTGGTGATGCGCGGCAAGGCCTGGGAGGATCGCGACCGCACCACGATGGAAATCGCGCGCGCCATGGCCCCGGGCATGGCGGCGCTGCCGGGCGTCAGCGCCTTCCCCATCACGCCTCCCTCGCTCGGCCAGGGTTTTCGCGAGCGACCGATCAACTTCGTGATCGTCACCAGCGACACCTATGAAAACCTGTCGGCCAACGTGCGCAAGTTCCAGGACCGGCTGGCGCAGAACCCTGGTTTCGTGCAGGTCGACACCGACCTGCGCCTGAACAAACCCGAGATTCGCATGGACGTGGATCGCGAACGCGCGGCCGACATGGGCGTTGGCGTGGACACCATTGCGCGCACGGTCGAGACCATGCTGGGCGGGCGTGTGGTCACGCGCTACAAGCGCGACGGTGAGCAGTACGACGTGGTGGTGCAGACCGTCTCTGCCAACCGCAGCACACCCGAGGACATCGACCGCCTGTTCGTGCGCGGGCGCGGTGACGCGATGATCCCGCTGGGCTCTCTGGTGACCACCCGCGAGGTGGTGGTGCCGCGTGAGCTCAACCACTTCGGGCAGCGGCGCAGCGCGTCGATCACGGCCAACATCAGCCCCACCTATTCGCTGGGTGAGGCGTTGGAGTTCATGGAGCAGACCGCGTCTGAAATTCTGCCCGCGGGCTATGCCACCGACCTCAACGGACAGAGCCGCGAGTTCCGAAATTCGTCGGGCTCGCTGGCCATCGTGTTCGTGCTCTCGCTGTTGTTCATCTACCTGGTGCTCGCTGCCCAATTCGAGAGCTTCGTCGATCCACTGATCATCTTGCTCAGTGTGCCGCTGTCCATGCTCGGCGCGCTGCTCGCACTCAAACTGTCCGGAGGCACGCTCAATGTGTTCAGCCAGATCGGTCTCATCACGCTGGTGGGCCTGATCACCAAACACGGCATCCTGATCGTGGAGTTCGCCAACCAGTTGCGCGAGCAGGGGGTGGAAAAACTTGAAGCTGTGAAACGTTCGGCGGCACTGCGTTTGCGCCCGATCCTCATGACCACAGGCGCCATGGTGCTGGGCGCCATTCCGCTGGCGCTGGCCAGTGGCGCCGGCGCCGAGAGCCGCCAACAGATCGGCTGGGTGATCGTGGGTGGCATGAGCGTGGGCACCCTGCTCACCATTTTTGTCGTGCCGACCATGTATTCGTTGTTGTCGCGTGCGAAGTCACACAAGCCTCCTGTGCCTGTGGATGGGCATGCAGAGGCTGTTCCTGCCAAGTAGGGTTTTGCTGGAATTGCCTTTTTTGCCTGCTCCTCGCGGGCTCGCGAACGCGGTGCGCTCTGCTCCGCGGCTGTCCCCCGGACCGGCTGCGCCGGTCCTCCTCCTTTATGCCGCTGCGCAGAGCACACCACGCCCGCGAGCCTGAAGTGACGTTGGAGTGAACCTTGGCGAGCGCAACGAGGTCATCGGCGGCCACGGGGCACGGCGCAGCGAAATAAAGGAGGAGGGGGCCAAAGGCCCCCGGGGGACATTCGCGGAGCCGTGCCCCGTGGTCGCCGACGACCGGACCAGCCGGAGAAAAACTCAGACCACCCCGGAAAACATCATCACGTCCACCGCATCGCCCACGGCAACATTGCCCTGTTCGTGGTGCAACACGATGAGACCATTGGCCTCGACCATGGAGCTGAGAACCCCCGAGCCCTGGTTGCCGGTGATGCGAACCGTGAGCGAACCGTCGGCCGCCTTGCTGACAATGCCGCGCTGGTATTCGGTGCGCCCAGGCTTCTTGCGCAGCGGCTCCAGACTGTGTGCCTGCAACAGAACCGGCGCCGTCGCCGTGCCGCCCATGAGCCGCTGCAGGGCAGGGCGCACGAATGCGAGGAATGTGACCATCACGGCCACCGGGTTGCCAGGCAACCCGAACAACACAGATGATTTGCCAGCCTCCGTGATGCGGCCCACCGCCATCGGGCGGCCGGGTCGCATCGCGATGCGCCAGAAGGCCACGTCGCCCAGCTGTTTCATCATGGCCTTGGTGTGGTCGGCCTCGCCCATGCTCACGCCGCCGCTGGTGATGATCGCGTCGGCCTGCACGGCAGCGGTGCGGAAGGCGGCTTCGAGCAGCGCCGGCTCGTCGGGCACCACGCCCATGTCGATCACGTCCACGCCCATGCGCTTGAGCAGTCCAAAGACCGTGTAGCGGTTGCTGTCGAACACCGCACCTTCGCGGATCGGTTCACCCAGGGTGAGGATCTCGTCGCCGGTGGAGAAATACGCCACCTTGATGCGGCGGAACACCGTCACTGTCGGCAGACCCAGGCTGGCGATCAGACCGAGTGCGGCAGGACCCAGCGTCTGGCCCTTGCGCAACGCCGGCTGACCGGCCATCAGGTCTTCGCCGAGCAGTCGGCGGTTGTCACCCGCCTTCACCGCGCCGGGTGGAATCTCGACCGCGTCGCCCTCGATCTTCACGAATTCCAGCGGCACCACGGTGTCCAGTGCGGCCGGCATGATGGCGCCGGTCATGATCTTCAGGCACTGGTCGGTGCCCAATGCGCCCGCCCAGGCCTTGCCGGCGAAGGCAGTACCGGCCACGCGCAGCTTGAGCGGCTGGCCCGGCTTGAGCAACTGGCTGTCGAAGGCGAAACCGTCCATGGCCGAGTTGTCGTGCGGTGGCACGCTGATGGGCGAGATCACATCAGCGGCCAGCGTGCGGTCCAGCGCCTCGAACACGCCCACCTCTTCGGTCGCGGTCACGGGCTCCACCAGTCGGTCCAGGAAATCGTTGACCCGGTCGGCGCTCAGGGCCTTGGGGTCGTAGCCCTGCAGTTCCGCTGCGATCTGCTCCATCGACTTCATGGGATCAGCTCTTTTCCAGCGCGTGCAACTCGGCCAGGGTGTTGGTGTTGTGGAAGGCCCGTGGGTCGTCACCGGGCAGATTGAACGGCACGATGACGGTCTTGTGCTTCGCTGTCCACTGGTCGATCTTTCGGCCGCCCGCTTGCGTGAAGACCACCAGGCTCTCCAGCAACTCCACGCGCATCAGGCAGAACACCGGCTGCGGGCGCAATTGCCCGTCTTCCTCGGGCGCGGCGGCCATGGCGATCTCGGTGCTCTCGTCTTCAAAGGCCCGCGCCAGGCGTCGGGCCAGATCGAAGGGAAACAACGGCGTGTCGCACGGCACGGTGAGCATGTAGGGTGTTTCGCACCGCTCCAGGCCGGTCATGAAACCCGCCAGTGGCCCCGCGAAGTCGCTCATGGTGTCGGGCCACACCGGTGCACCAAAGGCCTCGTAGGCGGCCAGGTTGCGGTTGGCGTTGAGCATGAGCTCACCGATCAAGCCGCCTTCCTGCATCTGCAGGCGCAAGACCGTGTGCAGCGCCAGCGGCGTGCCGTTGAAGTTCTGCAAGCCCTTGTCGAGCCCGCCCATGCGGGAGCCGCGGCCCCCGGCCAAGACGAGAGCTGTGATTTCGTTGGTGTGGATCAAAAGTGGTTCCTGTCAAAGAGGTCTCTTGTCCGGGCCACGGGCGTGGTCCCCCACGGGGGAAGACGCGAAGCGGCGCAGGGGGGCATTTGCATCAGCCACCGATGTAGCTCATTTCGACGCGGCGGGTGCCGGTCGATGCGTCAGGCGGCAGGCTGGCGCGGAGCTCCGAATACCGGTCGCTGCGGCCTTGCCAGATGGCCGCAATCGCACCGGCCAATTGTTTGTCGGTGGCACCGCCGCGGATGAGTGGTCGCAGGTCGTGGCCTTGACTGGCAAACAGGCACAGATAGAGCTGCCCTTCAGTGGACAGACGGGCGCGGTTGCAGTCGCTGCAGAAAGCCTGGGTCACGCTGCTGATCACGCCGATCTCGCCCGAGCCATCGGCATAGCCCCAGCGCTCGGCGGTTTCGCCCGGCGCGGCGGCACCCAGCTGCACCAGAGGCAACTCTTGATGGATGCGCTGCACCACCTCGGCGCTGGGCAGCACCTCGTCCATGCGCCAGCCGTTGGTGGCACCCACGTCCATGTATTCGATGAAACGCAGCACGATGCCCGTGCCTTTGAAGTGGCGCGCCATCGGCAAAATTTCGTGGTCGTTGGTGCCGCGCTTGACCACCATGTTGACCTTGATCGGACCCAGGCCCGCGGCCTGCGCGGCCGCTATGCCCTCGAGCACGTCGGCCACGGGAAAGTCCACGTCGTTCATGGCGCGAAAGATGGTGTCGTCCAGGCCGTCCAGGCTCACGGTCACGCGCTGCAGGCCCGCGGCCTTGAGCGAAGCGGCCTTGCGTTTGAGCAGCGAGCCGTTGGTGGTCAGCGTGATGTCAAGCGGCTGGCCTTCGGTGGTGCGCAGGGCGGCCAGTTGCTCGATGAGGATTTCCAGGTTCTTGCGCAGCAGCGGCTCGCCACCGGTGAGGCGGATCTTCTGCACGCCGTGTGCCACGAATTGGGTGGCCACGCGGGTGATTTCTTCGAAGGTCAGCAGCGAACTGTGCGGCAGGTAGGCGTAGTCCTTGTCGAAGATTTCCTTGGGCATGCAGTAACTGCAGCGGAAATTGCACCGGTCGGTGACGCTGATGCGCAGGTCGCGCAGCGGGCGGCCCAGGGCATCGCCTAGCAGGCCAGTGGGAGCCACCGGCACGGTGGGAATGCGCGCCACGGTGTTGACGAGGCGCTGATCGATCAGGGGAATGACACGTTCGGACATCCGGTCATTATCGATGACACCCTGCGGGGTAGCGCAGGGCCGCGGCCTCAACCCGCCCCGACACGCGTGTACTGGTCGGCGTTGCGCTCCAGCCAATGGCTTGAGAGATCGCTCGACTGCTGGTTGGGGTGGAAATCAGGCCGGAAATAGGCACGCCAGGGTTTGAAGCTGTTGCTCAGCAAACCCTCGCGTCCGAGCAGATGCCGGGCCGCGCTGCGCCAGGTGGACCAGCGCCACAGTGTGCCGTCGCGGTGCAGGTTGAGCGCGGTCTGGCGCAGGGCATCGGTGAGGAAGAACACCGTCACGCGGCGCATCCACTTCACGCGCCAGGCGTGGCTGCCGCCCAGTGCCTGGTAGACGTCGAACGCGGTGCTCTTGTGCTCGGACTCCTCGGCGCTGTGCCAGAGCCAGAGGTTCTTCAGTCGTGGCTCGGTGTGGTTGAACACTTCGGGATGCGAGAGCATCCATTCGGCGAACAGGGCCGTGAAGTGTTCATTGGCGGCGGTGATGGCCAGGTGGTGGCGCGGATCGGCACCCGCCAGCACTTTCATGCGCTCTTCGATGCGGGGCCCCCAGGTGTTCACCAGCCCGTGCCGTTCGATCTGCGCATTGAACAGCGCGTGGATGCGCCGGTGCGTGGCCTCCTGGCCCACGAAGCCTTGCACCTCGGCTTGCCATCGGGCCTGCTCTTGCGGCGACAGGGTCTTGGCACCGTTGCGCACCGAGTCCAGAAAGAACTGTTCACCCACGGGAAAACTCATCGACAGGGCGTTGAACCACGCCGTGAGGAAGGCATCGTTCGCGCACCAGTGGCGCGCCACGGGTGGTTCCAGATCGATCAGGAGGCGGCGGACGACGAGTTCGGTCATGGTGGGATCGGGTGGATGTTTTCAAGGTGGTACGCGTTGGTACCAAAACGCGATGGTGCGCGTCGAACGCGGGTCTGTCAAGGTCGAGCGCCTAAGATCCGTGCTCATGAAGCCGAAGAACACCCAGGGCCCCGAGGAAGTGCCCAACGAACACCGTGCACGCCTGCTGCAGGCCATGGCGCACGTGGCCGCCACGCAGGGGTTGGCGGCCACCTCCATTGCCGCGGTGGTGGCCGAGGCCGGGGTTTCCAAACGCACGTTCTACGAGCATTTCGCTGACAAGGACGCGTGTTTTCTCGAGCTCTACCGCGCTGCCAGCGCGTCGGCCCTGCGCACGCTGCGCGAATCGGTGCAGCCCGAGCGTCCCTGGCAAGACCAGGTGGAGCATGCGCTGGGTGCCTACCTCGCGCACCTGGCGGCCGGACCGCAACTCATCCGCATGTTGTTCGTGGAGATCCACCATCTCGGGCAGGCCGGTGCGAGCGTGCGCCGCGAGGTGATGCAGCACCTGGCCGACTACATGCTGGAGACGATCAACGCGCAGGCATCGGTGCTCACCCCCACCATGGCGATGGCAGCGGTGGGGGGCATCCACGAGCTCGTGTTGCAAGCCATCGAACGCGGCGAGGCGGCGCAACTGGAGCGGCTCACGCCCAGCACCAGCGCCGTGGTGCGCCTGCTCGCGGGTGGGCCGCCTGCGCCCGACATGAAGAAAAACGGCCCGCCGAAGCGGGCCGTCTGAGCCATCAGGGCGCGGATCAGGTCGCCATCGGCAGCAGCGGCACGATCAGCAGCGCCACGATGTTGATGATCTTGATCAGTGGGTTCACGGCCGGGCCGGCGGTGTCCTTGTAGGGGTCGCCCACGGTGTCGCCGGTCACGGCGGCCTTGTGCGCCTCGCTGCCCTTGCCGCCGTGGTGGCCGTCTTCGATGTATTTCTTGGCGTTGTCCCAGGCACCGCCGCCGGTGCACATGGAGATGGCCACGAAGAGGCCGGTGACGATGGTTCCCATGAGCAGGCCACCCAGGGCCTTGGGGCCGAGGAACACGCCGACCAGGATCGGCACCACCACCGGCAGCAGCGAGGGGATCACCATCTCCTTGATGGCGGCCGTGGTCAGCATGTCGACGGCGCGGCCGTACTCGGGCTTGGCCGTGCCTTCCATGATACCGGGGATCTCCTTGAACTGGCGGCGCACCTCCACCACCACCGCACCGGCGGCGCGGCCCACGGCTTCCATGGCCATGGCGCCGAACAGGTAGGGAATCATGCCGCCGATGAACAGGCCGACGATGACCATCGGGTCGCTCAGATCGAAGGTGATCTGGTGGCCGTAGGTTTCCAGCTTGTGGGTGTAGTCGGCGAACAGCACCAGCGCGGCCAGGCCGGCGGAACCGATGGCGTAGCCCTTGGTCACCGCCTTGGTGGTGTTGCCCACGGCGTCCAGCGGGTCGGTCACGTCGCGCACGCTGCTGGGCAGCTCGGCCATTTCAGCAATGCCGCCGGCGTTGTCGGTGATGGGGCCGTAGGCGTCCAGCGCAACCACGATGCCGGCCATGCTCAGCATGGCGGTGGCGGCGGTGGCTATGCCGTACAGGCCGGCCAGTTGGTACGAGGCCAGGATGCCGACGCAGACGAACAGCACCGGCCACGCGGTGGAGCGCATGGACACACCCAGGCCGGCAATGATGTTGGTGCCGTGGCCGGTGGTGGAGGCCTGTGCGATGTGCTTGACCGGCGAGTACTGTGTGCCGGTGTAGAACTCGGTGATCCAGACCAGCGCGGCGGTGAGCAACAAGCCCACGGCGCAGGCGCCGAACAGACGCAGCTGGCTGCCGGTGGCGGTGATGGCGTTGTCCGGGATGATCCAGGCGGTGACGAACCAGAAGGCAATCAGCGAGAGCACGCCGGCGATGGCCAGGCCCTTGTAGAGCGCCGGCATCACGTTTTTCATGCCGGGGCTGGCCTTCACGAAGAAACAGCCCACGATGGATGCGAGGATGGACACGCCACCGAGCACCAGCGGGTAGAGCACGGCCTGCATGGGCGCGGCGGCGACCATGAGCGCGCCGAGCACCATGGTGGCGATCAGCGTGACGGCGTAGGTCTCGAACAGGTCGGCTGCCATGCCGGCGCAGTCGCCCACGTTGTCGCCCACGTTGTCGGCGATCACGGCCGGGTTGCGCGGGTCGTCTTCCGGAATGCCGGCCTCGACCTTGCCCACCAGGTCGGCGCCGACGTCAGCGCCCTTGGTGAAGATGCCGCCGCCCAGGCGCGCAAAGATCGAGATCAGCGAAGAGCCGAAGGCAAAACCGATCAGGGGGTTGAGCAACTTGGCGAGGTCCTCGACGGGCGTCAGGTTGCCGTTGCCGACCAGAAACCAGAAGAACCCGGCCACGCCCAGCAGGCCCAGACCCACCACCAGCATGCCGGTGATGGCGCCACCGCGGAAGGCCACATCGAGTGCCGGGCCAATGCCCCGGGTGGCGGCCTGTGCGGTGCGAACGTTGGCGCGCACCGAGATGTTCATGCCGATGAAGCCGCATGCACCCGAGAGCACCGCACCCAGCACGAAGCCGATGGCGGTGGTGGTGCCGAGGAAGAATCCAATGAGGATGGTGATGACCACGCCCACGACCGCGATGGTCTTGTATTGCCGGGCCAGGTAGGCCGCCGCACCGGTTTGAATGGCCTCGGCAATTTCCTGCATGCGGGCGTTGCCCGCGTCCTGAGAAAGAATCCAGCTGCGCGACCAGAAACCGTATGCCACGGCCACGAGCCCACAGACCAACACGAATATCAGCGCTGATTGACCAACCATTGAATCGCTCCTCGTTGTTTCGACTTGGAAGGGGCAACGCCTCCGGGGTGCCCCCGCTGCGTTGCTTCCTCGCTGCCGGTTGCGCTGCGTTGCACAGCGTTGAAACAGGGCGATTGGCCAACATGGCGAATTTAGCGGCAATTCATGATGCGCATGTGAAAGCCGGCAGAGAAGTCAGCTTCGAATCAGTAAAATCAGGGTAAATCCTAGGCGTGCCGGTCGCATGAGACACGCCAGATGCCTCTCCAGAAGGCAGCAGGCCTGCACCGGCTGCTTCAGTTTTCAACCAACCTCCCTCGAACAACATGTCCCTCGACAACGTCACCGCTGGCAAAAACGTGCCCGAATCCTTCAACGTGATCATCGAAATCCCGATGAACGCCGATCCGATCAAGTACGAAGTGGACAAGGAAACCGGCGCGATCTTCGTGGACCGTTTCATGAGCACGGCCATGCACTACCCCACCAACTATGGGTATGTGCCCAAGACCATTTCGGGCGACGGTGACCCGGTCGACGTGCTGGTGATCACGCCCGTGCCCCTGATTCCCGGTGTTGTGGTGCCGTGCCGCGCCATCGGCATCCTGAAAATGCAGGACGAAGCCGGGGAAGACGGCAAGGTGCTGGCGGTGCCGATCGACAAGGTTCTGTCGATCTACACCCAGTGGCAGAAGCCGGAAGACCTGAACCCGATGCGTCTGAACACCATCCAGCACTTCTTTGAACACTACAAGGACCTGGAGCCGGGCAAGTGGGTCAAGGTGATTGGCTGGGAAGGCAAGGACGCCGCCCACAAGGAGATCGTGGACGGCATGGCCGCCTACGAAGCGAACAAGGGCTGATCAGTCTGCGGCGGCTTCGATGTCGCCGCGGTATTCGATCTTGCCGCGCACCCGGGCTCGCGGGTGCATGTCGATCAGCTCGTCGTAGCTCGCATCGCCCAGCAGGGTGGCCGAACCGGCAATCTCCAGCGCCTTGCGCGCGATCACGGTCCCGGTCACCTTGCCTTCGATGAACACGTAGTCGGCTTCCAGCCGGGTGTTCTCGATCACGCCGGTGGCGCCCACGTGCAGGGTGCCGCCGTTCTCAAACGTGATGTTGCCCTTGAGCACGCCATCGATCTTGATGCCCTGGTCCCGGCTGGCGTGGAAGTGGCCTTCAAAGACCGAGCCCTCGGCGATCAGGCTGGTGATGGCGCCCAGCCGTTCGGCAGGCACCAGGCGGGTGGCGGTGGGTTGTTGGCTCATGGCTTGAAGGCTCCGGAAGGGGTTGGAAACGGTGTTGTGGAGGCGGCTCTGCTCAGGGCCGCCAGCCACTGGCCAGCGGCAGCAGCCACAAGACCACCAGGCTGACCGCTCCCGCCACCATCAGCAGCGCCAGGCCGTAGCGCCAGAACGCCCAGGCCAGCCAGCGTGCCCACCGGCGTCGGCGGCCCACACGCTGGTCGCGTTGCCAGCTGGCACGCAGCGCGGTTTGGCGCAGTGTCTCGGAGTCGGGCACGGCGCAAGGCGGGGCAGGGCGCTGGGGCAGCACGGAATCGGGACACGGTGGCTGCGGCTCAGCGCACGGTCTGGGGCGGGTTGGCCCGCTCCAGCGTGGCATTGAGGTCGGCACCATTGACCTGGATGCGGCCATACCGCACCAAACCCTGCACGCGGGCCGTGTCGTGCAGCGATACCTCGCCCTGGCCCGCGTCGAGGATGCCGTCGGTCTGCCCCATCACGGAAATTTTCTGTGCGGTGATGTCGCCCTTGACCCGTCCGGTTTCCGTGACGACCACCGACACCTCGGCGCCCTGGTCCTGCATCAGGTTGCCCTCCAGCAGTCCGGCGATGCTGCACGGGCCGCGCAACACGGCGTTGCCCACGAAATGCATGCCGTCGGCCAGCATGCTGCGCCCGGGCACGCCTTCGGCGTTCTGGTTCACGTCCACGGACACGTTCAGGGGTTGAAGCACCGGGATGGTGGCCGACTGCAAGGGCGGCAGGGCATTGCCCACCGGCACTTCAAGCGTGGTGGTCGGGTGCGGTTGCGGGTCTTGCTCGTCACCCTGCGCTGTGTCGTTGGACGAATTCACCCAGGGATAGGGGCCTTGGTCGGCGTCTTGGTTCATGTCGGGTTTCCCGGTTCGCGTGCCGCTGCCTGGGGCAACGTTCAGGTGGGGTCGGCCAGCACGTCGTTGAGCACGGGCAGGTTGTCCCCGAGTTTGAGGGTCTTGAAGGGGCCTTGCAAGTTGGCACCGTCGTAAAGCTGCAGGCGCCTCGCCATGAGCGTGCCGGTGGACACGCCGGTTTTGGACACATAGGCCATGCCCTGGCACTCCAGGCTGGTCTCGACCGCGCTGGCGCCGGCGGCCCCCAGGTTGCCGAACAGGTAGAGATCGCCCAGCACACGGATGCGTCCGCGCACGACCCCACCGGTCCAGATGATCAAAGGACCGTTGACGCGGATGTGGCCCGAAATCTCACCTTGCACCAGCAGCCCGCCGTTGAATTCCAGCTCCCCCTGCAGCTGGCCGCCTGCCGCAACGCGGTTGACGACGTTCATCGCCACCGGGTCGATCGTCAACGTGTCCTGAGGTGTTTTCAGTTCCATGGCCAGCGCCCCATCCAGCTCACAGGCACCCAGCCCATGGCGGGCAGCAATGTGATTGCCCATATGAGCGCACTGCCCAGCAGCATCAGGAGGCCGACGAGCGCAATGAGCAAGGCATGGCGTTCCAGCCAGCGGCGCAAGCGCCTGGGTCGGCGCCGGGGTTGTCCGGCGGGTGTGTCGAGATGGTCGAGGACGGCCCAGCTGCGCCAGCCTTCGCTCAGATCAGCGCTGCCATCGGCAAGAGAGACTTCCAGCCCCTGCGTGGACACACTTGCCGGGCCTTGGCGGCGCCCCAGCAGCACCGAGAAGGGCGCGCCCACGATGGTGTGGGTGAAGAAGGCGTCGGTTTCGTCCATGGCGACCGAGTTTAGCGGGGCACCGCGCAACGCCAGCGCTTCACAACTCCGTGACGGGCGGTGCCACATCACGCACCGCCAGGCCCGGCTTGAGCGGGTTGCGTTGGGCAAGGTGGTCCATGTATTGGCCGATGCCCTGGCTCTCGCGCTCCAGGAAACGTTCGACCGCCTCGGCAAACGACGGGTGTGCGAGCCAGTGCGCGCTGGTGGTCTTGACCGGGAGCAGGGCGCGCGCCATCTTGTGTTCGCCCTGGGCGCCGCCCTCGAAGCGCTGGAAACCGTGCTCGATGCACCAGGCCAGCGGCGCGTAGTAGCAGGCCTCGAAGTGCAGGCAGTCGACGCGCTCCAGGGCGCCCCAGTAGCGACCGTACGCCACGCGGGCCACGTCGTCGATGCCGATCAGGCTGCAGGCAATGGCCTGGCCTTCGCGCTCGGCGACGAAGAGCAGCCAGTGCTGCGGCATGGTCTGCGCCACGCGGCGGAAGAAATCGCGGTTGAGGTAGGGCGCGTTGCCGTGTTCGAGGTAGGTGCGTTCGTAGCAGCGGTAGAAGAACGCCCAGTCGGCGTCAGCAATGTCGGCCCCGCGTGACCAGCGAAACGTGACACCGGCTTCGGTGACCTTGCGCCGTTCCTGGCGGATTTTCTTGCGCTTCTCTTGCTGCAGGCTGGCGAGGAAGTGCTCGAAGCTGGTGAAAGGCGCGTCAAAGGTTTCGCCGCCGGGCCGTCCCAAGGCGAAACGAGCCCCCCCGGGGGGCAGCGAACCCAACGCAGTGGGGAGCGTGGGGGCTACGTTCTTCCAGTGGAACTGCACCGTGTGGCGCAACATCATGCCGGCGTCCTCGCAGGCAGCGATGTCTTTGGGTTGCCCAAAGAGCAGGTGGACCGACGACAGGTCTTCCTCGCGCACCCGCTGGATCAGGGCCTTGACCAGGGCGGTGCGCGCCCCGCCGTCGCGCGCAAGCAGCCGCGCACCGGGCACTGGCGTGAACGGCACGGCCACCAGCGCCTTGGGGTAGTAGTCCAGGCCGTGTTGCGCATAGGCGTTGGCCCAGGCCCAGTCGAACACGTACTCGCCATACGAATTGTTCTTGAGGTACATCGGGCAGGCAGCGTGCAGTTCGTTGCCCCGCCAGAGCGTCACGAACTGCGACTGCCAGCCCGCGCGCGGTTTTGCACTGCCACTCTCGTGCATGGCCACCAGGTACTCGTGGCGCATGAACGGGCTCGGGTCGGACTCCAGCGCCAGCAGGGCGTTCCATGCGGACGCTTCGATCTGCGACGGCGATGAAAAGACCCGGGTGACATAATCGATTTCAGTCACTTGCAGCTCCTGCACACAGCGAGCTCAAAGCCCATTCCGCAACGTTTTCAGACCCCATGACTCTTTCCATTTGCGTGGCCCAGCTCAACTTCGTGGTGGGCGACATGGCGGGCAACGCCCGAAAGATGATCGATGCCGCCGAAGCGGCCCACGCCCGCGGCATGAACCTGCTGCTCACGCCCGAACTGGCCCTGAGCGGTTACGCCGCCGAAGACCTGTACCTTCGGCCCGCGTTCATCGATGCCTGTGATGATGCCCTCAAAACCGTGGCGGCCGGTACCGCCCACCTCAAAGGCCTGCACATCGTGGTGGGACACCCGGCACGGCCCTCGGCGGCAGCCGGACAGCGGCGCGAACGCAGTGTGTCGGTGGCCCATCTGCACAACGCCGCCAGCGTGTTGCACGCCGGGGCCGTGACCCACACCTATGCCAAGCGCGAGCTGCCCAACTACCAGGTGTTCGACGAACGCCGCTACTTCGTGCCGGGGCATGAGACCTGCGTGTTCGACGTGCTGGACAGCGATGGCAAGCCGGTGCGCGTCGGCCTGCTGATCTGCGAAGACGCGTGGTTCGATGGCCCGGCTGCGGATGCCAAGGCCGCTGGCGCCGAGGTGCTGGCCGTGATCAACGCATCCCCGTTTCACGCCGGCAAGGGCGGCGACCGCGAAGCCGCCATGCGCGCTCGCTGCCAGGCCACGGGCTTGCCGCTCGTCTACGCCCACCTCGTGGGTGGACAGGACGAGATCGTGTTCGAGGGCCGCAGCTTCGTGCTGGCGGCCGACGGCGCGCTGGCTGGGCGCGCGGTGAGTTTTGAAGAGACGCTGTTTGACGCTGCCTTCACACGGCAGGGTTCCGGCTGGCAGATCACCGCCGACGCCGACCGTGCGCACAGCCCGGAGGCCGACCTGTGGCACGCGCTGGTGCTGGGTGTGCGTGACTACCTGGGCAAGAACGGGTTCCCCGGCGCCATCCTCGGCCTGTCCGGCGGCATTGATTCGGCCCTGGTGCTGGCCATCGCGGTCGATGCGCTGGGCAAGGACCGCGTGCGCACGGTCATGATGCCCTCGCCCTACACGGCCGACATCTCGTGGATCGACGCGCGCGACATGGCCGCACGCCTGGGCGTGCGCTACGACGAGATCGGCATCGCGCCGCAGTTCGAGGCCTTCAAGGCCAGTCTGGCCAGCGAGTTCGCGGGGCTGCCCGAGGACACCACCGAAGAGAACCTGCAGGCGCGCATCCGTGGCACGCTGCTCATGGCCTTGTCCAACAAGTTCGGCAGCATCGTGCTGACCACCGGCAACAAGAGCGAGATGGCCACCGGCTACTGCACGCTCTACGGTGACATGGCCGGTGGCTTCGCGGTCATCAAGGACGTGGCCAAGACCATGGTCTTCAAGCTGGCCCGCTGGCGCAACGCGCACGACCCCTACGGCACCGGTGCCAACCCGATCCCCGAGCGCATCATCGTGCGCCCACCCAGCGCCGAGCTGCGCCCCGACCAGAAAGATCAGGACAGCCTGCCCGAGTACCCGGTGCTCGACGCGATCATCGAGCGCTACATGGAGAACGACCAGAGCCCCGAGAGCATCGTGGCAGCGGGCTTCGGGCGCGCGGACGTGGACAAGGTGGTGCGCCTGATCCGCATCAACGAGTACAAGCGCCGCCAGGCGCCAGTGGGCATCCGCGTGACCCACCGCAGCTTCGGCAAGGACTGGCGCTACCCCATCACGAGCAAATACCGGGCTTAAGTCCGCTGCAGTTTCAGCACAGCGCGCATTTCCCCGACCTCGATGCCCGCAGCGTTCTTCAACGGCGGAGGAATCAGACTGGCCAGCGCGGCATGGCTCTGGACATCGAGCCAACCCAGTTGCTCCAGTGCCGAGACGAAGGCCACCATCAGCGGTGCCAGCTGACCGTCGCTGCACTTGGCCGCGATGCCGATGCCACGGCTGAAGCTGGCCAGCGCCTGCACGCCGTCGGCCCCCACCTTGCTCACCCAGTCGCCGCGCCCCGCGCGCATCAACGCCAGGTCGTTGCGTCCCTGGCCGCTCACGAGCTCGGGATGCTCGCTCATGGCGCGTGCGACGCGTCGGGGTGCCTTGCCGTAGACCGGATCGGGCTCGGTCAGCGTCAGGCGGGCAAAGGCATGCGCCAGCGAACGCAGGGGCAGGGCGTAGTTGGGCGCGCTGCAACCGTCGGTGCCACGCACGAGCCGGGTCACCGGCACGCCCGAGAAATGGCTCACGCTGCTGGCGATCGCCAGTTGCACGGCATGTCCGACGTCGAGATAGCCGCCCTGCGGCGCGCCCAGCGCATGGGCCAGCAGCAGCATGCCGGTGTGTTTGCCCGAGCAGTTGTGGTGCAGGCGGTTGAAGCGCGCACCGGGCTCAGGCGTGACACCGTTGGTGCTGAAAAAGAAGGGCACATGGCTGCCGCAGGCCAGGCTGGATTCACCCGCGCCTATCCTGGCCAGCAGCGCCGCAGCGCGCTCCACGTGCATGGGTTCACCGCTGTGGCTGGCGCAGAGCAGGGCCACGTCGGCGTCGCTGAGGTCGTAACGCTCGGCTGCCTGAGCGATCAGCGGCATGGCCTGGAAGGGCTTGAGCGATGAGCGGGTGAAGAGCGGCGAGTCCACATCGCCCACGCTGGCCAGCAACTCGCCCTGCGCGTTCACCACCGCCAGCGAGCCGTGGTGGATGTTTTCCGGGTGGCCGCCGCGGTAGGCGACCGTGATGGGCACGTGGCGGGGCAGGGCGTGTGAATTCATGTCATGTGCGAGTGCTTGGGTTGACTGTGCAGTGTACGAACAGCGCAGAGAGCCTTGGGCATAATGAAACGACAACGCCCTTACCCAAAGCCACGCCCTGGAGACATTGCATGAAACAGATCACCGCCGTCATCAAGCCTTTCAAGCTGGAAGAGGTGCGCGAGGCGCTGGCCGAGCAGGGCGTGACCGGCCTGACCGTGACCGAGGTCAAGGGCTTCGGCCGGCAGAAGGGCCACACCGAGCTCTACCGCGGCGCCGAATACGTGGTCGACTTCCTGCCCAAGGTGAAGGTGGAGGTGGTGGTGAAGTCTGGTGACGTGGAACGCTGCGTTGACGCGATCATTCGGGCAGCCCGCACCGGCAAGATTGGTGACGGCAAGATCTTTGTGACGTCGGTCGAGCGTGTGGTGCGCATCCGCACCGGGGAAGAGGACGAAACCGCCGTCTGAACGATCAGATGGCTTCGATGCGGGCTTGCGGCGCCATGCCGGCGGCCTGCACCAGTTCGGACAGCAAGGTGGCCATGTCCGCGTCGACGCGGATCAAGTCCATCTGTGCGTCACCCATGAACTGCTGCTCCACGCTGGAGCGCATGAAGGCCATGAGGCCGTCGTAATAGCCTGCCACGTTGAGCAGACCCACCGGCTTGTCGTGGTAGCCGAGTTGGCGCCAGGTCCAGGCTTCAAAGAACTCTTCAAACGTTCCGATGCCGCCGGGCAGGGCCAAAAATGCGTCGGCCTTGTCGGCCATCAGGCGTTTGCGCTCGTGCATGTTGTCCACCACGTGCAGCTCGGTGCAGCCGTGGTGGGCCCACTCCCTTTCGACCAGCGCTTTCGGGATGATGCCAACCACTTGACCACCGGCGGCCAGGGTGGCGTTGGCGACGATGCCCATGAGGCCATTGCTCCCACCGCCGTACACCAGTTGACCGCCATGCTGACCGATCCATTGGCCCACGGCACGCGCCGCGTCGGCGAATGCGGGTGAGGTGCCCGGGCGGGAGCCGCAGTAAACGCAGATTGAGAAGCTGGGTTGTCTCATCGGCTGGATCCTTGTCGTCAAACCCACCGAGTCCAGACCGCCGCCAGCCAGATGCCCACACACAGCACCAGGCTGAGCAACACAGCCGCACTGCCCATGTCCTTGGCGCGTTTGGACAGGTCGTGCCATTCCGGGCCGATGCGGTCGATGGCGGTTTCAATCCCGGTGTTGAGCAGTTCGACCATCATCACCAGCATCACCGAGCCCGCGAGCAAGGCGGTTTCCACCCAGGTTTGACCGATCCAGAAGGCCAGCGGAATCATGACGACCGACGCCATGGCCTCCTGACGGAAGGCGGTCTCGCCCCAGCCTGCGCGCAGTCCGGCCAACGAGTAACCGAAGGCGTGCCACATGCGGGAGACGCCGCTGCGCAGCTTTTGCGCGTTCACCGGTTCCCGGTCTGGGTTGAGGCTCATGTTGTCAGCTCCACCAACGCCGAGGTTTGCCGGTGTCTTCCACCGGCTTGAAATGAATCAGACGGGTTCCTGCCAGGGCGTCGTGCAGGAACTGGCGCTGGGCATGAAAGCGCGACAGCAGCGCCCAGATGACGACCCAGCCCACCAGCAGCACCGAGAGCTGCTGACCCGACAGGTGCATGAGCCCTGCCACCGCCAGCGGCGGCAGCAGCCACAGCCACGACAGGACGTAGCGCCACAGCGCACGGCCCTGCGTCAAGGCATTGCCATGGCGATCGACCACGCGGATGTGCCAGGTTTTCATGGCCAGAGTCTGACCTTTGGCCCAGAACCAGCCGAAGTAGATGCCGAACGCCACGAACACCAGCGCCTGCTGCAGATGGCGGTTGTCCAGGGCGTTGCCTGACTCGGTGAACGACGACAGCACGTAGCTCGTGGTGAACAACACGCCCACCAGAAACACCACGCCGAACATCAAGGTGCCTTCATAGAGCCAGCAGGCCATGCGCCGGCGAAGGGACGGCGCCATGAGGTCCAGGGCAGCGCCCGCATCAGTGGGTGTGGTGGAGGGGGATGGGAGGGAGATGGACATGTGTGGACGGGAAATTCGGCCCATTGATCGCAACCGCGAATTGTCGCATTGGAGCCAAGACGCCAGCTTTTGAGGGCGTTGCGCCGGTATCGGCTTGGCTGGGCGCGTGTTGCAGTGCGATAATCCACGCTGCACTTCAAAACACGGCAAACGGATCAGGGTCCGGCGGGGTATGTGCCCGCTCATGGCCACTGGTCTCAAGTCTCGACACCGCCCCACAAGGGTTGGTCAAGAGGCACCCAAGGTATTTCGTCAGAGAAATTCTCGAAAGGTTCATCATGGAAATCAACAAGGCCGAACTGGCCTCGGCCGCTGCCGCCACCGGCGCAGCCACCCAAGAACTCCGCGGCGCAGAAATCCTCATCAAGGCCCTTCAGGCCGAAGGGGTCAAGTACATCTGGGGCTACCCAGGTGGTGCTGTGCTGCACATCTACGACGCTTTCTACAAGCAGGACACCATCCAGCACGTGCTGGTGCGCCACGAGCAGGCGGCCGTTCACGCGGCCGACGGTTATGCGCGCGCCACCGGTGACGTGGGCGTGGCGCTCGTTACCTCGGGCCCTGGCGTCACCAATGCCATCACCGGCATCGCCACCGCCTACATGGACAGCATCCCGATGGTGATCATCACCGGCCAGGTGCCCACGGCCGCGATCGGCCTGGACGCCTTTCAGGAGTGCGACACCGTCGGCATCACGCGCCCCATCGTCAAGCACAACTTCCTGGTGAAGGATGCGCGCGACATGGCCATGGTGATGAAGAAGGCCTTTCACATTGCGCGCAGTGGCCGTCCCGGCCCTGTGGTGGTGGACGTCCCCAAGGACGTGTCCTTCAACAAGGTGCCCTACACCGGCTACCCCGAGTCGGTCGAGATGCGCTCGTACAACCCGGTGCGCAAGGGCCACGGCGGACAGATCCGCAAGGCCTTGCAACTCTTGCTGGCGGCCAAGCGACCCTACATCTACACCGGCGGCGGCGTGTTGCTCAGCAACGCCACGAACGAGTTGCGCACGTTGGTGAACATGTTGGGCTACCCCGTCACCAACACGCTGATGGGCCTGGGTGCGTACCCGGCGTCCGACCGCAAGTTCCTCGGCATGCTGGGCATGCACGGCACGATCGAAGCCAACAATGCGATGCAGAACTGCGACGTGCTGCTGGCCGTGGGCGCGCGTTTTGACGATCGCGTGATCGGCAACCCAAAACACTTCGCGCAGAACGAACGCAAGATCATCCACATCGACATCGACCCGTCGAGCATCTCCAAGCGCGTCAAGGTCGATGTGCCGATCGTGGGCGATGTGAAGGACGTGCTCACCGAGCTCATCAACATGGTGCGCGAGAGCACCACCAAGCCCGATGGCAAGGCGCTGTCCGCATGGTGGGACACCATTGAGGCATGGCGCACCAAGGACTGCCTGAAGTACGACCGTGGCAACACCGACGTGATCAAGCCGCAGTACGTGGTGGAAACGCTCTGGAACATGACCAAGGACGCCGACACGTACATCACGTCGGATGTGGGGCAGCACCAGATGTGGGCCGCGCAGTATTACCGCTTTGACGAGCCGCGCCGCTGGATCAATTCCGGGGGGCTGGGCACCATGGGCGTGGGCATTCCCTACGCCATGGGCATCAAGCTCGCCAAGCCCGACAGCGAAGTGTTCTGCGTGACCGGCGAAGGCTCGGTGCAGATGTGCATCCAGGAACTCTCCACCTGTCTGCAGTACAACACCCCGATCAAGATCGTGGCGCTGAACAACCGTTACCTCGGCATGGTTCGGCAGTGGCAGGAGATCGACTATGAAGGCCGGTACAGCCACAGCTACATGGACGCACTGCCCAACTTCGTGAAGCTCGCCGAGGCCTATGGTCACGTCGGCATGCTGATCGAGCGTCCGCAGGACGTGGAGGGCGCTCTTCGGGAGGCGCGCAAGCTCAAGGACCGCACCGTGTTCATGGACTTCCGCACCGACCCGACCGAGAACGTCTTCCCCATGGTCAAGGCCGGCAAGGGCATCACCGAGATGCTGCTGGGTTCCGAAGACCTCTGACCCCCCGCGAAGCAGCGGTCGCCCGCTGCTTCATCCCCTCAGACGAATCTATTGCCCGCCGAGCCTGCGCATTACCGTGCGCAGGGGAGGGCGGCGAAAAGAGGAATCGCACATGAAACACATCATCGCTGTCTTGCTGGAAAACGAACCCGGGGCCCTGTCCCGCGTGGTTGGCCTGTTCTCTGCCCGTGGGTACAACATCGAGTCGCTCACCGTGGCGCCCACCGAAGACCCCAGCCTGTCCCGCATGACGATCCAGACCACCGGGTCGGACGACGTCATCGAGCAGATCACCAAGCATCTCAACCGCCTGATCGAGGTGGTCAAAGTGGTCGATCTCACCGAGGGTTCCTACACCGAGCGCGAGCTCATGATGGTGAAGGTGCGCGCGGTGGGCAAGGAGCGCGAAGAGATGAAGCGCATGGCCGACATCTTCCGCGGCCGCATCATCGACGTGACCGAGAAGAGCTACACGATCGAGCTCACGGGTGACCAGACCAAGAACGATGCGTTCCTGGAGGCCATCGACCGCTCTGCGATTCTCGAAACAGTGCGCACCGGTGCCAGCGGCATCGGACGCGGCGAGCGCATCTTGCGCGTGTAAATGGAATCACCCCTGCGCCGCTTTGCGGCTTCCCCTCAAGGGGGCGGCGCCTGTGGCCCGGCAAAGCCGGTTCCACGGCGCCAACTGAACTGAACCCCTGTCCCGCTAACATCGCTTGTTTTTTCAAGATTTCAACTGGAGCAACTCATGAAAGTTTTCTACGACAAAGACTGTGACCTGTCCCTGATCAAGGGCAAGACCGTGGCCATCATCGGCTACGGCAGCCAGGGCCATGCACATGCACAGAACCTCAACGACAGCGGCGTGAAGGTCGTGGTCGGCCTGCGCAAGGGCGGCGCCTCGTGGGACAAGGTCGGCAAGGCCGGCCTGAACGTGATGGAAGTCAACGACGCGGTGAAATCGGCCGACGTGGTCATGATCCTGCTGCCCGACGAGCAGATCGCCGAGGTCTATCACCAGAACGTGGCTCCCCACATCAAGCAGGGCGCATCGCTCGCCTTCGCTCACGGCTTCAACGTGCACTACAACCAGGTCGTGCCGCGTGCCGATCTGGACGTTTGGATGGTGGCGCCGAAGGCCCCTGGTCACACCGTGCGCAACACCTACACCCAGGGTGGCGGTGTGCCCCACCTGGTCGCCATTCACCAGGACAAGAGCGGCAAGGCGCGTGACCTGGCGCTGAGCTACGCCATGGCCAACGGTGGCGGCAAGGCCGGCATCATCGAGACCAACTTCAAGGAAGAGACCGAGACCGATCTGTTCGGCGAGCAGGCCGTCCTGTGCGGTGGTGCGGTCGAGCTGATCAAGATGGGTTACGAGACGCTGGTGGAAGCTGGCTACGCGCCCGAGATGGCCTACTTTGAATGCCTGCACGAGCTCAAGCTCATCGTGGACCTGATCTACGAAGGTGGCATCGCCAACATGAACTACTCGATCTCGAACAATGCCGAATACGGCGAGTACGTGACCGGCCCCGAAGTGATCAATGCCCAGAGCCGCGAAGCCATGCGCAACGCCTTGAAGCGCATCCAGTCCGGTGAGTACGCCAAGATGTTCATCTCGGAAGGCCGCACCAACTACCCCAGCATGACGGCTCGCCGCCGCCTGACCGCCGATCACCAGATCGAAGTGGTCGGCGCCCAGCTGCGCGCCATGATGCCCTGGATTGCCAAGAACAAGCTGGTCGACCAGACCCGCAACTGAGCGGTCTTGCGCAGGCCTCTGATGGCCTGATCGCGTGAATCTGCCCGAAGCAAAGGCCACCTTGGTGGCCTTTGTTGTTTCTGCGCGCAGGGGGCACTGCCTTACACTGCACCTTTGAATCTTGCGAGGTGGCCTCTGGCGCCCTTCAACACAAATCTCATGCACGACGGTTCCGATCCCCAGCATATCCAGCACGAAGACCGGCCCAAGCGTTCCAAGGGCATTTACATGGTGCCCAACATGATCACGCTGGCCGCCCTCTTCGGTGGCTTCTACTCGGTGGTCATGGCCATGAACGGTCGCTACGACCTGGCCACCGTGGGCATCTTCGTGGCCATGGTGCTCGACAGTCTCGATGGGCGCGTGGCCCGCATGACCAACACGCAGAGCGCCTTTGGTGAGCAGATGGATTCACTCTCCGACATGGTGTCCTTCGGCGCGGCCCCCGGCCTGATCGCCTATGAGTGGACCTTGAGGGATCTGGGCCGCTGGGGCTGGATCGCTGCCTTTGTGTATTGCGCCTGCGCTGCGCTGCGCTTGGCCCGCTTCAACGTCAACACCGGGGTGGTGGACAAGCGCTACTTTCAAGGTCTTCCTTCGCCGGCGGCGGCAGCCTTGGTGGCGGGTTTCATCTGGCTGATGGCCGAGCTGGAGATACCCCCTCAGGACGTCACCTGGGTCATGTTCGCCATCACGCTCTACACCGGATTGACCATGGTGACGAACGTGCCCTTTTACAGTTTCAAGGACCTGAGTCTGCGCAAGAGCGTGCCGTTTGCAGCCATCGTGCTGGTGGCGCTGGCCATTGCCGTGATCAACATTCACCCACCGACGGTTTTGTTTGGCCTGTTTGTGGTGTATGGCCTGTCCGGCTACGCGGTGTACTTCTGGCGCAAGGCCAAGGGCCGCCCCACCAGCGTGATCAGCACTTCCACCGATGAGCCTGATGAGCGCGGGCTGCACGACTGAGAGTCGCGTGGCAGCAGGTTTGTGATACAGTTTGCGGCATGAGTTTTCGCGCTTTCGCCCTACTACTGGATGTCCGACACGGGCAGGCTTGGTAGCGCACGCGCATTCCATTCAAAACGGCCCGTTTGCACCTGCAGCGGGCCGTTTGTATTTGGGGCTGCGGGTTTCAGTACCATCGAAAGAGCACCATGTTGAAACAACCTGCCAGCAAGTACCCAGCCTTCCAGCCTGTCGGCCTCAAGGACCGCACCTGGCCTGACGCCGTCATCACCCAGGCTCCCATCTGGCTGAGCACCGACCTGCGAGACGGCAATCAGGCGCTGATCGAGCCCATGGATGTCGAGCGCAAACTGCGCATGTTCGAGTTGCTGGTGAAGATCGGTTTCAAGGAAATCGAGGTGGGATTTCCCTCGGCTTCTCAAACCGAGTTCGATTTCCTGCGCCGCCTGATCGATGAGCGGCTCATCCCCGACGACGTCACCATCCAGGTCCTGACCCAGGCGCGCGAGCCCCTGATCCGGCGCACCTTCGAGGCTTTGCAAGGTGCGCCCCGCGCCATCGTTCACCTTTACAACGCGGTCGCGCCGGTGATGCGGCGGGTGGTGCTGGGCATGGATGAGGATGCGATTGTCGAACTTGCCAGCGCGCACGCTCGCCTCTTCAACGAGATCGCCGCGCAGCAACCCGGCACGCAATGGACTTTCCAGTACTCGCCTGAAATGTTCTCGGGCACCGAACTGGCGTTCTCCAAGCGCGTGGTTGATGCCGTGACCGAGGTCTGGCAGCCAACGGTCGAGCGCAAGTGCATCATCAACCTGCCTTCCACGGTGGAGCACAGCACCCCGAACATCTTTGCCGACATGATCGAGTGGATGCACCGCCACCTCGCTCGGCGCGAGGCGATCGTGTTGTCCGTGCACCCTCACAACGACCGGGGGACGGGCACGGCAGCGGGCGAGTTTGCCCTGATGGCGGGCGCGGATCGCATCGAAGGTTGCCTGTTCGGCAATGGCGAGCGCACGGGCAACCTCGATCTGGTCAACGTCGCGCTCAACCTGTACACGCAAGGCGTTTCGCCGGGCCTGGACTTTTCCAACATCGACGAGATCCGCCGCACCGTCGTGCATTGCAACCAGTTGCCGGTGCATCCGCGCCATCCCTATGTGGGCGAGCTGGTGTACACCTCGTTCTCGGGTTCGCACCAGGACGCGATCCGCAAGGCCTTTGCCGCGCGCCGTGAAGACGAGCCTTGGAACATTCCCTACCTGCCCATCGACCCCAAGGACCTGGGTCGCAGCTACGAGGCCGTGATTCGCGTCAACAGCCAGTCGGGCAAGGGCGGCATCTCGTACCTGCTCGAGAACGAGTACGGTCTCGAATTGCCGCGCCGCCTGCAGATCGAGTTCAGTCAGGTGGTGCAGGCGGTGATGGATGCGCAAGGCAAGGAGTTGGGCGCAGCAGACCTCTGGGCCATCTTCGAGCGCGAGTACGGCTTGTCGCAAGCGCATGCACCGCTGCAGCCTGTCATGGAGGACGTCGACGGGCAAGGCGTGCGCGTATCTGCGAGATTGCAGATCGGTTGCCAACTGGTGGCTGTGGACGGGCAGGGCAACGGCCCCATCGACGCCTTTGTCAACGGACTTGCCGCGGCCACGGGTCGCCAGCTGCGGGTGCTGGACTACCATGAACACGCCATCGGCTCCGGCGCGCAGGCGCGCGCCGTGGCCTATGTGGAACTGCGTGTCGACGACACGCAAACGCTGTTCGGTGTCGGCATCGATGCGAACATCGTTTCCGCGTCCTTCAAGGCCATCGTGTCCGGCCTGCAGCGGGTGGCACGGCCACACGCCAGTGAGCCCGACACCGCTGACGCCCGCTTGCCCACGTCCATCATTTCCCACGGAGTTTTCCCATGAGCGACAAACTGATCATTTTTGACACCACCTTGCGCGACGGCGAGCAGTCGCCCGGCGCGTCCATGACGAAAGACGAGAAGCTGCGTATTGCACGCCAGCTTGAACGCCTCAAGGTGGACGTGATCGAGGCCGGTTTTGCCGCCAGTTCCAATGGCGACTTCGAATCCGTCAAGGCGATCGCCGCCGTGATCAAGGACTCCACGGTGTGCTCGCTGGCACGCGCCAACGACAAAGACATCGCGCGCGCCGCCGAGGCGCTCAAGGGCGCGCACCGGGCCCGCATCCACACCTTCATTGCCACCAGCGCGCTGCACATGGAGAAGAAGCTGCGCATGACGCCCGAGCAGGTGTTGGAACAGGCCAAGCAGTCGGTGCGTTTTGCGCGCAACCTGGTGGACGACATCGAGTTCAGCCCGGAAGACGGCTACCGCAGCGACATGGACTATCTTTGCCGCGTTCTGGAAGCCGTGATCAAGGAAGGCGCCACCACGCTCAACATCCCCGACACCGTGGGCTATGCGGTGCCTGAGCTGTATGGTGAGTTCATCCGCACTTTGCGCGAGCGCGTTCCCAATTCCGACAAGGCGATCTGGTCGGTTCACTGTCACAACGACTTGGGCATGGCGGTGGCCAACTCCCTCGCGGGTGTGAAGATCGGCGGCGCACGTCAGGTGGAGTGCACCATCAACGGCTTGGGCGAGCGCGCAGGCAACTGCTCTCTCGAAGAGATCGTGATGGCGGTGCGCACGCGGCGCGACTACTTTGGACTTGACGTGGGCGTGGATGCCACGCAGATCGTGCCCGCCAGCCGCATGGTGAGCCAGACCACCGGTTTCGTGGTGCAGCCCAACAAGGCGGTGGTGGGCGCGAATGCCTTCGCGCATGCCAGCGGCATTCACCAGGACGGTGTGCTCAAGGCGCGCGACACCTACGAAATCATGCGTGCCGAAGACGTGGGTTGGAGTGCCAACAAGATCGTGCTGGGCAAGCTCAGCGGCCGCAATGCGTTCAAGCAGCGTCTGCAGGACCTGGGCATCGAGATGGAGTCCGAGAGCGAGATCAACACCGCGTTTGCTGCTTTCAAGGAACTGGCTGATCGCAAGAGCGAGATCTTCGACGAGGACATCCTCGCGTTGTGCAGCGATGAGAGTGTCACCGCCGAAAAGGAGCAATATGGACTGGTCTCGCTCAAGCAGCGCAGCGAGACCGGTGAACGTCCGCACGCCAGCGTGGTGTTCACCGTGGATGGCCAGGAAATTCAGGTTGAGAGCGATGGCAATGGCCCGGTGGATGCGTCACTGAAGGCCATCGAGATCCATGTCAAAAGCGGTGCGGAATTGGTTCTGTATTCGGTCAATGCCATCACGAGTGGTTCGACCGAGAGCCAGGGTGAAGTGACGGTGCGTTTGCAGCATGGTGGCCGCGTCGTCAATGGTGTGGGTGCGGATCCCGACATCGTTGTGGCTTCCGCCAAAGCCTATCTGAGCGCCTTGAACAAATTGCACAGCAAGTTCGACCGCGTGGCAGCACAGGGATAAAGGTGAGCAAAATCAACCACTTAAGACACGCAGTGTTTTGATCGTCAGAAATGACACCAAAAGTAGCACCTGTTCTACCGATCATTTAAGAGAATTTCCCAAGCAATTGATATTGCTAGTTTTTTTGCGTGTGCCTATACTTCACTCCAGCGCAATCCCTGTGCTGGAGTGAAGTCATGAGCCTAGGCGTTTTCCGCATTCGAAAACTGATCTTTGCAGCCACGGTGGCCGCCTGGATGGGCGTGTGCGCATTGCCCTTGGTGGTGAACGCGGCTTCCAGCACGGCCAAGGTCGGCAAGACCTCAAAAGCAGCGTCGGCCAAAGTCGCGACCAAGCGAAAAGCTGTGTCGGCCCAAGCACCCACCCGCAAGCTGGCGACAGCCAAGCCAAAGAAGGTGGTCGCGGCGAAAAGCGGGGCATCCCGAGTCAAGGTTCAGATCGCGTCGGGCAAGAAGCCCACAGCCCGTCAGGTGACCTCCCGCAACGCAGCCAGCAAGTCCTACAAGACTGCCGTGGTGCGGGTGGTCGCACCAGCGCGGCTGTCCATGGGGGAGCAGTTGGGCCTGCGTGGCAGCGATGATCGCCTGGAACTCAACTCCAGCGTGGCGTTGGTGATCGATCAGGAAACCAATGAGGTCCTGTTCAGCAAGAACGACGCAGCCGTGCTGCCCATCGCCTCCTTGACCAAACTCATGACCGGTCTGGTGATCGCCGACGCAAATCTGGACATGAACGAGTTGATCACCATCACCCAGGACGATGTGGACACCTACAAGGGCAGCAGTTCGCGGCTGGCCGTGGGAAGCACGTTGTCGCGTGGCGAAATGATGCATCTGGCACTGATGTCCAGCGAAAATCGCGCGGCGAATGCCCTCGGACGCACCTACCCAGGCGGCTTGAGCGAGTTTGTCCGACTGATGAACAGCAAGGCACGGCAACTCGGCATGAGCGACACCCGCTACGTCGAACCCACGGGGCTGTCCAGCCTGAACCAGTCCAGCGCGCGCGATCTTGCCACGCTGGTGTCGGTGGCTTATGAGCGGCCCATTCTGCGCAGCCTGTCCACCTCGCCTGGCCATGAGATCGAGTTGGGCCGCCGCACGCTGCACTACAACAATTCGAATCGCCTGATCAAGAACCCGGACTGGGAGATCGGCCTGCAAAAGACGGGCTACATCTCTGAAGCAGGTCGCTGCCTGGTGATGCAGGCGAAGGTGGCGGGTCGCCAGTTGATCATGGTGTTCCTGGACTCGGCTGGCAAACTGAGCCGCATGCAGGACGCGGAGCGCGTGCGGCGTTGGGTGGAATTACAGACTGAAACAACGCCTCGCCCGATGATGGCCGCGCGCCCGCAGGGTTGAATCGGGGGTCGCCCGAGTGATGAAAAACGGTCCTTGCAGGACCGTTTTTCATTGACACCACTGGGCTCATCGTCCTGCGGAGGCCGCCGGTCGTGAACATCCCAGGGCCGACGATATTTCCGCTGCCGTGGTCCTGAGTTTGGGAAGCCAGCTTTCGTCAATCCGATCCGCCGGTGCGGAAATCGACAGTCCGGCCACCAATTTGTTCTGGTCGTCATAGATGCCGGCGGCCATGCAGCGCACGCCCAATTCCAGTTCTTCGTTGTCGCGCGCCACGCCGGCCTGGCGGCATTGCGCCAGCTCGCGTTCCAGGCTGGGCAACTGGGTCAGGCTGTTGCGCGTGTTGCCGGCCAGCCCCGTGCGCGTGGCGTAGGCCCTGACACGTTGTGGCTCGTCATCGGCGAGGAAGAGCTTGCCCACCGACGTGAGGTGCAGTGGCGCGCGGCCGCCAATCGCTCGCACCACCTGCATGCCCGAGCGCTCGCTGTAGGCGCGCTCGACATACACGATCTCGTCGCCTTGGCGCACGCTCAGATTGACCGGTTGCTGGATCTGCTTGTGCAATTCGCGCATGGGCAGCAAGGCTGCGTCGCGCACGCTCAGTCGGGCTTTCACCAGGTTGCCCAATTCCAGCAGCCTCATGCCCAGCCGGTAGCTGCCCGCTTCGGGGCGGTCAACAAAGCGTCCGATGGTGAGGTCGTTGAGAATGCGGTGCGCCGTGGACGGGTGCAATCCCGTCTTTTCGCTGATCTCCTTGAGCGACACCGGCTCTTCTTTGGAGGCAAGCACTTCGAGCAGGTTGAACATGCGTTCAATGACCTGAACCGTGGGCGTGGCGGGGAGGGAGTCGGAGCGTTTGGTCATGGCACGAGTGTGACCGAAATTTTACGAGATGAAATCAGGTGCCGTGTGGTGCGTGCGTCATTCGGTCTCAAGCGCCCGGGACCCATCGACCATCGAGCAACAACTCGTGTGGTTGAAAGCCCGCCTTGTAGCTCATCTTGCTGCTCTGGGCGATCCAGTAGCCCAAGTAGATGTGCGGCAGGTCCAACGCCTTCGCCTGCTCGATCTGCCAGAGCACGCTGTAGGTGCCGTAGCTGGCCTTGTCATCGGGCTCGTAGAAGGTGTAGACCGCCGACAAGCCGTCGTTGAGCACATCGACGATGGACACCATCTTCAGGCGCGATGGCTGCCCATCCATGCCCGGCTCGTGGAACTCGATCAAGCGCGAGTTGACCCGGCTCTGCAGCAGGAACTGGGTGTACTGGTCGATGCTGTCGTGGTCCATGCCGCCACCGGCGTGGCGACTGTTCTGGTATCGCAAGTAAAGCTGGTAGTGCTCCGGCACGAAACACAGCTTGAGCACACGGCTTTGCAGATGGGCATGCTGCGCGTGGGAGCGACGCTGGCTGCGGCTGGGCTTGAAGCCCGCCACGGGCACGCGCAGTGGCACGCAGGCCTGGCAACCATCGCAGTACGGGCGGTAGGTGAACATGCCGCTGCGACGAAAGCCGTGCGTGACCAGATCGGAGTAGGCGTCGTTGTGGATGAGGTGGCTGGGCGTGGCCACCTGTGATCTGGCTTGATGCCCCGGCAGATAGCTGCACGGGTAGGGCGCTGTGGCGTAAAACTGCAGCGCCTGGAGCGGGAGTTCTTTGAGGTGTGTCACGCGTGCCGACGTTGTTCAGGGATGACGTTTTGCCAGTATATGGGGAGGAATTCCCACCTTGGCGCAGGGCGCGACATGGCCTCGCTGACGTGTCGGCAGAAGGCCACTCGAGACATCAATCGCCCCCCGAGGCTGGCCAAGTGTGGCGTGTTCTGCTGGCAATCGATCAGTGGCAAGTCCTTGGCCCGGCAGAAGGCCACCAGTGCGGCGAGCGCGATCTTGGAGGCATCGCTTTGCCGGCTGAACATGGATTCGCCATAGATCATGCCGCCCAGGTTGATGCAGTACAGGCCACCGGCGAGTTCGCCATCGATCCAAGTCTCCACACTGTGCGCGATGCCCGCATGGTGCAATCGGGTATAGGCCTGCACCATGGCCGGCAGGATCCAGGTTCCATCCTGACCATCCCGCGGCGTGCTGGCGCAGGCCCGGATCACACGCTCGAAACCGTGGTCGAAGCGAATCTCCATACGGCCTTCGAGGCGCATTTTCTGGATGGTCTTGCGCAGCGACCGGTGCAGGCGAAAAGCCTGAGTCTCCAGCACCATGCGGGGATCGGTGCTCCACCACAGAATGGGCTGTCCGGCGCTGAACCAGGGAAAGATGCCCCGCGAGTAGGCCGCAATGAGGGACGGCACATCGAGCACGCCACCAGCAGCCAACAGGCCAGGCGCTGGATCGCCTGAGCCCCACGCTGTCTCCACCGGAGGAAACGGTTGCCCAGGTTCCAGCCAGGGCAGGGCGCGATTGGGTGGGGCGTGCGACATGCCGCTATTGTGCGGCTGGCCTCAGTTTTGCGGTGTTGCGAGGCGCCTCAGACCCTGCCACAGGGCCGCGCCGATGAAGATGCCGATGGCATCGGCCAGAAAATCCAGCCACTCGCCGTAGCGCCAACCGGTGGCGGCCTGCAACAGCTCGATGACACCGCCATACACAACCAGCCCCGCGAGCATCGGCCAAGGTCTGCGGCCGTATGCCAGCAGGCCCACCAACGCCAACCAGGCAAACCCGAAGGCATGCTGGCCCTTGTCCCAGATCGTTGCGGCTTCGCGCGGCAACAAACCCAAGGGCACAAGAGAGGCAATGGCCAGCACGATGGCGCTGCACCAGAAAATGGCTCTGATCAGTCGTGGGTTCATGGCAGGCATGGGCTTGCAGAAACAACAAAGGCCTTCGCAAGAAGGCCTTTGAGTGGATGTTGGGTGGCTCCCCGACCTGGACTCGAACCAGGGACCTGCGGATTAACAGTCCGTCGCTCTACCAACTGAGCTATCAGGGAACAGCCTCAAATTATAGCGTTGAATTTTTCGATTTCTGACACGACGCAGATTTTGTCGAAAATTTGTCCTGTTCAATCGAACATGGGTGATGCCACACCGAGCACCTTGTGCAGTTTGGTGCTCGTGGTTGTGTATTGAAGCATCACCTTCCTGTCGGGGAAGATGAAGGGTGCCGCGCCAAAGGCTGCGAGGGTGGCTTCGTGAAAGCCCGAGAGGATGAGCTTCTTCTTGCCGGGATAGGTGTTGATGTCGCCCACGGCGAAGATACCCGGCACGCTGGTGGAGAACTTCTCGGTGTCCACCTGGAGTTGTTTGCGTTCGATGTCCAGCCCCCATTCGGCGATGGGGCCGAGCTTGGGCGAGAGGCCGAAGAAGACCAGCAACACGTCGAGCGGTACGGAGTGGGTCACGGCTTGCGGGTCGGTGATCTGCACGGCCGTGAGGCGATCACCGTTGGATTCGATGCCGGTGGGTTGACCGACCATGAACCGCATCTCGCGACGCTCGCAGCATTCACGCATGCGGGCGATGCTCGCAGCAGCAGCCTGGAAGCCATCGCGACGGTGGATCAAGGTCACGCTCCTGGCGTGGTTGGGACCCTGTGCGGCGAAGGTCGTGGCCCACTCCAGCGCCGCATCACCGCCGCCCACGATCACGATGTTCTGGCCAGCAAACTCGTCGGGGTTCTTGACTCGGTAGAAGAGTTGTCTTCCTTCAAATGCATCGAGCCCGTCGAGCTTGAGAGCACGAGGTTGGAACGCCCCGACGCCTGCGGCGATGAAAAGCGTCTTGGTGAGAAACCGTGTGCCACGGGAGGTGGCTATTGAGAAGCGGCCGTCATCCTGCTGTTCAACCGTGGTGACTTCCTGCCCCAGGTGGAAGGTCGCGCCGAAGGGCTCGATCTGCTTGAGCAGGTTGTTGACCAGTTCCTGGCCTGTGCACACCGGAATGGCCGGGATGTCGTAGATCGGCTTGTCGGGGTAGAGCTCGGCCGGCTGCCCACCCGGGTAGGGCAGGGCGTCGATCACGTGGGCCTTGATCTCCAGCAAGCCCAGCTCGAATACCTGGAACAGACCGACGGGGCCGGCTCCGATGACGACTGCGTCGGTTTCGATGAACCCTTCGCGCACGGCAGCGGTCGTCCTGGCCGCCGTGTTCAGGTCCGGCTCCATGCCGATCAGCGCAGCAACTCGGGAAGTTTGCCGGTGCGGTCTTTCCAGTCGTCGGCGTCGGCCAGGGGGGCCTTGCGCTTGGTGATGCTCTTCCAGCCAGGCAACTGTGCCAGATCGGCGTTGAGCTTGGTCATGTGCAACTGATCTTTGGGCAGGTCTTCTTCGGCGTAGATCGCGCTCACCGGGCATTCAGGAATGCAGACCGCGCAGTCGATGCACTCGTCCGGGTCGATGGTGAGGAAGTTGGGGCCTTCGCGGAAGCAATCCACGGGGCAGACGTCCACACAGTCGGTGTATTTGCAACGGATGCAGGCTTCGGTGACAACGTGAGTCATGGTGGTCTTGGGAATCGGTGGAAGCCGTGATTTTAGGGTTTCCGGCAGGGACGGGCTGGGCCATGGCCCTTGCCGTGACACAAGTTAAGCGGATGCGGGCCGAGTAGTCGGCCCGCGAGGGGTCACTGAACCAGCAAGGCCCCCGCCGTGCGGTGGCTCGCGGTGTCCACCAGCACCAACGAACCCAAGGCCCGCGATTGCGCAAAAGGCAGCGTGGCCAGTGGTTCCTGCAGTGTCAGTTCGATGTGGCCAATGGCGTTGGGTTCCAGCTGGTTGGCGTCTTCTTCTGCCAGGGTGTGGATGTCGAGCCGGTGCACGATGCGCTTGATCTTGGCCTTGACCCAGCGATGTCCGTGCAGCGCCCAGTACACGCGGCCGGGCACCAGGGTTTCGTCGTCGAGCCAGGCCACGGTGGCGCGGATCTCGCGGCTGCCGCTCAAAGCCTCGCCTTCGCCATCGGCCAGCAGCCAGTCACCGCGCGAGACATCGACCTCGCGGTCGAGCACGATGCCCGCGCTGTGGCCCGCGAGCACGGCCTGCGGTTGGCGCACGTGGTTGAGCACCTGGGCCACCACGGCGGTCTGGCCGTTGGGCATGATGCGCACGCTCTGGCCTGGCTGCACGCCTCCGGTGGCCACGCGGCCCCAGAACACGCGACGGCCTTGTGAGGTGTCGGCGGAGCTGCTGAATTTCTCCACCCATTGCACGGCAAAGGCGAAAGGCAGCGTGCTGTCTGCCGGTGTCACGGGCAGGCCTTCAAGAATCTCGAGCAGCGTGGGGCCGCTGTAGCCGCACCAGCCCGCCTGTTCGCTGGCGTCGACGACGTTCCAGCCCTTGAGTGCCGAGATGGGCACCACAGCGGTGACCGGGATGCCGGCCAGCGCGGCGAATTCGCGCAGCGCGGCGCCGATGTGTTCGAAGGCGAGCTTGCTGTCCTCCACCGCGTCGAGTTTGTTGATGGCAAACACCACCGAGGGCACGCGCAGCAGCTTGAGCAGCAGGCTGTGGCGGCGGGTCTGGGGCAGCAGCTTGAGCGCGGCGTCGGCCCAGGCCAGCTTGGTGGCGTCGACCAGCACCACGGCGGCGTCGGCGCTGGATGCGGCCGTGACCATGTTGCGGGTGTACTGCTCGTGGCCCGGCGCATCACCGATGATGAACTTGCGCGCCTCGGTGCTGAAGTAGCGGTAGGCCACGTCGATGGTGATGCCTTGTTCGCGCTCGGCCGACAGGCCGTCGGTCAGCAGGGCGAGGTCGGTCTGGCCGTGGCGCTGCACACCGGCCAGGTGGTCTTGAAGCACGGCCTTGCTGTCGACCAGCAGGCGGCCGATCAGCGTGCTCTTGCCGTCGTCCACGCTGCCGCAGGTGATGAGGCGCAGGGCCGAACGCGTGTCGATGGGGCCTGTGGCGATTTGTGGCGCGGTGGCCTGGGGAGCGAGTGTGGTCATGTCGGTGTCCTGTGTCGGCGCGGCTTCAGAAATAGCCATCTTTTTTGCGTTTTTCCATCGAGGCGTCGGAGGTCTTGTCGTCCATGCGCGTGGCACCGCGCTCGCTGACCTCGGCGGCCAGCGTCTCGATCACGATGTCGTCGGCCGTGGCGGCCAGGCTCTCCACCGGGCAGGTGCAGGTGATGTCGCCCACGGTGCGGAATCGCACGTCGCGCACCTGCACGGTTTCACCGTCGCGCGGTGGTGTGAGTTCGGTCACCGGCACCAGCAGGCCGCGGCGGTCGACCACCTCGCGCTGGTGCGTGTAGTAGATCGAGGGCAGGGCGATGTTTTCGCGGGCGATGTACTGCCACACGTCGAGTTCGGTCCAGTTGCTGATCGGGAACACGCGAAAGTGCTCGCCGGGCTGCAACCGGGTGTTGAACAGGGTCCAGAGCTCGGGACGCTGGGCCTTGGGTTGCCACTGGCCGAAGCTGTCGCGGTGGGAAAAAATGCGCTCTTTGGCGCGGGCCTTTTCCTCGTCGCGGCGAGCGCCACCAATCAGCGCGTCAAAGCGAAACTCTTCGATGGCTTCAAGCAGCGTGACCGACTGGTGCACGTTGCGGCTCTCGCCCGGGTGCGCCAGGCGCACGGTGCCGCGCGCCATGGAGTCTTCGACGCTGCGCACGATGAGTTCTGCGCCCAGTTCCTTCGCACGCTGATCGCGGAAGTCGGTCACCTCGGGAAAGTTGTGACCGGTGTCGATCATCAACAGTGGGTACGGGATGCGTCCCGCGCCGAACGCCTTCTCGGCGCACTTGAGCATGACCAACGAGTCCTTGCCGCCAGAGAACAGCAGCGTCGGGCGCTCGAAGGCGGCCGCGACCTCCCGCAGGATGAAGATGGTTTCTTCTTCCAGTGCATCCAGGTGGGCGTTGCTCAGGTGGTGGTCGCTGGCGTGCTGCAGGGCGGTCTGGATCACGGCGGATTCGGTGCGGGCGTTCATGAGGGGGTCCGTTCGAGTGAGGACACGAGGGGAGAAACAAGTGAGGACGTGGCGGGCTGCACATGCAGGCCGCATTCCTTGGCGCTTTCCTGTTCCCACCACCAGCGGCCGGCGCGAAAGTCCTCGCCGACGCTGATGGCACGGGTGCAGGGCGCGCAACCTATGCTGGGATAGAACTGGTCGTGCAGCGCGTTGGTGTCAAGCTGGTGCTGGGCAATGAAGTGCCACACGTCGCCCCAGGTCCATTCGACGATGGGGCTGACCTTGATGCGGCCTGGTTCTTGAATGACCTCGCCCACTTCGGCGCGTGCATTCGACTGCTCGCGGCGCAGACCGGTGATCCAGCCATCGTGGCCGGCGAGGGCGCGAGCGAGCGGCTCCATCTTGCGGATGTCACAGCAGGCCTTGCGCAGTTCGATGCTCTGGTACATCGCCTCTTCACCGTTCTTGCGAACGAAGTGGATGACCGACTCCTGCTTCGGGCGGAACACCTGCACGCTGATGCCGTAACGCTGCTCGATCTTCGGGATCATGGCGAGCGTCTCGGCGTGCAGCTTGCCGGTTTCCAGCACGAAGACGCTGGCATCGATGCCGGCCAGGTGCATCAGGTGGGTGACCACCATGTCTTCAGCGCCGAGGCTGGAAGCCTGGGTCAGCCTGGGGTGGGTGGCCGAGGTTTCCCTCAGCAGTGCGATGCTGCGCTCCACCTTGGCGGCAAAGTCGCTGGAGGGCTTGTTGTAGAGGTCGAGGGCTTTCATGAAGGCAGTCCTCACGCAGCGGCAAAGTGGGGTGCGGTGTGCACCGCATCGCCTTGGTAGAAGGCGGGGTAGTGCGCCAGCAGCGCCTGGCCGTGCGCCAGGTTCTGGTCAGCGCGCAGCACGGCCTGCGTGAAGCCGCTGCGCTGCATCTGCACGAGCTGGTCGATCAGCACGTCGCCGGTGGCGCGGATCTGACCGGTAAAGCCCAGGCGGCGGTGCAGCAGGAAGGCCTGGCTGAAGGCGCGGCCATCGCTGAACTTGGGAAAGTGCAGTTCGATCACGGTGATGCCGGAGAGGTCGGCTTCGCGTGGGTCTGTGTCGTTGGCGAGCGACAGGCGCTGTGCCTCGGATTCGGTGGGCGTGAAGGCGCCTGCGCTGAAGAGTTGAAGGGTCTGGCTCATGGTGTCTGTCCTCAGGCGGTGACGCGGGCCGTGCTCGTGCGCACAGCGTTGGCTGCGCTCTTGAAGGGGTCGGCACCAGTACGTCGCAGTGTGGCCACGAAGGTCTCGCCGCTCACGCGCTGGGTGCGGTAGGTGTCGAGCAAGGCTTCGATCACGTCAGGCACTTCGCTCGCGGCGAACGAGGGGCCGATCACCTTGCCCGGCGTGGCCTCGCCCGACAGGCGCGTGCCGTCCGAGCCACCGAGCGTGACCTGATACCACTCCTGGCCGTCCTTGTCGACGCCGAGGATGCCGATGTGTCCGCTGTGGTGGTGACCGCAGGAATTGATGCACCCGCTGATGTGCAGGTCGATCTCGCCCAGGTCGTGCAGCTCGTCGAGGTCTTTGTAGCGGCCCAGGATCGCTTGCGCCAAAGGGAGGGAGCGCGCGTTGGCCAGGTCGCAGAAATCGCCGCCGGGGCAGGCGATCATGTCGGTCAGCAGCCCGATGTTGGGCTTGGCCAGGCCCAGGCGGCGGGCTTCGCGCCAGAGTTCGGGCAGTTGGTCGCAACGCACCCAGGGCAGCAGCAGGTTTTGCTCGTGCGTCACGCGGGCTTCGCCAGCCGAGAAACGCTCGGCCAGGTCGGCAGCGCGGTCCAGCTGGTCTGCGGTGGCGTCGCCGGGCGCCTGGCCCAAGCGCTTGAACGACAGCGTGACCGCGCGCAGGTCGGGGTTCTGGTGCGGCTTCACGTTCTGCGTGAGCCAGCGGCTGAACTCCATGTCGTCCTCGGCCGCGGCCTTGAGGATGTGCGCGATCTTGGCGTCGGCGCTCTTGCGGTCGCAATTGAGTTGCGGCGGCACGAAGAAGGCGCTCACGCGGTCGAACTCGGCCTGGCTGATGGTGTGGGGCGCACCGTCTTTTTCGATGATGTCGCGGTACTCGGCCTCCACCTGGTCGTTGAAGGCCTGGCCTTCGGCCTTCACCAGGATCTTGATGCGGGCCTTGTAGATGTTGTCGCGGCGGCCGAAGCGGTTGTAGGCGCGCACCACGGCTTCGAGGTAGTTGAGGATCTGGTTCCAGGGCAGGAACTCGCGGATCACGCTGCCGATGATGGGCGTGCGGCCCATGCCGCCACCCACGCGCACCTGGAAGCCCAGTTCGCCGTCCACGTTGCGCAGCAGGCGCAGGCCCACGTCGTGCCAGGCGGTGGCGGCGCGATCTTCGCGCGCACCGGTGATGGCCACCTTGAACTTGCGCGGCAGGAAGGCGAACTCGGGGTGCAGCGTGCTCCACTGGCGCATGATTTCGGCAAACGGGCGCGGGTCGGCGACTTCGTCGACCGCGATGCCGGCCAGCGCGTCGGTGGTGATGTTGCGGATGCAGTTGCCGCTGGTCTGGATGCCGTGCAGGTTCACGCTGGCCAGCAGGTCCATCACGTCGGCCGATCGTGCGAGCGGGATCCAGTTGTATTGCACGTTCTGGCGCGTGGAGAAGTGGCCGCAACGGTCGGGCAGCGTGGGCACTTCGGAGAGGCCGGCGTTGGCTTTGGAGACGTCGTGGTCCTCCTTGTGGTCGAAGTCGCGCGCGATCTTTGCGAGCACCTTGAGCTGTGCGCTGTTGATCTCGCCGTAGGGCACGGCCACGCGCAGCATGGGTGCGAAGCGCTGCACGTACCAGCCGTTCTGCAGACGCAGCGGCTTGAACTCGTCGTCGCCCAGCGTGCCGGCTTGCCAGCGGGTAAGCTGGTCGCGGTACTGGTCGGCGCGCAATTGCACGAACTGGCGGTCAAAGTCGGAATATTGGTACATCGTCGTCGTGGGGCAGTAAGAATCAGAGGGCGATCAGTTTCATGCCGGCGTAGGCCAGCAACACCGAGAGCGCAGAGCGCACCAGGCGCTCGGGCGTGTGGCGCATCAGACGGGTGCCGAGCCAGATACCGGGCAGCGAGCCCGCGAGCAGCTTGCCCAGCAGCGGCCAGTCGACCGAGCCCATGCTGGCGTGACCCAGGCCGGCCACCAGCGTGAGGGGCACGGCGTAGGCGATGTCGGCGGCGACGATGCGCGGCAGGGGCAGCAGCGGAAACAGCAGCAACAGCACCGACACGCCGATGGCACCGGCGCCGACCGAGGTGAGCGTGACCAGCGTGCCGATGACTGCGCCAAACAGCACCGGCAGGCTCCAGTGGCGAGCGTGTGTCGCGGCTTCCAACTGACCTGCGGCCAGGGTTCGTGGCAACTGCTTGCCGCGCGCGGCCTTGTAGAGCATGGCGGCGGCGGTGAGCAGCAGCGCCATGCCCAGGGTGTTGGTCATGAGCGATTGCACCAGGGGGCTGGCGGGGCCCAACTGGTGCAGGGCGCCCAGGGTGATCAGCGCGGCGGGGATGCTGCCCGCGCAAAGCTGTCCCACCACGCGCCATGGCACGAGCTTCTGGCGCGCCAGGTTGACGGTGCCGCCCATCTTGGTGAAGGCCGCAAACAGCAGGTCGGTGCCGACCGCGAGGTACGGTTTGACGCCGAAGAAGAAGATGAGGATGGGCGTCATGAGCGAACCGCCACCCACACCCGTGAGACCCACGATGAGTCCCACGGCAAATCCGGCCAGGATGATGGCGATGTCAGGCATGGGCGCGACTTTACGGAGCCGGGCTTATATCCCAAACGATTTTTTCTTTATGGGGGTATGCCTCAGGTGAATATAGAAGTCCGAGCGTGTGGCTTTGCACGTCGGTCCCCACGGGCTGACGCGCGCGCTGCGGCGCGCAGAGGCGCTGACGTAACATCGCCGCCATGCAAAAACAGCGTGTTCTGGTCAGCGTGGTGGGTTTCTCCGACGTGGAGCGACACGCCTTGAACACCGTGTTCCGCCTTTCCCAGTCCCGGGATCTGTCGTATGCCCCCTACGTTCCCTTGACCGCCCCTGGTGTGGCCGCGCCCAAGGGGGTGTCTGAAGTGGCTCTGGTGGATGGGGAGAGTGCCGAGGCGGTGTTGTCGCACGCCAAGGAAATGCCGACGGGGCAGCGCCTGATCTGGGTCGGCCGGGATGCACCAGACCATGCGTGGCGCGTCATGAACCGGCCAATCGACTGGGCCGCCGTGCTGAACGATCTGGATGCGGTTTATGCGGCCAAGCAGGCCGACTCCGGTCTGCTCGATCTGGATGTGACCGCCCCTGCACCGCTCGACGTGGCGTTTGGTGAAGACGTCATCGGGGTGCGCCGTGCCTTGGTGGCCGGTGCCGACGAGCAGGAGCGCACCTATCTGCGAACCCGCCTGGCCCTGGCCGGCGTGGCGCAGGTGGACGAGGTCACCACCACCGAAGCCGCGATTGCGATCATTGCCCGCAGTGACTATGTCTGCGGTGTCTTCAATCTGGACGATCCCCAACTGGATGTCTGGCTGTTGATGCGGCTGTTTGCCGAGCACAACCCCAAGGCCCTGACCCTGGCCACCAGCGAGCTTGCGGGTCCATCGGCCGGATGGTGGAGTCGGCGCCGCGTGCGACGCCATGCCCAGCGCGCGGGCGTCTCGGCCTTGTTGGCGCGCCCAATTCAGCCGCCCGAAATCTCGGTCTGGCTCAACCTGCTGTAGCCCGTTCCTGTGCGGCGCCCTGACGGCGGGCGTTTCTGAGGGCAAACCGCGCTGGGTCCAGTGCCTCCAGCAAACCCTGTTCGACCGGTGTGGCTTCACCCGCCAGTTGCGTGGCCAGTTGCTCTGCGCACCAATGGGCCAGGGTGAGGCCGCGCGAGCCCATGGCGCTGAGCAGATGGAGACCCGGCCAGCGGGGAACATCTGCCAGTTGCACACGAACACGTTGCCCGCGCCCCGATGCCATGAGGTCGCGAAGCGCGGCGGTGTCGGGCGCCGCGCCCACCAGGGGAAGCCGGTCCAGCGAGGCACAACGCACCTGCGCCCAACCCAGCAACCGGCCTTGGGCCAGAGTGGATCGAAGACGGTCGGCGGCCGCCGGCTGGATGGCGTGCAGGCTTCGGGCATTGCGCTCATGGGCCTCAGCGTTCACGTCGGTGTGGGTCAGGCCGCGTTCATAGGTCGAGCCCATGGTCCAGATCGTGTCGGGCCACTGAGGCGGCAGGCCACTGTCCTGGTACCGCGGCACGAACACGCCGTCGTTGCGCTGAGGCCGCTCGGCCAGGGCAGGGCCTTCCAGCGCTGCGAGGCTCATTTGTCCCTGCACCGGGCGCAGCGGCAAATCACCGCCTGACAGTTGACCCGAACCGCCCGCGAGCAAGCTCAAGCTGCCCAGTGCCGCCGCGACGATCACCACCGGTGCGTCGGCCAGCGGGTGACCTTCTGCGTCCCAGGCTTGCCAGACCGCGGGGGAAGACGGGTCGCGGCTCGTGTCGAGACTCAGCCGGTGGACGTGTGCGCTCCAGAGACAGGTCAGCGCGTCGAGGCCCGTCGCCTCATTCAGCCAGGCCTGCACCAATGCGGAAGGACGCACCAGGGCGGCGGGCCAGCGGCCAGGATCGTGGGCCAGGTTGTCGACCTCACAGGCTTGCCAGCCCGATCCTTCTGGCACCAGACGCCGCAGCTCGGCCAGGGTGTCGGTCACGCCCAGGGCCGACAGGCGCGACAGCGGTGTGGGTGAGCGTGTGACGTGGGGGCTGAGCATGCCCACCGGCAGGCCCGATGCGCCGCTGGCTGGTCCGCCAGCCGCATCCAGCAACGTGATGCGCCAGCCACGTCGAGCCAGCGTGGAGCAGGCCGCCGCGCCAGCCAGACCAGCGCCGATCACCAAGGCATGGCGTCGAGCGTCAGACACGGGCGGGGGTGCGTGGGTTGCGCGGATCAGGCCGAAGGTGGCGGCACGTAGCCGGCGGCGGCGTCGGCGCCTTCGCCGAAGAAGTGCTTTTCCATTTGGCGCGCGAGGTACTGGCGGGCGCGCGCATCGGCCAGGTTCAGGCGGTTTTCGTTCAGCAGCATGGTCTGGTGCTTGAGCCAGGCGGCCCAGGCTTCCTTGCTCACGCTTTCATAGATGCGTTTGCCCAGCTCGCCAGGGTAGGGCGGAAAGTCCAGGCCTTCGGCCTCTTTGCCGAGCTTGATGCAGTTGACGGTGCGTGCCATGGGGGTGTCCTTGGTGTGGGTCAGATGATTTGGTTATAACGAATGGAAGAATTTATTCGTTCCAGTGTCTTGCGAAGGCCGGCATGATGCGGCTTCGTGCGGCAGAAGGCGACTGTAGCAACCTTTGATCGACCGCAAAGTCATCAGGGCTGCAGTCTGCATGATCTCTGGTGCGCAAGTCCATGGTGGCCTTGTTGCCACGACGCCTTTTTACAATAGACATCTTCGCCTTCACAGGACCCCTCATGAGTGCATTTCAGGAAGAGCGCGTGCTCAGCGTTCACCATTGGACCGACCGGCTGTTCAGCTTCACCACCACGCGCGACGCGTCGCTGCGGTTTTCCAATGGCCACTTCACCATGATCGGCCTGCGTGTTGATGGCAAGCCGTTGCTGCGTGCCTACAGCATCGTCAGCCCCAACTACGCCGATCACCTCGAGTTCCTGAGCATCAAGGTGCCCGACGGTCCGCTGACCTCGCGACTGCAACACATCCAGGTGGGCGACACCATCATCGTGGGCCGCAAGCCCACCGGTACCCTGCTGATCGACTACCTGCTGCCCGGCAAGCGCCTGTACCTGCTGGCCACCGGCACCGGGCTGGCACCGTTCCTCAGCGTCATCCGCGATCCGGAGACCTACGAGCGCTACGAGCAGGTGGTGCTGATCCATGGCGTGCGCCAGGTCAAGGAACTGGCCTACCGCGAGTACCTCAGCGATGCGCTGCGCCACGACGAATTCCTGGGTGAGATGGTGCAGCAGAAGCTGCTGTACTACCCCACGGTCACCCGCGAGCCCTTCGTGCATCAGGGCCGCATCCCGCAACTGCTGGCCGAAGGCCGGGTCGCCAAGGACCTGGGCATCCCCATGCTGAACCCGGCGGAAGACCGGATCATGATCTGCGGCAGCCCCGAGATGCTGCGTGATCTCAAGGCGCTGGCTGAAAAGCTGGGCTTCGAAGAAGGCAACACCAGCCGGCCGGGCGCTTTCGTGATCGAGCGTGCGTTCGCAGGAACTTGAGCGGTCTGTGAGCGCTCTGTTCCGAAGCACCGTTCAACCACAGGGTCTCCCTTGATCACCACCATCCCGACCGCCCGGCCTTCCTTTCTCGAACGCAACCCCCGCCAGCTTCTGGGCCTGATTGCTCTGGTGTGCATCGGCATGCTGGCTTTTGGCCTCTACCTGCAGCACGTGGTGGGTCTTGAGCCATGCCCGATGTGCATCGTGCAGCGCTACGCGCTGATCGGGGTGGCGCTGGTGGCCGGGGTCACGGCGTTTCTTCGCAGCCGCTTCTGGCTGCTGGGCGGCATCATCAAGATGGGTGTGCTCGCCGTTTTCGGGGCGTTCGTGGCTGCTCGCCAGAGCTGGCTGCAATGGAATCCGCCGGAGGTCCTGAGCTGCGGACGCGACTTCTTCGGAATGATCGAGTCGTTTCCGCTGCGCCGCGCCATTCCCATGATCTTCCGCGGCAGTGGCGACTGCTCGGTGATCGACTGGACCTTTCTGGGCTTGTCGATCGCCAACTGGTCGTTCCTCAGCTTCACCGCGATTGCACTGGCGGCAGTCGTGCTCTGGGTCAAGCGCACCCCCGCCTGAAGGTGGCGCGCTGGGGTTCAGCCCAGCTTCTTCACCAGCACCTGGCTCTTTCGATCCCAGTTGTACTTTCGCTTGCGGGCCTCGGGCAGCCAGTCCGCGTTGACCTGCACGAAGCCGCGTTTGATGAACCAGTGCATGGTGCGCGTGGTGAGCACGAAGATGCTCTGCAGGCCTTGGGCCTTGGCCCTCACCTCGATGCGTTTGAGCAGCCGTTCACCGTCGCCCTGGCTCTGCGTATCGGGTGACACAGTGAGGGCGGCCATCTCGCCGGTGCGCGCTTCCGGGTAGGGGTAGAGCGCGGCGCAGCCGAAGATCACGCCGTCGTGCTCGATGATGGTGTAGTTGCCGGCGTCGCGTTCGATCTCGGTGCGGTCGCGCTTGACCAGTGTGCCGTCCTTCTCGAACGGCTCGATCAGTGCCACGATGCCGCTCACGTCGTCCATGGTGGCTTCGCGCACGCTCTCCAGCTTTTCGTCCACGATCATGGTGCCGATGCCGTCGTGGGTGTAGATCTCCAGCAGCAGTGCGCCATCCACAGAGAACGGCAGGATGTGGCTGCGCTCCACGCCGCCTTCGCAGGCGCGGATGCAGTGCTGCAGGTAGAACGCGGTGTCGGTCGGTTGCGTGGGTGCGGGCAGGGCGGCCAGCATCTTCTTCGCGTCGGCCAGCGGCAGTTCGGTGTCGATGTCGCTTTCCGGGTCGGCCTGGTCGACGCGAATGCCGGGCACCTCGGTCAGGAACATCAGCTTGTCGGCCTGCAGCGCCACGGCCACCGAGGTCGCCACGTCTTCCATGGTCAGGTTGAAGGCCTCACCGGTGGGCGAGAAACCGAAGGGCGAGAGCAACACCATGGCGCCCATGTCGAGCGTGCGCTGGATGCCCTCGGTGTCGATCTTGCGCACCAGACCCGAGTGCAGGAAATCCACCCCGTCCATCAGGCCCACGGGCCGCGCGGTGATGAAGTTGCCCGAGATCACGCGCACGGTGGCGCCGGCCATGGGCGTGTTGGGCAGGCCCTGACTGAAGGCCGCCTCGATCTCGTAGCGCAGCTGGCCGGCGGCTTCCTGCGCGCAGTCCAGCGCCACCTCGTCGGTGATGCGCATGCCATGCGAGTACTTCGCCTCATGGCCTTTCAGTCGCAGTTGTTCGTTGACCTGCGGGCGAAAACCGTGCACCAGCACGATCTCCACGCCCATGCTCTGGATCAGCGCGAGGTCTTGCGCCAGCTTCTCCAGCTTGCCGGCCGCGATGGCTTCGCCCGCGATGCCGACCACGATGGTGTTGCCCCGGTGCTTGTGGATGTAGGGCGCGACCGAACGGAACCAGGGAACGAAGGTGAAGTTGAAGACAGTGGACATGGGGCGGATGGCGGGCAGGCGGTGGGCCGGGCGCGGATAATGGCCGGCTGCCCGATTCTGACCGAAGTTCTCCACTTGTCCTCCACACCGCTGCACATCGAATTCCCGGAGACGCTGCCCGTCTCGGCCCGCCGCCACGAGATCGAGGAGGCCATGCGGGAGCACCAGGTGGTCATCGTGTGCGGTGAAACCGGCTCCGGCAAGACCACGCAGATTCCGAAGATTGCGCTGGCCATGGGCAGAGGCAAGTGCAACGCCAAACCCGGGCAACGCGGCCAGATGATCGGCCACACGCAGCCGCGGCGCATCGCCGCTTCCAGTGTGGCCAAGCGCATTGCCGAAGAATTGAAGACCCCGCTGGGCGACGTGGTCGGCTTCAAGGTGCGCTTTCAGGACCGGCTCTCGAAGGACGCGTCCGTCAAGCTCATGACCGATGGCATTTTGCTGGCCGAGACACAGACCGATCCCGACCTGCGCGCCTACGACACCATCATCATCGACGAGGCACACGAGCGCAGCCTCAACATCGACTTCCTGCTCGGTTACCTGCGCCAGCTGCTGCCGCGCCGACCCGACCTCAAGGTGGTCGTGACCTCGGCCACGATCGACGCCGACCGCTTCGCGCAGTATTTCGCGTCGAAGAAGGGCCCCGCGCCGGTGCTCATGGTGTCGGGGCGCACCTTTCCGGTGGAAGTGCGCTGGCGTCCGTTCGAAGAGAGCCGCGACTACGACCTCAACAGCGCCATCACCGATGCGGTGGATGAACTGTGGCGCGGTCCCCAGGGGGGCGACATCCTGGTGTTCCTGCCCGGTGAGCGCGAGATCCGTGAGGCGGCCGACCACCTGCGCAAGCACCTGAGCCACATCCCCACGCTGCGCAACGCCGAGGTGCTGCCGCTGTTTGCGCGCCTGTCGCAGGCCGAGCAGGACCGCATCTTCCAGGACCACAGCGGGCGGCGCATCGTGCTCTCCACCAACGTGGCCGAGACCTCGCTCACCGTGCCCGGCATCCGCTACGTGGTCGACGCCGGCAACGCGCGGGTGAAGCGCTACAGCTTCCGCCAAAAGGTGGAGCAGCTCATGGTGGAGCCCATCAGCCAGGCCGCGGCCAACCAGCGCGCCGGGCGCTGCGGCCGCGTGGCCGACGGCATCTGCATCCGCCTGTACGACGAGGCCGGTTTCAACGGCCGCCCGAAATTCACCGACCCCGAGATCCTGCGCAGCTCGCTCGCCGGCGTGATCTTGCGCATGAAGGCGCTGCGCCTGGGCGCGGTGGAAGACTTCGCCTTCATCGAAGCACCGCAGAAACGTGCCATCGTCGATGGCTATCAGCTGTTGGCCGAACTCGGTGCGGTGGACGACGACAACGAACTCACACCCATCGGCCAGACACTCTCGCGCCTGCCGCTGGACCCGCGCGTGGGACGCATGATCCTGGAGGCGCAGCAGCGCGGCGCGCTCGACGAGGTGATGGTGATCGCCTCGGCCCTGAGCGTGCAGGACGTGCGCGACCGACCGCTGGACAAGCAGGCCCAGGCCGACCAGGCGCATGCCAAGTTCGACGACGAGAAGAGCGAATTCAGCGGCACGCTCAAGCTCTGGAAATGGCTTGAAGACACGAAAGGCGGCCATGGCAAGGACCACAAGCTCAGCCACCGTCAGTACGAGAACCTGCTGCGCGAGAACTTCGTCAACGTGCGCCGGGTGCGTGAATGGCGCGACATCCATACCCAGCTGCACACCGTGGTGGCCGAGCACAAGTGGCAGATCAACACCCAGCCCGCGAGCTACGAGCAGCTGCACCTGGCCATGCTGGCCGGCCTGCTGGGCAACGTGGGCCAGAAGAGCGAGGCGGAAGACTGGTACCTGGGCGCGCGCGGCATCAAGTTCTACCGCCACCCGGGCGCTAACCTGAGCAAGAAGCCCGGGCGCTGGATTGTCTGTGCCGAGCTGGTGGAGACCACCCGCCTGTTTGGCCGTGGCATCGCCGGCATCGAGCCGCTGTGGCTGGAGCAAGTGGGCTCGCACCTGCTCAAAAAGCAGCTGCTCGATCCGCATTGGGAAAAGAAGTCGGCCCAGGTGACGGCGCTGGAGCGTGCCACGCTCTACGGCCTGGTGGTCTACAACAACCGGCGCACCGACTACGGCCGCGTGGACCCGGTGGGCGCACGGGCGATCTTCATTCGCGAAGCGCTCGTGGCGGGCGAATGGGAGACGCGTCTGCCGTTCCTGGCCGCCAACCAGAAGCTGGTGCAGCAGGTGACCGAGCTGGAACACAAGTCGCGCCGGCAGGACGTGCTGGTCGACGACGAGCTGATCTACGCCTTCTACGACCAGCAGTTGCCCGCGCACATCTGCAACGGTGCAAGCTTCGAGCGCTGGTACCAGGACGAGGTGCGGCGCAACCCCAAACTGCTGCTGCTCACGCGCGAAGAGCTCATGCGCCACGAGGCTGCGGGCATCACCACGCAGGCATTTCCCAAGACCCTGCGCCTGGGCGGCGTGGACTGCGCCTGCGACTACCTGCACGTGCCGGGCGACCCACGCGATGGCCTGTCGGTGACGCTGCCGATCTTTGCGCTGAACCAGGCCAGCGACGACCGCTGCGACTGGCTGGTGCCCGGCATGCTCAAGGACAAGCTGCTGGCGCTGCTCAAGACGCTGCACCAGCGTCCGCGCTCGCGCCTGGTGCCCTTGCCGGCCACGGCCGAACGCTTTGCACAGACGCTGTGCGAACCGGCGGTGTTTGGCGCGGGCAACCTGATGGACGCACTGCTCAAACTCGTGCGCGAAGCCACGCAGCTCGACATCCAGCGCAACGACATCAAGGTCGACATGCTCAGCCCACACCACTTCATGCACCTGCGTGTGGTGGACGAACACGGCCGTCAACTGGGCCAGGGCCGCAGTCTGGCCGCGCTCAAGGCCGAGCTGGGCAGCCAGGCGCGCGGTGCTTTCCAGGCGCTGGCTTCCATCAAACTGGACAGTCTGCGCCCGGCTGCGCCTGTTCAGGAGCAGCGACCTGCCGCGCAGTTGGCCAAAGCTGCAGGCAAAGCAGCACCCGCCACGCCTGCGGTGAGCGCGGCACAACGCCACACCACCTGGGACTTCGGCGAACTGCCCGAGCTGATGGAGATCCGCAAAGGCCAGCAATCGTTGATCGGTTTTCCCGCGCTCATCGACGACGGTGATGCGGTCCGGCTGGAGGTGTTCGACGAGCCGGACGTGGCCAAGGTCCGACACCGTGAGGGCCTGCGCCGCCTGTGTGCGCTGCAGATCCGCGACGCGCTCAAGTATCTGGAGAAGAACCTGCCCGGCCTGCAGACCATGGCCGCAGCCTACATGCAGGTGGGCAAGGAGTCGGGCGGCGGTGGCACGCTGGAAGAACTGCGCACGCAGATCCTGGAACTGGCGCTGGACCGCGCCTTCCTGGCCGAGCCCCTGCCCACCAACGAGGCGGCCTTCAAGCAGCGTGTGGAAGAAGGAAGAGGGCGCCTCACGCTGATTGCCAGCGAAATCGCGCGCAGCGCCGGCGCCATCCTCACCGAATACGCCGCCGCCGCGCGCAAGCTCAAGGACAGCAAACCACCCGCCGATGTGGCCACCGATGTGGGGCAGCAGTTGGCTCGGCTGGTGCCCAAGCGCTTCCTGTTGCTCACCCCCTACGCTCAGCTGCAGCACCTGCCGCGCTACCTGAAGGCGGTGCAGCTGCGGCTGGACAAGCTGCGGGCCGACCCGGCGCGCGACGCTTCAAGGCTGGCCGAGTTGCGCCCGCAAGACCAGCGCTTCTGGCGCCTGGTGGCCGAGCGCAAGGGTGTGCAGGACGCGCGCCTGCAGGAACTGCGCTGGCTGCTGGAGGAATTGCGGGTGAGCTTCTTCGCGCAGGAGCTGCGCACGCCACAGCCGGTCAGCGTGAAACGGCTGGACAAGGCCTGGGCGCAAATCAATCTGTGAGTGGCTCTGCGCCCAGCGCGCGGTGGGCACAGGCAAAAAACCGCTTGTCCCCCTGGTCGACTGGGGCATGTGCGCCTTGGTTGACACCATGGTCGCCGATGCGTTTCACTGCGGAGCAGGCCACGGTCGTGGTCGCTGTTTCACCGCACTGGGGGTCTACCGATGGATCGTCGTGAATTCGTGGAAAGTTGCGCGCTGGGCGCGGGTTCGTTGGCCGCAGCGCTGTCCGGCACGGCCTGGGCGGCCGACACCAAGCCCCGCAGCTACGGCCGCGTGCTGTTGATGGACGAACACGGCCGGCCGCTCAAGGCCGCCAGCTTGCGCGCTCAGACCAACTACGTGTTTCACTATCCCTTCGAGGCCACGCCCGTCTTTTTGCTCGACCTGGGCAAGCCGGCCACAGCAACCCGGCTCGTCACGCGCGAGAAGCAGACCTACCAGTGGCCCGGCGGCGTCGGCCCACAGCGCAGCCTGGTGGCGTTCTCGGCCATCTGCGCGCACAAGCTGGTCTACCCCACGAAAGAGCTGAGCTTCATCAGCTTTCGCAAGGGCGCGGCGGTGAATCCACAGACGCCGAGCAAGGGCAACGATCTGATCCATTGCTGCGCCGATCACAGCCAGTACGACCCGGCGCGCGGCGCCCAGGTTCTCGATGGACCGGCCGAGCAGCCGCTGTGCGCGGTGCTGATCGAACACGACGTGACGACCGATCAGCTGACGGCCACCGGCACATTGGGCGGTGAATTGTTCGACGACTTCTTCAAGAAGTACGAAATGAAGCTGAGTCTGGAAGTGGGGCCGAACGCCAAACAGACGGTGGCGCGGCAAAGCACGGTGCGCGAACTCGACCGATACTGCCGCAACCCTGTTCGCTGTTGATTTTTTCGCTGGGGGGTTCCGGTCATCGGCGGCCATGGGGCACGGCTCCGCGAATGTCCCCCGGGGCCTTTGGCTCCTCCTCCTTGATTTCGCTGCCCCGTGCGCTCACGAGCCCGCGAGGGTGCAGGCGAGAAACAAACCCAGGCCGGGCAATCAGAGCCGCGACAACCGCTTCAACGCTTCGCGCAAAGTGTCGTCCTTCTTCGCGAAGCAGAACCGCACCACCCGTTGATCAAACCCGTCGCCGTAGAAGGCAGACAAAGGAATGGCGGCCACGCCGATCTCGCGTGTGAGCCATTGGCAGAAGTCGCCTTCGGGCAGGTTGCGCTCGGGCACGGCCAGGTTGGAAATGTCGACGCACTGAAAATACGTGCCTTCGCCCGCGAGCATGCGAAAGCGCGTGGCACCCAGGCCTTCGCGGAACAGGTCGCGTTTGCGCTGGTAGAACGCGCTCAGTTCGAGGTACGGCGCGGGGTCGGCCATGTAGGTGGCCAGGGCGTGCTGCATCGGCGTGTTCACCGTGAACACGTTGAACTGGTGCACCTTGCGGAACTCGGCCGTGAGCGCAGCGGGCGCCACCACGGTGCCCACTTTCCAGCCGGTCACGTGGTAGGTCTTACCGAAGCTGCTCACGATGAAGGCGCGCGCGGCCAGGCCGGGGAAGCGTGCGGCGCTCTGGTGGTGCTGACCGTCGAACACCATGTGCTCGTAGACCTCGTCGCTGATCAACAGCGCATCGGTGGGGTCCAACAGGTCTTGCAGGCGCTGCATGTCGGCCGCGCTCCATACGGTGCCGCTGGGGTTGTGTGGGCTGTTGATGACGATGGCGCGCGTGCGCGGCGTCATGGCTGCGGCAATGCGGTCGAAGTCGGGGCGGAAGCTGCCGGGGGTGAGCGGCACGCGCACCGGTACGCCGCCGGCCAGCTCGATGTTGGGCACGTAGCTGTCGTAGCAGGGCTCCAGCACGATCACCTCGTCGCCGGGGTGCACCACGGCGAGCAGGGCGGTCAGGATGGCCTGTGTGGCACCGGCGGTCACGGTGATCTCGGTGGTCGGGTCGCAGCTCAGGCCGTACAGCGCCTGCATCTTGGTCGCCATGGCCTGGCGCAGCGACGGCACGCCCGGCATGGGCGGGTACTGGTTGTGGCCGGCCTGCATCGCCCGCGTCGCAGCGTCGACCAAGGCAGGGTCGCAATCGAAATCCGGAAATCCTTGGCCCAGATTGACCGCCTTGTGTTCGGCCGCCAATGCAGACATGACGGTGAAGATGGTCGTGCCCACGTTGGGCAGGCGGGAGGTGAGAGTGGGTGTGCGGGGTGGATTCGGGCTCATGAAATCACAGCTGGTAGTCGTCAGGGGTGCCGCTCATCGCGCGCATGATCTGGTCGCGCGTGAGGCGTTCGCTCAGCAGCTCGGCGAAGCGCAGCACGAAGTGGCGCAGGTAGGTGCCGCGCTTGAAGGCCACGCGCGCCAGGTTGTGACCAAACAGGTCGGCCGCGGGGCGGGACACCAGGTCGGGCGTCTGGTTGTCACCCGCCATGGCCATCTCGGCCACGATGCCCACGCCCATGCCCAGCTTCACGTAGGTCTTGATCACGTCGGAATCGATCGCTTCCAGCACGATGTTGGGCTGCAAATGGCGCAGTGCGAACGCCTGGTCGATGCGGGTGCGGCCGGTGTAGCTCGGGTGGTAGGTGATCAGGGGCACCTGGGCCAGGTCTTCGTGCGTGATGCGTTCGCGCTCCAGCAGGGGATGATCGAACGGGAACACCAGCACGTGCTGCCATTCGTAGCAGGGCAGGGTGACGAGTTCGGGGTAATTGACCAGCGACTCGGTGGCCATGCCGATCTCGGCGACCTCTTCCATCAGCATCTTGGCCACCTGGTCGGGCGAGCCCTGGTGCAGGCTGATGCCGACCTTGGGATAGGCTTGGCGCAATGCGGCCACCGGCCCGGGAAGCACGTAGCGGGCCTGGGTGTGGGTGGTGGCAATGGAGAGCGTGCCGCTGTCCTGGGCCGAATACTGCTCGCCGATGCGCTTGAGGTTGTTGACCTCGCGCAGGATGATCTCGATGCTCTTGAGCACCTGCACGCCGGGTTCGGTCACGCGCTTGATGCGCTTGCCGTGGCGCGCAAAGATTTCAATCCCGAGCTCGTCTTCGAGTTCGATGATGGCCTTGGACACGCCGGGCTGCGAGGTGTGCAAGGCCTTGGCCGCTTCGGTCAGATTCAGGTTGCGGCGCACGGCTTCCTGGACGAAGCGGAACTGGTGCAGGTTCATGGCGCGCTCTCCATTGAGTTCTCCAGCGCGATCTGCGCGAGCAATGCGGTCAGCCGGGGATCTTCGCCCGCAGTGGGAAGTTGCTCGAACCGCACCCGCGGATGGGCTTCATGGAGTTCGCGCATCAGTTGGGGCAGGTCTTCGCGCGCGTGTTTGCCCATGCCGAAAAACAGCGGCAGCACCCGCACACAGGTGGCGCCGGCCTCGATCATTCGGCGTGCCGCAGAGGCCATGTCGGGCTCGCACAGTTCCAGGTAGGCGCAAGACACGGCGGCAGTGGGGTCGGTGCGCGCGATCTGCTGCGCCACCGCCTCCACCGGCAGGCGCCACAACGGGTCGCGCGACCCATGGGCAAACACGATCACACCGAGCATGGACACGCTACCTTCGCAAGACGAGCCAGCCAAACGCGGCCAACGAAAACACCGAATAGATCAGCGCGGGTGAGGCCGCCGCCAGCCAGGGCTGCCACTGGTTGAGGTTGCCGATGTAGCCGAACACGTTGTTGAGAAGGAAGAAGCTGATGCCGATCATCACGCCACCAAACACATAGGCGGTGATGCTGCCCGAGCGGAAATGCAGGTAAGCGAAGGGCAGGGCGAGCACCACCATGACCAGGCAGCTGAGCGGGTAGAACACCTTGCGCCAGAACTCGATCTCGTAGCGCTGTGCGGTCTGCCCGTTGGCCTGCAGGTGGCGGATGTAGCCGAACAGGTCGGCCGTGCGCATGGTTTCGGGCTTGAGCAAGGCCACCGACACCATCTCGCTGTTGATCCCGCTGGGCCAGCGGAAGGTCTCCAGCTCGCTGCGCACGATGCGGGCCGACGCCTTGCCGGCGGTGTCGAATTCGCGCCGCTGAACCTGGCGCAGGGTCCACGAGTCGTCTGCCTCGATCTGGCCGGTGGCGGCCGTGAGTGTGGAGACCAGTGAACCCTGGTTGTTGAACTCGAAGATCCGCACGTTGCCCAGCCCACCCTGAGAGGACATCGAGCCGACGTTGACCGAGAAGTTGCTGTAGGGCTGGCGCTCCTTGAGCCATGCGCCGGTCTGGCCGACGCTGATGTTGCCCTGGTAGCGCGCCTTGAGGAGTTGGGCCGTACGGTCCGAGAGGGGGGCCACGTAGTCGCCCAGCGCAAAGGTGAGCACCACGAACACGGCGCCCAGGCCCAGCAACGTGCGCAGTGCGCGCCAGGGCCCCAGCCCGCTGGTGCGCAGGATCGTGTATTCGGATCCCTGCGCCAGCCGCGCCAGCACGAACACCGCACCGATCAGCACCGAGATCGGCAGCAGTTCGTAGATGCGGTTGGGCATGAGCAGGCCCACATACAACAGGGCATGGGGCACTTCGTATATCAGCGTGGAATCCAGCGCCGACGGTTTGCCCAGCGCAGGCAGCTCGTCCACAAAGTCGAAGAAGAAGAACAGCGACAGGAAGGCGAGCAGCACGAAGCCCACGGCCAGGAAGATTTCGCCGTAGATCAGACGTCGAATCGTCTTCATGCAGCGGCCCCTTGTTCCGCTGCGCTGGCGTTGCGACGGCTGTTGAGCCAGCTGCGCATGCTCACGTTGTAGTGCCGCTTGATCAACCAGAGCACGGTCAGCACGAACACCCCTCCGTGCAGCAACAGCATGAAGCCGCCCAGCCCCACCAGCCCGCCGGCCACCCAGCTTTGGCCGAGGTTGAGCAGGTTGTAATAGAACACGAACGAAAACAGCGTGAAGAACAGGTTGCCGCCACGGCCGGCGCGCGGATTGCCCGTGGTGGTGGCCAAGGCAATCAGCACGAAGTTGAGCGCGGTGAGCGCCATGCCGATGCGCCAGCCCAACTCACCGAGGTTGGCGCGGTCGGGCTCGGTGATGAGCAGCAGCGTGCTGCGCGACTTGAGCGCCTGTGCGCCTCCTTCAGCGATCGAGCTGGATCCGATCTGCGTGCCGTAGCTCTCGAATTCGCTGACCTTCAAACCGCTCCCGTCGGCGGCCGTCTCCAGCCGCTGGCCGTTGTTGAGCATGAGGAACTGCTGGTCGTTGATCCATTCGATCCGCCCTGAGCGTGCGGACGTGACCGTTTCGCGGCCGTCGTCCTCGGTGCTTGAGATGAAGATGTTGCGGCCTTCGGTTCCACCAGCCGTGTCCTTGTCGATGAAGAAGACGCGACGTCCGCTCGACGACTCCTGAAACTGGCCGGGCGCCACCCGCTCGAGATCGCCGCGTCGCTCGAACCGGCTGCGCAGGTTGTCGGTTTGCTGGTTGGCCCAGGGCCAGACGAAGAACACCATCAGCGTGATGACCACCAGAATCGGCCAGGAGAAGCGCAACACCGGCCCGAGAAAGCCCCCGAGCGAGCGCCCGCTGGAGAACCAGATGATCATTTCGCTGTCGCGGTACATGCGCGAGAGCGTGAAGACGATGGCCACGAACAAGGCCAGCGTGAGGATGGTGGGCATGCGGCCGATGACGGTGTAGCCGAGCACCAAGGCGATCTCTTGCGGGTTCACGCTGCCCCGCGAAGCCAGGCCCAGCGTGCGGATCAGCAGCATCGTCAACACGATGGTGAACAGCACCACCAAGGTGGCCCCGAAGCTGCGCGCCAGCTCTTTGCGGATGGAAGAATGGAATAACATCGATTCACAACAGGAAACCACAATTATGGACTTCGAACTCAAATCCCTCAGCGCTGCACAAGTGGCCCAACTGCCCGTCGACGCGCTGCTGGTGCTGGTGCCCGACACGACCCCGACGACGAAGTCCGCCGACCAGGCATTGACCTGTCTGGTGGCGCGGGCCGTCGAGCTCAAGGACCTTGAAAACGGCGTGGCCAAGCTGCTGGCCTGCTACCGGCCGGAAGGGTTCAAGGCCTCGCGCGTGACCCTGGTGCGGGTGGGCGATGGATCGGCCGCCTCGGTACGCAAGGCTGTTGCCGCCGGCATGGGCTCGCTCAAACAACCCGGTATTCAGAAGCTCGGGCTGGTGTTCAGCCTGATGGAAGCCACCGAGGACGGCGTGCGCGCTGCCATGCAGGCCTGTGCCGACGCCACCTACTGCTACACCACCACCAAGCCCAGCGCCAAAGCGCGCACCGTCAAGCAAGTGGTGGTGGGCGTGGCGAAGGCGGGGGATGTGCTGCGTGGCTTTGAGGTGGGCAAGGCCCAGGTGGTGGGTGTGGAGTTCGCCAAGGAATGGGCGAACCGGCCTGCCAACCACGCGACCCCCACCATGCTGGGCGAAGCGGCGCGCAAGCTCGGCCGCAAGCCCGGCATGAAGACCGACGTGCTGGGCCCCAAACAGGTGGAGGCGCTGGGCATGGGTTCTTTCCTGTCGGTCGCGCGCGGCTCGGTGGAGCCGCTGCGCTTCATCGTCATGCATTACAACGGCGGCGCCAAGGACAGCGCGCCGGTGGTGCTGGTGGGCAAGGGCATCACGTTCGACACCGGTGGCATCTCCATCAAGCCAGCCGCCGAGATGGACGAGATGAAGTTCGACATGGGTGGCGCTGCCAGCGTGCTCGGGACCTTTGCGGCTTTGGCCGAGCTCAGGCCGGCCATCAACGTGGTGGGCCTCATTCCCAGTTGCGAGAACATGCCCGACGGCCAGGCCGTCAAACCCGGGGATGTGGTCACCAGCATGAGCGGGCAGACCATCGAGATCCTGAACACCGACGCCGAGGGCCGCCTGATTCTGTGCGACGCGCTGACCTACGCCGCGCGCTTCAAGCCCCGCAGCGTGATCGACATTGCCACCCTCACCGGCGCCTGCGTGATCGCTCTGGGTGGTGTGCGCTCCGGGCTGTTCTCGGCCCGTGACGACCTCGCCCAGGCGCTGGCCAGCGCGGGCGAGAAGTCGCTCGACCTGTGCTGGCGCATGCCGCTGGACGACGAGTACGCCGAAGGCCTCAAGTCGAACTTTGCCGACATGGGCAACGTGGCCGGTCGCGCCGGCGGCGCCATCACCGCAGCCAAGTTCCTGCAGAAGTTCGCCACCGAACTGCCGTGGGCCCACCTCGACATCGCCGGTACCGCCTGGAAGAGTGGCGCGGCCAAGGGTTCCACCGGCCGGCCCGTGCCGCTGCTGCTGCAATACCTGCTGGATCAGGCGAACGTACCCCACAAGGCAGCGCCTTCGGCCAAGCCGGCCCGTCGCGCCGCCAAAGCCTGAGGCCGGTTTGCCCGAAGTCGCCTTCCACTTCAACGCGCCTGATCGGCTGGGGTATGCCTGCCGGCTGTTGCGCAAGGCCTACTTGCGCAAGGCCCGCCTGTTTGTTTGGGTGTCAGAGGGCGATCTGACCCGACTCGATGCTGCGCTGTGGACCATGGGCTCGGGCGAATTCGTCCCGCATTGCCGCGCCGATGACGCCGACCTGCTGAAAAGCCGCTCACCCATCCAACTGGGCCATCGGCTGCCCGATGAGCGCGGGGCCTTCATTCTGGTGAACTTGCGCCACGACATGCCCGATGATCCGGCCGCCTTCAGCCGGATCATCGAGGTCGTGACGCTCGACGAGGCCGATCGCGCACCCGCTCGCGAGCGCTGGCGCCAGTACAAGGCGCTCGGGCTGGAGCCTTTGCGGCACGATCTTCAGCTGGCACCGTCGGACTGAGCGCAGTTCGACAAGGCGGCTTCCCGGCGGGACATGATCCCTGCTAATGCGTCATTCATCGCGATGATGTCGTCTGGGAAAACCCTCGATAGCGCTTTCGCCTTGTCATGCATGTGAAATTCACGGCATTTTTAGAGTATCTTTGTGCGCGTGATGGCAAAAGTTCCCATCGCTTAACTTTTTCAATCCTTTTCGAGGAAAACCATGCAACTGAACCTGAAACTGGCCGTTCTTGCTGCGGCCGTCGCCCTTGCCGCTTGCGGCAAAAAAGAAGAAGCCGCGCCGGTCGCAGCACCTGCGGCGGCTCCTGCACCTGCAGCCCAGGTCATCAAGATTGGTCACGTCGGACCCACCAGTGGTGCGATTGCCCACCTCGGCAAGGACAACGAAAACGGCGCCAAGATGGCGATTGAAGAACTCAACGCGGCTGGTCTGACCATCGCTGGCGCTCCAGTCACCTTCGAATTGCTGGCTGAAGACGATGCTGCCGATCCCAAGCAGGGCACCGCAGCCGCCACCAAGCTGGTGGATGCCAAGGTTGCTGGCGTGATCGGTCACCTGAACTCCGGTACCACCATTCCCGCTTCGCAGATTTACAACGACGCTGGCATTCCCCAGATTTCCCCATCGGCCACCAACCCCAAGTACACCCGCCAGGGTTACGCCGGCGTGTTCCGCATGGTGGCTGACGACGTGCACCTCGGTGGCACGCTGGGCAAGTACGCCGTGGAAACGCTCAAGGCCAAGACCGTGGCCGTGATCGACGACCGCACGGCCTACGGCCAGGGCGTGGCTGACGAGTTCGAAAAAGGTGTGGCCGCTGCTGGCGGTACCGTGGTGGGCCGTGAGTTCACCAACGACAAAGCCACCGACTTCAACGCCATCCTGACCACCCTGAAGGCCAAGAAGCCTGACGTCGTGTTCTTCGGCGGCATGGACGCCGTGGCCGGCCCGATGCTCAAGCAGATGAAGCAACTCGGCATCAACGCCAAGTTCATGGGCGGCGACGGCATCTGCTCCAGCGAGCTGCCCAAGCTGGCCGCCGACGGCATGGCCGACGAGCAGGTGTACTGCGCCGAAGCCGGTGGTGTTGAAGGCGAGCAGAAAGAAGGCATGGACAAGTTCCGCGCCGACTTCAAGGCCAAGTTCGGTGCCGACGTTCAGGTGTACGCACCTTACGTGTACGACGCTGTCAAAGTCATGGCCAACGCCATGGTGACCGCTGGCTCCGCAGACCCCAAGGTCTACCTGCCCGCACTCAAGGCCACCAACTACAAAGGCGTGACAGGCAACATCGCGTTTGACGAAAAAGGCGACATCAAGAACGGCGCCCTGACGCTCATGACCTACAAGGGCGGCGTTCGCACCACCCTGGCCGTGATCCGCTGATCCAGCGCTCCGGTTCTTTTGAAAAAGCCACCTTCGGGTGGCTTTTTCCTTTTTTGGGGGTGTCGAGTCGCCGCTTGATCTGGAAAGGCAGTCTGAACCTGACGTCGCGCCGATGTCCTACATCACCGGCACCTCGATGCGGCTATCGTGAAGGGCAATACACCCACGGAGATCCACATGGACAACATCTACGAAGCCCTGAGGGAGAGTCACGAGGTTCAGCGCAAGCTGTGTCGGCAACTGGTTCGCATCAGACCTGAAGATCCGCGTGCACAGGAAACCTACAAGGCGCTGCGCATCGAATTGGCTGCCCACGCTGCTGCGGAAGAGCGATTCCTGTATGCCCCCATCCTGCTGGACGACCTGGGCCTCAAGCCATCGCGGCACGCCTTGTCCGAGCACCACGAGATCGACGAGTGCGTCGAAGCGTTGGGCGAAGCGCACGAAGACCCGAAGGCTTGGCCCGAGCTGGCCAGGAAGCTGTCACACGAAGTGCACCACCACCTCAAGGAAGAGGAGACCAAGTTCTTCCAGCTGTCCGGGAAAATCCTGAGCGATGCGCAGAAGAGCAGCTTGGCTGGCAAGTACCGGCGAGACCTCAAGCGCATGCGGACCGTGCTCGCGGGATGACGGCGGATGCGAGAGGTGCAGAAATGAAAAACGGGCCGTGAGGCCCGTTTTTGCTTGATCCCTGGCGGAGAGGGCGGGATTCGAACCCGCGGTGGGTATTAGCCCACACACGCTTTCCAGGCGTGCGACTTAAACCGCTCATCCACCTCTCCGCGAAGCCCACGATTGTAGCAGCCTCGCTGGCTGGCTCAGGCGGTCGGGCTGCCGTCGGCCGTCTTGTGCCAGGCATGTTGTTGCAGCACTTCAAGCTTCACGTATTGCAAGGTGGCGGCGTTGGTGCTCTCCAGCACCACGGGCGGGGCGGCGCCTGCCTGCAGCGCTTCCTGCCAGCGCTGTACGCAAACGCACCATCGGTCGCCGGGTTTGAGGCCGGCGAAGCGCCACTCCGGCCGAGGCGTGCTGAGGTCGTTGCCCCGCTCGCGCGAAAACGCCAGAAATGGCTCGGTGACGCGTGCGCACACCACATGGGTGCCTTGATCGTCGGGGCCGGTCTCGCAGCAACCGTCCCGGTAGAACCCGGTGAGTGGGTCGTAGGAGCAGGGCAGCAGTTCGCCACCGAGAACGTTGCGTGCGAGGGTCATGGTGGTCTCGACAAGGGCGGAGGGTCAGTTGGTCTTGGTGGCGCCGACCATCTTCATGGCCGAGGCGATCAGGGCAGAGACCTCGGTCATGTTGCTGGGCACGATCAGGGTGGTGGTGGCGTCGGCGGCGACCTTGCTGTAGGCGTCCACGGCGCGCTCGGCGACCTTCAGCTGCACGGCTTCCTGTCCACCGGGCTGACGGATCGCGTCTGCCACCTTGCGAATGGCCTCGGCGGTGGCTTCGGCCACGGCGAGGATGGCTGAGGCTTCGCCCTGCGCGTTGTTGATTTCGGCCTGCTTCTCACCCTCGGAGCGGGCAATGAAGGCTTCGCGTTCGCCGGTGGCGATGTTGATCTGCTCCTGGCGGCGGCCTTCGGAGGCGGCGATGAGAGCGCGCTTCTCACGTTCGGCGGTGATCTGGGCCTGCATGGCCAGCAGGATTTCCTTGGGTGGCGTGAGGTCCTTGATTTCGTAACGCAGCACCTTCACACCCCAGTTCAGCGCGGCTTCGTCGATGGCGTGTACCACCTGGGCGTTGATGATGTCGCGTTCTTCGAAGGTCTTGTCCAGCTCCAGCTTGCCGATGACAGAGCGCAGCGAGGTCTGGGCGAGCTGGGTCACGGCCACGATGTAGTTGGACGAGCCGTAGCTGGCACGCATGGGGTCGGTGACCTGGAAATACAGGATGCCGTCGACCTGCAACTGGGTGTTGTCGCGCGTGATGCAGACCTGGCTGGGGACGTCGAGCGGGATTTCCTTCAGGCTGTGCTTGTAGGCCACCTTGTCGATGAAGGGGATCAGAAAGTTCAGGCCCGGAGCGAGCGACGAGTTGTATTTTCCCAGGCGTTCCACCACCCAGGCGTTTTGCTGCGGCACCACCTTGATGGAGCGCGTGATGAAGATGGCAGCGACGATGATCAACAGGATGGCGATTTCCATGGCGGGGTGGTTCTCAGGAAAGTTGGAAGAGGGTGAGGTTAGCGCAAGGGCATGGTGGGGGTCGAAGCTCAGACCTTGTCGACCAGCAGACGGCTACCGACCAATTCGGCCACGCGGTAGGCACCGGGTACGGGTGGATTGCCCGGGCGTTGGATCACGGTCCACAGGGCACCCCGGTATTTGACGCTGGCGGTGCCATCGGCGTTCCATTCGTCGATCTGCAGGATCTCGCCCACATCCAGGTTCACGCTGCGCATGGCGCGCACGGACGGGTCGGTGGTGCGTCGCCTCTTGACGACGTACCAGGCCACGACCGCCGCCGTCCCGGTGAAGGCGGCAGCAATCAGTTGTCCCGCCATGTCCAGGCCGGCGTGGGCCGCGAACGCGCCAGCCACCATGCCCACGGCCAGCATGAGCAGGTAAAAGGTGCCCGTGAACAGCTCCAGCGCGACGGTGGAACCCGCCAACAACCACCACAATGTTGAATCCGACATGCATGCTCCCGCTTTGTTGATCAAGTACGACTGGCCTGTGTGCTCGCCGCTGGCCCCGTGTCCGGGAGCGGCGTGTGTAGGACCAGCGCCACATTCTGGGGCAAATGCCATGCGCTCCCAGGGCGCGGACACACGTTGTCCGTACACTTCGCGCCTGCTTTGCCATCAACGGCGCTTTCGTTGTCTGCCTTCTTTTGCCTGATGGCCGCCCCCGCGGCTGGAGAATCTCATGAAATTTCGCTTCCCCATCGTCATCATCGACGAAGACTTTCGCTCGGAAAACACCTCGGGTCTGGGCATCCGCGCGCTGGCGCAGGCCATCGAAATCGAGGGCTTCGAGGTCGTCGGTGTGACCAGCTATGGCGACATGAGCCAGTTCGCCCAGCAACAAAGCCGCGCCAGCGCCTTCATCCTGTCGATCGACGATGAGGAGTTCAGTCACGGTGCCGACCTCGATCCGGTGGTGCTGAACCTGCGCAACTTCATCGACGAGGTTCGGCGCAAGAACTCGGACGTGCCGATCTACATCTACGGCGAGACCAAGACCAGCCGGCATTTGCCCAACGACATCCTGCGCGAGCTGCACGGTTTCATCCACATGTTCGAGGACACGCCGGAGTTCGTGGCACGCCACATCATCCGCGAGGCCAAGAGCTACCTCGAAGGCATCCAGCCGCCTTTCTTCAAGGCCTTGCTCGACTACGCCGAAGACGGCTCCTACTCGTGGCATTGCCCCGGCCATTCCGGCGGCGTGGCCTTTCTCAAGAGCCCGGTGGGTCAGATGTTTCATCAGTTCTTCGGCGAGAACATGCTGCGCGCCGACGTGTGCAATGCGGTGGAAGAACTCGGCCAGCTGCTGGACCACAACGGCGCCATTGGCGCCAGCGAGCGCAACGCGGCGCGCATCTTCAACGCCGACCACTGCTTTTTCGTGACCAACGGCACCAGCACCAGCAACAAGATGGTCTGGCATCACACGGTGGCGCCGGGCGACGTGGTCGTGGTGGATCGCAACTGCCACAAGTCCATCCTGCACAGCATCATCATGACGGGCGCAATCCCCGTTTTCTTGAAGCCCACGCGCAACCACTACGGCATCATCGGCCCGATCCCGCAGAGCGAGTTCGAGATCGATGCCATCAAGGCCAAGATCCGCGCCAACCCGCTGCTGGCGGGCGTGGACGCCGACGCGGTCAAGCCGCGCGTGCTCACGCTCACGCAGTCCACCTACGACGGCGTGCTCTACAACACCGAGGCCATCAAGCAGATGCTCGACGGCTATGTGGCCAACCTGCATTTCGACGAGGCCTGGCTGCCGCACGCGGCGTTCCATCCTTTCTATGGCAACTACCACGCCATGGGCAAGAAGCGGGTGCGACCCATGGAGTCGGTGGTGTACGCCACGCAGTCCATCCACAAGCTGCTCGCCGGCATCAGCCAGGCCAGCCATGTGCTCGTGCAGGACTCGCAGAACGTCAAACTCGATCGCCACCTCTTCAACGAGGCCTACCTGATGCACACCAGCACCAGCCCGCAGTACGCGATCATCGCCAGCTGCGACGTGGCTGCCGCGATGATGGAGCCACCCGGTGGCCGCGCACTGGTGGAAGAAAGCATTTTTGAAGCGCTGGACTTCCGCCGCGCCATGCGCAAGATCGACGCCGAGTTCGGCGACGACGACTGGTGGTTCAAGGTCTGGGGCCCGGACGATCTGGCCGAGGAGGGCATGGGCGAGGCAACCGACTGGGTGCTCAACCCCGACCCGGCCGGCTCGCAGGCCACGGCCAAGGACTGGCACGGATTCGGCGACATGGCGCCGGGCTTCAACATGCTGGACCCGATCAAGGCGACCATCGTCACGCCGGGCCTCAATCTGGACGGCCGCTTCGAGCCCGAAGGCATTCCAGCGTCCATCGTCACCAAATTCCTCGCCGAGCACGGTGTGGTGGTGGAGAAGACCGGCCTGTACAGTTTCTTCATCATGTTCACCATCGGCATCACCAAGGGCCGCTGGAACACGCTGCTCACCGCACTGCAGCAGTTCAAGGACGACTATGCCAAGAACCAGCCGATGTGGCGCATCCTGCCCGAGTTCTGCCAGAAGCACCCGCGCTACGAGCAGATGGGCCTGCGCGACCTGTGCCAGCACGTGCACGAGCTCTACGCACGCTATGACATCGCGCGCCTGACCACCGAGATGTACCTGAGCGACCTTACGCCGGCCATGAAGCCGACCGACGCGTTTGCGCACATCGCGCAGCGCACCACCGAGCGCGTGCCGATCGACGAACTCGAAGGCCGCATCACCACCAGCCTGGTCACGCCCTACCCGCCGGGCATCCCGCTGCTGATTCCGGGTGAGGTGTTCAACAAGAAGATCGTCGACTACCTCAAGTTCGCGCGCGAGTTCAACCAGCAGTGTCCAGGCTTCGAGACCGACATCCACGGTCTCGTGGAGATGATGGGCGATGACGGCAGAAAGCGCTATTTCGCCGACTGCGTGAAGGCCTGACCGACCGAGTGTCAGCGCGGTGCGTCCGGACGCAGCCGCAAGAAGCTGGCAAAGCGTGGCACGCCGCTCGGGTTGACGCCGCGAAAGCGGTAGGTCACCCACTCGCCCACGGCGGGCGGTTGCTCGCGCTGGGCATCGGTGAAGCCGGTGCCCAGCCGGAAACGCACACCTTGGGGTGTCTGCACGAGCAGGGCGCCCATGCGGCCGGCATGTCGGCCCTGGCCGGGCAGGTGCGCGAGCACGCGTGCTTCGGCGTCTTCGTGGGTTTTCACCTTCAACAGGTCGTCGCTGCGCACCGTGCGGTAGAGCGAGTCGCCCCGGTGCAGCATCAGGCCTTCTCCGCCGTCCTTCACCATGCGGTCCAGTCGCGCCATCAGCTCGGCGTGGCTGACCACGCGTTCCTGCGGCACTGCTTGCACCCAGGAGCGATCGATTTGCCGCACGAGCCCTTGGTAGGCCTGGATGCGATCGGTGAAAGGCCCCGGGTGCGCGGGCAGGTCGAACACCATGAAGCGGATCCGTTGCCACGCGTCATCAATGGGCGTCTGCCGGCGCACAGCAGACAGTGTTTCTTCGAATAGACCACGGCCCATCCAGAGTTCGCCGTCCATGGGCTCGGCGGGCCAGCCTTCGGTGAACCAGGCGGGTGCCACGATCACCTCACCGCCGCGGGTGATCAGTCGCTGGCCATCCCAGAAGCCGCGCAGACCATCGTACTTTTCGCTCAACCAGTACTCATTCAGCGGCACGCCGGGTCGGTAAACGTTGGCGAGCATCAAGGCGGGCGCATCGCCCGCCCGTACTGCGGTCGGCAGGCCACACGCGGTGACGCCCAGCCAGGCCAGCAGCTCGCGTCGCCTCATGGCATTGCAGCGCAGTGTGCGTTCCCCAAACCGGAACGAATCAGTTCAACGCGTCGCTGTCGCGGCTCACGCCCGTGGTGTGGCTGTAGCCTCCGTCCACGTAGGTGATTTCGGCGGTCACGCCAGCGGCCAGATCGCTCAGCAGGAAGGCTGCCACGTTGCCGACGTCCTCGATGGTGACGTTGCGCCGGATCGGCGAGGCGCTGGCCACCATGCCCAGCAGCTTGCCGAAGTCCTTGATGCCGCTGGCCGCGAGCGTCTTGATGGGGCCGGCGCTGATGCCGTTGACGCGCATGCCCTTGGGGCCGAGCGACTCGGCCAGGTAGCGCACCGAGGCTTCCAGGCTGGCCTTGGCCAGGCCCATGGTGTTGTAGTTGGGCACGGCGCGCAGGGCGCCGAGGTAGGTGAGGGTGAGCAGGGCCGACTTGTCGTTGAGCATTGGCAGCGCGGCCTTGGCCATCGCGGGAAAGCTGTAGGCACTGATGTCGTGCGCGATGCGGAAGCTCTCGCGGCTCAGGCCGTCGAGGAAGTCACCGGCGATGGCTTCGCGTGGCGCGAAGCCGATGCTGTGCACGAAGCCGTCGAACCTGGGCCACACCAGCGCGAGGTCGGCGAACAGCTTGTCGATCTGGGCATCGTCGCCCACGTCGCAATCGAAGATGAGTTTGGAGTCGAAGTCGGCTGCGAACTCGGTGATGCGGTCCTTGAAGCGCTCACCGACATAGCTGAAAGCGAGCTCGGCGCCTTGTTGATGGCAGGCTCTGGCGATGCCGTAGGCGATGGATCGGTTGGACAGCACGCCCGTGATCAGCAATTTCTTGCCAGCGAGAAAACCCATGTTTCAGTCTCCAGTGAAAAATCCTTCAGAATTGTCGCATGCACATTCACAGCACCCGCCCCGGCCACCGACTCGTTTCGCTGACCCTGGCCGTGTTGCTGCTGCTCTGGAGCCCGCTGGGTCGGGCCGCACACGGCTACGCGCTGTGGGGCAAGCTCAAGTACCCCGACGGCTTCACCCACTTCGACTACGTCAACCCGACCGCGCCCAAGGGTGGTGAGTTGCGCCTGGTGAGCAACCTTCGGCTGTCCACCTTCGACAAGTACAACCCGTTCACGCTGCGCGGCAGTGCACCGGCCTACCTGTCGGACCTGATGTTCGATTCGTTGCTCACCGGCGCGCTGGACGAGAACGGTGCCGGCTACGGCCTGCTGGCCGAAGACGTGAGCGCAGCCCCCGACGGCCTGTCGGTCACGTTCAAGCTGCGCGACACTGCGCGTTTCCACAATGGGGACCCGGTGCTCGCAGCCGACGTGAAGCACAGCTTCGACACGCTCATGGGCCCGCACACCTCGCCGGCGTTCAAGACCGTGCTGCAGGATGTGGTCGGGCTGGACGTGCTGGGCGAGCGCACCGTGCGCTACCGTTTCAAGAAGCCCAACCGCGAACTGCCGCTGACCGTGGGCGGATTGCCGGTGTTCAGCCGTGCCTGGGGCAATGCCATCGATCCCAAGACCGGCCAGCGCAAGACCTTTGACCAGGTCGTGACCGATATTCCCATCGGCAGTGGGCCCTACAGAATCGGCCCGGTTGAGTTCGGCAAGGACATCACCTACGTGCGCGACCCGGCCTACTGGGCGCGCGACCTGCCGGTGCGCCGCGGCACCGCGAACTTCGACCGCATCGTGGTCAAGATCTACAAGGACAACACCGCGCGGCTCGAAGCGCTGAAGGCGGGCGAGTTCGATCTCATGCGTTTCTTCTCGGCGGGTGACTGGGCACGCCGCGTCAACGGCAAGCGCTTCGACACCGGTGAACTCGTCAAGGGCGAGTTCACGCACCGGCTGCCCATGGGCTTCCAGAGCTATGTGCTCAACACGCGCCGCCCGCCGCTGAACGACATCCGCGTGCGCGAGGCGCTGGGCCTGGCGATGGACTACGAGTGGATGAACCGCCAGATGTTCTACAACGCCTACCAGCGCGTGGAAGGCCTCTTTGGCAACACCGATTGTTCACCGCAGGGCACACCCTCGCCCGAGGAGTTGGCCCTGCTGGAGCCTTGGCGCAAGCAGTTGCCGCCGGCCGTTTTCGGGCCCATGTACAAGCCGCCACGCACCGACGGTCAGAGTTCTTTGCGCGGCAACCTCAAACGGGCCCAGGCGTTGCTGAAAGAGGCCGGTTGGACGGTGCAGAGCGGCCAGTTGCGCAATGCCCAAGGCCAGGCCCTGTCGCTGATGTACCTCGACAGCGCAGAGACCGGCGCGCGCGTGGTCACGCCCTGGATCCGCAATCTCGCCAAGCTGGGCATCGAGCTGCGCTTCCGCCCGGTGGACTTCGCGCTGTACCAGCAGCGCCTGCGCGGTTTTGATTTCGACATCATCTCGATCAACTTCCAGGGCACCAACAACCCGGGTTCCGAGTACGCCGACATGTTCGGCAGCCAGGCCGCCAAGACGGAGGATTCCGGCAACTACGCTGGCGTGTCCAGCCCGGCGGTGGACGCCCTCATCACCCACATGACCGGCGCCCGCACGCAGCCGGACTTCCTGGCCGCTTGCCGGGCGCTGGACCGCGCCGTCACCCACAGCCACTATCTGATCCCGCAATGGACGGCCACCACACACCGCATGGCCTACAACGCCTGGCGGTTGGCGCGCCCGCAGGACATGCCACCCTATGCGGCAGGCGAGGCCTGGGCGATCGACACCTGGTGGGCAAAGCCACCGCGTCAGGACTGAACGCCATGTGGATCTACATCCTCAAACGCCTGCTGCTCATGATCCCGACGCTGTTCGGGGTGCTGCTGCTGACCTTCGTGGTGATCCAGTTCGTGCCGGGCGGGCCGGTGGACCAGTACCTGGCCGAAGCGCGCACCGGAGCAGGCACCGGTGCCGAGGGTGGCTCGGTGTACCGCGGGGCGCAAGGCGTGGACCCCAAGCGCATCGAACAGATCAAGGCGCTGTACGGCTTCGACAAGCCCGCGCACGAGCGCTTCTTCCAGATGCTGGGCCAGTTTGCGCGCTTCGATCTGGGCACCAGCTTCTTCCAGAACAAGGCGGTGTCCGAACTCATCGTGGAGAAGCTGCCGGTCTCCATCTCGCTCGGTTTGTGGACCTTCCTCATCAGCTACGGCGTGGCGGTGCCGCTGGGTGTGGCCAAGGCGGTGCGTGCCGGCTCGCGCTTCGATCTGGTCACCACCTTGCTCGTGCTCATCGGCTACGCCATCCCCGGCTTCGTGCTGGGCGTGGCGCTGCTGGTGATCTTCGGCGGGCAGTTGCAGTGGTTTCCGCTGCGCGGCCTGACCTCGTCCAACTGGGACGAACTCAGTTGGGGCGCGCGCATCGTTGACTACCTGTGGCACATCACCTTGCCCGTGACGGCCATGGTGCTGGGCAGCTTTGCGGTCACGGCCATGCTGACCAAGAACGCATTCCTGGAAGAGATCCGCAAGCAGTACGTGATGACCGCGCGCGCCAAGGGCCTGAGTGAGGGGCAGGTGCTGTGGAAGCACATCTTCCGCAACGCGCTGATCCCCATCGTCACTGGTTTTCCGTCGGCTTTCATCGGCGCCTTCTTTGCGGGTTCGTTGCTGATCGAGACCCTGTTCTCGCTCGACGGCCTGGGCCTGCTGAGCTATGAGAGCGTGATCCGGCGCGACTACCCCGTCGTGCTCGGCACCTTGTTCTTCTTCACGCTGATCGGTCTGGTGACCAAGCTGATTTCCGATCTCTGCTATGTCTGGGTGGACCCGCGTGTCAAATTCGACTGAAGCCGTGACACCTTCGCTGTCCCCCGGCAGGCGCGCCTGGCGCCGCTTCAAGCGCAACCGCCTGGGCTACTGGAGCCTGATCGTGTTCTGCGTTCTGGTGGTGGGCAGCCTGTTCGCCGAGGTGTTGTCGAACGACCGGCCCTTGATCGTGCGCTACGAGGGCACGACCTATTTCCCCATGGTGAAGGACTATGCCGAGACCGTGTTCGGCGGCGACTTCGACACCACCACCGACTACCTCGACCCCTTCATCCGCGAGCAGCTCACCAAAGGCGACAACTGGGCGCTCTACGCACCCAACCCCTACGGCCCCCAGACGCTGAACTACTTTGCCAAACTACCCAACCCGTCGCCGCCCACGCTGGACAACCTTTTTGGAACCGACGACCGCGGACGTGACCTGTTGGCGCAATTGATCTACGGCTTTCGTGTGAGCGTGTTGTTCGCGCTGGCGCTCACCGTCACCGGCGTGCTGCTCGGCGTGGTCACTGGTGCCATCCAGGGCTTCTTCGGAGGCAAGACCGATCTCGCCTTCCAGCGCTTCATCGAGATCTGGGGTTCCATGCCCGAGCTCTACTTGCTGATCATTTTCTCGGCTGTGTTCGCACCCAGCATCAGCCTGCTGTTGATCCTGCTCAGCCTGTTCGGCTGGATGGGCCTGTCCGACTACGTGCGAGCGGAGTTCCTGCGCAACCGCCAGCTGGACTACGTGCGCGCGGCGCGTGCGCTCGGCTTGTCCAACTGGCAGATCATCCGGCGCCACGTGCTGCCCAACAGCCTCACGCCGGTCGTCACCTTCCTGCCGTTTCGCATGAGCGCCGCCATTCTGGCGTTGACCTCGCTCGACTTCCTGGGCCTGGGTGTGCCGCCCGGCACGCCTTCGCTCGGCGAGTTGTTGAGCCAAGGCAAGAACAACATCGATGCGTGGTGGATCTCGCTCTCCACATTCGCGGTGCTGGTGATCACGCTGCTGCTGCTGACCTTCATGGGTGATGCGCTGCGCGACGCGTTGGACCCACGGAAAGTCGACAAATGACCAACTCCACGCTCCTCCAGGTCAAAGGCCTGCGCGTGTCGTTCGGCGGTCAGGAAGTCGTGCACGGCATCGACTTCTCCATCAAGACCGGCGAGAAGCTGGCGTTGGTGGGCGAGTCTGGCTCGGGCAAGACCGTGTCTGCCTTGTCGCTGCTGCGCCTGGTGCACAACGCCGACGTGAGCGGTTCGGCTGTGTTGGAAGGCCGGGACCTGCTGCAGATGACCGAACACCAACTGCGCGGTGTGCGTGGCGACGAGGTGGCCATCATCTTCCAGGAGCCGATGACGGCACTCAACCCGCTCTACACCGTGGGCGACCAGATCGGCGAAGTGCTGCAGCTCAAGAAAGGCCTCACTCCCCGGCAGGCGCTCGCGTCCACCGTGGAACTGCTGGCTTCCACCGGCATTCCGGAGCCCGCGCGCCGCGCCAACGCCTTTCCGCACCAGCTCAGTGGCGGTCAGCGCCAGCGCGCCATGATCGCCATGGCCTTGGCCAGCGCGCCCAAACTGCTCCTGGCCGACGAGCCGACCACCGCGCTCGATGTGAGCCTGCGCGGCCAGATCCTGGACCTGCTGGCCGACCTGCAGCGACAGCACGGCATGGCGGTGCTGCTGATCACGCACGACCTCAACCTGGTGCGCCGTTTCGCCAACCGCGTGGCGGTCATGGAGCAAGGCCATCTGGTGGAGCAGGGCGTGGTGGCCGACGTGTTCGCCGCTCCCCAGCATGCCTACACACAGATGCTGCTGGCCAGCAAACCCCAGCGCGACGTGGCGCCCGCCGAGCCCCCGGCTGCCGACGCCACCCCGGTACTGCAGGCTCGTGGTCTGCGTGTGAGCTACCCCGTGTCCCTGCCGGGGTTGCAAGGCTGGTTCAAAAAAGGCGAATTCGTGGCGGTGCAGGGTGCCGATCTGGACGTGGCGCCCGGCCAGACGCTGGGTGTCATCGGAGAATCGGGCTCCGGCAAGTCGACGCTGGCGCTCGCTGCGCTCGGCTTGTTGCCCCACGAGGGCAGCCTGCAGGTGACCGGGTCCGACTGGGCACAAGCCCTCAAGAGCGGCCAGGGCAGGGCGCTGCGTCAGCGTGTGCAGGTGGTGTTCCAGGATCCGTTCTCCTCGCTCTCGCCGCGCATGACCATCGAGCAGATCGTGGGCGAGGGCCTGCTCGTGCACCAGCCCGAGTTGTCGGTGGCCCAGCGACGCGAACGGGTGGTCAAGGCGCTGGCCGACGTCGGTCTGGTTGACGAACCCCGGCGCGGCGGCGACTGGCTTCAGCGCTACCCACACGAGTTCTCCGGTGGACAGCGACAGCGTCTGGCCATCGCACGCGCGCTCATCATCGATCCGCAATTGCTGGTGCTCGACGAGCCCACCAGCGCGCTGGACGTGACGGTGCAAAAGCAGGTATTGGCCTTGCTGCAGCGCCTGCAGCGCGAGCGCGGTTTGAGCTACCTGCTGATCACGCACGACGTGGACGTGATCCAGGCCATGGCGCACCAGGTGATCGTGATGAAGGACGGAGTGGTGGTGGAAAGCGGCACCGTCGAACGGGTCCTTCGCGCCCCGGAACATCCCTACACCCGAACGCTGGTACAGGGGGCTGCCTGAAGCATTTCGCAGGCTTGACCTGCATCAGTGCTCAGGCGAGATGGGCAGCGTATAACCGCTCCCCATGACCGATCCATCGCCGCCAACGCTTCCCGTCACACTGCAGTCGCCCTGGCGCTGGTTGGCCCTGGGTTGGGGCGACCTGCGGCGCAACCCTGTGCCCGGGCTGGTTCACGGGCTCCTGCTCACCGCCTTTGGCTGGCTGCTGCTCTGGGCCGCACGTGACCAGTTCTGGTTGCTGGCCGGCGCCTTCTCGGGCTTCCTCATCGTTGCGCCCATCCTGGCCACCGGGTTGTACCAAGTCAGCCGCCAGCGGCGAGCCGGGCTTGGTGATGTGGTCCATCTCTGGCGTTCGGGTGATGGCCGGCTGGTGAAGTTCGGACTGCTGTTGGGGCTGGCGGGCACCGGCTGGGTGCTCACCTCGGCCGGGCTGATCACTTTGGGGTCGCCCGTGCCCATCCTCAGGCCGCTGGACTTCCTGCGTCACGTGGTGCTGGTGCGCGAGATCGGCCTGTTCGAGGTCTGGCTGTTGCTCGGTGCCTTGTTGGCCGCGCCCGTGTTTGCCTCCACCGTGGTCGCCTTGCCCATGCTGGTGGACACCCGCGCCTCGGTGATGGAAGCGGTGGCCGAGAGCTGGCGGGCCGTGGCCAGCCATCCCGGACCCATGGTCTTGTGGGCGGTGGTGATCGCCCTGTTGGTCGGCTTGGGCATGGCCACCGCCTTGCTGGGTCTGATCCCGATCACCCCGCTGCTGGCCCATGCCAGCTGGCACGCCTACCGCGACCTGACCGCCCATCGGACGGCGCGCTGAACCATGGGCAATACCCTTTTTGGCTACACCGAGGGCCAGATCGCACAGTTCGGCCTGACCTTCGGCGTTGGCGCCTTCATCCTCTACATGCTCTTCATCGTGTTCAACCTGGCGCGCGAATCCAAGGCCGGCAAGTTCGGCACCTTCGTGCTGTTTCTGGTGCTGTCGTTCGGCATGCTGGGGTTTCTGGCCAAAAACCTCATTCAATGGGTTCTGGGTATTTGAACGGTGTTCAGCGCCGAGTGGCCCATTGGGTTGCCATTTGGCCTTGGCAGGCGTTACAATATGAGCTTCACGACCAAATGGGCGGGTAAATACCGGCCCATTTTTTTTGGCCGAACGCTTTTGACCCTGGGGTAATCCACAGGGCGGATTCAACGGCACACCCCTGGGCAGACACCATCAGCATGGCTTGGCAAGAGATCGTAGAGCAGACCGTCACCGGACTGGGTTTTGACCTGGTGGAGCTGGAGCGCTCGGGCAGTGGCCTGTTGAAGGTCACGATCGATCTGCCGTGGGAAGCGCCTGTTGAAGGTCAGCCGGTGCCTGTGGAGCGTTTCGTTACGGTCGAGGATTGCGAAAAGATCACGCGTCAGTTGCAATACCTGCTGGAAGTCGAGGGCCTGGAATACCGCCGCCTCGAAGTGGGTTCGCCGGGCATCGACCGGCCACTGAAGCGCGAGATCGATTACGTGCGGTTTGAAGGTCACGTGATCGACCTCACCTTGAAGGCGCCGATCGGTGCCACCGGGACCGACGTGGCGGTGAATCGCAAGAAATTCAGGGGCACGCTCGAGCGTGCCGACGACGGCGTGCAGTGGCAGGTGGTCTGGAGCGATGCGCCCGAACCCAAGCCTGGCGCGCGGGTGAGCAAGAAGCGCGCACCCGTGCCCATGCAGGCCATGACATTTTCGCTGGACGACATCCAGCAGGCGCGGTTGGCGCCGATCGTGAATTTCAAGGGCCGGCAGGCTCCCGGAGCAAATGCTCCAGACAGTGATGAATGAGAGAAATCAAAGTGACCCAGGACAAGCTATTCGGAAAGGTGGGCGAGTGAAATGAACCGCGAAATGTTGATGCTGATCGATGCGATCTCGCGCGAGAAAAACGTCGAGCGCGACGTCGTGTTGGGCGCCGTGGAACTGGCGCTGGCCTCGGCCACCAAAAAACTCTACAAGGGCGACGTGGACATCCGCGTGGCCATGGACCCGGATACCGGTGCCTACGAGACCTTCCGTCGCTGGCTGGTCGTGCCCGATGAGGCCGGCCTGCAGAACCCGGACGCCGAAGAGTTGTTGACCGACGCCCGCGACGAACTCTCCGACATCGAAGAAGGTGACTTCATCGAAAAACCGGTGGAGAGCGTGCCGATCGGCCGCATCGGCGCCATGGCCGCCAAGCAGGTGATCCTGCAGAAGATCCGCGATGCCGAGCGCGAAATGCTGCTCAACGATTTCATGTCGCGCGGCGACAAGATCTTCGTCGGTACCGTCAAGCGCATGGACAAGGGCGACCTGATCATCGAGAGCGGCCGCGTCGAAGGCCGCTTGAAGCGCGGCGAGATGATCCCGAAGGAAAACTTCCGCACGGGGGACCGCGTGCGCGCCATGATCATGGACGTGGACCTGACGCTGCGCGGCGCACCCATCCTGCTGTCGCGTTCGGCTCCGGCTTTCATGATCGAGCTGTTTCGCCAGGAAGTGCCCGAGATCGAACAAGGCCTGCTGGAGATCAAGACCTGCGCCCGCGACCCGGGTTCACGCGCCAAGATCGCCGTGCACACCTTCGACAAACGCATCGACCCCATCGGCACCTGTGTCGGTGTGCGTGGCTCGCGCGTCAACGGTGTGACCAACGAACTCGCTGGCGAGCGTGTGGACATCGTGCTGTGGTCGGAAGATCCCGCGCAGTTCGTCATCGGCGCGCTGGCTCCGGCCAACGTGGTCTCCATCGTGGTGGACGAAGAGCGCCATGCGATGGACGTGGTGGTGGACGAGGAGAACCTCGCCATCGCCATCGGCCGCGGAGGGCAGAACGTGCGCCTGGCGTCCGAACTGACCGGCTGGCGCATCAACATCATGACGGCCGATGAATCGGCCCAGAAGCAGGCCGAAGAGGCCGACGGCATCCGCAAGATCTTCATGGCCAAGCTGGACGTGGACCAGGAGATTGCCGACATCCTGATCGAAGAAGGCTTCACCAGCCTCGAAGAAGTGGCCTACGTGCCGCTGCAGGAAATGCTGGAGATCGAGTCTTTCGACGAAGACACGGTCAATGAGCTGCGCACCCGCGCCAAGGATGCCCTGCTGACGATGGAAATCGCCCGGGAAGAAAGCGTCGAAGAGGTTTCGCAAGATCTGCGCGACCTCGAAGGCGTGACCCCCGAGCTGATTGCCAAGTTGGCCGACGCCGGCATCCACACCCGCGACGAGCTGGCCGATCTGGCCACCGACGAGCTCACCGACATCACCGCACAGACGCCTGAAGAGGCCACCGCGCTGATCATGCTGGCACGC
>NZ_JAKFEO010000096.1:0-7476 GCF_036675665.1 Hydrogenophaga sp. | reverse complement strand
GGTGGGCCACGGTGGCGTGGTGCTGCATACGCAGGATGGCGGCCGCCGATGGGTGCGGCAGTTCGAGGGTGTGGCTGCGGCGCGCGCGCTTCTGGAACAGGCGCAAAAGCGCGGGACCGGCGTGAGCGAGGCCCAGCGGCTGGTGGCCGAAGGCGCGGACAAGCCATTTTTCGACGTGCACTTCTTCGACGCGCGCCGTGGCATCGTGGTGGGCGCGTACAACCTGGCGTTCGCCACCGAGGACGGTGGCCAGACCTGGCAGCCGATGGGCGACCGCCTGGACAATCCCAAGTCGCTGCATCTGTATGCAGTGCGGGCCCGCGGCAACACCGTGCTGATCGCGGGCGAGCAGGGTCTGGCGCTGCGCTCCGACGACGGCGGCAAGACTTTCAAGCGGCTGGCGACACCATACGCCGGCAGTTATTTCACGGCTGAACTTCCCGCCGACGGTGGTGTGATCCTGGCCGGGTTGCGTGGCAACGTCTGGCACTCCCGTGACGGATCGGCCTGGACCAACGCAGGAACGGCCATGCCCGTGTCCTTCACGGCGTCGGTGTCCGCGGGCCCGGACGTGCTGCTCGCCAACCAGGGCGGCGCACTGTTCCGCCTTGGCGCAGGCGGCGTGGAGCCGCTGCCGACGCCACCGGGCGCGCCGGTCACGGCGCTGTTGCCGCTACAAGGCAACCGCTTGCTGGTACTGGGCCTGCGCGGTGCCTCGGTGCTTGCCCTGGGGAGCAAGCCATGACCGGCTTCGACACTGCGTCCGGTTCGCTGATCGAGCGGGCCCTGTTCAACCACCGCCGCTGGGTAGTTCTGATTTGCGCCATCGTCACGCTGTTGCTGGGATGGCAGGCCACGCGCCTCACGCTCAACGCCAGCTTCGAAAAGACCATCCCAGCCAGCCACCCCTACATCCGCAATTTCCTGGCCAACCAGGCGGAGTTGAGCGGCCTGGGCAACGCGGTGCGCATCGCCGTCGCCAACCCGCGCGGCAGCATCTACGACGGCGCCTACCTGGACACGCTGCGCAAGCTCAGCGACGAGGTGTTCCTCGTCCCCGGCGTGGCGCGCAACCAGATGAAGTCGCTGTGGACGCCCACGACCCGCTGGGTCGGCGTCACCGAAGATGGGCTGGAAGGCGGGCCGGTGATTCCGGACGGCTATGACGGTTCGGCCAAGAGCCTGGGGCAACTGCAGGCCAACATCGCACGGTCCGGCGAAATCGGCCAGATCGTGGCGCTCGATGGCAAGTCCAGCGTCATCTTCGTGCCGCTGCTCGCACGGGACGCCGAGGGCCGGGCGCTCGACTACGGCGCTTTGGCCATCCGGCTGGAGGCGCTGCGCATGAAGTACGAGGCGCAGGGCGTGCGCATTCACATCACCGGCTTCGCCAAGATCGTCGGCGACCTGATCGAGGGCGTGCGCGCCGTGCTGCTGTTCTTTGCGCTGGCGGTCGCGATCTGTACCGCCATGGTCTATGCCTACACCCGCTGCGTGCGCTCGACCGGGCTGGTGGTCGCGGCTTCGCTCATCGCCGTGGTGTGGCAGCTGGGCCTGCTGCCCACGCTGGGCTTCGCGCTGGACCCGTATTCCATCCTGGTTCCGTTCCTGGTGTTCGCCATCGGCATGAGCCATGGCGCGCAGAAGATGAACGGCATCATGCAGGACATCGGCCGGGGTCTGCGTTCGCTGGACCGCTCCGAGAACGCTGACCGCAGCGCGCAGCGCGAAGGCTTGCGAGAACTCCAGCTGGTGGCCGCGCGCTACACGTTCCGCCGGCTGTTCCTCGCGGGGCTGACGGCGCTGCTGGCCGACGCGGTGGGCTTCGCCGTGCTGCTGGTGATCGACATCCAGGCCATTCGCGAGCTGGCGATTGCCGCCTCCACCGGCGTCGCGGTGCTGATCTTCACCAACCTGATCCTGCTGCCGGTGCTGCTGTCTTATACCGGCGTGAGTGCCCAAGCCGCGCAGCGCAGCCTGAGATCCGAGAACGAGGAGGGTGGCGGCCTGTGGAGTTGGCTGGACCGCTTCACGCAGCGGCGCTGGGCCACCGCAACGGTCGTGGGCGCGGCGCTGCTGGCCGCCGGCGGCTATGCGGCCAGCACGCAATTGAAGATAGGCGACCTGGATCCCGGCGCGCCGGAGCTGCGCGCGGACAGCCGCTACAACCGCGATGTCGGGTTCATGAACGCGGCGTATGGCGCCTCCAGCGACGTGCTCGCGGTGATGGTGCAGACACCGGCGCAGCAGTGCTCCAGGTACGAGACCCTGAACAAGGTCGACGCGCTGGAATGGCAACTGCGTCAGCTCGAAGGCGTGGAGAGCACGCAGACGCTGGCGCTGCTCAACCGCCGCGTGCTCACCGGACTGAACGAGGGCAACCCCAAGTGGTACGAGTTCCTGCCGAACCAGGACATGCTCAACACCGTGACGGCCAGCGCGCCACGCGGCCTGTACAACGACGGCTGCAGCCTCCTCACGGTCTACTTGTTTCTGCGGGACCACAAGGCAGAAACGCTCGCCCGCGTCGTGGACCATGTGGAAGGCTTCGCCAAGGCCAATGACACCGCCGACGTGAAGTTCCAGCTCGCGGCTGGCTCCGCGGGCATCGAGGCCGCCACCAACATCGTGGTGCGCGACGCCTGGCGACACATGCTGTTCCTGGTCTACGGCGCGGTGGTCCTGTTGTGTTTCATCACGTTTCGCTCATGGCGCGCGGTCGTCGTCGCAGTGCTGCCACTGGTGCTGACCTCGCTGCTGGCCGAGGCGCTGATGGTGGGGCTGGGGATGGGGGTGAAGGTGGCGACGTTGCCCGTCATTGCGTTGGGTGTCGGCATAGGCGTCGATTACGCCCTCTACATCCTGTCCATCACGCTGGCGCGGCTGCGCGAGGGACAGAGCCTGTCGCAGGCCTACCTGCACGCGCTGCTGTTCACGGGCAAGGTCGTGATGCTGACGGGCGTGACGCTGGCCGCAGGTGTGGCGACCTGGGTGTTTTCCCCCATCAAATTCCAGGCGGACATGGGGCTGCTCCTGGCCTTCATGTTTCTGTGGAATATGCTGGGGGCACTGGTGTTGCTGCCCGCGTTGGCGCATTTCCTGCTGAAGCCGGCGCAGCAAGGCCTTCCTCATTCCCGCGAAGCTGGCGATCCAGCGCTGTCCGGAGCCACGACATGAAGCGCTTGTGGGCCGCCGCCTTTATGGCGCTGGCCGCACTGGCGCATGCCGAGCCCGGCGTCACTGCCGACAAGCTGGTGCTGGGTATGTCTACCCCGCTGACCGGCCCGCTCGCGCATTACGGTGCCGAGCTGCGGCGTGGTGTCAAGCTGGGTCTGGACCAAGTCAACAGCGCCGGCGGCATTGCCGGCCGCCGCATCGAGCTGCTGGTGCGGGATGATGCAGGCGTGCCCGAGCGCGCGGTGGCAAACACCCGCGAACTGCTCGCCGCCGGCGTATTGGCCATGACCGGCTACCACGGCGCTGCTTCCATCGAAGCAGTGCTGCCGCTACTGGACGAAGCCGGGGCGCCGCTGATCGGCGCCGCCAGCAGTGCCGAATTGCTGCGCGAACCCATGCGCAAGAGGGTGTTCAACCTGCGCGCCGGCGCCCGTGAAGAAACCGCGGCCATGGTGCTGCAGCTGGACACGGTGGGCTTGATCGAGATCGCGGCGATTGTGCAGGAAGATGCGCTCGGCCGCGCCGGACTGGAGGGCATCCAGCTGGAACTGAACCGGCTGGCCCTGCGTCTGGCGTCCCTGGCACGGCTGTCCGTGGCAGCCAACACGGCTGCTGTCGCCCAGGCTGTGCAAACGGTCTGCAAGCAGCGGCCCCAGGCCTTGATGCTGGCGCTGGATGCCAGCAATGCACTGTCGGTGATCCGCCAGGCGCGCCGCATCGGCTGCGTGCCGCAGTTCTACGTGATGAGCGAAGCAGGCGCGCAGCTGCTGGCAGGTGCCGCCGCGCCAGGCGAGCTGTCCGGCGTCATTGTTTCGCAGGTCGTGCCGCATCCGAGCACTTCATCGGTTCCCCTGGTGGTGGATTACCAGCGCCTGCTGGCCGGCGCCGCGCCGCCCAGCTACCCAGGGCTCGAAGGCTTCGTCTATTCCCGCGTAATTGCCGAAGCGTTGCGGCGCTGCGGCCGCGAGCCCGGACGCCGATGCTTGGTCACGGGCCTGGAAGGCAAGGCGCTCGACGCCGGCGGCTACCGGGTGCAGTTCACCCCGGGCGACCGGCGCGGCTCGCGCTTCGTCGAAATGACCATCGTGACGCCCGATGGGCGATTCCGCCGCTGACATTTTTAATTTTTGGAGTTCATCTTGTTCCGTTATTTCCCCACCAATTACGTTTGGAATCTGTCGGTCGACCTGGCCATCGAGATGGGCGCGCGCATCGGCGAAATCGAAGCCATGTGTGCGCCGCTGCAGGAGGCCGCGAAGCAGCCCGACGCGGCTGGCACGAAGGCGTTCCGTGAAACCTGGGTGCGCATGGCCGACCAGCTGTGCGGACTGGCCGAGGAGGACGAGGCGCGTGGCCGCCTGCTTTCGGCCGGCGAGAAATACCGCCGGGCGTCCAGCTACCTGATTACGGCCGAGCGCCTGCAGGCGCACGACGCGCCGGGCCGCCTGGCGCTCTACCAGCGCGAACTGGACCTGTTCGCCAAAGGCACGAAGCTCGCGGGCGAGCCGATTCGCAGAGTCGAGATCCCCTACGAAGGCAAGCATCTTTCTGCACTGTACGTGCCGGCCGAAGGGCTGAAGCCGGGTGAGCGCGCACCCCTGCTGGTGCAGGTCAACGGCCTCGACTCCACCAAGGAGATGAAGTACTTGGTGGGCCTGCCGGCCTGGATGGCCAAGCGTGGCGTGTCTTCCCTGGTGGTGGACCAGCCGGGCACCGGCGAAGCCCTGCGCTTGCACGGCATGACCGCCCGTTACGACAGTGAGCATTGGGCCAGCCGCGTGGTCGATTGGCTGGAGCAACGCGACGATGTGGATCCAAAGCGCATCGGCATGGAGGGCGTGTCCTTGGGCGGCTATTACTGCCCGCGCGCCGTTGCCTTCGAACCTCGCTTCGCCTGCGGCGTGGCTTGGGGGGCCAACCACGACTGGCGTGACGTGCAGGCGCGCCGCCTGGAGCGGGAGGGCAGCCTGCCGGTTCCGCACTACTGGGCCCACGTGTGCTGGGTCTGGGGCGCCAAGGACATCGATGACTTCATGCGCATCGCCCAGGACGTGCACCTGGACGGCGTGGTCGAGCGCATCAAGGTACCGTTCCTGGTGACCCATGGTGAGAAGGACTCGCAAATACCGCTGAAGTGGGCGAACCGCACTTATGAGCAGCTGGTGAACAGCCCCAAGCGCGAGCTGAAGGTGTTCACCGAGCGCGAGGGCGGGGTGCAGCACGCCAGTTTCGACAACAGCATCAACGCGGGCCACTACATCGCCGATTGGGTGGCCCAGACACTGGGCGGGCGCACCGCGTTTGCACTCTAAAAAAACAACCAATCTGCTAGAAGCAAGGAATCAACATGAACATCATCGGACCCGATGCGCTGGTCTTTGGCGTCGACGACGTCGCAGCCTGTGCCCAATACCTCACTGACTACGGTCTTGATCCCGTCGGTGTCACCGCCACCGGCGGCCGCTTCGAAGCGATCGATGGCACCGCTGTGATCATCACCCAAAAGGATGATGCCGGCCTGCCGCCTTCGCTGGGAACGGCCACCATGCTGCGTAAGACGGTCTACGGTGTGGCCGACCTGCCTGCGCTCGAGGCCATTGCCTCTGAACTGGGCAAGGACAGGGAAGTGCGCCGGCTGCCCGACGGATCGATCGAGGCCGTGGACGACATGGGCTTCGTTCTCGGCTTCCAGCTGACCGTGCGCAAGCCCATCGCTGTGCCGGCGGAGACCGTCAACGCGCCGGGCCCCTCGGCGCAGCGCCCGCTCAATGCGGTTGCCGTCGACGAAAACGCTATGGTCAAGCCGCTCTCGCTGTCGCACGTGGTCTATTTCGTGCCCGACACGGCGAAGGCCGAGGCCTTCTACGCACGGCTGGGCTTCGTATGCACAGACCGTTTCACCGGGGTAGGCCCCTTCCTCCGGCCTGCCGGTACGGTCGACCACCACACATTGTTCATGATCCAGACGCCGCCGTTCATGAAAGGCTGCGAGCATTTCACTTTCCACATGGCTGGTCCCAGCGCCGTGATGCAGGCGGGCACGCGTTTCGTTAACAAGGGGTATCAGTCCTTCTGGGGGCCCGGCCGCCACAAGTTCGGCTCGAACTGGTTCTGGTATTTCAACAGCCCGCTGGGCTGCCATGTAGAGTACGACGCCGACATGGATTTGCATGACGACAGCTGGGTGGCGCGCGAAGTGCCCATGAGTGCGGACGCGTCGCAATTGTTCCTGTTTCAGCGCCAGGAAAAATGGGCGCCGGGCGGCCCACCGGGCCCGGCCGGCGCATGAAGAAGAATCAAAGCAATACGAGGAGACAAGACATGACTAAGATAAAGAAGGTGTTGATCGTCGGCGGCGGATTCTCCGGCATGTCGGCTGCCATCGAATTGCGCAAGCATGGCGTCCAGGTGGATCTGGTGGAACTCGATCCCGACTGGCGCTCCTATGGGGCCGGCATCAGCCTTGGCGGCGCAACGCTGCGTGCGTTCGACCGCCTGGGCATCTTGCAAGAGTTCCTGCGTCACGGCAATGCGGCCGACGGCGTGGAGCTATACCTGCCTGACGGGCAGCGCCTGGGCGAGTTGCCCACGCCGCGCATCGCCGGACCCGACGTGCCGGGCGGAGGCGCGATCATGCGCCCCGTGCTCGCGCGAATCCTGGCGCAAGCCACGAGGGACGCCGGTACCCAGGTGCGGCTGGGTTGCACGTTCAGCAGCATCACGCAGGACGCCGAGGGTGTGGAGGTGGCATTCACCGATGGCCAGCGTGGCCGCTACGATCTGGTGATTGGGGCTGATGGCCTTTACTCGAAGGTCCGTGCCGCGATCTTCCCCGACGCACCGGTACCGGCCTACAGCGGGCAAGCGGTGTGGCGCGCGGTCCTGCCGCGGCCGGCAGAAGTCAAGACCGCGATGATGTGGGTCGGCGGCCGCTGCAAGCCCGGCGTTAATCCGGTCTCGGCCACCGAGATGTACCTGTTCGTCACCGAGAACCGGCCCTTGAACGAACGCGTCGATCCCCAGGAATTTCTGCCGCAGCTCAGCGGGCTGCTGGCGGAGTTCTCGGCCCCGATGCTGCGTCGTATTCGCGATAGCCTGGACGCTGACTCCATCGTGTTCCGGCCGCTCGAGCACCTGCTGGTGCCACGGCCTTGGCATACGGGCCGAGTGGTCCTTATCGGCGACGCCGTCCACGCGACGACCCCGCACATGGCCTCGGGCGCGTGCATCGGCATCGAGGATGCGATCGTGCTGGTCGAAGAGCTGATGCGTGCGCCTTCACTTGACGCCGCACTGCAG
>NZ_JAKFEO010000053.1:0-7496 GCF_036675665.1 Hydrogenophaga sp. | reverse complement strand
GTCCTGGTTGCTGCTGGACGAGGTGAAGGGAGCCGAGACCACCTGCTCCTGCACTGAATCGACCAGGCCGTCGCCGTTGCCGTCACCGGCAATGCCGGCCACGCCGTTGATCACCACCGCGGGTGCGTCGTCCTCCGCCATCAGGTTGACCGCCGCGGACGTGACGCTTTCCGAGGCTCCGAAGCCGTCGGTGTAGGTGACCGTGACCTTGATCGCCTTGCCGCCGTCGGCAGCAACCGGCGTATAGGTGCTGCTGTTGGTGCCCACGGCGATGTCATCGACGTACCACTGGTAGTTCAGCGTCCCGAGGCCGTCCAGGTCGGCCAGGGAACTGGTGTTGGCCTTCATGGGGAGTCCGGCCACCCGAGCGCCCTCGGCGGCGACTGCGCCGGTGGGAATGTCGTTGACGTTCTCCACGTTGGCGGTCGCCACCGACGCGGTGGATTCGGGCGTGCCATGGCCGTCGGTGTAGTTCACCCGCACCGTGATGGCCTTGCTCACCTGCGCCTGCGTGAGCGTCAGGCTCGAGGCCGTGGCGCCCGCGATGGCGGTGCCGTCTGCCAGCCACTGGTAGCTGAATGCGCCCAGGCCGTCCGCATCGACCAAGCCCGACGTGTCGGCGCTCAGGGTCGCCCCTTGCGTGGCGACACCGTTGATGACCAGCGTGCCGGTCACTGCGTCGTTGACGTTGGCGACGCGTGCCGTGGCTGCGCTGGTGCGGGCCTCGGCCTGGCCGAAGCCGTCGGTGTAGCTGGCCTGCACCGTGATGGCCTTGCCCACTTGGGCCTGCTGCAGCACCAGCGTGTTGCTGGTGGCGCCGGCGATCGCCTGGCCATCGGCCAGCCACTGGTAGCCGACCGTGCCCATGCCGTCCGCGTCGGCCAGGGTGTTGGAGGCAGTCAATGTCTGGCCTTGCGTCACAGTGCCTGCGATGCTGACCGTGCCGGTCGGCGCGTCATTGGTATTGGCCACGGCGGCAGTCGGCGCGCTGGCCACGTTTTCGACGGTGCCCAGGGCGTCGGTGTAGGTCACACGCACGCTGATGGCATCGCCGACTTCCGCCTGGCTGGGCGTGAACGTGGCGCCGGTGGCGCCGCCGATATCCAGGCCGCCAGCCAGCCACTGGTAGCTGAATGTGCCCAGTCCGTCGGGGTCGCCCAGCGCGCTGGTGACTGCTGTCAAGGCCTGCCCCTGCTGCGGCGTGCCGCTGATCGTGACGGTGCCTGTGGGCGCGTCGTTGACGTTACCCACCGCGCCCGTCGCCGCGCTGGTCACAGACTCGGCCTGTCCCAGCGCGTCCGTGTAGCTGGCGCGCACCGTGATCTGCTTGCCCACTTCGGCTTGGGAGAGCTCGTAGGTCGCGCTCGTCGCGCCCGCGATGGCCATGCCGTTGGCGAGCCACTGGTACGACACCGCGCCCAGGCCGTCCAGGTCGGCAAGGTCGTTGCTGGCCGTGAGCAACTGCCCCTGCGTCGCCGTGCCGCCGATGGTGACGGTGCCGGTGGGCAGGTCGTTGGCGTTCTGGATCGGTGCGCCAGCCGTGCTGTCAACGGACTCGTTCTTGCCCTGCAAGTCCTGATAGCTGGCGCGCACCGTGACCACCGTGCCCACCTCGGCTTGGGTGAGCGTGTAGGTCGAGCTGGTGGCGCCGCCAATGGCCGCGCCGTTCGACAGCCACTGGTACGACACTGGGCCCATGCCGTCCAGGTCGGCCAGGGTATTCGCAGCCGTGAGGGTCTGGCCCTGGGTGGGGGTGCCGCTCACCGTGACCGTGCCGGTGGGGACATCGTCCACGTTGCCGACTGTCGGCGAATCGGCGCTGTCCACGCTTTCGGCCTTGCCGAAGCCGTCGGTGTAGCTGGCGCGGACGCTGATCGCCTTGCCGACCTGGTCCTGGGTCAGCACGAAGGTCTGGCCGGTGGCGCCGCTGATGGGGGTGCCGTTGGCCAGCCATTGATAGCTCACCGTACCGATGCCATCGAGGTCGGCCAGCGTGTTCGAAGCCGTGAGCATCTGGCCCTGTTCATACGTGCCGGCGATGCTGACCGTCCCCGTCGGCGCGTCATCCAGGTTGGCCACCGCCGCGGTCGGCGAGCTGGTGACAGACTCGTCGGTGTTCCACTGGTCCTTGAAGTTGACGCGTACGGTCAGCGTCTTGTCCACTTCCGCATGGGTGAGCGTGAAGGTCTGGCCCGTCGCACCCGAGATGGCGGACCCGTTGGCGAACCACTGGTACTCGAAGGTGCCGAGGCCATCGGGATCGACCAGCGCGCCGGTCACGGCCGTGAGCACCTGCCCCTGCTGGACCGTGCCGCTGATGGTGACTGCGCCCGTGGCCGGCTGGTTGACGTTCTCGACGGCAAGGGTTGGGGCGCTGCTGGGCGCCTCTTCCACGCCCAGTTCGTCGATGTATCGCGCTTGCACCGTGATCTGCTTGCCCACCTGGTCCTGGCCGAGTACCAGCGTCGGCCCTGTGGTTCCGATTTCCACGCCGTCGGCGAGCCAGTGGTACGTGACGGATGCGACCGTGCTGCCGTCGTTGTCGGCATCGGTCAGCGAACTGGATGCCGTCAGCGTCTGGCCTTCGGTCGGCGTGCCGGTGATCGTGACCGTGCCGACGGGCAGGTTGTTCAGGATGACGGGCGCCGTGGAGGCACTGGTCGCGCTGTGAGAGCCGAAAGCGTCGGTGTAGGTGACGCGAACCGAGATGGTGTCGCCCAGCTCGTTGTCGGTCAGCGTGTAGGTGCTGCCGGTTCCAAGGACGACGGTTCCGTTGGCCAGCCACTCGTAGGTGAAGCCACCAGCGCCACCAACGATGCCGTCCGGATCGGCCAGGGTGTTGTCGATGCTCAGGGTCTGGCCTTTGGTGGCGGCGCCCACGATGGCCACGTTGCCGGTCATCGCGTCGTCGATGTCCTCGACCGGGTCGACGCCGACCGTCGAACTGGTGACGCTTTCCGGCGTGCCCTCGTCGTCCACGAAGCTGGCCTGGGCGGTGATGATCTTGCCCACTTGGGCCTGGGTCAGCACGAACGTACCGCCATTGGCGCCAGAGATCGGCTCGCCATCGGCAAGCCACTGGTACTGGATGGTGCCCAGCCCATCCTCGTCGGCCAGGCTATTCGAAGCGGTGAGGGTCTCGCCCTGCTTGTAGATGCCGGTGACGGTGACCGTTCCGGACGCCGGGTCGTTGACGTTCTGCACGACCGTCGTAGCGTCGCTGGTCACGCTCTCGGCCTTGAGGAAGCCGTCCACGTAGCGGGCCTCGACGGTGATGGCCTCGCCGACCTGCGCCTGCCCCAGCACCAGCGTGCTGCCCGTCTCTCCATCGATGGCCACGCCGCCGGCGAACCACTGGTAGCTCACCGTTCCCAAGCCGTCCTCGTCCGCCAGGTTGTGGCTCGCGGTCAGCGTCTGGCCTTCGGTCGCCGTGCCGGTGATGGTGACGGCGCCGGTCGGGTCGTCGTTGGTGTTGGCCACCAAAGCGGTGGCATCACTCGTCTTCGTTTCCGCGTTGCCCAGGGTGTCGGTGTAGCTGGCCACCACCGTGATGGCTTTGCCCACATGCGCCTGCGCCAGTTCGAGCGTCGAATCGGTCGCGCCGCCGATGGCGGTGCCGTCGGCATACCACTGGTAGGAGACCGTGCCCCCTCCATCCGGGTCGGACAGGGTATTGGACGCCGTCAGCGTCTGGCCCTCAGCCGCCGTGCCCGTGATGGTGACGTCACCGGTGGGCAGATTGTTCGCCACTACCGTTGCAGTCGCTGCACTGGTCTTCGACTCCGCCGTGCCCTGGCCGTCGATGTAGCTCGCCTGCACGGTGATGGCCTTGCCCACCTCGGCGTTGGTCAGCTTGAAGGTGGCCTCGGTGGCGCCGGAGATGGCCGTGCCATCGGCGAACCACTGCCAGTTGACCATGCCCGGCCCGTCTCCGTCGGTCAACGTGTGCGAAGCCTGCAAGGTGACACCGCGCGTGGCGGCGCCGGTGATGGTCACGGCGCCGACGGGGTCATCGTTCACGTTGGCAACCGGCCCCGTGGCGGCGCTGGTGCGCGATTCCGTGTTGCCAGCTCCGTCCTGGTAGCTGACCCTGACGCTGATCGAACGCCCCGCGTCCGCGTCGCCGAGCTGGTACGTGGCGTTGGTAGCCCCGCTTATGGCGGTGCCGTCGCGCAGCCATTGGTAGCTGAATTCGCCGAGTCCGTCGCCATCGCTCATGCCACTGGCGACCGCGGTCAGCATCTGGTCCTCGGCAACCGTGCCCGTGATCACCGGCTGCCCTTGTGCGGGTGCGTTCTGGACGATGGTTCCATTACCCAGAACCAAACCGGTCAGCGCCAACGGCAAACTCTCTTCACCGTAGCTTCCGCTGTACGTCAGCGACAACGAAGTTGCAGCCGGGTCCGTCAACCGGAAGGCGAGTGTCAGGAGGTTGCCCCCGGGGTGGACGGGCGTGAGGCCGGTAGCCTCGACCAGCAAGCTGCCGGGCGTCGAATTGGGGACGGTGAGCCAGCCGCTCGGCCCGGTGGGGTCACCCCACAGAGTCGCAACCGCGGGATCCAGTGAGATTTCCAAGCCGAAGTTCATGATCGGTGCCGCCGTTGCGGCGACGTTGAACGTCACCGTCAGGACACCATCGACCAGGCTGGGAGTGCCCGCAACGATTGCATTAGCCATACCGCTTCCTCCAGTGATTCTTGCTGCCGGCACGGCGGCATCCGCCGCCTGCCGGGCACTTTGCCATGCTCATCCGTCAAATACCCCAGATGTCCGTCGGCACACCCAGTTGCGTGCCAAGGAGCTGGAAATAAGTGGGGTCGGTGTTGTCCAGATCGATGCTGCCGGCCGGCGCCGCCCAGCTCCCGTTGACATCCCCCTTGAGGATGCCCACCAGGTTGACCTGCTGGTCACCCTGCAGATCGACCAGCGGATTGCTCCAGCCGGCGCTGAGGCGGGTCAGGGCCGAAGAACCCATGGCCGCGTCGCCGTTCCACAGGTCCAGGGTCTCGTCGACGAACAGCCATTCCTGGGCCGGCGCGGCGGCATGCTTGACGGCCATGCGCAGGATGGCCAGTGCGTCGGCGCTGTTGACCTTGCCGTCCTCGTTGGCATCGGCAGCAATCACCTGGTAGGGAGACAGTTCCAGACCATTCGTATTCGGGTTCATGCCTACCGCAATGCGCAGGGCCGCCAGCGCGTCAGCCGAGTTGACTGCGCTTCCGGAGTCGGTGGCCGCCCGCTCGGCGGACAACTGGTAGCTGCCGACCGGCATCTGGGTGATCGAGTACTCGCCGTCCGTCGTCGAGTCGATCGCCAAGCCCACGCTGAACCCTGCAACCCCGGTTTCCTCGAGCGCCACGTTGCTGAAGCTGATGGCAGCCGTGCTTTCTCCGGGCGCCAGGTTGATCTTCAGGGTGCCCACCTGCAGCGCGCCACTGACGCCGACCGCGTCGCTCTTGACCGCGCTGAAGTTCATGGTGCTCGCGTTCTCCTGGTTGGACAGCACCATCCAGCTCGGGCTGAGCGCACTCGTGAACTCGATGCTGCCGGCCTGTTGGCTGACCGCCGTGAAATCCATCGAGGCGTTGGCGGCCGACGGATTGATCCAGACCTGCACGCTGACGCTGTGGTCGGCCGCGTCGTAGGTGATGCCACGCACGTCGAACAGGTCGCTGCTGGGCGCCACCGCCGAAGGATCGGTGGCAGAGATGTTCACGCCGTCCAGCAGCACGTGGCTCTTCCAGTGATAGGCCATGCCCTGCAACTGGAGACCGGTGACGTCAGCCACCGCTGCCGTCGCCTCGCTGGTGACAGCTTCCGTGGCGCCGAAACCGTCGGTGTAGCTGGCCGTGACTGTGATCGCCTTGCCCACGTCGGCAGCCGTGAGCGCGTAGCTCGCGCCTGTGGCGCCGGCGATATCGTTGCCACCGGCCTTCCACTGCCAACTGATCGCGCCCAGGCCATCCAGGTCGGCCAGGGTGTGGCTGGCGGTGAGCGTCTGGCCCTTGGCCGCGCTGCCGGTTATCGATACCGCGCCCGTCGGGTTGTCATCGACGTTCTGCACCGCGGTGGTGGGCGCGCTCGTCGCACCTTCCATCACGTCGGCGCCGTCCAGGTAGCTGGCGCGCACGGTGATCGCCTTGCCGACTTCTCCCTGGGTGAGCGTGAAGCTCGAACCGGTGGCACCGTTGATGGCCAGGCCGTCGGCCAACCACTGGTAGCTGATGCTGCCGAGAGTGTCGACATCCGCCAGCGTGTTCGTGGCCGTCAGGGTTTCGCCCTGGGTTGCGGTTCCGATGATCGTCACGTCTCCCGTACCGTTGGGCGTGCCCGCATTGGAGTAGGTGATCAGCGAACTGCCGTCCGCCTCGTTGCTGATCGCGAACTGGCTGGTGTTGAAGGTACCCAGCAGATCGATCTGCACGTCGGCGCCGGCCACGGCATCGGTGTCGATGTAGAGCGTGGTGACGCCGCCGCTGGTGCTGGCCTGGATGTTCTTGCCCGTCAGGCCGGCGCCGGTGCCGTTGGTCACCCCCGTGGTCGACAGGGTCGTCGATACCCGGATCGCGTCACCGACCGCGAAGTCGGTGATGGTGTCCTCCCCCTCGCCGGACAGGCCGTACTCGAAGGTGTCGTTGCCGGCGCCGCCGGTCAGCGTATCGTTCCCGTAGCCGCCGTGGAGGTTGTCGTCGCCGGCGCCGCCGTCGATGGTGTCGTCGCCCGCGCGGCCCTGCAGGCGGTTGGCGATCGAATTACCCATCAGCGTGTCCGCGAACTCCGAGCCGCGCAGCGACTCGATGCTGGTGAAGGTATCGCTGCCATCAGCGCCGCTCGACTTGCCGGTGACGAGGTTGGCCGTCACAGAACCGGCCGCGTTCTGGAAACTCAGGGCGTCGTCGCCACCGCCACCGTCGATGGTGTCGTTACCGGCGCCCGCATCGAAGTAGTTGCCCTCGGCACCGCCGGTCAAGGTGTCGTTGAACTTGCTGCCCAGGACGCCCATGAAGCCATGCAGGGAGTCGTTGCCGTCCGCCCCCGTCGCCGTGCCGCTGGCCAGATCGACCGTGACCGAACCGTTGGCCGCGCGGTAGTCGACAAAGTTGTTGCCCAGATCGGTGCCGGTTTCGGCGCCGCCGTACAGGATGTCGTCGCCGAGGCCCCCACGGATGATCTCGTTCTGCGCACGGTTGCTGCCGCGAATCACGTCGTTGAAGGCGGAGCCGATCACCATCTCGATGCCGACCAGCGTGTCGGTGCCGATGCCGCCACCGGTGGCAATGCCGTTTGTGCCGTCTTCGCCGAGGCTGACGGTCACTCCGCCGGTAGATTCCGCGTAGCGGGCAACGTCGTACTGACCGGAGCTGTTGGCCGTCGCCACCCACCCCGAGATGGACAGCTCGCCGCCGCCATCGATGAAGTCGTCGCCGGCGCGGCCCTCGAGTTCGTTGCCTCGGTGGTCGCCGATGATCGTGTCGTTGAAGTCCGAGCCGCGAACG
>NZ_JAKFEO010000099.1:0-140974 GCF_036675665.1 Hydrogenophaga sp. | reverse complement strand
GCTCCATCCCCACCTACATCCTCACCGGCGACACCTCCCCACAGCGCATCCAGGAAGCCTCCGAACTCGGCTTCCCCCTCCTGCACAAACCCATCGACGCGCTCGCCCTGCGCTCCATCCTGGAGACGTGAGGGATGGTGCTCACGACCATCAGTCGATCAAGGTGGCGACCCGATTGCGCAAGCCATCCAGCGTCACCGCCGAGGCCGCGAGGGGACTGCCCACCTGAAGCCCGACACGGCTGAAGAATCCGCGGCGAAACGGCCTGACCATGGCCACCGCTTCACCGTTGCGCACCTCGACCCGGCTGAAGTACGAGCCCCACAGGTTGCTCAGGCCCATCGGGATCACGCTCGGGTGCAAGCCCTCGCGGTCGGCCATTTCCAGGATCTTCACCACGCCTCCCTTGAAGGCTTGCAACTGACCATCACGCGTGATGCCGCCCTCGGGGAAGATGGCCAGCAGGTCGCCTTCGCGCAACACCGCCACGGCTGCGTCGAACGCAGCCTCATAGGCCTGCGGATCCTCCTTCTGCGGCGCGATTGGAATGGCCTTGGCCAGTTTGAACAGCCAGCCCAGCAACGGCACCTTGAAAATGCGGTGGTCCATCAGGAAACGGATCGGCCGCGGGCTGGCGGCCATGAGCAGCACGGCGTCGACAAAGCTCACGTGGTTGCACACCAGCACGGCCGCGCCGGCTGTGGGAATGTGCTCGTCGCCCCGTACCTTGAAGCGGTAGACCAGGCGCGACGCGAACCAGGCCACGAAGCGCAGCAGGTACTCGGGGACCAGCATGAAGATGTAGAACGCCACCACCGCATTGGCCAGACCCACCAGCAGGAACATTTGCGGGATGGTGAAACCCGCCGACAACAAGGCCCCGGCAATGACGGCGCTGGCAATCATGAACAGCGCGTTGAGGATGTTGTTGGCCGCGATGATGCGGGCGCGGTGCGTGGGCTGGCTGCGCATCTGGATCAGTGCGTACATGGGCACGCTGTACAGGCCGGCAAACAGGCTGAGCAGGGTGAGGTCGGCCAGCACCCGCCAGTGAAGCGGGTTGGCCACGAAGACTTGAAGCCCCAACGCGCTGGCGGGCGGCAGACCCCGGGTGGAGAAATACAGGTCGATGGCGAACACGCTCATGCCGATGGCGCCCAGGGGCACCAGGCCGATCTCGACATGACGGCGCGAGAGCACCTCGCACAAGAGCGAACCGGTGCCGATGCCGATGGAGAACACCACCAGCAGCAGCGAGGCCACCTGCTCGTCGCCGTGCAGCACGTCCTTGGCCAGCGCGGGAAACAGGCTCAGGAACACCGCGCCGAAGAACCACATCCAGCTGATGCCCAGCAGCGAGCGAAACACCACTGGCGAGCGGTGTGCGAGCTTCAGGTTGCGCCAGGTCTCGGTGACAGGGTTCCAGTTGATCACCAGTCCGGGATCCATGGCGGGCGAGGCGGGAATGTGATGGGCCGCCACACGGCCCAGGATCGCCAGGAACACACATGTGAAGCCCACGTGGTGCGCGCCGATCTCGGGCACGGCGATGATCAACCCTCCGGCCACGTTGCCCAGCAGGATGGCCACGAAGGTGCCCATCTCCACCACGCCATTGCCGCCGGTGAGCTCACGCTCGCTCAGGTGCTGCGGCAGGTAGGCGAACTTCACCGGGCCAAACACGGCGGACTGCAAACCCATGAGGAAGATGCTCGCCAACAGCAGCGGGATGTTCTGCACGAAGAAGGCCCACGCCGCCAGCGCCATGATCAGCATCTCGGCACGCTTGAGCCAGACCATCATGTCCCGCCGGTCCAGCTTGTCGGCCAGCTGGCCGCTGGTGGCCGAGAACAGCAGGAACGGCAGGATGAACAGCGCACCGATCACCAGTCCGGCCAGCGACGGCGGCAACCAGCTCACCTGCAGCTGGTACGTGACCAGCACGGTGAAGGCGAACTTGAACAGGTTGTCGTTGGCGGCGCCCAGGAACTGCGTCCAGAAGAACGGCGCGAAGCGGCGCTGGCGCAGCAGGGCGAACTGACCACCCTCGGCGGGGTGCGATGAGGACACGGACATGGCTGACTTCTCCTGTCGTTGTGGGGGGCGGGTCTCAGCCCATGGCCGCGGGATGGACGGGCGCATTGTCACCGAGTCCGTGCTGCCTCAAGGCCCACGGTATCGGTAGCAGCGACCAGGCCATCACACGAAACCCTGGGGTGGACGGTGCGTGGTGGGTGAGCGAAAGAGGGACCATGCGTTGAACTCCTGTTGGGACGGCCCCGATCGGGCTGGCGAAGTGTCGCCACTCCCTCGCCGAAAAGGATTGCTTTGCAATACAGTGATCCGACTCAGTTCGCCAGGTATCAATTCTCAATACCAAACGCCCGAATCCCATGAGCACCACCACCGATCTCGTCACCGCCCTCAAGCACGAACTCAAGACCGCCCGCATGACCTACGCCGATCTGGCGCAAGCCATGGGCATGGCCGAGTCCAGCGTGAAGCGCATGCTGGCCAAGGGCGACATGTCGCTCTCGCGGGTGGACGCGATCTGCCGCGCCCTGCGGCTGGACTTCGCCGACCTGGCGCGCCGCGTGGCCGATGCGCAACCCCTGCTGCGCGAGATGACGCTGGAGCAGGAGCGCGCGGTGGTGGCCGACAAGAAGCTGCTGCTGGTGGCCATCTGCGTGCTGAGCCAGTGGACGCTGGAGCAGATCACGGCACGGTACCGCCTGAGCGAGGCCGACTGTGTGAAATGCCTGGCCCAGCTCGACCGCATCGGCATCATCGAGCTGCGCCCACTCAACCGCTACCGTCTCAAGCTGGCCAAGACCTTCCGCTGGCGCCCGCACGGTCCGGTGATGAACTTCTTCCGCGACCACGCCCTGCTCGACTATTTCCGCGGCGGCTTCGACGGCACGGGCGAGGGCCTGATGCTGGTGCACGGCTCGGTGAGCCGAACGCTCGCGCCCATGTTCATGGAGCGCCTGCAGCGCGTGGCGCAGGACTTTGCGCAGCAGCACCAGACCGACCAGAAGCTGGCCGAGAAAGACCGCGAGGGCTACACCCTGGTGCTGGCCATGCGCAGCTGGGAATTCGAAGCCTTTGGACAACTGCGGCGCTGAAGCCGCCCGGCTGGCATGATGTCGGGCTTTGCTCGACCGCCTGAATGCAGGAAACCATGAATCCGAACGCCTCCGAACCCACCGACGCTGCAGCGGCGGCTCCCACCGAATCCGATACCGGGAACCGCCCACCGGCACGCGGCGGGCGCAACCGCCGCGGCCAGGCGCCACAACGCGCGCAGCGAGGCGGCGCCAACCCGCCCACCGGCGGCCCGCCCGCGCGTCACCACCCCATGCTCGACCAGCTCGCGCAGCTCTACCCGGCGCTGTTCGGTGAGGTGTTTCTGCCCATGAAGCGCGGCATCTTCCAGGATCTGCTGGAAGCACACCCCGACACGCTGGACAAGGATGGTCTGAAAGCCGCGCTGGCCCTGCACACGCGCTCCACCCGCTACCTCACCGCCGTGGCCAGCGGCCAGCCGCGCTGCGACCTGAGCGGCCAGCCGGTGGAAGAGCTGGCCCCCGAGCATGTGCACCACGCGCTGGTGGAGGTGTTTCGCCGCCGCCAGGGCCGCGCACCGCAAGACCTGCGGCCCAAGCTGCGCCAGCGCATCGAGCAGGCATTTGAAGCTTCGGGCCTGGGTGCCGAAGCCTATGCCGCACTGGTGCAGACGCGCGACGAAGCCGTGAATGCGCTGACCCAGGAAGCGCTGGACGCGGTGGTGAGCCGCGCGGCCAAGGACGCGGCGCTGCTGCGCGCGTTTGAAGCCAGTGGCAAGACGGTGGACGAGTTCGCCGACATGTACGGCATGGGCGTGGCGGACGCGAACCGCACGCTGGAACGGGCTCGCGCCCGCGCTGTCAAACCCGCCTGATGATCAGGCAGCCGGCATCGTGAAAACGGTCAGCACGCCGGTGTAGCCATACAGCCGGTGGTGCGCGATCTCGCCACCGGCAAAAAACCCCACCAGCGGCACATCGCCCAAGGCGCGTCGCACCACCTGCAGCTCGGCACTCGGGCTGCCGAAGTGCGGACCACCGCGGCCCGCGCAACTGACATAAATGGCGCCCGCGATGCGCCGCGCCGGGTGCGGCGCGGCGTCCGCTTCGGCCGCGGTCAGGGCGCTGGCCATCGACAGGCTGAGCTCTTCGGGCTCCAGCTCTTCGCGCACCTCGGAGCACACCCGCACCAGGTCGGCCCGCGCGGCCTGCACGTTGCGCTCGCAAAACGCCAGCCGGGTGCCCTCCGGTGCCACATCGCCAATGGCCACGCCCCGGCGGCCCGGATCCAGGCCGATCAGGTGTCGCACCATGACCTCGGCGCCGAACTGCCCGCGCAGCTGCGGGCCACTGACCGGCAACACGAAGTCAACGTCAGGGTGGGGCTGCGTCAGGCCCACCAGCGTGGCGCGCAGGCGCGGCATGGCCTGCTCGGGTTGCTCCAGCGAAATGTCGAGTTCACGCAGCAGCACGTCCAGCGCGGGCTCGCCGTCCAGCTGGAGCACGAGGTTGCCGTCGGAGGCGGTGACCGTGCGCTGCCGGTCCACCGGCTGCGCGCCCTGCGTCACGCGCGAGACGATGCCCACGTCGGGCCCGAAAGCCACGCCGCTCAAGCCCCCGTGAAACACGCCGCTGGCGGCTCCCTGACCGCTCAGATTGCCCGCGCTGCCGAGCGAAAACTGCACGCTCTGCCCACGGCTGCCGGCCAGCCCGCCGAACACGTATCCGCTGGTGGTGCGATCGGCCACTTCGGCAATCAACTCGTTGAGCTCGGGTGTGCTGCCATCGGCGTGCACCAGCGCGGTGTGGGCCACGAAGCCCGCCGTGCCCGCCGCGCGGCCGCTGGCCGAGAGCGGCGCCACGCCGCTGAACACGCGGTATTGGTCAGGACTCAGATCACACAGCATCACGCTGAGCGCAGGCTCGTCGAAATACTCGACGTTGTTGGCCGACACGCCCACTCCCACCGTGCCCGCCCAGTCGGTCACTTCAGGCAATTCCGCGCTCAGGTGCTCCAGGATGGCCTGGGCTTCAGCGGCGTAGTGGTCGGTGATGTAGAGCAGGGCCAGCGCAGGCGCCTTGGCGTAGTCGGGCAAGGCCATCTGGCCGCGCAGCTGCGCCAGCACCAGGGCGGCAGCCATGCGCCATTGCGGATGGGTGGCGTGGGCATAGGGAAAGAGTTTCATCGGGAGTCGACTCACCAAAGGCGCACAGGTTCAGCGTCGGCGAGCGGATTTGGCCGCCACGGTCTTGCGGGCAGCGGCTTTGGGGGTGGCGGCCTTGCGAGCCCCGCCTTTTTTGGCGGGGGCCTTCCTGGGCCTGATGGACGCGGCTTCAGCGGGCTGCGGCGCGGCAAAGCCGGGGAAGAACGCCGTGGGCATGGTCCAGTCGCCCGCCGCCATGGGCTGCGCCGATGGCGCGCGCGCCGGGGCCTTGGCCGCGGGGGCACGGGTGGGCGCCTTCCTGGCCGCAGGGCGAGGCGCCGCCTTTTTCGCTGGCGCGGTGACGGCCCGGGCTGCCGCGCGGCCCATGCCGGCAGCGGTGCCCACGTTGCGCGCCACCGAGCCACCGATGCTGCGCGCGGCCTTGCCTGCCATGCCGGTGGCGGCCTTCACGGCCTGGTCGGTCAAGCCCGTGGCCACCTGACGCGTCGTGTCCAGCGCGGTCTGTTTGGCCACGTCCTTCATCGCATTGCTGGCAATCTGCTGGAACTGCTGCGAGATCGCGCCCCACCACTGCATCGGGTCGACCACGCCGCCAGAAGCCGGGACGGGCGCCGCGGCGCGCGACTGGCGAGCCTTGCGCTTGCGTGTGGGTTCGGGCGCCGGCCCGGTTTCGGCCATCTCTTCTTCCTCGGCCTCCTCGTCCGGTTCGGCCGCTGGCACGTTGCCGTAAGTGCGCTCCGGAATCTCGAGCCCCGCAAACTGGGCCGCCGGTGCGGCCGGCGCTGCGCCGGTGAAAGTGGCCAGCGTGTCGGCCGCCTTGATCTTGAGCGCATTGGCGACATCGCCCATGCTGAAGTTCATGCTCTTGAGCGTGGACAGCGTCATCTTCTGCACTTCCAGCGCCTGGATGGTGGCACCCAGCGCCTTGGAATTCTGGTCGAGCCAGAAGTGCACCGCCTTGAGTTCCTCGATGCGTTTTTCGAGGTCCTCCACGTTGAAGGTGGGGGCCACCCAGTGGCCCAGGTTGGGCATTTGCGGGATGTTCTGCCCGATGCCCTGCGCCACACCGCCGGCGGCCTGGCCCGCGAGGTTCTGCAGGAACTCGAAGCCGGGCACGAACTTGCCGAATCCGCTGCTGGGCGCGTCGCTCATGGGTGTCTCCTGTGGTGGATCAGGGGCGACTGCCGTGCTGCCGGTTCTCAGCCGTCCACGCCGTAGCGGGGAGCTCGGCGTTCACGCAAGGATGCCACACCTTCGCGCACGTCGGGACCGGCAAAACCCATGAATTCCAGCGCCAGCGAGGTATCGAATGCGGGACCGGCCTGGCGCAGCCAGTTGTTGAGCGAGTACTTGGTCCAGCGGATCGCGGTCTGGCTGCCGCTGGCCAGCCGGTCGGCCACTTCAAAGGCCTTGTCGATCAGTTGATCGTCGTCCACCGCGAGCGACACCAGCCCGATGCGCTCGGCTTCTTCGCCACTGATGGGGTCGCACAGCATCAGGTAGTACTTGGCCTTGGCCAGCCCGCACAACAGCGGCCAGACGATGGCCGCGTGGTCCCCGGCGGCCACGCCCAGGCGCGTGTGGCCATCGACGATCTTCGCGCTCTTCGCGGCGATCGAGATGTCGGCCAGCAAGCCGGCCACCAAGCCCGCGCCCACGGCCGGGCCGTGCATGGCGCTCACGATCGGCTTGTCGCAGTTGATCACGTTGTAGACCAGATCACGCGCCTCTTTCCACACCCGCGTGCGCACCTCGAAGTCGGTCGCCATGTCCTGCACCAGCGCCAGATCACCGCCACCCGAAAAACCCAGGCCACTGCCACGCAGCACGGCGCAACGCACGCTGTCGTCACGCCCCACGTCGCGCCAGATTTCGCTGAGTTCCCAATGACCTTCGTGGCCGGCCGTGGGCAGTTTGCCGTTGCCGCCGGGTCCGTCGGCACGCATCCGGATGTCGAGCACCGAGGGCACGCCATCCACGGCGGGGCCGCGCCGGGTGATGGCCAGGGTCTGGTAACGGCTGTAATCCACGGTGGTCATCAAGGTCTCCTCGAGGAATCGGTTTATGAATCAGGGACGCAGCGCACTCCCACGCCTTCGGGTGATTGTGATTGACGTGCATCAACACACCACGGCGCCGAAAGGCGCACCATGGACCCGTCCAGCAGGGCCACCGAATGACCCGCATTTTTCCGAGGAGAACCGAATGACAGCCCACATTTCCGACACCTTCGCCACCCAGCTCCAGGAGATGCGCACCGACTTGCTCGCGCAATTGCGCGCCCAGCACGGCGGCGCGATGAGCCGTGCCGAATCGGCCGCCGAAGCACTGGGCAATGCCAGCGACGACCAGTCCCAGGCCAACACCGAGCGCGAACTGTCTTTCACCCTCGAAGAACGCGAATCGGCTGAGCTGATCGCCATCGACGCAGCACTCAAGCGCATCGCCGACGGCAGCTTCGGTCTGTGCGTCGACTGCGGGGTGTCGATCCCCGCCGCCCGGTTGCACGCCAACCCCACCGCGATGCGTTGCATCGACTGCCAGACCAAAGCCGAAGTCTGAGGGCGCTTTCGCTTTCGTTACTCTCGGTATGCTGATGGCATGAACGATCAAGCCACCCCCCTGTCCACGCGCAGCCTGTTCCACTTTGCGTTCCACGTGACCGATCTGATGGAGGCGCGCCGCTTCTACGGCGACGTGCTCGGCTGCACCGAAGGCCGCAGCACCGACACCTGGGTCGACTTCGACTTTTTCAGCCACCAGATCTCGCTGCACCTGGGCGAGCCGTTCAAGACCTCACGCACCGGGCGCGTGGGTGACCACCTGGTGCCCATGCCGCACTTCGGTCTGGTCTTGTTGTTGCCCGAATGGAAAGCGCTAGCAGCTCGCCTGCAGGCCGCAGGGGTCGAGTTCGTGCTGCCGCCGCAGGTGCGCTTTGAAGGGCAACCCGGCGAGCAGTGGACGATGTTTTTCTGCGACCCCTTCGGCAACCCGATCGAGGTCAAGGGCTTTGCATCGCTCGAAGCGGTCTACGCCGCTTGAGCTCGTTCAGGCCGACGGCGCAATCTTCTGATCTATTGCTCCGAAGATGCTCTGCCCATCCTTGCCTTTCATCTCGATGCGAATCGTGTCGCCGAACTTCATGAAGGCAGTGGAGGGCTGACCGTCGAGGATGGTTTCGATCGCGCGCTTCTCGGCAATGCAGCTGTAGCCCTTGGGCCATTCCTTGCGGCCGTCCACCTCCACGCTCTTGTTGCTCACCGTGCCGCTGCCCACGATGGAGCCGGCGCGCACGTTGCGCGTCTTGGCGATGTGCGCGATCAGCTGGCCAAAGTGGAAGGTCATCTCGGGACCGGCTTCGCACATGCCGACCTTGCGACCGTTCCAGGTGCTCTGCAGCGTGAGGTGCACGCGCCCGCCCTGCCAGGCGTCGCCCAGTTCGTCGGGCGTGATCGCCACCGGGCTGAACGCGGTGGCCGGCTTGCTCTGGAAGAAGCCAAAACCCTTGGCCAGCTCGGCCGGAATCAGGTTGCGCAGCGAGACGTCATTGGCCAGCATCAGCAGGCGGATGCCGTCCAGCGCCTGCTCGGGCGTGGCGCTCATGGGCACGTCGCCGGTGACCACCGCGATCTCGGCCTCGAAGTCGATGCCGAAGTCTTCGCTGGGCACCAGCACGTCGTCGCACGGACCGATGAAGTCGTCGCTGCCGCCCTGGTACATCAGCGGATCGGTGTAGAACGACTGTGGCACCTCGCTGCTGCGCGCCGCACGCACCAGCTCCACGTGGTTGATGTAGGCCGAGCCGTCGGCCCATTGGTAGGCGCGCGGCAGCGGGGCCATGCACATCGCCGGATCGAACGGAAAGGCGTGACGCGCCTTGCCCTGATTGAGGGTGACGTAGAGATCGTGCAGCTGGGGGCTGATGAAGTTCCAGTCGTCCAGCGCCTGCTGCAATTTGTGCGCGATGCCGGTCGCATAATGCGCCGTGCTCAGGTCGCGCGAGACCACGACGAGCTGTCCGTCGCGCGAGCCGTCCTTGTAGGTGGCGAGTTTCATGAGAGTCTCCTGATGGTTACGCGGGTGGTTGCGTCGATGGTTACGATTAGTGAAATCGATTAACCTATTCGTAAATACAGGATTCTAGGCGATGCCCCGGGAACACGGGCACCGGCTTCCATCGGATACACAGGGCGTTGAACCTGTCTGTCCGCCGACCCTCTACCCGTTCAACGCCGCCCATGTCCACCGCCCAACGCAACGCCCACACCACCCCCACGGCCTCCGATGCGGACGAGGACGAGCCGCAACGCGCGGGCATCCAGTCGGTGGAGGTGGGTTTCGAGCTGCTCAATGCCTTGTCGGAAGCACCGGGCGCGCTGATGCTGCGCGACCTCGCCGCCGCCGCCGGCATGAGTGCCGCCAAGGCGCACCGCTACCTGGTGAGCTTCCAGCGCATGGGCCTGGTGGTGCAGGACCCGGTGAGCACCCGCTACGACCTCGGCCCGGCCGCGCTGCGCCTGGGCCTGGCCAGCCTCTCGCGCATCGACGCCGTGAAACTGGCGCGCGAGCGACTGGATTCGTTGATCAACGAGACCGGTCACACCCTGGCCATCGCGGTGTGGGGCAACCAGGGCCCGACCATGGTGCATTGGATCGAAGCGCCACAGACCGTGCCGGTGACATTGCGCCTGGGCGACGTGATGCCGCTGCTCACCTCGGCCACCGGCCGCTGCTTTGCCGCCTTCATGGGCAGCGAAGGACGTGACGCCCAGCGCATCGGCCCCATGGTGCGCGACGAACTGGCGCGGCTGAAGAAGCTGCCACGCAGCGGCCTGCCGCTGGTGGACGTGCCGCACACGCTGGCGGACGTGCAGGCCTTGCTGGACGAGACCCGCAGCCACGGCCTGGCCCGCGTGGTGCACAGCCTGCTGCCCGGCGTGGGCGGCTTCTGCGCGCCGGTGTTCGACGCACAAGGCCGCCTCGCGCTGGGCCTGGTGGTGCTGGGGTCGGTCGCCACGCTGGATACCGAGTGGTCGGGCGCCCCCGCCCAAGCCGTGCTCATGAGCGCGCGCCAGCTCAGCGCCGATCTCGGCCATCGACCACCCGTCCGCAGCCCATGACGCCGCTGCGCACAGCCGCTCCTGCACCGCGCTGGCCCACCCTGGTCGCGCTGATCGCGGCCGTGCTGGGCGTGCACCTGGCGTTGCTGCTGGGCCCGCTGCCCTGGGCCTCTGCGACAGCGGCGTCGACCGACGCATCGTCCCCCATGGCGGCAACCCGGCTGGTCGACCGCAGCGACGGCGCGTCGGCAACGCCCCCGGCCTCGAATCTGCCCATCGCCCGCGTGAGCACCGTGCGCTGGATCGTGCCGGCGGTGGTCATTGAACCCACCCCCATGCCCGTGCCCCGCCCGTTGCCACGCCCCACACCGGTGGTCCGTCCCGCAGCGCCGAAACAGCACGTCCCGCCCGCCCCACCCGCGGAGATCGCGGTCGAGGCACCCGTGGTGGAAACGGTTGCGCTGGTCGAAGCGCCGGCCGACGCCGTCACCCCACCCGCCGAACCGGCGGAACTTGTGGAGTCCATCGCCCCTGAACCCGCACCAGCCCCAGAGCCAGCGCCTGAAGAGGCCGCGCTCGATGAGCCCGCCACAGCGCCCGATGAGGAACTGCTCGCCGCCGCCGTGAAAAAGCGTGCCGCGCCTGCAACCGCTCGCGCCTTGCCACCGGCACAGCCTCCCGCCAGCACCCGGCTCGACTACGCCGTGACCGGGCGCGTCAAGGGCATCGCCTACAACGCCGAGGGCAAGCTTGACTGGACGCTGGCCGACGGCCGGTACAGCGCCCGCATGGAGATGCGCGTATTCCTGCTGGGCAGCCGGGTGCAGACCAGCACCGGCCGGGTGGGCCCCCACGGCCTGATCCCCGAGCGCTTCGCCGACAAGAGCCGCAGCGAAAAGGCGGCCCATTTCGACACCGAACAGAACCGCATCCGCTTCAGCAACAACGCACCCGACGCCGCGCTGCTGCCCGGCGCGCAAGACCGCCTGAGCCTGTTCCTGCAGATTGCCGGCCTGCTGCAGGCGCGCCCGCAGGCCTATGCGAGTGGGCAGACGATCGAAATGCAGGTGGCTGGAACCGGGGACGCCGACATCTGGCGCTTCAAGGTGGGCGATGAAACCACGCTGGCGCTCCCCGCGGGCGAGATGCGTGTGCGACAGCTGGTGCGCCTGCCACGCAAGGAATTCGACAGCACGGTGGAGATGTGGCTGGCACCCGACCTGCAGCACCTCCCGGTGCGCCTGCGCATCACCCAGTCCAACGGCGACGTGGCCGACCAGCAACTCAGCCGGATGCCGTAGTCCTTGCACTTCATTTGTGCCCAAAAACACACGCATCTTGAAACGGGACTGAACGTTGCCATGTAAAGAGCACTCAGAACTTCAAGACCGCCAACTTTTGCCGATATAAGAGACATTGGAAGCCGGTTTTCCCAACACAAGGAATTTCAGTCATGAACATGCTCTACGACTCGGATGCCTTCGCTGTGGTCCACATCCTGGCCAACGCACCGGCGGAAGGTGAAGACACTTCCGCGCAAGGCCCGCAGATTCCGCGCCACGGTTTTGAAATCGTGGACAAGCGCTCGGGCAAAGAGGTCTACCTCGATGGCTCCTGGGCCGAGATGTTCCAGATCCAGATCACCGCCTGGCAGCAGAGCACCCCTTCGCAGGAAGAGGTGGAAGACACGCTGGAAGGCTATGCCGAGCTGGCTCAGATGCCGGTCGTGATGCATTGATCCCCCCGCGCCGCGCCTGCGGCGCGTCACCCCCCAGGGGGCAACACCTGCGGCCTGGCAAAGCCAGTTCCGCGGTGTTCCTGGACAAGGCACTTCGCTCCGATAGCCCGGTTTCCACCGGGCTTTTTCATGCCTGTCGGTAGCGCCAGCGGTACACCGGCTCGGCCAGCACCAGCACGGCCACCAGGCGACAGACCTGGAAGGCGGTGACCACGGGCACGCCGAGTTGCAGCACCTTGGCGGTGATGGCCATCTCGGCGATGCCGCCCGGGGCGGTGCCCAGCAGCAGGGTGGCGGGATGCAGGCCGGTGGCTTTCGACAAGACCCAGCCGAACAGCGCGCAGATGCCCATCATGAAAAAGCTGGCAAATGCCACCGAGGCCAGCCAGCGCGGCGCCGTGTGCACAAACGCCGGCGTGAACCGCACCCCCAGACTCACGCCGATGACCAGCTGGGCCGCGTTTGAAAGCAGCTGCGGAATGGCGGAGAAGGTGACGCCCGCGAGCGTGACCACCATGGTGACCACCAGCGCGCCCATGAACCACGGGTTGGCGCGGCCCAGCCTCTGCATGAGCAGCGCCCCCGCCAGCGTGAGGCCGGCCAGCGCGAGCAAGCCGGTGAGGTGCACCTCACGCAGGCCCAGCGTGAGCGTGTCCAGGCCATTCACGCCCCAGAACTGCAGCGCAAACGGGATGGTGAGGGTGACCAGCAGCACACGCAAGCTGTGCGCCGCGGCCACCAGGTCGGTGCGCGCGCCCTGGCGCTCGGCGATCAGCGTCATCTCCGACGCCCCGCCAATGGCGCCGGCAAAGTAGGTCGTGCTCAGCAACTGCGTGGGCGTGAGGTGCGCCAGGTGCCCCGCATGCAGGCGGCGCAGCCAGGCACCAAAGCCCAGGCCCAGCAGCAGCGCCCAGGCGATGCCCAGCGCAATCGCCCACCACAGGCTGGCCACCAGCGCACCCACCGCGGGCGTGAAGTACAGGCCCAGCGCACTGCCGATCACCCACTGCCCGCTGTTGCGCAGCGGGGTCCAGCTCTCGGTGGGCACGCCCAGCACCGAGACCAGCGAGGTCGCCAGCAGCGGACCGATCATCCAGGGGATGGGCGTGCGCAGCCACACGCACAGGAGCGCGGCAGCCAGGGCGAGCAACAGGGTGAGGACGACGCGCCGCCACGAGGTGGGGCCGAAAGCGGGCAAGGGAGGCACTCGGGTACTGGTGTGATGCACCCGCCAGGACCGGCGGGCCACGTAGTATCCACGCATGACCTGTCGACCCATTGTCACGCTGGCCGTGAGCGTGGCCCTGTTGGGCGCCTGCGCTCACACGCCACCCACCACCGTCCCCGCCCTGCTCGAACGCGTGATGCCCACCCCGGTGCTCATGCTCGGCGAGCAGCATGACGCGCCCGAGCACCAGGCCCTGCAGCGCGACGTGGTGCTGTCGCTGGGCGCGCGCGGTCAGCTCGGCGCGCTGGTGATGGAGATGGCCGAGCAAGGCCGCCAGACCACCGGCCTGCCGGCCGACGCCAGCGAAACCCGGGTGCGTGATGCGCTCAACTGGACCGACGACGCCACCGCCGGCTGGCCCTGGGCCACCTACGGCCCGGTGGTGATGGCCGCCGTGCGCGCCGGTGCACCGGTGCTCGGCGGCAACCTGCCGCGCAGTCAGATGCGCGCGGCCATGGGCAACGCGGCGCTGGAAGACCGCATCAGCCGCACAGCGCTGCAGGAGCAGCGCGAAGGCATCCGCAGCGGCCATTGCGACATGCTGCCCGCGGGGCAGATCGCGCCGATGACCCGCATCCAGCTCGCGCGCGACGAAGCGATGGCCCGAACCACCGTGCAGGCGGTTGAACGGGCGGGGCCCGGCAAGACGGTGGTGCTGGTGGCCGGCAACGGCCACGTGCGGCGCGACCTGGGTGTGCCGCTGTACCTGCCCAAAACGCTGGACCACCGCGTGGTGATGGCGCAGGCGGGTGCCGCCAAAACAGCTCCGCCGGCCGATGCCGTGTGGCCCACGCCCGCACGGCCACCGCGCGACCACTGCGCCGAACTGCGCCAGCAGTTCAAGCGCTGAAGAGCACGCTCAGGCCGCGCGCCTGATGGCGTCGGCGAGCGTGCCGACCATGGTTTCGATCTGGGATTTCTCGACGATGTAGGGCGGTGCGAACACCAGGTTCTCGCCCGCGTTGCGCACCAGCACGCCACGGTGGTAGCAGTCCATGAACACATCGAAGGCGCGTTTGCCCGGCAGCCCGGCGATGGGGGCCAGCTCGACCGCCGCGGCCAAGCCCAGGCTGCGGATGCCGATCACGTTGGGCAGGCCCATGAGCGCGGCGTGCATCGCATCACCCAGCACCGGGCCCATCTCGCCGGCGCGCTCGAACAGCCGCTCTTCGCGGAAGAGGTCGAGCGTGGCGATGGCCGCGGCACACGCCACCGGATGGCCCGAGTAGGTGTAGCCATGGAAGAACTCGATGGCGTGCTCCGGCGCGTTGCCGTGCGCGCCCATCATGGCCTCGTAGATGCGGTCGGTGCAGACCACGCCACCCAGCGGGAACACGCCGTTGGTCACGGCCTTGGCGAAATTCAGCATGTCGGGCTGCACGCCGTAGTAGTCCGACGCGAAGGCCGTGCCCAGGCGGCCGAAGCCGGTGATGACCTCGTCGAAGATCAACAGGATGCCGTGCTTGTCGCAGATCTCGCGCAGCCGTTTCAGATAGCCCTGCGGCGGCACGTACCAGCCGGCGCTGCCAGCCACCGGCTCCACGATCACGGCCGCCACGTTGCTCGGGTCGTGCAGCGGCAGAATGCGGTTTTCCAGCTCCAGCAGCAGGTCTTCGTCCCACACCGGCTCGGTGTTGTGCACATAGGCGTGTTTCACCGGATCGTGGATGAAGCGCAGGTGGTCCACACGCGGCAGCAGGCTGGTGCCGTAGACCTTGCGGTTGGCCGGAATCCCGCCGACCGACATGCCACCGAAGCCCACGCCGTGGTAGCCGCGCTCACGGCCGATGAAGACGTTGCGGTGGCCTTCGCCGCGCGCGCGGTGGTAGGCCAACGCCACCTTCATCGATGTGTCGGCCGCCTCACTGCCGGAGTTGCAGAACAGCACCTTGTTCAGGTCGCCGGGCGCCATGGCGGCGATCATTTCGGCGGCGCGGAAGGCCTTGTCGTTGCTCACGCTGAAGGCGGTGCTGTAGTCCAGCGTGTCGAGCTGTTTCTTGATGGCTTCGTTGATCGGCTTGCGGTTGTGGCCGGCGCCCACGCACCACAGACTGGAGATGCCGTCGATGACCTGGCGGCCGTCGTGCGTGGTGAAGTGCATGCCGTCGGCCGCCACGAAGATGCGTGGGTCCTTGGCGAAGCTGCGGTTGGGTGTGAAGGGCAACCACTGGTTGTCCATGCGAAGGTCGTTGTAGGCCATGGCGGCGTCTCCGGCACTGATGAGAAGCCGGAATTGTGGCACCGGCACTGGCCTGCAGAGGCTCCACTGCCAGGGCCCCGCGCAGGCCCACCCGGGAGCTTGCTGCGACAATCGGCCCGCCATGAACCACACCCACGTCCTCACCCTCTCCTGCCAGGACCGCCCCGGCATCGTGCACGCCGTCTCCGGCTTCCTGTTCGAACACGGCGGCAACATCGAAGAAGCCGCGCAGTACAACGACCACGACACCGGTCTGTTCTTCATGCGCGTGCAGTTCGCCTGCGCCCAGCTCACACCGGACGATCTGCGCTTGCGCCTGAAGCTGTTCGCCGAGCCGTTCGGCATGCGCTGGAGCCTGCACCCGCTGGCCGAGCCGGTGCGCACCGTGATCTTCGTGAGCAAGGAAGGCCACTGCCTCAATGACCTGATGTTCCGCTGGAAGAGCGGTCTGCTGGCGCTGGACATTCGCGCCATCATCAGCAACCACCGCGACTTCTACCAGCTCGCGGCCGGCTACAACGTGCCCTTCCACCACATCCCGGTGACCGCGGCCACCAAAGCGCAGGCCGAGGCGAAACAGCTCGACATCATCCGCACCGAAGGCGCCGAGCTGGTGGTGCTGGCGCGCTACATGCAGGTGCTGAGCAACGACCTGTGCCGCGAACTGGCGGGCAAGGCGATCAACATCCACCACAGCTTCCTGCCCAGCTTCAAGGGCGCCAAACCCTACTACCAGGCGCACGACCGGGGTGTGAAACTGATCGGCGCCACCGCCCACTACGTGACAGCCGACCTCGACGAGGGCCCGATCATCGAGCAGGACGTGACCCGCGTGGACCACACCGACACAGTGGAAGACCTCACCGCGCGCGGGCGCGATACCGAAAGTCAGGTGCTGGCGCGGGCCGTGAAATGGCACAGCGAGCACCGGGTTCTGCTGAACGGGCACAAGACGGTCGTGTTCAAGTGACCATCAGGATTCCGCCGATCCAGTGCCTGCTGACATTCGAGGCGCTGGCGCGCCTGCGCAGCGTCACACAGACGGCGGACGAACTCAATGTGACGCCCAGCGCGGTGAGCCACCGCATCAAACAGCTCGAGCAGATCCTGGGCACCAGGCTGTTCGGGCGGGCCGACTTTTCGCTCACCACCGAAGGCAGCGAATACCTGGCCCATGTGCGCGACGGCCTGGCCACATTGCAGAAATTTCCGAGCCAGAACGCCGCGCCCGGACGGCGCAAGCTGCGTCTGGCCATCACGCCGACGTTCGCCCGCTCCATCGTGCTGCCCCGCCTCAAGCAGTTCAACGATGCTTACCCCGAAATCGACCTCACACTGCAAGTCAGCATCCCGCTGCTGGACGTGGTGGCCGAAGACGCCGACCTCATGGTGCGATTCGGCACGGGTCGATACGCCGACGTTGAACACGTCTGCCTCGCCAAGGACGATGTCTCACCCATGGCCTCACCCGCCTTCGTACGGGAGCACGGTCCTTTCACGGCGCCCACCGATCTGGAGGGCGTGCCTTTGCTGCGCAGCCCGTTGGAGCCTTGGCGCACCTGGTTTGCAGCGCACGAACTGGACTGGCCGGAGCCCAACGAGGGTTCGCAGTTCAACGACATTGGCCTGATGTGCGACGCCGCTGCAGCCGGCATGGGCGTGGCGTTGCTGCGCTACCGGTTGGCCGCACCCTGGCTGGACAGCGGTGCACTGGCGCCGCTTTATCCACGCCGGGTGCCGAGCCCACACGCGCACTACCTGTGCTGGCGAACCGGCACCATGGATCGGTGGGAGTGCGCGGCGTTCGCGCAGTGGTTGCAGCAGGTGATGGCTTGAGCACGAATGAGCGCTGCAAGCCTTGCAGCGCTCGCTTCGCGTCTTATTCGATGGTCAGGCGCTGACCAGCCGTCGGCAGCTTCTTCGGCAAGGTGAGCTGCAACACCCCGTTTTCATACTTCGCCTTCGACGCCGCGTTGTCGATGTCCTGCGGCAGTTGGAAGCTGCGCGAGACCTCACCAAAGTAGCGCTCGCTGCGCAGCAGTTTTTCGCCATCGGACTGGCTGTCTTGCTGGCGGATTTCGGCACGCAACGTGACCACCGGGCCGTCGATGGTGACCTGGATGTCTTCGCGCGAAACGCCGGGCACCTCGGCTTCCACGGCGTAGGCCTCGGGCGTTTCCTTCACGTCGATCTTGATCTGCGCGGGCAAACCTTCGCCGTGCAGCGGTTTGACGTAAAAACCGGGGGCGACGTCCTTGAAAAAGTCATCGAACAGGTTGGTTCGGGCAATCAGACGGTTCATGGCAAATGCTCCTGAACAAGGGGTTGAACGGTTTCGCCGGGTGGCGGTTGGGTGTTCCTCAATTGATGTTCCCGGCCGGAAATTTCAAGAGGGCTGCAAGATTCTTCAATCCACCGGCGATGGCGTTGTCCTAAACTGAACCGGCCACCTTGCAGACACCCCGAGCCCGCCATGAATGCCCCCTCCTCCCCCGCTCAAGCCACCCAGTTCCAGCGCGCCGCGCGCCAGGCCGAGGTGGTGCACGCCCTGCAGGCCGTGGTGGCCGCGCACGCGCTGCTCTGGCAGTCCGAAGACACCGTGCCCTACGAGTGCGACGGCCTCACCGCCTACCGCGAGCGCCCGCTGGTGGTGGTGTTGCCCGAAACCGAAGAACAGGTGGCCGCGGTGCTCAAGGTCTGCCACGCGCTGGACGTGCCGGTGGTGGCGCGCGGCGCGGGCACGGGACTCTCGGGTGGCGCCATGCCGCACGCCCTGGGCGTCACGATGTCGCTGGCCAAGTTCAACCGCATCCTGAAGATCGACCCGCGCTCGCGCACGGCGGTGGTGCAGGCCGGCGTGCGCAACCTCGCCATTTCGGAGGCCGCCGCCCCGCACGGCCTGTACTACGCACCCGATCCGAGCAGCCAGATCGCCTGCACCATCGGCGGCAACGTGGCGGAAAACTCCGGTGGCGTGCACTGCCTGAAATACGGCCTGACGGTGCACAACGTGCTGCAGGTGCGCGGCTTCACGGTGGAGGGTGAGCCCGTCACCTTTGGTGGCGAGGCGCTGGATGTGCCCGGCTTCGACCTGCTCTCGCTCATCATCGGCAGCGAAGGCATGCTGGCCGTGACCACCGAAGTCACCGTGAAGCTGGTGCCCAAGCCGCTGCTCGCGCGCTGCATCATGGCCAGCTTCGATGACATCCGCAAAGCCGGCGACGCGGTGGCCTCGGTGATCGCCGCCGGCATCATCCCGGCAGGGCTGGAGATGATGGACAAGCCCATGACGGCCGCGGTGGAGGACTTCGTGCACGCCGGCTACGACCTGGACGCCGAGGCCATCCTGCTGTGCGAGAGCGACGGCACGCCCGAGGAAGTGGAGGAAGAGATCGGCCGCATGAGCGCGGTGCTGCGCGGCTGCGGCGCCACCGCCATTGCCGTGAGCCAGAACGAGGCCGAGCGCCTGCGCTTCTGGAGCGGTCGCAAGAACGCCTTCCCGGCCAGTGGGCGCATCAGCCCCGACTACATGTGCATGGACTCGACCATCCCGCGCAAGCGCCTGGCCGACATCCTGCTGGCGATCGCCGAGATGGAGAAGAAGTACGGCCTGCGCTGCGCCAACGTGTTCCACGCGGGTGACGGCAACCTGCACCCGCTGATCCTGTTCGATGCGAACGATGCCGACCAGTTGCACCGCTGCGAGCTCTTCGGTGCCGACATCCTGGAGACCAGCGTGGCCATGGGCGGCACGGTCACCGGTGAGCACGGCGTGGGCGTGGAGAAGCTCAACAGCATGTGCGTGCAGTTCTCGCCCGAAGAAAACGAGCAGATGTTCAGCGTGAAGCGGGCTTTTGATACCAAATCGCTACTGAATCCGGGCAAGGTCATTCCCACTCTGCAACGTTGTGCTGAGTACGGAAAAATGCTGGTGCGTGGCGGGCGGCTGGCGCACCCCGATCTACCCCGGTTCTGAGGGTCAAATATCACGATCGGCGGTGTGCCCCGTGGGGTACAGTTGATTGGATGAGCGCTCTCTTCCCCTCGAAAGACAGCCGTCCTGATGCAAACCGAACCGAGGCAACGGTTTCGGCTCGAGAACGGGCGCTGTTGCTGGAGATCGAGACCCTCAAGGCGGAAAACCTGCACCTGCGCCGGAACTACGCCCAGCACATGGGCGGCAGCCTGCACGAAGGCTCCTCCAGCGATGTGGGTATTCACGCCGATCTGCCGCTGTCGCTCGAACTGGCGCTCGATGCGGACAAAGGCTCGCCCGTGGCGGCCGCGCACCTCGAATACGAGGCCCTCTTTGCCGCACTGGGAAGCGCATTCCCCATCGGCATCTTCCGCACCGACCAGGCCGGCGTGCTCACCCATGTCGACGCCCGCCTGCAGCAGATCTTTGCGCTGGGCAAACACGACTTTCCGAATTTCGGCTGGCTCGACCGCGTGCATCCCGAGGATCTGCCGCGGGTGCAGGAACACTGGGTCCGCGGCATCGCCACTGGCGAGAGCCTGAGTGTGGAGTTCCGGTTGATCCGGCCGGGCGACGAGGTGGTGCATGTGCTGGCGCGCAATTCACCGCTGCGCGACGAACACGGCAACGTGACCAGCCAGTTGGGCTTCATTCAGGACATCACGCCCATGCGTGTGCTCGAAGCCGAAGCCCGCATCAAGGACGAGCTGAACCGCCAGATCATTGCCAGCAGCCCCGATTGCACCAAGGTACTCGACCTCGAGGGGCGGGTGGTGCAGATGACGGCGCAAGGTTGTCGTCTCCTGGAAGTGGACGATTTCGAGCTGGTGCGCATGGGCGCATGGGCCGAGTGGTGGCCGGATGATGGCGTTCTGCTGGCGCTGGAGGCCATCGAATCGGCCTGCCGCGGCGAGAACTCAAGGTTCGTGGCCTACGGCCCCACCTTCAAAGGCACACCCAAGTGGTGGGACACCGTGGTCACACCCATCTGCGACACCCAGGGCCAGCCGGTGATGCTGCTGGCGGTCTCGCGCGACATCACCGAACAGCACCTGCAGCACGAGAGCATCCAGCGCTTCAATGCCGAGCTGGAGAGCGCCGTGCAGCAGCGCACCGAAGAACTGGCCGTGGCCAAGGACCGGATTCACTCCGCCTTGCGCGAGGCCCAGATCGCCTACAACCAGGCGCCCTGTGGCTACCACTCGGTTGACGCCAACGGGCTGTACGTGCTGATCAACCAGACCGAGCTCAACTGGCTGGGCTATGAAAACCGCAACGAGGTGGTGGGCAAGAAGCACTTTCGGGACCATGTGCAACCAGCCTACCTCGACGATGTGCTGGAGCGCCTGCAACGCCTGCTGCGCGGCGAGACACTGGAAGCCGCCGAGATCGGCATGCTGCGGCGCGACGGCACGGGCTTCATCGGCCTGCTCAACACCACGGCGGTGCACGATGCCCAGGGACGCTTCCTGCGCACGAACAACACGCTGGTGGACATCACCGAGCGCAAGGCGGCCGAAGTGGCTCTGGCAGCGCAGCGCAATTTCCTGCAGACCGTGGCCAGCAGCGTGCCCGTGCAGCTCGCGTTCTTTGATCGTGACCTGATCTGCCGCTTTGCCAACGCCAGCTACGCGCGCTGGCTCGATGGTTCACCCGAGAAGCTGGTGGGGCTGCACCTGAGCCGCATTGCACGAAGCCAGGACTTTGAAGCAGCACGCCCGCGCCTGGACAGTGCGCTCGCCGGCGTGGCACAGCGTTTCGAAGGCGAGCGCGTGTTCCCGGACGGCACGGTGTTCTACGCCAGCATCGACTACACCCCCTACTGGCACGACGGCAACGTGGCCGGCCTGTTCATCCAGATGCTCGACATCACCGAGCGCAAGGCGTCCGAAGACCTGGTCAACCAGACCAACCGCCAGCTCAATCAGGCCCTGAGCCAGGCACAGGCGCTCTACAACCAGGCGCCCTGCGGCTACCACTCGCTCGACACCCGGGGTGTCTTCGTGTCGATCAACGACACCGAGCTGGGTTGGCTGGGCTACCGCCGCGACGAGGTGGTGGGCAAGATGGTCTTTCGCGAGGTGATCTCCGCCGCCGACGTGCCGTTGTTCGAGTCCCGCATGCGCAAGATCCTCCAGGACGATGCGCTGGAAGGGGTCGAGTACCAGATGCGCCGACGCGATGGCAGCACCTTCCACGCGCTGCTGTCCTCGTCGGCGGTGCGCGACGAGGACGGGCGCTTCCTGCGCAGCAACACCACCGTGGTCGACATCACGCACCGCAAGGCGGCCGAGATGTCCCTGCGCGACAACCAGCGCTTCCTGCAGACCATCACCGACCATGTGCCCGGCCTGATTGCCTACCTGGACGCCGGGCTTCGCTTCCGCTTTGCCAACGCCGAACACCTGCGGGTCTACGGCATGAACCCGGTGCGCATCCTGGGCCAGCACATCAGCGAGTGCGTGCGCCCCGAGGTCTGGGCCGACATCAAACCCCGCATGGAGGCCACGCTGGCAGGCCAGGAGCAGAACTTCACCACCTGGCGCCCCACGGTCGATGGCAAACACATCTTCGTGAGCTCGCGCTACCTGCCCGATGTGCAGGACGGCAAGGTGAAGGGCCTGTTCGTCCAGATGATCGACATCACCGAGAGCAAGCTCATCGAAGAGCGGGTGAGCAACCTCAACGAAGAACTCGAGCAGCGCATCCGCGAGCGATCGGCGGAACTGCTGGAGGCCGAGCAGCGCTTTCGCCTGATGGTGGACAACCTGCGCGACTACTGCATCTTCTTCATGGACGCCGACGGGCTCATCACCGACTGGACCGACAGCGCCCAGCGCATGGACGGCTACTCGCCCACCCAGATGCTGGGCCGGCACTACGGTGTGCTGTTCGACCCCGCCAACCCCGAGCACGGACGGGTCCGCGCCGACCAGATGCTGCGTCTGGCCGCCTCGCGGGGTCAGCACGAGCTGCACAACTGGCACACGCGCAAGGACGGCACCCAGTACTGGTCGCACTCGGTGCTGATTGCCCTGCGAGACGACAGTGGAGAGTTGCGCGGCTTTGCCAAGATCAACCGCGACATGACCGACGCCAAGCGGCTCGACGACCTGATGCGCAACATCAACGACGAGCTGGAAAACCGTGTGGTCGAACGCACCGAACAATTGCTCTCCGCCAACAAGGACCTGGAATCCTTCTCGTATTCGGTGTCGCACGACCTGCGTTCGCCGCTGCGCCACATCTCCAGCTTCGTGAGCCTGCTGGAAGAACACATGGGCAGCCAGTGCGACGAGGTGAGCGCCCGCTACCTGAACACCATTGGCAACTCAGCCCGCCACATGAGCCAGCTCATCGACGGCCTGCTGGCGTTCTCGCGCCTGGGCCGGGCGGCGGTCAACGTGACGCCGGTGGACTTCCAGCTGCTGGTCGAAGCGGTGGTGGCCCAGATCGGGCACGACACCGAAGGCCGCATCGTCGACTGGGTGGTCGCCCCCGACCTGCCGGTGGTGCAGGGCGACGCCTTGTTGCTGCGCGAAGTGTGGGCCAACCTGTTGGGCAACGCCTACAAATACAGCCGGCCACGTGAACGAACGCGCATCGAGGTGGGCTGGAACGTCGACCCGGTGGTGGGCTACACCTTCTTTGTCCGTGACAATGGTGTGGGTTTCGACACAAAATACGCGCAGAAGCTGTTTGGCGTGTTCCAGCGATTGCACCGCGCCTCGGAGTTTGAAGGCACAGGCATCGGGCTGGCGCTCACACGGCGCATTATCGAGCGGCACAGCGGCAGCATCTGGGCCGAAAGCGAGCTGGGTGTCGGCAGCGTTTTTTACTTCTCCCTACCTTTTGAGGGCCCTGGTTTTTCGGACTCCATCCTGGACTCGATACCTGCCCCCCTGGAATCATGAGCAAAAGCGCCGACGCAATCCTTCTGGTCGAAGACAACCCCGACGATGCCGAGTTGACCAAGCTGGCTCTGTCGCGCCATGGCCTGGACGGGAGGGTCACCCACGTCTCCGACGGCATGCAGGCGCTGGACTACCTGTACCGGCGCAACGGCTTCACCAACCGCTCCGGCAGCAACCCCGTTCTGGTGCTGCTCGACCTCAAGATGCCCTTGCTCGACGGCATCGGCGTGCTCAAGGAAATCAAGGGCAGCGACCTGTTGCACAACATTCCGGTGGTGGTGCTCACCTCTTCCACCGAGCCCAGCGACCTGCTGCGCGCCTACGACGCCGGCACCAACGCCTACATCGCCAAGCCGACCGAGTTTTCCCAGTTCCTCAGTGCCATGAAGCACGTGTGCGAGTTCTGGATCAACATCAACCAGACCGCGCCACAAACCGTCAACGCGACGGTGCGCAACACCGGCTTCGGCGACCTCATCTGAGCCTGTTCACCAGGTGTCGATGAACCGGCGGGCCGTGGGCTCGCCCACCTTCGCGCCGGCCAACCCACGCACCAGCCACTGGCGGGTTTGCGCCGGATCGATCACCGCATCGATCTCCAGCGTGGTGGCCATCTGCTCGGCCGACCCCTTGGCGTACTGCTCGGCCACCAGCCGCCCGTACAGCGCATCGCGCTCGGCGCCTTCAGCCGCGGCCTGCAACTCCTTGCGATAGCCCAATCGCACGGCGCCTTCCAGCCCCATGGCGCCAAACTCACCCGTAGGCCAGGCCACGGTGAACACCGGCGCGTGAAACCCGCCGGCCGTCATGCCCATGGCGCCCAGGCCGTAGCCCTTGCGCAGCACCACACTGAAGAAGGGCACGCGCAACTGGGCCGCCACCACGAACAGCCGGCTCACATGTCGCACCTGTGCTCGCGCTTCCATGTCCGGACCCACCATGAAGCCTGGCGTGTCGACCAGGCTCACGATGGGCAGGCCGTGCGCGTTGCACAGCTGCATGAAGCGCGCGGCCTTGTCGGCCGCGTCCACGTCGATGGCGCCGCCCAGGTGCAGCGGGTTGTTGGCCATCAGGCCCACGGCACGGCCCTCGATGCGCGCCAGCGCCGTGTGGATGCCCGCGCCAAACCCGGTGCGCAGCGCCAGCAGGCTGCCCTCGTCGACCAGCCCCTGCATCACGGTCCGGGTATCGTAGGCCCGCAGGCGGTTCTCGGGCACGGCGTCGCGCAAGGTGAGCGCATCAGGCGCGGTCCAGCCGGGCATGCTTCCCTGGAAGAAGGACAGGCAGTGCCGCGCCGCCGCCACCGCCTGCGCTTCGTCGTCCACCAGCACATCGATCACGCCGTTGGCGTGCTGGACGTCGCCGGGACCGATGTCCTCGGGCCGGAAACTGCCCAACCCACCACCCTCCACCATCGCCGGCCCGCCCATGCCGATGTTGCTGCCCCGCGTGGCAATGATCACGTCGCTGCAGCCGAGCAGCGCGGCATTGCCCGCAAAGCACCGCCCCGCTGCGATGCCGATCACCGGTACCTGGCCAGACAAGCGGGCGAAGGCGGCGAACGTGCCCACATGCAGACCCGCCACGATGGGCATGTCGGTGTCACCGGGCCGCCCGCCACCACCCTCGGCAAACAGCACCACCGGCAATTTCTGGCTCAGCGCGATGCCCAGCAGGCGGTCGGTCTTCTGGTGGTTGCGCATGCCCTGGGTGCCGGCCAGCACAGTGGCGTCATAGGCCATGACGACGGTGCGCGATCGCTCAGGGCCACAGGTCGCCCCATTGACCGATCCGATGCCGGTCACCATGCCATCGGCTGGTGTGTTGGCCACCAGATCCTCCTGGCTGCGCCGGGCACGCTGCGCGGCCACCGCCAGGGCACCGTACTCGATGAAGCTGCCCTCGTCGCACAGATCGGCCAGGTTTTCGCGCGCGGTTCGCAGGCCCAGGGCATGCCGGCGCGCCACGGCATCCAACCGCGCGGCATCTTGCGTGAGCGCATCGCGGTCCAGCATCGCCTGCAGGTCGGAGCGCACCTGGCCTGGCGCATTCGGGCGGGTCGACGCCTCGGTCACCATGGCAGGGCTGGTTGTCAGGGGCTCGGAGCGCAGCAACACATCGTTCGTCTGCACCGACGCTTCGGCCTCGAACAACAGCTCCAGCACCCGGGCATCCGACTCGGCACGCAGTTCGTGCTCCATCTTCATGGCTTCCAGCACCACGAGCACGTCGCCGCGCCGCACGGAGTCACCTGGTGCCACCAGCCACTGAACGATCCGTGCCTGCAAAGGAGAGCGCAAAAAATTCATGGCGGGATTCTGCGCTTCGTGACCGCCGACAACGGTCGATGACGCGACACATCACCACCATGCAAACAGGCCCTGAAAAGGGCCTGTGACGGGGGGAAGAGCAGCCTGGAATCAATAAATGTCGGAATCAGCCCACTGGGAAGACGGACCGAAGTCGTTGGCCGTGACGGGTGCGTTGAGGTTGAGGACAAACACCACCTCGCCGCCGAAACGACCCACGCCCAGGCTCTTCATGAGCTGCTGCTCCTGCTCGGGGCGCTCCATGCGCAAGAAGCAGATGGCTTGCTTCGTTCCTTCGTGCATGGCGGTCAGGATGTCCAGGCGCGTGATGCGACCGAATTCGCTGCACAGTTGGTGCAGCGCCGATTTCAAGCTCGGTACATCGCTGTGCTGTCTGAGTTCTGCAAGTGTGCTCACAATCGACTCCCAAGTTCGTTTCTGTCGTTTGCGCTTCTTAGTCTGATCCAGGGCCCCCAGGCGCTGGCAGGCGTGAATGTTAGCCCAGATGTCACGAACACCAACAGTTTTGTTACAACTTGGCCTGACGGCACGATCTGCTGTGCGCTAGGTCACATTCCACCTGTGATCAGAGCACCAGTCTGTGCAAACGCGATGACAACACTTCTGTATTCTCGAACCACCCCATCACCGGAAGTTCCTCATGCGACCCGCTTCCCCAGCCCCCACCGCCACCGTCCTCAACGCCGCAGAAACGATCTCGGAGGGTGACTCGGGGGAGTTCGCGCAGAGGGGTGGATTTGATCGGCTGGCCAGCTGGGCCGCCCGCACCGCGGGCGTCAGCGCCTCGGTGTTCTTCGACACGGCGCAGTGGCCACCTCGGGTATTGGGCTCCCACGGACTGGCGCCGTCGACCCTCGCTGACGCACCCCAGGCGGTTGCCGCGCTGTTCGCTGACGGCACCCGCGAGTGCCGCTTGACGGAACCGGTCAACGATCCGGCCGGGACATACCTGCAGGCCTGGGCGGCCTTGGCGTCTCCGAACAACCTTCTCTGGTGGCCACTGTCGGCGATCAGTGGACGAACCGCGTCGGCCATGTTGCTCCTGAATGAGGATCCCGATCGCCCCTGCGACACCAGCGCTCCGGCCATGCAGGAACTCGCCGCTCACGCCATGGACACGGTGACACTGGCGCACCGGTGCGAGCAGAGCGAGCTGCGCAATGTGCAGATATTGCGTGAAAGCGAGAGCCGCCTGAACCTCACGGAGCACACCGCGGGCGCGGGCAGCTGGTCCATGCAGGTGGCCAGCGGCGAGCTGGTGCACTCCGACGAGTTCGCCAGCATCCTGGGCTTGGCGGATCACCGCCAGGTCACATCGCTCGACACCATGGTGCAGCGCTACAACCCGGAGTGGCGCAACGGAATTCGCCAACGGCTGGAGCGCTGCGCGAGGAGCGGCGAAGGCTTCGACGAAGAAATCCAGATCATGGTGGACGGCGGCGTGTCGAAGTGGGTCCGCACGGTCAGCTCGGCCGTGCGTGGCGTCGGCGGCGAGATCGTTCGCATCCAGGGGGCGATCCAGGACATCTCGGCGCAGAAGCAGGCGCAACAGGACACGCTGCGCCTGGCGATGCGTCTGACCACCACGCTGGCCAGCATCACGGAGGCCTTTGTGACGCTGGACCGCCAGTGCTGCTTCACCTATTTGAATCAGGAGAGCGAGCGCCTCCTGCAGAAAACCACCGCCGACCTGCTCGGCCAGGAAGTCTGGCACGACTTCAGCGGGGGTCTGGCCGAACGGCTCAAGGACAAGCTCACCCGCTCGCTCAACACCAACCGCCGTGTGGAGCTGGAGGACTTTTTCCCCACGCTGGGCAAATGGATGGAGGTGCGGGCCTATCCGTTTGCGGAGGGTCTGGCGGTGTATTTCCGCGATGTGACCGAACGCCGGCGCTCGCAAGAGCAACTGATGCTGCTGGAGACCAGCGTGTCCCGGCTCAACGACATCGTGGCGATCGCAGAAACCGGTGCGGGCAGCCAGGAGCCGCGCATCGTCTTCGTCAACGACGCGTTCGAGCAGCAAACGGGGTACACGCGCGCTGAAGTCATCGGGCAGACGCCACGCATCCTGCTGGAGCTGGATCCGGCCATGACCCAACTGAACACCCTGGTCGCCAGTCTCCAGGACAACCAGCAGGCCCGCACCGAGCTGATGGTGCGGCGCAAGAACGGTGCGCTCTTCTGGGTCGAGCTGGAGGTGGTGACGGTGCAGGCCACGGCCGAAGAAGTGACGCACTGGGTGGCCGTGGGCCGCGACATCACGCAGCGCAAGACGGCCGAGGACATGATCCGCCACCTGGCCTTCTACGACGCACTGACCGACCTGCCCAACCGCCAGCTGCTGCTGGACCGGTTGCAGCAGGCGCTGGCGGCCAGCGCGCGCACCGGTCAGTTTGGCGCGCTGATGTTCATCGACCTGGACAACTTCAAGATCCTCAACGACACGCTGGGCCACCACATGGGCGACCAGTTGCTGCAGAAAGTGGCCTCGCGCCTGACACAGAGCGTGCGCAAGAGCGACATGGTCGCGCGCCTGGGCGGTGACGAGTTCGTGGTGATGGTCGACGACCTGAGCACCGATCCCGAAGCGGCGGCCTACAAGGCGCGCGCCCTGGGCGAGAAAGTCCTCAAGACCCTGCGTGAACCCTTCCAGCTCACCGGCCACCAGCACTTCGCCACACCCAGCATCGGCGTGACCTCGTTCAACGGCGACCAGAACGATGTCGGCGAGCTGCTCAAGCAAGCGGATCTGGCCATGTACCAGGCCAAGTCGATGGGGCGCAACACGCTGTGCTTCTTTGATCCGGACATGCAGGCCACCGTCAGCGTCAATGCCGCGGTGAGCTCCGATCTGCGGATTGGTCTGCGCGAGGAGCAGTTCATCCTGCACTACCAGCCGCAGGTGGATCGGGTGGGTGTCGTCACCGGCGTGGAGGCGCTGGTGCGCTGGAACCACCCCACACGCGGTCTGACCTGGCCAGCGGAGTTCATCCCGGTCGCCGAAGACACGGGCCTGATCCTGCCGCTGGGTCAGTGGGTGCTGGAAACCGCCTGCGAGCAGCTCGCCATCTGGGCGCACCGCCCGCAGACCGCCAGCCTGAGCATCGCCGTCAACGTGAGCGTGCGCCAATTCCGCCACCCCGATTTCGTGGACATGGTGATGGCCGCGATCACGCGCACCGGCATCCGGCCGCACCGCCTCAAGCTCGAACTCACCGAGAGTCTGCTGGCCGACCGCATGGAGATCACCATCGACAAGATGGGCATGCTCAAGGCGCTGGGCGTGACGCTCTCGCTCGACGACTTCGGCGTGGGCTACTCGTCGCTCTCGGTGCTCAAGCGCCTGCCGCTGGACCAGCTCAAGATCGACAAGGGCTTCGTGGCCGACGTGCTGACCGACCCCAACGACGCCGCGATCTCGCGCGCCATCATCGCGCTGGCGCAGAGCCTGAGCCTGCAGGTCGTGGCCGAGGGCGTGGAGACGCAGGAGCAGCGCGACTTCCTGGCCTACCAGGGCTGCGACCAGTTCCAGGGCCACCTGTTCTCCAGGCCATTGCCCATCGAAGAGCTGGACGCGATGCTGGAGAACCCGACCTCCGGCATGGTGGTGGCTGGATGACACCCCCCGCGTCGCCTTCGGCGCCTCCCCCCTCTCTCGCCTGCGGCGGGAGGGGGGCGACAGCTTGGGCCGGCCGAGCCGGACCCTTGCTGTCCCTGGGTGGGTGCTGGCTCGCTCGCGAGGCGTCTCTCAGCTGGTGAACAGCGCCACGTTGCCACCGGCTGCGGTGGTGTTGATGGTCAGGGTCTGCTCGGCACAGAAGCGCAGCAGGTAGTTGGGGCCACCCGCCTTGGGGCCGGTGCCGCTGAGGCCCTCACCACCGAAGGGCTGCACACCGACGACCGCTCCGATCATGTTGCGGTTCACGTAGACATTGCCCACGCGCGCCGCACTGGCCAACGCCTGCGCACGGCTGTCGATGCGGGTCTGGATGCCCAGCGTGAGGCCGTAGCCCAGCGCGTTGATCTGCTGCATCACAGCCATCGGGTCGCCGCTCCAGCGCACCACCTGCAGCACCGGGCCGAAGATCTCCTGCGCCACCTCGGCAATCGACGCCACCTCGAACATCTGCGGTGCGATCACGTGCGCCAGCGCAGGCACGGCACGGCGGCTGCCCAGCAGGGGCCGTGCGTCGGCGTGCAGACGCTGGACGTGGCGGGTGATGCCCTCGAAGGCTTCGGCGTCGATCACGGGTCCCAGGTCGGTGGTGAGGGCGGACGGGTCACCCGCCACCAGCTCCTTGGCGGCCCCTTCAATCATCTCGATCACACCGTCGGCAATGGCCTCGTGCACGCACAGCAGGCGCAGCGCCGAGCAGCGCTGGCCCGCGCTGCGAAACGCGCTCTGCACCACCGCGTCGGCCACCTGCTCGGGCAGCGCCGTGCTGTCCACCAGCATCGCGTTGATGCCGCCGGTCTCGGCGATCAGCGGAATGATCGGGCCGTCCTTGGCGGCCAGCGCGCGCTGGATGATCTTGGCCACCTGGGTGGAGCCGGTGAACACCACACCGGCGATGCCGGGTTGTGCCACGAGCGACGCGCCCACGGTCTCGCCCGGGCCATGCAGCAGTTGCAATGCGCCGGCGGGCACGCCGGCGGCGTGCAGCAGCTTCACCGCTTCGAGCGCGATGGCAGGCGTCTGCTCGGCCGGTTTGGCCAGCACGGTGTTGCCGGTGGCCAGGGCGGCAGCCACCTGGCCCGCGAAGATCGCCAACGGGAAATTCCAGGGGCTGATGCAGACCCACGCGCCCCGGCCTTCCATGCGCAAGGTGTTGCTCTCGCCGGTGGGGCCGGGCAGCGTCTGCGGCGCCATCACGCGCTCGGCATCGTTGGCGTAATAGCGCAGGAAATCGATGGCTTCGCGCACCTCGGACACCGCGTCATTCCAGCCCTTGTGCGCTTCCTTCACCAGCAAGGCGCACAAACGCGGCAACTGCTGCTGCATGGCATCGGCCGCGCGGCGCAGCGTGGCGGCGCGCTCGGACACCGGCGTGTGGTTCCAGCCAGCGAAGGCCTGCACGGCCTTGACCACAGCGGCCTGCGCTTGTGCGGCGGAGGCCTCGGGCACCGCGGACACCACCAGCGCGGCGTGCGCGGCCAGCAGTGGATCGCGATGCGCGACCACAGCCAGGTCCAGGCCCAGGCTGTTCGGGCGCTTGGGGCCGTACAGGTCCGGGGGCAGCGGCAGGGTTGATGACATCCCCTCGGGCTTCGACTGCTCCAGCGGCGAGAGCAGCAGCTCGTCCATGCCCACCGATTCGTCGGCGAGCTGGTGCACGAAGGAGGAGTTGGCGCCGTTCTCGAGCAGGCGGCGCACCAGGTAGGCCAGCAGGTCGCGGTGCGCGCCCACGGGCGCATAGACGCGGCACGACACGGCCGGGTTCTTCAACACCTCGCGGTAGATGCCCTCGCCCATGCCGTGCAGGCGCTGCAGCTCGAACGGGGTACCCTGACGCGCTGCCAGTTGAAGAATGGCGGCGATGGTGCCCGCGTTGTGCGTGGCGAACTGCGGGTAGATGGCATCGGGCGCATTCAGCAAGGCCTGCGCACACGCCAGGTAGCTCACATCGGTGTGCGGCTTCTGCGTGAACACCGGGTAGGCCGGCAGCCCCAGCTCTTGCGCGCGCTTGATCTCGGCGTCCCAGTAGGCGCCTTTGACCAGGCGGCACATGAACTTGAGTTGGTATTGCCGCCCCAACAACGCCACATGTTCAATGAGCTCCACCGCGCGCGTCTGATACGCCTGCAACGCCAGACCAAAACCCTGCCACTGCGGGCAATGTTGCGCCACGAGCCTGGCGAGCGCTTCGAACACCTCCAGCGAGAGTTCGAGCCGGTCAACCTCTTCGGCATCGATGGTCAGGTTCAGGTTGGCGGCAGCCGCGCCCTCGCACAGCTGCCACACGCGTGGCACGAGTTCGCGCATCACGCGCTCGTGTTGCGCGTCTTCGTAGCGCGGGTGCAGCGCACTGAGCTTGATGGAAATGCCATCGTTCTGGCTCGGTGCACGCTGGGGGTCGGCCGTGCGGGCGATCGCGGCGATCGCGTTCTGGTAGCTCGCGAGATAGCGCAGCGCATCGGCATCGGTGCGCGCGCCCTCGCCCAGCATGTCGAAGCTGAAGCTCAGGTTGGCTTGGCGCTTGCGCGCCGAGGCCGCTTCCTTCATGCCCTCTTCGATCGTCTGCCCCAGCACGAACTGGCGGCCCAGCAACTGCACCGCGCGCAGCGTGGCGGCCACCACCGTGCGCGCGCCAAGCTTGGCCATCAGGCCGGGCTCGTTGCCCGCTTCGGGCAGGAACCTCTTCGACATGGCAATCGCCGTGGAGGACAGGCGTGCCAGCGTGGAGTCGGCGGCGCCATCGAAATCGGCACGCCCCAATTGGTCCGCCGTGAGCGCGATCGCGGTCTCGGCGTCGGGCACACGCAGCAGCGCCTCGGCCAATCGCATCAACGCCAGGCCCTCGGCGCTGGAAATCGGGTATTCCTTGAGCAGGCTTTCCATGGCCCAGAACGGCGGCGGGTTCTCGCGCACCGAGCGCACCCAGGGCGCGGCCTGTGTGGCCGCGGCGGCCCAATCGAGTGCGCCCTGCAACGCGCTCAGGCGGTGGGCCAACACCCCGGCTTCGGGGCGGTAGGGGAAGGGCAGGCAATCGGTGGTGCGCGACATGAAAGGCTCCAGAGCAGGCGTTGATTTGCGAATCTGCGTATGTTCTCGCCTTCGAAGCCGAACTTTTCACTAAAAATGTTGCCTCAACTGGATAATTCACATCCATGAATCCCCATTCCGCCGAACCGGACCGCATCGACCTCAAGATCCTCAAGCTGCTGCAGGCCGACGGCCGCCTCACCAATCTCAAGCTGGCCGAGGCGGTGGCGCTGTCACCCACCGCGGTGCTCGCGCGCACCCAGCGCCTGCAGCGCGACGGTTTCATCCTGGGCTACGAGGCGAGGTTGAACCCGCTCAAGCTCGGGCGCGGGATGATGGTTTTCGTGGAAGTGCTGCTCGACCGCACCACGCCCAACGTGTTCAACGAATTCAAGGCCGCGGTGCAGGTGCGCGACGAGATCATGGAATGCCACATGGTGGCCGGCGGCTTCGACTATTTGCTCAAGACCCGCATGGCCGACATGGCCGCCTACCGGGACTTCGCCGGCAGCGTGCTGTGGCAACTGCCGGGCGTGCGCGAGACGCGCACGTATGCGGTGATGGAAGAGGTGAAGAACAGTTCGCAGTTGCCTTTGTGAGGACATAGCGATCCGTTACTCATGCGGCATCTACCCCTGTGGAGGTGTTTCCTCCCTGTGTCGATGAACCGCCGGTTCAACACAGCGCTGCGCTGATCTGCCGGCGGCGAGCAGCGTAGTTTCAAAGAACTACAACTCGGACACTGGGGTTGGTACGAAATCACTCAACCGCGTCTTGGTGATCCATTGACGTAGCCGTTGACAGCTGGGGCGGCCTTCGCACAATCGGCGCACCACTTCAAGGAATCCACATGTCACGCATTTCGCTTGTCTTGCTGCTGAGCACCCTCTGCGTCATCACCGTGCACGCCCAAAGCACCAAACCCGGCTTGTGGGAAATCAACCAGAAGATGGGCGGCAGCGCCGAGATGGACCAGGCCATGGCGCAGATGCAAAAGCAGATGGCCGGCATGTCGCCGGCAGAGAAAAAGATGATGCAGGACATGCTGGGCAAGCAAGGCATGACGATGCCCACACCCGGCGCCGGAGGCGGCATGGCCATGAAGGTCTGCATCACGCCCGAGATGGCGGCGAAGCAGGACATGCCGGTGCAGACCGAGGGCGATTGCACCACCACCATCACCTCGCGCAGCGCCAACACCCTCAAGATGAATTTCGTCTGCAAGAACCCGCCGTCCACGGGCGAAGGCACCTACACCTTCAGTGGTGACTCCGCCTACACCATGAAGATGCTGATGAAGACCACGCAGCAGGGCAAGCCGGTCAGCACGACGCTGGACGGCCAGGGCAAGTGGCTGTCGGCCAGCTGCGGGGCTGTCAAGCCGCTGAAGTGAGGCCCCCACGCTCCACCGCTGCGCGGGTCGCTGCCCCCCACGGGGGCTGATTCAGCTGCGTGTGGGTCGGCTGCCGAACACGGCCCGCCCCACGCGCACCATCGTCGAGCCTGCGGCCACGGCGGCCTCCAGGTCGTCGCTCATGCCCATGGACAAGGTGTCCAGGCCCATGCCCTGTGCGTTGAGTTGATCGAACAAACCCTTGGCGCGCAGGAAAAGATCGCGCTGCGATTTGAAATCCGGTGCCGGTTCGGGAATGCACATGAGTCCGCGCAACTGCAAGCGAGGCAGGAGAGCCATCGCCCGCGCCAGATCTGCAAGCCCCTCCGGCGCCACACCCGACTTGTTGGCGCCTCCATCCACATTGACTTGCAGGCAGACCTGCAGGGCCGGCAGATGGGCTGGGCGTTGTTCGCTCAAACGTTGTGCGATCTTGAGCCGGTCCACCGATTGCACCCAGTCAAAGTGCTCTGCAACCGGGCGTGATTTGTTGCTTTGCAACGGTCCGATGCAATGCCATTGCAGTGCAGCACCGGGTCGCACGCGGCGCAGTTCAACGATCTTTTCCACGCCTTCCTGCACATAGTTCTCACCAAATGCATGCTGACCGGCGTCCAAGGCCAGACAGACGGTGTCTGCGCCAAACGTCTTGGAAACCGCGAGCAATGCGACCTCGCTCACATCCCGATCCGCCGCCCTGCAAGCCCGTGCCAAACGCTCGTGAACCTGTTGGAGATTGCCTTCAATGGTCGTCATAATCAGTCGTCATACCTCAACACCGCACGGGACCCCGGGATGGATATCACCCAATTGCTCGCCTTCAGCGTCAAGAACAAAGCATCCGATCTTCACCTCTCGGCCGGTCTCCCACCCATGATACGGGTGCATGGTGACGTGCGACGGATCAACGTCGAACCGCTGGACCACAAGCAGGTCCACGGCATGGTGTACGACATCATGAACGACAGCCAGCGCAAGCAATACGAAGAGTTCCTGGAGTGCGACTTCTCGTTCGAGATCGAAGGCCTGTCGCGCTTTCGCGTCAACGCCTTCAACCACAACCGGGGTGCCGGCGCGGTGTTCCGCACCATCCCGAGCAAGATCCTGACGCTGGAGCAACTCAACGCACCCAAGATCTTCGGTGACCTCGCCTTGCGCCCGCGCGGTCTGGTGCTGGTGACGGGCCCCACCGGCTCTGGCAAGTCCACCACCTTGGCCGGCATGGTCAACCACCTCAACGAGACCGAGTACGGCCACATCCTCACCGTGGAAGACCCGGTGGAATTCGTGCACGAGTCCAAGAAGTGTCTGGTGAACCAGCGTGAGGTCGGTCCACACACCTTGAGCTTTGCCAACGCGCTGCGCTCGGCCCTGCGCGAAGACCCGGACGCGATCCTGGTGGGCGAGATGCGCGACCTGGAAACCATCCGCCTGGCCATGACGGCGGCAGAGACCGGCCACCTGGTCTTCGGCACGTTGCACACCTCGAGCGCGGCCAAGACGATCGACCGCATCATCGACGTGTTTCCGGCCGAAGAGAAAGACATGGTGCGAGCCATGTTGTCCGAATCGCTGGTGGCCGTGATCTCGCAGACCTTGTGCAAGACCAAGGACGGCACGGGCCGGGTGGCGGCGCACGAAATCATGCTGGGCACCAGCGCGATCCGCAACCTGATCCGTGAGGCCAAGGTGGCCCAGATGTACTCGGCCATCCAGACCGGCAGCAACGTGGGCATGCAGACGCTGGACCAGAACCTCTCGGAGCTGGTCAAGCGCAACGTGATCAGCCCGGCCGAAGCGCGGGGCAAGGCCAAGATTCCGGAAAACTTCCCGGGCTAGTCATGACGACCGCCCAGCTCCACCGCTGCCCTCCAAGGGGGCTGGCCTTGCCTGGAGCGGCCCTGCGCGGCGGCCGCCGCTGCTGATCTAAAGGACTCTTCAATGGAACGCGACCAGGCCTCGAAATTCATCAACGACCTGCTGCGCCTGATGCTCAGCCGCAGTGGCAGCGACCTCTTCCTCACCGCCGACTTCCCGCCGGCCATCAAGGTGGACGGATCGGTGGTCAAGGTGTCGCCCCAACCGCTGAACGGGTCGCACACGCTGGCTCTGGCGCGCGCCATCATGAACGACAAGCAGGCCGCCGAGTTCGAGCGCACCAAGGAGTGCAACTTCGCGATCTCACCACCGGCCATCGGCCGCTTCCGCGTGAGCGCCTTCATCCAGCAGGGCAAGGTCGGCATGGTGATGCGGACCATTCCCGCCGTGCTGCCCACCATCGACAAGCTCGGCCTGCCGCAGGTGCTGAAAGACGTGTCGCTGTCCAAGCGCGGTCTGTGCATCCTGGTGGGCGCCACGGGTTCGGGCAAGTCCACGTCGCTGGCCGCCATGGTCGACTGGCGCAACGAGAACACGCACGGCCACATCATCACCATCGAAGACCCGGTGGAGTTCGTGCACCCGCACAAGAACTGCGTGGTGACGCAGCGCGAAGTGGGCCTGGACACCGACAGCTGGGAAGCCGCGCTCAAGAACACGCTGCGCCAGGCGCCCGATGTGATCCTGATGGGCGAGATCCGTGACCGCGAGACCATGGAACACGCGATCCAGTTCAGCGAAACCGGCCACCTCTGCCTGGCCACTCTGCACGCCAACAGCGCCAACCAGGCGCTGGACCGCATCATCAACTTCTTCCCCGAAGAGCGCCGCGCTCAGCTGCTGATGGACCTCTCGCTCAACCTGCGCGCCTTGGTGTCGCAGCGACTGATTCCGCGCCAGGACAACAAGGGTCGCCACGCCGCCGTGGAGATCATGCTGAACTCACCACTGATCTCCGACCTGATCTTCAAGGGCGATGTGGCCGAGATCAAGGAGATCATGAAGAAGAGCAACCAGATGGGCATGCAGACGTTTGACCAGGCGCTCTTCAACGCCTTCGAGGCCAACCTGATCACGTTTGAAGATGCGCTGCGCAACGCAGACTCGCTCAACGATCTGCGCCTGCAGATCAAGCTCAACAGCCAGCGCGCCAAGACGCTGGATCTGGCTGCGGGCACCGAGCACTTGACGATAGTTTGACCCACCCCCGCGCCGCACCTGCGGTGCGTCACCCCCTCAGGGGGCAATGCCTGCGGCCTGGCAAAGCCAGTTCCGCGGCATTCTTGAAAACACCAAAGAGACCATCTCATGAGCAACATTGCAGAGAAAACCTACGAATCCGTGGCCCCAAAGAAGGTGGCCTTCATCGGCCTGGGTGTCATGGGCTACCCCATGGCTGGGCATCTGGCGCGGGCCGGGCATTCGGTGACGGTCTACAACCGCTCCAGCGCCAAGGCCGCCGCCTGGGTGGCCGAGTTCGGCGGTGCGCACAAGCCCACGCCGCGCGAAGCGGCACAGGGCGCCGACATCGTGTTCGCTTGCGTGGGCAACGACGACGACCTGCGCTCCATCACGCTGGGTGCGGACGGTGCGTTCGCCGGCATGGCTTCGGGCGCGATCTTCGTCGACCACACCACGGCCTCGGCCGACGTGGCGCGCGAGCTGTACCAAGCCGCCAAGACCCTGGGCCTGTCGTTCGTGGATGCCCCCGTGTCGGGCGGTCAGGCCGGTGCCGTCAATGGCCTGCTGACCGTGATGTGCGGGGGTGACGCCGCGGCTTTCGACGCGGTGAAGCCCGCGGCCATGGCCTTCTCGCGCGCCTTCACGCTGCTGGGCGAAACCGGCGCCGGCCAGTTGACCAAGATGGTCAACCAGATCTGCATCGCCGGCCTGGTGCAAGGCCTGTCGGAAGCCATCGCCTTCGGCCAGAAGGCCGGGCTGGACATGAACCAGGTGCTGGACGTGATCGGCAAGGGTGCGGCGCAGAGTTGGCAGCTCGACAACCGTGGCAAGACCATGGTGGCCGACAAGTTCGACTTCGGTTTTGCGGTGGACTGGATGCGCAAGGACCTGGGCCTGGTGCTCGACGAGGCCAAGCGCAACGGTGCACGCCTGCCGGTCACCGCCCTGGTGGACCAGTTTTACGCCGATGTGCAGGCCATGGGCGGCAACCGCCTGGACACGTCCAGCCTGATCAAACGCCTGAAATAGGGCTCCCCCCGCGCCACGCCTTCGGCGTGTCACCCCCCAGGGGGCAACACCTGCGGCCTGGCAAAGCCAGTTCCGCGGTGTTCTTGTCTGAGAGCGCTTTACCTGGCGGGCGCAGGCTGGGACTGCATGTTGGCCAGTTCGGCCTCGGTGATGATCTCGAACACACGCACCACGCGCGACACCCCCGGTGTGTTGCGCGCGAGGTCGGTCGCGCGGTCGGCTTCGCGCTGTGTCACGCGGCCCATCAGGTACACCGTGCCGCGCTCGGTCACCACCTTGAAGGCGCTGGCCGAGAGGTCTTTCGCATCCACCAGCGAAGCCTTGAGACGGCCGGTGATCAGCGTGTCCGTTGCGCGCTCCTTGAACGACGGGCTGCTGGTCACGCCGAGTTCGTTGATGACCGCACGGACGTTCTCCACGCCGGAGACGATCTGCGTGATCTTCGTTTTGACCGCTTCGCTGGACGCTTCGCCGGTGAGCAGCACGCGGCGGTTGTAGCTGGAGACGGAAACGCGCGCATGTGCATCGCCCAGTTCGTCCTTGAGGCGGTTGGACGCCCGCAGTTCGATGCCCTGATCGTCGAGCTGGGCGCCCGAGGAGCGGCGGTCCACCACCACCAGGGCGCCCACGGCCGCACCGCCGACCACCAGAGGGGCACAGGCGCTCAGCGTGGCGCCAATCGCACCCACGAGCAGGGCAGCGGCGGCGATGCGGTGCAGGGAAACGGATTTGATCGGGTTCATGAGGCACTCTCCATGTTGGGGTTTGACACGTCGGGCAGACCCAGCAGCTGGGCATCCACACCGTCACAAATGCAGTGCAGCACGAGGTGGTGCACTTCCAGAATCCGGGCCGCGAGGTCGTGTGGCACGCAGATGTGCACATCGGTGTCGCGCAGCAGCAGTGCCAGCTGGCCACCGCGCGCACCGGTGAGGGCCACCACGGTCATGTCGCGTTCGTGCGCGGCCTCCACCGCCGCCAGCACGTTGGACGAATTGCCCGAGGTGGTGAGCGCCAGCAGCACGTCGCCGGCCTGGCCGAGCGCGCGCACCTGGCGGGCATAGACCGAGCGCACGTCGAAGTCGTTGGCGATGCCGGTGAGCACCGCGGCGTCGGCCGAGAGCGAGAACGCTGCGAGCTCGGGGCGTTCACGGTCATAGCGGCCGACGAAGCTCGCGGCGAAATGCTGGGCGGCGGCGGCTGATGCGCCGTTGCCGCACGAGAGCACCTTGCCACCGCCGGTGACGCTGGCGAGCACCGCGTTGGTCGCGGCCTCGACCACCGGCGCGAGCGACTGCGCGCACTGGTACTTCAGATCGGCACTGTCGATGAACTGTTGCTGGATGCGTTGCAGAAGCATGGGGCGATCATAGCGGTGGGGTCTGTATCAAATTGCGCCGGAGGCATCGAAGGCCGCGCGCAGCCAGTCGATGTGGCCACTCGCGCCGTCGATCAGCACCGCGTCGAAACGGCATGGGGGTTCTGAGCCCAGGCGCAGCAAAAAGTGCCGCGCGGCGAACACGATGCGGCGCTGCTTGAGCGGCGTGACGCTGGCACCCGCGCCGCCCTGGCGCTGGCTGGCGCGCTGACGCACCTCGATGAAGACCAGCGTGCCGTCGGGCTCACGCATAATCAAATCGATCTCGCCACCGCCCCGTCCCGGGGTCTTGAAATTGCGCTGGACCAGCTTCAAGCCCTGGCGCTGCAGGTGCCGCAGCGCGGCGTCTTCGGCCGCATCACCCCGGGCCTTGGTGGTCGGTGCAGGGGCCATTGGCGCCCCGTCTTTTCTGGAACTCCACATTGTCTGCAAGCTCTCCATCCCTGTTGGCGGCCGCGCGCGACGCGGCGGCGCACCAGCATTATCCGCAGGGCGCGCTCTACATGGTCGCGACACCCATCGGCAACCTGGCCGACATCGGGCTGCGCGCGCTGCAGGTGCTCTCGCTGGTGGACACCGTGGCCTGCGAAGACACGCGCCACACCGCCGCGCTGCTGCAGGGCTACGGCCTGCACAAGCCGCTGCTGGCCCTGCACGAACACAACGAGGCCGAGGCCGCCCAGACGGTGGTGCAGCGCCTGCAGGCCGGCCAGCGCGTGGCCTACGTGAGCGACGCCGGCACGCCCGGCGTGAGCGACCCGGGCGCGCGCCTGGTGGCGGCCGTGAACGCCGCGGGCCTGCGCAGCGTGCCGGTTCCGGGTGCCAGCAGCATCACCGCACTGCTCAGCGTCTCGGGCACGGTGGCGGGCATGGGTGGCTGGGACGGGCGCTTCGTGTTCGCCGGCTTTCTGGCCAGCAAGGCAGCCGAGCGGCAGCGCGAGGTGCAGCTGATGGGCGCCGATGCCCGCGCCTGCGTGCTGCTCGAAGCGCCGCACCGCATCGAGGCATTGGCCAAGGACCTGGGGCTGCTGGGCGAACGCATGCTCACCGTGGGCCGCGAACTCACCAAACAGTTCGAGGAAGTGGCCCATCTGAAGGCGCAGGACTTCACCGCCTGGCTGCAGGGCAACGCCAACCGCACGCGCGGTGAATTCGTGCTGCTGGTGCACCCCCAGCCAACCACGGCGCAGGCCGAAGGCAGCGTGGACGCGGCCGCCTTGCGCACGCTGGACGTGCTGTTGAAAGAACTGCCCCTGAAAACCGCGGTGAAGCTGTGCGCCGAGATCACCGGCCAGCCCCGCAACGCGCTCTACGACGCTGCGCTGGCGCGGCGCCAGGACGGCGCCGGTTCAGGCGACTGAGGTCAGCGGATCACGCGCGCCATCGGGTCCTGCCCGGAACGCGGAGCGGGTGCATTCGGTACCTCGTGGGCCTGCACGTCGACCACATCGCCCATGGGCTGGGCAGGGCCACGGCCTGGCCACACGCCCTGGGTGTAACGCTGCGAGGTCTCGCGGAAGCGGTTGAACACCACCAGGGGCGCAGGCTTGCGGCCGGTGATCAGCGCCCAGAGCGAGATGCCCAGCACCACCACCAGCGTGGCCAGCAGCAGGATGAGCACGAACGCCAGCGCCATCACGCCGAGCGCGAGCTTGAGAACACCGCGCACCACGCGGGCAAAAAAGTCGAGTAAACCGTTCATGAATGAATGAGCCTCAATGGCCGGTGTTGGTTCCGCGGTCAGGCTGTGCACCGATCCAGCCCACACCGGCGTTCGGGCCAAACATGCCGCACATGAGGCCATTGTCCGCCCATGCAAGGTCTGCCGGCGCACCGACGGTCGTCGCACCGACCGGCGACACTGACTGATATGCTGACCGCTGCTCGCGCGCACAGCCCCCGCGAGGTCCACCAAGGCCCCCATGAAACCGATATACCAGTACTTTTTTCGCGGCCTGATCACGTTCCTGCCGCTGGCCATCACGGTCTATGTGCTCTACCTCACCGTGGCCTGGATCGAGTCGATCGCCATGTGGATGATCCGCCCCTTCATCGGCGACTTCTACCTGCCAGGCCTGGGCATCGTGCTGGGCGCGGGGCTCATCCTCGGGCTGGGCTTCCTGATCTCGCAGCCCAACGTGGCGCGCTGGCTCTCGTGGATCGAACTGCCGTTCACCAACCTGCCGGTGGTCAAGAGCATCTACTCCTCGCTCAAGAGCTTTGCCGACTACTTCTCGCCCCACAAGGACACCCCGCAGCAGGCCGTGGTCGTGCTGCGCATGCCCGGCAACGAGCTGTCCATCGTCGGGCTGGTCACGCGCCAGAACATGCAGGACCTGCCGCCCGGACTGGCCGAACTGGACCAGGTGGCCGTGTACCTGCCCATGGGCTACATGATCGGCGGCTACACCGTCTTCGTGCCGCGCAGCTGGATCACGCCGATCGAGATGTCGGTCGAGGAGGCCATGCGCTCTTCGTTGCTGGCCTGGATGGCATCGAACCGCAACGGCGACAGGGCCGCCATCCCGGAGCCCACCGAGCTCACCCGCCCCGCCCCATGAGCGCCGCCCGGCCGTTCCGAAGGCGCTCAGCCCCGCAGTGCGCAGCACGGAGGGTAGCCCAGTGAGCATCCGCCACCTCGACGCCCTCTTTTCGCCCACCTCGGTGGCGGTGATCGGGGCCTCGATGCGGCCCACCAGCGTGGGTGGCACGGTGTGGCGCAACCTGAACAACGGAGACTTCAAGGGCGCGCTGTACGCGGTCAACCCCAAACACGCCGAGCTCGGCGGCGTGAAGGCCTGGGCCTCGGTGGCCGCGCTGCCGACAGCGCCCGAGCTGGCCATCCTGTGCACCCCGGCGACCACCGTCGTGGGGTTGATCACGGAGCTGGGCGCACGCGGCACCCGCGCGGTGATCGTGCTCACCGCCGGGCTGGACGCCGCGCAGAAGCAGGCCATGCTCGATGCGGCGCGCCTGCACACGCTGCGCATCCTCGGGCCCAACTGCATCGGCATGCTGGTGCCGCACCTGGGCCTCAACGCCAGTTTCGCGCACACCGGCGCGCTGCCGGGCGAACTGGCCTTCGTGTCGCAGTCGGGCGCGCTGGTCACGGCCATGCTGGACTGGGCGGGCTCGCGCGGCATCGGCTTCTCGCACTTCGTTTCGCTCGGCGAACGTGCCGATGTCGACTTCGGCGACATGCTCGACTTCCTGGGCAGCGACCCCAAGACGCGCGCCATCCTGCTCTACATCGAAAGCATCGAAGAGCCGCGCAAGTTCATGTCGGCAGCGCGCGCGGCGGCGCGCAACAAACCGGTGATCGTGGTCAAAGCCGGACGTTCGGCCGCGGGGCAACAGGCCGCCGCCTCACACACCGGCGCGCTCGCCGGGTCCGACGCGGTGTTCGACGCGGCGATCGCGCGCGCCGGCATGCTGCGCGTGAACACCTTGCAAGACCTGTTTCTCGCCGCCGAAACCCTCTCCCGCTTCCACGGCAACCGGGCTGATCAACTGCTCGTGCTCACCAACGGCGGTGGCGCCGGCGTGATGGCGGCCGACGCCGCCGCCACCGAAGGCGTGCCGCTGGCGGCGCTGGGCGACAAACTGTGTGCACAGCTCAACGCCGTGCTCCCCGCCAACTGGTCGCACGCCAACCCGGTCGACATCATTGGCGACGCACCGGCCGCGCGCTACGTGCAGGCCCTGCAGGCGCTCGCGCAGGACAGCCGAAGCGCCGTGCTGTTCATCCACGCGCCCACCGCCATCGTGCCCAGCCTGGAGATTGCGCAGGCCCTGCTGCCGCTGGCCAGCGCCAGCCCGAAGCGCGTGCTGGGCTGCTGGCTGGGCGATGGCGCGGTGGCGCAGGCCCGCGCGCTGTTTCGCGGCGCGGGTGTGCCCGACTTCAACACGCCCGAAGACGCGGTGCGCGCCTTCTCGCTGCTGCGCACCTACCGCGAACACCAGGCCGAGCTGCTGCAGACGCCGCCGGCTCGCAGCGCGGCCCACGCCGCCGATCTGCCGCGCATCCGCGCCATCGTGGACGGGGTGCTGGCCAGCGGGCGCGAACTGCTGACCGAGCCCGAAGCCAAGGACCTGCTGGAGGCCGCCGGCCTGCCGGTGGTGGCCACGCGTGTGGTGGGACCGCTCGCATCAGAGGCGCAGACGGCCGCCGACGCGCTGGGTTATCCGGTGGCGCTCAAGATCCTGTCGTTCGACATTTCGCACAAGTCCGACGTGGGCGGCGTGCGCCTGAACCTGGGCAGCGCGGCCGAAGTGGGCGAGGCCTGCGCGACCATGCTGGCGCGCGTGCGCGAACAGCGCCCCGATGCCCGGGTGGAAGGCTTCACCGTGCAGACCATGGTGCGCAAGAAGCACGCGCACGAACTCATCGTCGGCGCCAGCGTGGACCCGGTGTTCGGCCCGGTGATCCTGTTCGGCCAGGGCGGCGTGGCGGTGGAGGTGCTGGCCGACACCGCGCTGGCATTGCCGCCGCTGAACACGACGCTGGCGCTGGCGCAGATCGCCCGCACCCGCGTGGCCCGGCTGCTGCACGGCTACCGCGACGAACCTGCGGCCGACATGGATGCCGTTGCGCAGGTGCTGGTGAGCGTGTCGCAACTGCTGGCCGACGTGCCCGAACTCGCCGAGCTTGACATCAACCCGCTGCTGGCCAACCACGAAGGCTCGGTGGCGCTGGATGCCCGCGTGCGCGTGTCGGCCAGCCGCCAGGCCGGCGCCCACCACTTCGCGATCCAGCCCTATCCCCAAGACCTGGTGGAAACCTGGGACTGGCAAGGCCAGCCCGTCACGCTGCGCCCGATCCGCCCCGAAGACGAGGCTCAGCACCGCCGCTTCCTGGAAAAACTTGACCCTGAAGACATCCGCCTGCGCGTGTTCTACAGCCGCCGCCACATCGAGCACAGCGAGCTCGCGCGCCTGACCCAGATCGACTACGCACGCGAGATGGCCTTCATTGCCACCCGCCTGGGGGCAGACGGCGTGGAGGAAACCCTGGGCGCGGTGCGCGCGGCGGTCGATCCGGACAACGACACGGCCGAGTTCGGCGTGATCGTGCGCTCCGACCTCAAGGGCAGTGGGCTCGGGCACAAGCTCATGACCAAGCTGATCGAGCACCTGCGCGCGCGCGGCACGCGGCGGCTGGTGGGCACGGTGCTGCGCATCAACCACGGCATGCTGGAACTTGCGCGCTCGCTGGGTTTCCAAGAGACGACCAACCCCAGCGATCCGGGCGACCACGAAACGCGGTTCGTCGCGCTGGACCTGCCCACCCCAGCCGCACCACCGCCATGAACAACACACCCAACCGCCGCCACCTGTTGATCGCCAGCGCCGCGGCCCTGGCCGCCCCCGCCTGGTTGCCGTCCGCCCTGGCGCAGGCGAAAAACCTGCGCCCCACGCCCAGCCAGACCGAGGGCCCGTTCTACCCCGTGGCCCTGCCGGCCGACAGCGACGCCGACCTGCTCAAGAACGGCAACGTGAACTACGGCCAGGGCCAGCCGGCCTGGGTCGAGGGCACGGTGGTCGATCTGGCCGGCGTGCCGGTCTCGGGCGCGGTGGTCGAGATCTGGCAGTGCGACCATGCAGGGCACTACCACCACCCGGGCGACGGCGGCCGGGCCGACCCGGCGTTTCAGGGCTTCGGCAAGGTCACGGTGGGGCGCGACGGGCGCTACCGCTTCCGCACCATCCGCCCGGTGCAATACACCGGTCGCACGCCGCACATCCACGTGAAGGTGCGGCTGGACCGCATGGAGCTGCTCACCACGCAGCTCTATGTGGCCGGGGATCCGGGCAACGAGCGCGACGGACTCTGGCGGCGGCTGAGCGAAGAAGGTCGCGCCGCGCTCACCGTCCCGTTCACACCCGGCAATGACGGCGTGCGCGCCACCTTTCCCATCGTCGTTCAGGCCTGATGGATTCGCTCACCCAGATTGCACTGGGCTCTGCGGTCGGCGTGGCCGTGATGGGCCGGCGCACGGCGGTGTGGAAAGCCGCACTGTGGGGTGCCATCGGTGGCACCCTGCCCGATCTCGATGCTTTCATCGACCACGGCGACGCCGTCCTCAACATGACGCGCCACCGCGCCGAGAGCCATGCGCTGTTCATCCTCACGCTGGCTTCGCCGGTGCTGGCCTGGATCGCCTCGCGCATCCACGGTGAAGCGGCCTTGTTCAAGCGCTGGTGGCTGGCGTTGTGGCTGGTGCTCATCACGCACCCGCTGCTCGACGCCATGACGGTGTACGGCACGCAGCTGCTGCAGCCTTTCACCGACCACCCATATGCCGTGGGCAGCATCTTCATCATCGATCCGCTCTACACCGTGCCGCTGATCGCGGGCGTGGTGGCGGCGCTGCGCCTGAAGAACCCGCGCGGGTTTGGCTGGAACCTGGCCGGCCTGGCGTTCAGCACGCTCTACCTGGTATGGAGTGTGGGCGCGCAGCAGCACGCCACGCAGGTCGCGCGCGCCTCGCTGCAGCAAGACGGCATTCCCGCCACCGGCCTGCTGGTCACGCCCTCGCCCTTCAACACGGTGCTGTGGCGGCTGGTGGCCACCACGCCGACGCACTACTTCGAGGGCCACTACTCCTTGATGGACGACGACCAGCGGATCGCCTGGACGCGGCACGAGCGCGGTGCCGGCCTGCTGGAGCGGCACGCCGACGAACCGTCGGTGGCGCGCATGGCGGCGTTCACCCACGGTTTCTACAGCGTGTCGGAAACCGGTGGGCGCTTGTTCGTGACCGACCTGCGCATGGGCCAGGAGCCCAGCTACACCTTCCGCTTCGACCTGGGCACCGAGGCCGCGCGCGCCAACGGCGGGCACCGGCCCACGCTCAACGGGCAGCGGCCCGACATCGGCGCAGCGCTTGACTGGTTGTGGCGCCGGATGTGGGGCGAACAACTTCCCTCGCCGCGCCCGGGTGCTTGAGCGGCCGCCGGGCGGGGCGCTCGTTCAACCCAGAACGACCGTCGCCGCGATGGTGGCCACACCCAGGATCAGGTTGACGCCGACCCAGATGCGGATGGCGGCGATTGCCGCACCGCCGGCGGCCCAGTCGCTGGCGTTCACGGCGCGATCGAGGCGCTTGAACAGCGCGAAGCGGATGTGACCGAAGATCACGATCATCAGGATGCCCAGGGCGGCCATCACGGTCCAGCCCAGCGGCATGTTGAACGACAGTCCCGCCTGCACCGACTCCTTGGCCACACGCCCGATCATCCAGAGGCCCGTGACCAGCACCAGCACCACCACGACCAGCACGACGGCGAAAAAACGCTTGAGCACGTCGTGCATGAAGCGGATGCGCACCGGCGGCTCCAGCGACTGCAGGGCTGGACGCAGGAAGGTGTGCGCGAAGAACATGCCGCCGATCCACAGAACGATGGAGAGGACGTGGATGAGCTTGAGGCTGGCGTAGATCATGGGGCGCTTTCGTTGGAGAGAAAAATCAGACGTCGGACAGCACATCGCCCACGCGGCGCTGCAAGCGGTAGGGCGGCAGGCCTTGCAGCATGCGCCGGCCGTAGCTCTGGCGCAGCAGGCGCGCGTCGTAGCAGACCACCACGGCCTCGTCGGTTTCGCTGCGCAGGGCGCGGCCAGTCCACTGCAGCAGGCGGGCGCCAGTGGCGGGCACCACGAGTTCACTGAACGGGTCGCGGCCCTGCGCCTTGAGCCAGTCGGCGCGCGCCTGGCCCACCGGGTCGCTGGGTGAGGCGAACGGCAGCTTGGTGATGAACACCCACTCGCACAGCTCACCCGGCAGATCGAGCCCCTCGCCGAACGACTGCAGACCGAACAGGATGGAAGGCTCGCCATCGGCCACACGCTCGGCGTGGCGGCGCAGCAGCACGGTGCGCGAGGCTTCGCCCTGCACCAGCACGCGCTCGCGCAGCGCGCCGTGTTCGCCGCGCTCCAGCAGGCCCTGCGCCTGGCGCATCTGCGCCCTGGAGGTGAACAGCACCAGCGCGCCGCGCTTCACCTCGCGCAGGTCGGCCATGAGCGAGGCCAGCATCTCGCGCGTGTAGCCCTCCACGTCCTTGGGGTCGGCCACGGTCTGCACCACCACCAGCCGGCCCTGGCGCGCATGGTCGAACGGGCTCTGCACCTCGCGCGCGGCCACCGCGTCGTCATACGCCAGACCCGACTCGTGCAGGAAATGGTCGAAGTTGCCGCAGGTCACGAGCGAGGCCGACGTGACCACCGCGGCGCGCACCTTGTTCCACAAGTGGTTGCGCAACAGGCTGCCGGGCTGCAGCGGGCAGGCGTGCGCGGTGAGCGTGACCAGGCCATGGTGTATGCCGGCCTCCAGCCACTTGGCCAGCGGCGGCTGGCCGTCGTTGGCGGCCTGCATCCACAGCGTGGCGGTTTCCTGCGCGCTCTGCAGGCGCGGCGCGAGCACGCCCAGGCGGCTGTAGAGCTTGGCGCAGCGCGCGGCATCACTCGGGTTCTCGCGCGCGTTGGCCTTGAGCTGCGTGGCCAGGGCTTCAAACACCTTGAGCAGCGCGCTGGCGTGGGCGTGCATCTGCGCCACCACCTCGCTCCAGCCGGGCGGCAGCACGCCGCCGTCGAAGCGGTCGACGATGGGCGGGGCGTTGTCGGTGAAGCCGCTGCGCGCGGGCGGGCGCCCCGGGGTGCGCCCGGTGAGATCGAGCCATGCCGGCAGCGCACCGATGCGCTGCATGGCCAGGCGCGCGAGTTCTCCCTGCGCGGTCTTGAGGTCCTTGGCGAGTTGCGCCACGTCCGAGGTGGGACGGGCATCCAGCGCACCGGCCACCTCGTCCACCGCGCGCGGCAGCTTGTCCAGCCACTGGCTGCGCATGAGGTCCATGGACGCGGTGAACTGGCCTTGCGCCACCGCGCCCAGGTGGTGCGCCTCGTCGAACACCACATAACAATCCTGCGGCGCGGGCAGCGCGTGCAGGCCGAGCGTGGAGAGCAGCAGGTCGTGGTTGACCACGATCACCTGCGCCTGCGCCAGTTTGGCGCGCGCCTGGTAGTAACTGCAGCTGTTGTAGCTGGGGCAGTGGCGCGCGGTGCAGGTGTGGCGCTCGGCGGCCACCGGGGCCCACAGGCTGCCCTCGGGTGGTTCGTCGAGCCGGTCACGATCCCCATCCCAACTGCCGCCGTCCAGCGCGTTGGCCCAGGCGGTGTACTGCACGCCGCGCTCCTGCCAGCGCGCCGCCGCCGAGGCCGAGGCCACGGCGCGCGCGGCCACGCCCGAGGCGCTGGTGTCGGTGGGGGCGTCGTCGCTCTCGAAGAGGTCGGCGCTCGCTGCATCGCCACCCGAGAGCTGGTCCAGCTTCAAGCGGCACACGTAGCGCCCACGCCCCTTGGCCAGGGCGAAGCTGAACGGTTGCGGCAGCGTGGTGGCCAGGGCCGGCAGGTCCTTGGCGATCAACTGCTCCTGCAGCGCCACGGTGGCGGTGGAGATGATCACGCGCTTTTGCTGCGCCAGGGCCAGCGGGATGACGGTGGCCGCGTACGCCGCCGACTTGCCCACGCCGGTGCCGGCCTGCACCACCGCGATGCCGCGCGCGGGCAGGGCCGCGTCGCTGGCCACCGAGTCGTCGCCCGGCGTCACGCCCGAGAGCGTGTGCGCGATGTGCGCGGCCATCTCGCGCTGGCCCGGCCGGGCGCGGTAGCCGCTCGCGTGCGCCACCACGTGGTCGAAGGCCGCCAGGGCCAGCGCCTCGCGCGCCAGCGGGCCGGTGGGCAGCGCGGGTGTTTCGTCAGCGATCGGCTCGAGGATGGTGGACATGCGGGGGCGAGAAGGCAAAGCGCGATTGTCCCAGACAGCATGCCTGCCCCGGGATCAGGGGCGCGGGACGTGCAAACGGTGGACGCATCGCGCGTGGGTGGTAGCCTGACGGTTCGTCCACCACCGGAGATCGTCATGGCCCATTCCATCGAACACCAGGACAACGGCTCGCGCGGCGCCTTCTACATCCAGCGCAGTGGGCAGCGCATCGCCGAGATGACCTACAGCCGCACCCACCCGTCGCTGGTCGTCGTCGACCACACCTATGTGGACCCGAGCCTCAGGGGGCACGGCGTGGCACACCAGTTGCAGGACGCCATGGTGGCCTGGGCCCGTGGGACCGAGACGAAAGTCATCCCCGTCTGTTCGTACGTGAAAGTCCAGTTCGACCGTGATCCATCGATCCGCGATGTTCTGGCATGACCAATCCTTCACCGACACCCGCACCCTGGCGCCCATGACAACGACTCCCCGCCCGAAACGCAAGCCCACCCCCCGCACCGCCAGCGGCAAGCTGCCGATAGACCTGGCCCTGCAAGGCGGTGGCTCCCACGGCGCCTTCACCTGGGGCGTGCTCGACCGCTTGCTGGAAGAAGAGTCGCTGGAGATCTCGGCCATCAGCGGCACCAGCGCCGGCGCCATGAACGCGGTGGCGCTGGCCGCTGGCCTCATGGATGGCGGGCGCGAAGGCGCGCGGCGCGTGTTGCGCCAGTTCTGGACGCGGGTGGCCGAAATCTCGCCCTTTCACAGGCTGCAGAGCAGTCCGCTGAGCGTGGCGTTCGGCCCTGCGCAGGCGCTCATGGCGCCGTGGCTGGCGCCGTTCAAACAATTCAACGCGGCGCTGGGCAGCCAGCTCTCGCCCTACCAGCTCAACCCGCTCAACCTCAACCCGCTGCGCGACATCCTGGTGGAGACGGTGGATTTCAAACGCGTGTGCGCCTGCCACAAGATGCAGCTCTTCATCTCGGCCACGCAGGTGCGCACCGGCGCACTGCGCGTGTTCGGCCAGCACGAACTCACGGCCGACATGGTGATGGCCTCGGCCTGCCTGCCGCTCCTCTTTCAGGCGGTGGAGATCGACGGTGAGGCTTACTGGGACGGCGGCTACGCGGGCAACCCCTCGCTCATGCCGCTGATCACCGACACGCCGGCCGACGACCTGCTGCTGGTGCAGATCAACCCGGTGCTGCGCGACACCGTGCCCCGGCGTGCCAGCGAGATCCTGGACCGCATCAACGAAGTGACGTTCAACGCCAGCCTGCTCAAGGAGATGCGCAGCATCGCGCTGCTCAAGCAACTCATCGAGGGCGAGGGCCGCGCCGGCCAGCGCCACCGCCAACCGCTGTTCAAACGCGTGCAGGACCTGCGCGTGCACCTGATCGACGGTGGTGAATCGCTCAGTCCGCTGGGCGCGGCCAGCAAGACCGAAACGCAGTGGTCCTTCCTCTCCAGGCTGCACGAACTCGGCCATGCCTCGGCCGATCGCTGGCTGCTCGCCCACGGGCAGCACCTGGGCGAGCGCAGCAGCTTCGACCTGGCCGGTGTGCTCGACGGTTGAAGGCGCGGGCTCCGGCCTTCAGTAGAATCGCCGACCCGATGACGACGTGCGCAAGCCGCCTCGTCACCCCCCACATTCACTGGACCGCCATGCCTTATTCCGTCTCCCACCACAAGCTCAACCAGATCCTGTCGGCCCATGGCCTGAAGGCCGGTGATGCTGGAGGCATCGACAAGCTTTTCGGCGGCAACGACGGCTACTACTGGTTCGGCACCCTGCGCGACCTGTGCCCGCCCGGCAAGACGCTGGTCTGGGAAACCCAGTACGACATGGTCAACGCCATCCAGGCGCACGAGAACGCGACCGCCGCGGAGGATGAGATGAAGCCGCAGGTGCCCAGCGCGGCCAACATCGCGGCGCTGTCCAAGGCGCTTCACGACCCCCTCTGAAGGCGTTGCGCCCGTCAGGTGGTGTAGTCACCGCTGGCTTCGGGCTGAAACAGCAGCGTGACGATCTCGGCCGCGCAGGTGTCCCCGTTGGGCGTGCGCCAGCGGGCGGTGGCGCCCACGCGCTGGCCGAGCAGGCTGGCTCCCACGGGAGATAGCACGGAGATGAAGCCCAGGTGCGGCTCGGCGTCACTGGGGTAACACAGGGTGAGCTTCTGCCGCTTCCTCGATGCGAGGTCTTCGACGATCACCTGCGAATACATCGTGACGATGTCGGGCGGGATCTCGCGTGAAGGAACGAGGTCCTGGGCATCGAGCGCGTCGACCAATGCCGCAGGCAGGGGCCCGCCGCGCAGCTTGTTCAGGCGGGTGAAGTCGAGTTCGGTGAGCAACCGCTCACCAGCAAGGTTCTTGTGCATGGGCACTCCAACTGGTGCAGGCGCGCCGCAAAAAAGGCGACGCCCGCCATCGCGCTGGGCTGGGGCCCGGCGATGGTTGGATTGCGCAAAAAGGAGGAAGGGGTATCGCCGGGCTCAGGAATGTGCAGCCGGCTGGCGCAGTCCCGCCGAGCCCATCAGCTTGCGACCGGCCACGGCGCCGCTTGCCGCGAGGGGCATGCAGGCTGCCGGGTGGGCAGTGATGGTGGGGTGGAACGCCATGGCGGCATTGTAGGCCGCGCTCACCCCGCGGGCAGCTGGAAGCAGAATGCGGCCCCACGCCCCACGGTGCCTTCACCACTCACCCGACCGCCATGGCGTTCGATCACGCGGCGCACCGTGGCCAGGCCCACGCCCGAACCTTCGAACTCGTGGTGGGCGTGCAAACGCTTGAACGGCTCGAACAGCTGGTCGGCATAGGCCATGTTGAAGCCTGCGCCGTTGTCGCGCACGCAGAACTCCACCACGCCATGGGGCCGTTCGGCTTGCGTGAACGCCACCACCGCGTCGGGCGTCTGGCTCGTGTACTTCCAGGCGTTGCCCAGCAGGTTCTGCAGCACCACCCGCATGAGGCCAGGGTCGGCGATGACCTGCATGCCGTCATCGATGCACCACCGCACATGGCGGCCAGGATCGGTGCTGGCCAGCTCCTGGGCAATCGAGTGGGCCATGCGCGTGAGGTCCACCGGTTCGCGCCGCAGCTCGGCGCTGCTCAGGTGCGCCAGGGTCAGCAGGTCGGAGATCAGCCGGCCCATGCGCCGCGACGACGCGCGAATGCGACCGACATGGTTCCGGCCGTTTTCGTTCAGCACCGCACCGCACTCCTCTTCGAGCAAGCTGGCAAATCCGTCGATGCTGCGCAGCGGGGTGCGCAGGTCGTGCGAAACGCTGTAGGCAAAAGCCTCCAGCTCGCGGTTGAGCACGGACATTTCCCGGGTGCGCTCGGCCACGCGCAGCTCCAGTTCTTCGTTCAGGCGTTTGAGCGCTTCTTCGGCGGTGTGCACTTCGGTGATGTCCTGCACGGTGCCCACGCTGTGCAAGGGGCGGTCGCCGTCGAACTCGGTCAAACCCGAGACCCGAACATGTTTGATGCGTCCGTCGGCCATGAGCAGCCGGTGCACCAGGTCGTAGGGCTCGCGCTCGTCGAAAGAGCGCTGGTAGGCCTCGGTCACGAGCACGCGATCGCCGGGGTGCACGCTGGTGATGAAGGTCTTGTAGGTGGGCCTGACCGCCGTGTCCACCTCGAAGATGCGGAAGATTTCGTCGGTCCAGCTGAGTTCGTTGGTGGTGAGATCGCGTTTCCAGCTGCCCACGCGGGCCAGGCGCTGCGCCTCTTTCAGCCGGGCTTCGCTCTCCTGCAGGGCGGCTTCGGTGCGCTTGCGCAGGGTGATGTCCTGCATGGTGAACTGCATCAGCGGGCGCCCGTCGAGTTCGAACGCCATCAAATGTCCCTCACCGTCCCACTCGGTGCCATCGGGGCGCCGCTGGCGCCATTCGAAGACCACCACACCTGAACGCTGGGCCAATTGGAAATACGCCGCGCCCTTCTCGGCCGAGGTCCGACCATCGGGTTGCACCCGCGTCGAGACATCCAGCGGCGACTTGCTCAGCAGCGCTTCGCGCGTGGGATAGCCGTAGAGCGCCAAGGCCGCCGCGTTGCAATCGACAAAACGGTTGGTCCGGATGTCCATCACCAACATGGCCAGTGGCGAGCTTTCGAACTGCCGCAGGCGCAGCACCTCGCTGGCTTCCAGCGCCGATGCCTTGCGCCCCACGCGCAGCAGGAGCGCAATGATCAAGCCGCCGCTCAACAGCAGAAGCACGATGAGCGCAGCGGTCACCCGGCGGCTGTTCTCCAGGGCCGGCGCCAGGGGTTGCAGCACCGCTGCGTCGGCAATGCCGATGGCCACCACCAGACCGGATGCGCGCAGCCGGTACCAGCCATAGGTGCGGGAGATGCCGTCCAGCAAGCCGCGGATGCGAAAGCTTCCGCTGCGGGCGTCTCGGTCGGTGAGAAAGGGCCGATCCGCCGGCACGCGGGTGCCCATGGCTCCGGCGTGGTCCAGGCTGCGCGCGAGGAACGTCCCATCGGGCGCGATCAAGGCCACCACGTCCTGATCGGAGAGCTGCAGGGAGCCCAGCCTGCGGGCGATGAAATCGGTGGACACCACGAGCTGCACGGTGCCGTCGAACACGCCCTCGCGCAGGATCGGACGGTTGACCACGACCGCATAGCGGTCGACGGTGGGCGACTTGATCGGGCGGCTGATCAAGAGACGGTCGTCGGCGGCCGCATCGCGTTGCGCGTGGAAATGCGCCTGATCGCCCACAAAGGTGTCCATCGGCGCGGCCAGGCTGTCGTAGACCAGGTATCCGGCGGCATTGACCACCGAGATGTGGGTCACGAAATCGGTCGGGAGCGCCTTCAGCACGTCCAAGGCCGCGCCGTCGAAGCCGTTCGGGTCGCTCAACCATTCGCGGCGCAGGTCGCGCAACTGCAGATCGAGCGTGGCGATCATGCCTCCGACCTGCCCACCCATGGCATCGGCCAGGTGGATGCTGCGCTTCTCGGCCTGCAGGAGCACCTGCTCGCGAAGCAGCGTCTGGGAACGCTCCGACTGCCACCACAGAAATGCCGCGGCCAGCACCGTGAGCAGCGCCACCAGGACGGGCACGAGGCGGGCGCGGTGGCTCACGGAGCGGGCCTGGACGCTGAAGGGATCGACGCGGCGCAGTGAACTCCGAGCGGCATGGGTGGGTGGCCAGTTTCGTCAGCGGGTGCCGATGTTTCAAAAATATACCCCGGGGGGCAGCACCCTGCGCAGCGGATTCACCCTAACTCAGACCCACAGTCCCCGCAGCAATTCGCTCAGTCCGTCCCAGACAATCTGCACACCCAGGCAGAGCAGGATGAAGGCCGACAGGCGCAGGAAGATCACGCTGCCGGCCTCACCCAGGGGCTTGAGCAACTGCTGGGCATAGCGGAAGGCCAGGTACAGCAGCAGCCCGATGGTGACCAGCGCGAGCACGCCGCCGCCCATGCGGGCCAGCGACAGCGACAGCCGCGTGTCGTTGAGCGCCACGCCCACGGTGATGGCCGCGGCGATCGAGCCCGGCCCGCAGCTGATGGGAAACGTGAGCGGGTAGAAGGCCTGGCGGCGCGCCTGTTCGGGCGTGAACGATTCGGCCAGCGCGGTGCGGCGGTCGTCGCTGGCGTGGCTGGCGTTGAGCAGCCGCCATGCCGCCGCGGCCACGATGAGCCCGCCCCCCACCCGCACGATGGGCAGCGAGATGCCGAAAAAGTCCAGCACGTAGGAGCCCACCAGCATGGACCCCACCATGAGCGCAAACATGTTGCGTGCGATGCGCCGCGCCAGCAGCGCGCGGGTGCTGGACGAAGCGCCTTCGGTGAGACCCAGGAAGATGGGCGCGGTGGCCGCCGGGTTGAGGATGGGCAGGATGGCAGCGAACACGAACAGGTAGCTCTTGCCCACCGCCAGCAGCAGTTCGGAGGTCATGCCACGGGCTGTTCCAGCAGGCTCTTCATGCGCCGGCGCAGTGCCTTGTCGCGCTTCTGTTCGTCGTCCCAGTCTGAGCGCACACCGCGCCACAGGGCCACCGCCATGAGCACGATGACCAGCGTGAACGGCAGGGCAAACACGATGGTGGCGGTCTGCACCGCCTTCACACCGCCGGCCAGCAGCAGGCTGATGGCAATGCCCGAGACCAGCAGGCCCCAGACGATCTTGACGCGCGCGCCCGGGTTGGCCTGGCCACCGGTGCTCATCATGCCCAGCACCAGCGTGGCCGAATCACCCGAGGTGACGAAGAACACCAGCACCAGAACCGTCGCCACGCCGCTGAGCAGGCCGCTCATGGGCAGGGTGTCGAACATGGCGAACATGGCGGTGGACACATCGGCGCCCACGGCCTCGGCCATCGGCAGGCCCTGCATGATTTCCTGGTTGAGCGCGGTGCCACCGAACACCGAGAACCACACGAAGGCGGCCAGCGTGGGCGCCAGCACCGTGCCCAGGATGAACTCGCGGATGGTGCGCCCGCGCGACACGCGCGCGATGAACAGGCCCACGAACGGCGACCAGCTCACCCACCAGGCCCAGTAGAAAACGGTCCAGCCGCTGACCCAGCCGCTGTCGCGGAACGGCGTCATGCGCAGGCTCATGCGAACGAACTCGCTCACGTAACTGCCCAGCGTGCTGGTGAAGGTGTCGATGATGGCCACGGTCGGCCCCATCACGAAGACCGCCAGCGTGAGCAGTGCGGCGAGGATGAGGTTGATGTTGGAGAGCCACTTGATGCCCCGGGTGACGCCGGTGACGGCGGAGGTCAGGAACAGCACCGTGGTCACCAGGATGATGCCGACCTGCGAGGCCTCGCCCACCGGCAGGCCCAGGAGCGAATTCAGACCGCTGTTGATCTGCAGCGCGCCCATGCCCAGCGAGGCCGCCACGCCGAACGCGGTGGCGATCACGGCCAGCACGTTGACGACCGGCCCGAGCTTCTTCAGTGGCGCCCACGGCAGCGATTCGACCGCGGTGCTCACCAGCGCGGAACCGCCCTTGCGGAACTGGAAGAAGGCGATGGCCAGTGCCACGATGCTGTAGACCGCCCAGGGGTGCAAGCCCCAATGGAAAAAGCTGTAGCGCATGGCGGCATTGGCCGCCTCGGGCGTGTGGGCCACGATGCCGGGCGGCGGCGCGCCGTAATGGGAGATCGGCTCGGCCACACCCCAGAACACCAGGCCGATGCCCATGCCGGCGGCAAACAACATGGCAAACCACGACCCGATGGAGAACTCCGGTTCGTCGTCTTCGGCGCCCAGCTTGAGATCGCCGTAGCGGCTGAAGGCCAGCACCATCGCCAGCACCACCAGACCCAGCACGACCCACAGGTAGAGCCAGCCGAAGTCGCGCGTGATCATGGCCAGCAGGGTGTCGAACACGCCGCCCAGCGAATCCGGGGCGACGACGCCCCACAGGACGATGGCCAGGATGAGTCCGGCCGAAAAGATGAGTTGCATGGGAATGGTCCTCCAAGTGATGGGTATGCGCCACAACGCGGGACATGGTCTGTCTGGCCGGACACGCAAGGTCCGGCCACTGCATGGCCAGCGGATGGTGTGGATTGGGTCGCACGGGGCGACGAGAGCGACGGCAGCGGTGGCCCGATGTGGCAGGACTGCCCGCTGCGCACCTCCTTCTTCGGAGGGGCACTGGAAGGGACCACGGGGGTCGCTTCGCTGCGGGGCTGTCAGCAAGGGCCGGCACCGCCAGCGCAACCATGTGCGCCGACCATGCCGTCGGTGAGGGCCTGCATTGTCCCCCGATTCGCGCCAAAGGCAGGGTCCAATGCCGCCCACCCCGACGGACCCAACCGCGGGGGGTGGGGAAATACGGGGTCAAACCCACCCATTTCCAACTACAGCCTGGCGCCAGGGCGTCGATACAACCGGGACCTCCCCGGCATTTCTCGACTGGATCTCCCCATGTTCAACCTGTCTTCACTCGGCGTCTCCAAGCGACTCGGCATCCTCGTGGCCAGCGCCGTGGCCGGCCTCGCCGTGCTGCTGGCCATCTTCCTCACCTCCGAAAAAGCGCTGATTCTCGAAGAGCGGCAGGCCGGCGTGCGGCAGACGGTGGAGACCGCGCACGGCCTGGCGGTGCACTTTCACGGCCTGGCCACGCAGGGCAAGATGACCGACGAGCAGGCCAGGGGCCTCGCGCTGGACGCCATCCGCTCCCTGCGCTACAGCGGCACCGAGTACTTCTGGATCAACGACATGCAGCCGGTGATGGTGATGCACCCGATCAAGCCGGACCTCGAGGGCAAGGACCTGAAGGGCAACAAGGACCCGACCGGCAAGCACCTGTTCGTCGAATTCGTCGAGACGGTCAAGAAGTCGGGTGCGGGTTATGTGTCCTACATGTGGCCCAAGCCAGGCAGCGAAGCACCGGTGCAGAAAGTGTCCTATGTGAAGGGTTTTGCGCCTTGGGGCTGGGTGATCGGTTCGGGCGTCTACGTGGACACCGTGACGGCGACCATCTGGGAACGCGCCCTGATGATGGGCCTGAGCTCGCTCGCGCTGGCCGTGCTGCTGTTGGTGGCGGGTCTGGTGGTCGCGCGCAGCATCCTCAGGCAGCTCGGCGGTGAGCCGAGCCACGCCGCCGCCATCACAGACCGCATCGCACAGGGCGACCTGAGCGTGAGCATCGACCTCAAGCCCGGCGACACCCAAAGCCTGCTGCACGGCCTGCGCGCGATGCGCGACAACATGGCCGGCATCGTCGGCCGCGTGCGCCAGGGCAGCGAGTCGGTGGCGCTGGCCAGCAACGAGATCGCGCAGGGCAACCACGACCTGAGCGCGCGCACCGAAAGCCAGGCCAGCGCGCTGGAGCAGACCGCCGCCAGCATGGAGGAGCTGGGCAGCACCGTGCGCCAGAACGCCGACAACGCGCGCCAGGCCAATGCGCTGGCGCAAAGCGCCTCGTCGGTCGCCGTGCAGGGCGGCGAAGTGGTGGGGCAGATGGTCGACAAGATGCGCGCCATCAACGATTCCAGCAAGAAGATCGCCGACATCATTTCGGTGATCGACAGCATCGCCTTCCAGACCAACATCCTCGCGCTCAACGCCGCGGTGGAAGCGGCGCGCGCGGGCGAGCAGGGGCGCGGCTTTGCCGTGGTGGCGGGCGAGGTGCGCCTGCTGGCCGGGCGCAGCGCCGAAGCCGCCAAGGAAATCAAGGGCCTGATCTCCGACAGCGTGGACCGCGTCGATCAAGGCTCGGCCTTGGTGGACCAGGCGCGCAACACCATGAACGAGGTGGTGCAGAGCATCCGCCGCGTCACCGACATCGTGGGCGAGATCAGCTCGGCCAGCACCGAGCAGAGCAGCGCGGTGGCGCAAGTGGGCGAGGCCGTCACCCAGATGGACCAGAGCACGCAGCAGAACGCCGCCATGGTCGAGCAGATCGCATCCGCCGCCAGCGGCCTCAAGAGCCAGGCCAACGAGCTGGTGCAGACGGTGTCGACCTTCAAGCTGGCTGCGGCCTGAGCCGGCTCCAGTCGCGCGAGCGCGCCTGGCCTTCAGGCCGCGCGGTGCATCGCCCGGGACAGCGTTGAAGGTCCGGCGTACCCGGTCTCCCGCGCCACGCGCTTGAGGCCCATGCCGGTGGCCACCATGCGGTGGGCCAGCGCCAGCCGCAGGTTCTCCAGGTATTTGCCGGCGGACACGCCCATCACGGCCTTGAAGCGGTTGGCGAAGGACGTCCGTGACATGCCGCCTTCGAGCGCGAGCGTGGCTAGCGTCCATGGGCTGGCCGGGTCGGCGTGCATGGCGACGAGCGTGCGCGCGATGCGCGGGTCGGCCAGGCCATTGAACAGCCGCATGCTGCCCATCGGCGCGGAGACCAGGTGACGCAACAGGCCGATCAGCAGGATGTCGCCGGCCCGGTTCATGAACAGGGGTTGCCCGCACCGCCGGGTCTCGATCTCCGACGCGATGAGGTGAACGACCTGGATCAGTGACGGGTCCGCCCGCGTCAGGCCGATCTCCAGGGGCTGCCTGAATTCGTCCAGAAAAAGCCGCCCCACCGGGCCATCAAAAGCCACCTCGAAACTCATCCAGAGCACGAGGCCACGCGCGCGCAACGCCTGGACATCCACCCCTTGGCCGGGCGGGCTCACCAGCAGCCGCAGCGCATCGATCAGCGGGGGTTGGCCGTCGGCCGGTGCGGCGCGAACGATGTGCAGGGACAACTCCTGTCCCCGGTCCGACGGCCACACGCGCGGCGACAGACCTTCCAGCAAGGCGGAGAGGCGATCCAGACGGGCTTCGGTCATTTCTGTACGAAAGGCTAACAAAAGTGATCGAATTGTTGCATGGCGTCAAGAACAATGGCGGGCCTTGTCCTTCAAGCCCTTGCCCATGTCTGCTCAGATCGCTGGTATCACGCTGCCCATCCTGGTGATCGTCCTCATCGGTTTCTTCCATGCCCGCTCGGTCAAACCCGATCTGGCGGGTGCCAACCGGCTGGTGGTCGACATCGCCCTGCCGCTGCTCATCTTCACCTCGCTGTCGACCAAGGCTTTCGAAGCACAGACGGCGCTGTGGTTCGCCGGCGGCTCGGTGCTGCTGATCGCGTTGAGCGGTCTGATCGCGTGGCCGCTGAGCCGGCTGGCCGGCCTGTCGCCACGGGCGTTCCTGCCCTGTGTGATGTTCGCCAACGTGGGGCCTGTCGGCATTCCGCTCACCGTGCTGGCCTACGGCCCGCAGGGCCTCGCGCCCGCGCTGATCCTGCTGGTCCTGTCGAACCTGCTGCATTTCTCGCTCGGCACCGGTCTCATGAGCGGGCGCGTCGAGTGGCGCATGGTCTACGCCAACCCGCTGGTGTGGTCCACGCTGCTGGGCCTGGCGTTCTCGATGGTCGGCCTGCGCCTGCCCGAGTGGCTGGGCACGCCGCTCACCATGATCGGCAGCGTGCTCGTGCCCATGATGTTGCTGTCGCTGGGCGCGCGGCTGGCCGTGGCGCAGATCGGCGATGCGCACGTGGGTGTCACCGGCGCGGTGCTGGCGATGGTGGCCCGGCTCATGGCCTGCGGCCTGGTGCTGAGCGTGGTGCCGCTGCAGGGCGTCGAGCGCGGTGCGCTCATCCTCTTTGCGTGCCTGCCTCCCGCTGTCTTCAATTTCCTGCTCGCCGACCGCTTTCACGTGGAGCCCGGCAAGGTGGCTTCCATGGTCATCGTGGGCCATCTCACCGGCCTGGCCTTTCTGCCCCTGGGCATCTGGCTGGCCTTCCTTTGAACCCCTCCCCTGTCCGACCCGAAAGGCGCCCCCATGATCCAGTTCCATTTCCATCCCTCGCCCAACCCGCTGAAGATCGCGCTGTACCTGGAGGAAACCGGTCTGCCTTACGAGTTGATCCCGGTGGACACGCGCAAGGGCGAGCAACACAGCGAGGCCTTCAAGGCGATCAACCCCAATGCCAAGACCCCCGCGATGCTCGATGGCGACACGCGCGTGTTCGACAGCAACGCGATGCTCCTCTACCTGGCCGAGAAGACCGGGCAGTTCGTGCCGCACGACAGCGCGGCAGCGCGTGCCGAGATGTATTCCTGGCTGATGTTCGTGGCCACCGGCATCGGGCCCTACTGCGGCCAGGCGGTGCATTTCAAGCACTTCGCGCCCGAGCCCAAGGCCTATGCGGTCAACCGCTACGACTTCGAGGCCTGGCGCCACTGGACCATCGTCAACGACCACCTCGCCGCGCAGCGCTACATGCTGGGCGACCACTACACCTTCGTCGACATGGCCGTCTGGGGCTGGGCGCGCGTCGCGCCCTTCGTGCTCGGCGACGACGCCTGGGAGAAGCTGCCGCACGTCAAGCGCCTGCTCGACGAGATCAACGCCCGCCCGGCGGCGCAGCGCGCCGAGGCGCTGAAGACGCGCTTCAGCTTCAAGGCCGAGGTGGACGAGGACGCGCGCAAGGTGCTGTTCCCGCAGAACGCGCGTCTCGCCAACGGCGACTGAGGCTACTCCCCGCCGTCCTGCGGCAGCGGCGCCTCGGGCGCCGCCGCCACCATGCGGCTGGCCTGCGCCTGCAGCGCGTCCACCATGGTGTCGAGCTGCTGGCGCTGCGCCGCCGTGAGCCCGGACACCAGCTCGCGGTTGATCGCCGCCACGCGCGGATAGATCGCACCGTACAGCCGCCGCCCTTCGTCGGTGAGGAACACGTTCACCTCGCGCCGGTCCGACGGCTTGGGCTGGCGCACCACCAGCTTCTTGGACGCCAGCGTGGTCAACGTGCGCGAGGTGCGCGCGCGGTCCAGCATGGCGTGCTCGGCCAGCTGCGACGACAGGGCCCCCTCGCGCTCGGCCAGGAACGACAGGATGCGCCACTCGCGCCGCGTGATGCCGAATTCCGACTCGCACATGTGCACCACCAGGCGGCCCGCCGTGATGTGGATGCGGTAGAGCCGGTACAGCAGCAGGTCGGCCTGGTGCTGCGGCTCGATCAGTCGGTCGTGAGAGCTTGTGTCCGGCATGTAGGGAAAACACCCGCATTGATTGATTTCTGCAATTGATTGTCCCTGCATAGCATGGTGAGCTGCACCGGGAAACACCCAACAACCCAGGAGACACAGCATGCAAACACGATGGATGGCGGGCACCTGTCTGGCCCTTGCGGCCTTGGTCAATCCCTTGAGCGGCTTCGCGCAGGACAAGCCGCCGCTGAAGATCGTGGTGGGCTTTCCGCCGGGCGGCTCGGCCGACACGCTGGCGCGGCTGCTCGGCGAGGCACTGCGCAACGACTTCAGCCCCGTCGTGGTGGAGAACCGACCCGGCGCGGGCGGCCGCATTGCGCTGCAACAGGTCAAGCGTTCAGCACCCGACGGGCAGACCGTGATCGTGCTGCCCAGCGGCCCGATGGTGCTCTTCCCCCACGTCTACAAGAAGCTGGACTACGACGCGGTGACGGACTTCACGCCGGTCTCCCTGCTGGCGCGCTTTCAGTTCGGCGTGGTGGCCGGGCCGGCCAGCTCCGCCAGGACGGTGAAGGACATGATCGCGCAGGCCAAGGCACAACCCGGCAAGGCCAGCTACGGCACGCCGGGCCTGGGCACGCTGCCGCACTTCATGGGCGTGCTGTTCGAACAGAAAGCAGGCGCTTCGCTCAACCACGTTCCGTTCCAGGGCGGTGGTCCGGCCAACACCGCGCTGCTGGGCGGCCACATCGACTACAAGTTCGACGTGGTGTCCGAGACCGCCGAACTGCACCGCGCCGGCAAGGTGCGCATCATTGCCGTCACGGGCAGCCAGCGCGATCCGCAGGTGCCCGAGGTGCCCACCTTGAAAGAAGCGGGCATCGACATGGACGCCACCGCCTGGTTTGCCATGTATGGCCCGGCCGGGCTCAGCCCCGGCGTGCTCGCGCGCCTCAACACCGCGGTGGCCCAGGCCATGCAGCGGCCCGAGATGCGCGAGCGCATGCGCGGCCTGGGCTACGACCCGGTGGGCTCCACGCCGGGCGAACTGGCCGCCGAACAGAAATCCGACCTGAAACGCTGGGAAGCCCCGATCAAGGCCACCGGCGTGCAACTCGACTGAGCGACCTCTGAAAGAAGCACCACCCATGAACAACCCCTGCATCTCGCGCCGCCGTCTGAGCGCATTCGCATCCCTCGCGCTGGCCGCCGGCCTTGCACTGGGCGCCACCACCGCCTTCGGCCAGGACAGCTACCCGAACAAGCCGGTGCGCTTCGTCAACAACTTCCCCGCTGGCGGCCCGTCCGATCTGCTGGCCCGCTCGGTGGCGGCGGTGCTGCAGGACACGCTCAAGCAGCCCTTCGTGGTCGAGAACAAGGCCGGCGCGGCCGGCAACATCGGCGCGGCCGACGTGGCCAAGAGCGCGGCCGATGGCTACACCGTGCTGTTCGGCATCGACACCATCTTCACCGTCAACCCGCACCTCTACCCGACGATGCCGTTCAAGCGCGGCGATTTCAAACCGGTGGTGGTGATGGCGTCGTCCGGCCTGCTGGTGGGCGTGAACCCCGCCACCGGCATCAAGAACCTCGCCGGCATGATCCAGGCCGCCAGGACCCAGGGCCTGAACTTCAGCTCGGCCGGCAGCGGCAGCCCGGGCCACCTCGCGGTGGAAGTGATCAAGGAAGCCACGCAGGCCAGGATCACCCACGTGCCCTACCGCGGCAACACGCCGGCCGTGACCGCCGTGCTCTCGGGCGAGGTCGACGGCGGCGTGCTCGCCACGCCCGGCATGCTGCCGCACGTGCAGGCCGGCAAGATCACCGCGCTGGCCGTCACCAGCCGCCAGCGCTCGCGCCTGGCACCCGAGTTGCCGACGGTGAGCGAAGCCGGCCTCAAGGCGCTGGAGCAGGAAGTGCTCTACCTGGTGATGGCACCCGCCGCCACGCCCGACGCGGTGGTGCAGACGCTGCAGAAACACATCATCGACGCGCTCAAGCGCCCCGACCTGCAGACCCGCATGGCCACCCTCGACCTGTTCTACGAAGGCCTCACCGGTGCGCAGGCCGGCCAGCGCATCGACACGCTCTACAACCGTTACGGCCCGATCGTGAAAGCCACCGGCATGAAGGTCGAGTGAGCCGTTCATGACCCAGCGCCCCAACATCATCTACATCGTCTGCGACGACCTCGGCTACGCCGACCTCGGCTGCTATGGCGGGCGCGAGGCCGACTTCGGCGTCGTCTCGCCCAACATCGACCGCCTGGCCGCGGGCGGCGTGAAGTTCACGCAGGGTTATGCCAATTCGCCGGTGTGCTCGCCCACGCGATTCGCGCTCATCACCATGCGCTACCAGTACCGGCTGCGCGGCGCGATGGAAGAGCCGATCAACAGCCGCAGCAAAGGCAGCACCACACTGGGCCTGCCGCCCGAGGTGCCCACCATGCCCTCGCTGCTGAAGGAGGCCGGCTACCACACCACGCTCATCGGCAAGTGGCACCTGGGCTACCCCCCTTCGTTCGGGCCGTTGCGCTCGGGCTACGACGCGTTCTTCGGCATCATGGCCGGCGGCGTGGACTACTTCACCCACTGCTCGTCCAGCGGCGAACACGACCTCTACATCGACGAAGACGAACACCACGAAGTGGGCTACCTCACCGACGTGCTCTCGCAGCGCGCGGTGGACCACGTGCACCAGCGCGCGGCCGACGCGAAAGCCGGCAAGCCCTTCCTGCTCAGCCTGCACTACACCGCGCCGCACTGGCCCTGGGAAACGCGCGACGACGCGCATGTGGCCTGCGACGTGGCGAAGAACCTGTTCCACCTGCACGGCGGCGACGTGCAGACCTACCGCCGCATGATCCACCACATGGACGAAGGCATCGGCAAGCTGATGGCCGCGCTGCGCGAGCACGGACTGGAAGACAACACGCTGGTCGTCTTCACCAGCGACAACGGCGGTGAACGCTTCTCCGACAACTGGCCGCTGGTGGGCGGCAAGATGGACCTCACCGAAGGCGGCATCCGCGTGCCCTGGATCGCCCACTGGCCCGCCGCCATTCCCGCCGGCACCGTGAGCAGGCAGCACTGCATGACGATGGACTGGTCGACCACGCTGCTGGAAGCGGGCGGTGGCCAGGCGGACCCGGACTGGCCGCTGGACGGCGTGAGCCTGCTGGGCGTGCTGCGCGACCCAGTTCAGCGATTTGAGCGCCCGCTCTTCTGGCGCATGAACCACCGCGGCCAGCGCGCGCTGCGCGAGGGCGACTGGAAATACCTGCAGGTGGACGGTCACGAATACCTGTTCAACATCGACAAGGACGAGCGCGAGCGCGCCAACCTCGCCCCGCGCGAGCGCGAGCGGCTGGCGCGCATGCGCGCGCAGTGGCTGGCATGGAACGAAACCGTGCCGCCGATCCCCGCCGACGCCAGCGTGAGCCTGGGCTATTCCATGAAGGACATGCCCCAGCGCTGAGGCGGATACCGCCCAAGTAGGATCGGAGCATGTCCCGCCTGAAACGCCTGCTGCCCTTCCTGAACTGGCCGCGCCCCGACGCCGCCTTGTTGCGCGGCGAGGCCATGGCCGGACTCACCGTGGGCCTGATGGTGGTGCCGCAAGGCGTGGCCTACGCCGCGCTGGCCGGCATGCCGCTGATCACCGGCATCTACGCCTCGCTGCTGCCCGCACTCATCGCGGTGCTGTTCAGCGCCTCGGTGCGCTTGTCGGTCGGGCCCACCGCGCTCACCTGCCTGCTCATCAGCGCCTCGCTCAGCGGGCTGGCCGAGCCCGGCAGCGCGCAGTGGATCGCGCTGGCCGTGTGGCTGGCGCTGCTCAGCGGCCTGCTGCAGATCGTGCTGGGTTTTGTGCGCTTCGGCTGGTTGCTCAACCTGGTGAACTCACCCGTTCTGATGGCGTTCACCCAGGGCGCGGCGGTGCTCATCATCGCCTCGCAGTTGCCGGCGCTGCTCGGGCTGGGCAGCTGGGACAGCCTGGCGGTGGCGGCGCAGGTTCACCTGCCGTCGCTCGCCTTCGGACTGGGCAGCCTTGCCGCGCTCATGCTGGCGCGGCGCTGGCGCCCGGGCTTTCCGACCGTGCTGTCGGTGGTGGTGGCCAGCGCCGCCATCAGTCACGGGGTGGGCTTCGAGGCAGCGGGGGGCGCGGTGATCGGCACGCTGCCGCAGGGCCTGCCCATGCCCTACCTGCCCACCTGGCCGGGCTGGAGCGTTCTCGGCCAGCTGGTGCTGCCCACGCTGGTGATCACGCTGGTGAGTTTTCTGGAGACGGCGTCCAGCGCCAAGGTCGACAGCGGGCAACGCGGCCAGCGCTGGGACCAGGATCAGGACCTGATCGGCCAGGGTCTGGCCAAGCTGGCCTCGGGGTTCTGTGGCGCGTTTCCCACCAGTTCGTCGTTCTCGCGCTCCGCGCTCAACCTGTACGCGGGCGCCAAAACCGGCTGGGCCACCGTGTTCTCGGTGGTGGTGGTCGTGGTGGCGCTGCTGGTGCTCACTCCGCTGCTGCACCACGTGCCGATGGCGGTGCTGGCGGCCATCGTGATGGTGGCCATCCTGGGCCTCATCAAGCCGCGCGCCTTCGTGCAGCTGTGGACGCTGTCCCGGGTGGAGGCCGGCATCGCGGGCGTCACCTTCGCCGTGACCTTGCTGGCCGCGCCGCGCCTGTACTGGGGTGTTCTCGCGGGCGTGCTGATGGCACTCTCCCACTTCCTCTACCTGCGGCTGCACCCGCGCATCATCGAGGTCGGCCTGCACCCGGACGGCAGCCTGCGCGACCGCCACCTGTGGCGGCTGCCACCGCTGGCGCCGGACCTCTACGCGCTGCGCATGGACGCCGCGCTCGATTTCGCCACCGCCAATGGTTTCGAGCGCGCGGTGGCCGAGCACATCGCGACCCATCCCGGCACCCGCCACGTGATGTGGATCGCGCACCCCATCAACTGGATCGACGCCACCGGTGCCGAGGCCTTCGGCCGTTTGCGCGAGCACCTGGACGACCTGCGCATCGAGCTGCATCTGGTGGGCATCAAGCTGCCGGTGGAGGAGGTTCTCCAGCGGGCCGGCTACCTGGACGCAGGTCCACGGCTTCACCTCTACCGCACCGAAGCCGAGGCGCTGCGCGCCACGCAGGCGTTGTCCGGCGCGCCGAGCTGAGCGCTCCGCCCGGCCAACGGGGTCAAGAAACGCACGGTTCGCGCCGATATCTCGGAAGACCCCCGTTGTTGCCCTGCATGTTGGGGTCAAATATGAACCGTTGCCGCTGGCATGCTCACGGTGGTGTCAGCCGGGCCCAAGAGCCTTCGGCGAACATGGCGCCGCGTGCCCCGGGCACAGCAACATCAGGGTTGAACAAAAAAGTGCTTTCTGGAGCCTTGATGAGCTGCCGCGTGTTGATGGTTGACGACAACGAGAACGACCTGCTGTTCACCCGCATCGCCTTGCAGCGCTGCGGAGTCGACTATGAGGTTCGCACGTTCGAGCGGGCGCAAGAGGCGCTCAGCCTGCTGGCCACCGATCCCGCGCACGGCACCGACCTCATCCTGCTGGACATCAACATGCCCGTCATGGACGGTTTCAGCTTCCTGCGGGCCTTTGAAGCCTTGCCTGCCAGGCAGCGCGGCCACGCCGTGGTGGTGATGCTCTCGTCCTCGTCCGACCCGGCGGACCGCGCCCGCGCCGCGCGTCACGGCTGCGTCCGGGGATTCATGAACAAGCCGTTGGAAAAAACAGCGGCCGCCAGCCTGATCCATCTGGTCCGCGCACCATGACACCCGGTCAGACCAGCCGCCGATGGGCGCTGGCACTGTGGTGCGCGGGTGTATTGCTCAGTGCCCTGGCCGCCGGGCAGGTGCAGCGCGACAACCACCGGCGCTTGGTGGCGCACACCAGCGCTGCCGCCGATGCGCTGGGCGCCGCGATCCAGGAGCGCTTCAAGCACTACGAATACGGCTTGCGAGGTGCTCGCGGAGCGGTGGCCGCCAGCGGCGGAGACCGGGTCACGCGCGAACAGTTCAAGGCCTATGTGAACAGCCGCGAGAGCCGGGAGTTTCCCGGCGCACGCGGCTTCGGCTTCATCCGGCGGGTACCGCGGGCCGACGAGGCCGCCTTCGTGGCCCGCGCCCGCAGCGAGGGCCCCGCAGACTTCAGCATCCGTGAGCTGGCGCCGCACGCACACGACCGTTTCGTCATCCAGTACATCTACCCCGAGGAGGCCAACCAGGGCGCGACCGGTCTGGACATCGCCTCCGAACCCAGCCGCCGCACGGCGGCGCTGGTGGCAGCGCGTGAGGCCGAGGCCCGCCTGACCGCCCCCACCACCCTGGTGCAGGCCAGCGGGCTGGCGCGCCGGGGATTCCTGTTGCTGCTGCCGGTGTACCCCGACTTCCCGCCCAGCCCGGAACCGGCGGCTCGCGAGGCCGCCACGCTGGGCTGGACCTACGCGCCCCTGGTGGTCGACGAGGTGCTGGCCGACCTGGCGCCCCAGTTGCGCACGGTGGCGATCTCTCTGACCGACGGCGCCGAGCAGGTGCCTTTTTTTGAATCGCAAGATGCGTTCCGCTCGGACGTGGAGATCATCCGCCCGCTGGATGTCCAGGGCCGCCAGTGGGTGATGCGCGTGGCCCCGCTGCCCGTTCTGATCACGTCGACCCACACCGGCTCGGTCGCATCAACCCTGATGGCGGGGCTGGTCTTGAGCAGCCTGCTGGCCGTGGGCCTGGCCTTGCTGCTGGAGCACCGCTGGCGCGCGCAAGAGCACACGCCCCCAGCAACGGTGACGCGGCAGTTTCGCCGCCAGCCCGTGCACCTGGCGGCTTTCCTGCGCAGCCGGCTCGCCCTGCGCGCCGGCCTGGGTTTTGCCGTGGTGCTGGCGCTGCTGGTCACCAACGACTACTTCCAGCAGCTCAAGACACAGCACCAGCAAGCCGAACTGGCGCTGCAGGCTGCCGTGGACTCGCTGGCACGCACCGCCGAAGGCAAGTACGCCGAGCGGCGGCGCAGCGTGCTGTTTCTGGCCAACACGCCGCCGGTCAAGGGTCTGGTTCGGGCCCTGCAGCAGGGGGGTGTGGATACGCAGGAGGCGTCCACCGAGGCACTGTGGCGGCGTCGCATGGAGCAGATCTTCACCGCCTACCTCGCCGCCACGCCCGAGGTGTTCATGGTGCGTTTCGTTGGCGCCGCCCATGAGGGCCAGGAAATCGTGCGTGTGACACACCAGGACGGCCAGATCGTGGTGGCACCGCCCGATCGCCTGCAACGCAAGGGCGACATGCCGTACATGCGAGAGGCGCTGCGCCTGGGGGACGGCCATGTCTTCGTGTCGGAGGTGAACCTCAAGCGGGAATACGGCCCGGTGGATCTGCCGCACCGCCCCACCATCCGCTACGCCACACCCGTGTACGACCCCCAGGGCCGGGTGTTTGGCGCGATCGTGATCAACGTGGATCTGACCGGGCGACTGGGTGTGCTGCCGGCCGGCGCTGGCCCCATGCCAGAGGTCTACGCGACCAATGCGCACGGGGATTTTGTGGTCCACCCCGATCCATCGATGACCTTTGGCTTCAACCTGGGCCAACGCCACCTGTGGAGCGACGGGTTCCAGCCGGCCGTTGCCCCCGATGCGTCCACCGGGGAGCGCATCACGTGGTGGAACGGTCCTCAGGGCCTGGTGATGGCCGCACACGCCAGCGTGATCGGCAACCCCGATTCGTCCATCGGCGTCCTGCGCTACACGGCCACCCGCCTGGAGAGCGATCTGAAAGCGGCGGCACTCGCCCACGCGCGCAGGGCCCTGCCTCCCATGCTGGCCGCGGGCCTCGTCGGCGCTTTCATGCTTTATCTGTACTGGGTGGGCGTGCAGCGCAGGTTTCAGGCGCGCGAGGATCGCCTGCAGCTCGCCGCCATCGTCGACCAGTCCCCCGATGCCATCGTTGGCCTGGATACCCAGGGCCGCGTGACATCGTGGAACCGCGGCGCGCAGCGGCTCTTTGGTTACACGGCGAAGGAAGCCATGGGGCAGGGGCTGGATGCGCTCACCATGCCACCTGGCCAGCCGATGCGGGCGATCGGGACACTGCCCGATTCGGGTGATGCACCGCCGATGGAACTGTGGCGCCAGACGCGCACCGGTCAGGCCCTGCTGGTGGCCATGACCCTGTCGCGGCTGGACGACGAGGCGGGCTCGCCGATGGGCGCATCGGTGATCGTGCGCGACATCACGGCCGAGCGCGCGGCCCAGCGCAAGGTGATGGAACTCAAGGAGGGCCTGGAGAGGCAGGTGCAGGACCGCACGGCCGCCCTGGTCGAGGAGCACGAGCGGCTCGACAACATCCTGCGCGGCACCGACGCCGGCACCTGGGAATGGAACGTGCAGACCGGAGAGTTGCGTGTCAACGAGCGCTGGGCCAGCATCATCGGCTACCGCATCGACGAACTCGCGCCGCTCTCCGTGGATCGTTGGCTGGAGCGGCTTCACCCGGGCGACGAGGCACTGACCGACGGGATGCTGCAAGGACATTTCTGCGGTGCTTTCGACATGTACGAATGTGAGGTGCGCGCGCGCCACCGGGACGGTCACTGGGTCTGGGTGCTCGACCGCGGCCGGGTGCGCAGCTGGACCGCCGATGGACAGCCCGAGTGGATGTACGGCACACACCAGGACATCTCCGCGAGCAAGCAGGCGCAAGAGAACACAGCCCGCAGCGAGGCGCTGTTGCGGGGCGCGATCGACGCGGTCGACGAAGCTTTCGTGCTGTTTGATCCCGACGATCGGCTGGTCTTCTGCAACGACAAGTACCGCCGGGTCTACCCGAGCGTGGCGCATCTGATGGTTCGGGGTGCGACCTTCGAGTCGCTCGTGCGCGCCGGCGCCGAACTCGGCGACTACGAGGACGCCATTGGTCGTGTGGACGACTGGGTCGCCGAGCGCCTTGCGGCTCACCGCAGTGCCAACACCGAGCTGGTGCAGAAGCTCACGAACGGCCGCACGATGCGCATCATCGAGCGCCGCATGCCCGATGGCCACACCGTGGGTTTCCGCATCGACATCACCGACCTCGTACAGGCCAAGGAACAGGCGCAGGAAGCCTCGCGCATCAAGGGCGAGTTCCTGGCCAACATGAGCCACGAAATCCGCACGCCGCTCAACGCCATGATCGGCATGACCCACCTGCTGGGCGACACACCACTCACCCCATACCAGACGCAACTGCTGTCGAAGTCGCGGGTGGCCAGCCGCTCGCTGCTGGGCCTGGTCAACGACGTGCTCGACCTGGCCAAGATCGAGGCCGGGGGTTTCGATCTGGACCAGAAACCCTTCAGCCCGCAGGACATGCTGGGCGAGATGGATGCGCTGTTCCGTCCCCAGGCCGAGGCCGCCGGCATCCGCTACCTGATCACGGTGGCGCACGATGTGCCGCGCGTGCTGCTGGGCGACGCCCTGCGCGTGCGGCAGATCTTCATCAACCTGATCGGCAACGCGCTGAAATTCACGCAGGCGGGCAACGTGTGGGTGATGCTGGACACCGTGGCGATGGACGATGCCCAGGTGCGCCTGCGCGGCACGGTGCGCGACACCGGCACCGGCATCGATGCCGACACGCAGTCCCGGCTGTTCACGCCGTTCACCCAGGCCGACTCCTCCTCCACCCGCCGATTCAGTGGCACCGGTCTGGGCCTGTCGATCGTGCGCAAGCTCACCGAGATGATGGGCGGCGAGGTGGGACTGCGCAGCGAACCCGGGCGCGGCAGCGAGTTCTGGTTCGAGCTGGTGTTGCAGCGCCCCTCGGCTGCCGCGCTGCAGGCCCTGGGCGCCGCCGCGCGCGACAACGGGGTGCGCCTGGAGGCGCCCGGGCAGGCGCTGCGCCACCTCAACCTGCTGCTGGTGGACGACAGCGAGATCAACCTGGAAGTGGCCTCAGGTCTGCTCGGACGCGAAGGTGCCCGGGTGTGCCTGGCGCGCACCGGACGCGAGGCCCTGGAGGCCATCCGCGCCACACCCCAGGCCTTCGACGCGGTGCTGATGGACCTGCAGATGCCCGAGATGGACGGCCTGGAGGCCACGCGGCGCGTGCGCGGCGAGCTCGGCCTGACCCATCTGCCGGTGATTGCGCTCACGGCAGGCGCGCTCGCCGAAGAACGCCTGCATGCCAAGGAGGCCGGCATGAACGGTTTCCTCACCAAACCGCTGGACCCCGAGCGGCTGGTGCGCATGGTGCGCGAGTGCGTCGACCAGGCGAGCGCAAACGCCGTCCACGCGCCCGATCCGCCGGGCGTGCCCACGGCGTTTGCACCACCGGACGGCGCCTGGCCACAGGTCCCCGGCCTGGACAGCGCGCTGGCCCAACACCGGCTGGGGGGCGACCTGGAGCTGTGGCTGAAGTCGCTTCAGCGTCTGCAGGACGAGTTCGGCGACCTCGCGGTGCGCACCCTCGCCCTGCCCGAGGCCGGCACCGGGCGCCAGACGCTCGCCGCGCGGCTGCACAAGTTGCGCGGCAGCGCCGGCACGCTGGGCGCCACCGAGCTGATGCAGCTCGCCCAGGCACTCGAGACCGGCCTGATCGACAACCGCCCCCCTGCGCAGCTCGACGCGCGTTGGCGCGCGCTGCAGAACGCGCTGGAGGCGCTGCGCCGCCACAGCGAACCGGTCTTGAAGGCCGCTCGCAGCGCCGCGTCTTGCAACACAGCCCCGGAGCCCCCGGGAGCCGACGCCGACATCCCGCACTTTGTGGAGCTGCTGCAGCGCCAGGACCTCGACGCCCTGGCCTGGTGGAAGCTGCACGCCAGCGGGTTGAGGGTTCGACTGGGTGCGGCCACAGTGGAACGCGTGGGACACTGGCTCGACGAGCTCGATTTCGCGAGCGCCAGTGCAGCCTTGACCGAGGAGCTTCCACCATGATCAGCCCCACCACCGGGCTTGAGACCGCCGCGGCGCCGCCGCTGCTGCCCGACATCCTGATCGTCGACGACGATCCGGGGATGGTGCAGGCCCTGGCGCGGGTGATCCGCCCGCTGGGGCGCCTGCGCTTTGCCACCCAGGGTCTGGACGCGCTGCGGCTGATGGCCGAGTCGCCGCCCGACCTGGTGCTGCTCGATGCCCAGATGCCGGGCATGTCCGGCTTCGAGGTGCTGGAAGCCATCAAGGGCGACCCGATGCTGGCCGACATCCCGGTGATCTTCGTGACCAGCCACGCCGAAGCCAGCTTCGAGCAGACCGGGCTGGAGAAAGGCGCGGCCGACTTCATCGCCAAACCGATCCGACCGGCCATCGTGCAGGCACGCGTGCGCACCCAGCTGCGGCTCAAGCAGGCCAACGACGCGCTCAAGCAGGTGGCCGCCACCGACCGCCTGAACCTGGCCGAGGCCCTGGTTGAACTGCGGGAGAGCCATGCCCAGCTGCTCAAGACCGCCGAGGAACTGCAGCTCGCCAACGAAGGCCTGCTGCAGTTCGTGCGCATCTCGTCCCACGACCTGCGCGAGCCGCTGAACACCGTGGTGCAGTTCATCGGGCTGGTGGAAGAAGACCACAGCGCAGACCTGCCCCCGGACACACGCCACTACCTCAAGCTGGTGCGCAACGCGGGCGAGCGCATGCGCACACTGCTCGACGATGTGGTGCGCTATGCGCGCCTGCAACATGGCGAGACCGAGCCGCGCACACCGGTGGCCCTGGCACCGCTCATGACCGAGGTCTGCGATGCCCTGGCCGCGCAGCTGGACGCCACCGGTGCGCAATTGCACATCGGCGAGCTGCCGGTGGTCACGGGTCACGCGAGCCTGCTCTCCCAGCTGTTCCAGAACCTGGTGACCAACGCACTGAAGTTCATGCCGCCGGGCCGCGCGCCCCGCATCGAGATCACGGCCGAGACCCACGCCGGCATGACCATGGTCAGCGTGAAGGACAACGGCATCGGTATCTCGCCCGAAGGCATGGACAAGCTGTTCCAGCCGTTTGCACGGCTGAACCTCCGGCGCGAATTCGAAGGCTCGGGGCTGGGGCTGGCGATCAGCCGCCAGATTGCCGAGACACACGGCGGCACGATCACCGTGCGATCGCAACCGGACGAAGGCTCGGCGTTCGACGTGCGGCTGCCGCTGGCTTGAACCCGGTTTCCGGGCGCTCCGACAGAGCGGTGCGCCCAGATCAATCCACCGTCCTGAACACCGCGCGCAAGGCCTCCAGCCGCGGCGGCTTGCTGAGCAGGTGGTCCACATGGGGCGGGCACTCCCCCTCTTCCTGCATGCGCCGACCCCAGCCCGTGAGCATCACCACCGGCGTGCCGGGCGACTCGGCCTTGACGGCGGCCGCCACGGACCGGCCATCGACCTCGGGCATGCCGAGGTCGGTGATGACCACGTCGAACGCCTGCGCCGACAGCGCCGCCTTGAACGCCGCGATGCCCTCGCTGCCCCCGGCCGCCGTGACCACCGTGTGTCCTTCAGCGGCCAGGGTGTCGGACAAGGAACGCAGCAGCAGGGGATCGTCGTCCACCAGCAGGATCTTCAGCACCCGTCGCCGGGCGGGTGCGGGAATCGGCGCTGCGTCGATCGGGGCTGGCTCGGCGTGCGCGGCAAAGTCCAGGCAGATCGTGGTGCCCTCGCCTGGCGCGCTCTCGATGGTGATCTCGGCGCCGTGGCGCTGCATGCTGCCGTAGACCATGGCCAGGCCAAGCCCGGAGCCGCGCTGGCCCTTGGTGGTGAAGAACGGCTCCAGGCAGCGCCGTTGCGTCTCGGTGTCCATGCCGATGCCGGTGTCGATCACTTCCAGTCGCACCCGCAGCGCTCCGTCGGCGAGCACCACACGCCGCGTGCGCAGCGTGAGCGTGCCGCCCTCGGGCATGGCGTCCACCGCATTGAGCACGAGGTTGGTCACCGCGTCGCGGATCTCGCCTTCCATGACGAAGACCGGGGACAACAGGTCGCCCAGGTCGAGTTCGATGTCAACCGAGATGCCCGCTTGCTGGGGCATGTCGCGCCAACGCGCGCGCGTGAGGTCGAGCACCTGCCTGACGAGCTGGTTGAGGTCCACCGCGCGACGCCGCACGCCGGCATCGCCGGGCCGGTAGAAATCGCGCATGCGCGCCACGGTTTCGGCCACGTCGTCGATGGCGATCTGCACCGTCAGCAGCTGGGCACGTCCACGCTCGCTCAACGCCGGTTCGTTGGCCAGCAGCGATTCGGTATAGAGCACCACCGGCGAGATGGCGTTGTTGATGTCGTGCGCGATGCCGCTGGCCATTTGCCCCAGCACGCGCAGCCGCTCCTGCTGCAGCACCGCCTGCTGCGCTTCGCTGAGCTCGTCGTAGGCCCGCTGCAACGACCGGTGCAGCCGGGCCTGGTTGGCGGCCAGCGCCACGTGCTCGGCGAGCTGGCGCATGAACTCGCATTCACCGCTGTCAAAACCGTGGCTCTGCGCGCGCGCGGCCACCAGCACGCCCAACACCTCGCCCTGCGCATGCAGGGGCGCAAACACCGCCGAGCCCATGCCGGTGTGTGCCAGCCGCTGGAGCCAGGCAAACGGGGTGTCGGCCAGCACCGGCTCGTGCACGAGTTCGCCGCTCGCGCAACGCGCCAGACCGCTGCCCGCCAGGGGCAGCACATCGCCCTCGCGCAGCCCGATCACCTGTCCACGCTCGGTGGCTTGCGCACTCAGGTGGGCGACGGTGAAGGCCTGGGTCGTCAGGTCGAACAGCAGGGCCGCCGAGAACACGGTCGAAAACCGGGATTCGATGTTGTCGCAGACCACGCGAAAGATGCGGTCCAGGTCGAGGCGTTCGTCGGTGGCGCGAACGATGTGGTTGAGCAGCTCGGTGCGCGAGAGCTGCAACTGCAGCCGGGCCTCGGCCTCGACGCGCTCGGTGACGTCCTGCACGGTGCCTCCGATCGACACCATCGCACCACTGGCGTCGCGCCGCGGTTCGTCGATGTTTTCCTCGTACCAGCGGACCTCTCCACCGGGCTGGACACAACGGTAGGTCCAGCGCCGCGAGGTGCCGTCCCGAAGGCATTCGGTCATCGTTCGCAGGTAGTCGGCACGGTCGTCCGGGTGGATGCGGTCCATGGTCTGCTCCACGCTGGGCGGGCCGTCGGCGGGATCGCGACCCGTCAGGGCATAGAGGTTGGCCGACCACACGGCCGAATGGTCCTGGGCCAGGCGTTCCCAACTGCCCATGCGGGCCAGCGACTGCGAACGCGCCAGGCTGGCCTGCGAAGCCTGCACCGCCATCAGCGCCTGCGCGCGCTGCTGCTCCAGCGCCACCTGGTCGGTGATGTCCATCGCCACCACCAGCTCGGCATCGCGACCGTTGTAGTTCAGGCTCTGGGTGGTGATGTCCACCGCGATGGACGTGCCGTTCTTGCGCAAATGCACCCAGGTACCCACGCGCTCACGGCCATCGGGCGACGCCACGGGCGCGCGGCTGCGCAGGCGATGCCTTTCACTCTCGGGGCGGATGTCGTCGATGGACAGTGCCAGGAACTCCTCGCGGCTGTAGCCGTACTGTTCAATGGCCGCGTTGTTCACTTCGAGGAACGCCCGGGTGGCGCGATCGAACACCCACATCGGGTGCGGATTGCCCAGGAACAGCAACTGGAAGCCGCCGCGCAGCCGGGCTTCCTTCTGCTCGGCCAGCTTGCGCTGGGTGATGTCGCGCTCGGTCGCCACCCAATGGGTGAAACGGCCTGTGCCGTCGGTGATCGGCACCATGTCGAGCTCCAGCCAGAACTCGCTGCCGTCCTTGCGGTAGTTGATCAACTCCTCGCGAACCGGCTCCCGGTGCTCGATGCTGCGGCGGATGCGATCGAGCGCATCGGGATCGGTCATGGGGCCGTGCAGCATGCCCGGGGTCTGTCCGATCGCCTCCGCCGCGCTGTAACCGGTCAGGCGCTCAAACGCCTGGTTGACATACAGGATGCGCGGACCCAGCCCATCGGACGACTCGACCCCGGTGATCAGCACGATGTCGTTGACCCGCGCCACGCACGTCTCCAGCAGCTTGAGCCGGGCCTCGCGCGCGTGGCGTTCCTGGGCTTTCTGCAACTGGTCCAGCGCCGCCGACAGGCTCCCGCCAATGGCCGTCAGCAACTGGCTCTCTTCCTGCAGGAAGTACATCGGCTCATCGGCCATGAGCACCAAGGCCAGGGGCAACTGCCCCTGCGACGCGATGGGCACCACCGCCAACGCCTTGAAACCACGGTGCAACGCCGTGGCAGCCCAGCGGCCCATGCTGGCGTCATTGGCTATGTCGTTGGACACCACCAGCTGCAAGGTGCGCAACGCGGTGGGCACGGGGGAAGCGTAGGTGTCCACCTCCACCGCCGCGCGGTTGAGCAGGTCGGTGTAGCCGTCATCCGCGCCCGCACTCATCAGCGCCGTCATGGTGCGCTTCTGCGGGTCCATGCTGGCCACCCAGGCCATGCGAAGCTCGCCCTGCTCCACCGCGATGTCGCACACGCGCTGGAGCAGGCTGTCCCTGGAGTCCGCCGAGACGATGGCCGCGTTGATCTGGCTCTGCACCTGGTACATGCGCCGCAGCCGGTGCTGCTCGGTGATGTCTTGCATGGCGCCGGCGAACACCACCGGCTCGCCGGCTTCGTTGCGTTCCACGAAGGCAAAACTGTCGACCCAGCGCACACCCCGGTCGGTGCGCACGATGCGGTACTGGTGGCGCAGCGCTTTGCCACCCTGGAGCAGGCTGTCGCGCTGCGCCATCACCCGATCCATGTCGTCGGGATGGATCATGTACTGGAACATCTCGGCAGTGACCGGCCCCATGGCGGGATCCAGTCCGAACAGCTCGTAGACGGTGTCGGAGGCGCTGTACTGCCGGGTCTTGAGATCGAACTGGTAGAAGCCCACGCGGGCGATCTGCTGCGCCTTGATCAGTTGGGCCTGGTTTTGGGTGAGCTCGCGCAGCATGGCGTCCAGCCCGCTTTCAAGCTCGGCGAATTCGCGGCCCGTTGCAGCCGGCAAAGGCCCGGCCAGCGGCTGGTTTCGAGCGGCCGCACGCATGCGCGCCAGCAGATGCGACACCGGGCGTGCGATGTGTCGCAGGCCCAGTTGCCAGGCCAGCACCAAGCCCACCAGCGCGGCCAGAGCCATCACGGCGAGTTGCAGTTGCAATTGGCGGGTGGTCGAGGCGAGCACATCGTTGCGCTGTCCACCCGCGATGACGAACAGCCCATCACCACCCAGGCCATCGATCGGAACCAACTCGTACAACCAGTCGATGCCCTGGGCATCGCGCAGATCGAGGCTGCCCGTTGTCCTGGCGAGCACAGCCGCTCGCAGACCGTCGTGTTCGATGGTGGTGCCGATGCGATCCGGGCCGGTCCGGCTGGACGCGAGCAGCGTGCCTGCCGCATCGGTGATGTCCACGTGAATGGAACCCGGCAGCGGCAGGGATTGCAGCTTCTGCGCGGAGGGCGACAGATCCACCGTGGTGAAGGCCACACCCACGAATGCGTTGCCATCGTCGAACACCGGCATGCCGAAGCCGAGCTGGCGCTTGCCCGAAACCCGCCCGATCAGGTATTCGCCCATGGAGAACTTCCGCTCACGGACCGTGTTGCGGAAGTAGGCGCGGTCGGCCACGTTGATGCGCTGCCGGCCCTCATTGGCCAGGCATTGAACGTCGCCCTGCAGGTCGACCACACCGATGTTGCCGTAGCCCGGCGTGGCGGCCGAGACGTTGCGCAGGAACTCGTAGCAGAGCTCGCGCAGGTCGTTTCGGCGCACCGAGGGACCGGCCGCCACCGTGGCCAGGATCTGGCGCACCCCTTCGATGACTTGCTCCTGGTTGGCTGCGGCCAGCACCCCCACGGCCCTGATTTCCTGGCGTCCGCGCTGCACGGCAGCGTGGCTGGTGCTGCTGTAGCCGACCCACAGCATGACCAGACCCGGCAGGATCGCCACGACCACCAACATGAGCAGCAGGCTGCGGATTCCCCTCTTGTGACGCAAGGCGTTGCCCCTGTTGAATAACCAGAAATAAATCACCGTTTGCCGCTGATCCGCATGCTCGCACAAACGCGGTAGGTGGTAGGGTATGCGTCAAGGTCCGATCGTGAAAAAACCCCACATGTGGCAATGACCTGCCGCTGATCGACAACTGGCACCCCACCATGCCAATCCGCAGTTCCGCCCAGCACCGTCCACGCCCACGTTTGCTCGTGGTGGACGACGAAGCTCCCCAGCAACGCGCGCTCTGCGAAATCCTGGTCGATCAGGGCTATGAGGTCGAGGGCTGCACCGATCCGCTGGTCGCCCTGAGCAAGCTCGACCAGTCCACCTTTGAACTTCTGCTCACCGACCTGCAGATGCCGGGCATGGACGGCATCGAGCTGACCCGACGGGCCCAGGCAGTGGCGCCCGACATGGTGATCGTGCTCATGACGGCGCACGGCAGCATCGGCAGCGTGGTGGACGCCATGAAGAACGGCGCCATCGACTACGTGCAGAAACCCTTTCGCATCAGCGGCATCGTGCCCGCCGTGGAGCGTGCACTCGAGGTGCAGCGCCTGCGGGTGAACAACCGCCGGCTCGAAGCCGAGGTGTCTCAACAGCTGAAGGAGCTGGTGGCGGTCAACCAGGAGCTTGACGCGTTTGCCGCCCGGCTCGCGCACGACCTGCGCGGACCGCTGGTCAACATGCGCAGCATCCTGGAGCTGACCTTGCAGGACTCGGGCGATCAGCTCGACGCGCAGCAGGCCGAGATGGTGCGCCTGGGCGTGCAGTCGGGCGACCTGGCGCTGCGCATGGTGCGCGACCTGCTCGATTTCGCCCGCCTGGGCAACCAGCCACTCACCATGGCACCGCTGCAACTGGACGATGTCCTGAAGGCGGCGCTGACCACGGTGCAACCGTCCAGCGCCAACCGCGTCATCGAATGGAGCATCGACCCGCTGCCGGCCATCAACGGGCATGCGGGCCTGTTGCAGCAGGCGTTCGTCAATCTGCTGGGCAATGCGATCAAGTACACCTCGGCGCGCGACGTGGCGCACATCAGCGTGACGGCGCAGGTGCTCCCCGGTGGCGGCCACCAGATCGTGTTTGCCGACGACGGCGCGGGCTTCGACCCCCGGCAGTCGGACCAGCTCTTCAAGCCGTTTCGTCGCCTGCACACGGCCGACGAGTTCGTGGGCGAGGGCATGGGCCTGGCCAATGTGCGGCGCATCGTCGAGCGCCACGGTGGCACGGTGATGGCACGCGGGCGGCTGGGCGAAGGCGCCAGCTTCACCATCGTGCTGCCGGCCACTTAGGGCGATGATGGGCGGCATGACGCCCCTGTTGAACGCCCGACAAACCGCCGACGCCCTGCCCTACCCGGCACTGGCCGACGACATCGAAGCCCTGCTGCGCGACCCCACCGTGGTGGTGCCGCCGCGCACCGTGCAACCCCTGGCCGGTGGTGGCAGCCTGTTCGTGATGCCCGCCGCCGATGCGCGCGTGGCCATCACCAAGCTCATCACCTTCATTCCCGACAACGCCACACGCGATCTGCCCGCGATCCAGGGCGACATCGTGGTGTTCGATGCCCTCACCGGCCAGCGCACCGCCCTGCTCGATGGTCCGACCGTGACGGCGCGGCGCACGGCGGCGGTGTCGCTGCTGGCCGCGCGGCTGCTGGCGCCGCGCACCGACGGGCCTTTGCTCATCGTCGGCGCAGGCGTGCAGGGCCGTGCGCACCTGGAGGCCTTTCAGGCCGGGCTGGGCGTGCGGGAGGTGTGGGTGGCCTCACGCAGTGCGGCGAGCGCCGACGCGCTGGTGCAGCATGCGCGCAGCCTCGGCATGAACGCCGGCCACGTGATGGATGCCGACGCCGCCCTGGCCGATTGCCCGCTGGTGGTGAGCTGCACCTCGGCGCAGGCCGTGGCCCTGCGCGCGCGGCCTCGCACGGACGCCTTCGTGGCGGCGGTGGGTGCCTTCACACCGCGCATGGTGGAGTGGGCACCCGAGGTCTGCCGCTGGCTCGCCGCCGAAGGCCTGCTGGTGGTGGACACGCGCGACGCCGACCACGAGGCCGGCGACCTCTTGCAGGCCGGCATCGACGTGCCCGCACTGGCCACGCTGGCCGACGTGGTGCGCGAGCCGCCCACGCATCGGCGCAACGGGCCGGTGTTCTTCAAGAGCTGCGGCTGGGCGGGCTGGGACCTGGCCGCGGCGCGCTGCGTGTTGAGCGGCCAGGCGCCTCGGCGGTGACCGTCAGCGGTAGGTCGCCAGGTGGATGCTGGTCTCGGTGCTCTGGATGCCCTTGATCAGGCGGATGCGCTCCAGCACCTGCGAGAGTTCGGTCATGGAGCCGGCGCTGAGCTCGGCCAGCAAGTCCCAGCGGCCGTTGGTGTCGTGCAGCGCGGCCACGCCGGGCTCGCCCAGCAGGCTGGCGATCACCGCGCGCGTCTGGTTGCCGTCCACCAGCACCGCCATCCAGGCGCGGATGCGCTCGGGCTCGGCCTCGGGCCGCAGGCGCACCGTGTAGCCCACGATCAGCTGCTGGTCTTCGAGTTTGCGGATGCGGTTGGTGACGGTGCCGCGCGAGACCTTGAGGCGGTGCGCCAGCTCGGCCACCGTGGCGCGCGCGTTCTGGCGCAGTTGGGCAATCAGGGCCTGGTCAATGTCGTCCATGCTGATCATTTTGCCATTCATGACTGACTTTTTGCTGCATTTACTCTGAATATGGCAAGTTCTTGCCGATTCACATTGCCACACGGCTGCGGGACACTGTCTGGCATGACCTCGAGCACCACCATGAACCCCGCACACACCCTGTTTCTGAGCGCACCCGCTGCCGCCGACCTCATCAACCGCCACGGCATCCCGCAGACCCTGCGCGGCATGCGCGACGCCATCGTTGAAGACTTCGCGCGCTGGGCCGATTTCGACAAATCGGCCCGCGTGGCCAACCACAGTGCCGACGGCGTGATCGAGCTCATGCCGATCGCCGACGACACGCTCTACAGCTTCAAGTACGTCAACGGCCACCCGAAAAACACCCGCCTGGGCCTGTCCACCGTGATGGCCTTTGGCGTGCTGGCCGACGTGGCCACCGGCACCCCGCTGCTGCTGTCCGAACTCACGCTCACCACCGCGCTGCGCACCGCCGCCACCTCGGCCTTGGCCGCTCAGACGCTGGCCCGGCCCGACAGCCGTGTGATGGCGCTCATCGGCAACGGCGCTCAGAGCGAATTCCAGGCGCTGGCCTTCCAGCACCTGGTGGGCATCACCACGCTGCGCGTGTTCGACGTGGACCAAGACGCCACCGCCAAGCTGGTGGCCAACCTGGCCGGCAGCGGCCTGGCCATCGTGGTGTGCGACAGCACCGCCGAGGCCGTGCGCGGTGCCGACATCGTGACCACCATCACCGCCGACAAGACCAACGCCACCATCATCACGCCCGAGATGCTCGAGCCCGGCATGCACATCAACGGCGTGGGCGGCGACTGCCCCGGCAAGACCGAGCTGCACGCCGAGGTGCTGCGGCGTGCCAGCGTGTTCGTGGAGTACACGCCGCAAACGCGGGTGGAAGGCGACATCCAGCAGATGCCGGCCGACTTCGCCGTGACCGAACTGCACGACGTGCTGGCCGGCCGCCAGAGCGGCCGCACCCACGCCGGGCAGATCACCGTGTTCGACTCGGTCGGCTTCGCGCTGGAGGACTACTCCGCCCTGCGCTTCATGCACGCCCTGGCGATCGAACAAGGCATGGGCACCACGGTATCGCTGATCCCCGATCTGGCGGACCCGAAGAACCTGTTTGGCGCGCTGCGCCCTCAGGTGGCTGCGGCCGCGCTGCGCCTGGTGGCATGAGCGCGCCGGGTAGTCCAGTGAGCCACCTGGATCGCGGGCAGCGGCTCAGACCCGCGCGAGCTTGCGTTGGCGGCGCGCCAGCGCGATGCCCAACAGTCCCAACGCCAGCAGGCTGAGCGAGATCGGCTCGGGCACCTCGGCTCGCAGGAACGGCGTCACGTCGGCAAAGGTTTCACCCCAGCGCAGTTCGTCGAAGGCACCCGGAAGATGGCCAGCGCCGGAGAACGTGAACTGGGTGATGGCGCCATGGTGGGTCACGAACAGGTCGGAGGCGGCCACGGACAGAGCGGCGTTCGACGCGATGGGCTCGATCGAATCGGTCGGATCCAGGTACAGGGTCAACACGTCTGCGTCGATGGGGTTGAAGTCAAACCGCAACACCACGAGATGCACGCCCGCCAGCGCTTCCAACGTCAACCCACCACCATCCACCAGCATGGATTCGGTGCCGCTGACGGTGGTCACCGCCAGCGTCAACTCGTTGACCCCTGAAAAGTGGTTCACGAAGAGGTCCACCGCGAGGAACGAATCGCCCACACCGCCGTTCCACATCTCGTAGCCGCGCTTGCCGAAGTCCGTCGCGGCATCCGTGCCCTGGGTACCGAAATCGATCAGGAAACTTTGGTAGAGGGTGAGTGGGTCCAGGCCACCCCCCAGCCCACCGGCAATCGGTCGGCCGGTGCGCCCGAAGGTGCAGCAACTGAACTGCACGGTTTCCTGTATCTGGCCGCCGCTGGAAGGGAACAGCGGGTAGGACAGACTGCCGATGTCCTTCACCACCTGCGCATCACCACCGCTCTGCACCCAGGCGCCTGAATAGAAAGCGGTCGGGCCGGTGGCCGGGTTCTGGCCACCCAGCGGGTTGGTGCCAGCCACCTCGTCGCCGGCCACGTAGTCCGCCGGCCCGGCGCCCACCGCGAACGGGTCGTACACCAGCAGGGCGGCGCTCGCGGAAGAGATGAAGAAGGGGGAAATGGTGATGGCAACCGCGGCGGCGAGGGCGGCGGTGCGGCGCAACAGGTGGAATCGCAACATGGGAAAGCCTCCATCAGTGGTTCCCCGGTGCGGGGGCTCGAGCGCCTGCAAGAGATGTGCCGCAACATGCACCGCGGCCAAAATCAAGCACTTGCGCGCGCCAACCCTCAGCCCGACGGGGGCATGTGTAAACGAAGCTGACACCACCGCTTCATGAACCTGTCAAGCGGATCGCCTGAACGTAAGCCACTGGATCAGCAGTGCAGCGCCGAAGGCCAGACCGAACGCCGCCGGCGCGCCCAGCGGGATGAGCGCCACTGCGAGCACGAAGCAGAACACCACGAACGCGTACAGGCCCTTGACCAGGCCGGCGAGCAGGTGGATGGCACCCTGGCCGCCCCAGGCGATGTGCGAGAACACACCCAGCACCATGCCCATCACCGGGAAGATCGTGAGCATGCCGCTGCCCACGGGACCCAGCTCGCCGGCGGACAAGGTGACCGTGGTGACGAGCGCGCCAGCCGCTGCGCAGCGCACCGGCAATTCCCAACGCGACACGGCGCGCCCCGGGTTGACGAAAGCCACCTTGGGCAAACGGCGCGCGGCCATCGGAAGGCCGAGCAGCGCCATGGCCAGCGCCACCCAGGGCGAAGGATGCAGGGTCACGAGCACCCAGCCCACCAGCACGAACGCCAGCACGCCCGCCGCGGCACACACGAACCACCGGTACCGCAAGGCCATCCAGGCGTAGGTGACACCGAAGGCGACGTTGCCCAGCACCGCCATCAAGGTCACGTGGGCGGCCTGCGCCGCAAAGGCCGCGCCCTGGTCCAGCGCAATGAAGAGCAAGGTGGGGCCGGCCACCACGGGAAAGCCCGAGAGCCAGCCCGCCATGGCCGGGCCCCAGCGGCGCCCGGCCAGCGTGATCAGCGCAACGAGGCCGGGAACGAGGAAGAGTTTGAGCAGCAGCACCAGGGGCAGGCGTTCGCAACGGCTTCAGGGCAGCGGTGGCCGCTGCCCAGCGCCGTCAGCGCTGGCCGATCCGCACGTCGCCGAAGATGGGTGCGTGCCCGTGGGGCAGGCAGCGCAGCAGCTGCCGCGGTGGCACCACGGTGCCGCCCACCTGCGCCGCGGCGCGCCAGGGCCAGCGCGGATCGTGCAGGAAGCCGCGCGCCAGTGCCACGATGTCGGCCTGCCCGTCGTGCACGATCCGCTCGGCGTGCGCGGGGTCGGTGATGAGGCCGACGGTGACCACCGGGATCGTCACCGTGGCCTTGACCTCGGCCGCGAAGCGCACCTGGTATCCCGGCCCGATCGGGATCTTCTGCTGGTGCGACAGACCCCCGGACGAGATGTCGAGGAACGCACAACCGCAGGCCTCCAGCCGGCGCGCCAGCTCCACCGTCTGCGCGATGTCCCAGCCGCCCTCGGCCCAGTCCGTGGCCGACAGGCGCACGCCCACCGGCATGTCGGGGCCGGCCGCGTCCAGCACGGCCTGGAACACCTCCAGCGCCAGCCGCATGCGGTTCTCCAGCGAGCCGCCATAACGGTCGGCGCGCTGGTTGGCCAGCGGCGACATGAACTGGTGCAGCAGGTAGCCGTGGGCCATGTGGATTTCGATGGCGTCGAAGCCGATCGCACGCGCGCGGCGCGCGGCCTGCGCGAACGCGTCGATCGCGTGGCGGATGTCGTCCTCGGTCATCGCGTGCGGGGGCGGCTCGTCGGGCTTCTGCGCCACGGCCGAGGGTCCGTGCGGCAGCCAGCCGCCGTCGACCGGTGCGATGAGCGATCCACCTTCCCACGGCGTGCGACTGGACGCCTTGCGCCCGGCGTGCGAGAGCTGCAGCGCCAGCGGGATGCGGGAGATCGCGCGCACCGCATCGACCAGCCGTTGCAGCTGGGCCTGGTTGTCGTCGTTGTACAGACCCAGGCAACCGGGCGTGATGCGGGCCTCGGGGCTGACCCCGGTGGCTTCAACGCACAACAGGCCCGCACCCGACATGGCCAGGCTGCCGAGGTGGCCGAAGTGCCAGGCGACGGGGTTGCCGTCGACCGCGCAGTACTGGCACATGGGGGAAATCATGATCCGGTTGGGCAGGGTCAGGCGACCGAGCTGCAACGGCGTGAAGAGGTTGGAGGGTTCGGACATGGTGTGCAGGCAACGTGGTGGGTCAGGCGCCCTGCAGGGCGGCCTCGATGGCCAGGCTGATCGAGAGCAGGCGCTGGTCGTGCAGGCGCGGCGCGGCCAGCATCAGGCCCACCGGCGCGTCACCCGGGCGGTGGCACGGCAGGGAAATGGCGCAGCCGTCGAGGAAGTTGATCAGCGTGGGGTTGCGCAGGATCAGCAGGTTGGTCTGCGTGTACACCTCGTCGCTGGCGGCGGTCTCGGCAAGCTTGGGCGCGATCACCGGCACCGTGGGCATCACCAGCGCATCGTGGTCGGCCATCTGCGCCTGCACCTCGGCGATCCAGGCGGTGCGCGCGTTCAGCACGTCGATGTAGTCGGCCGCCGACATGGCCTGGCCGCGCTGGATGCGCGAGGACACGCGCGGGTCGTAGCGCGGACCGCTGGACGCCAGCAACTCGCGGTGCCAGGCCCAGGCCTCGGCCGCCACCAGCCCGCCCTTGGCGTTGATGGTGGCCAGGCGCGCGAACGCGGGCACGGCCAGCTCCTGCACCACGGCGCCTTGCGCCGAGAGGCGCGCGAGGGCCCGCTCGAAGCTGTGGGCCACTGGCGCGTCCACACCATCCATCACCAGCGTGCTGGGCACCGCCAGGCGCAAGCCTTTCAACGACGCCGGGCGCAACACCGCGGGCGCGTCGCCACTGAGGATGGCATCGAGCTGCGCGCAGCAGGCCACGCTGGGGGCGATGGCCCCGATCGAGTCGAGGCTGGTGGACAGGGGCAGCGCACCTTGCGCGGACACCCGGCTGGCCGTGGGCTTGAAACCGACCAGGCCACACAGCGCGGCAGGAATGCGCAGCGACCCCCCGGTGTCGGAGCCCAGGCCCGCGAGCGCCATGCCGTCGGCCACAGACACCGCCGCGCCGGATGACGAACCACCCGGGATGCGGCCGGTCGCGCGGTCCCAGGGGTTGAGCGGCGTGCCGAAGTGGGGGTTGATGCCCAGGCCGGAGAACGCGAACTCGGTCATGTTCGTGCGGCCCACGATCACGGCGCCGGCCGCCTTGAGACGTTGCACCGCCACCGCGTCTTCCGTGGCCGCCGGGTGGCCCTGCAACGCCACCGAGCCGGCCTGCGTGGTGTCGCCCGCCACGTCGAACAGGTCCTTGATGGAAATCGGCAAGCCCTCGATGCCCGAGCGGGCCTGGCCCGCGGCCAGCAGCATGTCGGAGATCACCGCCGACTGGCGTGCCGCCTGCGCGTAGACGCGGGTGAAGGCGCGTGCCCCCTCTCCCTGGGGAGAAGCGATGCGCTCAAGCGCCTGCTCCACGAGCTCATGCGAACGGGTGGCGCCCTCGCGCAAGGCTGACGCGCAGTGACTCAGGGTGACGATGGGGTGCATGGCGGTCTCCGGGGTTCAGGCCACTTCGGGCAGGACTTCAACAGCGTAACGGTGCTTGAGGCTGCGTCCGCTGCGGGGATCGAACAGCTCCATGATGAAGGCGGTCGACGGCCGGATGCCGCCGATGGCGCCGACCGTGCCGCAGCTCATGGCCACGCCTTCGGGCAATGCGGCAGCACCGCCCAGATAACCCGCGATCAAGTCGGAGGGCGTGCGCAGTGCGCTCAGGGCCCCTTCCTGGTACAGCACCTCGGCGCCGTTTTCTTCGATGAAGGAGCGGATCACCAGCTCGTCCCAGTGCCCGGCCACATCGGCGAAGCGCCAGGCCGTGGTGCCCACGGGCTTCACGCAGAGCTGCTTGGACAGCGCCACGCTGTGCGACTCCAGCTTGCGGTCGGTGTGGTCCGAAGTCAGGCTGACATACATCTCGCCGTCAACCGTGAAGACCAGGGTCTCCACCTCGCCCGAGGAGTGCGGGCCCACCGCCTGGATGCCGGGTGCCTGGCTGAGCTGGTTCGCGGCCACGCGGTAATACAGCGGCACGGCGCTGGGGCGCGGCACGCCGATCAGTGCCAGTTCTTCGATGTGGTGTTCGATGGCGTCCCGGTCGCGACCGGCCCAGCCGGCCACGATGAAGGTGTGCACGTCGGTGCTGAGGGTGCGCGAGGCACTGCCTGCGTCAAGCTGGAAAGAGAGCTTCATGTGAAACCTGGAATGAATGGATGAAAGAGAAGCGTGCGGGCGTCAACCGAAGACGCGCGGCAGCCAGAGGGCAATGTCGGGGAAGACGGCGAGCAAGGCGACCATGACGAACAGCGCCGCCACGAAGGGCAGGCTGCCCACGATCACGGCGTTCATGGAACCGCTCTTGCGGATGCTGTGCACCACAAAGAGGTTCATGCCCACCGGCGGCGTGATGAGGGCGGTCTCCACCATCAGGATGATCAGGATGCCCAGCCAGATCGGATCGAAGCCGAGCGCGATCATCACGGGCGCCACGATGGGGATGGTCACGATCATCATGGACAGGGTCTCCATGAAGCAGCCCAGCACCACATAGAACAGCACCACGACCAGAATCATCATGCCGGGCGACAGGCCCAGACCACCAATGCTTTTGGTGAGCGCGTCGGTGAGGCCGGTGGCGCTCATCACGAAGTTGAGGAAGCCCGCGGCGATCACGATCAGCATGATCATGGCGGTGGACTTCATCGTGCCTTCGAGTGCGTCGCGCAGCATGCGGATCGACAGCTTGCGCGAGAACGCCGCCAGCACCAGCGCACCCACCACCCCCAGCGCGGCGGCTTCGGTGGGCGTGGCCAACCCGGCGTAGATCGAGCCCACCACCAGGAAGAAGATGCCCAGCGGCGGCAACAGGTGCTGCAGGCTGCGGAATCGTTCACCCCAGCTGGCCCGCACCGGCCGGCCACCCCACGCGGGTTTGACCACGCAGGCCAGGATCACCACCAGCATGAACAGGCCGGCCAGCAACAGGCCGGGGATGATGCCCGCCAGGTACAGCTTGGGCACCGACGAGTTGGTCAGCACGCCGTAGATCACCAGGTTGATCGAGGGCGGGATCAGGATGCCCAGCGTGCCGCCGGCGGCGATGCTGCCCAGGAACAGCGGCTCGTTGTAGCCGTGGCGTTTGATCTGCGGCACCGACACCGTGCCCACCGTGGCCGCGGTGGCCACGCTGGAGCCCGAGGTGGCGGCGAACAGGGTCGAGGCACCGATGTTGGCGTGCATCAGGCCGCCCGGCAGCCAGGAAAGCCACAGCGCCATGGCGCCGTACATGCGCTCGGCAAAACCGGCGCGCAGCAGGATTTCGCCCAGCATGATGAACATGGGAATGGCCACCAGCAGGAATTCGTTGCTCGAACTCCAGGCCAGTTCGCCCATGGCGCGGCTCAGCGGCAGCATGGAGAACAGCGGGTCGAGGATGAGGCCCAGCACGCCGAGCGCGGCCGCCACCGGAATGCTCAAGCCGATGAGCACCAGCAGGATGAGGACGGCGGTGGCGATCATGAACGTTCTCCCTGGATGATGCGTTCGCCTTCGAGGGCGCCCTCTTCGGCTTCCTCTTTGGCGGAGACGACGCCGCACAACGCCTTCACCGTGGCCAGGTCACCCGTGACCATGGCCACCGAGGCCCGGGTCAGCATGAGCGCGAGCACCACACACATCCACACCATGCCCAGCACCCACAAACCTTGCGGAATCCACAGCGGTGTGGCCAGCGGCGTGTTGGCCGCGGCGTTGCGCACGAACGACGTCTCGGCGACCGAATACGCGTGCCAGGTGAGGAACACCATGAACACGCCCAGGGCCACCAGCGAGAGCCAGTCGAGGAACGCCGAGACGCGCACCGGCAGGCGCTCGTAGATCACGTCCACGCGCACGTTGGCCCGCTGCAGCACCACGAAGGCCAGCGCCCACGAGGTGCTGATCGCAAACACGTAGCTGGAGATTTCGTCGGCACCACCGACGGTGATGTTGAAGAACTTGCGCACCAGGATGTCGTAGGCGATGAGGAAGACCGCGGCCAGCGTGAGCGCGCCGCCCGCCCAGACGGCGGCCCGGGAAAAGGTCTCGGCCAGCCGCAGCGTGCGGCCCAGCCAGGGCAGAGGTTGGGAAGGTTTCATGGTGATTCCGGTGAATGCCAGGCGTGACCAGCGATCCCGGACGGCCCACCGGGACGCCCGAGGTCGGCGGTCAGCGTGCTTACTTGCGGGCGGTCAGACCCAGGCTTTTACCGATGGTGGCGTTGAAGTCGCTCACGCACTGGGCGGAGCAGCGTGCAGCCCACTTGGGCAGCACGGTGTCCTGCATGGTCTTCTTGAGCAGGGCGCGATCGGCCTCCGAGGGCTGGACCAACACCATCTTGCCCTTGACCGCCTGCGTGCAGGCGGCGGCACCGGAGTTGCAGTCGTAGCCAAGCTGGGTCTGGGCTGCGGCGCCGTTCCACATCGAGTCGATCATCTTGTCGATGTTGGTCTGCAGGAAGGTCTGCACCTTGGGGTCCAGGCGGTTCCAGGCCTTCTGGTTCACCGCGTGGATCTGCGGATTCCAGTTGATGGGCAATGCCACCAGATGGGTGGACACCTCGTACCACTTGGCCGAGTAGCCCGACATGGAGCCGGTGATGGCGCAGTCGACCACCTTGTTCTGCATCGCCGGCACGACTTCACCAAACGCCATGGTGACGCTGGTGCCGCCCAGGGCTTCGATCAGCTCGGCCTGGGTGCGGCTGCTGGTGCGCACTTTTTTGCCCTTGAGATCGGCCAGACCTTTCATGTCGGCATTGCAGAACAGCACCTGCGCCGGGTAGGGCGAGAGACCCAGCAGCTTCACGCCGTTGGCGCCGCCGTACAGCTTTTCATAGACGGGCTCGAACGCGGCCACCACCTGGCGCTGCGTCTTGGCGTCGGTGGTGAGACCGGCCAGGTCCACCGCTTCGTTGATCGGGTCGTCGCTGGCGAAGTACGACAGCGTGGCGGTGCCGAACTCGACCACGCCTTGCGACATCAGGCGCAGCAGCTCGGGGCCTTTGAGGCCCATTTCGTTGAAGCCTTTGATCTCGGCCGTGACCTGGCCACCCGACAAGGCGGGCACCGTGGTGGTCCAGAACGGCTTCTCGAAATCGTTGTAGGGGGCGAGGTTGCTCAGGCCACCGACGATCTTGAGCTGGGTCTTGGGCAGCTCTTGTGCATAGACATTGCACAGACTGGCAGCGGCGAACAGTGCGGAAGCAACGGACAGGTTTTTCATCAAGAACTCCGGTGAGGTGGGGGGAAGGAAACAGGAAAGGAAAAGAGGGAGCGGGGAAAGGCGTGGGCTGTCGTCATGACCAATCGGCAAGACTGCGCGGGAAATCCAGCAGGCATTCGTTGTGGTTCTCGTGCACAAGCACCATTTCGCCGATGGCAGCGCCACCAGTACCGGCGAGAAAGACGTTGGGGTGGAGCTCCAGAAGCATGCCGGGCCGGGTCGGCGTTCGGCTGAGCTGACGTTCTGACGATGCAGCTCCGAACCATTGGGGAAAGCACGGCGTGGCATGCGCTTCCTCGTATGAATGACCAAGTCCGTGTCCGTATCGAAAACACGTGGATTCGAGAGCGCCGCGGGCAGGCAGCAACGATTGCATGGCCGCTTCAACATTCTCCAATGGCGACCCGCAGCGCAAGCCCTTGAGCCCGGCAACCAGGGCCGCCTCGATCGCCTCGTGCAAACACCGGATCGCGGCGCTCGGCTCGCCCATGTGGCCCATTCGTATGCCGTGGCCCCAATGTCCGTCCACCGTCAGCATGACGCCAAACAACACCTGATCATTGGCCTGAGGAATGCGCAGGCATTCTTCCTTCCAGTAGCGTGGATAGTCGGCCATTGGCGCCACTGTCAACCAGGTACGGCAGTGGTCAGCGCCCAGCTTGTGCGCGCGGTGCGCCATCTCGGCCTGGATGCGCCAGGCAGGTTGACCCGTTCGCAGCTCCTGCCGCAGCGCGCCGAAAAGTTGGTCACAGATACCGGCCGCCCGGCGGTGCGCTGCCTGTTGCACGGGATCCAGCTCACATCGGACTCCATCCAGCCACGAATCCATGGATCTGGTTTCACAGGAAGGAGCCAGAGCCGCCTGCAGGCCTGCCCAAGCGGCTTGCGGCATTTCATCAACGCCCACGGTCGCGACACTGCGCGCTGACCCGAGCAGGTGCTTCACATGCGCCCCCCACGTGGCGGGTGATGCGTCAATAACCACCAGATCAGGGTGTCGCAGGCGGGCGAGCGGCACCAAAAATGGACTTCCCACCAACAAAGCGCACGCTGTTTTGGTGCACACCAGCAATGAAGTGGCGTCGTGTCCATCCCAGTGGGTCAGATACCTCAATGCACCGTGAGAGCGGGTGCCACTGCCCAAGCTGCTGCCGTGCCCGAACACAACGAAACCCTGCAAACCCAGCATCTGCGCGTGCGCCAACAAGCGTTCACGGCGTTCGCGGCAGACGGCGAGGTGCGCCTCGGGGGCAAATGTGGCTTCAGTGTTCATTCGGTTTGGACATTCTCTGGATCAGGATACTGCCACTCTTGTGAAATTTCACATCAGTATTAACACTATGTCTAGCGAATTTCATGCCAGGTTTTGTCTTGCGCTACAGTGTTTCCCTTTTGCTAGGACACGCTTTGCCAGTCTCTTCGCGCGCCCGCGTCTCACAGAAACCACCCGCTGCGGACTTGTCTCAAAACGAGCAGGCCTATGCGCGGCTGCAAGAGCGGTTGACCACACTGAAGTACAAGCCGGGCGACTACTTGAACACTGCGGTGCTGATGAACGATCTGGCTCTCGGACGCACGCCAATCAACCACGCGCTGCACCGACTGTCAAACGAGGGCCTTGTTCAAATCATCCCGCGCAAAGGCGTGATGGTCTCTCCGTTGTCCATCGACGACGCACTCGACTTGATCACTGTGCGATCGGTTAATGAAGCGCTGTGCGTGCGCCTGACAGCAGCCCGGATCACGCTGGCCGAACTGAACTCGATCCGTGGCTTGGCCGCACAGTTCGACTCAGCGGTTGCAGAGCGCGACATGACGCGCATCATGAATTGCGACCGCCTCTTCCACGAGGCCATCGCAGAGGTCTCGCGCAATCAGGTCCTGATCGAGATACTCAAGGTGTTGCACGCTCGATCGCAACGCTTCTGGGCCATATCCCTGGCCATGCCGGACCACCTGAGCGAAGTGCAGGACGAGCACCGGGCCATCCTGAAGGCACTGACCGATGGCGACGCAGCCGCCGCCGAAGCGGCCGTGCAGGAGCACGTGATGTCGTTCCAGCGCGCTCTGCTGCGCACACGCTGAGGGCGCGGGGTTCAGGTCGTCTGCGCCTGCACCCACTGCACGAACGCCACCACCGGCGCCCGCGCCCGGTCGGTGGCGCGCACGCTCAGAAAGTGCACCGGCCGCACGATCTTGCGCAGGCTGCGCTCACCCAGCACCACCAACTCGCCGCGCTCGATCTCGCGCGCCGCCAGGCGCGTGCTCTCCAGCGCCACGCCCATGCCGTCGACCGCGGCGGCAATCGCCATGGCCGCGCGGTCGAACGATGGCCGGGGGCGCACGGGCAGCTCCAGACCGTTGAGCTCAAACCACTCGGCCCAGCCGACCGGGCTGAGCTGCGAGTCGATGAGCGACAGGCGCCGGATTGCCTGGGCGGGGCGCTCCCTGGCCACCAGCAAGGCGGGGGACACCAGGGGTGCGATGCGCTCGTCACCGAGGGAGATCACATCCAGCCCGGGCTTGTGGCGAGCCACACCGTAAGACAGCGCCACATCGATGTCGCGCACCACGCCCAGGTCCACCGGGTCGGCGCCGGTGGTCAGGCGGATGTTGATCAAGGGGTGCCGCGCCAGGAACGAGGGCAGGTGCGGGCCGAGCCACTTGAGCGCCAGGCTGGGCGCGCAATGCACCGCCAGCACCTCGTCGTGCATGGGCAGTTGCACCTCGGCGCAGGTGGCCTCCAGCGCGTCGAACAATCGGCCCAGGCTCTCGAACAGGCGGCGGCCCTCCAGCGTGGTCTGCACCTGGCGGTGGCGGCGCTCGAACAGCGCGCGCCCGAAGTGCCGCTCCAGGTCGCGGATCTGGTGGCTGATGGCCGAGGCGGTGAGGTGCAGCTCAAGCGCTGCCAGCGCAAAACTCTGCAGGCGCGCGGCGGCCTCGAAGGTGCGCAACCGCGCCAGCGGTGGAAGATTTCTCATGCAATGGGCTTTCAGATGAAACTGGCTCATGCTTCCATGAGCATTCATCGTTTGTCAATGCAAGCGCCCTGGCCCACCATGGCGGCTCATCACCACCCGAGGAGACACCATGTCCGCCGTGCTTGAAAAGCTCTCGATGCCGGGCCAGAAGGAATACCGGCACGACCCGCTGACCGACCTCAAGGTCTCGATCTACCAGCCCGACCAGCCCGGCCTGATCTACCCCGGCATCCCCACGTTCGACAACGTGGCGCAGGAGCGCCAGTACCTGAAAGAGCGCCTGGCGGGTGCCTGCCGCGCGTTTGCGCGCCAGGGCTTCGACTACGGCTTCGCCGGCCACCTGACCATCCGCGATCCCGAGCACCCGCACCTGTACTGGACCAACCCGATGGCGGTGCATTTCGCGCAGGTGAAGGTGTCCAACCTGATCCTGGTGGACCACCAGGGCCAGGTGGTGGAAGGTCGCCACGCGGTCAACCGCGCCGGCTTCGTGCTGCACGCGGCGGTGCACGAGGCGCACCCCGACATCATCGCCATGTGCCACGCGCACACGGTTCACGGCACGGCGTTCGCCTCACTGGGCCAGCCGCTGCAGCCGATCTCGCAGGACGCGGCCGCGTTCTTCGAGGACCACGTGGTGATTGGTGACGAAGCCGGCCAGGTGGCGGTGGAGGTGAAGGCCGGCCTGAAAGTGGCCGACTGGTTCAAGGGCGTGAAGGCCGCGATCCATCAGAACCACGGCCTGTTCACCGCGAGCCGCCACAGCATCGAGGCCGCGGCGTTCTGGTTCATCGCACTCGAGCGCTGCTGCCAGCAGCAACTGGCCGTGATGGCCACCGGTGCGACCCCGCGCCTGGTGCCCGCCGAGCGCGCGCGCTACAGCCGCGAACACGTGGGCAGCGAGTACATCGGCTGGCTGCACTTCCAGGCCATCTGGAACGACCTGGTGCGCAGCGAGCCCGACCTGTTCGACTGAAGCGGCGCCAGCGGCGCGACGTTCAGCGCTGGCCGTGGGCGGCCTTGGCGGCCTTGATGCAGGCGTCCTTGGCATCACCGGACATGGCATCGCATTTTTCAGCCGCTGCCTTGTACTTGGCCTCGTTGACTTCCTCTTTGCTGTCGGCACGGGCCTCGGCCGTGGCCTTCGAGGCTTTGGCGGCGGCGAGAGCGGCCACGTGCGCTGCCTTCGCTTCCTTGTTGCACACGTCCTTGGCGTTGCCGTTCAGGTCGTCGCAGCGCTCCTTGGCCACCTCGTAAATGCCATCGGCCTTGACGGTCTGAACCTTGATGCCATCGGCCGGCTTGCCGCTGACGCTGAACTCCAGCTCGGCGCGCGCGTTGTTTTCCTTGGCCTTGGCCTCTTCCATGCAGATGTCCTTGGCATTGGCCTTGAGGCTGTCGCATGCGGCCTTCGCGGCCTTGTAGTCCGCGCTGATCGTGGTCTTGGCGGCAGCGTATTCGGCCTTGGTGGGTGGGGCGGCCTGTGCGGCCAGCGGAGCCCACAGACAAGCGCTGACCAACAGCACGGCGCGAGAATGGGAAGTGGTTTTCATGGGGAGCCCTTTCAATGTTGACGGAGTTGCGTGGAGCGGCGCCAGGCCGCTTGAGGGATCCACGTCCACAGCATCGGCCAGCCAGCGCGTGGGGTCTGTTCGGTTTCGAACGTTGCCCAACGCACACAAGCCAGCAACGCGCGTGACAAGCGCGCTCACACGCACGGCGTAGCATCGGGCGCCATGCCCCACACCCCTGCCGACCCCAGCCTGATCGACTCGCGCGTGGCCGTGCGTCGCCTGCTCACCACCCTCGCGCTGGTCACGCTGGGCAACAGCGGCATGTACGTGGTGGCGGTGGTGCTGCCCGCGGTGCAGGCCGAGTTCGGCGTGGGCCGGGCCGACGCTGCCCTGCCCTACACGCTCATGATGATCTGCCTGGGGATCGGCGGCCTGTTCACCGGCAAACTGGCCGACCGCCACGGCATCACGCCGGTGCTGCGCGTGGGCGCGGTGGCGGTGGCGGGTGGCTTCATCTGGGCGGCCTGGTCGGGCAGCATCTGGACCTTTGGCCTGGCGCACGGGCTGCTGCTGGGCATGCTGGGCAGCTCGTCCACCTTTGCACCCTTGCTGGCCGACACCGCGCTGTGGTGGAACAAGCGGCGTGGCATGGCGGTGGCCATTGCGGCCAGCGGCAACTACGTGGCCGGCACCGTGTGGCCACCCCTGGTGCAGTGGGGCATATCGACCATCGGCTGGCGCCAGACCTACGTGATCCTGGGCGTGGTGTGCGGCACCGGCATCTTTCTGCTGGCCAACCTCATGCGCCAGCGCCCACCGCTGGTGGTGACCGCACCGGTGAGCGTGGGTGAAGCAGCGCCCGACACCAGCCGCCCGTTCGGCCTGAGCCCGAACCACGCGATGGCCCTGCTGTGCGTGGCCGGCGTGGGCTGCTGCGTGGCCATGTCGATGCCGCAGGTGCACATCGTGGCCTATTGCACCGACCTGGGCTTTGGCGCGGCGCGCGGCGCCGAGATGCTGTCCCTCATGCTGTTCTGCGGCATCGCCAGCCGGCTCCTTTCGGGCTGGATCTGCGACCGCATCGGCGGCATCCGAACGCTGCTGCTGGGCTCGGCCCTGCAGTGTGTCGCGCTGCTGCTGTTCCTGCCGTTCGACGGCCTGGTCTCGCTCTACCTGATTGCCGCACTGTTCGGCCTGTTCCAGGGCGGCATCGTGCCCTCGTACGCCATCATCGTGCGCGAGTATTTCCCGCCCAAAGAAGCCGGCGCGCGGGTGGGCGCGGTGATCATGGCCACGCTGGTGGGCATGGCGCTGGGCGGCTGGATGTCGGGCTGGGTGTTCGACCTGACCGGCAGCTACCACGCGGCCTTCCTCAACGGCATCGCCTTCAACCTGCTCAACATGAGCATCGCGCTGTGGCTCTACTTCCGGGTGCGCCGCATCACCCGCGCGCAGCTGGCCGGCGCTTGATCACGGCGGCCTTGCCCGGCTGCGCGCCCTGACGGCGCACGCCGTCCAGCAACTCCAGGAAACGCCGCGCCGCCACCCCCAGCGGCTGTGCCTTCGCCCAGACCGCGTCCACCCACAGCGGCATGGCGTTGCTGAAGTTCTCCAGCGGAATCTCCACCAGTTGCCCGGCCGCCAGCGGCGCGCGCACAAAACCCTGCGGCAACCACGCCCAGCCCAGCCCGGCGATCACCAGCCCCATGGCGGCCACCGGGGTGTCGGTGCGCCACTGGTGGCGCGACATCACGATGCGCTCGTCCACGTCCACCGAATGCCGGCCGGCCACGATGATCTGCCGCTCCACGGCCAGGTCGTCCTCGCGCACGCCACGCGTGGCCTTGCGCCCGCGCAGCATCGGATGGGTGGGCGCCACCACCGCCACCAGAATCTCGCGCCCCACCTCCTGAAAGCCCTCGCGCGCATCGAGACTGGCGCGCTCGAACACCAGGGCCACGTGGGCCCGCCCGCTGTGCAACATGCCCAGGGCGTCGGTTTGCGGTGCCGCCAGCACCTCCACCTCCAGCAGCGGGTGTTCGGCCGACAGCTGCACCAGCGCCGCGCTCCACGGCGTGGCCGCCAGCAGCTCCGGCGCCACCGCGATGGTCAGGCAGGGCTCCAGCCCCTGGGTGAGCGAGAGCGCGTGCGTGTCCAGTTTGAGCAACTGCTCCGCCAGCATGCGCGCCTGCGGCACCAGGGCCGTTGCCTGCGGCGTGGGACGCGGCTCGCGGCCGCTGCGGTCAAACAGCACCAGGTTCAGGTCGGCTTCCAGATGGCCGATCGCCATGCTCACCGCGGACGGCACCTTGCCCAGCGAGCGCGCCGCGGCCGAAAAGGAGCCGTGGTCCAGCACCGCCAGAAACACCTTGAGGGATTCGAAGTCAAATTTCATCTGTCAGTTCTCCTGATAGAAGCTGACTTTTAGTATCAATCAGAACGACATACAGTGCGGCCATTGAAACAACGGAGACGAGCTGTGCAGGGAATCTGGAGACGCGTGGTGTACATCAGCCTGTATGAAGTGGTGGCCATCGCACTCGCTGGCTGGGGCTTGATGCTCATGTCGGGCCACAGCTTGCTGGACAGCGGGACGCTGGCCATCGCCACCTCGTCCGTGGCGGTCGTCTGGAACCTCGTCTTCAACACCTTCTTTGAACGGTGGGAGGCCCGCCAGGCCACCACCGGACGCAGCGTGAAACGGCGGGTGCTGCACGCGGTGAGCTTCGAGGTCGGCCTGGTCGCCATGCTGGTGCCCCTGATCGCCTGGTGGCTGGGCGTGAGCCTGTGGCAGGCGCTGGTGATGGACATGGCCCTGGTGGTCTTCTTCCTCGTCTACACCTTCGCCTTCAACTGGGCCTTCGACGAAGTGTTCGGTCTGCCGGCCTCGGCCACGAAAGGCATGGCGATCCAGGCACCTTGATGCCTCGCGCTCAGCGCACCGATCGGGCCATCTCGGTGGCCAGCGCGCCCAGCGTGCGCAAGGCCGCGTCCACACGACCGTCGCCCGGGTGCCCGACATTGAGGCGCAGGTGGTGGGTGAAACGCCGGTCGGCTGAAAACAGCGCGCCGGGCGCCGTGCTGATGGACTGCGCGCGGGCCCGGTGGTGCAGCACGAGGGCGTCCACCGAAGGTGGCAGTTCGAGCCAGATGAAGTAGCCACCCTCGGGCCGTGTGGTGCGCGTGCCGGGCGGAAAGTGCCGCTCGATCAGCCGCAGCGCGTGCTTGCGCTGCGCCGACAGGGACTCGCGCAGGCGCCTGAGGTGGCGGTCGTAACCGCCCTGGGCCAGGTAGTCCGCCAGCGCCAGCTGGGTCGGCAGGGCGCTGGCCAAGGAGGTCGTCATCTTCAGCCGCTCCACCTGCGATGCGTACCGCCCCGCGGCGGCCCAGCCCACCCGGTAGCCGGGCGCCAGGCACTTGGAGAACGACGAGCAGTGCAGCACGCCGCCGCTCTGGTCATACGCCTTGGCCGGTGGCGGGCGCAGCGAGCCCGCATACAACTCGCCATACACGTCGTCCTCGATCAGCGGCACGCGGTGGCGCGCGAGCAGGTCGACCAGCGCCTGCTTGCGGACCGGCGACATCAGCGCGCCCAGCGGGTTCTGAAAGCTCGGCATGAACCAGCAGGCGGCCACCGGATGCCGATCCAGCAGCCCGCTCAAGGCCTCCAGGTCCACACCGTCTCGCGGGTCGGTGGCCACCTCCACGGCCTTGAGGTGCAGGCGCTCCAGCGCCTGCAAGGCGGCATAGAACGTGGGCGATTCGACCACCACCACATCCCCCGGCCGGGTGACCGCCTGCAGGCAGAGGTTGAGCGCTTCCATCGCGCCGTTGGTGATGATGAGCTCGTTGTCCGCCAGCGCCATGCCCTGCAAGGCGCAGCGCCGGCGCAAGGCCTGGCGCAGCCCTTCGTCGCCAGCGGTGAGCGCACCGGTGATCTGGGCCGGGTTGAGGCCGCGCATGGCGCGCGCACCGCAGCGGGCCAGCTCGTCGAAGGGAAACAGGTGCGCGGCCGGAAACGCCGAGCCGAGCGGCACCACATCGGCGTCGCGCGTGGACCCCAGCAGATCGAACACCAGCTCGCTGATGGCCACCGGCGTGGCCTCGCTGCGCGGCGCGGCCACCTGGGGGCCGCCCCGCACGGCGCGGCGCGTGGCCCGCACATAAAACCCGGAGCGCGCCCGCGCCTCGACCAGGCCCTCGGCCTCCAGCTGGCCATAGGCCTGGAACACGGTGGACGGGCTCATGCCGCGCTGCTGGCGGGTCTCGCGCACCGAGGGCAGGCGCTCGCCCGGGCGCAACACGCCCCCGCGGATGGCCGCGGCCAGTTCGTCGGCCAGTTGCTGGTACCGGGGCACGCGAAAGCTGTTCATCGGATCGCACCATCTGATCTGGTCATTTTTCAATTCATCTGAGTCTTGCAGATCAGATGAATTGTGTGAGGATACCCACATGCTTCCCATCCCAGCCCTGATCGCCCTGCTGCTCGCCACGTGCATCCCGTGGGGCGCCGCCGCACAACCCGCCCCCCGTTTTGAAGACACCCTGGCCCAGCGGGTGCAGGCCTGCGCCAGTTGCCACGGCCAGCAGGGCCGCGCGCGCCCCGACGGCTACTACCCCCGCATCGCCGGCAAGCCGGCGGGCTACCTGTACAACCAGCTCAAGCATTTCCAGAGCGGCCAGCGCCGACACGCGCTGATGGCGCGCATGGTCGATCCGCTGAGCGACGCCTACCTGTGGGAGATCGCGCACCACTTCGCATCGCTGGACCTGCCTCACGCGCCGGCCTTGCCTGCGCGCGCGCCGGCCGCCGTGCTGCAGCGGGGCGAGCAGCTCGCGCTGCGCGGCGATGCATCGCGGCAGGTGCCCGCCTGCACCGCCTGCCACGGGGCGGCACTCACCGGCGCGCAGCCCGCAGCACCCGGGCTGCTGGGCCTGCCCCCGGACTACATCAACGCGCAGCTCGGCGCCTGGCACAACGGCACCCGCCAGGCCCAGTCGCCCGACTGCATGGCCACCATCGCGCGCCGCTTGCCGGTGCAGGACGTGGCCGCCGTGAGCGCCTGGCTGGCCGCGCAACCGGTGCCGCCGTCCGCCGCGCCGGTGGCATCCACCGGCACCCAGCCACCCCTGGAGTGCGGCAGCTTCACGCCACCCGTGGCACCGGCCTCGGTGAAGGCGGTGCGGCCATGAGCGCGCCGGGCCGCTCCCAAGCGCTCGTCCCGAAGCGCGCAGCGCGGAGGGTAGTCCAGTGAGCGCGCATCCGTCCCGCCGACGCGGCGCCCTGGCCATGGGTCTTCTGCTGGTCTTGCTCATCTGCGCAGGCGCCTGGCTGCTGTGGCCATCCCGGCCCGTGCCCGTGCAGCCCCTGAGCACGACCGCCCGCCTGGACGACACCGCCACCATCGAGCGCGGCCGCTACCTCGCCCTGGTGGGCAACTGCCAGGGCTGCCACACCGAGCGGGGCGGCGCCGCATTCGCCGGCGGGCGCGGCATCGGCACACCCTTCGGCACGGTGTACAGCAGCAACCTCACGCCCGATGGCACCGGCCTGAAAGACTGGAACGCCGACGACTTCTGGCGCGCCCTGCACCATGGGCAATCGCGCGACGGGCGCCTGCTGAACCCGGCCTTCCCGTACACCAACACCACCCACGTCACGCGGCCCGACAGCGACGCCCTGTTCGCGTTTTTCCGCAGCCTGGCGCCGGTGGCATCGACCGTGCCGGGCAACGCCCTGGGCCGGTACCTGGGATCGCAAGCCGCGCTCAAGGCCTGGCGCGCGCTGTACTTCCGGCCCGACGACACGGTGACTGCGGCACCGGTGGACGAGCTGCAACGCGGCGCCTACCTGGTCAATGGGCTGGCGCACTGCAGCGCCTGCCACGTGCCGCGCAACGCCCTGGGCGGCAGCAGCGACATGCTGTCGCTCGCCGGCGGGTTCATGGCGGCGCAGGGCTGGTACGCGCCCTCGCTGCTCGACCCCGCCGAAGGCGGCGTGCAGGAGCGCGAGGTGGCCGACATCGTGGCGCTGTTCCAGACCGGGCGCAGCGGCACGCACATCGTCACCGGACCCATGGCCGAGGTGGTGCAGCACAGCACGCAGCACTGGGAGAGCAGCGACCTGCGCGCCATGGCGGTGCACCTCCAAGCGCTCCCCGTGACCCGCAGCCGCGTGCTGACGACGACCGAAGCGCGGTCCGACAAAGCGCTGACCCAGGGCGCCAGGATTTACGAGCAGCAGTGCGCGCAATGCCATGGCGCGCAGGGGCAAGGCACCCGGGGCAACGATGGCGCCTGGGCCTACCCCGCGCTGGCGGGCAACAGCACGGTGCTGCAGGGCGTGCCGGCCAACCTGGTGCAGGCGGTGCTCTACGGCGGCTTCGGCCCCAGCACGGCGGGGCATCCGCGCCCCTTCGGCATGCCGCCCTTCGTGCTCGAGCTGAACGGCCAGGACATCGCCGACCTGCTGACCTATGTCAGGAGCGCGTGGGGCAACGACGCGCCGGCGGTTTCCGTGCTCGACGTGCAGCAGCTCCGAAACATGGCAGGAAAGTAAGCCGCATGCCGACACCCTGGATCGTTGGCCTCTGCGCTCAGTGGTGCCATGTTTGCCGCGACCTGGCGCCCGACTTCCAGGCCCTGTCGCTGGAGCATCCCTCGGCCACCTGGCTGTGGATCGACGTCGAGGACCATGCGGAGCTGGTGCAGGCGCTGGACATCACCACCTTTCCCACCGTGCTGGTGGGCCTGGGCGAGCAGTTGGTCTTCTTTGGCGAAGCGCCCGGCAACGCCGCGCGGTTCAGGGCGTTCCTGCAACCCTTCGCGCTGGGCCGCGTGACGCACGCGCTCCAGCCGCCCGATGAAGCCGCTGCCGAGGTCTTCGCGCGGCTTCGGCAGGTGCCCGCGCCGCCGGGCCGGTTGGCGGGCTGAGCCGGCGGCCCGGCGTCAGCCCTTGGGGAACAGCACCATCTGCGTGCAGCGAAACAGCGCGATCGTCTTGCCCGTTTCGCGGTGCGTGACAACCGCGTCCCACACCTGCGTGGTGCGACCCAGGTGGGCGGGCGTGGCCACGCAATCGATGGTGCCCTCCAGCGCCGTGCCCAGGTGGTTGCTCTTGAGCTCGATGGTGGTGAAGCCCTTGGCCTCTTTGGGCAGGTTGGCCACACAGCCATAGCCACAGCTGGTGTCGGCCAGTGTGACCACGCTGCCCGCGTGCAGGAAACCGTTGGGCGCCATGGTGGTCGGCGTCACGGCCAGCTCGGAGCGAACCTCCTGCGGGCTCACGTGCGTGATCACCAGACCCAGGTGGCCGGGCAGAGCGCCGGCGCCGCGCTGGTTGAATTCGTCGGCGAGGTTGGTCATGAAAGTCTCCTGTGGTGGATGTGAATGGCGAGTGTCATCGGGTCCAGCTGCCCAGGCGGATGGCGATGGCCAGCGTGGAGCCGTAGACCACCAGGCTGAACGCAATGACGGCGAAGAGGCCGCTGGCCGAGGTCTTGAACACATGCACGCACAGCCAGCCACCCACCACCAGGATCACCAGGCGGCCCATGCTGCCGGCCAGCGGCCAGAACATGCGGCCCGCGCCTTGCGACGCAAAGAACAGCGCGAGGCCCAGGCCGAAGAAGGCATAGCAGCCGCCCACGATGTTGAGGTAGGTGGCGCCCAGCGCGAGCACCGCGGCATCCGTGGTGAACAGGTCCATCCACAGCGAAGGCGCCAGGGCGGTGACCACGCCGATGGCGCCCGTGATCGCCGCCACCACCGCACCACCGGCCCAGGCGACGCGCACCGCGCGCGCCGACTGACCCGCGCCCATGTTGGTGGCGACCATGGCGGTGAGCGCGGTGCCAAAGCCGAAGGCGATCGGCACCAGGATGTACTCCAGCCGCGCCGCCACGCCGTAGCCCGCGAGCGCGGCCGTGCCATAGCTGCCCACAAAGGCCGTGGCCACGGCGATGGAAGCGTTGCTGATCACCGGGCTCAGGGACGCCGGCAAGCCCACGCGCAGGATGTCGCGCAGCAGCGGCAGATGCAGGCGCCAGGGCGAGCGCTGCAGGTGCACGGCACCATCGCGGCGCAGCAGCCAGGCCACCATCACGGCCGCAGACAGCGCGTTGACCACCAGCGTGCTGACAGCGGCACCCGCCACACCCATGCCCGGCACGGGCCCCCAGCCGAACACCAGCAGCGGTGCCAGTGCGAGGTGCAGCAGCGCCGTGCCCAGCAGCAGCACCGAGGGCAACACCATGTTGCCCGCGCCGCGCACCACGGCGGCCAGCACGTTCGTGAACCAGATGATCAGCGCGCCGCTGAACAGCACGTTCGAGTACGCCAGCGCCGCCTCCAGCGCGGCGCCGCGCCCGCCCATGCCACCGAAGATGCTGCGCCCGAAGCCCAGCAGCGCCAGCATGAACAGCGCTGCCAGCGCCGCCGAGATGAACAGCGCCTGCTGTGCCAGACGGCTCGCGTCTTCGCTGCGCCCCGCCCCCAGCGCGCGCGCCACGGCCGCGGTGGTGGCGCCACCAATGCCGCCGGCCGACATCTGCAGCATCAGCATCGACAGCGGAAACACCAGCGCGATGCCGGCCAGCGCATCCGCGCCCAAGAGGCCGAGGATGTAGCCGTCGTAGCCGATCACGATCGTGGCCGCGAACAGGCCCATCACGTTGGGCGTGGCGAGGCGAAACAGTGTGGGCAGCAGCGGCGCGTGCAGCATCTGCTGCAGGCGGGTCTGGGCAAGCACCGAACTCATGGCGTGGGGCTTCGCAGGTAAACACCCGGCTCGGCCGACAGGCCGCGCTTGACCTGCTGCGTGATCTCGTCGCCCAGCACCTCGTCGGCGCCGGCCTCCAGCGCGTCGAAGGCGCGGCGCACGATCTCTTCGGGCGTCGACTTCGGCATCTCCAGGCCGTGCGTCAGGTCGGTGTCCACAAAGCCCATGTGCAGGCCCAGCACCTGCGTGCCCTGCGCGCGCAGCTCGTTGCGCAGGCCATTGGTCAGCGCCCAGGCGGCGGACTTGCTCGCGCCGTACGCGGCCAGCATCGGCGAGTTGATCCAGCTCGCGATCGACAGCACGTTGAGGATCGCGCCGCCGCCCTGCGACGCCAGCACGGGCGCAAAAGCCTGGCTCACGCGCAGCGGGCCGAAGAAGTTGGTCTCCATCTGGCTGCGCGCCGCCTCGAGGCTGTCCGCCGTGAGGAAGCCGCCCAGGGAGGCGATGCCGGCGTTGTTGATCACCAGCGTCACATCGCCAGCGTGCCGCGCGGCCGTGGCCACCTGCTCGGCGTTGTTCACGTCGAGCGCGATCGGCTCGACGCCGGGCAGTGTCACGCTGGCCGGGTTGCGCGCGCCGGCGTAGACCTTGCGCGCGCCGCGCGCCAGCGCCTCGCGGGCAAAGGCCAGACCGATGCCTCGGTTGGCTCCAGTGATGAGAACGGTGGCGTTGTGGAGTTGCATGGTTCAGGTTCCGGGTTGACTGCGGCGGCGGCCTAGATTATGACGATCGTCATATTCAAGAATGAAAAAAATGCGATGAAACGGCCCATGGCTCAGGCCGGGGGCGAGACGTCGTGCTGCGCCAGCAGGGCGCTGCGGTTGGCGGCCAGCAAAGCCTTGCCTTCGGTGTTGTCGCCCAGGGCGCGGGCGAGCTGCAGCGCACCCACCATCTGGCTGGCGATGGCCGCGGCGCTCCCGGGCACGGCACCGGCGGGCAGTGACCGTTCGACCAGTGCCATCAGGCTGCGCACGCGCTGGGATGCGGCGGCACGCACGTCGGGCGACTGGCGTGGCATCTCGGAGGCGAGTGCGGCCACGGCACAGCCGTTTTCGATGCCGCTCAAATGGCGGTCCGACAGATAGCCTTCGATGAGCGCCTTGAACGGGCTGGCACCGCGCGCCTGGCGCGTGGCGTTGCCCTTGGCGATGCGGCTGGCGCTTTGCTGTCCGGCGTGCTCCAGGGCCTCGGCCAGCAGCGCGTCGCGCGAGGCGAAGTGGGCATAGAACCCACCGTGGGTCAGGCCCGCCTCTTTCATGATGTCGGCCACGCCGACCCCGTTGAACCCGGCGCGCCGGATCGCGCGCGCGGCCGTGTCAATGATGCGTTCGTGGGTCAGGGCCTTGCGGCTGGGTGCGATTTCCATGGGCGCATTGTAACCATCAATATGACGATCGTCATATTGTCAAAACCCTGCCCAGCATGGGGATGCTGTGTCCAGCGGCGGGCTCAGCGCTGGCCGTCGTGCACCGACACCTTCTCTTTGGTCAGCCCGCCCAGGCGCGAGTGGATGCGCCCGCCGGTCCCCATGACGAGGGCAAACAGGATTTCGTCGGGGCGCGGCGCGTCCTGGATGCCGATCTCCATGCTGTTGTAGTGGCTGCGCACGTAGGCGGCATGGATGTGGTGCAGCGGCACCATCAGCCGGTAGCCCGTGGCGGCCACGGCCTTGGAGGCGGGAACGATGGCCTTGGGCTCGCCCAGCACCGCGCGCATGGCCCAGCCACCCGCCTCGTGCCAGACGGCGGCGTGTTCGAGCTCGCCGTTCACCCCCACGATGGCGGCCTTGCTGTAGACCTCCACCTGGTCGCGTCCCAGCGTGGCCACCAGCTCTTCGGCCAGGAGCGTGCCCAGGCTGCGGAGTTCTGCCATGAAAGGCAGCAGGTCGGGCTCGTAGCGACCGGCGTAGGGGTTGCGGATGACCGCGCACGCCGCCGCCAGCTTCAACGGCTCGGCCGGTGCCGGGCCCCCCTCGTGGTAGATGGTTTCAATGGTCAGGCTGCGCTTGCGGATTTCGATCAGGGACATGGTGTGCAGTCGGTTGGGAAGAAGGTCGTCATCGAGGGCCGATGCCGCTCACTGTTTGGGAATTTTCGCGTCCGCCACCACTTGCGACCAACGCTGGGTTTCGTTCGCCACCATGGTCTTCATTTCTTCCGGCGTGCTGCCCCGGGCCTCTCCGCCCATCTCTTCCAGGCGGGCCTTCACGGACGGCAACAGCAGCGCCTTGTTGATCTCGGCATTGAGGCGATCCAGCACCGGCCTGGGCAGCCCGGCGGGCGCCAGCACGCCAGCCCATGAGCGCACGTCGTAGCCCGCCACGCCCTGCTCCGCCGCGGTGGGCACTTCCGGCAGGCCGGGGCAGCGCTGGGGACCGGTGGCGGCCAGGGCACGCAACTTGCCACCCTTGATGTTGGAGAGCACAGCCGTGGGCGGGGCGATGATGAAGGGCACATCACCCGACAGCAGCGCGGTCAGCGAGGCCGAGTCGCCCCGGTAGGGCACGTGCAGCATCTGCACGCCCGCCATTTTGGCCAGCAACTCGCCCGCCAGGTGGTGCGTGGAGCCGATGCCCGCCGTGCCGTAGGCGACGGAGCCGGGCGCCGCGCGCGCGGCGGCCAGCACATCGGCAAAGCTCTTGTACCTGGACTCGGCCGTGGTCACCACCAGGAAGGGGAAGAAGGTGATGGTGGAGACGGCGTCGAAGTCCTGCACGGTGCGGTAGGGCAGCGTGTTGTAGAGCGCGCCCGCCACCGCGTGGCCGCCCGTGGCCAGCAGCAGCGTGTAGCCGTCAGGCTTCGCCCTCGCCACGGAGGCGGACGCCAGGGTGCCACCCGCGCCACTCTGCGACTCCACGACGATGGGCTGGCCAAGTGCCTTGCCGATCTCGATGCCGATGGTGCGGGCGATGTTGTCGGCGTTGCCGCCCGGAGCAAAGCCCTGGAGCATCTTGATGGGGCGCTCCGGGTACGCGTCGGCATGGGCCGGGAACCAGGGCGTGACGGCCAGGGCGGCGCCGGCCTGCATCAAATGTCTGCGTTGCATGGAATGTCTCCTTTGCGGGTGGTGGATGAAGCGGCGGCCACAGTGCGTGCTGTGGCGTTGTTCCGCGGTGAAGAAATCAGGTCAGGGTTGCAGCACGATCTTTCCGGTGAACGTTCCAGCGTCCAGCAGCACATGGGCCTGTCGTGCGTCGCTCAGCGGCAGCAAGGTGGGCGCGGGTGCTTTCACATGCCCCGCCGCCATCAGATCGATGGCGCCCTGCATCAGCGCGCGCCGGCGCTGCGTGTCTTCGTCGAAGGTGTGCATGGAGAAGCAGCGCACCGCCAGGCTGCGCCCGAGCAGGCTGCGCAGGGTGGCGAACACGTCCCGGGCCGGCGGGCCGGCGACGATGTTGTAGGAAACGGCTGTGCCCAGCGGCGCCAGGCTGTGCAGGCAGTCGATGAGGGTCTGCCCACCGATGGGGTCCAGCGCCAGGTCCACGCCCACGCCCTCGGTGAGGGCCTTCACACGCTGCGGCAGATCCGGCTGCGCCGGATCGAGCACCGCGTCAAAACCGTTCGCCATGGCTTGGGCGCGCTTGTCGGCCGAGCGCGCCGTGCCCAGGGTCAACATCTGGTGGTGCCGCGCCAGTTGGGCCAGCATGGTGGCCACACCGCCAGAGGCACCCGTGATGAGCACGCTGCGCGCGTCGGCACGGCCGCCGTTGAGCCCCAGCAGCAGCGCCTGGGCCAGTTGCAGATTGGGCAGGCTGACGGCGTCGGTGAACGCGATGGCATCGGGCAGCCGGTAAGGCGCGGACTCGGGCACGACGATGGCCTGCACGTAACAGCCACCGCGCTGCGCCAAATCGCGCGCGCTGACCAGCACGCGGTCGCCCACGGTCCACTGCGTCACACCCGGGCCCACCTGATCCACCACGCCGGCCATCTCGGCACCGGGGATGGCGGGCAGCGGCGGCATCCATTTGTAGGTGCCGTTGCGAATCAGCGCGTCGGGGCGCCCGACGCCGATCGCCTGGGCGCGCACCCGCACCGCGCCGGCACCGGCATTGGGCTCCGGCAGCGCCACCAGTTGCAGCGCGTCCGGACCGCCCGGCGTGTGAACCTGAACCGCCTGCACAGCGCTTCGCCTCGCTCAGACCTGCGCCACGATGGGATTGACCAGCGTGCCGACGCGTTCGATCTCGACCTCGCACACGTCACCCGGCTTCATGAACAGCGGCGGTTTGCGGCTCCAGCCCACACCGGCCGGTGTGCCGGTGGCGATCACGTCGCCGGGCACCAGGGTGAAGATGGTGGAGGCGTAGCTGATGAGCTTCGCAATGGGGAAGATCATGTGGCCGGTGTGGCTGGACTGCACCACCGCGCCGTTGAGCCTCACCTCCAGCTTGAGCTCGGCGTTGGGCTCGATCTCGTCGGCGGTGACCATCCAAGGACCGAAGCCGCCAGTGGATTCGAAGTTCTTGCCCGAAGCGATCTGCTTGGCGTGGAACTGCCACTCGCGCACGCTGCCGTCGTTGTAGCAGGCGTAGCCGGCCACATGCTCGAAGGCCTCGGCTTCCGGAATGTCGCGCCCGGCCTTGCCGATGATGACGGCCAGCTCACCCTCCCAGTCCAGCGACTCGGAGACACGCGGACACACGATGGCCTGCCCGTGGGCCACCTGCGAGCGCCAGACGCGCAGGAAGATGGGGGGCTCTGCGGAGAGTTCGCGCTGCATGCCGGCGGCCAGCACCTCCTGGTGATGGTCCATGTAGTTGCGCACGGCGCAGACGATCTTCTCCGGGCGCGGAATGACCGGCAGGTACACGATGGAAGCGAGGGCACCGTCCACAGGCTGACCGGCGGCGTCCTGTGCCGCCTGCTCCCAGCGCCCCGCGCCCAGGTAATCGGCCAGCGTGGGGTATTGCGCAAAGGCACGGCTGAGGTTCACGACGTTCTCGCCCACGGCGGCGCCGTAGCTCTCTTGTCCGTTGTGAAGGTATGACAGCAGTCGCATGAAGTCTCCTGAAAATGGAAGGGGGTAGCCGGTGTCGTGATTCAGGCGCGGGGCGCCGGCTGCGCAAAGCGGGCCTGCCACTCGTCGATGGGCATGAAGGTCGGGTCGGCGCGGCAGATGGCCTCGGTCTCGCGCATCAGTTCTTCATCGCTCTTCTCGAGGTCCAGCGGATCGCCGTGCGGCTGGGCCACGTAGTACGGCGTGTCGATGTAGACCTCCACCGTGTTGCCCTCAGGGTCCGAAAAGTAGATGGACAGCGCGTTGCCATGGTTGAGCCCGCGCATCTTGGTGGCGCCAGCGGCGAGCGCGCTTTGGCGGATCTCACGCATGGACTGGATGCTGGGCACCACGAACGAGATCTGCATGACCGTGCTGAAGGTGGCCTCCTTCGGGCGACCACCGGCAATCACGAGCTGGTGGTGCTGATCCGGGCTCGCGCTGAGGAAGATCAGGTCCACCGGAAAGGTCTTGCCCCGACCGCGATCGGTCTGCGTCAGACCGAACACCCGGGTGTAGAAGTCCACCAGCAAGTCGGGGTCGGTGGCGTAGATGCCGAAGTGCGAAGGCGTGGGTCGGGTCACGGAAAGCATGGGAGCCTTTCTCGAAGGTGGCGGAAATGGCGAAGAAGCTGGGGATCAGTTGGTCGCGGCGCGCATGCGCAGCAACGCTGCTTCCACGTTGCGCTGCGTGCCTTGCGTGTGCTCGGCCAGCAAGGCGCACGCGGTGTCGGCGTCGCGCTTGAGCACCGCTTCCAGCAGGCGCTTGTGCTCGCGGTTCTTGCTGCGCGAGCTCACGCGGTGGCGCGCGGAAAAGCGCCGGTAGCGCTCGGCCTGGTCGAACAGGCTGGCGCACAGCGCGAGCTGTCGCTGCGAAGGGCAGCCGGCGAGCAGGCACATGTGGAAGTCGCGGTGCACCTGGCTCCAGGCCTCGTCGAGCACCTGCGGGCCTTCACCGAGATGGGCTTCGGCCCGCTCCAGGCGGTGGGCCGAGGCCACCACGGCGGCCTCCCAGGCAACGTCGCCGTGTTCGATGGCCAGGCGAAGCGCGGGCACCTCCACCATCAGGCGCATGTGGGTCAGGTCGGCCAGGTCTTCCGAGGAAATCTGCGCCACACGAAACCCGCGCCGATCGTCCGCCTTGACCAGGCCTTCCTGGCTCAGCCGGTTCAAGGCCTCGCGCAGCGGGCTGCTGGAGTACCCATAGGCCGCCTGCAGCTCGTCGAGCTTGAGCTTGACGCCGGGTGCATAGGCCCCGCCAATGACATCGCGCCGCAAACGCAAAAACGCCTGTTCGGACAGCGTCTGGCCTGCGTACGAAGTGAATTCCGGGAGTTCTGTATTTTGCACAAAGTGGATTTTGTGCATAAAAACGATTTTGTGCAAGACATTTTGCAGGCACCTCCCTGCACAGACCAGCGGGCAAGGGCCTACAGCCCCCGTTGCGACACCTCCCCCAATCTCGCCGAGTAGCGCACCCGGCTGTCCAGCGTCTCGATGTCCACACGTGCGCTGCGCCGCCCATACACCTCTGCCTTCAGCCATTCGAGCTCGGCGTCCAGACGCTGCGTGTCGGGCACGGTGCAAAACCAGACCTTGGTGTCCGCATCCCAGCGGTAGCCCCGGCTTTTGAGCAGGTCCTTGGATTCGAACGGCGAGCCGGTGGCGCGCAGTTTGAAACGGGGCAACGAGGCAGCCGTGATCAGTTGCGAGAAGCCCGTGGTCGCGCTGCCGGCCACCGTCTTCGACAAGACCTGCAGCAAGGCATGGCAATCCACCTGGGCGCGGTGGGCATCAAAGAACCAACCCTGGTCCTGGGCCAGCGCGCTCAGCTTGGACGAACCCGCGCCGGCGGCCTTCCAGTCGATGTCGGCAAACGAGCACGCCCAGGCTTTGGCGGCAAAACAGGGGAACCGGGTTTCCACAAACGGGCGATCGAAGCCGGCGTTGTGCGCCACGATCAGATCGGCCTGCATCACCATGGCCTCGACCTGCGCATCGTCCAGGCGATGCCCCTGGACCATGTCATCGCTGATGCCGGTCACCTCCCGCGCCACCGCTGGAATGGGCATGCCGGGGTCTTCGAATCCTTCGAACAGCTCGACCGGCCCGAACGGCAAGCCGGTGGCCATGTCCACCTGCACCAGCAGCATGGCCAGTTCGATGATCCTGTCGGTTGGGTGCGAGAGACCGGTGGTTTCGGTGTCGAGCACCAGCACGCGCCGACAGGTCGGGTCGGTTTGCCCCGAAGCCACGGGCGCGGGTCCGAAATCCGTGACGGGGACGAGACGCCGCAGAACGCGAAAGTCAGGATGCCGCTCCAACCGCTGGGCGATCTTCTCCAAGGTTGGCAGGGGTGGTGGACGGGTGTGTTCAGCGGACACACCTTGTGCCGGACCCGGTGAATCGAATTCGAAACTGGACTGGTTCATCGAACAAGCCTACCCGACTCGCCGCGTCCCGCCCAACGCCGGCCTTCAGCCGATCGCCTCCGCGGCGCCTGTCGGCAGATGCATCGATGGCGTCTCGACACGCAGCCCCCGGATCGCCCAGGCAGCGGCCTCGAGATGAATGCCGCCATCGGGCTGTGTCGGCAGTTCGCGCTGCAACAGATCCCGAATGGCGTCCTGCCTGTGCGGCGCCAAGCCGGCCAGCCAGGTCGGCGCGGCGCCCTGGCGACCGAGAAAAGGTTGCCAGTAGTCGTCAAAGCTCGAGAAGTGGGTCGGTATGTCGATGGCGCGGACGTCGACGTTGACCAGACCCGCATCGACCCACAAGGATCGCAGCGGCGCAGGCGCACACACCGGAAAGCGGCTGGCCTCGTCCGGCACCTCGGCCGGGCCGCACACGGCGATCGCGGCATCCCAGAAGCGCCGCATCATCTGCATGCCGCCGGCGTAGTCCCAGACATAGGCGGCCACCTGTCCGTGGGGCCGCGTGATCCGCGCCATCTCGGCCACCATGGTCGCCGGCTGAGCCACGAAATTGAGCACGAGCCCGGAGACTGCCGCGTCGCAACTGGCGGTCTCCATGGGCAAGGCGAGGGCATCGGCGACCGAGAAGCGCACGCTGTCGTCGGCGATGCTCGCCGATGCAAAACCGACGAAGCCGGCCGACTTGTCGATCGCGTGGATGGAGCGTGGGTTGCAGTGGCTCAGGATGGTGTGTGTCAGCGCACCGGTTCCGCAACCGATGTCGGCCCAGTCCGCGCCCGGCCTGGCAGCCAGCCAGCGGGTGAATTCCGTCGCCACCTGTCGGCTCCAGCGCCCCACGTACAGCTCGTAGGGACCGGCCTCGCCCCAGCGGTCGTGTGTGGGCATTGGCTGATCAGTCATCTGCTTCTCCACCATCTGTTGAGCGCACGCCAGTCTGGCAGAGGGGGCGGGCGGAATCAAGCTTGAGCTACTCGAGGAAGGCCGCGAGCCGCATTTTCGTGTCGCCCAGCGCGTCCTGTGCCACCAGATCTTTCCATCGGAGGAGCTCATCGCGGAGTGTTGTGCGCAGTGCATCGGGCTTGCCCGGCTCGACGCTCGCGCCATGGTCCCTGAACTGGGCGATCACGGCCGCATCGGCCAGAACTGCATTCAGCGCCTGGTTCAACCGGGAGATGATGGGTTCTGGTGTCTTGGCCGGCGCGAACAGTCCGTACCACTGCGTGACATCCACGCCCCCTATCCCCGCCTCCGAGAGCGTGGGCAGCGTGGGCAGGCTCTGCAGTCGCTGGGTGCCTGCAACACCGAGGGCGCGCAGTTGACCACCGCGAACGAACGGGTGGGCGGTGAACAAGCTGGGAAACATGATCTGCGTGCGCCCGCTGACCACGTCCGAGATGGCAGGCCCCGCGCCGTCAAACTTCACGCCAGCCATCTCGGTGCCGCTGCCGAGCTGGAACAGCGCCGCCGCAAAGTGGGGCGGCGTGCCATCACCCGCCGAAGCGTAGATCAAGCTGCCGGGATCTGCCTTGAGTTGGGACACCAGGTCTTGAACGCGGTGCGCGGAGACACTCGGATGCACCACCATCAACGTCGGCGATGAGCCCACCAGGCCGATCGGCTCGAAGTCCCTGACGGGGTCGTAGCCCAGTTTCTGCAGCGCCGGGTTCATCGCGTGCGTGCCCACATAGCCAAACATCAAGGTGTGGCCGTCGGGCTCCGCACGGGCGACGAATTCGCTGGCAATGGCACCGTTCGCGCCCGCCCGGTTGTCCACCAGCACCTCTTGCCCCAGCAGTCGCCCCATCTTGCTGGCGATGATGCGGGCCATGGTGTCGTTCCCGCCACCTGCTGCGGTCGGAACAATGATGGTGATCGGCTTTTGCGTCGGGGCTGCAGCTTCCTCTGGACGCGAAAAAACGTAGTCAGGCAAGTGCATTTCCCCCTGCATGATCTTGCGCGCCGTGCGAACCAGCGCGGCACCCTTGACCTCGGCCGCATCGCCTTGGCCCGCGAGCTCCACCTCGACATCGATCTGGCCCGCCGGATGCAGCACCACCAGCTTGTGGCGGCCCGCTTCGCGCGCGATGCCGCTGGCGACCGTGCCGGGCAGCGCGAAAGCGCTGGCCACACCAATGGCGCCCGTGACGGCGTGCGACGCGTGGCAGCGGTGCGGCGTGAAGTATCTCGAGGTGACGCTGTTGGGCGCATCTCCTTCGCTGACCAGCACCGGTTTCGGTATGACACTGCTGGAGACGTCACCCAGCCCCATCATGCGGCCCGCCTGCAGACGCAGCGATTCGATGCGCGCCAGAAGCGCGGCGTTGGCGTCCAACGCCACCGGCTTTTCGCGGCCTGTGACGCCGAGATCGGCCGCGCGAACGATCATCAGCGGCATGGCTGCGTCGATGCAGGTGACGGCCGTGCCGTCGATGTGATCGATGCGGTTGCCCGTGGGAAAGACCTGGCCCGTCACCGCGCCCCAGGCGTCCAGAAAGTCCAGCAGGATGGGAGCAGCCGTGCCGGCGACGCCATCGATGCGTGCATCACCCTCGTACGTCACGCGGCCGTTCGGGGTGCGCACCGTGACATCGATGCGCGAACGGGTGTTGACATTGAACACGCGTACCTTGGTCACGCCGTCCTGCGCCCTCACCAGGCCTTGCTCGATGCCGAATGGCGCCACGCCCGAGAGCATGTTGCCGCAGTTGGGCCGGGTGTCGACGGAGCGGTGGCCCACGCCAACCTGCGCAAACAGATAGTCCAGATCGCAGTCGGGCTGGGCGGACCGCGAGACGATGGCCACCTTGCTGTTCAACGTGCTGCCGCCGCCAACGCCGTCGAGCTGAAGCGGGTCCGAGGCCCCGATCGCACCGATCAGCGCCTGGTCGCGGGCTTCGTCGCCTTCGGGCAGCCATTCGCGCAGAAAGAAGGGACCGCGCGAGGTGCCGGCACGCATGAGGACACAGGGGATGACTTTGTTCATGACCGCATTCTCAAGAGCTGCGCAGCTTCTGTGAATTGCATTGTTGAGAAGCATTGATCCATCGTTTGCAATAAACGGGCTGGCCCGATCATGGCTTTCTATTGATGCACCAAAGGCATCACTTGTTCTCAATATTGCAATTTACTTCGCCACTGGATGAACGGAAACTGCTTCCACAGCACCCACCATTCCAGCCCTGAGAGCGAAGGACATCCGCATGAGCCACACCACCGACGACCTGCGTGCATGGATCGGTCGCAGCGAGACGGTGCAGGACACCGTCAACCCGACGCCAGTGGCCGCCCTGACCGCCACGCTCGACCATCCTGCGACCAGCACCGGTCCCGGCACGGTGCTGCCGCCGCTCTGGCACTGGTTGTACTTCCTGCCGCTGCACCGGCAATCCGACCTCGGCGCAGACGGCCATGCCAAGCGCGGCGGCTTCCTGCCACCGGTGCCCTTGCCGCGCCGCATGTGGGCCGGCAGCCAGTTCGCGTTCCTGTCTCCGATCCGCGTGGGCGATCAGGTGGCCCGCACCTCCACCATCGATGACGTGAGCACCAAGGAAGGCCGCACCGGCAAGCTCGTTTTCGTGAAGGTTATCCACGAGGTGCGCTGCAACGGCGCGACCAAACCTGCCCTGGTGGAATTCCATGACATCGTCTACCGCGATGCCCAGCAACCCGGCGATGTGGCACCTCCCCCGCAAGCAGCCCCCACGCAAGCGGCCTGGCGTCGCCAGATCGTGCCGGACGACGTGCTGCTGTTTCGCTACTCGGCACTGACCTTCAACGGCCACCGCATTCACTACGACCGGCGGTACGTCACCCAGGTCGAAGGCTACCCGGGTCTCATCGTGCATGGCCCGCTGATTGCCACGCTGCTGCTGGACCTGCTGCGCCGCGAGATGCCCGCTGCCGAGGTGGCCGGCTTCCGCTTCAAGGCGGTGCGCCCGACCTTCGATCTGCACGCGTTCCATGTGCAGGGCGAGCCCGCCGTCGACGGCAAGACCGTGCACCTGTGGGCCAGCGACCACGAAGGCTGGCTGACGATGGACGCCACCGTTGTGCTGCGCTGAGCCGTCCATCAAGACAGACCACCCGAGACTCTCATGCAACCACTTGCAGGCATCACCGTCGTCACCCTGGAACACGCCATCGCAGCACCTTTCGCCACGCGCCAGCTGGCCGACCTGGGCGCGCGCGTCATCAAGATCGAGCGCCCCGGCACGGGCGACTTTGCGCGCGGCTACGACCAGCGGGTGCGTGGCCTGGCATCGCACTTCGTCTGGACCAACCGATCCAAGGAGAGCCTCACGCTCGACGTCAAACACCCGCAGGCCGCCAGAATCCTGCAGCGCCTGGTGCTGGAGAAGGCCGACGTGGTGGTGCAGAATCTCGCGCCCGGCGCGGCGGCCCGGCTCGGCATGGGCTACGAGGCGCTGTCCAAGACCAAGCCCGGCTTGATCGTCTGTGACATCTCGGGGTATGGCGATGACCTGGAGAACCCGGGACCCTACCGCGACAAGAAGGCCTACGACCTGTTGATCCAGAGCGAGGCGGGCTTCGTCTCGGTGACCGGCACGGCGGACGAGCCCTGCAAGGCCGGCCCCTCCATTGCGGACATCGCCGCGGGCATGTACGCCTACAGCAACATCCTCGCGGCCTTGATGCAGCGCAGCCAGACCGGCCGAGGCCAGCGCATCGACATTTCCATGCTGGAGTCCCTGGCCGAATGGACGAGCTACCCGCTGTATTACGCCTTCGAAGGCGCCGCACCGCCACCGCGCACCGGCGCCAGCCACGCGACGATCTATCCCTATGGCCCGTTTCCGGTGGGCCCGGCGGAGCAAGGTGCCCACGTGATGCTGGGCCTGCAGAACGAGCGCGAATGGGTCAGCTTCTGTGAAAAGGTGCTGCAACAGCCGGCCCTGGCCACCGACCCCCGCTTCACGGCCAACTTCAAGCGTGTCGCCGAGCGCGCCGCCTTGCGAAAGATCATTGAAGACACTTTCCGGCCCCGGACGGTGGCGGAGGTGGAGGCTCGGCTGGAAGCGGCACAGATCGCCAACGCCCGCGTCAACACCATGGCCGATGTCTGGGCACATCCGCAACTCCAGGCGCGCAAGCGCTGGACCGAGGTGGGCTCGCCACAGGGGCCGCTGCCGGCGATGCTGCCACCGGGCACCTGGAACGAAGGTCCGCGCATGGACCCGGTGCCCGCGCTCGGCGAGCACACCGATGCGATCCTCGCCGAGCTGGGTTACGACACGGACGACATCGCCGCGCTGCGCGCAGCCAAGGCCATCTGAGGAAGTGGCCATGTCAGCACGCCCCGCCCCCGCGCGCACCTACCTCTTCGTGCCCGGCACGCGGCCCGATCGCTTCGGCAAAGCCTTGGCCAGCGGCGCCGACGCGGTCGTGCTCGATCTTGAGGACGCGGTGGCGCCCGACCACAAAGCCGCCGCACGCGACCATGTCGTCCAGTGGCTGCAGTCCGCCGCGCCTGCTGAGCGCGCCCGCTGCGTGGTGCGCCTCAACGATTCCACATCGGACTGGTTTGCCGACGACCTGGCAGCCTTGGTGGGCACTGGCGTGACGCAGGTCATGCTGCCCAAAGCCGAGCAGGCGCAGCAGATCCAGTTTGTCGTCGAGGCCATGCCGCGCGTCCAGGTGCTGGCGCTGATCGAAAGCGCGCGCGGTGTGGCCCAGGTGGACGAGATCGCGGGCACCCACGGGGTGGTCCGCCTGGTGTTCGGCACCCTGGACTTCGCACTGGACCTCGATCTGGACATCCGCCGGGACCCCATCGGTTTGAGCTACGCGGCGGCGCGCATCGCGCTCGCCTCGCGCATGGCGGATCTCGAGGCACCCGTGGCCGGTGTCACGCCGCAGCTGGATGACGAAGCCCGCCTGTTGGCCGACCTGGCTCTGGCGCGTTGCCATGGCTTCGGCGCCAAGCTGTGCATCCACCCGAGCCAGGTGCTGTCGATCCATCGCGCGCTGCAGCCCGGCGAGGCCGAGCTGGTCTGGGCGCAGCGCGTGCTGGCGGCCGATGCGGCTTCGCCCGGCGTGGCCCGGCTCGACGGCCGCATGGTCGATCTGCCCGTGGTGCGCCAGGCCCGCCGCACGCTGATGGCCGCAGGGCTTTGAACCCGGACCTCATCCCCTCAACAGAACACCACGGAGAAAGACACACCATGGCTTCCACCATCATCGATTCGCGCATCTTCGGCGACATGTTCAGCGACGCGCGCATGCGCGATGTCTGGTCCGACGAGAACCGCACGGCCAAGTACCTCGACATCGAACGCGCGCTGGCCAAGGTGCAAGGACAACTCGGCATCATTCCGCAGGAGGCCGCGGACGAGATCGTCAAGAACTGCGAGCTGTCGCAGATCGATTGGGTGAAGCTCAAGGCCAAGACCGAACAGATCGGCTACCCGATCATCGCGGTCGTCAACCAGATCAACGCCAACTGCCGCGACAAGCTCGGCGAGTACTGCCACTGGGGCGCCACCACACAGGACATCACCGACACCGCCGCCGTGCTTCAAATGCGCGAGGGTCTTGCACTGGTGGAGCAGGACTTGAACGAGATTGGCGAAGCGCTCGCCTCGCTGGCCCGAAAGTACCGGGACACGCCGGTCATCGGGCGCTCCAACCTGCAGCAGGCCACGCCCATCACCTTCGGCTACAAGATGGCCAGCATCCTGGCGGGCATCGACCGGCATCGGGAGCGGCTTCGACAGCTCAAACCGCGTGTGCTGATGGGGGAATTCGGTGGCGCCTCGGGCACGTTGTCGTCACTGGAGACGGGCGCCATGGAAACGCAGGCGGGATTGATGAAGGAACTGGGCCTGGCCCAGCCGCTGATCTCGTGGCACACCGTGCGCGACACCATCGCCGAAGTCGGCGCGTTCCTGGGGCTCGTCGGCGGCTCGCTCGGCAAGATCGCCATGGATGTCAAGCTCATGATGCAGACCGAAGTGGCGGAGGTGTTCGAGCCCTATGCGCCGGGCCGTGGTTCGTCGTCCACCATGCCGCAGAAGCGCAACCCGATCTCCTGCCTCTACATCCACGCCAACATCTCGGTCGCCCGCCAGCATGCCGCGGCACTGATGGATGCGATGGTGGCCGACCACGAGCGCTCCACCGGTCCATGGGAGATCGAGTGGGTGTCGCTGCCCGAGATCTTCTGCCTGATGTCCGGCGCGTTGAAACAGACCAAGTTCGTGCTCAAGGGTCTGGAAGTGGACGCCAGCCGCATGCGCGCCAACATCGACATCACCAATGGCCTGGTGATGTCGGAGGCGGTGATGATGGGCCTGGGCCCCTACATCGGCCGTGAATACGCCCACGATCTGGTCTATGACCTGTGTCGCCAGGCGCTGAAGGAAAACCGGCCGTTGATCGAGATTCTGGCCGTGCATCCGGAGATCACCCCGCACGTGACCCGTGCCCAGCTCGAGGCCATGTGCGAGCCGTCCAACCACCTGGGCCAGGCTGGCGTCATGGTCGATCGCGTGCTCGCGGCGCGCGGTTGAAGTGGAACTCCCCGCTGCGCCGCTGCGCGGCTTCCCCCCGCTGTTGCGCGCCTTCGGCGCTTCGAGGGGGGACGGCGCCTTGGGCCGGCGGAGCCGGACCCTTGGCGCCTCTGGTCGGTGTTGTGTCAGGCGCTGCGGGCCTTGCCCCGCTTGGCCTTCATCTCTGCGAAAAACTCGTACAGCTGCAGCGCCGCCGGTGAGAGCGAACGGCCCTTGCGCCGGATCAGCCCGACCTTGCGCGTGATGATCGGGTCCACCAGCGGCACGCTCACCAGCAACGGATGACCGGGCGCGGGCATGGCCATCGAAGGCACCGCCGCCACGCCCAGCCCCGCTTCCACCAGGCCCAGCATGGTCGTGACGTGCTGCGCTTCGTAGATGTTCTGCGGCAGGCCGGTCTGGCCGGACAAGGCCTGGTCGATCAGCAAGCGGTTGCCGGACGCTTTGCTCACGGAGATGTAGTCGTACTTGGCCAGCTCGGCCCAGGACACGCGGCGCTTTCTGGCGAGGGGATGATCGCGGCGGCAGGCCGCCACGAAGCGCTCTTCCAGCAGCGGTTTGAACTCGATATCCGGCTCCTGGCTGCCCATGAAGTTGAGCCCGAAGTCCGCCTCGCCGCGCGACACGGCGGACAACACATCGTTCGCGCTGGCGTCGAAGATTTTCACCCGGATCTTGGGGTATTGCTCTCGGTAACGCGAGATCACGTGCGAGATGAAGTAATAGACCGTGGACGGCACGCAGGCGATGGTGACTTCGCCCATGCGGGTGCTTCCCACGCCGCGGATGCCCAGCAAGGTGTTGTCCAGCTCATCCAGCAATTGCTGCACCTTTCTGTCAAAGTCCCGGCCGACTGCCGTGAGTTCGACCTTGCGCGTGGTGCGCTCCAGCAACTTGACGCCCAGGGCCTCCTCCAGTTTTTCGATGCGCCTGCTGAACGCAGGCTGCGAAACGTGGAGCGCATCGGCTGCTTTGCGAAAGCTGCTGAGTTCTGCCACGGCGCGAAATGCCTGCAGGTCGTTGAGGTTGAAGTTGATGGCCATGGGGACGTGGAAGGGTGTTCCGGTTGATCCAAATTGTGCATCAATGATTCGCAAACATGCAATTTACTTGCCGTTGGACAACGGCGACGATACGTTCCGCGATGAAGGCTTTGTACACACCAGGAAGCCCTTCGCGGCGAACCATCAAGGTCACCCCCACCCATTGGAGAAGACAAATGCAGATTCAAAAACGACGTGCACTCAGCGCCGTTGCCGTTGCGATTGCCGCCACCTTCGCGTGTGGCGCAGTGCTGGCTGCGTATCCTGAAAGGAACATCACCATCGTCGTTCCGACGTCGGCCGGTGGCGCCAACGACGCGATGGCCAGGACCATTGGTCAGGCCATGTCCGTCATCCTCAAGCAATCCGTCATCGTGGAAAACAAGGCCGGCGGCAATGGCGCGATCGCCAGCGAGTTCGTCGCGCGCGCCGCGCCCGACGGCTACACGCTGATGCTGGGCTACATCGCCACCCATGCGATGAACCCCGCACTCCAGAAACTGCGCTACGACCCCGTCAAGGACTTCGAGCCGGTGGGCATGGTGGGCTATTCGGCCACGCTCATGGTGGCCAACCCCCAGGTGCCGGCCAGCAACGCCAAGGAACTGGCGGTCTTCATGAAGGCCAACCCGGACAAGATCAACTATGCGTCGGCCGGCAGCGGCACGGCGCCGCACTTCGCGGCGGAAATGTTCAGACTGTCCACCGGCACCAGCATGACGCACATCCCGTACAAGGGCTCTGCGCCGGCCGTGACCGACACGATTGCCGGCCAGACGCAGGTGATGTTCCCCAGCTTGTTCACGGCGATGCCGAACGTGAAGAACGGCAAGCTCAAGGCTCTTGGCCTGGCCGGCCTGAAGCGGTCCCCGCTGATGCCCGATGTGCCCACGCTCAAGGAGCAGGGCATCGACAATGTGGACGTGTCGCAGTGGTACGCCTTCTTCGCGCCAGCCAAGACCCCCGCGCCCGTGCTCGATCAGTTGAACAAGACGTTGAACCAGGTCCTTGCCGACCCTGCGATCGTCAAACGCCTCGAAGAGCACGGTGCTGAAGTCGACGCGATGGGCCTGTCCGAGATGCGCAGCTTCGTGCAGGCCGAACAAGTGAAATGGAAGCAGGTGGTGCAGGCGGCGAAACTGAAAGCAGATTGAACCGCCCCGCATTTGGACTGGCCCCCAGACATTGGACGAACTTCAAGTTCGAAGTCCACGAACGCGGCGTTCGCTCGTCAGCCGATCGCAGCCGCCCGAAGTGGTGGCGTGAGGTACCAGCGTGTCGGTCGTGCCATGCACGAGCAGCCGCTTGCCTTCGTTGCATGTCGGCGAGGCCATCTCCTGGCCTCGCCGAACGGGCTCCGCCGCTCCTCAACCGGGGCCCAGCGACTGATGGCCGAGCACGGCCGGCGCACGGCCGGCATCTGCTTCGAAGGCCCTTGAGCAGGCCAGCTCCTGCGACAACATCCAGCCCTTGGTGAAATTCTTCGCCGGTTTGCTTCTCGAACAATGCGAAACTCCGTTGCCCGGGCCCAACCGCGTTGGTGCTGCAGGTACGGTCAAGGCGTCAATACTTTCCACGCACGCATCCATCTCGAAGGCTCGATGCGGCAAGGGTCTGTTGCCGTCGAAGCCCCTCAGCCATCAGCGTCGCGGCTCCCCATTACTTTGAGACCTGAGTTCAAACGTGCCTGAGAAAACACCTCCCGACAACGCTGGCAGCGAGTCAAGCCTCTCGCGCATGCTCACGACGCTCGCACTCTTTTCCACGGACGTGCCGTCACTCACTGTTGAAGAAATTGCCCAGCGCCTGGGGGTCCCGAAGAGCACCGGCTACCGCTACATACAAGAGCTGTCCAAAGTCGGGCTGCTGGTGCGGCTCGACAAAAGCATCACACTGGGCCCGCGCATCATCGAGCTGGACCGGTGCATACGCGAGTCCGACCCCGTGATTCGTGCGGCGGCGCCGCCCATGAGCGCCCTCGCAGAACAAACGGGGCTGGACGTATTCCTCTCCAAGCTCTATGGCCACTCGATCATCACGGTGCATACCGAGTACAACGACACGCAGCGGCAGTTGCGTTTCGGTCGTGGCCGTCCGGTGCCCGTCCCCCGCGGAGCAAGCTCCAAGGCGTTGATTGCCTTCCTGCCCGCATCACGGCTGCGCAAGCTGCATGCCGAGTTGCTGGAGGAAGACAGCGGCATCCCCGACTGGGACACCTTCTACGAAGAAATGCAAAAGATACGGCGTGCCGGCCATTGCCGGACATCGGGAGAACTCAATGAGGGGAAGACCGGCATTTCCGCCCCGATTCTGGGCAGGGGCCGCCTCGCCGTGGCCAGCATCACCGCGCTCGGCAACGACTCGCGCGTGGCCTTGTTCAACAGCGAAGCGATCGCCGAGCTCGTGATGAAAACAGCCGAATCGATCAGCAGACGGCTGTCGGCCGATCAGCACCTGTAGCGTTCATTCAACGCGGATCTGCCGCTCCTTGACGATGCGGGCGTAGGTGGCCTTGCCTTCGGAAATGCGGGCCGCCATCTGCTCCGGTGTGCTGTATGCCGCATTGAAGCCCAGATTGCCGAATACCTTGGTGACCGAAGGCGAGGCCAGAACCACACGCATGGCCTCGTTGAGCCTTGCGACGATCTGCGGTGGCGTTCCCGCAGGTGCGAGAAGTCCGAAGAACCCCTGAATGGTCAGATCCGGCAGACCGGCTTCAGCTGCGGTCGGGATGTCGGGAAACATGGGGTCGCGCTTTTCACCCGTCGAGAACAGCGGAACCAGTTGCCCTGCACGCAGGGCGCCAATCAGCGGTGAGGTCACCTCGTCCATGAGGTGCGCGTCGCCACGGATCAACGCATCCTTGGCCAAGGCCGCCCCCTTGTAGGGCACATGGACCAGTTGGGTTCCCGTGATCGACATGAAAATCTCGCCGAGCAGGTGGTTGCTGGACCCGGTACCCGCGGATGCGAAGTTCAATGCGCCCGGGCTTCGTTTGGCGAGCGCGATGAAGTCTTGCGTGGTTTTGACACCCAATGCTGGACTGGTCGCGAAAACGAACGGCTGGGTGGCACCCAGGCTGACCGGCACCAGGGTTGCCACATGTTCCTGGTTCGAGTACAGCACGGGGGCCGCCGTCAGGCTGCTGCCGCTTCCCCAGAGCAGGGTGTAGCCGTCGGGCTTGGCCTGTGCCGCGAGTTTGGTACCGATGCGGCCACCAGCACCCCCCTTGTTCTCGACGACCACCGGTTGCTGAAGGTGTGCAGACAGTTCCTGCGCGATGACCCGGGCAGAGATGTCGGTAGACCCGCCCGGCTCGAACGAAACGACGAGCGTGATCGGGCGCGTGGGATAGCTCTGGGCATGAAGCGCCGGCGTCGCGACGGCGCTTGCGGCAGCCAGCACGACAGCCACCGCTGCGCGGCGTGAGAGGACAGATCGGGTCATGGACATTCTCCTGGGGTTGGGTGAGGGGGGTTCAATCGAGCGACACGTTCGCGTCCTTGGCCACACGGCGCCACTTGTCGAACTCGACCGCAAGCTTCTTGCGGAAAGCATCGGTGTCGCTGGCCGTGACCAGCACGCCTCGGGAAGTCAGCCTGGCATCCACGTCCGGCTGACGGATCACCTTGACCAGCGCCTGGCCAAGCTTCTGGATGACCGGGGCAGGTGTTCCTGCCGGGGCGAACACGCCCATCCAGCCTTCGGCCACCAGATCCTTGTAGCCGACCTCCTGCAGCGTGGGGACATCGGGCAGGTCTTTCAGGCGCTGCGGCGAGGGCGTCGCGAGCGCCTTCAGTTTCCCGGCCTTGATCTGGGGCAAGGCCACCGCCGCGGTCTCGAAAGCGAAGTCAACCTCCCCGGACAGCAGTGCGGTCATGGCTTGCTGGCTGCCCTGGTAGGGCACGTGCGTGGCTTTTGTGCCGGTGGCCGACAGGAACAGTTCCCCCACGAGGTGGTTGGTCGACCCCATGCCGAACGAGGAGAAATTCAGTTTGCCTGGCATGGACTTGGCGTGCGCCACCAAGTCCTGCACGCTGCCCGCTGGCGAATTGGCAGGAACCACCAGAACGAAGGTGACACCCCCCACCTCGGTGATGGGCACGAAGTCCTTGAGGAGTTCGTACGGCGCGGATTTGCGGGTGACGGGGTTGATCAGGAGCTCGGCGCCGGTCCCCAACAGCAGCGTGTAACCATCTGGCCGGGCCCGCGCGACCGACTGGGCACCAATGGTCCCGCCCGCTCCCGCACGGTTGTCCACCACGATCGCCTGCCCCAGCTCAGGCCCCAGCTTTTCGGCCAGGAGGCGGGCGGCACCGTCGGTGCCGCCGCCAGGCGGGAAGGCGACGACCAGACGGACCGTGGCGTTCGGGTACTCATCGGCGGTGGCGATCAATGGCGCACAGGCGGCGACGCCCAGCAGAAGCAGTCGTTTCAGCAGCAACATGGCAAGTCCTCCAAAAGGGCTGGTGGGAAAGGGGGAACAGAAAGGTGGATCAGCGCGCCGTGGCGATCTGCCCATGCTCGGCGCGCTCTGTCGCGCCCTGCGCCGCTGCGGCCGCTTCGGCCGCCTGCACGCTGGCACGTGCGCTCACCCGCGCAAGATAGGCTTCCAGGTTGGGCCAGTCAGACGTGTCGATGTCGTGGGCCCGTGTCCACATGGCAATCGTGTAGCAGTGCGCATCCGCGATCGTGAAGGCGTCGCCCAGCAGGAAGGGGCGACCGGCCAGTTGGTCATTGATCCATTGCAGCTTGCCTTGCACGTATTGGCGTGCGATCGCCTTGTACTCGGGTGGCGTCGTGGCCTTGAACAACGGCATGAAACCGCCCTTGTGCAAGTCGGAAGCGATGAAGCTCATCCACTCCAGAACCCGGTAGCGCGCGATCCCCGACGCGGGCAGCAGCAAGGTGCCAGGACACTGGTCTGCGAGGTACTGCATGATGATGCAGCCCTCGGTCAGGTGCCGACCATCCGCCATCTCCAGCGTGGGCACGGTGCCCTTGGAATTGACGGCGAAGTAGTCCGAGCCATCTTCCAGCCGCTTGGTCTTCATGTTGACCCACTTCAGTTCCAGCGGCAGTTGCAGTTCGCGCGCGACGATGTCGACCGCCAGCGAGCAACCGCGGACTTCGTGATACAGCTTCATGGTCTGTGCTCCTCGGACGATTCACACGGTGGCGATGGGCGTGACAGGTGAGCCCGCCGCTCCCGGCAGGTTCAGCGGCGGTGCCGTCAGCAGGAAGCGGCTGCGGTCATGGGCTTGCAGCCAGCGCGCAAGTTCACCCAGGCGCCACAGCTCGCCCAGGTGAATGCCGTTCTTGAAAAGGCAGTGCTCGTGCAGAGGCAGCATGGCGTGCCGACCTTGCATTCGCATGCCCTTGGGCATGAGCTCGACCGCGAAGTTGTCCGAGATCAGTGCCGCCACGCCGGTGTCGGTGATCCAGTTCAGCAAGCGCTGATCACCGCCGTCCAGGCCCGCGCACGATGTCAGCAATGTCGGTCCATCGGGCTGCTTGTTCATGGACAGGATGAGATCGTCCAGACCGGTGTGCAAACACAGCATGTCGCCACGTTCGACCACCACGCGGTCGGTCTCCAGGATTCGCATCAGGTCGTCGTAGCCCACCGCATGGTTCTGCCTTCCATAGTGGCGATGCAGACTGACCAGGACGGCGCGGCCCTGGGCGCCGTGGTCGGCCAGCTGCTCGATGCCCAGCGCAAGCGCCTGCGGGTTCTCCCAGGTGTCCCAGGCCGCGGGTCCAGCGCTCTGCGCGCGCGTGGCGGGCAAGACATCCGTCCCGGCGCGGTAGCCGTTGTAGAACACCCGTTCGTCCACGCCGTCCCCATCGGCGTCAAACTCGGCGCCCACATGCGCGAGCCCGTCCCACTGGGTGGAGTACTGGGTGTGCAACACCACCATGTCATCGCTGTAGACGTCGGTGTAGAACGGGTTGACACGCGACATCGCAAAACAGAAGCACTGTTCGCCCTCCTGCGGTGCACCGCGCAATGTCGCGAACCGGCGAGGGGGCTGGCGACGGGGGTGGAGCGCGGTGCCCCCGGGGTAGTCCAGCGGCAGCGACAGGTTGAAGGTGCGGCCTTCGGCGACCTCGGCCAGGCCTTTGTGCACTTGCTCTGGTCCAACCAGGTTCATCGAGCCGCGCTGGTCATCGGAGCCGAAGTCACCCCAGTTCGAGCCGTTCGGGCGGCGTTTCCATCGTTGGGTCATTGTTTGCATCCCTGTCGATCAGGCCTTGGCCCGGGACGCAATTTCTTCGCGCTCGGCAGCCAGCGCAGCACGAACACTGGACCGATCGGCGATGCGCTGCAGATAGGCGCTCAGGTGAGGCCACCCCGACAAGTCAATGTCGTGCAGGTCGCTCCACATCACAATCGTGTAGCAGTAGGCATCCGCAGCAGTGAAGTGGCCTTGCACGAGATAGTCCCGCGTCTGCAGGACGGCGTCGAGCCAGGCCAGTCGCTTGCTCAGGTTGTCGATTGCGATCGCGCGGTACTCTGGCGGCGTGGTGGCACGGAACAGGGGTGTGAATCCCTTGTGCAGCTCGGAACTGATGAAGCTCAGCCACTCAAGCACACGGTAGCGCTCCATGCCCAACGCACCGGGCAACAGCCCATCGGCACCGTGGCCATCGCACAGATACTGGATGATCACGCCGCCTTCGGACAGGAACTGGCCATCGTCGGTCTGCAGCGCGGGGACCTGTCCCTTGGGATTGATCAGGTGGTAGTCACTGCCGTCCTTGAGCCGTTTGGCACGGACGTCGACCCAGACACGTTCCAGCGGAATGGAGGCTTCGCGTGCCACGATGTCGGCCGCCAGCGAACAGGCATGCGGCGTGAGGTAGAGCTTCATGTTGGACGATTCCTGGCTGGAAGGTTGAATGTCGGATTCGTGTTCACTGCGTGGACTGCGGGTGCGCCACCAGATCGGCCTTCGTCGGCGTCCAGGCCACGGCCGTGATCTCACTGAACGCCCGCCATTCCTTGTGCCAGCGACGTCCGCCGTCGTCAGACCGATAGAGATCGCCGTACTTGGTGCCCGCGAAGACCAGTTCGGGGCGCGCAGCGTGCACGCCAAACGCCCAGACGGTGGAGTTCGGCGGCGAATCGATGCGCGACTCGGTCCAGGTTTGTGCGCGATCGTCGGATTGGTAGATGCGCGTGCGCCGCCCTGGCGTTCCATCACCCATGGCCAGCAGCAGGCGGTCCGAATCCGGCAGTCGTTGCACCGTCCGGGTGTAGTACAGGCCATCGAATCGGTCGCGTGAGAGCTCACCCTCCCAATGCACGCCGTCGTCGGTGCTGCGATGCACACAATTGACCGTCAGCACCAACGCCGTCTTGGGCGCGTCCGCCTGGGCAGGCAGCACCGTGATCGCGTGGATGTCCGAGTTGCGGATGTTGCCGGCGCGACCTTCATCAATCCGGACCCAGCTGTCTCCGCCGTCCCGGCTGCGCCAGGCGCCGCCTTCTTCAATGCCGAACCAGATCTCGCGGCTGTCGTCCGGATCGATGCAGATGGTCAACAGGCGTGGACGGTTCACCCCGGCACAGAACTCGGGGATGTCGGGCGGGAGCCGGGACCAGGTCTCGCCAGCATCACGCGAGCGGTAGATGGCAGCACGTGAGGGCGCGCCGGTGCCTGCGAACAGCACCAGAGGGTCACGCGGATCGACCGCGATGGACCACACCGCCTGACCGTTGAGGAGGTTGTCCGGGCGACGCCAATGGACGCCACCATCCTCGGAGATGCACAGCCCTGCGTCAGCACCCGCGTAGATGCGCTCTGGCCGGGCCGGATCCACGGCCAGCGCCCGCACCGTGCCATCGAACTCGATGGCCTCCTTCAGACCCAGTCGGTGCCAGGTCTGCCCCTGGTCGTTGCTGCGCAGGATGCCCTGGCCGGCAGTGGCCACCAGGATGGTGCATTCAAAGGGGAGCATGGTTTCCTTTCCAGGGTTGTCTTGGCTCATGTCGGTGCTGTCACAACCGAGTCTCATGGCGTAAAAAAATGATGAACATCATATTATCTCTATGCGGGAATAAGTTTACCGGCCACAACCATCGAACTCAAAGGCAAGAACGAGAACATTGCTGAATTTTCAAGCAAACTCTTCAGTTCAGGCCATAGTATTTACTCTAATATGGCTTTTTTGCGTTTATCTGTAGTATAGTTTTTACCGCAATATGGCAAACAGTGATGCAAGGCCTCCGCACACACCACCATTGCCCGCTGGCTGTTGTTCAGACCACGGCGAGGGCGTCGATGCCACACACCCGCCCACCCATTTCCAGAGATCTCCGAACACCATGAGAACGCCCAACTTCGGCCCCTTTCACATTCGCAAGTGGTACCTGCAGATCGAGGACACGCTGGCAGGCGAGACAGGTGCACCTGCCGACGGCGATCCGCTGCGCAAGATCGTCATTGCCGCCTGCCTCCACAACCCTTTCGCCGGACGCTACGTGCAGGACCTCTCCCCCTGGATCGAGCCTTCTCCGGACCTGGGCCGCGAGTTCGGGCGCCGCATCCGTGAAGCGGCCCGAGGCAGTTCCATCCAGAGCTATGGCAAGGCCTGCCTGGTGGGCATCGACGGCGAGTACGAGCATGGCAATGCCCTGCTCACCAACCCGGCGGCCAACCCCGTGCGCGAGGGCGTGGGCGGGGGCAAGTCATGGGTTCCATCCACCGGCAAACGCGGCGGCCCGGGCTCCACCATCGACATCCCGCTGGCCCACAAAGATGCGTTGTACGTGCGCTCGCACTACGACACCGTCAGCGCGACTTTTGGCGACGGCCCCAACCGCGACGAGGTCATCCTCATCTGGGCCTTCGCCACACGCGGCCGCCTCAACGCACGTCTGGGCGGCCTGCTGGCCTCCGACGTCCAGGGCCTCGATGGCCTCGTCTGACCACGACCCCCTCCCTCAAGGAACCCCATGAATAAAAGACTCCTCCTCACCGCCCTGGCATCCCTTTCATGGCTGGGCACGATCCCGGCCGCACAAGCACAGGTTGCGTTCCCCAGCGCACGCCCAGTCACCCTGGTGGTGCCTTTTGCCGCCGGCGGAGGCACCGACATCCTGGCCCGCCTGGTGGCGGAAAAGCTGGGCGAGCAACTGCGCCAGTCCGTCATCGTCGACAACAAGCCCGGCGCCAACGGCCTCGTCGCCATGCGTGCCGTGGAACGTGCCGCGGCCGACGGCCATACCCTCACGTTCGGCAGCAGTTCCACCCACGTGCTCGCCCCGCTGATGTCCGAGGACAAGGCTCTCATGGACCAATTGCGCAAGAAGTCGACCCTGGTGAGCATGGTCGCGGAGACCCCGCTGGTTCTGGCGGTGAGCGCCCACTCGGAAGTCGGAAACCTGGAGCAGTTGCTGCGAATGGCGCGCCAGAAGTCACTGACCTTCGGCACCTTCGGCACCGGGTCCTCGCCACACGTGATGGGCGAACTGCTGGCCGCCAGGACAAACACAAAACTGGTGCACGTCGCCTACAAGGGCTCCGCCCCGGCGATCACCGACCTGCGGGGCGGGCACATCGACAGCGTGTTCCTCACCGTCGCTGCCGTCAGCGCGCAAGTCGACAACCAGGAAATCCGTCCGCTGGCGGTCACCGGCCCGCGTCGCGTGCAGACCCTGCCCGACACACCCACCTTCAAGGAAGCCGGCGTCACGGGCCTGGAAGACTCGGGCTGGTTCGCCCTTTTTGCGCCCGCCGGCACGCCTGCGGCAACACTTGACGCCTTGCACACGGGCGTGGCCAAGGTGATGGCATTGCCGGCGATACAGACCCAGTTGACAGAACTGGGCCTGCAACACGCGCCGGGCTCCCGCGCGCAGGCAGCCCTGGCCTGGGAACGCTCCATCGCCAACACGCGCAAGATGCTTCAGCAAGTCACCATCAGCACCAAGTAGCGGCCATGCCCGACAAGCAGCATCCGCCCCAAGCGGCCACCCCCGAGGAAGGCGTTTCAACCTATGTGACCCTGGAAGGCATGCGTTTTCACAGCGTGTCATGGGGCCCACCGGACGCGCCCGTCCTCTTGTGCCTGCACGGTCTGCGCAGCTACGCGCGAACGTTTCAACCCCTCGCAGCTGCCCTGTCCAGCGAATTTCGCGTCATCGCACTGGACCAGCGCGGTCGAGGCAAAACCGACTGGGATCCGCACCGCGACTACCATGCGGTGCGTTATGCCAAAGACATCGGCGCTTTCCTCGACGCGCTGAACCTGCAGGCCGTGCACCTGCTGGGGCACTCGATGGGAGGCAACAATGCCTTGCTCTATTCACTGGAAAACGCTCAGCGCCTGCGCAGCCTGATCCTGGAAGACAGCGGCCCGGGCGCCTCCAGAAACAGCGAAGGTGCCACCCGAATCAACCATGAGCTGAGCCAGACACCCACGGTGTTTGCCGACTGGGACTCAGCCCGGCGGTTCTGGCGCTCCATCCGCCCCAACGTCACCGAGGAGGCGATTGACTCCCGGGTCTCGAACTCCATGCACCAGACGCCCGAAGGCATCGGCTGGGTGCACGACCAGGCCGGCATCACACAGTGCAGGCTGCATCCGAGCCAGCCCGACCCCGACCTCTGGCCCTGCATCAAGAAGATCAGCTGCCCCACATTGCTGTTGCGTGGCGCGCGCTCGGACTACCTCGCGCGCACGACCTTCGAGCAGATGCTCGACACCAACCCCCTCATCGAGGGCGTTGAAATCGAAGGGGCTGGCCACTACCTCCACGACGATCAACCGCAGCGCTTCAACGAGGCGGTGGCTGACTTTCTCAGAAGGCAGCCTCGTTGATTCCGGGTCAACTCCAACTCCAGGGCCTCTCGTGAGCGACAGCTCATTTGCGGACATTTTTCTGCTGGCGTTGACTGAAGATCGAGCCTCTTTTGAATGCTGTGGCTCAGGCTTGTCTGCTCAGCTTGGAAGAGCTTGGCTGAACAAGGCCAACATCGCCTCCCAGCCACGATCAGCCGAGACTTGGTCGTAGACGGGAAAATCCGGGACCATCCAGCCATGGGAAGCGTCGCGGTAGATCTCGGATCGATAGCGCACGCCCGCCCGGGTCATGGCATCTTCAAGACAGGCTGCCATGGCAGGCGGATAGCTGTCATCGTTTTCTGCGCTCGCGATATAGACCTGCGCAGCCAAATTGGGCACGAGCAAATGAGGGCTGGTTGGGCTGTCAGTTGCGAGATGTCCACCATGAAAACTGGCGACTGCTGAGAATCGATGGGGGTAGGTTGCCGCCGCAGCGATGGCCATTCCACCGCCCATGCAAAAACCAACGGCGCCGAAGCCAGCGCTTGCGATGTCGCTGCGTGTGTCCAGGTATGCCAGGAAGGACTCCGTGTCCTTGCGAACCTTGTCGACTCCCGTGGTCGCCATGAGGGGACCAAGAATCGCTGCCACATCGCCCTTGAAGACTTCCGTCGGAACCAGCGGCGCGTAAGGGCCAAAGCGGTAGTAGAGGTCGGGCAACAACACAACATATCCGGCTTCGGAAAGGCGCGTAGCCATCTCCAGCATGGCTGGCCGAATGCCACCCGCATCGCCGTAGAAGACCACGGCGGGCCAGGGCCCAACTCCGCTCGGAGACACGAGGTATGCCGGGCAGTCGGTGCCAGGGGTCGGAATCGTGATGTGTTTGGTGGGCATGTAGATCCTTGCTTAACATAGGTGACTATGCAATAAAATAGGCGCCTATGCAAGATCCACCAATCTCAAAAGTTTTGTCGACCCCAGGGCACCTGATCGGCCTGGCGGCGAGGGGATTTGCGCGTCTGAGCGAGGTGCGTTTGAAGCCTTTGGGATTCGGTGTGGGTCATCTGCCGGTGCTGGTTGCGCTCCACGAGAAACAGGGCCAGCCACAGCGTGACCTGGCCAGTTTCGCGCGGATAGAACAGCCGTCCATGGCGCAAATGCTGGCTCGCATGGAACGCGACGGGCTCATCTGCAGGACGCCCGACCCGGCCGATGGGCGCAGCAGCCTGATCTCGCTGACCGAGACTGCCCAAACTCGATTGCCAGAAGCCTGTGCGGTGCTGTTCCAAGGGAACCGGGACGTATTGGACGGCTTCACGGGTGAGGAAGAAAGCCAGCTTGTTGCCCTGCTCACACGGCTTATTGCGAACCTTGACCGCATAGCAAGTCCTGAGTAGCTCGCTCCCTTGATGGGGTGTGCTGAGCGGCATGAAGCAATGGCCGCTTCATGGCGGGATCCGAGACAGCGGACAACCGATCAGGGCCCATCTGCGACATCCACGCTTCGAGTCTCACCGCCCGGAAGCTGACATCCTATCTGGGGCGGGTCGAGATTACTCCGGCTGCCAAATCCCGCATGACTCACGTAAGGGCTTGAACGTTGTTGGTGCGGCTGGCGGGGATCGAACCCACGACCCTTGGCTTCGGAGGCCAATACTCTATCCACTGAGCTACAGCCGCAACCGCTTGAATTCTATCAGGCGAGGGGTATTTGAAAGGTCTGTGCAGAGGGCCTTGGCTATAATCGAAGGCTGTTCCGACCCCTTCCACGCGGGCAAGCTCCGTCGGTTTGTTGACCCGCCTTGCCACCCCTTGAGGACACCATGAGCGACCACGCGCACGAACAACACACCGGCCCGATCAAGACACCTTCGCAGTTGCTGTGGACGTCGTTCTTCGCATTCATCGCTCCCATCTTCATCATCATCGGCCTGGTCTATTTCGTGACCTCGGGCAACAAACCCGCCATGGGCGCGGGCGACCCCGAACTGGCCATTGCGCAGCGCATCCAGCGCGTGGGCACGGTCGAACTGCGCGACGCCAACCGTCCCCTGGCCACGGGTGAGGCGGTTTACGCCGCCCAGTGCGTGGCCTGCCACGCCGCTGGTGTGGCTGGTGCGCCCAAGTTCGGTGATGCAGCCGCTTGGGCGCCACGCATCGCCACCGGGTACGAAGCCTTGCTGACGTCCGCGCTCAAGGGCAAAGGCGCGATGGGTGCACAAGGTGGTGGCGCCTACCGCGACGCGGAGATCGGTCGCGCCGTGGTGCACTTGGCCAATGCCGCTGGTGGCAAATTTGCCGTGCCCGAGGCGGCCCCCGCCGCCGCGCCGGCTGCAGCTCCCGCCGCGGCACCGGCTGCCGCGCCAGCGCCAGTTGCTGTGGTCGCGGCTGCGCCAGCGGCCCCAGCACCGGCGGCCAGCGCCACGGTGGCCGCCGGCGCGGGTGAAGCGCTTTACAAGCAAGCCTGTTCGGTCTGCCACGTGGCCGGTGTGGCTGGTGCGCCCAAGTTTGCCGACAAGGCTGCCTGGGCTCCCCGCATGGGCCTGGGTCTTGAGGGTCTGACCGCGAGCGTGATCAAGGGCAAGGGCGCCATGCCACCCAAAGGAGGCACCGCTGCATCCGACGCCGACATCAAGGCGGCTGTGCAGTACATGCTCGCTGCGGTGAAGTAAGACCGCAGGCTCGATGCAACTGAAAAGCCGGCTTCAAGCCGGCTTTTTTGTGTGTGGCGGTTGGGGGTTGCGCACGAAACGCCCCAGGGTGGGCAAGTCGGCGGCCAGCACACCCTGCGGGGACCACAAGCGGGCATCCACAAGATCGGCGGCCTGCACCATGTCGGCGCTGTGCACCAAGCCAATGCCGAGATCGGTCACCAGATACAGCTTGCCGGTTTCGTCGAGCAGGCTGTCCTGCACGTGCACCAACACGCCGGTGTGGCTGAGCACGCGTCCATCGGGCTGAAGACGCCAGATCCACGGTGTGGCTTCGAGCTCCACGTAGACACGCTGAGGTCCGTTCTGGAAGTACCACTGCCCTTCGTCATCGGGCGCGTAGTTGCGCTGAATGAAGTCGATGAGTTTTTCGTGCCGCAGCAGCGAGCCCTTGCTCGCGGGAAACGCGCCGGCGGCCTGCACGCGGTCGTCGCGCATGTACCAGTTGCCACGCGCATCCAGCCCCAGCCAACCAAAGCAGTTGGGTACGTTGGGCCACTTGGCCATGGCGGCCTTGACGATGTCGTCCATGGGTGTCCGATCAGAGGTGGGCGAGCAGCCAGTGTCCCACGGCTTCGGGCATGGCGCGCACATGGCCAGGCACGCCGAGCACCCCGTGCGAGACGGGAAAGCCCACATGACCTCCGTGCGCCGGCTGCCACAAGGTCACGTGCCGGCCGACTTGTTGCGGGCTCGGCAGGGACTCCGCAGGAACGAAAGGATCGTTGCGCGCATTGAGCGCCAGCGCGGGCACGCGGATCTGGTGCAACACGGGTTTGGCCGAGGCGCGCGACCAATAGTCCTGCGTGTCGCGAAAGCCGTGCAGGGGCGCGGTGAACAGGTTGTCGAATTCAAAGAGATTGCGCGCGGCCATCAGCGCATCGCGGTCGAACAGGCCGGGATGCTGCTCCAGCTTCTTCAAAGCCTTGGGCACCATGCTGCCCAGAAACATGCGGGTGTAGACCAGGCGGTTGAAGCCCCGTCCGATGGCGTGGCCGCCGGCGGCCAGATCGAGCGGCGAACAGACGGAGGCCGCCGCCCTCACCGACTGGCTGGCCGACTCTCCCATCTCGGCTGCCCAACGCATGAGCGCATTGCCACCGAGCGACACGCCCACAGCGAACAGAGGCCGCCCGGGGTGTTCGGCTGCAAAGCGCTTGAGGATCCAGTCGATCTCTTCGAAGTCACCCGAGTGGTAGGCGCGTGGCGCGCGGTTGAGCTCACCCGAACAGCCGCGGAAATGGGGCACGGCGAAGGCCAGTCCGTTGGCCGCTGCAAAGTCGGCGAAGGCCACCGCGTACTGGCTGGCCGACGAGCCTTCGAGTCCGTGGAACAGCACCAGCAAAGGCGCACCGGCGAGCGACGTGTGCTGCGCCTGATCGACGTCAATGAAGTCGCCATCGGGCGCGATCCAGCGGCTGCGCGTCCACCGGGGCACGGGACCAAAATGTCGGCGGCTGGCCAACGCGGCCCACAAGGTCTGCGCATTGCCACCGGGCAGCCACCACGGTGCGGCGTAGGGAAAGCCGTCGGGGTTCAATGCAGTACGGGCTTGGCGGTGAGGATTTCGGGTGGCTCGGTGCGCATGCCCGGGCTGGCGTGGTGCGCCACCATGCGCCAGCCTTGCGCCGTCTTGGCATACACGTTGGTGGCCACCACCCAGGCATGTTGAAAGCCATCGTCGCTCATCACGGCCACACGCTCGACCACGCTGTGCACACTGCAGGCACCCGCGTCCAGGCGCCGCACTTTTTCAGGTGTGGCCTGCACGCTGCCGTTGGAGAACATGGCCTCGAACGCCGAGCGCACCGCTGCGTGGCCCACCATCCGGGGTCCGCCGGGGTGCACGCACACGATGTCGTCCTCGTCGGCCCAGCAGGCCATGAGGCGTTCGATGTCGGCGTGTTGCAGAGCGTCGTAGAACGCGGCTTCCGTGTCGTCGGGGGAGCCGGGCGGGAGTTTGGGTTTTCGCATGCGCCGTATTTTGACGGCAGCGCCGATCTTGCGCGAACGGGCGAACCGCCCAGTGCCACGCCCCAGGGGTATAGTCCCGCAGATTCAAGGCTCAGCCAGAGCCTCAGCATGAACGGCCCGCCGGCCATTGGAGGTTTTATGCACACATCCTTGCGCTCCGTCACCACCTGGGTTGCCGCCTTGTTGCTCTCGTTCAGCCTCACTGGCTGCGGCTACAACGACTTCCAGAGGCTCGACGAACAGACGCAATCGGCCTGGTCAGAGGTGCTCAACCAGTACCAGCGCCGTGCAGACCTGATCCCCAACATCGTGGCCACGGTCAAAGGCGAGGCCAACTTCGAGCAGGAGACGCTCACGCGCGTGATCGAGGCACGCGCCAAGGCCACCAGCATCCAGGTGACGCCCGAGACACTGAACGATCCGGCGGCCATGCAGCAGTTTCAGGCCGCGCAGGGCGAGCTGGGCAGTGCGCTCAGCCGCCTGATGGTGGTGGTGGAGCAGTACCCCAACCTCAAGGCCAACCAGGGCTTCAGCGACCTGCGCGTGCAACTGGAAGGCACCGAGAACCGCATCACCGTGGCACGCAACCGCTACATCCAGACGGTGCAGGAATACAACGTGCTCTCGCGCAGCTTCCCGAGCAACCTCACCGCCATGGTGTTCGGCTACAAGCCCAAGGCCAATTTCCAGGTGGCCAACGAAGCGGCCATCTCCGCGCCACCGACGGTGGACTTCAAGAAGCCATGACACGCTTCTGGGCCCGGTGCCTGCTGGCGCTGGGACTGTGGTGGGTGGTGGCCTTCGCATCGGCACAAGGTCTGGTGCCCGTGCCCGCGCTGACTGCGCGCGTGATCGACCAGACCGCTACGCTGGACGCCGCGAGTCTTGCCACCATCGAGGCCAAGCTGGCGGCGTTCGAACAATCCAACGGCTCGCAAGTGGTGGTGCTGATGGTGCCCACCACCGCCCCCGAAGACATCGCCGACTTCACCCAGCGCGTGGGCGATGCGTGGAAGATCGGGCGGGCCGACGTGGGGGACGGCGCGTTGTTCGTGATTGCCAAAGACGACCGGCGCCTGCGCATCGCCACGGCCAAGGCGCTCGAAGGCGCGATCCCCGACCTGATGGCGCGCCGCATCCTCGACAGCGTTGTGACACCGGCGTTTCGCCAGGGCGACTACGCGGGCGGCATCAACGCCGGCGTCGACCAGATCCTGGCGCGCATCCGCGGTGAAGAACTGCCCCTGCCCGATGCATCGGCGGCGCAACGCGCGGCGGGCTCCAGCAATTTTGAGTGGATGGATGCGCTGATCTTCCTGGTGTTTGCCGTGCCCATGCTCTCGGGCTTGCTGCGTGGCATGTTCGGCAACAAGCTCGGCACCGTGTTCACCGGGGTGGGCGCGGGTGCGCTGGCCTGGGTGCTCACCACCGTGCTCTGGGTGGCCATCGGCGCCGGCCTGCTCGGCATGCTCGTGGCGCTGTTCATGCAGTTCCTGCCAGCGGCTTCCATGGGCAGCTCGGGCCGTGGGGGCCGCGGTGGGGGTTGGGGTGGTGGCGGTTTTGGCGGAGGTGGTTTTGGTGGCGGGCGCGGCGGTGGCGGATTCAGCTCCGGGGGTGGCGGCAACTTTGGTGGGGGCGGCGCCTCGGGCGGCTGGTGAACATGAACAAGCTGCTGCGCATTGTCAAACACCGCTGGATGGACCGATCGGACACCGTGCGCGCGGTCCCCGACGACATGGCCGAGCGCATCGCGCGCCGCGTGGCGGCCAGCGAAGGGCGCCACACCGGCGAGGTTCGACTGTGTGTTGAAGCCTCGCTGCCCCTGAGCTACCTCTGGCGCATCGGGTCGACCAACCCGCTGCCAGCCGTGGTGCGGGAGCGCGCCCTGACCTGGTTCGGGCGTCTGCGCATCTGGGACACCGAGCACAACAACGGCGTGCTCATCTATGTGCTGCTGGCCGAGCACGCCATCGAGTTCGTGGCCGACCGGGCGCTCTCGCGCCGCGTGAGCCCAGTGGAGTGGCAGGCCATCGTCGATCGGCTCGCTTCGCGCCTGCGATCGGGGGAATTCGAGGACGGCCTCACGCAGGCGCTGGAAGAAGTGTCTGCCCTGCTGGTGGCGCATTTTCCAGCCGATGTCGGGACGGAGCGCCCCAACGAGCTCCCCGACGCAGTCGTTCGCCAGTAAACCGAGCCAGCGGCTCAGCCGCCCTTGCGTTTGTCCAGCGGACTGCGGCTGTTCATCACCACCTGCAGCTCCTGCTGCAAGGCCTTGTTCATCTGGGCAAAGGTCTTGAGCTTGCGGGTGGTTTCGCGCAAGCGGTCGGCCATGCGCTTGGAGATGGCCAGCAGCAGACGAGAACCCAGGCGTGGATCTTCCTTGAGCAGGCGCATGAGCGCGGTGCGCGAGAGCACGGCGGCAGCGATGTCGGTGTTGGCGGTGCAGGTGGCCGAGCGAGGCGCGCCGTCGAGCACACCCATCTCACCGATCAGGTGGCCCGGCCCCATGATGTTGACCACCATGCTTTCGTGCAGGCCAGGCAGCTCGTTCTCCACGGCGATATCACCTTCGAGCACCAACAGCATGTAGTCGGTCTGCCGGACTTCCCCCTCCTGGATGATCACCGTGCCCGCCTTGATCAGCTTCGGTCGCATGTAGCCCACCACCTTGAGGGCATCGCCCAGCGTGAGGTCGGCCAGGGCCGAGGGTGTGACCAACAGCCGTGCGGCCACCTCTTCGGGTGCCAGTTCCGGACTTTGAAAAATCGATGACATCGTGGCTGCCTTTGTTCGCACTCACATGGTATTCGGTTACATGTTGCAGCGAACAACAGGCAAAAAAAAGACCGGCCTGCAGCCGATCTTTTCACGCGGAGCAGACCGAGGTCTGCGCGCTCACTTCTTCTGCCGATACTTGCGCAATGCAGCAATCTGGGCCGCCATGACCGCCAGTTCCGACGTGGCCTTGGCCAGATCGATGTCGCTTTTGGCGTTTTTCAAAGCCTCTTCGGCCTGCTTGCGGGCATCCAGGGCCTTGGCTTCGTCGAGGTCCTTGCCACGGATCGCGGTGTCGGACAACACCGTGATGTGGTGCGGCTGCACTTCCAGAATGCCACCGGCCACGAACACGAATTCTTCGCCGCCATCGGCTTTTTCGATGCGCACGGCACCGGGCTTGATGCGGGTGATGAGCGGAATGTGACCGGGCAGAATGCCCAGCTCGCCCGCTTCACCCGGCAGGGCCACGAACTTGGCTTCGCCGGAAAAGATGGAAGCTTCGGCGCTCACCACATCGACGCGGATGGTGCTCATAGGGTCTCCTGTTGAAAATGGCTGAAAGCAAGCATCGGGGTGACCGGCAAAAGCCAGTCGCCGCCTTAGCTGGCTCAGGCCATCTTCTTCGCTTTCTCAAAAGCTTCGTCAATGGTGCCGACCATGTAGAACGACTGCTCGGGCAGGTGATCGCACTCGCCAGCGGTGATCATCTTGAAACCGCGGATGGTTTCGGCCAGCGTCACGTACTTGCCGGGCGAGCCGGTGAACACTTCAGCCACGTGGAAGGGCTGCGACAGGAAACGCTGGATCTTGCGGGCGCGGGCCACGGCCAGCTTGTCTTCCGGTGCCAGTTCGTCCATGCCCAGAATGGCGATGATGTCGCGCAGTTCCTTGTAGCGCTGCAGTGTGTTCTGCACGGCGCGGGCGGTTTCGTAGTGCTCCTGGCCCACGACCAGCGGATCCAGCTGGCGGCTGGTGGAATCCAGAGGATCGACCGCGGGGTAGATGCCCAGCGAGGCGATGTCACGGCTCAGCACCACGGTGGAATCCAGGTGGGCGAAGGTCGTGGCAGGCGACGGGTCGGTCAAGTCATCGGCTGGCACGTACACGGCCTGGATGGAGGTGATCGAGCCGACCTTGGTGGAGGTGATGCGCTCCTGCAGACGGCCCATCTCTTCGGCCAGTGTGGGCTGGTAGCCCACGGCGGAAGGCATGCGACCCAACAGGGCGGACACTTCGGTGCCGGCCAGCGTGTAGCGGTAGATGTTGTCCACGAAGAACAGCACGTCACGGCCTTCGTCGCGGAACGACTCGGCGATGGTCAGGCCGGTCAGGGCCACGCGCAGACGGTTGCCTGGGGGCTCGTTCATCTGACCGTACACCATGGCCACTTTGGACTCGCCCAGGTTCTCCAGGTTCACGACGCCGGAGTCGGCCATCTCGTGATAGAAGTCGTTGCCTTCGCGGGTGCGTTCACCCACACCGGCGAACACCGACAGACCGCTGTGGGCCTTGGCGATGTTGTTGATGAGTTCCATCATGTTCACGGTCTTGCCCACGCCGGCGCCACCGAACAGGCCCACCTTGCCGCCCTTGGCGAACGGGCAGATCAGGTCGATCACCTTGATGCCGGTTTCCAGCAGCTCTTGCGAAGGCGACAGCTCGTCATAGGCGGGGGCCTTGCGGTGGATGGAAGCGGTGAGCGCCTGGTCAACCGGGCCGCGCTCGTCGATGGGCGCGCCGAGCACGTCCATGATGCGACCCAGCGTGGCCTTGCCCACGGGCACCATGATCGGCTGGGCGGTGTTGGTCACCACCATGCCGCGGCGCAAGCCGTCGGACGAGCCCAGCGCGATGGTGCGGACAACGCCGTCGCCCAGCTGCTGCTGGACTTCCAGCGTCAAGGCAGAGCCTTCCATTTTCAGGGCGTCGTACACGCGGGGCATCTGGTTGCGTGGGAATTCCACGTCCACGACGGCGCCGATGCACTGAACGATCTTGCCCTGAACACCGGTGTTCATTTGTGCGGTAGCTTGAGACATGATGGGTACCTTTTCGTTTCTCGGATTCTGTTGAGCAGCTGCTTCAGACCGCTGCGGCGCCGGCGACGATTTCCGAAAGCTCTTTCGTGATCGCAGCCTGACGCGTCTTGTTGTAGACCAGCTTGAGTTCGCTGATGACGCTGCCGGCGTTGTCGGTGGCGGCCTTCATGGCCACCATGCGCGCGGACTGCTCGGACGCCATGTTTTCAGCCACGGCCTGGTAGACCTGGGCTTCCACGTAGCGCAGCAACAGCTCATCAATGACGGCCGGTGCATCGGGTTCGTAGATGTAGTCCCAGTCGCGGCCACCGGCACCGTTGTGCAGCGTGCCCGCATTCAGCGGCAACAGCTGCTCGACCACCGATTCCTGCTTCATCGTGTTGATGAACTTGGTGTAGCAGACGTAGACGGCGTTGACGCGGCCTTCGGTGTACGCATCCAGCAGCGTCTTCACCGGGCCAATCAGCTTGTCCAGGTGCGGGGTGTCGCCCAGACCGGTCACGCTGGAAACCACCTTGGCGCCTATGCGGTTCATGAACGCCAGGCCCTTGTTGCCGATGGCGACCACTTCAGCCGTCTGTCCCCGGGCTTGCAGGTCCTTGAGCTGTATCGTCACCGCACGCAGCACGTTGGTGTTCAAACCGCCGCAGAGACCCTTGTCGGTCGTCACCACCACGAAACCGGCGACCTTGGAGTCGTTGGTCTGCATGAAGGGGTGCGTGTACTCGGGGTTGGCTCGGCTCAGGTTGCCGGTGATCTGGCGCACTTTCTCCGCGTAAGGCCGGGCCGCACGCATGCGTTCCTGCGCCTTGCGCATCTTGGAGGCGGCGACCATTTCCATGGCTTTGGTGATCTTCTTGGTGTTCTCCACCGATTTGATCTTGCCGCGTATTTCCTTGCCTGCTGCCATTG
>NZ_JAKFEO010000019.1:0-7644 GCF_036675665.1 Hydrogenophaga sp. | reverse complement strand
TCGAAGGTGTAGCCCTTGTCGACCCATTTGCGCACCGCGTCGCGCAGTTGTTCCTGGTCGTCGCTGAAATCGAAGTCCATCTGTTTTCTCCTTAGCCGAGCACGGTCTGCGCGACGATGTTGCGCTGCACTTCGTTGCTGCCACCGTAGATGGTGGTCTTGCGCAGGTTGAAGTAGGTTGAAGCGAGCGGCGCGTTCGCATTGACGCCGCCGGGGAAGTTGCCTTGCCAGCCGGCTTCCATGGCTTCCTCGATGAAGGGCAGGCTGTAGGGGCCGGCCGCGAGCATCATGAGTTCGCTGTAACGCTGCTGGATTTCGCTGCCCTTGATCTTGAGCAGGCCGGCGATGTCGAGCGAGTTCTTGCCCGACTTCTCGGCCGAGAGCACGCGCAGCACCAGCATTTCCAGCGCCACCACGTCCACTTCCAGCAGGGCGATCTGGTCGCGGAAGCGGCTGTCGTCCCACACGCCTTCGGCCTTGGCGATGCGTTTCAAGCGTTCGAGCTCGCGCTTGGCGCGGTTCACGTCGGCGATGTTGGTGCGCTCGTGGCTGAGCAGGTGCTTGGCGTAGGTCCAGCCCTTGTTCTCTTCGCCGATCAGGTTCTCTGCCGGCACTTCCACGTTGTCGAACCAGACCTCGTTGACCTCGCACTCGCCGTCGAGCAGCTTGATGGGGCGCACCGAGACGCCGGGCGATTTCATGTCGATCAGCAGGAAGGAGATGCCGGTCTGGGGCTTGCCTTCGTTGCTGGTGCGCACCAGACAGAAGATCCACTCGCCGTACTGGCCCAGCGTGGTCCAGGTCTTCTGGCCGTTGACGATGTACTTGTCGCCCTGGCGCTCGGCGCGGCATTTCACCGAGGCGAGATCCGAGCCGGAGCCCGGCTCGCTGTAGCCCTGGCTCCACCAGACTTCCCCGCTGGCGATGCCGGGCAGGAAGCGTTCCTGCTGTGCCTTGTTGCCGAAGGCCATGATCACCGGCGCCACCATCACGGGGCCGAAGGGCACCACGCGCGGCGCGCCGGCCAGCGCGCATTCTTCTTCGAACAGGTGCTTCTGCACCGCGGTCCAGCCCGGGCCGCCGAATTCCTTGGGCCAGCCCCAGCCCAGCCAGCCCTTCTTGCCGAGGATCTTGGCCCAGCGCTGCATGTCGTCGCGCGTCAGGCGCAGGGCGTTGTGGACCTTGTGGGCGATCTCGGCCGGCAGGTTGGCCTTGACCCAACCGCGGATCTCCTCGCGAAACGCCTGTTCTTCGGGCGTGAATGCCAAATCCATGGGATGTCTCCTGGTGGCCGCCACAGGGTTGTGCCGGCGAATTGAACAACGCCGGCCAGTTTCGCACGACCGTTCGTTTTATGGCTGTCCGGGCTGCGACAAGCCGAGCTGTTCGTTCAGATTCTGGAGTTGGTCTTGCAGGGCTGCCACGGTGTTTTCCAGCGTGGCCAGCCGGCGGGTGAGGTGGATCAACTCGTCCTCGGTGGCCGCGCTGCCCTGCGCCGCCGGGGCGGCGGCGAGGGCTGTCGTGTCCACCGGGCCGCAGAGCAGGTGCGCCCACCGCTGTTCGCGGGCGCCGGGCGCGCGCGGCAGCTTCACCACCAGGGGACCACCCTTGTCCGTGCTGCGGTCCTGCAGCTCTTCCAGAAAGCCGTCGACCGAGGCGATGTCGAGAAACTTGTACCAGCGCTCGGTGTTCAGGCGCAACTCACCAGCGGTCTGCGGGCCGCGCAGCATCAACATGCCCAGCAGCACGGCGGACTGTTCGGGCACAGCCGCGGCGCGCGCGAAATTGTGTTCGTAGCGCGTGACGCGGCTGCCGCTGCCCTCCAGCACCATGTGCAGGCTGCGCAGGGCATCCAGCGCTTCCAGCACGGCGGCGTCCGCCAGGTTCATCACCGGCTCGCGGCTGGACTTCTGGTTGCAGCCGGTCACCAGCGCATTGAGCGTGAGCGGGTAGCTGTCGGGCACGGTGCGCGCCTTCTCCATGAGGGTGCCCAGCACACGTGCCTCGGCGGGCGAGAGCGGGCGCTGTTGAAAATCGTGGCCGCGCGGGCGGCCGGCTGAAGGGGTTTGCAGGTCTGAGGTCATTACACTTCCCGGCCATGTCTGGCGTGAACAAAAACATCGTGATTCTGATCTCCGGCAGCGGCTCCAACATGGCCGCCATCGTGGAGACCGCCCGGACGCAGCGCTGGCAGACCCGGTATGGTGCGCGCGTGGCGGCGGTGATCAGCAACAAGGCCGCCGCACAGGGGCTGGTGTGGGCGAAGGGGCAGGGTATTGCGACAGCCGCGCTGGACCACACCGCCTACCCCAGCCGCGAAGCCTTCGACGCCGCCCTGATGACCGAGATCGACCGGCATGACCCGGCGCTGGTGGTGCTGGCCGGCTTCATGCGCATCCTCACACCGGGTTTCGTGCAGCACTACGAGGGGCGCCTCGTGAACATCCACCCCAGCCTGCTGCCCGCCTTCCCCGGTCTGAAGACGCACCAGCGCGCGATCGAGATGGGCTGCCGCATCGTGGGCGCCAGCGTGCACCGCGTGACGTCCGAGCTGGACCACGGCGAGATTCTTGAACAGGCCGTGGTGCCGGTGTTGCCCGGCGACACGGCCGAGACGCTGGCGGCGCGTGTGCTCACCCAGGAGCATCTGATCTACCCGCGAGCGGTGGAGAGATTGATTTCCGCTTGAGGTGACTGGCTCCCTCGCCCTCTGGGAGAGGGCGGGGTGAGGGCCCGCGCTCAAACCCCTTTGTGAAAGACGAGCCCGGCATGCTCCCGCATCGCATGGAACTTGATCTTGGGCCAGTTGGCCTCCACCGCGCGCAGCGTGGCCGCGTGATCCACCAGCAGCGTGGGCGCGTCCACCGCATCCAGCGCCACCCGGTGGCTGTTGGCGTCGATGAACTTCTTGAGCTCGATCTCGCCGCCGTCCTCGGGCGCACAGGTCACCCAGCGCGCCACCTGGTAAGGGCTGTTCATGATGCGGGCCTTCACGCCGTACTCGTGCTCCAGGCGGTGCGCGACCACCTCGAACTGCAGTTGACCGACCGCGCCGAGCAGCAGCACCGAGCCCGCTACCGGGCGGAACACCTGGATCGCGCCTTCTTCGCCGAGCTGGGTCAGGCCGGCGCGCAGCTGCTTGCTGCGCAGCGGGTCGGCCACCTCCACGCTGCGGATGATTTCCGGCGCGAAGAAGGGCAGACCGGTGAATTGCAGGCTCTCGCCCTCGGTGAGCGTGTCGCCCAGTTGCAGCACGCCGTGGTTGGGGATGCCGATGATGTCGCCGGCAAAGGCCTCGTCGAGCAATTCGCGGCGTTGTGAGAGGAAGCTCACCACGGTGTTGGGACGCAGATCTTTGCCCGAGCGCACCACCTTGAGCTTCATGCCGCGCTCGAAATGGCCGCTGGCCACGCGCACGAAGGCAATGCGGTCGCGGTGCGCCGGGTCCATGTTGGCCTGGATCTTGAACACCACGCCGCTGAACTTGGGCTCGTCGGGGTGCACGGTGCGCTGGATCGCGGGGCGGTCACCCGGCGGCGGGGCCAGGTCCACCAGTGCGTCCAGCACCTCGCGCACGCCGAAGTTGTTGACCGCCGAGCCGAACAGCATGGGCGTCTGCTTGCCCGCCAGGAACAGCGCTTCGTCGAAGGCCGGCGAAGCGCCGGCCACCAGTTCCAGTTCGTCGCGGGCCTGCTCGAACTCCGAGCCGAAGCGTTTCACGCTCTCGGGGTTGTTCAGCCCGACCAGCACGTCCTCGTCGCCACCGCGGCGGTCTTCGCCGGCGGCGAACACGCGCATCTGGTCGGTGCGGCGGTCGAACACGCCGCGGAAGGTCTTGCCCATGCCGACCGGCCAGGTGAAGGGCACCACCGTCATGCCCAGCTCACGCTCGATTTCGTCCATCAGGTCCAGCGGCGCCTGCACTTCGCGGTCCATCTTGTTGACGAAGGTCAGGATGGGCGTGTTGCGCGCGCGGCAGACCTGCAGCAGGCGGCGCGTCTGCGGCTCCACGCCGTTGCCGGCGTCGATCACCATCAGCGCGGCATCGACGGCGGTGAGCACGCGGTAGGTGTCTTCCGAGAAGTCCTGGTGGCCCGGGGTGTCCAGCAGGTTGATCACGCAGTCGCGGTATTCCATCTGCATCACCGAGGAGGCAACCGAAATGCCGCGCTGCTTCTCGATCTCCATCCAGTCGCTGGTGGCGTGGCGCGCGGCCTTGCGCGCCTTGACGCTGCCGGCGATGTTGATCGCGCCCGAGAACAGCAGCAGCTTCTCGGTGAGCGTGGTTTTGCCCGCGTCGGGGTGGGAAATGATGGCGAAGGTGCGGCGGCGACGCACCTGTTGGGAAAGTTCGGACATAACCGACGATTATCGTGCTCCCATGGGAGGGAGCCGCGTCAGCGGCACAGCGGGGAGACAATACTGGCTATGCACCCCAAAGCCCTCCTGGACGAATGCGCCAGCCTGATCGAACAAGTCTTCAAGTTCGAGCACCCCGCCGATGCTGTCATCGCCCGCCACTTTCGCGAGAATCGTTCGCTCGGATCCCGCGAACGCGCCACCCTGTCCGACACTGTCTACGCCATCCTGCGCCAACGCCTCAAGCTGGAATGGCTCGCGCGCTCAGGCAGCGGTTCCAAGTGGCGTCGGCTGGCGATCCTGGCCTTTCCCGGCGACCGCGATTTCATCAAGAGCGCGCTGACCGAACCCGAGAAGACCTGGCTCGACCACTGCGATGCCGTGACCGACGCCGACCTGATGGCGCAGCACCGCCACAACCTGCCAGATTGGCTGGCCACCTCCTTGCGCGAACAAGTGGGCCATGAATTCGACGCCCTGGTGGACAGCCTCAACCAGCCCGCGCCGCTGGACCTGCGCGTGAACCTGCTCAAGGCCAAGCGCGAAGCGGTGCTGGCCTCGCTGCAAAAGGCCGGCCTGACAGGCGTTGCCACGCCGTATTCACCCTTGGGCATTCGGCTCCAAGGCAAGCCGTCACTGGCCAGGTTACCCGCGTTCACCGAGGGCGAGGTCGAGGTGCAGGACGAAGGTTCGCAGTTGCTTGCCCTGTTGCTGGATGCCAAGCGCGGCGAAATGGTGGTGGATTTCTGCGCGGGCGCTGGCGGCAAGACGCTTGCCATCGGTGCCGCCATGCGCAACAGCGGCCGGCTCTACGCTTTCGACACCTCAGGCCACCGCCTCGACGCGCTCAAACCGCGCCTGGCACGCAGTGGCCTGTCCAACGTGCACCCGGTGGCGATTGCCCACGAGCGCGACGACCGCATCAAGCGCCTTGCTGGCAAGATCGACCGGGTGCTGGTCGATGCGCCGTGTTCTGGTCTGGGTACGCTGCGCCGCAGCCCCGACCTGAAATGGCGTCAGAACCCCCAGACCGTGGCGGCCCAGGCCGAGCTGCAACTCGCCATCCTCAACAGCGCGGCCCGCCTGCTCAAACCGGGCGGGCGCCTGGTGTATGCCACCTGCAGCTTGCTGAAGCAGGAAAACGAGGAGGTGTGCGCGGCGTTCGAGGCGGCCCATGCCGAATTCGAGGCGGTGCCCGCAGCTGGATTGCTGGACGCCGCTCAAGTCCAGAATGCGGCATCCTTGTGCCAGGGTGACGAAGGGCGCTGGTTGCGGCTGTGGCCGCATCGGCATGCAACGGATGGCTTCTTTGCTGCCGTCTGGCGGAAAAAGCCTTGAAAAGCGGTCAATTCACCTGATCTGAAGCAGTAGTTTCCACATTCGGGGCTGGATATGGGTTGGTGATTGCCACCCCCGCCCTTAAAATCGTGGGCGTTACTGCTCCGGGTGCTCTGGAGCCCACTCGGTATCCATCCGCTCCCATGGGCGGTCTATTGGGAAATCAATGTCTTCTTCCGACTTCGGCATCTTCTCGTCCATCTGGGACGGCCTCATTCAGTTCCTCGCACATGGCCTGACCGGTGCGACCTGGTGGCAAGCCATGATCGTGGCCCTGGTATTCGCCCACATCACCATTGCCAGCGTCACCATCTACCTGCACCGCCATCAAGCCCATCGCTCGCTGGACCTGCACCCGATCGCATCGCACTTCTTCCGTTTCTGGCTCTGGATGACCACCGGCATGGTCACCAAGGAATGGACCGCCATCCACCGCAAGCACCACGCCAAGTGCGAACACGAAGGTGACCCGCACAGCCCGGTGGTGTTCGGCATCAAGAAAGTGTTCTTTGAAGGCAGCGAGTTGTATCGCGCCGAGGCCAAGAACCAGGAAACCCTGGACCGCTATGGCCACAACACCCCCAACGACTGGATCGAGCGCGTGGTCTACACCGGCCGCTCACGCCTGGGTGTGAGCCTCATGCTCATTTTGAATGTGGCGCTGTTCGGTGTGCTGGGCGTGACCGTCTGGGCCATCCAGATGATCTGGATCCCGATCACGGCCGCCGGCATCATCAATGGCATCGGCCACTGGTGGGGCTATCGCAATTTCGAAGCGACTGACGCCAGCACCAACGTGTCGCCATGGGGCATCCTCATTGGTGGCGAAGAACTGCACAACAACCACCACACCTACCCCACGTCGGCCAAATTGTCGGTCAAGCCTTACGAGTTCGACATCGGCTGGATGTATATCACCATGCTGAGTTCGGTGGGCCTGGCTTCAGTCAAGAAGGTGCCGCCCAAGATGGCGTTTGGCGATGTGAAGCCCGTGGCGGACGAGAAGACCCTGGAGGCGATCATCGCCAACCGTTACGAGGTGATGGCCGGTTACGCTCGCGAAATGCGCATGGCCTGCAAGCGTGAGCTTGAGGCGCTGCAACGCCGCCGCGGTGACGCGACCGTGTTGCAATCCGCCCGCCAATGGCTTCACCGCGACGACGACAAGGTACCTGCCAACGTCAGACCTCAGCTGGCCCAAGTCCGCGCCGAGCACCCGGTGCTCGACAAGATGGTCACCATGCGTGAAGAGCTGCGCGCCCTGTGGTCCAGCACCACCGCCACCCGCGAGCAACTGGCCACCGACCTGCAGGCCTGGTGCCGCCGGGCTGAAGAAAGCGGCATCGCTGCCTTGCGCGATTTCTCCATCCGCCTTCGCTCGGCTCACGCCTGAGATAGACCCACCCCCGCGCCGCACCTGCGGCGCGTCACCCCCTAAAAGGGGGCGTCATCCGCGGCCCGGCAAAGCCGGTTCCGCGATGACCTTGGCGAAGGACCACAAAAAAGCCCGCTGTTTTCACAGCGGGCTTTTTGTTGGAAATCGCTCGTTTACTTGAGTTTGATTTCTTTGTAGTCCACATGCTTGCGAGCTTTGGGATCAAATTTCTTGATCAGCATCTTCTCGGGCGTGGTCTTCTTGTTTTTGGTGGTGGTGTAGAAGTGGCCGGTTCCAGCGGTGGATTCCAGCTTGATCTTCTCGCGTGCGCCTTTGGTTGCCATGTTTGGTTCTCCTTAAGCTTGACCGCGTGCGCGCAGGTCGGCGAGCACGGCGTCAATGCCGTTTTTGTCGATCAGGCGCAGGGCGGCACCGGAGACGCGCAGACGCACCCAGCGGTTTTCGCTCTCGACCCAGAAACGGCGGTATTGCAGGTTCGGCAGGAACCGGCGCTTGGTTTTGTTGTTGGCGTGGGAAACATTGTTCCCGACCATGGGCTTCTTGCCCGTGACG
>NZ_JAKFEO010000116.1:0-40456 GCF_036675665.1 Hydrogenophaga sp. | reverse complement strand
GAGCGGGCACCGTCGCGTTCGCCGCGGTTTCCTCCCTCGAGGCTTGTTCAACACCCGCCCTTCATCCTGGCGCATCGTGGTGTGTGAGGCTCGCGGGCAGGTGTCGAACAAACCTAAACGATGACCGCCATGCTAGCTCAGGCCGGACCGGGCCCATAGCGGATATGCCACTACAGTGATGCCAACTGCTTTTCCCAGCTTGTATGCGTAGCCAAGGCATGCACTTTGCCTTCAAGCGTCACAAAGATTGGACCGTTGCCTGCGAGTGCAGCAGAAGGTTCGCCGGTTCGGACGAACTCTTCTGAGTTGTAGAAGAAGACCCACCCGTTTGCTACTTCCACAGTGAATTCAGGCTGAATAAGAAAAACGTCGCCCGCCGCAGATGCCAGCTGATTTACTGTGCTTTGCACTAAAGCTGTCGCTTCATTGCGGGTAATGGTCACGTTGAATGTCCGCTTTTCGTGGCGAAGACTGTCATGCTAGCTGAGCACACTCATACAGGCATTCCTTGCGGAGGGGTGTCGGCATCGACTTGAGAGATGAACTCAGCTAGCAGTTGGGGCGTGCAGGTGAATGGACAGAGGATGTCTTTGGCCTTTCGACTTTTCTCCTGATAGTTCATCTCTGCCCAGTTTTTGACCTGTCTTGCTCGAAGCGCTGACGCACCCCATTCATCTCTTGACTTATCAATTGCGAGCCAATTCGCCCATCGCTGCCGAGCGGCCTCGCCATCCTCCTTCACACTCTGTTCGATGATGGCGTCCATCACGCGCAAGAACATTGCATTGACTTGGGGACTATCTGCAATCTCGTCATCGTCAGGTTCCGCTGAGAACTTGGCTTCTCGAAACACCCTGTGCAGCGCATTGAGCTCGGGACTACTGTCTACAATAAAGAATGTCATTCGATTTGCCCAATTCAAGGTCCGCTTCTGGCCGAAAGCACCATGCTAGCTCAGGCTGGACAGGGCCCATCGCGGAGATTGCGTAGCGAAAGTCTTGCGAAACTTAGCATCATGTTCGCATCGTGTGCCCCTGCTCACGAGCTCGTCTAATCTTCGACGTTCGCATCTTTGAGTGCATCTGTAGATGAAAAACTGACGCCCAACAACCCAGCACCAATCAGCAGCGCAGGCCCCGCATACAGCACCGCCCACATTAACGGTAGGCCAGAGCACGGCCCACCGGCCTTTGATACGAAACAGACGTAGTAGTGATAAGCGGCAGCGCCGCCTACCACTAGTCCACTGACAGCCGTAAGTCCGCCTACAACTGCGAGAAACGCCATCTATCTCTCCCGTTTCATCAATGTCCGAACCTGGCCGATGGACGCCATCGTATCCGAGGCTCAGAACGGGCCCTGAGGCGACGCTGGGAAACCCATCGGTCTATCCGACCCGCTCCGGCAAGGTGCCCTAGGCGCCGACAGCCCAAGTACCATGTTGCTTTCATCGGCCAGGGCACCTTGCCTGCACGGTCCGCTCAGCTCAACCATTAGGCGTCACAGGCCCAAGCCGATCAATATGCCAATCGATTCCAACTACACCAGTCTTGAAACGCCCCATGAGACTCAGCGCGTCGAAGCGGCGAGCGATGCCGCGCACGTTCGCGATCAAGTCCTCGCTTACTACACGGCAGCAGCTCTTGACTATCGGGCTTGGAGCGGGGGCTTCAACATGCACTTCGGCTATTGGAGATCTGGACTCAATCCATTGCGTCGGGAGTCGATGCTCGAAGAACTGAATACGCAGGCCCTATCTCGCTTGCGCCTCGCACCGGGCCATTCGCGACTCATTGATCTTGGAGGGGGAACGGGGGCCACTGCCCGTGCAGCGGTACTGAGCTATCCCGAAGTTCGCGCAGATGTAGTAACCATCGTCCCGAAGCAGATTGAAATCGGAACACTTCTGAATCAACAGGCTCCCCGAGGCGACGCAATCACTATGCATTGCGCCGACTACACTGCCACTGGCCTCCCAGAAGAAAGTTACGACGCCGTATGCATGATCGAAAGCGCATGTCACGCTCAGGGGCCAACTAAAAGAGCGCTTCTACAAGAAGCCTACCGGCTTCTGAAGCCGGGTGGCCGCTTGGTGATGGTGGACGCCATGTTGTTGCGTGAGGTGTCATCCACAGGCCCACTTGCATCACTTATGAGTCATATCTATCGCCGGTGGTGTATTGCCTGGGCGGTGCCTGAACTCTGTCGGCTAGACCTACTTCCCGGCGCCATGAGTTCGATTGGCTACGAGGACGTTCAGTTCGACAACTGGTCCTGGAACGTTGCCCCGTCTGTTGCTCATGTACCGCTCTTCGCTTCCGCCTTTGCCGTTGTCGAAATCGTGAAGGCTAAAGGCAGGCTTCCACTTTGGCGATGGCGTCACATAGTGGCTTCTCTGCTAACCCCTTTGCTTGGTCTGCGTCGCTGCACCTTCGCCTATGGCGCTGTAACGGCCACCAAGCCAGCCGCGCGGTGACGCTTAACCCATCGTTCAATCGGAGCGCCAACGGCTGGCCATCAGATCCGCCGCGCGGACTTAGCTTCCACCCGTCGTTGCCCGATTAAATCTGCGTTGAACGATCGCTCCAACGCTGTCACAACGACCGCTCATGGCCGATGACCGCCATGCTAGCTCAGACGGTACGGGGCCTGAAGCGGACCCCGTGTCGCGCTACATCCGCTCTGGCAATTCAAGCGAGAAGGCTTCGGCCTCGCACTCGAAAGTGCTATCTCTCAAGTAAAACAGGTAGTGATTTCGGGGTGAAGATATCTGTGAAGTAAGACTCACCCAATCCGTAGGGGCTGAGAGCAGGGCTTCCTCGCCCGATACAAGATAAAACTCACCCCATTTAGGGGCCAAACTGCTGAATCTGCACTGCCCTCTGTACCAACCTTCATCGTTGGTGGAACCCAGGCGGAAACGGAGGCAGCTCTGAAACCGCAACTGGGCGCGAGAGCCCTCGACGAATTCAGGGTACAAAAAAGCGTTGACTGCAAAATCCAGCACGACCGCGTCTCCATCAACGCTCACCGTCTCATCAGGAGCGTTTGGCTCTGCATTCCAGCCGTCGCTGAGTTGGATGAATTGAACTTCGTGTCGTTTCATTGCTGCCTGCCCAAGGGCCACTCTTGGCCGTGACCGCCATGCTAGCTCAGGCTGGACTGGGCCTAAAGCAGAGTTCGCACGGTTCATACCTGCCGTCTGACGTTTTAGCTGAGCGGATGCTGCCGACTAGGGGGCTCCCGCCATAGGGCCGATAAAAGGCCGGCCGAACAATAAGCTGATCCCGACTACGGCCACATGGCGTGCAGAATTTGGACAGCTAGACCGGACGTCGTATCCCCCTGCGAAATTCCTCCACATAGTGCTCAACAGGATGCGCGGTTCCGCTCGAATAGAGCTTACAGGTCGTTCTATCCACGATCACAGGCGCATTGCCTGCAACTGCGTGAAGGGAATCAGCAGTTTTCTCGTATTCCGCTGAATTGTAAAAGTAGACCCATCCGAAGTCGTACTCATCGACCCGCGTGATAACTAGATGATGGGGTGGGCGATTTGCGTTTTCTGGCAATGCAGATTCAAAGTTGTCCATCTCACGCTCCATGCCCCGCAGGTATGCATGCATGGCTTCATCAGCATTGTGTTTGGTGGTCATAGAAACGTTTGCATCATGAGTCGGCCGCCGTGTATTTGTACCGAGCGAGGTGATGATGCATCTGGCTGGATATCCGCGTCTGGCCGAAGACCACCGTGGTAGCCGTGGCTGAGTCGGTCCATATCGGCCCTTCAATCCGATGCGAATCGAGTGATGAGGACAGCGCAAGCCTCGCGAACCCCAGGGCTGTACATGGCTTCAAGTTCACCAGCCTCCTTGTCGCACTGCTGTAGCCATGCCTGCGAGCAATGGTCGCGTGCCTCGTTTCCTGGCAAGTGGTCAGATTCACTGTCGATAGCGACGAACAATAAGAAATCTGGGTCGTGGTCATACGATGAAACGGCTGAGCGCATCGCTGCTACACGACGAACCCCATCGACGAAGCAAATCTGCCCATCTGCAAGTGCTTGGGCGGCTGCAACGACCTCGCGTCGAGCTTCAATGTTCATGAACGTGTGTCTGCTTCTGGCCGGTTGGCGAAGTCTAGCCATCGTCATCGCAGGTCGCTACCCATCAAGGGGGTAGATCCACGGTGACAGCTTGTTGGTGGCCAGGTCTTGGTGGTGGTGCTGTCGTACGGACGTACGCGATCGAAAGGCTGGTGAGGGACGCGGCGGCCTTTCGAGGCGACGCGCCCGAACGACTACGTTCAGTCTGAAGCGGACGGCGATCCCGTCGCACTTGTAGCTCCGTGCTCGTCGACATCTGAGGTCTTCCGTTGACCTGGTACGGCCAGCGGCCGCGGGTTCAAACCTGTCGCCGATCCGCTGGCTCGCGCGTCTTTGGCTGACTAGAACTTCTACGGCCGGTACCGATGAAGCTCCTCTCGCGGTTGCGCTTATGTGGCGAGTCTTCCAGATGGCGGCGCCGGCGGTCAGCCACGAAGGGCTTGACTTCGAGTGCACTCGAGGAAGTGCAATCGGGTTTTTCCAACATTTGGGCATCGATATGAATACTGCACAGCACAACAAACATCTCGTGGAATCCGTCTTCGCCGCGCTCGCTGGAGGTGATCGGCAGCCATTTGCCGACGCCATGGCCGACGAATTCAGCTGGACCATCAGCGGCCACGGCCCGTGGGCACGCACCTGGCGTGGCAAGGAAGCGGTTAGCCGCGGCTTGATGGCGCCGCTGTTCGGCCAGTTCGCCGACACGTATCGAAACCGCGCGCTTCGGATCGTCGCAGAGGGCGACCTGGTCGTCGTCGAGTGCCGCGGCAGCGTCGCCACCAAGTCGGGCGCGCGGTACGACAATCACTACACCTACTGGATCGAGTTGCGCGAGTGCCGCCTGGTGTCATTGACCGAATACATGGATACCGCATTGGCCGAGCGTGTGCTGGTCCCACCGGGAGGTTGATTGAGAACCACATTGCTTATCGGTGAATTGGCCGCACGCTCCGGCCGCAGCGTGCATGCTATCCGTTGGTACGACGCGCAGGGGTTGATCCCCGGCGTCGTGCGCGACGGCGGCGGCCGTCGTGTTTTCACCGAGCGGCATGTCGACTGGCTGGCGTTGTTGGACCGGCTGCGAAGCACGGGTATGAGCGTGGCGGACATTCGCCGATATGCGGCACTCGTAGGGCAGGGCCGTGCAGGCGTGCCCGGTCAGCACGAACTGCTCGCCGCGCATCGAACACGCGTGGCAATCGCGCTTGCCGAATGGCAGGCCGCGCTCGAACTGCTGGATGGCAAACTCGCGTTCTACAAGGAGTGGCTGGCCACCGGCGAGAGGCCTGCAATCGAAGTGAGGAAGTCGGCGACGATGCGCAGCGCGCCCAAGCGCCGCCGGTGAGAGGCATCAGAGAGCCGGTCGGGCTGTGCTCAGCTCCGTTGCTTCGGGTTGAAACGCGGCGTTGAAAGTGGCCGGGGCCCGGCCAGTGGCTGCCGACGAATGAAATGTGCCGGCCCTCCGATTCAGACTGATCGCAGTCAAACACCTTAGGAGGAGCCGTCTTAACGGAAGTGGAGGGCCGCTCCGCAGCGGGTGCTGTCCCTTGGGTCCGTATGTCGAGAGCCTTCTGTCGACAGAAGCAGACCTCATGCGTGGCTCGGTTTCGCTTCCTGCCTTCGACGCAGCGCTGGGGTCGACTTCCGCGTGCCCCCTCGATGAAGCAGGCTTCGTCGCGACATCGCCGGCGGCGGTATAGACTGAAGTTCCGATGTTGTCGCTTTGACAAGGCGAACCATGATCCTGCAACGTGCACCCAGCGTCCCGCTGCGCCCATTTATCGCGGGCTTGTGGGCCTCGGACGGCCCGCTTGACGGGCCCATCGCGGGCCCGCTGCGGCGAGAGCATGTCCTGCCAACCGGGCTGATGCACGTGGTGATCAGGCTCGACGACCGACCGCTGACCTTCCTGCAGCCGCAGACCTCTCTGCGATCGATCGCTCCGCTGTGTCTGGTCGGCGGCGCCCGATCACACTTTCATGCGCGCGAGACGGTGGGGTCGTCCTGCTCGGTTGGTGCGCTGCTCTGGCCGGGAACCGCGGCGCATCTGTTTGGCACAGGCGCGAACGAACTGGCGCATCGCCACACGGCGCTGGATGATCTGTGGGGCAGCCCTCGGGCCGACGATCTTCGCGCCGAACTGTGCGAGCTGCGCTGTGCCGAGGATCGAATGTCGCTGCTTGAGAGCCGGCTGGGCGAGCGCCTGCCGGTACTGCGCGGCTTGCATCCCCAAGTGGCGGAGCTGATGAGGTGCGTACTCGAAGAGCCGTCTGTGGGTGCCGCTGTGCGTCGACGCGGAGTCAGCCATCGTCGCTTTGTTGCCGACTTCCGACACGCGGTTGGCCTGGCACCCAAGGAGTACCTGCAGGTCCAGCGCCTGCAAAGCGCCCTGAAGGCGATCCGCACCGATCAGGCCGCGCCGCTTGCCGACGTGGCCGCGCTTGCCGGCTTCGCCGACCAGTCGCATTTCGGTCGTGAGTTCCTCGCATTCGCTGGCGTTACGCCGGCGAGATACCGATCAAGTTCGCCTGCCGAAACGAACCATCTGCCCATCGTCGATTGAGAGCCAAAGGGCAATTTCGTTCTATCTCCCGCGGTCCAGGCGGGACACACTGTCCGGCACCACAACTCAATGGAGCGTTGCCATGAAGATTGCCGAGCTTTTCCCCTACCTGTGCGTGTCGGATACCGCAGCTGCGATCGACTTCTACGGCCGTGCCTTCGGTGCGACGGAGAAGTTTCGCCTCACCGAGCCCAGTGGCCGCATCGGCCACGCCGAGATGGACTTCGGCCCCATGACGCTGATGCTGTGCGACGAGTTCCCGGAGTACGACTTGCGCAGCGCGTCGACGATTGGCGCCACGCCGGTCACGCTGCATCTGCATGTGGATGACGCGGACAAGATGGTCGAAAGTGCGGTTCGCGCAGGCGCGACGCTGGAGCAGGCGCCAACCGATGCGTTTTACGGTGAGCGATCGGGCGTCGTGCGCTGCCCCTTCGGACATCGCTGGCTGATCGGTCATTCGATCGAGGATGTCAGTGTCGGCGAGATGCAACGGCGATACACGGCGCTTTTCAAGAACAACTGATTCGGGCAGCTCTGCGCCTCCCTTGAGGTGGTGCAAAGCCTCGATTTGCGATGCCATTGACGCGCTATGCCGGGGTTGACGAAGGTCCTGGCACGAATACGTCGGCGTGGAAGTCTTCGCTGGACAGGCCCTTTTCGATGGCCGCCGCGCGCACCGAGGCCACCATGGGCGGTGAGCCGCAGCAGTACACGACGTGACCGGCCAGCTCTTCACAGGTGGTGCGCAGGGCCTGGTCCACCCGGCCTGCGAAGGTGCCGCCTGCGGCATCTGCCGGCGCGTCGCTCAAGGCGGCGACGAAGCGAAACCCTGACCACTGCTTCTGCCAGCGTTCGACAGCGGCACGCAAGTACAAGCCACCCGGTTCGCGTGCGCCCCAGATCAAGGTGATGTCGCGCTGCACGCGCTTTTTCAGCATGTCGTCCAGGATGGACCTGACCGGCGCGAAACCGGTGCCACCGGCCACGAACACGATGGGGCGGGTGTCGTCCGCGGCGAGCGCCACGTTGCCGAACGGCAGCTCGATCTTCAGCAGGTCACCCGGCACGAGCTGCGCCACGCGCGCGCTGAACTGCCCACCCGGCACATGGCGGATGTGCAGCGTGGCGCCATCGCTTTCGTGGGGTGGGTTCGCCATGGAATAACACCGCGCACTGCCATCCTCCAGCAGGATCTGCAGGTACTGGCCGGCCTGGAACTTCGCGCGCTGCCCGGCGGGCAGGCGCAGCTTGAGCACGGACACGTCGGGTGCGGCCAGCTGGTTGCTGTGCACCTTGGCGGTGAAGGTCTTGCGCGCAGTCGGATCCAGACGCTTCCACGACACGGGTCGCAGCACCATGTCGCTCCTGGGTTCACACATGCAATACAGCACCTGCTCCGGACCGCAGGTGTCGTTGCGGATGGCCGCGCCGTTGATGCCCTGGACCTCGCCCGACACGATGCCGCCCACACAACTGCCGCACACGCCCTTGCGGCACGAGTAGGGCAGGTCGATGCCGGCGTGCAAGGCAGCGTCCAGCAGGGTCTGGCCGGGCGCAGCTTCGAAAGCGACCTCGGTCGCTTCAATGGCAATGGAGTGGCTCATGCGACTGCTCGGGGTTGTGTGTCGCCCGACAACAGGGCGATCGTGCGCAGCAGCGCGGTCGGGTCGGCAATGCCTTGGCCCGCGATGTCCATGGCGCAGCCGTGGCCCACGCTGGACAACAGTGCGTCCCCGCCGATGCTCAAGGCGCTCGCCGCATTCGGCGCCAGCAACTTGATCGGAATGTGGCCTTGATCGTGCAACATGGCCACGTACAGGTCGTGCCCACGCTGAGACAGCACCATGTCGGCGCCATGCGGCCCATCGACCCGGTAGCCCTCGGCGCGCAGGGCCGCCATGGCGGGCACCACGATCTGCTGGTCTTCGGGGCCGAACAGCGTGCCTTCAGAGGCGTGCGGGTTGATGCCGAACACGCCGATGCTCGGGTGGTCCACGCCCAGCAGGGCGCAGGCGCGCACACCGGCCCGCACGGCCTGCTGCACGAGTGTGGGGGTGAGCCGGTCCAACGCGGTGCGCACGCTCTCGTGCAAGGTGACGTGCACGATGCGCAGACCACCGCCCACCAGCAGCAGGAACACCTCGTCCTCGGGCACGCCGCAGACGCGCGCCACCAGCGAGGGGTAACCGCTGAAGGCTATGCCGGCCTGGTGGACGGCGGTCTCGTGGTGTGGGCAGGCGATCACCACGTCGAAGTCGTTCGCGCGAACGGCCTGCAGCGCGGCGGTGGCGCAGGCAACGGTGGACGCGCCGGCGGCGGCGTCGATGCGGCCCGGCACGGCGGCGCTGTCGGGCAGCGTGCCCGCCTCCACGTGCCGGATCTGCGGCCACAGCGCGGACAGATCGCAGACGGCGGCCGCGCGCTGCAGCACCGCGCCGGGGCCGAACACGGTGATGCGGTCGCGCTGGGCCGCGTCGAGCGCGGCCAGGGCTTTGAGCGCGATCTCGGGCCCGATGCCGTTGGGATCGCCCGCCGCCAGAGCGATGCGGCGCAAAGGTGGCGTGGCGCTCACAGCGGCAAGGCCATCAGCGTGTCGGTCACCGTGCTGTCGCAGATGGCGACGCGCTCGGCCAGCAGCAGCCCACCGGTTTGGCGCTCGAAACGGTCGCGGTATTCGCCGGTGGCAAACACCTCGCTTTGCCCGGTGGCCATGATGCGCACCACGATGAAGGGCGTGCGCGCCTGCGCGGTGGTGTCGTCGGCCGATTCCACCAAGGGCATGCCCAGCAGATGGCGATAGCGCTGGCGCTCGTAGATGTTCGCTTCGCGCAGCGCGGCGATGCGGTCTTCCAGCATGGCACGCGAGTCGGCGTACACGATGCCGGCGGCCAGGCCTTCCTGTTCGTTCTCGACGTGGGTAATGCGGTAGTGACAGTCTTCGGTGAAGAAGGAGGGCCAGGTCTCCAGCGCATCGCTGTCGATGGTGTGGGCGTAGCGGGCGTTGAAAGCGGCGATGGTCAGCAGATCGATCATGCTCAGGCCCCCATGTGGTGGCGGTAGGCTTTCCAGAAGCCACGCACCGAGGTTTCGGTGGCGCGGCCTTCGCTGGAGCCGGACTCGTCCCCGCCCATTTCCACCACGGCTTCCTTGTCGCTCGCGCCGGCAATGCCGCGCTGCACGAAGCCGCCCACCGCGCCGTCCTCCATCGAGATGAAGCCGGCCGGCCCCACCAGATTGGACTGCTTCAGGCGCACCTTGCGCTGCTCGGGCGTGTCGTCGGCATAGCCGAAGTAGGTCCAGTTCAACTCGGTGCGGCCCACGCCTTTGGGCAGCACCTGGCGCACCGCCAGGCAGTTCTGGATCTGCTGCAACACGAAGCCCGGGAACACGGAAAGGATCTGCAGCGTGACGCCGTCGTCGTATTCCTTGAAGCCGGCCAGCAGCGTCGGGTCCTTCAGGCGGTAGCGGTCGTTGTCCGAACGCAGGGCCTGGTCCTTGTAGGAAGAGTCCTTCTCCGCCGTGGTGTCGATCATCGAAAAGCTCACGTGATGGCCGCCCGATTCGTCGACGATGACACCGCCTTTCTGCGACAGCCGGTTCAACTCGAAGGTGGTGAAGAACATGTGCAGCAGGCTGGCGTGGTAGCTGTCCTTGACGTTCTCCATGTAGAGCTTCCAGTTGTTGGGCAGGGCCTGCGTGAAGCGGCCGATGACCTGCACCGGCTTGTGCATCACGCGTTCGATGCGCTGGCAGATCTCGTCGCCCAGGTACTCCTCGATGTCGGGCACGTCTTCGGAGAAGCTGCCGAACACCAGGCCGCTGTACACGGCGATGCGCAACTTGCGCGGGCCGTGTTCTTCCTTGCAGAAGTCGGGCGGCATGCCGCCCTGGCCCTTGACTCCCTTCTCGAACGCCACGCCGGTCAGGTCGCCCTGGCGGTTGTAGCTCCACGCGTGGTAGACGCACTGGAAGTTCTCGGTCTTGCCGGATTTCTCCAGCGCGATCAGCGCGCCGCGGTGCGCGCAGCGGTTCTCGAAGGCGTAGATCTCGCCGTCGCCATCGCGCACCACCACCACCGGGGTGGTGCCGGCAAATGTGGTGCGGTAGCTGCCCACCTCAAGCAGCTCGGCGTCCAGGCAGAGGAAGTTCCAGGTGTTGCCACGGAAGATCCTTTCCTGTTCCTGCTCGGGCACCTGTTGGTCGGTGTAGAGCGAATAGGGAATGCGTGTGAGCGCTTCGCTGCGCCAATGTATGGTCTGTTCCAGCATGTCGGTTTCTCTTACTCCAGCGTCACGTTGGCGCTCTTGATGACCTTGTTCCATTTGTCGGACTCGGCCTGGATGAAGCGAGCGGTCTGTTCGGTCGACCAGCCGCGTGGTTCAGCACCCTGTTCGGCGAACCTGGCCTTGACGTCGGGCATGGCCATCGCTTCAGCAAGAAGCTTTTGCATGGCGGCAGCGGTGGCCGGGGGCGTGCCGGGAGGGGCCACCACAGAGAAGAAGGTCACGGCGTTCATGCCGGGCACCTTGGACTCTTCGAAGGTGGGCACCTGCGGCAAGACTGTCGAACGCACCGCGTCTGCCACCGCCAGGATGCGCAGCTTGCCCGCGTTGTGGTACTGAGCGGAAGAACTCAGGTTGTCGAAGAACACATCGACCTGGCCGCCGAGCAGATCGGTCAGGGCCGGCGCAGTGCCCCGGTAGGGGATGTGCGTCATCTCGGTGCCGGTCAGCTGCATGAACAGGGCGGCCGTCAGGTGCGACGTGGAGCCGTTCCCTTGCGAGGCATAGGTCACCTTGCCTGGGTTGGCCTTGAGGTAGGCAATGAACTCCGCCACGTTCTGCGCGGGCACCTTGGTGCTGACCGCCAGCACGTTGGGCACGGTGGCCATCACCGTGACGGGCACCCACTTGGTGGGGTCGAACGCAAGCTTCTTGTAGAGGTGGTGGTTGATGGCGATGGGACCGGGTGGCGAGGCAAGAAACATGGTGCCATCAGGGGCAGAACGAAACACGGCTTCGGCGCCGATGTTGCCACCCGCGCCAGTGCGGTTCTCGACAACGACGCCTGCAGGAAAGCTCGCGCGAAGTTTCTCGGCCAGGATGCGTGGCAACACGTCGGCCGTGCCACCGGCCGGGAAGGGAACGACAAGTCTCAGGGGCTGGTTGCTCGGTTGTGCGAGGGCGGTACCGACCAGGCACAACACCAGGGCAAGGGCTGCGCCGAGGCGGCGCGGGAAAGAATCGATCATTGGGCATCTCCGCAGTTGTTTTGTGGGGAGCGCCAGTGTTACCGCTGAGGCACCCTCGAACAAGGTAGATTTGCGCTATGCGCAAAAATGAAGCCAAGGAATTGACGGACGTCAATGCAGTCGACCGTCATTTCGTCACCTCACTGCAGAAAGGCCTGGACGTGCTCACGTGCTTTGGCCGGCAACACAACCGTCTGACGCTGTCGGAGGTTGCACGCCTGACCGGCATGTCTCCCGCGTCCGCGCGCCGCTCCTTGCTCACGCTGTATCAGCTGGGTTACCTGGACAGCGATGGCAAGCGATTCTGGGTGCAGCCGCGTGCCTTGCTGGTGGCGCATGCGTATCTTTCCTCGCGGCCCATGCCGTCTCTGGCACAGCCGCTCCTGGACGCCTTGTCCGAGCGCACGCGCGAGTCGGCGTCGCTGGGGCAGCTGCTGGACGACGACGCGATCATCGTGGCGCGGTCCACGGCGCGGCGCAGCCTGAGCACAGGCCTGGGAATTGGCTCACGCTTGCCGGCCTACTGCTCGGCGCTTGGACGTGTTCTATTGGCAGGGATGCCGGCGCAGGACGCGCTGGCTCGTATCCGCGGCATGCGGCGCGTGGCATTGACGCCGCAGACGATCCACAGCGTGGCCCAAGTCGTCGAGCTGGTGGATCGCTGCCGGGAAGACGGCTTCTCCACCAACGATGGCGAGTTGGAGATCGGCGTGCGATCGATGGCGGTGCCGGTGCGCGACCGTCGGGGTCTGGTGGTCGCCGCCATCAGCATTGCGGTGCGGGTGGAGCGCATGGGCATGGGCGAATTCCGCGATGCTTTCCTGCCCATGCTGAACCGCGCACGCGACACGCTGGAGGTGCGTCTCTTTCCTGAGTGAGCTCGCTCCGGCCCCCTCGCGCGATCGGTGACGATCGCTTCCAGGCCGACACGCCATGGCCCCAAGCGTGAGAAATGTCTTTGCAACGGCTGCGGCACGGTGCTCGCGCTCGCTGGGCGGCTTCGGTGGCGTGCTACCGTTGCCTGTTCGTCAGGCAAGCCAGTGGGCTTGCATCGAGAAGCTGCCTGCGGACGTTCACCCCCGGACGGTGAACGACGCCAATGGCCCGAGCCAACCGCCTGGGCCATTGCTTCGAGGGCGGAGTCGAAACACGCCGACCTCAACACCACGCCGCAGCAGTCTTTCGTGCGGCCTTTTGGACGCTTCAATGCATTCACGCAGTTTTCCGTCGGCGTTGCGCCCGACGGCCCTGGTCTTGTGCGCGCTGGCAGTTTCTTCGGTCCATGCGGCCGACCTGGCGCCTTCCGTGTCCATACCCAGATTCGAGATCTCGCGCTACGAGGTCGAAGGCAACACGCTGGTGTCCCATGCCACGATCGCGCGCGCCGTGGCGCCGCTGACCGGGCCACTGCGCGAGTTCGGCGATGTGCAGCGCGCCATGGAGGCGATCGAGCGCGCCTACGTGGACGCCGGCTTCACCGCCGTGAAGGTGTCGGTGCCTGAGCAGGAACTCTTCAGCGGCACGGTGAAGATCCGCATCGTCGAGGCTGTGGTCACCACGGTGACCGTGGTGGGCAACCAGCACTTCAGTGATGACAACATCCGCACGAGCCTGGGGAACCTGAAGACGGGCGCTGCGCCGCGCCTGGGGGACCTCTCCGAATCCATCCAGCTGGCCAACGACAACCCGGCCAAGCAGGTATCGGTGTCGATGACCGAAGGCGCGTTGCCCGGCACCGTGGATGCCAAGGTGTCCGTCGTCGATTTCGACCCGCTGCGCTTCATCGCGACGCTGGACAACACCGGCAACGCGTCCAGCGGCCACTGGCGCACCGGTGTGGCCGTGCAGCACGCCAACCTCTTCGGCCTCGACCATGTGGGCACGCTGGCCTATGCCACCTCGCCGGACAGCCCCTCCGGTCAGCACCTGAACGTGTATTCCGCGGGCTACCGCATACCGGTCTACACCCTGGGCGACAGCCTCGACGTCGTCTACGGCCGCTCGAGCGTCAACACGCCTTCGAGCTCGCCAACGCTGGGCGGTGTGCTCGGCTTCACCGGCAAGGGCGAGACTTGGGGCTTGCGCTACAACCACTTCTTCGGCCGCTCGGGCGAAACGTCTTCGAAGCTCGTGTTCGGGCTGGATCACAAGCGCATCGACTCGCGCTGCGATGTGAACGGCCAGGCCATCAGCATCAGCGGCCCCACGCCGCCGATCTCCTCGTGCGTGCCGTACACGACGACGCCGCTCAGCGTGGCCTACATCGGCCAGCGCGACGGCGTTGACCAGGCGCTCGGCTACAACCTCGGTGTTTCGCGCAACTTCGCGAGCGGCGCGCGTTACACCAACCTGGACGGCCGCACGGATCGCTACTCGTACCTGACGCCCGGCAACCGCAGCACGCGCGACGGTTTCATGGTCGTTCGCGGTGGTGCCTCGCTCCTTCAGGGGCTGGAGGGCGGCTGGCAGGTGCGCCTGGCAGGCAGCGCCCAGATCACCGACACGCCGCTCGTGGCCAGCGAGCAGTTCGGCCTGGCGGGCGCCAACGCGGTGCGCGGCTTCGACGAGCGCGCGGTCGCCGCCGACAGCGGCCTGGTGCTCAATGCCGAGCTCTACACGCCCGAACTCGGCCCGCGCACCGGCCTGCCGGGCCAGCTGCGCGCCCTGGTGTTCGTGGACGCCGGCTACGGCTCGAACCGCAAGACGTCCGGCACCTACCTGCCGAGCCACACCCACGTGGCCAGCACCGGCATGGGCGCGCGCTACGGCATGAGCCGCGACTTCAGCGTGCGCCTTGACGTGGCGCGTGTGCTCGACTCCGGCAGCTCTTTCACCGAGAAGCGCGGCGACTGGCGCGCCCACCTGAGCGCGATGCTCGCGTTCTAAACAGGCCCAACCCCATGAATAAATCCTTGTTCCAGCTTCGCTACCTGTCCCTGGTGGTGGCTGCCATGTGCGCAGGTGGCCACCACAGCGCCTTCGCCCAACCCGCCGCGCTCGCGCTGCCGACCGGCGGTGCCGTGGTCGGTGGCCAGGTGTCGATCGTGCAGAACGGCGCGACGCTCAACATCCACCAGACGTCTGGCCAGGCGCTGGTCAACTTCTCGACCTTCAACGTCGGCTCGGCCGCGCTGGTCGACATCCGCCAGCCCGGCGCGGCCTCGGCGCTGCTCGCCCGCGTCACGGGCAGCGACCCGTCGCAGATCCACGGCCAGATCAAGGCCAACGGCTCGCTCTGGCTGATCAATCCCGCCGGCATCATGGTGGGGCAGGGCGCGCGCATCGACGTCGGCGGCTTCATTGCCAGCACGCTGAACGTGAGCGACACGGACTTCCTGGCCGGCCGCATGACGTTCACCTCGGTGGGCAACGCCGGCATGGTGAGCAACGCGGGCGCGATCAACGCGGCCGCAGGACCGGGTGGGGGCCGCATCTACCTCGTGGGCCAGAGGGTGGAGAACACCGGTTCGCTCGACGCACCCCGCGGCGAGGTGTTGCTGGCGGCCGCTCAGAACGTGCAGCTCGTGGACACAGGCCACCCCGGCGTCTCCATCGCGCTGTCGGGCGCGAGCGGCGACCTGCTGAACCTGGGCCGCATCGTGGCCGATGCCGGTCGCATCGGCCTGGCCGCGGGCCTGGTGACCAATGCGGGCGACGTCAGCGCCAGCAGTGCCGTGAGCGAAGGCGGCCGCATCTTCCTGCGCGCCACCGACCTGAAGACGACCTCGACCTCGGACATCCAGGCGAACGGCACCTCGGGCGGCAACGTGGTGCTGCTGGCCGACCGTGCGGCCGACATCGACGGCCGGGTCTCGGCCACGGGCAGCACCGGCCCTGGCGGCTTCGTGGATACCTCGGGTCACCAGTCGCTCAACGTGAAGCACGCGCCGACCGTGGGCCAGGGCGGCAGCTGGCTGATCGACCCGTCCAACCTCGAAGTCGTCGCCGGCGCCGGTGGTGGCGCCACGGTGGAGGATGGCGTCATCGTGTCGACCGAAGCCGGCACCACCATCGGTGCCGACGTAATCATGGCGCAGCTCAACATGGGCGCCAGCGTGGCGCTGGCCACCGGCAACGAAGGCGGCGCACTGGGCAACATCGTGGTGAACGCCGCGATCGCCAAGACCGCGGGCGAGGACGCCAGATTGACGCTGCGCGCTCACAACAACATCGAGATCAACGCGCCGATCACCAGCAGCGCCGGTGCGCTGGACCTCAGCCTGAAGAACAACTTCCACGGCAACACGACCGACGCCGGCCACGCCGCCACGCTCAACAGCAACCTGAACCTCAACGGTGGGGTGCTCGAGGTCTCGCAGGGTGAAGCGCTGGGCAACGGCACGCTGAACATCGCGGGAGGAACCACCACGCTCGATGGCGCCTCGTCGATCCAGGCTGCGGTGGTGAACGTGCGGGCCGGCGCGATGCTGCGGTTGGCCTCGACCAACGACAGCCCGTTCAGCACGGGATACGAGGGCCGACTCGTCAACAGCGGCACGATCGTGAAAACGGGCGAGGGCAGCACGCAGGCCGCGCTCACGAACCTGGCCGGGGGGGTGTTGAGGATCGACGAAGGCGGCTTCGACGTCACGTTCTCGGAAGACAACGCCAACGCGGGCCGTGTCGACATCGCTTCCGGCGCGACGCTGAGCAGCACGGTGGATCTCCACAACGCGGGGCTCATCCGCGGCACCGGCACCGTCGACCTCGGCGGCCCCGCCGGCGCCAGGCTGGTCAACACCGGTGTCGTGGCCCCTGGCGGCTCCGACGAAGTGGGCGAGCTGACCATCGATGGCGGCTACACCCAGGGCGCGCAGGGCGCGCTCAACATCCGTCTGGCGGGTGCCAGCGCCGACGTGCTTCGCGTCACCGGTGCCGTGCAGCTCGGGGGCACGGTGAACCTCTCCACGCTGGGCGGCGGCATGCCCCTCAACGGCACGGTGGCCGATTTCCTGATGGGCGGCAACGCGGGCCACGCCGGATCGTTCGCGACCGTGAACGCAACCGCGGTGGTCACCCCGCAGACAACGGGCAGGTTGTCGGTGATCTACCCCGCGACGGGCGCCGCAGTGGCGCAGGTGAAGGCGACGACGGCACCCACGGCGCCGGTGGCCGACATCTGCAGCATCGCGCCGAACTCGGCCCTGTGCCTGGTGCTCTCTCCTCCGAGCGCGTCCCAGCCGGTGACGCCAGCGGTTCAACTGGCGACCAACATGATGATCAGCACGGTGCTGGAGAGACCCTTGTCAGTGGCCCCGACAACGTCGGACATTGCCAAGTCGGTGGCGAAGGTCGAGGCGGCGGACAGCGCCAAGGTGAACGTTGCCGCCAAGAAGATGTACTGCAACTGAGCAACGCCATGAACAACATCCAACGCATCGCCTGCCTGCTGTCGCTGCTGGCCACAGCTGTGTTTTCGCCAGCCGCCCTGGCCCAGAACGTCGCCACCATCACCCACCTGGCTGGCCTGGTGGTTGCCCGCAGCCCGGAGGGCGCCACCAAACTGCTTGCCGTCGACTCCAGGGTCCACCGGGGCGACACGCTCACCACCGAAGCGCGTGGCTACGCACTGGTGAAATTCAGCGACGGCGCCGAAGTCATGATGAAGCCCGATTCGGAGGTGGCCGTGATCCAGTACAGCTACGACCCGGCGCAGCCGCAACTCGACCGCTTCGAGATCGGACTGCTGCGAGGCGGCTTCGTCAGCACCCCGGGTGCGATGGGCAAGCGCAGCCCGCAGGCCACCCTCATCAAGACCCCCAAGGGCGACCTTGAAGGCGCCGCAACCCTCAACCTGACGGTGCAACCATGAAAAAATCCATCCTTCTGATCGCGCTGCTGTCGGCATGGGGCTCGTCGGCGATGGCCACGACGTTCATCGCGAAATACGTGACGCCAGGACCGATCTTGCCCGCCGCCCCTGCCGGAAGGCCCGCCGGCACCCTGGCCCCTGGTCTGTACGTGCAAGTCCTCGATGGCCAGATCAAGATGACGAACAGCGCGGGAGCCCAGAACTTCTCGGCGGGGCAGTTCGGCTTCGTGCCGAACGTCAACGCAACACCTGTCGTGGTTCCGTCCAACCCGATCCTGGTCTTCTCACCGCCACCCGCTTTCAGCATGCCCAGCCCCATGAACGGGGGCGCCCCGGCAAAAACCAGCGCCGTGGACTGCGAGGTTCGCTGAGGCGTCCCCCCGTGCGGCACCTCAGACGCAGCGTGCGCCGTCCACTTCCAGGCAGGCGCCCGAGATGAAGGCGGCCTCGGCGCTGGCGAGGTAGAGCACCGCGTTGGCCACATCCAGCGAGGTGGAGAAGCGGCCCAGCGGAATGGTGGAGCGGAATTTGTTCAGACGCTCCTCGGTGAGTTCGCCGCCGGCGAACGACGGGCCCAGCGTGGTGAACGGGTTCATCACCGGGTTGATGCAGTTCACCCGGATGTTGTCCGGCCCAAACTCGGCCGCGAGCGACTTGCTGGTGGTGATGACCGCACCCTTCGAGCCGTTGTACCAGGTCAGCCCCGGCCGCGGGCGCACGCCGGCGGTGGACGCGATGTTGATGAAACTGCCGCCGCCGTTGCGTTTGAGCGCCGGCACGGCGTGCACGGTGGCCAGGTAGATGCTCTTGACGTTGACCGCGTAGCAACGGTCGAAATCGTCCTCGCTCACGTCCAGCGCGGGCTGGTTGCGGTGCGTCCAGCCGGCGTTGTTGACCATCACGTCGAGTTTGCCGTGGCGCTCGAGCGTGGCCTGCACCAGCGCTTTCACGTCGGCCGATTTCGTCACGTCGCCGGCGACGAACGATGCGCGCCCGCCCGCGGCCACGATGCCGTCGGCCACGCGGTTGCCGTTGGCGCTGTCGATGTCGTTCACGATGACCTGCGCGCCTTCTTCGGCCAGGCGCTGGGCAATGCCCTCGCCGAAGCCGCTGCCCGCGCCGGTGACGATGATGGAAAGATCTTTGACTCGCATGGTGGTGAACTCCGTTGAATAGGGGAAACCGGTCTGGGTTGCAGAAACTTCTTGATGCCCGGGTCGCCGTCCAGAGGTGCCGCAGATCCGGCTTTGCCGGTCTGCTGGCATCGCCCCCCTTGGGGGGTGACGCCGAAGGCGGCGCGGGGGGTCATCCGTGTTTGATGGCCACGGTCTTGAGGGTGGTGAATCCGTACAGGGCCTCGAAGCCCTTTTCGCGTCCGTGGCCCGACGACTTGACGCCGCCAAACGGCAGCTCCACGCCGCCGCCCGCGCCGTAGTTGTTGACGAAGATCTGGCCGGCGCGCACGCGTCGGGCCATGCGGAACTGGCGCCCGCCGTCGCGCGTCCACACGCCGGCCACCAGGCCAAAGGGCGTGGCGTTGGCGATCTGCACCGCGTGGTCTTCGTCGTCGAAGACCATGGACGACAGCACCGGGCCGAACACTTCTTCCTGTGCCAGGCGGTGGTCCACCGGCACATCGCGCAGCAAGGTGGGCGCGGCGTAGAAACCGCTGGCGGCGGCCTCGTCCACCACGCGGCCTTGCGCCACGGTGGCGATGCCGTCGGCCCGGGCCTGGTCCAGAAAGCCGCGCACGCGCTCCTGCTGGCTCTGGCGGATCAAGGGGCCCAGGTCCAGGTTCATGGCCGGCGGGCCGGCGCGCAGCGCCGTGAAGCGCTCGCCCAGACGTTCCAGCAGGGGCTCGTACAGCGAACGCTCCACCAGCAGGCGCGAGCCGGCGCTGCAGGTCTGCCCGCTGTTCTGCACGATGGCATTGATGATGAAGGGCAGGGCGGCGTCGACGTCGGCGTCGGCAAACACGATCTGCGGGCCCTTGCCACCCAGCTCCAGCGTGACCGGGCAGTGGCGTTCGGCCGCGGCCTGCTGGATCAGCGTGCCCACGCGCGGGCTGCCGGTGAAGCTGATGTGGTCGATGCCCGGATGGCGCGCCAGCGCGTCGCCCACCTCGTGGCCATAGCCGGTGACGATGTTGATGCAGCCGGCCGGAAAACCGGCCTCCACCGCCAGTTCGGCCACGCGCAGCAGCGACAGGCAGGCGTCTTCGGAAGGCTTGACCACGCACACGTTGCCGGCCGCCAGCGCGCCGCCCACGCAGCGGCCGAAGATCTGCATCGGGTAGTTCCACGGCACGACGTGGCCGGTCACGCCGTGCGGTTCGCGCCAGGTGAGCACGCTGTAGCCGTCGAGGTAGGGAATGGTGTCGCCGTGCAGCTTGTCGCCGGCACCGGCATAGAACTCGAAATAGCGCACCAGGGCGAGCGCGTCGGCCTTGGCCTGTGCCACCGGCTTGCCGCAGTCGCGCTGTTCGATGGCGGCGAGCTCGTCGGCGTGCTCGGCCACCTTCTGGCTCAGCTTCATGAGCAGGCGCCCGCGCTCGGCCGCGGTGGTGCGCGCCCAGGTGCGCTCGAAACATTCGCGCGCGGCGCGCACGGCGGCGTCGATGTCGGCGGCGTTGCTGCGCTCGATGGTGTCAAAGGCCTGGCCGTCGGCCGGGTCGATGACCGGCAGCGTCTGGCCCGAGGCCGAGCGCACGGCGGTGTTGGCGATGTGGTTCAGGGCCATGGGTGTTCCTTTGCGTTCATTGGGGACCGATGCTGGGGCCGATCGTGGGCTCGACCACCGGCGGCTTGGCAAACACCGCGTCGCGCAGGGCGAGCGAGATCGAAGGCAGGTAGGTGATGAGGGCCAGGCAGCCCATGATGACCAGCACGAAGGGCAGCAGGTGGCCCACGATGCGGTCCAGCGAAATCTTCGCCACCGTGCAGGCCGCGAAGAGGTTCACGCCAAAGGGCGGGGTGATCATGCCCATGGCCAGGTTGACCACCATGATGATGCCGAAGTGCACCGGATCGACACCGAAGTGGATCGCCACCGGCACCAGGATGGGCGCGAGCACGATGATGGCCGCCGAGGTCTCGATGAACATGCCGATCACGAACAGCGCCGCGTTCACCCCCAGCAGGAACCAGCCCGGCGACTGCAGCACGCTGGTGAGCCACAGGCCGATGGCGTCCGGAATGCCCGCGCGCGTGATCAGGAAGGCGAACAGACCGGCGTTGGCGATGATGAACATGATCACCGCGCTGGAGAGCACCGACTTGCGCAGCACGGTGACGATGTCCTTCACCTTGAGTTCGCGGTGCACCACCATGCCCACCAGCAGCGCATAGAACACGGCCACCACCGAGGCCTCGGTGGGCGTGAAGATGCCGCCATAGATGCCACCCAGGATCACCACCGGCATCAGCAGCGCCCAGCCCGCATCGCGCGTGGCCGGGCCCACGCCCAGGCGGTCGTCGCCGTCGTTCTTGCCCAGGCCCTTGAAGCGGCACCACAGGTGCACGAACAGCATGAGCGAGACGCCGATCAGCAGGCCGGGCACCACCCCGGCGATGAACAGCTCACCAATGGACACCTCGGCCGCCACACCAAACAGGATCAGCGGGATCGACGGTGGAATGACCACCCCCAGCTCGGCCGAGGTGGCCTGCAGCGAGGCCGCATAGCCCACCGGGTAGCCGTGCTTGACCAGCGCCGGAATCAGGATGGAGCCGATGGCGAAGGTGGTGGCCACCGAGGAGCCGGAGACCGCCGCGAAGATCATGCAGGTGAGCACGCAGGTCATGGGCAGGCCGCCCTGCACACCGCCCACCAGCGACTTGGCGAAGTTCACCAGCCGGCGCGAGATGCCACCGGTCTCCATGAGGTTGCCCGCCAGGATGAAGAAGGGGATCGCCGCCAGCGGGAACTTGTCGATGGCGGAGAACATTTCCTTGGGCACCAGGATGAGCTGGTTGCTGTCGAAGATCGCCAGGCCCAGGATGGCCGAGCCACCGATGGCCACGGCAATGGAGATGCTGAAGGCGAAACACACCAGCATGGTGACGAGCAGGGTCAAGGGCATGGTGCGTGTCCAGCGGAAAAGGTGAAGGGTTGCAGGCGCATGGGTACGGTCACGGCATCACAGCGCGGTGCTGAGTTCATCGTGGTGCGGGTCGGCGTGGTGCGCCACGGTGGCCAGCAGGCCGAGCAGGGCGCCCACCGGAACGGCGGCGTAGGCCCAGGCCATGGACAGGTCCAGGCTGGCGAAGGTCTGGAAGCGCACGCGCCAGACCAGGTCGATGCCGAACCACAGCACCACCGAGAAGAAGGCCAGGTTGACCGCGGTGATGGCCCAGCGCACGGTGCTGCGCCACGCGCCGCGCGAGAGGCGCAGCATCAGGTCCACCGAGATCAGCGCACCCTGGCGCAGCGCCACCACCGTGCCGAGCATGACCATCCAGATCAACAGGCGGCGCATGATCTCCTCGGTCCACGTTGATGGTTGAGAGAAGACAAAACGGGCAATGACCTGCCACATGCCGAGACAGGAAATCACCGCCAGGATGGCGCAGGCCACTGACAGGCACAGCCCGGTGATGCGGCGGTCGACGGCAAGGAGGAGAGATTTCATGCGAAGGCTTCAATCAACTGGCGAACGGCAACGAGGCGAAAAAAGAAAGCAGACCCGGCAACGAACGAGGGGGAGCCAGACCAGAAACACCAAGGGTCCGGCTCCGCCGGCCCAAGGTGTTGTCCCCCCTCAGGGGGGAAGACGGGCCCACCGGGCCCGGCGCAGGGGGGAGCGTTACTTGACCGCTTGAATGGCCGCGATCCTGTCGGCGCCGAACTCTTTCGCGAAGCCTGCGTAGGCCGGTGCCACGGCCTTGCGGAAGCTCTCGCCATTGACCTTCTCCACCACCTGCATGCCATCGCTCTTGAGCTGCGCAATGCCGGTGTTCTCGTCGTCGTTGACCTTCTTGCGCTGGGCCGCGGCGCCTTTCTTGGCGGCGGCGGTGAAGGCGGCCTTGTCGGCGGCGGACAGCTTGCTCCACACCGCGGGCGAGAGGATCAGTGCGGCCGGCGAATAGACGTGGCCGGTCAGCGACAGGTGTTTCTGCACTTGCGAGAACTTGGACGCCAGGATCACCGGAATCGGGTTTTCCTGACCATCGACCGTGCCCTGTTGCAGCGCGGTGAACAGCTCCGGGAAGGCCATGGGCGTGGGCAGGATGCCGAAGGTCTTGTAGCCGTCCATGTGCACCTTGTTCTCCATCGTGCGCATCTTCAGGCCGCTGGCGTCGGAGGCCTGGTTGATGGGGCGCTTGCTGTTGGTCATGTGGCGGAAGCCGTTCTCGGTCCAGGCCAGGTTGATCAGGCCCTTGGCTTCCATCTTCTTCTGCAGGTCCTGGCCGATCGGGCCGTCCATCACCTTGCGCGCGTGGTCGTAGTCGCGGAACAGGAAGGGGATGTCCACGATCTTGACCTCGGGCACGAAGTTGCCCAGCGGGCCCGTGGAGGTGTTGACGATGTCCTGCGTGCCCAGTTGCACGGCTTCGATCTGCTCGCGTTCACCGCCGAGCGCCGAATTGGGGAACTGCTGGCACTTGTAGCGGCCTTGCGTGCCCTTCTCCATTTCTTCGCAGAACACGGTGGAGCCGACACCGTAGTGCGACGTGGCCGAGGTGGCGTATCCGATCTTCAGCACGGTCTGGGCCTGCACGGCGCCAGAGGCGGCCAGGATGGCGGCGAGAGCGATGGGTTTGATGAGTTGTTTCATGGACGGTGTCTCCGTTGTGGTTGGGGGGAAAGGGAACTGGGAACGCAAACAGATGGGGCGCGATCAGGCCAGCGGCGGCAGGCCCAGCCGCGCGCGTGCCCCGGGGTGGCGCACGGCGTCGGGGTGGTCCTGCACGTACTGCTGCAGCACGGTGGTGAAGCTGGCGTCGGCCGCAAGGCCCAGGCGCGGTGCGCGCACGCTTTCGAAGCGCGCCGGCCAGGCGGCCACGATGCCGGCAATCGCGGCGTCGGGCACATGGGTCACCAGGTGCATCACCTCGGGGCCGGCCAGGGTCTCGAACGCGCTCAGCATCTCGCGCACGCTCACGGTGAGCGCCGGCAGGTTGAGCGCGGTGCGGCCGCCAAAGGCTTCGCGGCTGGCTTCGGCCACCGCCACGATGCCCGCCACCGTGTTGGCCGGTGAGGACAGCGCCACGCGCGTGTCCAGATCCACCGGGCACACGCTGGGCAGGCCCGCCAGCGGTTCGCGGAACAGGCCGGAGAGGAAGCCCGAGGCCGCACCATTGGGGCGCCCCGGGCGCACCGACACGGTCATGAGGCGCGCCGCGCGGCCGTCGATGAAACCCTTGCGGGTGTAGTCGGCCACCAGTTGTTCGCACACGAACTTGTGGATGCCGTAGCTCGATTGCGGCGTGGGCAAGGTGTCGTCGCGCACCACGGCGGGCAGGGGCACGGCGGCGTCGCTGCCGAACACCGCGACCGAACTCGAGAAAAAGAACACCGGCGGTGGATGGCCGGCGAGGGTTTGCGCGCGGCAGGCGTCGAGCAGGCTGCGCGTGGTGTCCAGGTTGGCGTGCAGGCCCAGGTCGAAGTTGGCCTCGCATTCGCCCGACACGGCCGAAGCCAGGTGGAACACGGCATCCCAACGCTCGGCCATCAGGGTGGGGATGTTCGCCAGCAGGTCGCCCGCATGGTGCCGCACGCGCGGGTCGGCCAGCAGGGCTGCATCGCGTGGGGCCACCAGGTCGGCCAGCATCAGCTGCGTGATGGCCTGAGCGCGCAGCGTGCCGGTCTGCAGCAGGGTGCGGGCGAGTCGGTCGCCGAGGAAGCCGGCGCCGCCGGTGATGAGGATCTTCATGCCATTGCTTTCTGTGAGGACTGGTAGCGGCGCAGCCAGCCCAGGCCTTCGCTGGTGCCGGCCTTGGGGCGGTATTCGCAGCCCACGAAGCCATCAAAGCCGAGGGTGTCGAGCAGATCGAAGAGGTGGGGGAAGTTCACTTCGCCGCCGTCGGGCTCGTGGCGGTCGGGCACGCCCGCGATCTGGATGTGGCCCACGCCGGCGAAATGCTTTTGCAGGCGCTTGCTCAAATCGCCTTCCATGATCTGGCAGTGGTAGAGGTCCATCTGCACCTTCAGGTTGGGTGCGCCCACCTCGGCCAGCACGTCGTGCGCCTGCTGCTGCAGGCTGAGGAAGTAGCCCGGCATGTCGCGGCTGTTGATGGGTTCGATCAGCAGGCTCACGCCCAGCGGCGCCAGGCGCGCGGCGGCGTGGCGCAGGTTGGCCACATAGGTGGCATGGCGCGCGGCGGCATCGCTGCCGGCGGGCACAAGCCCCGCCATGGCGTGCACGCGCTGGCAACCCGTGGCCTCGATGTAAGGCAGGGCCTGCTCCAGTGCGGCGGCGAACTCGGCCTCGCGCCCGGGGTGGCAGGCCATGCCGCGCTCACCGGCGGCCCAGTCACCCGGCGGCAGGTTGAACAACGCTTGCGTGAGGCCGTGGTCCTTCAGGCGCGCGCCGATGTCGGCCGGCGCGTGTTCGTAGGGAAACAGGTACTCCACCGCATCGAAGCCGTCGCGCGCGGCCGCGGCAAAGCGGTCGAGGAACGGCAGCTCGGTGTACATCATGGACAGGTTGGCGGCGAAGCGGGGCATGGCGGGATTCGTGTTTACCAGGGGGCGTTGAAGCGACTGCGCAAGTCATCGACTTGCGCGTCGGTCAGGGGGTCGGGCCGGCGTTCCGTGAGCAACCACAGGCGCGCGGTTTCTTCGAGTTCTTCGAGCAGCGCCATGGCGCTGCCGGGGCTGTCGTGCCACACCGTGGGGCCCAGGCGTTCGAGCATCACCGCGCGCAGGGGCCGCCGGGCCTGGGCGATGAGGGCGGCGACCTCGTCGGCCACGCCCGCATCGCCCGGCACGCGGTACGGCACCAGCGGCACGTGGCCCACCTTCATCACCTGGTAGGGCGTGAGCGGCGGCAGGATGTCGTCGCTGCGCCAGACGCCTTGCAGCGTGAGCGCCACGAGGTGGGTGGAATGGGTGTGCAGAACACAATGCGCGTCGGGTGTCGCGGCGTAGATCCGCCGGTGCAGGGTGAGGGTCTTGCTCGCGCGGGCGCCGCCCAGGGCACCGCCGTCTTCACCCACCCAGGCCAGTTGGGCGGGGTCGAGAAAGCCCAGGCAGGCATCGGTGGGCGTGATGAGAAAACCACCGCCCTGCTCGGCGGTGAGGCGCACGCTGATGTTGCCGGCGGTGGAATGCGCCAGACCCCGCTGGAACAGGCTGGCGCCCACGCGCGCGATGTCGGCCCGCACGGCGTCCTGGGTGGCGGGCCAGTGCGGATGGCTCACAGCGCCACGCCCGCTTGCTGCAGGGCTTGTGCGAAGAAATCGACGCCACCGAAGTTGCCCGACTTGAGCGCCAGCTGCACCGCCTCGCCGCTGCCGGGCAACGTCGATTGTGTCCACGGCACGCCCGGGCAGATGGCCGCGCCAATGCGCAACTGCCGCACGCCCAGCGCCTGCACCACCGCGCCCGACGTTTCACCGCCCGCCACCACCAGGCGGCGCACGCCGGCTTGCACCAGACCCTTGGCGATGTGGGCCAGTGCGTGTTCCACCAAGCCGCCAGCGGCCTGCACGCCCAGGGTTTGCTGCACGGCGCGCACGCTCTCGGGTGTGGCGGTGGCATAGACCAGCACGGGGCCTTGCGCCAGCGCCTGCGTGGCCTGGGCCAGCACAGCCTCGGCGGTCTGCCGGCCTTCGTGCAGCGCCAACGGGTCGATCTGCAGCGTGGCACGGCCAGCGGCCATCCACTGCGCGACCTGAGCGTTGGTGGCTTCCGAACACGAACCCGAGACCACGGCGGCGGGGCCTTGCAGGCGGTCCAGCTCGGCGGCGTTGGCGTCGGGCGTGAACCAGCCGCGCCTGGCGTAGGCGGGTGGCAGGCCCAGGGCCACGCCCGAGCCGGCGGTGAGCAGGGGCAGCTCGGCGCAGGCGTCGGCCAGCGTCAGCAGGTGGGTGTTGCTCACCGCGTCGGCCACGGCGATCTTCACGCCGTCGGTGCGCAGATGCGTGATGCGCTCCTGAGCGGTCGGCCTGCCGCCATCCAGCGCGTCGTGGCGCAGCAGGCCCACGGTCTGCTGCGTTTGCGCCTGCAGCACGCGCACGAGGTTCGCATCCGTCATGGGCGTGAGCGGGTGGTGGCGCATGCCCGAGTCGCTCAGCAGCGCATCGCCCACGAACAGGTGGCCGCGGAACACGGTGCGGCCGTTCTCCGGGAAGGCGGGGCAGGCGATCGTGAAGTCCGTGCCCAGTGCGGCCATGAGCGCGTCGGTGACCGGGCCGATGTTGCCCTGCGGCGTGGAGTCGAAGGTCGAGCAGTACTTGAAATAGATCTGCCGTGCGCCCGCGGCGCGCAAGGCGGCCAGCGCCGCCAGACTTTGGGCGACCGCGTCGGCGGGCGCGATGGTGCGGGTCTTGAGCGCGATCACCACCGCGTCGGCCGCTGGCAGGCCGCCGTCGGGCACGCCCAGCACCTGCACGGTGTGCATGCCGGCGCGCACCAGCATGCTGGCCACGTCGGTGGCGCCGGTGAAGTCGTCCGCGATGACGCCCAGAATCATGCGGCGGCCTTCTGCGGTGCCGGCAGGTCGATGCCGGTCAGCTGTGCGTAGTACTTCACAACGGCCGAGTCGTCTTCACCGCCCAGGCCCATGGCCGCGGTGGCCAGGTAGAGCTGGTGCGCGGCGGCCGCCAGCGGCAAGGGAAACTTGAGCTGGCGCGCCGCGTCGAGCACGATGCCCAGGTCCTTCACGAAGATGTTCACCGCCGACAGCGGTGTGTAGTCACCGTCCAGGATGTGGGGCACGCGGTTCTCGAACATCCAGCTCATGCCGGCGGAGTTGCAGATCACCTCATAGAGCTGGCGCGGCTCGGCACCGGCGCGCATGCCCAGGGCCATGGCTTCGCAGGCGGTGGCGATGTGCACGCCCGCCAGGTGCTGGTTGACCATCTTCACCGTGGAGCCGATGCCCGCCTTGTCGCCCAGGCGGTAGACCTTGCCGGCGAAGGCTTCAAGCACGCTGCCCGCGGCGGCGAAGGCTTCGGGCTGGCCCGAGGCCATGACGGTCATCTGCCCCGCAGCGGCCTTCTTCGCACCGCCCGAGACCGGGCCGTCGATCAGCCAGTGGCCGGTCTCCAGCAGGCGCTGTTCCCACACCGGGGGCAGGGCGGGGTCGACCGTGGCCGAACACACCACCACACCGCCGCGCTTCAATGACGATGCCACGCCTTGCGCGCCGAACAGCACGTCGTCGGTCTGCGCGGCGTTGACCACCAGCACCAGCACCACGTCGCAGTGGCTGGCCAGTTCGGCGACGCTGGCGGTGGCGCGGCCACCCGCCTGCTCGAAGGCTGCGCGGGCTTCGGCGCGCGGGTCGCAGCCCCAGGTGGGCACGCCCTGGCGCAGCGCCGAGAGCGCGGCGCCCATGCCCATGGAGCCCAGGCCGATGACGCCGAGTGTGTGTGTGGAAACGTCGCTCATGAGGAAAAACCGGGTGGGGAAGGGGTCAGCATCGCGCCGAGGGCGCGGCGGATGGGGGGTGCGGCGTTGTTCAGACGCCTCGCCGCGTTGTGCATGTGCAGCATGGCGGCCTGCCGCGCCGCGAGCACGTCGCCGCGCATCACGGCTTCGGCGATGGCGCGGTGTTCTTCGCGCACCTCCACCATGTAGCCGCTGTCCAGCGCTTCGTTGGTGCGCGTCACGCACATGGCTTCGCGCTGGTACTGCTCCAGGAAGCCCAGCAGGCGTTCGTAGTGCGGGTTTTCGGTGGCGCGGGCGATGCTGCGGTGAAAGGCCAGGTCGGCCTCCACGCCTTCGACGCCCTGGGGCGGGCAGGCCTCCAGGTGTTCCAGCGCCTGCGCGATCGCGCGCGCCTTCTCCGGGGTCATGCGTTGGGCGGCCAGGGCGGCCACGTCGGCCTCCAGCCCGCGGCGCACCTCCACCACCTGCAGCACGCTCTCCATGGACGTGACCACCAGGGGGTCAAAGGCCAGGGCGCGCGCCTGGTGGCGCGGCGCCACGAACACGCCGGAGCCCTGGCGCGAGGTGAGCAGGCCGATGGACTTGAGCCGGCTGACCGCTTCGCGCACCACGGTGCGCGACACCCCGAATTGCTCGGCCAGGCGCTGCTCGGTGGGCAGGCGTTCGTCGGGCGCCAGCTCCCCGGACTCGATGCGCTGCAGCAACAGGCCGGCCAGTTTGTCGGTGAGGCGTTCGGGCGCTTGCAGGGCGTCGCTCATGGGTGTGGATGGGGTCTTTGGGTGTCTGGTTATATGGTCATCATACAAATTAAGGGGGGATTTCCGCTCATGGTTTTCCCTTGAAACAGGGGGGGAGGGGAAGGCCGCGCCGGCCCGAATTCAGGCCGCCGGCGACAAGCTGCCTTCGACCGCTGCGTCGACACCGCGATGGAAGCGCAGCAGTTCGTGTTCGAGCCGGCCGGCGTGCAGACCGGCGTTGGCGCCGCTGGCGAGGCCGCGCTGGATCGCCACCGCCGTGGCGATGTCTTCCTGCTGGAACACGGTCTGCTCGATCAGGCGGAAGGTCTTCTCCCAGTGCGGGGTCCAGTCCTCGCCGGTGCGATCGGGTGGGATCAGCATGGTGTGCACCCAGCGGACCTGGTCCACGGCCGGCGAGAACATGCCGATCAGGCTCACGTAGTCGGGGTGCCAGATCAGGAAGGTGTTGGGGAAGACGAACTGGGTCGGCGTTGCCAGCCGGCACAGCTCCGCGCGGTTGCCCGGGGACTCGAAGGCTTCGAAGGCCGCGCGCCGCGCGACCAGCGAATCCTGGTGCGGCCCGGCATGCAGGGCGACCGTGAAGGCATCGGCAAAGAACGGGTAGATCGTGTCGCGGTGCAGGACGCGGATGTGATAGCCCTCCAGAAACGCATCGACCGTCAGCTTCCAGTTCGCCGGATACACATGGTCGACCTTGCGGAACACCTGCATGTCGGCCAGTCCCATCCAGTCCATGTGGGCGTCCAGTCCCTGCAGAAAGGCCGCCGCCGAAAACGCGGGGCCGGGCGTGCGCTTCACGAAGATCAGCCCGCCCGCCTCGTCGCAGGGCAGTTCGACCAGGTTCAGCGTGGCCGGGTCGAGGCCGTCGAAGGTCTCGGCGTGCAGGCGGTGGCGCAGGCGCCCGTCGAGCTCGTAGGCCCAGCCGTGGTAGGGGCAGACCAGCGATCGGCAGGCCCTGGCCTGCGCGGGTTGTGGTCCGCCAGCCGCGATCAGTGCCATGCCACGGTGCCGGCAGACGTTGAAGAACGCGCGCGCGCGGCCATCGGCCGACCGGGTCAATACGATGGGCACGCCCAGTGCATCGAAGGGCAGGGCCGATCCGGCCGGCAGCTCCGCGCTGTGCGCGGCCACGACGGGCCACTGCGCGAACAGCGCGTCCTGCTCGCGCTGCCAGTGCAGCGGGTCGTTGTAGTGGCCCACGGCCACGGTGCCCGTGGCATCCCCCATCTCGCGCACGCCGGTCTGGCGCGTCTGGTCGAGGCGCTGCACCAGATCGGCCAGGGTGGCCGGCATGGGGGATGGGTTGGTGGTGCTCATGGGGGGTCCTTGTCGCAGCATCGGGAGGGCGGCGGCGTCCGCAGCCGGTGGATCGAGCTTAGGGGAGATGCACGGCCAGGGTGTTCGGGTTTCGGGTGGCCGTGAAAGGCGTGGCGCTGCCCGGCGCGGCCCGCACCGGGCAGCATGGCCGGGCAGGGGTGTTCAGCTTTGCGTGGCGCGGGACACGCAAAAAGCCCCGCAGCAGGGCGTAGAGTGACTGCTTTCCCGCCACCGGCACAGAGTCCCATGAACCTGATCGTCAAACCGCGTCGCAAGCCGTCGCAGTCGCGCGCCTGGATGACCTCGGGTGCGATCCAGGACGCCTTTCTGCTGCTGGTGGTCGAGCACGGCTACGAGCAGGTGTCGATCCGCGACATCGCCACCCTGGCCGGGGTGGGCCTGGGCACGCTCTACCTGTACTTTCCGGGCAAGGACTCGATCGCCGCGGTCACCGTGCGCAGCCGGCTGCGCAGGCTCGCTGCCGACACGCAGGCCGCCTGCGCCACAGGGGTGCCGCGCACGCTGGCCGAGACGGTTCATGTGCTGGCGCGGGTGCACGTGCACACCCTGCTCGGCGAGGCCGCGCCATGGCGCGCCCTGCTGGTGCTGGAGCGCCGCATCACGCCGCCCGGGGTGTACCGCGAGCTGTACAAGGCATTTGTTCAGGTGTTGCGTGATGCCTGCGCGGTGGCGATTGACTGGCCCGCGGAGCTGGACCCGGAGCGCTCTGCGCTCAACGCGTTCGCCATCATCGACGCGCTGGTGAAAAACGCCCTGCTGGTGCAGGACGTTTGCCCCGACGCCGACGAGCTCCTGCATGACGTGGAGTGCGCCGTCAATGGCTACTTCCAGAAGGCGTTGGAGCGCAGCCGGGCGGCGACTGCCAGTGCCTGATGCCCAGGTTGGCAGTGAACGCAGGCGATTCGCGCGGAATCAGGGCCGGTACCAGACACCTTCCTTCAACAGGATTTCGTGGTGGCCGCGGCCCGCGGGCATCATCGGGAAACAGTTCTCCGCGGACGCCACGACCACATCCAGAAAGTAGGGCTCCGTCGAGGCCAGGCAGGCCGCGAGCGCGGCTTCGAGGTCCTCGGGCCGTTCCACCCGCGCGCTCTGCCAGCCGAACGAGCGGGCCAGGGCCACGAAGTCGGGCAACGACGCCGTGTAGCTGTGGCTGTAGCGGCCGCCGTGGATGAGCTGCTGCCACTGGCGCACCATGCCCATGTGGCCGTTGTTGCAGAGCACGACCTTGACGGGTGTGCCGTGCTGGCGGGCGGTGGACAGCTCCTGGATGTTCATCAGGATGCTGGCGTCGCCGCTGACGCAGACCACCAGCTTGTCCGGGTGGGCCACCTGGGCGCCGATGGCGGCCGGCAGGCCATAGCCCATGGTGCCCGCGCCGCCCGAGGTGAGCCAGCGCATCGGTGCATCCACCTGCAGGTACTGAGCGGACCACATCTGGTGCTGCCCGACGTCGGTGCTGACGATGGCACCCGTGCCTTGCAGTTGCCGGTTCAGGCTGCTGAGCAGGCGCTGCGGCAGGATCGCGTCGGACCGGTCCTCGAAGGCCAGGCAATCGCGGTCGCGCCAGGTCTGGATCTGCGCCCACCACGGATCGAGGCGGGATGGCGGGAACCGGCTTTTCTTCAGGCTGCCGAGCAGGTGCTCCAGCGCCGCTTCGCAATCGGCCGTGATGGGCACGTCGACCTGGACCACCTTGTTGATCGAGCCGGGGTCGATGTCGATGTGGATCTTCTTCGCGTTCGGACAGAACGCATCGAGCGTGCCGGTGATGCGGTCGTCGAAGCGGGCGCCGACGTTGATCACCAGGTCGGCGTGGTGCATCGCGAGGTTGGCCTCCAGCGTGCCGTGCATGCCCAGCATGCCGAGAAACTGCGGGTCTCTGCCCGGGAACGCGCCCAGCCCCAACAGCGTCAGGGTGCAGGGTGCGCCGGTTTCGCGCACCAGCTCGGCGAACAGCCGGCACGCCACCGGGCCCGAGTTGATCAGGCCACCGCCGCCGTAGAAGACCGGTCGCCTCGCGTTGGCGATCAGTTCGGCGGCGAGCTTCAGCTGGTTCCGCGGCAGCGGTGTTTCGCTGCGGCCGGCGCCGCGCGGAGCGGGCGAGGGGGTCACCGCGGCAGGCGCGTCCTGCAGCTGGATGTCCTTGGGAAAGTCCACCAGCACGGGCCCGGGGCGGCCGGTGGTGACCCGGCGCCAGGCCTGGCGCAGTGTGTCGACGATGGCGTCCACCTGGCGGATCTGCACGTTCCATTTGGTGACGCTGCGCGAGATGCCCAGCGCATCGCACTCCTGGAAGGCGTTGGTGCCGATCACCGTGGTGGCCACCTGCCCGCTGATGCACAGCACGGGAATGGAATCGCTCAGCGCGTCCAGCAGCCCGGTGGTGGTGTTGCTCATGCCCGGTCCGGAGGTCACGAACACCACGCCGGGTTTGCCGGTGGTACGCGCATAACCTTGTGCCGCGTGCACGGCGGCTTGCTCGTGGCGCACCAGCACATGGCGCAGGCGGGGCTCGCCGTGCAGAGCGTCGTAGAGCGGCAGCACCGCGCCGCCCGGGTACCCGAACACCGTGTCCACGCCGAGATCGAGCAGCGTGCGGATCAGCAGCGCGGCGCCCGTGATCGTGGTGGGCGCCGGGCACTCGTCGACGAGCAGGTGGAGCGGGTGAAGAGGGGTGTCAAGGGCGGTCATGGTGCGGGATGGATCGAAAGGGATGGCGACATCGGATTCTTCCGGCTTTGGCCGTCAAAAGTGTTCTGTTGTCGCGCAAGCTTGGCAGATAATCAGAAAATCCTTCCGCCATATTGGAGATTCGCAGTGGATAAGCTCGATCTGAAGATTCTTTCCGTGCTCCAGCAGGACGGGAGGGCCAGCCTGCAGAGCATCAGCGACAAGGTCGGGCTCAGCAGCACGCCCTGCTGGACGCGCATCAAGCGGATGGAAGAAGCCGGCGTGATCGAGGGCTACACCGTGCGGCTGAACCCGCAGGCGCTGGGCTTGAACGACACCGTGCTGGTGCAGGTGACGCTGGACAGCCACTCGGACAACACGTTGGAGAAGTTCGGCGAGATCCTGGCGTTGATCCCGGAGGTGCTGGAGTGCTACCTCGTCTCAGGCGACTACGACTACCTGCTGCGCGTCGTCGTGAAAGACACCAAGGACTACGAGCGCTTGCTGCGCGAGAAGCTCTACAAGATCAAGGGCATCCGCCAGAGCCGCTCCAGCTTCGTGCTGCGCACGCTGAAGAAGGCGGATCTGCCCTTGGGCTTTTGACACGCGCACCGGCGTGGCACGCTGCAACGCTGCGCATGGGGGGACGTCAGGTGTGCGCCGACACCAGGTGGTCCACCAGCAACCGGGCTGCCGCCGAAAGCGTGCTGTCGTCGCGGTAGCACAGCGAGAAGTGCCGCTGGGCCCAGGCATCGGTGAGCGCGACGAAGTGCAGTTGGCTGGCGCCCGCCGCACCGCGCAGCAACTCTTGTGGCACCACGCAGATCGCCAGGCCCGCATGGGCGACCCGAAGCGCGGCCTCGAAGTTGGACACCATGACGCGCGTGCGCAGCCGCTGCCCGTGCTGGGCCGCGGAACGCTCGAGCAGGGCCTGCACGGCGCTGGTGGCCGGCAGGCTGACGTGTTCCCAATCGAGCGTGTCCGCGAAGGCCACCCGCTTCCGGCGGGCGAGGGGGTGGTTTGCATGCACCACCACCCCGAGGTGGTCGCGCAGGTAGGGGCGGGATGTCAAACCCTGGAAATCGATCGCATCCCAACAGATGCCCACCGACGCCACGCCGTCGCGCACGCCCCGGATCACCTCGGGGCTGAACCGCTCCTCGATGTCCACCCGGATGTCGGCGTGCGCGGGTTGCTGCATGAAGGCCACGACGTCGTCGGCCAGGGCTTCGGCCATCACCGAAGCGGTCGCCAGCAGCCGGACCTGGCCTCTGACGCCTGAGGCGTAGGCGGCCATGGCCTGCTCCACCCGCCGGGCGCTGGCCAGCATGGCGCGCGCGTATTCCAGCAGCGTCTCCCCGGCGGGCGTGGGCGCCACGCCATGGCGCTTGCGCACCAGCAGCGGGGTGCCCATCTGCAGCTCCAGTTGCGCCATGCGCTTGCTCACCGCCGAACCGACCAGGTGTTCGCGTTCCGCTGCATGGGCGATGTTGCGGGCGTCGCAGACGGCCACGAACAGGCGCAGGGTGGTCAGGTCGAGGTCTTTGGTGGCCATGGGATTGAGATGTTCCTGTTCGGAATGCCTGTGCGGAATTATTACCGCTTCTGACCAGCATTGGGAAAACCTAGACTGCGGCCATTCCCAACGATCAGGAGACGTTTCATGGCAGCCACCCCAGGCATCGTGGTTCGAGAAGTGGGCCTGCGCGACGGCTTGCAAAGCATCGCGCGGGTGCTCCCCACCGATCAGAAGCTGGCCTGGCTGCGCGGCGCCTACGACGCTGGACTGCGCGAGATCGAGGTGGGCTCCTTCGTGCCCGCGCGTTTGTTGCCGCAGCTGGCCGACACCGCGCAACTGGTCGCTTTCGCCCGCACGCTGCCGGGTCTGCTGACCTCGGTCCTGGTGCCCAACCTCAAGGGGGCGCAGGCCGCCCTGGACAGCGGTGCCGACCAGATGCTGCTGCCCATTTCGGCCAGCCACGCCCACAGCCTGGCGAATCTGCGCAAGACCCCCGATGAGGTGGTGGCCGAGGTCGCCCGCATTCGCGCCGAGCGCGATGCCTCGGGCTCGCGCTGCGTGCTGGAAGTGGGCATGAGCACGGCCTTCGGTTGCACCCTTCAAGGCCATGTCGACCCGCAGGAGGTGTTGCGCCTGATTGCCGCCGTGCTCGACGCGGGGGCCGACCAGGTGGGCCTGGCCGACACGGTGGGCTACGCCGATCCGCGGCAGGTGCGCGACCTGTTCGAACGCACCTTCAAGATCGCCGGTGACCGCCTGACCTGCGGGCATTTCCACGACACCCGTGGCCTGGGCCTGGCCAACGTGATGGCGGCGCTGGACACCGGCATCACCCGCTTCGATGCCTGCCTGGCCGGCATCGGTGGCTGCCCGCATGCACCCGGTGCCAGCGGCAACGTGGCGACGGAGGACGTCGTCTACCTCATGCACAGCATGGGCCTGGCGACCGGTGTGGATCTGGACGCGCTGTTGCGCTTGCGCCAGCAGGTGGCCGGCTGGCTGGAGGGTGAGACCCTGCACGGCAGCATCTGGCGCGCCGGGTTGCCCAAGACCATGCTGGCAACCCATGTTGAAAGTGTCAGCGCATGAATCCGGCAGGCGTTCCGCAGCCCTTGAAGGGCTTGCGCGTGGTCGAGTTCACCCACATGGTGATGGGGCCGACCTGCGGCATGGTGCTGGCCGACCTGGGCGCCGAGGTCATCAAGGTGGAGCCTCTCGATGGCGATCGCACCCGCTTCCTGCTGGGTGCGGGCGCTGGATTCTTTCCCATGTTCAACCGCAACAAGAAAAGCATCGCCATCGACCTGCACCAGCCCGAAGGTGCCGAGGTGGCGCGGCGCCTGGCGGGCAGCGCCGACGTGGTGGCGGAGAACTTCAAGCCCGGCACCATGGCCAAGTACGGCCTGGACCATGCCGCGCTGTCGCAGGTGAATCCCCGTCTCATCTATGTGGCGCACAAGGGTTTTCTGCCCGGTCCCTACGACCACCGCACGGCCCTGGACGAGGTCGTGCAGATGATGGGCGGCCTGGCCTACATGACGGGACGCCCGGGCGATCCGCTGCGCGCGGGCACCAGCGTCAACGACATCATGGGGGGTCTCTTTGGTGCCATCGGTGCCTTGGGAGCGCTGATTCAGCGTGGCATCACCGGCAAAGGCATGGAGGTGCAGAGCGCGCTCTATGAAAACAATGTCTTTCTCGTCGGCCAGCACATGCTGCAGTACGCGGTCACGGGTCAAGCGGCCGCGCCCATGCCGGCGCGCATTTCGGCCTGGGCCGTCTACGACGTGTTCGACGTCCTGCATGGAGAACAGATCTTCCTGGCCGCGGTCAGCGATGCCCAGTGGCGCGTGTTCTGCGACGTGCTGGGCTTCGACGATCTCAAGGCCGACCCGGACCTGGCCACCAACAACCAGCGGGTGGAGCGGCGATCAACCTTGCTGGCCACCTTGCGCGAGCGCCTGGCCCGGCGCGACGCGGCGGAACTGTCGATGCTGATGGAGCGCGCCGGCTTGCCCTTTGCGCCCATTCGCAAGCCGGAAGATTTGCTGCACGACGAACACCTGCTGGCCACCGGAGGCCTCGCCGATGTGCGCTTGCCCGATGGGCCGAGAGCAGGCCAGACCGTCAAGACAACCCTGTTTCCCATCACGATGGAAGGGGAGCGCCTGGGTGTGCGGATGGACCCGCCGCGCCTGGGGCAGCACAGCGAGGACTTGCTGGCGGCCCTGGGCTATTCGAGAGACGACATCGACGGCCTGCGGGCACGCGCTGTCGTGGCATGACGATCACAACCAACGACAGGAGACAAGACATGGTCAATTTCACGATGCACCGCCGGCAGGCCCTGATGGCCCTCGCCGCCACCCCTGTGGCCTTGAGCTGCAGCGCCGCATGGGCGCAAACCGCGGGCCAGACGGTTCGCTTCGTCCTGCCGGTGAGCGCGGGTTCCGGCGTGGACGCGATCGCGCGCGCGGCGGGCAACGCGCTCGGCCAGGCGCTCGGGCAAACGGTGGTGATCGAGAACCTGCCGGGCGCCGGTGGAGTGATCGGCACCCAGACGCTGGTTCGCTCCGCGCCCGACGGCCTCACGCTGAGCCTGGTCTCGAACAACCACGTCATCTATCCGTCGGTGATCAAGTCCCTGCCGTTCGATCCCGTGGGTGACATCACCCCCATCACCATCATCGGATCCTCGCCCCTGGTGCTCGTGGTCAGCCCCCATGTGCCGGCCAGGGACTTGCGTGAATTCGCGGCCCTGCTCAAGGCCAACCCCGGCCAATACAACTTCGCCTCGGCGGGCAACGGGACCATTCTTCATCTCGCTGCCGAGCTGTTCAAGGACGTCACCGGCACCTTCTCCACCCACATTCCCTACCGCGGCACCGGGCCGATGGTGACGGACATCATGAGCGGCCAGGTGGACTGGGGGGTCGTGGCGCTGCCGGCCATCCGAGGCCAGATCGAGGCTGGCCGGGTGCGCGCGCTGTGCGTGGCGACGCCGAACCGGGTGGCCGCGGCGCCGCAGATTCCCACAGCGGTCGAGCAGGGCTTCGACAACTACGTGGTCGAGGGCTGGGTGGCGGCGGTCGGACCGAAGGGATTGAGCGTCGATCAAGTCAAGCGGCTTCACGCTGCCTTCGTGACAGCGTTCTCCACACCCGAGGTCAAGGAGGCGATGGCCAAGCAGGGCAACGTCATCACCCTGAGCACACCGGAAGCGGCGCTCGGCCATTTCAAGTCGGAGATGGTCAAGTACGCAGGGCTCGTCAAGAAAGCCGGCGTCGTGCCCCAGTGAAGCAGGGAGTTTGAGCATGCCGATCTTGAAGCTGGGTGCCATGGCACCTGTGTGTGAAGCCGGGAGCTGGGTGGCTCCGGGTGCGCAGCTCATCGGCAACGTGACGCTGGCCGAGGGTGCCAGCGTCTGGTTCAACGCCGTCTTGCGCGCCGACAACGAGCCCATGCACATCGGCAAGGGGACCAACGTGCAGGACTGCGCGGTCCTGCATTCGGACCCCGGTTTCCCACTGACACTGGGCGATCACGTCACCGTGGGGCACCAGGCCATGTTGCATGGCTGCACGGTGGGCGAGGGATCGCTGATCGGCATCGGTGCGGTCGTGCTCAATGGTGCTCGCATCGGGAAGCGCTGCCTGGTCGCGGCCGGTGCCGTGGTGACGGAGGGCAAGACCTTCCCGGATGGCAGCCTGATCGTTGGCGCACCCGCCGTGCTCAAGCGCGAACTGACTCGCGCGCAGATGGACGACCTGGAAGCCAGTGCGTTGCACTACATGCGCAATGCCTCGCGCTTTGCAGAAACGCTGAGCCCACACTGATCCCGCCATCCGTCACGCTCCGGCGTTGGCCGGCGGGCGCTCAGGCTCACGCCTTGTCCCACCCGCCGCCGAGTGCACGGATCAGCAGCACCGTGGCCTGCTGCTGCGCCGCTTCCACGCGCTGGGCCTGCCGGCGGTTGAGCAGTTCGTTGCGGCGCGCGTCCAGCAGCTCGAGCTGGCTCACCAGGCCGTTGCGGTAACGCGTTTCCGAGATCGCGCTGGCGCGCTGCGCCGCGCTCACCGCGCGGCCCTGGGCCAGCGACTGGTCCTGCAGCAGGCGCAGGGCCGACAGCTGGTCTTCGACCTCGCGGAAGGCGTTCAGCACCTGGCCGCGGTAGCTCGCGGCGGCGGCGTCCAGCTGCGCCTGCGCGCCCTGCACGCCGGCTTCGCGCCGGCCACCGTCGAACAGCGGCACGGACATCAGCGCGCCGATGCCCCAGGCGCGGGCCGACCACTTGAACAGGTCGCCGATGTCGGGCGAGGCGTACCCAGCGGCGCCCGTGAGCGACACGCTGGGGAACCACGCGGCCTGGGCCACGCCCACGCGGGCCTGCGCGGCCAGCAGCGAGGCCTGCGCCGCGGCCACGTCGGGCCGGCGCGCGAGCACCGTGCCCGGCACGCCGGCGGGGATCACCGGCAGGGCGCGGGCGCCGCTGCTGGAGGCGAGCGCGAAGCCCGAGGCGGGTTCGCCCACCAGCACGGCCAGCGCGTTCTCCAGCGCGGCGCGGCTGCGGCTGAGCGCGAACACCTCGGCCTCGGTGGCGGCCAGTTCGGTCTGGATGCGGATCACGTCGAGCTCGGCCACGTCACCGGCCTCGAAGCGGCGCTGCGTGAGGCGCAGCGTGTCGCCGTAGGCGGTGGCGGTGTCCTGCACCAGGGCGCGTTCGGTGTCGGCCGCGCGCAGCGCCAGGTAGGTCTGGGCCACCTCGGCCTGCACCAGCAGGCGCGTGCTCTGCAGCAAGGCTTCGCGCGATTGCGCGTCCAGCGCGGCGGCGTCGCGCACGCCCGCCAGCCGCCCGAACAGGTCCACCTCGTACGAGAGGTTCACGCCGGCTTGCAGCAGCGTGGCCGGTGTGGCGCCGTTGGCGGTGTTGGCACCGGCGCCGCGGGACGCGCCAGCGCCCACGCCGATCTGCGGCGCGCGGTCGGCCTGGGCGCCGCGCACCAGCGAGCGCGCCTGGGCCAGGCGGGCCGCGGCTTCCTGGATGCTGGTGTTGTTCGCACCGGCGCGTTCGGCCAGGTCGTCGAGCACCGGGTCGTTGAACGCCTTCCACCAGGTGCCGCGGCTCTGGGCCTCGGCGGGCCGGGCGATGATCCAGCGTTCGTTCTGGCGCTGTTCCTTGAACTGCGGTGGCGTGTCGACCGGCGCCGGCAGCGGCGGCAGCGCGGTGGCGCAGCCGGCCAGAAACAGGGCGGCGGCCAGCGGCAACAGGTGATGGAGCTTTTTCATGGTGTGCACCTTCTGTGTCTTCAATGGGTCAGGGGGGCGGCGGGCACCGGGCGCGCGGTGCCGCCACCGCCGGAGGCAAAGCCCTCGACGTGGGGGATTTCACCGTGCAGCTTGAGTGGGCGGTTGCCCGCCAGGCGGCGCAGCAGCACGTAGAACACGGGGGTGAGGAACAGGCCGAACGCGGTCACGCCGATCATCCCGGCGAACACGGCCACGCCCATGGCCGAGCGCATCTCGGCGCCCGCGCCGGTGGCCAGCACCAGCGGCAGCACACCCATCACGAAAGCCAGCGAGGTCATGAGGATGGGGCGCAGCCGCAGGCGGCTGGCTTCGATCGCGGCCTGCACCGGCGACCTGCCGGCAAACTCCAGCTCGCGGGCGAACTCCACGATCAGGATCGCGTTCTTCGCCGACAGCCCCACCAGCACGATCAGCCCGATCTGCGTGAACACGTTGTTGTCACCTCCATCCAGCCACACCCCGGTCATGGCCGCGAGCAGGCCCATGGGCACGATCAGGATGATGGACAGCGGCAGCGTGAGGCTTTCGTACTGCGCGGCCAGCACCAGGAACACCAGCAGGATCGCGAGC
>NZ_JAKFEO010000025.1:0-40799 GCF_036675665.1 Hydrogenophaga sp. | reverse complement strand
GCCACGCCCAGCATCGCATCGGAATGGCCCACGATGTATTTGGTGGCGGCCTGCACCGACACATCGACGCCGTGCTGGAACGGCTTGAAGAACAGCGGCGTGCCCCAGGTGTTGTCCATCACCACGCGGGCGCCATGGCGGTGCGCCACCGCCGCGATGGCGGGGATGTCCTGGATCTCGAAGGTCTCCGAACCCGGCGACTCGACGTAGACCACGCGGGTGTTGGGCCGCATCAGCGCCTCGATGCCGGCGCCGATGCGCGGGTCGTACAGCGTCATCTCCACGCCGTAGCGCGAGAGCACGCGGGCGAGGAAGGTGCGGGTGGGCGAATAGGCGCTGTCGGTGACCAGCACATGGTCGCCCGCCGACAGCAGCGCCGTCAGCGTGGTGACGATGGCCGCCAGCCCCGAGGGGAAGAGCAGCGCGCGGTGGCCGCCTTCCAGCTGGGCCACGGCATCTTCCAGCGCATGGGTGGTGGGCGTGCCGAAACGGCCATAGGTGCTGACGCCGGCCACATCGTTGGCGCGGTCCGTCTTCTTCTGCTCCCATTCGGCCATGGAGCTCGACAGGATGGTCGAACCCCGGAACACCGGGGTGTTGACCATGCCGCCGAAGCGTTCGGGATCACGCCCGAGCGAGACCAATCGGGTACTTTCTTTCATGCGTTGCACTCCTTGCTGATGGCTCAGTCTAGGAGTGGCTGCGGTGACGATTCTTTCGTTGTTGCGCCTGTTCCGGCCTCAAAAGTGAAAAAAATTTACCATGGCTGTTTCAACAATCATGGACACACCATGGACAAAAAAGACCGCAGCATCCTCGCCCTGTTGCAGACCGATGCGCGGCTGTCGGTCAGCGACATCGCCGAGCGCATCAGCCTCTCCACCACGGCCTGCTGGAAACGCATGCAGCGCCTGCACGAAGAGGGCTTCATCCGCCAGCAGGTCTGTCTGCTGGACAGCGCGAAGCTCGGCCTGGGCGTCACGGTGTTCGTCTCCATCAAGACCAGCCACCACGACCTGCAATGGCTGCGCCGCTTCGCGCTGGGCGTGCGCGACCTGCCCGAGGTGGTGGAGTTCTACCGCATGAGTGGCGAGACCGACTACCTGCTCAAGGTGGTGGTGCCCGACATCCAGGGCTTCGACCGCGTGTACAAGAAGCTGATCCAGATCGTGGACCTGTTCGACGTCAGCTCCAGCTTCGCCATGGAAGAGATCAAATACACCACCGCACTGCCGCTGGACTACATCTGAGACCCCGTTCATGAGCCTTCCCGTGCAGCGCTTCCCCTCCCTGTCCCATTGGGGTGCATTCACCGCGGTCGTCCAGGGCGGTCGCCTGATCGCCTGCGAGCCCTTCGAGCGCGATCCAGCGCCCTCCGGCATCCTGGCGTCCATGCCCGGCACGATGCAGTCCGACCTGCGCATCGCGCGGCCCGCCGTGCGCGAAGGCTGGCTGAACCGGCGCGAGGCCAGCGACCGCAGCGCGCGCGGCCAGGAGCGCTTCGTCGAAGTCGACTGGGACGTCGCACTGGACCTGGTCGCCGGTGAACTGGCCCGCGTGCGCGCCCAGCACGGGCACGCCGCGGTTTTCGGCGGCTCGTACGGCTGGTCGTCGGCCGGCCGCCTGCACCACGCGCGCACGCTCACGCACCGTTTCCTCCACAGCGGCGGTGGTTGCGTCAACCAGGCGGGCAACTACAGCTGGGGCGCGGCCCAGTTCCTGCTGCCCCATGTCATCGGCACCTACGCGCCCGTCACGGGCCGCGTGACCGACTGGAACAACGTGCTGCACCACACCGAGCTGTTCATCGCCTTCGGTGGGCTGCCCCTGCGCAACGCGCAGATCACCTCGGGCGGCGCCGGTGTGCACAGCACGCAGGGCTGGGTGGAACGCGCCTGCCGCAGCGCGATCGAGTTCGTGGTCGTCAGCCCGACGCAGGCCGACGTGCCCGATGGCATGCGCGCGCGCTGGATACCGATCCGCCCCAACACCGACACCGCGCTGATGCTGGGCATGGCCCACACACTGCTCGTGCAAGGCCGGCACGACACGGCGTTCCTGCACAGCCACTGCGAGGGCTTCGACGGTTTTGCGCGCTACCTGCGCGGCGATGACGACGGCCAGCCCAAGGACGCGGCGTGGGCGGCGGCGATCTGCGGCGTCGACGCGCCCACCATCATCGAACTCGCCCTGCGGGCGGCCAGCCGGCGCACCCTGCTCAACTGCACCTGGTCGCTGCAGCGCGCCCACCACGGCGAGCAGCCCTACTGGGCCAGCATCGCGCTGGCGTCCATGCTGGGGCAGATCGGGTTGCCCGGCGGTGGCTTCGCCTTCGGGCACGGCTCCATCAACGGCGCGGCCACGCCCCGGCCCGATGTGCCGGCGCCCGAGATGTCGGCCGGGCGCAACCCGATCGGCCAGTCCATCCCGGTGGCGCGCTTCGCCGACATGTTGCTGGCACCCGGCCAGCCCTACGACTTCAACGGCCGCACCAGCACCTATCCCGACATCGAGCTCATCTACTGGGCCGGCGGCAACCCGTTCCACCACCACCAGGATCTCAACCGCCTGATGAAGGGCTGGCAGAAGCCGCAAACCATCGTCGTGCACGACAGCTGGTGGACCCCGGCCGCGCGCCGCGCCGACATCGTGCTGCCCGCCACCACCACGCTGGAGCGCAACGACATCGGTGGCTCCTCGCGCGACCGCTTCGTGCTGGCCATGAAGCAGGCGCTCGCGCCCCACGCACAGAGCCGCAACGATTTCGACATCTACCGCGAGCTCGCGGCGCGCGCAGGCCACGAGGCCGCGTTCACCGAAGGCCGGGACGAGGCCGCGTGGATCCGCTCCATCTACGACGACATGGCCGGCAAGTGGCGCGCCGCCGGCTTCGGGCTGCCCTCGTTCGACGTGTTCTGGGCCGAAGGTTTTGTCGAACTGCCCGAACCGGCGCGCGACATGGTGCTGTTCGAGGCGTTCCGCCAGGACCCGGTGGCGGCGCCGCTGGGCACACCGTCGGGCCGCATCGAGCTGTACTCGCAGAAGATCGCGTCGTTCGGCTACGACGACTGCCCGCCGCACCCGGCCTGGCTGCCGCCCGCGGAGTGGCTGGGCGCGCCCGAGGCCGCGCGCTGGCCTCTGCACCTGGTGAGCTCGCAACCGCCGGACAAGCTGCATTCGCAACTGGACGCGGGAGAGCGTTCGGTGCAGGGCAAGATCAAGGCCCGCCAGCGGGTGTGCATGCACCCGGACGAGGCCACGCGCCGCGGCATCGGCCCGCACGACCTGGTGCGCGTGTTCAACGCGCGCGGCAGTTGCCTGGCCGGCGCCGAGCTGGACGTGCGCGTCATGCCGGGTGTGCTGGTCATGTCCACGGGGGCCTGGTTCGACCCGCAGGACGAGACCCTGGAACGGCACGGCAACCCCAACGTGCTCACGCTCGACGTCGGCACCTCGCGGCTGGCGCAGGGCACCAGCGCCATGACGACCCTGGTCGAGGTGGAGCGCTGGCAAGGCGAAGCGCCGGCGGTGCAGGCGTTCAAACCACCTGCCTGGGTGCCCGCGCCACCATAATGCGCGCCATGGACACCCGATGGAAACCCAGCGTCACCGTGGCCGCCGTGATCGAGCGCGATGGCAGGTACCTGTTGATCGAAGAGCACACGCCTGAGGGTTTGCGCCTGAACAATCCAGCCGGTCACCTGGACCCCGGCGAAAGCCCGGCCGAAGGTGTGGTGCGCGAAACGCTGGAAGAGACCACCCACCGGTTCACCCCCACAGCGCTGGTGGGCGTGTACCTGTCGCGGTTTCAACGGGCCGGCCAGATCCCCGCCGAGGACGAGGACATCACCTACCTGCGGTTTGCGTTCTGCGGCGAGTTGGGGGATGTGGCGCCGGGGGTCAGTCTGGACACCGGCATCGTCAGGACGTTGTGGCTCACGCCCGATGAGATCCGTCGCAGCGCGCCACGCCATCGCAGCCCCCTGGTGCTGCGCTGCATGGAAGACCACCTGGCGGGTCTGCGCTACCCCTTGGCCCTGGTTCAAACCGATCCCTCCGTCAGAGGACCGGGCTGAAGGCCTGTCGCCCGGGCGAGGCTCGGCGACTGCGCTCGCGTCAGCGGGATGCGCAGCGAAAAGCAAGAGCCACGGCCCGGCACGGACCGCAACGACAGGCCCATGCCCAACATCGCGGCGAAGCTCTTGACGATGAAGAGACCCAGCCCGACACCGCTGTCGCTCTCGGTCTCTGGCTCCCCCCGAAAGTATTCGGTGAAGATGGTTTCGTGGAGAGTCGGCGCTATGCCCGCACCGGTATCCCAAACCTGCAGCAGCAGACACGCCCCGCTGGGACGACAAGACACCACCACCCCACCGGACTGGGTGAAGCGCACGGCGTTGGACACCAGGTTGTTGACCATGCGTTCCAGCAGCAAAGGGTCGCTGTGCACGCAGGCGATGCTCGGTGTGACCACCCAGCGCAGCCCCTTGGCCGTGGCCTGGGGCTCGAAAGTCAGGTCCACCCGATCCAGCAACGGCTGGATGGAGAAATCGGACATGTTCGCTCTCAATGAGCCGGTTTCCAGGCGCGCCATGGTCATGATCGAGTCCAGCAACCCATTGGCCGACCCGAGTGCGGATTTCATCTGCATCACGGCGGGGTCGTGCCTTGGCTCGCGCGCATGCAGGCTTTCAGTGGCTAGGCCCATGGCGAACAGCGGCTGCCGCAGGTCGTGGCTGACCGCCGCGAGAAACCGCGATTTTTCGACCGATTGACGCTCGGCCTCCTGTTTCTTCACCTGCTCGCGCAAGCCCATGGACAGCGCCAGATCCTTCGCTTCGCGATCGGCCTTGATGCGATCGGCCAAGGCAAACGACAGCAGCAGCATCTCGACCGCCGAGCCGACCATGACAGGGTGCGCCAGCAGCGTGTTCGTCGGCAACCATCCCAGCGAAATCAAGGACTCGGCAACACCGCACACCATCAGCAGAGTCCAGGCCAGCAAGAAATAGCGTGCGCCCCGGCGTCGGGCCATGAGCCGATTCCACCCCGCGAGCATGAGCGGCAGGATGGTGGCGATGACCATGGCGATCAGGACATGAGCCGCCAGCTTGTAGTCCATCCATGGCCGAAGCACGATGTAGATGGTCCAACAGACCAACAGCCCGCGCAGAACGCGGTCCAGCCCCGGCAGCTCAGCGGCACTGAGCAGGAACCGGCGCCCGAAGAGGATGGCTGCGAGACCACACGCTGCGTAGCCCAAATGCAGCGCGAGGTTGTTCCAGTCCGGCCGCTCCGGCCAGAAAAACTGGGCACCGAAACCGGAGGTGGTCAGTTGGGCCACACCCATCGCGGCGACGAACGCGATGTAGTAGAGGTATACGCGGTCGCGAACCGCCACATAAAGCAGCAGGTTGTAGGCGAACAAGCCCGTCAGCAGACCGAAGTACAGGCTCAACAGCGAATACAGGCGGTGGTCCTGGCTCAGGAGGGCCTGGGGCTGCAGCAGCGTGACGGGGATTTGCAAAGAGCTGGAGGACTGGACGCGCAGCACCAGGGTGCGTGGACCGGTCCCGTTGAAAACCAGCGGAAAAACCAGATGCCTGTGTGGGACGACGCGCGCCGAAAACGGCAGCTCATCGCCGCCCACGGACCGGCTGAGGCGGCCACCGGACTCCAGGACAAACACCTCGACCCGATCCAGTTGCGGGTTGGCCACCTGCATCAACCAGTGATCTGGCGCATGCGCAGAGACATCCAGTTCGACTTTGAGCCACAGGGTGGTGCTTTGGTAGCCGAAGTTGGGCGTGGCCGCGCCTTGCCGCAGGGGCCTGAAGCGCCACGCTTCAGGGCGAGACAGCACCTCGCGCACGGACAGTGCCCCGCTGTCGTCAAGCCGGTATGTGAACGCCGTGGACAAGTCGTAGGCCTCAGCTTCTCCCAGCACAAGGGCCTGGGCCGGGGCGCACAAGAGCGAGATCGACCAGAGCAATGCCCGGACCCACCGCCACGCCTTCTGTGCGCATTGTCGAAACGTCATGACTCCTGCGGCTCCCTTTTCGATTCAGTGGCTGGGTCTGAAATGCGCTTTGAGGGCCATCGTCTCGCGTCATGGCGAATCATCCGGTTTCCATACGGCGATTTCGATCTGCATTCTGCAAATGGGGTCGATTTGCCGCCAATACTGCATCAGCACTATATTGATTTTCAATTGAGTGCAGCCCTGAATTTGTGAATGCGCACACCACTCGTCAATTGAAATCCTGCGTATTTCCAGCCATCAGAATTGATTGGCGCGGATGGATTGCGAACAAATGCTCAATAGGTTGTCAGGCCCGCATTCAAAATACTGCCATCGCGGTATGTGGCCATCCATCGATCCTGAATACGATCAATCTTGCTGCGGTCGCCACACAATCCGGCGTCAATTCCCCAGCGAACCCGGAACCATGCTTCACGAAACCCTCAGAACATCTTTCCGCCCAATCTCATTCGATCAACCCCCATGCAACCCCGATTCAAGCTGATCAGGTATTTCACCATCACCAGTTGGTTTGCATTGGGTTGCGTGGCTGCGGCATTGATGCACTTTCAGGAAAACCAATCGAAACTCGTGGAATCCGTTCTGAACCAGGAGGCTCAGGCCATGCATGAGATGCAGACCTTGCTGGTGAACCGTTCGGAGGAAGCCGCGCGCCGCGATCTGTTGAGCACGCGCGAGGACAACAACGTCCAACTGGCCCGCCTCCTGTCGAGTGCGCTGTGGGAAGACCCGCTGACGCCGTTTCTGGCCACGGCCCGAACCATCGATTTCACCCACTGCCTGAACCTGGGCAAGCACGAAGGCACGGTCCGCGCGCCCATGCCTTCAGCGCAGACCCGGACATGCTTGAGACAACAAGGGGCACGCGTTCGGGCACTCCCCCAGTTCGCCGCGCTCGACACCCGGTTGCTCGGCGCCATGCGCGGCAGCCGGGTCGTGGAGATCCGGATCCTCGACCTTCAAGGCATCACCTTGTATTCCACCGACCACCCACAAGTGGGTGAAGACCAGTCGGGCCATCCCGGCTGGCGGCGCGCAGCACGCGAGGGGCAACCCGCCAGCGAGCGTTCATCCCCGGACCGGTCCGCCGCCATGCCAGGCGTGGTCGAACACCGCGATGTCATCGCCAGCCATTGGCCTGTTGTTGATCCACGAACGCACCAACCCATCGCGGTCTTTGAAGTGCATTCCGACATCACCGCCGACCTCAACCAGCTCCAGCAGACCGCCGCCGATGCCCGCCAGACTGCCGCCGACAACCAGGCTGGCCTTGAGCGGCAGGCGCGGGACAACCGCAACCTGGTGCGGCGCTCGGAGCAGATGCAACTCGTGATGCTGGCGGGCCTGCTCGTGCTCGTGTACGCAGCGCTCCACACCATCGTGCGGCGGGCTCAGGCGGCGATCGAAAAGCAGGCGCTGGAGAGCGAGGCGAACAAGCAGCGGCTCGCGCAGTCCGAGAAGATGGCCTCGCTCGGGCAAATGGTGGCCAGCGTTGCCCACCAGCTCAACACGCCGCTGGCATTTTCCAAAAGCAACGTGTTCATGGCCATCCGGGCGCTGGACGACATGGCGCCCGGCATCCGCAGCGCCTCCCAGGCGCTTGAGCGTGCGACCACCAGCGCGGGAGACACGGCGGCCTCCCGGCCCCTGGAGCTCGACACCGATTCGGTGCTATCGCGGCTGAGCCAGTTTCCCGACGAACTCCGCATGACGCAGGACATGCTGGGTGATGTGTTGATGGGTCTGGACCAAATGAATGAGATGGTGGACAACCTGCGCAGTTTCACCCGGCTGGATCGTTCGCGCACTGCGGTTGTCGACTTGAACACCACCTTGGCCAGCGTGATCTACATCGCCAAGGCCGTGATCTCCACCAAGATCCGGGTGGTCCACAAGTTCTCCAGGCTGCCCGGGCTGGAGTGCCACGTCTCGCAGCTCAACCAGGCCTTTCTGAACCTGATCCTGAACGCGGCCCAGGCCATCGACGGTGCCGGCGTGGTCACCGTGTCCACCGCCTCGGACGGTCAACGCATACGCATCACGGTCGAAGACACCGGCAACGGCATTCCCGATGACGTCCTGCCGCGCATCTTCGACCCCTACTTCACCACCAAACCGGTGGGGACGGGCACCGGGCTGGGGCTGGCCATCGCCCGGGACATCGTGACCGACCACGGCGGAACCTTGACCGTGAAGACCCAGGTGGGCGTCGGCACCACCTTCCAGATCGAACTTCCCATCCCAGCAGGTCAAGCCGCATGAATGCCCTCCGCAAGCCCCGTGTCCTGTGTGTGGACGATGAACCCAGTGTGCTGCGCTCGCTCAACGGGCTTCTGCAAGACCGCTTTGGCGTGTCGTCGGCCACCGATGCCTGGGAAGGTCTCGAGCTCATTTGCAACAGCGATTTCGACGTGGTGATCAGCGACCAGCGCATGCCCGGCATGACCGGCACCGAGTTCCTCAAACGGGTCAAGGAAGCGTCTCCCCACACCATGCGGCTGCTGCTCACCGGTTACTCGGAATACGCCGACGTGCTGCGCTCGATCAATGACAGCGAGGTGTTCCGCTTCATCAACAAGCCCTGGAACAACCAGCACCTGATCGACACGGTCGCCTATGCAGCGACGGTGGCGCGCGAGGTCCCCCTGCCCCGGCCTTCGAACCCCACGACCACCACGGAAATCGACATGGACCGCCTGCGCGGCAGGCGCACCGAAGCCGTGCTCCTGATGGACGAAGACCCTGCCATCGAACACCAGCTCCGAGCCATTCTGGGCGACGAGATGTTGCTGTTGTGGGCGCGAAACCCGAGTGACACGATCAGGCTGCTCCATCGCCACAAGGTGGCCGTGATCGTGGCCGATACCCGCGCGGGCTACGGCGCCACCCTGGATCTCATCCGGGCAGTGAAGCGCAGCAGCCCGAACATCGTGCCCCTGATCTACACGGCGGAAGGCGACGGCAGCAACATCGGCCGACTGATCAACGAAGGTCAGATATTCCGCTTCATTGCCAAACCCGCGGGCCCGAGTCATTTGAATCGCATGATCAGATCGGCGCTCAGGAAGCATCGGGATCTCATGGCACAACCCGCCCGCATCGCCAGGCACGCGGTGGAAGTGTCGCGCAGTCGCGAGCTCGAACACGCCGTCGATGGAGCGACTGGGTGGGAGCCCACCGAAGTGGCTCCTCGGGTGACCGCACCCGTCGACCCGTGCATGGCGGCTCGCGAGGTCACGAGCACCGCGCCCGTCTCCGGCGTGGCCTGGCTCAAGCGCCTGTTCGGCAAATCCTGATCGGGCGCGGCGCAAGCGCGCAACCCGCCTTGGCATACAGTTGACGGCAGCCCCAAATCCCGGAGTCCACGCGCCGATGAATTCGCCCACACACGCTGCCGACAGTCCCGTCCCACCCAGTGCATTGCCGCCCGACGACGCCCTGCGCATGGAGCTGCACAACGAAGTGCATGCGCGGCCTTCCGCGCGCATCCGCCTGCCGGTGCTCATCGTTTTCGTGGCGGTGCTCAACGACGGCGTGAGCCGCGAGCAGGAATGTGAGCATCTGCGCCGACTGCCCGGGCAGGACGCCCTGACCCCCGACCAGTTGCGCGGCAACTTCCTGCGCCTGCGCTTCGAGGGCTACACGCTCAAATGGGAGCGCCACACCGAGTTCACCCGCTACTCCATCGTGCAGCCCCTGCCCGAAGGCACGGGCCTGGGCACCAGCGAGCCGGCGCTGCTGGACGCGCTCGTCACGCCGCCAGGGTGGCTGAGCGAGATTCCGGGACGCACGGTGGCCGCGATCAAGATGGTCATGCTGCAGGCCGTGCTGCCCGATCAGAGTCCGGCGGCCCAGGCCGCGCTGATGGGGCCTGCGCAGCGCTGGTTCGGCGGACGCACCGTGGTCGCCTCGCAACTGGGTGGCGGCCATTCCTGGGCACTGACGGACTTCCACCTGCGGCCCTCGGGCTTCGAGCGCATGCTGGTCATCACCCCGCAGGACACCAGCGAAACCCGGGCCGGTCGCATTTCCCAGCGCCTGTTCGAAATCGAAACCTACCGTCTCATGGCACTGCGCGGCCTGCCCGCGGTCAAGACGCTGGCGCCCATGCTGGCGCAGGCCGAAACCCAGCTGGCCTCCATCACGGCACAGCTGGAGAACAAGTCCACGTCCGAGCAGGAACTGCTGGACCAGCTGATCTCGCTGGCGGCCCGGGTGGAGCGCGCCACGGCCGAGAACACCTACCGCTTTGCGGCCACGCGCGCCTACGACGCGGTGGTCACGCAGCGCATCGCCGAGTTGCGCGAGAAGCCGATTCCGGGCACGCAGACCATCGGCGAGTTCATGCAGCGCCGGCTCTCGCCGGCCATGGCCACGGTGGCCGCGAGCGCGCAGCGCCTGGCTTCGCTGTCCGAGCGCGTCTCGCGCGCCAGCGCGCTGCTGCGAACGCGGGTCGACATCGTCACGGAAGCACAGAACCAGCAGTTGCTGGCCAAGCTCACCCGGGGCCAGGAACTGCAACTGCAACTGCAGGCCACGGTGGAAGGTCTGTCGATCGCGGCCATCTCGTACTACGTGATCAGCCTGCTGCTCTACGTTGCCAAGGGCGCCAAGGCCGCTGGCCTGCCGGTCCAGCCGGAGATGGCCGCGGGCGCTCTGGTGCCACTCGTGCTGTGGGTCGTGTGGCGCACCACGCGGCGCATTCACGCACGCCTGGGCTCGCCCGCGCACTGAGCATGCACGGCCGCTGCCATCGGCATTGCTGCCGTTGTTGTTAATGAGAATTATTCCCATATAATTCGCCAACTGCTGTGCACACAGCAGTCATGCAGCCAGCCGAAAGGGCGAACACCGTCCGCCGCCAGCCATTTCTCTGGAAACCGAAGCGGCGTGGCCGTTGGCCCCCTTCCGATCTGCCTGTCTGTGCGCTCGCGCGGGTGCGGCCGTCCGCGCCGGCAGCGATGGCGTTCCCGGCAACGGGCGTCGCGCTGAAGCGATCGAGGGGGAGCCACCGGCACCCTTTACGACCATGCACACACTCCAAGACCCGTTCGCCCGCTCCTGCGGATGCCTCTGCGTTGATCCAGGCGCACCCTCACCCCTGACCCGAGCGATGGCCGCCATGATGCTGTCCGTCCTGCCGACCGTGACGCTGGCCCAGGCCGCCACTTCCGCTGCCGATGCGGCGTCAACGCTGAGCGAGGTCACGGTGACTGCGCCCGCGCAGCCGGAGGATGCGCGTGGCCCGGTGCGCGGCTACGCGGCCAAGCGCAGCGCCACCGCCACCAAGACCGACACGCCGCTGAACGAGACGCCGCAGTCGGTGACCGTCATCACGGCCGACCAGATCCGCGACCAGGGTTCGCCCAACCTGCAGGAAGCGCTGCGCTACGCGGCTGGTGTGCGCAACGAGCTTTACGGCATCGACAACCGCGGCGATTGGTTCTCGCTGCGCGGCAGCGAAGAGTCCACCCTGCTGTACAACGGCCTGCGCGAGCCGCTCACGGGCTACTACGGCACGGTGCGCACCGAGCCCTACAACTTCGAGCGCATCGAAGTGCTGCGCGGCCCCTCGTCCATCATCGCGGGGCAGAACGACCCGGGCGGCGTGGTCAACCTCGTGCCCAAGCGGCCGCTGGCCGAGCCGCTGCGGGAGGTGGGCATCCGCCTGGGCAACGACTCGCTGCGCGAGGTGCATGCCGACCTCGCCGGACCGCTCAACGCCGACGGCTCGCTGCTCTACCGCCTGGTCGCGGTGAAAAAAGACAGCGGCACGCAGGTCCGCTTCGCCGACGAGGAGCGCACCTTCGTCGCGCCCTCGCTCACCTTCAAGCCCAACGCGCGGGACAGCTACACCGTCTACGCCGAGCACCAGAAGGATTACAGCCAGAACACCAACGCCTTCCTGCCATTGGCCGGCACCTTGCTGCCCGCGCCCAACGGCCCGATCCCGCGCGACCTGTTCGCCGGCGAGCCCGACTGGGACACCTACGGCGGCACGCGCAAGCGCGTGGGCTACGCGCTGGACATCGGCCTGGGCGACCAGTGGCGCCTGAGCCACCAACTGCGCCACGACCGCGTGGACGGGCTCATGGAATCGATGTACATGGACTGGTGGTCCGGCTTCCTCGACGCGGGGGGCCACCCCGATGCGAACGGCCAGTACCTCGGGCGCCCCTGGTACATCTATGAGGACGGCTTGCGCCTGACCACCGGCGAGGCGCTGCTCAAGCGCGACTGGGAGCTGGGCGGTGTGACGCACCGCGTGGTGTTCGGCTTCGACGTCACGGACATGAAAACCAGCCTGGCCCAGGCCGACGGCATGGGCACGCCGCTCAACGTGTACGACCCGGTCTACGGTACCTTCCCGCGCCCTTCGCTGGGCAATGCCACGCCGACCGAGACGCACATCAAGCGCCACGGCTGGCTGGTGCAGGATCAGATGAAGTTCAACAACGGCCTGAGCGTGCGCCTGGGCGCACGGCACGACAAGGTGCGCAACACCGTGGTGGGCGGCGAGACCACGCGCGACTCGGCCACCAGCCTCAACCTCGGCGTGGTCTACGAGGTGCTGCCGGGCGTCTCGCCCTACGCGAGCTACTCGGAGTCGTTCAACCCGGTGGCGGGCACCGACGCCTTCGGTCGGGCCTTCAATCCCAAGCGCGGCGAGCAGGTGGAAGTGGGCGTCAAGTGGGAATCGCAGCGCTTGCCGGTGCAGGCCACCGCCTCCGTGTACTCGCTCAAGGAAAAGAACCGCTTGGGCGACGACCCCGACAACATCGGCTTCAGCAAGCAGATCGGCGACTCGCGCGTGAAGGGCGTGGAACTGGAGGGCCAGGCCCGCGTCGGCGCCTGGCAGTTCCTGGCCAGCACCACGTACACCCATGCCCGCGCCAGCGCCACCTCCTGGGGCGGCGCGCTCGATCCGGCCCAGCAACTCGAAGGCATTCCGAAACACATGAGCTCGTTCTGGGCCGTGCACAACTTCCGCGACGTCGGCCTGCCCGGCGTGTCGGCGGGCGCGGGCGCCCGCTACATCGGCCGCATCGGCGACGGCACCGGCAACGTGTTCGTGCCCTCGGTCACGCTGTTCGACGCCATGGCCGCCTGGGAGACCGGCCCCTGGCGCTTCGCCCTCAACGTCAACAACCTGGCCGACGAGGACTACATCGCCGTCTGCCTGGCGCGCGGCGACTGCTGGTTCGGCAGTCGGCGCAAGGTCATCCTGACCGCCGACTACCGCTGGTGATACCCGCATGACCACCGCCACCTCGCCCACCACCGCCCACGTGATCGGCCGCATCGCGGCCAGCCTGCTGGGCGGCTACGCCTTCACCTGGGGCATCGCCACGCTGGGCATCACCAGCCTGGTGGCGCTCGGCGTCGACTACCACGAAGCGCACACCGTGCTGATGCTGCTGGCCTTCCTGGTCTTCCTCGTCGCCTTCCTCTGGGCCTTCGCGGCGCGCAGCCTGGCGCGCGTGTGGCTGGTGCTGGGGCTGGGCGGTGTGGGCATGACCGGGACGGCCTGGCTGCTGCAGCAACAACTCGTTTAGGAGACGCCCATGCTGTCGAACTTCCGCCTCTCCATGACCTGGCTGCACACCTGGTTCGGCCTCGTCCTGGGCTTCGTGCTCGTGGTCGTCTTCTTCTTCGGTTCGCTCTCGGTGTTCGACCGCGAGTTCGACCGCTGGGCCATCCCCGAAACGCGCTTCGAGCCGCAGCCCATGCCCTCGTTCGACCGCGTGCTGCTGCCCATCCTGCAGCGTGTGCGGCCCGACGAAGTGGACTACGCGGCCAACATGCCGCTGCTGCACGACCCGAAGCAAGGCCCGATGACGCCGCGCCTGGAACTGCCGGCCGACGAGTTCTGGGCCTACACCACGCACCGCGACCCGGTGCTGGCCATGGGCGTGGGCTTTCGCGTGCCGCAGCCCAAGGACCCGCTCGGCCACAACCACATCCACGGCGACACCACCATCGACCCGCGCAGCGGCCAGGCCCTGCGCGAAGGGCAGCAGAAGATCGGCAGCGAGTTCTTCTACCCGCTGCACTACAGCCTGCACCTGGAGTGGAAGCTGATCGGCTTCTGGATCGTGGCCCTGGCGGCGCTGACCATGCTCGCCATGCTGGTCACGGGCCTGGTGATGCACCGCAAGGTGCTGGCCGAGCTGTTCACCTTCCGCCCCGGGAAGCACCTGCGCCGCGGCTTGCTGGACCTGCACAACCTCACCGGCGTGGTGGCTCTGCCCTTCCACTTCTTCTTCGCCTTCACGGGCCTGGTCATCTTCGCGCAGTTCTACTACCTGCCGGTGTCGCAGACCGTGCTGCGCCCGCTGGCGCAGGCGCACGAGGTGGCCGAAGCCGCTGCCACCGGCCTGCCACACGCGCGCGCGGGCGTGGCCGCTTCCCTGGCCTCGGTGGACGCCATGATGCTCGAAGCCCAACGCCGCTGGGACGCGCGCGGCATGCCCGGCCAGGTGGGCTTTCTGCAGGTGCACCACGTGGGCGACGCCAACAGCTACGTGAGCATCTACCGCGCCGGCAGCGACCGCGTGGCGCTGGTGGGTCAGGCCGTGCACTTCAAGGGCTCCACCGGCGAGGTGCTGCGCGAGGAGCCGGCGCCCACGGTGCCGCACGGCATCGAGGAATTCCTCACCGGCCTGCACCTGCAGCACTTCGAGCACTGGCTGCTGCGCTGGCTCTATGTGTTCGGCGGGTTGCTGGGCTGCGTCTGCATCGCCACCGGCTTCCTGTTCTTCGTGGAAAAGCGCAAGCGCCAGCACGCGCAGCGGGGCGTGGCGGGCAGCCGCATCGTGGACGCCCTGGCCGTGAGCACCGTCACCGGCATGCTCATCGCCACCGCCGCCATCCTGGTGGCCAACCGGGTGCTGCCCGCCGCTCTGGCCGAGCGGGACGAGTGGGAGCGGCTGGCCTTCTGGGGCGCGTGGCTGATCGCTGCGGCGCATGCGTTCTGGCGCAGCGCCCCTGTGGCGCAGGGCGCGGTCTCACCCGCCTGGCGCGAGCAGTGCCGCGCCTTGTCGGCGCTCGCGCTGCTCGCGGTGCTGTTGAACTGGGCCAGCACAGGGGACCACCTGGGCAAGACCCTGTTCTCCTACTGGCCCGTGGCCGGCGTGGACCTCGCCTTGCTGGTCTCGGCCGGCCTGGCGTGGGGGGCGGCACGCCGCCTCGCCCGCCGCAACGCGCCACAAGCCCTTCCCAGACCCGCGCCCGAGGAGACCGCCCATGTCTGAAGCGGTGCTGCTCGGGCTGGCCGCTCTCGCGGCATGGGTCTCCATGGCCTGGCTGGCGCTGTCGATGGAGGTGCACTGGCAGCAGGTCTGTGGAGCGCCGGTGATGGTGCCTCGGGGACTTCGCCGCAGCCTGCGGCAGGCCGGTGGACTGGGCCTGCTGGTGTCGCTCGCGCTGTGCCTGGCGGCCGACCACCCGTCCATGGCCGCGCTCGTCTGGGTGATGTTCGTCGCCGCTTGCGCCTTCGGGGTCGCCATGCTGCTCACCTGGCGACCGCGCGTGCTGCGCGCGCTGCTGGTCGGTGTCCGTGTGAACGTCTGAACGCTGGTCGAATCAGGCCGGCACGGGCCCCGAGCGGGCGAGTGCCTCGGCGGCCATGGACGCGGCATCGGAGGTGATCACACCGCCGCCCAGGCACACCTCGCCGTCGTACAGCACCGCGCTTTGCCCGGGTGTCACGGCCCACTGGGGGTCGGTGAAATCGAGCGCGAAGCCGGCGTCACCGTCGGCCTCGAAACGGCAGGGCGCATCGGCCTGACGGTAGCGCGTCTTGGCGGCCATGTCGCCGGTGGCCGGCGCGTGGCCCGAGACCCAGCTCGCGTCCTGCGCGCGCAGCCGCGGCGTGAGCAGCCAGGGGTGGTCATGGCCCTGCACCACCCAGAGCGTGTTGGTCTTGATGTCCTTGCGTGCAACGAACCAGGGCGCGTGTTCGTTGCCGCCCTTTTGCGCGCCCTTCTCGCGCACCCCCCCGATGCCCAGGCCCTGGCGCTGCCCCAGGGTGTAGAAGCTCAAACCCACGTGCTGGCCGAGCACGCGGCCTTTGTGGTCCTTGATCGGGCCCGGTTCCTTGGCGATGTAGCGGTTCAGGAAATCGCGGAAGGGCCGCTCGCCGATGAAGCAGATGCCGGTGCTGTCCTTCTTCCTGGCGTTGGGCAGCGCGATCTCGGCCGCGATGCGGCGCACCTCGGTCTTGGGAAGCTCACCCACCGGGAACAGCGTCTTGCTCAGCTGGGTCTGGTTCAGGCGGTGCAGAAAGTAGCTCTGGTCCTTCAGGGGATCGCGCCCCTTGAGCAGCTCGAACGAACCGTTGCGCTCGCGCACCCGGGCGTAGTGGCCGGTGGCGATCTTCTCGGCGCCCAGGCGCATGGCGTGGTCCAGGAAGGCCTTGAACTTGATTTCGGCGTTGCACAGGATGTCGGGGTTCGGCGTGCGCCCGGCCTGGTATTCACGCAGGAACTCGGCGAACACGCGGTCCTTGTACTCGGCGGCGAAGTTCACGTGTTCGATGTCGATGCCCAGCACGTCGGCCACGCTGGCGGCGTCCAGAAAGTCCTGCCGGGTCGAGCAGTACTCACTGTCGTCATCGTCTTCCCAGTTCTTCATGAAGATGCCGATGACCTCATACCCTTGCTGTTTGAGCAGGTACGCGCTCACCGCGGAGTCCACGCCCCCGCTCAACCCGACCACCACCCGCTGTTTGTTTGCCATCGGGGGATTATCCCAGCCGCGCACATGGCCCCGCACGTTGCGGGGCTGTCACCGGACCGTCACCCGTTCGACGTACGCTGATGTCGGCGCGCTTCGTGCTTGCCGTCTTGACAAGCCATGCCGTTGGACCATAGTGGTGCCCGACCTGTCACACCCGGTCCATCCCGTCGTCACGCCGTTTTCATTGTCCTGTCACCTTTGAAAGTGAGTCACCACATGAGCCGACCCCTCCACCGCATGGCCCTGGCCGCCCTGGCGCTGTGCGCCGCCACCGGCGCCATTGCACAAGACAAGACGCTGCGACTGCTCACCTGGGGCGGCTATGCGCCCAAGGAGGTCGTCGAGCAGTTCACCAAGGAAACCGGCATCAAGGTCGAGGTCACGCTCTCGAACAACGAGGAAATGATCTCCAAGCTGCGCGCCACCGCCGGCGCCGGCTTCGATCTGGTGCAACCCAGCCAGGACCGCATCGCCGGCCCGCAGACCGAATTCAAGATCTACAAGCCCATGGACCTGAGCAAGCTCAAGTCCGAGCTGTTCATCCCGTCCATGCTCGACGCCACCAAGAAGAACACCACCGTGGCCGGCAAGGTCTATGGCGTGCCGCACATCTGGGGCACCGACGGACTGGTGGTCAACACCAAGACCTCCAAGGCCACCGATTACGCCGACCTGTGCGCCGCGGAGAACGCCGGCAAGGTCAGCATGCGCCTGAAGCGGCCCACACTGATTGCGATGGCGTTTGCATCCGGCAAAGACCCGTTCAAGCTCTACAACGACCCCAAGGCCTACACCGCCCTGATGGATGACATGGGCAAGAAGCTCGCCGAGTGCAAGAAGAACGTGAAGTTCTACTGGGACGGCAAGGACCAGCTGCTCGCGGGCATCCGCTCGGGTGAACTGACCACCGCCATGATGTGGGACACCGGCGGCTGGGAACTGAACAAGACCAACCCGGACATCAAGTTCATCGCGCCCAAATCCGGTGCGCTGGGCTGGGTCGACACCTTCGCACTGCCCGCCAAGGGCCGCAACGACGAAGCCGCCTACGCCTGGATCAACTTCAACATGCGCCCTGAAGTCGCCGCCAAGGTGGCCAGTGCCGCGGGCAACTTCACCGCCAGCAAGGGCGCCGACCAGCTGGCCGACGCCACACTCAAGAAGCAGTTCGCCGACAGTTTCCCCGACGCCGCGCTGAAGAACATCAAGTGGTACCCACCGGTGCCCGCCGGCATTGAAGACATCGAAGGCCGCGTGCTCGACCGCGTCAAAGCTGCGCAGTAAGCGGTGCCCACACCCGGCGCCGCATCCCCCGGCGACAACGATCTCGACGTCCTGGCCGTCGACAAACGCTATGGCGCGTTTGCGGCGGTGCAGGCCTTGAGCTTCAACGTCCGTCGCGGCTCGTTCTTCTCCATCCTCGGCCCTTCGGGCTGCGGCAAGACCACGCTGCTGCGCATGATCGCGGGCTTCATCGCGCCCGACAGCGGCGACCTGCGCATCAAGGGTGCGTCCATGCTCGGCGTGCCGCCCAACCGGCGGCCGGTGAACATGGTGTTCCAGCATCTGGCCCTGTTCCCCATGATGAGTGTGGGCGAGAACATCGCCTACGGCCTGGAACGCCGCGGCGTCAAAGGCCCGGTCATCAAGGCCAAGGTCACCGACATGCTGCAGCGCGTGGGCCTGCCCGGCAGTGCCGACAAGCGCATCGACCGGCTCTCCGGCGGGCAGAAACAGCGCGTGGCCATCGCCCGCTCGCTGGTGCTGGAGCCCACCCTGCTGCTGCTCGACGAGCCGCTGGGCGCGCTGGACCTCAAGCTGCGGGAGCACATGAAGGTCGAGCTCAAGCAGCTGCAGGCCGAGATCGGCACCACCTTCGTCTACATCACGCACGACCAGTCGGAGGCGCTGGTGATGTCGGACCAGGTGGCGGTGATGAACCAGGGTCGCTTCGAGCAGGTCGGCAGCCCGCAGCAGCTGTACTACGAGCCGGCCACGTCCTTCGTGGCCGGCTTCGTGGGCAACAACAACCGTTTCGAGGGCCACGTGGAGCAGCTCAACGGTGCCCAGGTCCAGCTGCGCACCGGCAGCGGCATGGCCCTGTGGGCGCAGGCCGTGGGCACGGTCACCGTGGGCCAGACCGCGGTGCTCTTCGTGCGACCCGAGGCCATCGAGATCGGGCGCAGCCCGAAAGAGCTGCCCGCCGGCGACCCGGCCTGGAGCGCGGTGGTCGACAGCGTGCTGTTCGACGGCGGCAACTCCACCGTGCAGGTGCGCGAGGCGCGCAGCAACACGCCGCTGCACATCGCCCTGCCCCTCACCGGGCGCCTGGCCGATCTGAAGCCGGGTGAGACGGTGCACTTCGCCTACCAGAGCGCGCAGGCCTGGTGCTTCGCGGCCTGATCACCATGACCCCGGGCACCCACCGCCGTTTCTTTCTGGGCGTGCTGCTCGCGCCGGCGCTGCTGTGGCTGCTGGGCCTGGTGATCCTGCCGCATGTGGAACTGCTGGTGCTCTCGCTGCAGGCGCGCACCGGGCCGGGCGAGTACGGCTTCAGCCTGGATCAGTACCGCACCTTCGTGGACGAGCCGCTCTACTGGAACACCTTCGTGCGCACGGCCACGCTCTCGGTGCTGGCCACGCTGCTCACGCTGCTGCTGGCCTTTCCGGCCGCCTGGTACATCGCCAAGGTGGCGCGCGGCCGTGCCAAGACCGTGCTGCTGGTGCTGTGCCTGCTGCCATTCTGGGTCAGCGAGATGGTGCGCACCCTGGGCTGGCTGATCCTGCTGCGCGAAACCGGGGTGGTCTCCAGCCTGCTGCAGCGTCTGGGCCTGGCCAGCGCGCCGGTGGAGCTGCTCTACCGCGACACCACCATCCTGGTGGGCCTGGTCTACGCCTCGTTGCTCTTCATGGTGATCCCGCTGGTCAACAGCCTGGAGAGCCTGGACGACAGCCTGATCGAGGCCGCCTACGACCTCGGTGGCAGCACCACCAACATCGTGCGCCGCATCGTCATTCCGCACGCGGCGCCGGGCATCGCGGCCGGTTGCATCGTGGTCTTCATGCTGTGCCTGGGCAACTACCTCACGCCCACGCTGCTGGGTGGCAAGAACTCGCTGTGGTTCACCGAGCAGATCTACACGCAGTTCATCACCCGCTTCAACTGGAACCAGGGCGCAGCCTTCGGTTTCCTGCTGCTGTTTCTCTCCACCGTGCTGGTGTGGGCGGGCCTCAAGCTCACCGGCCAGCGCTTTGGCGCGGTGATGAAGACCTGAGGCCATGAAGCCCCCACGTTCACTTCGCACTCTGCCCCCCGAGGGGGCGCTCGGCGTCCTTCGGGCGGCCGTGCGGCCACTGACATGATCCCGAGTCTTCCCCGTTCCCTCACCCAGCGCATCGGCCTCAACACCTTCGTGTTGCTGTTCTTCGTGTTCCTGTTCGTGCCGCTGCTGGTGGTGGCGCTGTTCGCGTTCAACAACGCGCCTTACCCCACACCGCCCTGGATGGGCTTCACGCTCGACTGGTTCGTGGCCGACAACGACAGCCGCACCGGCCTGCTGGCCGACGGCGAGCTGATCCAGAGCCTGGGCACCAGCGCCTGGGTCGCCACCTGGGTCACGGTGCTCTCGGTCGGCGTGGGCACCTGCAACGCCTTCCTGCTGGAGCGTTTCGACTTTCCCGGCAAGAACGCCATCGCCCTGCTGAGCATGCTGCCGCTGGTGATCCCGGGCGTGATCCTGGGCATCTCCATCCTCGCGTTCGCCAGCCGCATCGCCAACTTCGCTGACGAGACCTGGGGCCTGGAGCTGGACTTCCTGCGCCCGGGCCTGCCGCTGGTGATCCTGGGGCAGTTCTGCTACATCGTCACCATCGCCACGCTCACCATCTCGGCCAGCCTGCGCCGCTTCGACCGCACGCTGGAAGAGGCCGCCTACAACCTCGGCGCCAGCCGCGCCGCCGTGCTGTGGACGGTGACCCTGCCCTACCTGCGCCCGAGCATGATCGGCGCGGCCGCCATGGCCTTTCTCATGTCGTTCGAGAACTTCAACACCACGCTGATGTTGGTCGGCTCGGACTCGCCGCTCACCGTGTTGATGTACAGCCGCATGCGCGAAGGCGCCACACCGGTGCTCAACGCGATCAGCCTGTTCCTCATGATCGCCTCGGCCCTGCTGGCGTTGATGCTGTTGTGGCGCAAGCCCGCCACCCCCTGAGCCCGCGGGCTCCCCGCGCGGTGCGTTACCGCTGCTCACATCCGTCACACACGGCTTAAGGCTGGCTTCAAGTTGGGCCGGTGCAATGCCTTCACCCGCACTCCGGCGGGCTTCATTGCACAGGAAATACCCACATGAAATCGCTTGTTCTCTCCGCCCTCCTGCTCGCCGTGGCCGGTACCGCCATGGCCTCCCCCACCTGCACCGCGCCCAAGGACAAATGGCAACCCGAGGCCACCTTCAGGAAGGATCTGGAAGCCCAGGGCTACCAGATCAAGACCTTCAAGGTGAGCAAGGGCCAGTGCTACGAGATCTACGGCACCGACAAGGCGGGCAAGAAGGTCGAGATCTACTTTGATCCGGTGAGCGGCAAGCCGGTCGAGCAGAAGTGACCACCGTCGCATCGAAGCGGGTCTGGGACCCGCTGGTGCGCGTCTTCCACTGGTCGCTGGTGGCTTGCGTGCTGCTCAACCTGTTCGTGGTGGAGGACGGCGAAGCCCTGCACCAGTGGCTGGGCTACGCGGCCGCCGCGCTGGTGGGCGTGCGTGGGGTGTGGGGCTTCATCGGCCCGCGCCACGCGCGCTTTGCCGACTTCTTCCCGACACCGCGCCGCGTGGCCGACCACGTTCGCGCGCTGTTCGGTGGTGAAACCGAACACCACTGGGGCCACAACCCGCTGGGTGGGCTCATGGTGCTCGGCCTCATGGCCGTGGTGCTGGCGCTGGGCCTCACCGGCTGGATGCAGGGCCTTGACGCCTTCTGGGGCGAGGAGTGGCTGCAGGAGCTGCACGAAGGCCTGGGCGAGTGGTTGCTGCCGATGGTCGGCCTGCACGCAGCGGCGGCCATCGTCATGGGCCGCATCGAACGCACGCGGCTCGTCAAGGCCATGGTCACCGGCGTGAAGGAACGCTACTGAATCGGCACCGCATGGCACACTGCGCCGATGCCGATCCCCATCGATCCTGCCGAGGTCGAGTTCACCGCCATCCGCGCCCAGGGCGCGGGTGGGCAGAACGTCAACAAGGTCTCCAATGCGGTGCACCTGCGTTTCGCCGTGCACGCCTCTTCGCTGCCCGAGGCGGTCAAGGAGCGGCTGCTCGCGCTGAGCGACCAGCGCATCACCACCGAGGGCGTGGTGGTCATCAAGGCGCAGACCAGCCGCAGCCTGGAGCAGAACAAGGCCGAAGCGCTGGAGCGCCTGCAGGCGCTGGTGGACAGCGTGGCCACGCTGCCCAAGGCACGCAAGGCCACCAAGCCCACCTTCGGCTCGAAGCAGCGCCGGCTGGAGGGCAAGGCGACGCGCTCCACCGTCAAGCAGCTGCGCGGTCGCGTGCGCGGACTGGACTGAACAAAGCTGCCGCGCGCTTCGCTTAAGGTTTTTTTACGATTCCTTTAAGCGCTATTTAGCAGCGCGCGCCGCGGTGGATTCCTAGACTTGCCTCCATGATTCGTTGCACATGGGGTGCCGCGGTCATCACGAGACAAACCGGGCTCTGCCCGCCCAAGGAACCACCATGCAATCCCACGCACTCGAAATGGCCCACGTGGCCGCCACCGCCCGCATCCACCTCGGCCGATTCAACATGTACGCCGGCATCCACAAAGCCTTGCGCGCCTTGATGGCCGACACCCTGATCACCGTCGGCCGCGCCGACCCCACGGACGCCGCCGATGTGGCCCATGCCGCGACCCGGGTGGGTGAACTCATGGACCTGTGCGCCAGCCACGTCGCCCACGAGAACAACTTCGTGCACCCCGCACTCGAGGCGCGTTGCCCCGGCGTCTGCGGGCCCGTCGCGCAAGACCACGAAGGTCACCTGCATCACATCGCCCACCTGCGTGACGCCGCCCAGGCCCTCGCCGGCCTGGAGGCCGCCGAGTGCGAGGCCGCGCTGCAGGCGCTGTACCTGGCGCTGGCCCTCTTCGTGGCCGACAACTTCCAGCACATGCACGTTGAGGAGACGGCGCACAACACCGCGCTCTGGGCCGCCTACAGCGATGCCGAGCTGATCGGCATCCATGACGCCCTGCTCGCCACCATCCCGCCGGCCGAGATGATGCTGGTGATGCGCTGGATGCTGCCGCAACTGAACGCGCCCGAGCGCCTGGGCGTGATGCAGGGCATGCGCGCGGGCGCGCCCGCGCCGGTGTTCGACGGCATGCTGAGCGCAACGCAAGGACTGCTGAACCAGCGCGACTGGACCAAGCTCGCGCGCGGCCTGGACGTGCCGCCCGTGCCCGGCCTTGTGGTCGGCTAAGTGGCCATCTCTTCGAGCTCGACCGGGCCGTTCGCCTCGAAGCGAAAACAACCGCGCCCGGTCTTCTGGATGCGCAGTTGCGGGCACTGCTCGGCGAGCCGGCGGTGCAGCAGCAGCAAGCGGGCTTCGAGGTTGTCGGCCACATCGGGCAGGCGCAGCGATCGGTCCAGCCGCAGTTCGCGGTTGGTGAACTCGCTGCGGCCCTGCTGACTGTGGCGCAGCAGCGTCCACAGGATGGCGCCCGCCACACCCTTGATGAGGTAAGCGTTGTTGATGAACACGCTGTCGTTGCTGCGGTAGTGCCGCACGCACAAGGCCGGACCCGCCGCGACCGGGAGACCTTTCGCCGTGGCGGCCTGCACCTCGTCCTCGGTGCACGGCGCTTCGGCTTCCTGCATGACGTCGATGACCGCGCCCAGCTGGCCGCCCAGCGCCACCAGCAGATCTTCGTCTTCGTAGCTGAACTGCATGTCCAGCGGACTCTCGACGAACAGCACACCCACCACCCGCCCGGCCGAGCGCAACGGCACCGCCAACTGGCTGTGCGGCTCGGGCAGGCCGGGGTAGGGGATGTCGGTGTTTTGCGGGTGCGCGTCGCCCAGGCTGTTGCGCATGGCGCTGCTGTAGAGGTAGGCGCTGGTCATGTGGGTGATGCGCACCGGCGTGCACTCGCGCGCGGCCACACCGATCACGCCATCACCCAGCGCAATCTCGGAGCCCACGCCCGAGGTCTCGTAGCCACGGCTGGCCACGGTGTAGAGGCGCTGCGTGGAGGCGTCCAGGATCAGCACCATGGCGTGGCGCACGGCCAGGTCTTGCTCCAGCGTATCCAGTGTGGCTTCGAGTGCCGCGCCCAGACTGCGCGCGGCCGAGAGGCGCGCACTGCCGCGGCGCAACACGGCGAGAAAGTTGGGCTTGGGCGGCGGCGGCGGCAAGGCCTCGGACAGCGGCTCCTGCGGCAAGCGCTCGACCTCCATCACCTCGTGGATGTCCGAGCCGCGCAGGCGAAACACGTCGGCCATGCCGGCGTGTGAGGCAATGCCGGCCAGCTGCGCCTTCATGCTCTCGAACACCGGACCGGCATCTTCGGTGCGCAGATAGCGCAGGTGCAATCGGTAGAAAACGGCGTTGTGCGGGTTGAGCACCAGCACGGTCGAGCGCGGGTTGGCCAGCAGGTTCTGCCGGGTCTTGTTGAAGAACTGAAACGACAGCGCCACGTGGCCTTCGTCCACGTAGTGGACCTGCGAGATGTAGGCCACGTTGGGCGTGCCGTCGGCGGCGCAGGTGGCCATGATGGCGGGGATGGCGCCCTCCAGGCAAGGGCGCACCTCACCCAGGTCCACCGCGGGCACCGAGAGGGCGGCCGTCACGGCGTCCCCGCGATGGGCTGGCCCGCCTTCGAGCCGGGTGTCTGGTCGAAGGCCAGCTCAGGTTCGAACTCGATGGCCACCACGTCGTCGAGCCGGTGCGCGAGCATGGCGCGCGCATAGACCGGACCGATGCCGATCAGGGTCAGCTCGCGCTCCATGCCGCGCAGGTAACGCTGCAGCGCCGGCACGTCGTCCTCGCACGCCTCGCGCAGGCGCGCCCCGCGCGTCTTGAGCTGCACGGTCTTGTGGCTGCTGGGCTGGCTGAACACCACCGCCAGACGCCCGCTGCGCGCGACATCGCCCAGCAACTGCGCCGACTGGCTGCGGCACACGTAGATGCAGATGTGGCGGCCCTGCGCCTCGATCCGGCTGCCGACCGCGCGCATCACGCTGGGCGTGAGATCGGGGCCGCAACTGCTGGCGATGACCGAGATGCCCCCGTCCATCATGGTCAGGTGCGCCGGTGTCAACAGGGGTGGGCTGGGTTGTTCCAAGGGGGCCGGCGTCGGTGGACGGGACGCCGCGATCATAGCGAGCGGGTGTCGCCGCGCCAAGCGCCCAGGCGCGCGACACGCGACACGGCCCGCGCAACACCGTTGCTTGCATTTTCGCACGATCGTGCCAAAATGCCGCCCATGGACGCCCGGACCCAGAAAAGTGAAATGACGCGCGCCGCCATCGTGGGCGCGGCGCTGGACCTGGCCGCGTCCGACGGGCTGGAAGCCATCACGCTGCAGGCCGTGGCGGACCGCATCGGCATTTCCAAGAGCGGTGTGTTCTCGCGCGTGGGCTCGCGCGAGGCCTTGCAGAAGGCGGTGATCGAGGAGTTCGGCCGCCGCTTCCTTGCCGACGTGTTCGTGCCGGCCATGCAGGTGCCCAAGGGCCTGCCGCGGCTGAGCGAGATCGTGCGGCGCTGGTTCATCCGCCTGCGCGATGTCGAGGCCCACACCGGCTGCCTCTACACCTCGGGCGCCTTCGAACTCGACGACCGCGAGGGCGAGCTGCGCGAGCTGCTGCTGGGCGAGGTCACGCGCTGGCGCGCCGCGTTGCGCCGCACCGTGCTGCAGGCGGTCGAGCTTGGCCAGCTCCAGCCCGACACCGACCCCGAGCAACTGGTGGGCGAGATCTGCAGCCTGGCGATCGGGCTGGTGCACGACGTGCGCTTTCTGCGCGACCCCCGAGCCACCGAGCGCGCCCAGGCCACCTGGGCGCGGCTGGTCAAGACCTATCAAAGCTGAGTCCTTTTTTGCCCGACCTTTTCCTTGAACCAATTTCGCACAACCGTGCGATTACAGGAGCATCCCATGACCACGAACCCACTTCAGACCGCTTCCGCGTACTACCAGGCCAGCCCCGGCACGCGCTGGCTGCGCTGGGCGCTGGGTTTGTCGGAGCGCGTCTGGCCGGCGCTGGCCGTGCGCGGCGCCTACCGCCTGTTCGGCACGCCGCTGCCACCGAAATGGCTGCACCGCCGGCAGCCCGCACTGGCCACCTGGCAGGCCACACCCTGGCCGTTCGAGCAGGCCAGCCTCACGCTGTACCAGCCACCGCCCGGCCCACCCGGCCCGGTGGTTCTCCTGCTGCACGGCTGGGGCGGCCACGCCGCGCAGATGCTGCCGCTGGCGCAGGCCTTGATGACCCTGGGCCTGCGGCCCCTGCTGGTGGACCTGCCCGCCCATGGCCGCAGCCAGGGCAGCACCAGCAACCTGCCGCAGTTCGCGCGCGCCATCGAGTACGTCACCGCCCGCCTGCAGCAACAAGGCCACGAGGTGCGCGCCGTGGCGGCGCATTCGCTGGCCGCCAACGCGCTGGCCTACGCCGCCGCGCGCGGCCTGCCGGTGGCACGGCTGGCGCTGCTGGCGCCACCGGCCTCGCCCCACGCCTACACGCGCCTGTTCGCCATGGTGTTCGGCCTGAGCGAGGACACGCGCTCGCGCATGCAGCAACGGGTGGAAGCGCGAGAAGGCATTCTGATGCGCCAGTTCGAGCCGGCGGCGGTCGGCCCTCGCGTGGCCCTGCCCACGCTCATCGTGCACGACCGTGAAGACCGCATCAACCGCTTTGCCGATGCCGAGGCCTACCGCGATGCGATCGCCGGTGCGCGCTTGATGGAAACCAGGGGCCTGGGCCACACCCGGCTGCTGCGCGACGAGCAGGTGCTGCAAGCCGTGGCAGCACACCTGCGGGGCTGACTCATTTCATCGCTTCGCTCGGCGCGCGGCTGTGTTCGTTGTTGGTGTCCACCAGCAGGCGCAGCAGCTTCATGAACTGGGCGCGCTGGCGCTCGTTCAGCGGCCCCAGGATCAAATCTTGCGCGCCCAGCATGGCCGGCACCGCCTCGCCCAGCAGTTGCACGCCGGCGTCGGTGAGCGCAAGCTGGCGGGCCCGGCGGTCCTCGGGCGCGGTCTTGCGTTCCAGCCAGCCGCGCGCCTCCAGACGGTCGACCACGCCGCCGGTGGTGGAAGCGTCCAGTGCGATCGCGCGCGCCAGCGTGCGCTGGTCGATGCCCGGGTGGTTGGCCACGGTCTGCAGGGCGGCGTATTGCACCGGGGTGATGCCGATGTCGCCCAGCTCCTGCAGGAAGATGCCCACCGATATCTGGTGCAGCCGGCGGATGTAGTGGCCGGGCTGGTGGTCGATGTCGACGGCGGGTGGGCTGCGTTTCATGGAGAAGAGGCGTCGAGAGCGGGGGGTTGCGGGAATCCTAGCACCGGTCATACAATAAGTACACTGATCATCAGCATACGATGCATATCGAGGAGACACCGATGAGCACACCCCCTTCAGACTTGCCCGTCATCGTGGCCGGCGGCGGCATCGGCGGCCTGGCCGCCGCCCTGGCCCTGGTGCGCCAGGGCTTTCGCGTCCAGGTGCTGGAGCAGGCGGCCGAGCTGGGCGAGATCGGCGCGGGCATGCAGCTCGGGCCCAACGCCTTTCACGCGTTTGATGCGCTGGGCGTGGGCGAGGCCGCGCGCAAGCGCGCTGTGTACACCGAGTTCATGGTCATGCACGACGCCATTGACGAATACCAGGTTGGCAAGATCCCGACCGGCGAGGCCTTCCGCCAGCGCTTCGGCAACCCTTACGCGGTGATCCACCGGGCCGATGCGCACACCTCGTTGCTGGAGGGCGTGCAGGCCAGCGGGCAGATTCAGTTCCACACCTCCACCCGCGTGGCGCGCGTCGAACAGGACGCCGATGGCGTGACCGTGCACGACCAGAACGGCAACGCCCACCGCGGTCTGGCACTCATCGGCGCCGACGGCGTGAAGTCGGTGGTGCGCCAGCAGTTCGTCGGCGACGAGGCGCGCGTGACCGGCCACGTGGTCTACCGCGCGGTGGTCGACAAGGCCGACTTCCCCGAAGACCTGCGCTGGAACGCCGCCAGCATCTGGGTCGGCCCCAACTGCCACCTGGTGCACTACCCGCTGCGCGGCGGCGAGCAGTACAACGTGGTCGTGACCTTCCACAGCCGCGAGCCCGAACAATGGGGCGTGACCGAAGGCAGCCAGGAAGAAGTGCAGAGCTACTTTCAAGGCCTGTGCCCCAGGGCGCGCCAGCTGATCGACCTGCCCAAAAGCTGGAAGCGCTGGGCCACGGCCGACCGCGAACCCATCGGGCAGTGGAGCTTCGGCCGCGTCACGCTGCTGGGCGACGCGGCCCACCCCACCACGCAGTACATGGCGCAGGGGGCGTGCATGGCGATCGAGGATGCGGTGACGCTCGGTGAAGCGTTGCGCGCGCACGGCAATGACATCGAAAAAGCCTTCGACCTCTACCAGCGCTCGCGCGTGGCGCGCACCGCGCGCATCGTGCTGAGTTCGCGCGAGATGGGCCGCATTTACCACGCCAAGGGTGTGGAGCGCCTGGTGCGCAACGACCTGTGGAAGGGCCGCACCCCCGAGCGTTTTTACGACGCCATGGAGTGGCTCTATGGCTGGAATGTCCAGAACTGCCTGGCCGACCACTGAACACACGGAGACATCTCATGAACGACCTCGGACGACTCGAAGACCTGCCCGCCGACTACGTGGCCGAACTGCGCGCGCTCAACCTGGTGCCGCTGTGGCCCAGCCTGCGCGGGGTGCTGCCGCCCACCATCCCCACGCGCCAGACGCGGGCCACGCACTGGCCCTACAAGACCATCAAGCCCCTGCTGCTGAAAGCCGGCGAGCTCACCCCCATCGAAAAAGCCGAGCGCCGCGTGCTGGTGCTGGCCAACCCGGGCCACACGCTGGAGAAGATGCAGGCCAGCGCGGCCATGTACCTGGGCATGCAGCTGCTCCTGCCGGGCGAATGGGCACCCAGCCACCGCCACACGCCCAACGCGGTGCGCATGGTGGTGGAAGGCGAGGGCGCGTGGACCACGGTGGACGGCGAGCGCTGCCCCATGAGCCGCGGCGACCTGATCCTCACGCCCACCGGCCTGTGGCACGAGCACGGCCACGACGGCAGCGAACCGGTGATCTGGCTCGACGTGCTCGACCTGCCGCTGGCCTACACCCTGGAGGTGAGCTACCACCTCAACGGCACGCGCCAGGAAACGAAACCCGGCCAGGGCGACCGCGCCTACGCGCGCGCAGGCGTGGTGCCCACGCCCGTGTTCGGCCGCAGCGGCAAGCGCTACCCCATGCTGCGCTACCCCTGGGCCGACGCCAGGGCCGCGCTGGAGTCGATCGCAGCGGACCGGCCCGACGTGGACGCGGTGCAGGTGACTTATGTGAACCCGGAAACCGGCGAGGACGTGGAAAACATCCTCGGCTTCCACGCCCTGATGCTGCGCCCGGGCCAGACGCTGCAACTGCCTGCGCGCTCACCGGCCGCCGTCTACCACGTGATCGAGGGCGCGGCGCGCGTGGCCACCGAGGCGCAGGGTTTCGACCTCGTCGCCGCCGACACCTGCTGCATCCCCGGCTACACCGCCACCACGCTCACCAACGCCTCGGCCAGCGCACCGGCCTTCCTCTTCATCGCCGACGAATCGCCGCTGCACCGCAAGCTCGGCGTGTACGAAGTGCGTCCCGACAACCAACCCCACATGCCCTGAGACGGCCTTGAACCCTGCCATGACCACCTACCTCTTCCCGCCTCCCCCCGTCGCGTCCGTGCCCGTGCGCGGCCAGACCGAACACTTCCCCGTCAACCGCCTGTTCTTCGTCGGTCGCAACTACCACGCGCACGCGGTGGAAATGGGCAAGCCGGTGGACAAGTCGGTCGAGCGGCCGTTCTACTTCACCAAGGCGCCGCAGACGCTGGCGCTGTCGGGCGCGACCACGCCCTACCCGAGCGAAACGGCCAACTACCACTTCGAGATGGAACTGGTGCTGGCCATCGGCAAGCCGGGCTTTCGCGTGAAGGCCGAAGACGCACACGAGATCATTTACGGCTATGCGGCCGGCCTGGACATGACGCGGCGCGACCTGCAACTGGTGGCGCGCGACAAGGGCCGGCCCTGGGACCTGGGCAAGGACGTGGAGCACTCCTCGGTGTGCAGCGAGATCGTGCCCATGCCGGGTGTGGTGATCGAGCACGGCGCGATCGAGCTGTCGGTCAACGGCGCGGTGAAGCAGAAGTCCGACGTGGACAAGCTGATCTGGAACATCCGCGAGATCATTGCCGACCTCTCGCTGTTCTACCACCTGCAACCCGGTGACCTGATCTACACCGGCACGCCCGAAGGCGTGGGCGCTGTGCTGCCGGGCGACCGCATCACCGGTTCGGTGGCCGGCGTGGGTGAGGTGACGCTGACGGTGGGGCCGCCGGCAGTCCAGCCCTAAAGGCGCTTGCCCATGCGCAAGAGGGGCACGGCGGCACCGCCCCGGGCGTCCTGCACGGGTTCGATCACCGCATAGCCGCAAGCGCGGTACAGCGGCTCACCGGCCATGGTGCCCATCAGTTCCACCTGCGTGAAGCCTTCATTCCGCGCAGCGGCCTCGCACAAGCCGAGTACGAGGCGGCCCACCCCCTTGCGCACATGGTCGGGGTGCGTGTACATCGCACGCACCCGAGCGGCGTCACGCGAGGGATCGAGCAGAGCGGCGCTCCGACCTGGCGACTGATCGCCGCCGTACAGCGTGGCACGGCGGCTCCAGCCGCCGCAGCCCGCCAACTCACCGTTGCACTCCACGACAAAGTAGGTGCCGTCTTCGATCAACTGGGTGTCCAGTCCCATGATGGTCTGACTGGATGCGATCTGCTGATCGTCCAGGAACGGCTTTTGCAGCTCCAGGATCGCAGCGTTCATCAGGGCCCGGAGCGCATTCAGGTCGTCCAGGTGTGCGATTCGATGAGTGAGTTCGGTGTTCGACATGGGGATTCCCCTTTTGACGCAAGTGTGAACAGTCCCTAAGCGGCACCTGCCGACCTGCGTCTGAAGACGGAAAACGTTCCGAATCCCCGAGCGACAACTTCCCCCTCCACGAGGATCTGCGCTTCCAGAGACGCAATGTTCTTCGAGCGATGGATCAGCTCGCTCGTGCAGGTGATGTTGCCGCCTTGAACGGGTTTGAAGTAGTTGATCTTCGCCTCGATGGTGGCGCAGGCGTGTTCCGGTTCCAGCGTCGAGAACAAGGCAGCCCCCATGCCCGTATCGACCAGGGCGAAGAGCACGGCGCCATGAACGACGCCGCTGGAGTTCATGTGGATCTCGCGGACATCAAGTGCGCAACGGCTCATGCCCGAGGCGGCCTCCTCGATCACGAGGCCGAGATGATTGACAAAGGGCAAGTGCATGGCGGCGTGTTGTTCATCGGGGCGTGCAGTGTAGGTTCCAACGGCCGATCCGGGCAATGCCAGAGGCCCGATGACCGACCTGTTGTGCGCTGCCGTTCAACCCGCAGGCGGTTCCAGCCCTCGCCGCCGCATCATGTCTTCGCTCATGGCGCGCAAGGCATCGGCCGACAAGTGCGCCTGGGCTGCCGGGTAGACCAGACCGTCTTCCTCACGCAGGTGGTGGTCGTACAGCCGGACGAAGCCGATGAGCGTGGCCTCTTCCTGCGGGCTGAAATGGGCCCATCCCGGGGGTGGCGCCTGCGCCACGGACACCAACACCGCACGCACCGACACCCAGGCCGCTTCCATGTCGCGGTGGTCCTGCTGCAGGCCCAACACCACCTGGCGCAGCGCCGCGTCGTCGCCGGCCAGCAGGGGCGGGAACACATGGCACTCCTCGTCTTCGTGGTGCAGCGGGGCGGCCAGATCGAAATACCGCATCACGTCCAGCGCGGCGCTGGCCACGCTCTCGTCCCAGCCGTGCAGCAGCACGTGCCGCTGCAGCTTGGTCAACAGGCTCAGCATGCGCTCGACGCGCTCGTGGCAGGCGCCCAGCATCTCGAAGGGCGCCTCAAAACCGGCGGCGGGCGCGCGGTGCCCCGGCATCGTGATGGCAGTGAGCGGGATAGCGCTGGCCATCTCAGTTCAGCTGCAGGGCCTGCCCCTGCGGGTCGAACGGGATGAAGGTCTGCAGCTGGCCCTGGCGGATCGCCTCCACCATGTCCTGCAGCGGCTGCTCGGCGTCGGTGCTGCTGGGCAGGCGACCCGGCGTGCCCGCGATGGCGGCGGCAAACACCATGCCCCAGGGCTGACCAAAGGCCTCGGCCTCCTGCACCAGCTGATCGAACGAATGGAGCTCGTCCAGGCCCTTGTCCACGCACATCTGCGGCACCAGCGCGCCGCCCTCGCCGCGTTCGAATTCGAGCCGCTGGGCCGGCGTCGCGTCGTCGGGCAGCTCCACGCCGGCAAACACGAACAGCAGGCGCTGCGGCAGGGGTTGCTGGCGCGCGGCGCTGAGCAGGTCGTCGAAGGTTTGAATGTTCATGGGGTCTCCAGATTCAGTTGGCGTTCGTTGGCGCGGGGCCCAGCGTGCTGCAGTAGTCGGCCACGGTCGGGCGCGCGCGCGCGGGCCGGCGCGCCGCCACCGTGCCCACGCTCAGAAAACACAGGGCATGTTCGCCCGCGCTCAGGCCGAAGCGCTGGCGCAAGGCGGTGGCGCCCAGCGCCTTGCCACTGGTGAGCGCCGAGCCAAAACCCATGGCGGTGGCCATGAGCAGCATGTTCTGCACCGCGCAGCCGGCCGAGAGGATGCGCTCGTGCAGGTCCACCGCCGGGTCGCCGCGCTGCCCGTCGACCACCACCAGCAGCAGAAAGGGCGCGCGGTGCGCCTTCTCGCGCGCCTGGTCCAGCTGCTCGGGCGTGGCGCTGGCGTCGCGCTCGCGCAGGGCCTGCGCGAACACCTCGGCCAGCGAGCCGCGTTCGGTGCGAGGCACGATCACGAAGCGCCAGGGCAGCAACTGGCCGTGGTCGGGCGCGGCCGCGGCCGCACCGAGCAGAGCCTGAAGCTGGTCCGCATCGGGGCCGGGCGCCAGCAGGCGCTTGGGCAGCACGGTCTGGCGCGCGTGGATCAGGTCCGCCGCTGCGCGGGCGCACTCGCGCTCCACCGCATCGGGCTCACAGGCCATGGGTGGCAACCGCGTGAGTTGCGCGGTGTTCATCCGCACACCCCCAGGTGTCCACATTGCGTGCAGTAGTCGCAGCCGTCCTTGCGGATCACCGCATGCGCGCCGCACTCGCCGCACTTTTTGCCCGGCATCATCCCGGGCGTGGCTTGCACCACCACCGGTGAAGCTTGTCCCGACGCGGGTGTGACGCCCGCGCGTTGCGCGATCAGCGTCTGCACCGCGTAGGCGATGGCCGCCACCACCGAGTCGTGCCACATCGGCACGTGCGTGCCGTCGGCTTTCTGGTGCGTGCCCATGCGCACCGGTCCGCGATCCCACACCACCTTGCGCATGTCGCGCAGGGCGCGCTCCAGGAAACCGCCGCGCGCAGCCAGCGAGAGCAGGCGCATGCTGGACGACACCCACTGCTGCGACTCGCCGCTCTGCCCCACCGGCATGAAAAATTCGATCGCGCGTTCCACCGTGCCCGCGCCGTCCGCCGTGGGCACCGGCAGGAACGACACCAGCAGGTACAGCGTCTGGTGGCCCTCCTGCGTCCAGTACTCGATCTTGTCGGCCACCGCCGCCAAGGCACCCGGCGGCCGGCTCTCGATCACCGTGCGCATCGGGTCCACCGTGGCCACGCTCGCGGTGGTCTCCGGCGTGGGGCCGGTGTCGAGCACCGAGCCCAGGATGGCGTTGGGCCGGTAGGTGGCCAGGCCCTTGAGCTGCGCGCGCCAAGCCTGCTGGTACAGACCCTTGAAGTCCTCGTACGGGTAGTCGGCCGGCACGTTCACCGTCTTGGAAATGGCGGTGTCCACGAAGGGTTGCACCGCCTCCATCATGGCCAGGTGGTCGGCCGCCGGCATGGACAGCGCGCTCACGAAGAATTCGGGCAGCTGCGCCATGTCGCCGCCGAGCTCACGGTAGAGCCGCCAGGCGTGGTCTTCCACCGCGTAGTCGGTGGTGCTGCCGTCGGCCTCGCGCTTCTTGCGCCGGTACATCCAGGAAAACGGCGGCTCGATGCCGTTGGACGCGTTGTCGGCAAAGGCCAGGCTGACCGTGCCGGTGGGCGCGATCGACAGCAGGTGGCTGTTGCGGATGCCGTGCGTGCGGATCGCCGTGCGCAGCGCCTCGGGCAGGCGGCTGGCGAAGGTGCCTTCGGCCAGGTAGCCGTCGGCGTTGAACTTCGGAAACGCGCCCTTCTCCCGGGCCAGCGCCACCGAGGCCGTGTAGGCCGCGTCGCGCATGCGCTCGGCGATCTGCGCCGCCAGGGCTCGCCCCTCGGCACGGTCGTAGCGCACGCACAGCATGGCCAGCGCATTGCCCATGCCGGTGAAGCCCACGCCGATGCGCCGCTTGGCCGCCGACTCTTCGCGCTGCTGCGGCAACGGCCAGTAGGTCAGGTCCAGCACGTTGTCCAACGCGCGCACCTGCAGCGCCACCGCCTGCTCGAAGGCCTCGAAGTCGAAGCTGGGCAAACCGCCGAAGCCGAAGGGGTGGCGCACGAAGCGCGGCAGGATCACCGGCCCGAGGTCGCAGCAGCCGTAGGGCGGCAACGGCTGCTCGCCGCAGGGGTTGGTCGCCTCGATGGTCTCGCAGTAGCGCAGGTTGTTGTCGCGCTGGATGTGGTCGAGGAACAGGATGCCGGGTTCGGCGAAGTCGTAGGTGGAGCGCATCACCGTGTCCCACAGCTCGCGCGCGGGCAGGCTGCGGTAGACCCACAGGCCATCGGCGCGCTGGTGGGCGCCCTGGGCCAGCAGCGCCGCGCCGGGGCGCGCGCGGTGCACCAGCTCCCAGGGCTGGTCATCGGCCAGCGCGCGCATGAAGGCATCGCTCACGCCCACCGACACGTTGAAGTTGTTCCAGCGCCCCGGTGTGCGCTTGGCGGTGATGAACTCGAGCACGTCGGGGTGGTCGATGCGCAGCACGCCCATCTGCGCGCCGCGCCGCGCGCCCGCGCTCTCCACCGTGGCGCAGGACTGGTCGAACACGTTCATGTAGCTGCACGGACCCGAGGCCAGCGAAGCCATGGCCTTGACCTCGGCACCGCGCGGGCGGATGCGCGAGAAGTCGTAGCCCACGCCACCGCCACGGCGCATGGTTTCGGCGGCTTCGCGCAGCGCTTCGTAGATGCCCGGGTAGCCACCGTCGTCCACGCCCTGGATGCAGTCGCCCACCGGCTGCACGAAGCAGTTGATCAGCGTGGCCTGGATCGCCGTGCCGGCCGCGCTCATGATGCGGCCGGCCCCGATGGCGCCGGCCTGCAGGTTGTCGAAGAAGCGTTGTTCCCACAGCGCGCGGTCGGCCTCGGGCTCCACCGAGGCCAGGGCGCGCGCCACGCGGCGGTGGATGTCCTGCTCGCTGGTCTCACCGTCCTTGAGGTACTTCTCTTTCAGCACGTCCAGCGTGATGGGTTGTTGTCCGATGGCGGTGGAGGCCGATTTCAATGCATCGCGTTTCATGTTCAGACTTTCCTTTCAATCCGTTGCCACCACACCGAGCGGCGTGCCTTGTTCCAGAGACACCGAGGAACTGGCTCCGCCAGGCCTCAGGTGTCGCCCCCCTTGAGGGGGGTGGCGCCGAAGGCGACGCGGGGGGTGTTCCACATCCTGCCTCCCAACAGCCACCGCATGAGGTCCTTGACCGGGCGTATCTGCTGGCCAAACGGCAGCACGCCCGCACCCCGGAAGAACAGGCCCTTCTGCGCGTCGCCGTCGAGCGCGTGGCCGAGCTGCTGGTCGATGCAGAACTGCCCCATCTCGCCCTTGCCGTCTCGCAATCCGCAATGGGCCAGGCAGTCAAACGCCATGTTGCACTTTTTCTTCACATGCGCAACCGCCTTCAGTCGCGGCTCCAGGCGCAGGTATTTCTCCAGCCAGGGCGTGCGCACGGCGCGCGCGGGCAGCCCGGCCACGCTGATGAACTCCACCAGGTCTTCGGGCCGGGCCTCCGCCAGCACGCGCTTGAAGGCGGGATCGGCGTCGCATTCTTGCGTGACGGCGAACGCCGTGCCGAGTTGCACCGCGCTGGCGCCCAGGGCCTGCAGGCGCAGGATGTCGTCGCGGCAGCCGATGCCGCCTGCCGCGATGAGCGGGATCTCGCGCTCGATGCCGGCGGTCTTGAAGAACTCGAGCACCTGCGGGATCACGACCTCGAAGTCGAACCGGGTGTCCTGCAGATCGGCCACTTTCGCCGCACCCAGGTGGCCGCCCGCCAGCCGCGGGTGTTCGATCACGATGGCATCGGGCAGGCGGCCTTTTTTCTCCCACTTGCGCACCAGCAGCTGCACGCCGCGTGCATCCGACAGGATGGGGATGAGCGCGGTGTCGGGGTGGTCGCGCGCCAGTTCGGGCAAATCCAGCGGCAGGCCCGCACCCACCACCACCGCGTCGGCGCCGCTTTCCAGCGCCAGCCGCACGTACTGTTCGTAGGCGCTGAGCGCCTTCATCACGTTGACCGCGACCAGGCCACGGCCCTGCGCGATGGCCTTGGCGCCACGGATCTCGCGGTCCAGCGCGACCAGGTTGGCGGTATCGATGCGCTCGCGTGCATCGGGCTCCTTGTCCAGGTGGGCGGTGGCCGCCATCAGGTCGGGGTGGCGGCGGCGCAGGTCGACCGCGGAGATCGTGCCCAGGCCACCGAGGCCGGCCACGGTGCCCGCCAGCGAGGCCGCCGACACGCCCACGCCCATGCCGCCCTGCACCACCGGCAGCAGCTCGCGGCCACGCAGGCGCCAACTGCGCAGGCCGCCCTCGCGGGCCAGGGCCTGGAGTTCGGCCGCCAGCGCCACGGCGTCTTCAGTAACTGATGACTTGTCCATCGTGTTCCACATAAGGTTGGTACGGCCCGGTGCCGCTGTTGGAGGCTAACGAAGCCGCGATGAAGTCACCTTGTTGTGCATCAAACACATGCACTTCTCCTTCTTCGATCACGTAGTGCCAGCCGTGCAACGTGAGTCGGCCGGCCTCGACCTCGCGCCGCACCATGGGGTAGCCCATGAGGCGTTCGAGCTGCAGCACCACGGCGCGCTGCTCGGTGCGGCGCATGGATTCGGCACAGGGCTGCACCGGCAGCAGGGCCTCGTCGACCAGCCTGAGCCAGGCGGTGAGGGCCACGGCCTCGGCGGGCGCACCTTCGTAGGCGGTGCGGATCGCGCCGCAGTGGCTGTGACCGCAGACGACGATGCGCTCCACGTGCAGGCTGAGCACGGCGAACTCGATCGCCGCCATGGTGCCGTGCAAACCGTGGGACTGGTCGTACGGTGGGATCAGCGCGCCCACGTTGCGCACGATGAACAACTCGCCCGGGCCGGCGCCGGTGAGCAGGTAAGGCACGAGGCGCGAGTCGGAGCAGCCGATGAACAGCGTCTTGGGGTGCTGGCCCTCGGCCACCAGGTCCTGAAAGCGCTGCTGGTGGCGCGGGAAGTAGTCGGAGCGGAAATGCCGCAGGCGCAACAGCAGCTCGTCCGCTGATGCGCCCGCGGCCGGTTCGTTCATTGCACCAGCGGGGTGTCTGCCCCCTCCAATTCGACGCCCTCAAGTTGTGCCTGCCCCACCAACAACTGCATGTACTGGCGCAGCGCGGTGGCCTGCGACTGCAGGGCCAGCCGCGCGCCGATCTGCGCCTGCAGCTCGGTGAACTCGGGCAGGCGCCCAGGCTCGCGTGCCAGCACCTCGACGATGTGCAGGCCGAAGCGGCTGTGCACCAGACGCGGGTGCAGGCCCACGGCCTGGATGGCGTCGTTCTGCAGGAACAGCGCCTTGGCCAGTTCGGGCGCGCAGTCCTGCGGCGTGATCCAGCCAAGGTCGCCGCCCTGGGCGCTCGACGGGCAGTTGGAGAGTTCACCCGCGAGCTGCGCGAAACGATCGGCCGACACCCCCTGGCGCGAGAGCTCCAGCAGCGCGGCCTCGGCGCGCTGGGCGAGCGCGTTCACCGGCACGCCCGGCGTGACCGCGAACAGGATGTGGCGCACGTGCAGCGCCTGGCCGACCACGAAGCGCGGCTTGTGGGCCTCGTAGTGGCGCCGGCATTCCTCGGCGCCGGGCTCGGGCGAGTGCACCTCGGCTTCGAGCAGGGCCTCGATCGCGCGGCGTGTGTCGGCATCGGGCTCGGGCGCGCTCAGGCCGGTGAAACGCGGCAGCAGGCCGGCGCGCACCGCCTGCTGGCGCAGCAGCTCGGTGCAGGCGCGCTCGCGCAGGGTCTGCGCGTCCAGCACCTCGCCGGCTTCGTGCAGGGCGATGCCATTGACGCTGGCGATGTCGACCGGGAGCGCAGCGGCCGCAGGGCCTTTGCACGCGCAGGCGCTGCCGCCGCAACCGGTGGCAGCAGATGTGGAGAGGTCTTGGCTCATGGGGGCTCCCGTGGTGGGTGATCGGATCAGCGGGGCTGGTTCGGGTGGGCCGGGTTGGTCGGGTTGGCCGGCACGCCCAGGCGGCGGCTGCGCACCACCTGGTAGGGCCGCACCAGGTAGGCCACGCTCGCGAAGCCGCTCCACACATGCACCAGGCGCGAGAACGGGAACAGCAGGAAGATCGTCATGCCCAGCACCAGGTGCACCTTGTAGGGCCAGTCCATGTTGACCAGGGCGGAGGCCTCGGGACGGAAGGTGACGATGCGCTGCGCCCACTCGGCCAGCACCAGCATGGCGCTGCCGTCGGCGTGCGAATACGAGTACGGCAGCGTGATCAGGCCCAGGGTCAGCTGCACCCACAGGATGACCAGGATGGCGATGTCGGTGCGGTGGCTGGTGAGGCGGATGCGCGGGTCGAAGATGCGCCGATGCAGCAACATCGACAGACCCACGAAGCAGATCACGCCGGCGGTGCCGCCCGCGTAGATGGCCAGGCGCTGCTTGACCGCGGCATCCAGGAAGCCTTCGTAGAAGAAGTGCGGCGTGAGCAGGCCCACGGCGTGGCCGAAGAACAGGAACAGGATGCCGATGTGGAACAGGTTGCTGCCCCAGCGCAGCTGGCCCTTGCGCAGCAGCTGCGACGAATCGCTTTTCCAGGTGTACTGGTCACGGTCGAAGCGGGCCAGGCTGCCCATGAGGAAGACCGCCAGGCAGATGTAGGGATAGACGCCAAAGAGGAAGTGGTGCAGTGAGGTCATGCCTGTGCTCCTGGTGGTGGGGAGGGGTGGCGGCCGGTGGCCGCCTTCACGATGCGGATGGGTTGCGGCTGGCCGGGCCGGGCCTGGCCTTCGGTGGAGCAGCCACCGAACACCGCGGGTTCGGCCCAGCTCTCGTCGATGCCGGGGTCGGCCGCCACCGGCACCGGCTCGGCTTTCTCACCGGCGATCTCGAGCACGGCGGCCAGCACGCTGGCGTACGGGCTCTCGCGCTTCTGCAGCGCGCTGAAGATCACGCGCACGATGTGCGCACTCTCGCCGAGGAACTCGCGCGCCACCGCAGCGGGCTGGGTGGAAGCGAATTCGAGCAGCACGCTCAGGTGGTCGGGCAGCTCGGCCGGGCCGAAGAAAAGGCCGGCCTTCTCGTAGGTCTGGATCAGGTCGATCATGGCCGGGCCCCGGTCGCGCGAATCGCCGAGCACGTGTTCGAACAGGTGCAGCGCGGTGCTGCGCCCGCGGTCGAACAGCTCGACGTATTCCGCTTCGACATCCAGCGCCGGTTGCTGGCTCAGGTGCACCAGCAGGGCGTCGAGTTCGACCAGGCGCGTGGGCGGCAAGGCGGCCTCGGCGCGCAGCGCGTCGCGCAGTTCACCGGCGTGCTCGCGCAGCTCGGCGGTGGGGTAACGCAGCAGGTGGGCGAGCACGCGCAGCGTGTGCACGGCGGGCTTCTGGGGAGATGAGAAAAATGCCATGTCAGACCCCCGCCTTGATCGGGATCGTTCGTTTTTTCTCGCTGCCGAACAGGCTGGTTTCCGTCTGCCCTTCCGAGCAACCGTTGCCGAAGCTGAAGCCGCAGCCGCCCTTGATGTTGAAGGTGTTCTCGGCGTATTCGCGGTGGGTGGTGGGAATCACGAAACGGTCCTCGTAGTTGGCGATCGCCATGGTCTGGTACATGTCCTCGACCTCGCGCACACTGAGCTGCACCTGGTCGAGCACGTCCTGGTTGATCACGCCGTCCACGTGTTTGGCGCGCTGGTAGCTGCGCATGGCCAGCATGCGTTCGAGCGCGCGCACCACGGGGATCGTGTCGCCGGCGGTCAGCAGGTTGGCGAGGTACTTCACCGGAATGCGCAGCTGGCTCACGTCCGGGATCTCGCCGTTGTCGCCCAGGTGCCCGGCGTTGGCCGCGGCGGTGATGGGCGAGAGCGGCGGCACGTACCAGACCATGGGCAGCGTGCGGTACTCCGGGTGCAGCGGCAGCGCCACCTTCCAGTCCACCGCCATCTTGTAGACCGGGCTGTGGCGCGCGGCCTCCAGCCAGTTGTCGGGGATGCCGTCGGCGCGCGCCTGCGCGATCACTGCCGGATCGTGCGGGTCCAGGAACAGGTCGATCTGCGCCTTGTAGAGGTCCATCTCGTTGGGCACGCTGGCGGCTTCCTGGATGCGGTCGGCGTCGTACAGCAGCACGCCGAGGTAACGGATGCGGCCCACGCAGGTCTCGCTGCACACGGTGGGCTGGCCGGCCTCGATGCGCGGGTAGCAGAAGATGCACTTCTCGGCCTTGCCGCTCTTCCAGTTGTAGTAGATCTTCTTGTAGGGGCAGCCGCTCACGCACATGCGCCAGCCGCGGCACTTGTCCTGGTCGATCAGCACGATGCCGTCTTCCTCGC
>NZ_JAKFEO010000058.1:0-41245 GCF_036675665.1 Hydrogenophaga sp. | reverse complement strand
GCGGGTGGTGCGTTTCGAGCTGCTCAACCCCTGGGTGGCCTCGGTGCTCGGCGGATTCCTCATCGGCTTCGGTCTGCTCGCCCTGCTGCGCCATCAGGCCAGCGTGGGCGGCGTGAACATCGTGGCGCAGTGGCTGCAGCAAACCCGCGGCATGCGGGCAGGCCACATCCAGATGGCGGTGGACGTGCTGGTGGTGCTCACGGCGTTTGCAGTGGTGCCGCCCGAGCGTGTGTTGCAGTCGGTGGTGGGCGCCGTGGCCATCGGCGCCATCCTCACCTTGAACCACCGCCCGGGGCGCTATCTCGGGGTGTAGGCCAGCGAGTCAACGCACTGGCGACCTGGGAACCAGGATCACGCCGGGCAGTCCTTCGAAGTGGGCGTCACAGGTGAGCAGTTCGGCGCCCTTCTGCACGGCCGTGGCGTACACGATGGCGTCGGCCGTGGCCAGCTTGTGCTGGCGGTGCAGATCGGCGGCCAGCAGCGCGGTGGCAGTGTCCAGGGGTGTGACCTGGCACTTCATCGTGTAGGCGATCACCTGATCGGCCTGCGATTCACCGAGTTCGCGCCACAACCATTTGGACAGCTCAAGCTGCACGATGGTCGGCACGACGCACAGGTCCTTCTCGGGAATCTCCTTGGCGAGCTTCTTGCCGACCGGCGAGGCGATCAGCCATTCGATCCAGGCCGAGGTGTCGACCACGCGCAAGGGCGCCGCCATCAGTAGCGGTCCTTGCGATCCCGGTACCCCGCCGTGCTTGCGCCTTTGGCGATGCCGGCGAGTTGCTTCAGTTCGGGCACTGGCATCACCAGCACGCCCTTGTCCTTGGGAATGAACACGAACTCCTGGCCGGCCTCCCAGTGCAGTTCGTCGCGAACGGCCTTGGGAATGGAGATCTGGAATTTGCTGGAGAGGGTGGCGGTGGCAGACATGTCTGGCTCCTGATCTATCGATCGATGAATGGTAAGAATATACCAAGCTTCGTCGAAATGCAGTCGGCCTACCCAGGCAGCGGAATCCATTCCTGGTTGTCTTCCGGCGGCAGCGGAATGCGGCCAGCTGCCCAGTCGGCCTTCGCCTGTTCGATGCGCTCCTTGCGCGAGGACACGAAGTTCCAGAACACATGGCGCTCGCCCAGCGGCTCGCCGCCGAAGACCATGAGCGTGCTCCTCAAGCGTGCGGTGATCACCGCGTCGGCGTCGTCGCCGAACACCAGCAGCTGGCCGGGCTCATAGGTCTCGCCGGCGTGTTCGATCTCACCGCGCGCCACGTACACCGCCTGCTCGCTGTGGCCGCCCGGCAGCGCCAGGCTCGCGCCGGCCTGCCACTCGGTGTGCAGGTAGAAGAGGGGTGAGTGCGTCTTCACGGGGCTCTTCATGCCGTAGGCCTCGCCTGCGATCAGGCGCATCCACACGCCGCCTTCATCGCGCACCGGCAGGTCGGCGGCGGGGTAGTGGGTGAAGGCCGGTTCGGTCTCTTCGTCCTTTTCGGGCAAGGCCACCCACAGCTGCATGAGTTCCAGCCCACCGCCGGCGAACGAGTCCGGGTGCGTGAACCGCTCGGAGTGTGTGATGCCGCGCCCGGCCGTCATCCAGTTCACGTCGCCGGGGTTGATGAGCTGGTGCACGCCCAGGCTGTCCTGGTGCAACACCTGGCCGCTGAGCAGGTAGCTCACGGTGGACAAGCCGATGTGCGGGTGCGGGCGCACGTCGGCGGCGCGCGTGTCTTCGGGCGCGAGCGTCACCGGCCCGGCGTGGTCCACGAAGATCCACGGGCCGACCATGCGGCGTTTGGCGTAGGGCAGCACGCGTTGCACTTTCAGGCCGTGGCCCAGGTCGGCCGCGCGGGCGGTGATCACCATCTCCAACATCGTGTTCTCCTGTTCAGGCGGTCGCTGGAATACGGCCCATGCGGCCACTTTGAAAGTCGGTGAAGGCCTGCTGGATCTCGGCCTCCGTGTTCATCACGAACGGACCATAGCCCACCACCGGCTCGTCGATCGGTTCACCGGCGAGCCAGAGCACGGTGCTGTCTTCCAGCACCTCCAGCGCCACGTCCTCGCCTTCACGCGAAAACACGGGCAGATTCGCTGCCACCACCTCCTGGCCATTGGCCAGGCGCAGCCGACCGCGCAGCACCAGTGGCGCCGTGGTGTGGCCTGCCGCGGCCGGCAGGGTCACCGTGTGGCCGGCCTTCAGGCGCAGGTCCCACACCTGCATGGGCGTGAAGGTGTGGGCCGGGCCTTTCGCACCGAGCAGTTCGCCCGCGATGATGCGCGCCGTGCCGGCACCGTCGGGCAAAGCCACCTCGGGAATCTGCTCGCGCGTGATGCCCTGGTAGCCGGGCGCGGCCATCTTGTCGCGCGCCGGCAGGTTCACCCACAGCTGCACCATCTCGAACGGCCCGCCGGACTTCGCGAAGCGTTCACCGTGGTACTCCTCGTGCACGATGCCGCTGGCGGCCGTCATCCATTGCACCTCGCCGGGGCCGATGGTGCCGCCGCCACCACTGGAGTCGCGGTGCGAGACCTCGCCGTCGTAGACGATGGTCACCGTCTCGAAGCCGCGGTGCGGGTGCTGGCCCACGCCCCGCTGCTTCGTGGTGGGCTCGAAGCGGGTCGGGCCGCCGTAGTCGAGCATGAGGAAGGGCGAGAAGCGCTCGGGCCGGTCGTTGTACGAAAACATGCTGCGCACCGGAAAGCCGTCGCCGACCCAATGGCCGCCGGCGCTGCGCTGGATGAAAGAAACGGTTTTCATGGGGGGTGTTCTCCTTGTGAACGCCCACTTTACCGGGCTCGCGCGCGCGTGATAAGTCGGTAAGATCACAAATCATTTTTCAATGAGATGAACAATCCCTTGCACCCGCAGAACCCCGATCTCAACGACACCCTGGTGTTCGTGCGCGTGGCGCAGGCCGGTGGCTTCAGTGCGGCGGCGCGGCTGCTGGGCATGCCCACGTCCACCCTGAGCGTGCGCGTGTCGCGGCTGGAAAAGCGCCTGGGCGTCACGCTGCTGCAGCGCACGACACGCCGCCTGCACCTGACCGAAGCGGGCCAGGCCTACCTGCAGCAGGCCGCGCGCGGGCTGGAGGACATCCTGCAGGCCGAGGCGCAGCTCGACGCCGGCAAGCACGAGGCCCAGGGCCTGCTGCGCATCACGCTGCCGATCGACATGGGTGACGAGCAACTGCTCGGCATCCTCAGCGGCTACCGCGCGCGCCACCCCGGCGTGGCCGTCGAGCTGGTGTTTTCCGACGCGCGGCTGGATCTGGTCGCGCAGGGGCTGGACCTCGCGCTGCGCGCCGGCGAACTGGCCGACTCCAGCCTGGTGGCGCGCCAGATCGGCCAGGCCCGCTGGGCGCCCTTTGCCCACCCCGACTACCTGGCCCGCGCGCCCGCGCTGCGCGTGCCGAAGGACCTCACGCAACACGCCACGCTGTGCTTCAGCCCGCTCGGGCGCGACAGCTGGACGCTCACGCGCGGCAAGACCCGCGCGCAGGTGCCGCTGCGCTGCGCCTTCGCCGCCAACGACATGCGGCTCATTCGCCAGCTCGCGCTCGACGCCCAGGGCGTGGCCCTGCTGCCCGACTACGTGTGTCGTCGCGAGGTCGATCACGGCCAACTGGTGCCGCTGCTGCCGGGCTGGTACGCGCGCACCGATCCGATCCACCTCGTCTACCCGGGCCAGCGTTTCGTGCCGGCGAAGTTGCGGCATTTCATCGACGAGGCAGGACCGGCGTTGGCGGCGCTCTTCGAGCGCTGAAGACCGCCTTGCCCCAGGCAGCTGGGTTGGGTCGTCGGGCATCGCCAAACCCATTTCACCGGTTCGAGTAACGAACCTCAATCCATCGCCATACTCGGTGAAAACACCTAGCAAATTTCTGAGGTACGCACCTCAGAATGCTGCCATGGAAGCCCGAAACCCCCTCAAGGCACGTGCCACGCTGGAAGACGTGGCGCTGGACGCGCAGGTCAGCCTGGCGACGGCGGACCGGGTGGTGAACAAGCGGCCCGGGGTGCGCGAAGCCACGGTGGCGCGGGTCAATGCCGCGGTGCGCCGGCTGGGTTACCGGCCCGATCCTTCGGCCGCCAAGCTGGCGCGTGCCCGTCTTCGCCGCGTGGTGTTTCTGCTGCCGGCGGGCAGCAACCGGTTTGTGGATCTGCTGGGCGAACAGATCGAGGCCAATGCCGAATGGATGCGCGACCAGCGCATCCATTCCGAGGTGCTCTCCGTCAACGTGTTCAACCCGGGCGAGCTGGCCAAGGCCCTGCTCGCGCAGGAAGGCCAGCGCGATGCGGTGGTGGTGATGGCGCTCGATCACCCGGTGGTGCGCTCGGCCATCGACCAGCTCACGCAGGCCGGCACGGTGGTGATCACGCTGGTGTCCGACGTGCCCTCTTCCACGCGTCAGCACTACGTGGGCATCGACAACACAGCCGCTGGCCGCACGGCCGCCACGCTCATCGGCCGCTTCGTCGGCCCGCGCAAGGCGCAGGTGGCCATCATCCTGGGCAGCCTCTCGCTGCGCGACCACGCCGAGCGCTATTTCGGCTTCAACCAGGTGATGGCCCAGGAGCACCCGCACCTCACCGTGTTGCCGCCGCTCGAAGGGCAGGACGACGCGGGGCGCAACCAGTCCCTCGCCGTCCAGTTGCTGGCCGACCACCCCGAGCTGGCCGCCATCTACAGCGTGGGCGCGGGCAATGCCGGCATCTGCCAGGCGCTGCGCGGCGCGGGGCGCGACCAGAACACCGTGTTCGTCGGCCACGAGCTCACCGCCGTGTCGCGCGCGGAGTTGCTCAACGGCACGATGGACGCGGTGATCAACCAGGACGCCGGCCACGAGATCCGCTCGGCCCTGCGCGTGGCGCTCGCCCAGTGGTCACAGGAGCCGGTGATTGCGGACCAGGAACGCATCCGCATCGACATCTACCTGAAGGACAACCTGCCATGATCACCCTCGGCCTGGATCTGGGCACCTCCGGTGTGAAGGCCTTGCTGCTGGATGGCGACACCCTGCTGGCCACCGCCACGGCGCCGCTGGGCGTGCAGCGGCCGCAGCCGGGCTGGTCCGAGCAGAACCCCGAGGACTGGTGGCGCGCCACCGAGCGTTGCCTGGATGAACTCGCTGCCGCGCACCCGCGCGCTCTTGCCGCCGTGCGCGGCATCGGCCTGTCGGGCCAGATGCACGGCGCCACGTTGCTCGACGCCGACCACGAAGTCATCCGCCCCTGCATCCTCTGGAACGACTCGCGCAGCGGCGCGCAGTGCGCCGAGCTCGAAGCGCCGGCCCTGAATCTGCGCCGGCTCACCGGCAACCCCGCCATGGCCGGCTTCACCGCGCCCAAGCTGCTGTGGGTGCGCGAGCACGAGCCAGAAAACTTCTCGCGCATCGCGCGCGTGCTGCTGCCCAAGGCCTGGCTGCGCTGGAAGCTCGGCGGCGAATTCATCGAAGACATGTCCGATGCGTCCGGCACGCTCTGGCTCGACGTGGCTGCGCGCCGCTGGTCGCCGCTGCTGCTGGCGGCTTGCGGTCTGTCCGAAGCGCAGATGCCGCGCCTGGTGGAAGGCACCGAGCCGGCGGGCCAGTTGCGTGCCGAGTGGGTGCGCCGCTGGGGTTTCGATCAGGCGCCGGTGATCGCAGGCGGCGCGGGCGACAACGCCGCCGGTGCCGTGGGCGTGGGTGCGGTGCAGGCGGGTGATGCCTTCGTGTCGCTGGGCACGTCGGGCGTGCTCTGGGCCACCACCGCCGGCTTTGCGCCCGCCGCCAGCCACGGCGTGCATGCGTTCTGCCACGCCCTGCCCGGGCTGTGGCACCAGATGGGCGTGCAGCTCTCGGCCGCCGCGTCTCTGGCCTGGTGGGCCCGCACGACCGGGCAGAACGAAGCGAGCTTGCTCGACGAACTCGACCACGCCGACCCCGGGCCCGCTCCCTGCTGGTTCCTGCCCTACCTGAATGGCGACCGCACGCCGCACAACGACAGCACCGTGCGCGGCGGCTTCCTGCAGCTCTCGGCCGACACCGAACGGCCCGACATGACGCAGGCGGTGCTCGAAGGTGTGTCCTTTGCCTTTCGCGATGCGCGCGATGCGCTGGCCACCGCCGGCACGCAACTGACCGAGGCCGATCTTCTGGGCGGTGGCACACGCTCCGCTCGCTGGAGCCAGGTGCTGGCGGATGTGCTGGACATGCCGCTGCACCAGATCGAAGGCGGCGAACACGGCTGCGCCCTGGGCGCCGCGCGGCTCGCACGCGCGGCCGCCGGTGGTGGCCGTGAATTCGGCAAACCGCGCCGGCTGCGCAGCTTCGAACCCAACCGCGAACGCGCCGCACGCTACGACGAGGCCCATGGCCGCTGGCAGGCGCTCTATGGCCTGGCCCGGCAGGTGGCCGCTCCGCTGCAGATCATCCCCACGGCCATGCCCGCATGAGCCCTTCCCTTCACCGCACCAGACGCCTTCCACCATGACACAGACCCTCGCACCCCAGCCCGTGGCCACTGCCCAGCGCAAGGCCTGCTTCAGCTTGCGCCAGCCCATTGCCTTTCGGGGCGAGGGCTTCAAACCCACCGAATCCGAACCCCTGGCCTACCAGTACTACGACAAGAACCGCCTGGTGCTGGGCAAGCGCATGGAAGACCAGCTCCGCTTTGCCACCTGCTACTGGCACAGCTTCGGGTGGGGCGGCACCGATCCCTTCGGCGACTCGAGCTTCATGCGGCCCTGGCACGCGGCCGGCGACCCGATGGCGCAGGCGATCCACAAGGCCGACGTGGCCTTCGATCTGTTCCGCCTGATCGACTCGCCCTTCTTCACCTTCCACGACCGTGATGTGGCTCCCGAAGGCGCCACGCTGCGCGAATCGAACGAACACCTCAAGCGCATCGAGGGCGTGCTCGAACGCAAGATGGACGAGACCGGCGTGAAGCTGCTCTGGGGCACGGCCAACCTGTTCAGCAACCGGCGCTACATGGCGGGTGCGGCCACCAACCCCGATCCCGAGGTGTTCGCCTACGCCGCTGCGCAGGTCAAGAACGTGCTGGAGATGACGCACCGCCTGCAAGGCCACAACTACGTGCTCTGGGGTGGTCGCGAAGGCTACGAAACCCTGCTCAACACCGACCTCAAGCGCGAACTCGCGCAGCTCGGCCGCTTCCTCAACCTGGTGGTCGAGCACAAGCACAAGATCGGCTTCACCGGCCAGATCCTGATCGAGCCCAAGCCGGCCGAACCCACCAAGCACCAGTACGACTACGACGTGGGCACGGTCTACGGTTTCCTGAAGGCACACGGTCTGGAGAACGAGGTCAAGGTCAACCTGGAGCAGAACCACGCGCTGCTGGCCGGCCACACTTTCGAGCACGAGATCGCACTCGCCGGTGCACTCGGCATCTTCGGCTCGCTCGACATGAACCGGGGCGACGAAATGCTGGGCTGGGACACCGACCAGTTCCCCAACAACCTGCCGCAGGTCGCGCTGACGATGTACGAGGTGCTCAAGGCCGGCGGCATCGGCCAGGGCGGGCTGAACTTCGACGCCAAGCTGCGCCGCCAGTCCATCGACCCCGACGACCTGGTGTGGGCCCACGCCACCGCCATGGACCTCTGCGCACGCGCCCTGCTGGTGGCCGAAAAGATGATCCAGGACGGCGCGCTGCAGCGCCATGTGGAGAGCCGCTACCAGGGTTGGGACACGCCGCGCGGCCGCGCCATCTTGAACGGCGAACGTTCGCTGGACGCGCTGGCCCGCGAGGTGGAAGCCGAAGGCATCGAACCGCAGCCGCGTTCGGGCCAGCAGGAGCGGCTGGAGCACCTGGTCAACAGCTACCTCTGAACACCAACACACAAGGCAAGGAGACAACGACATGGCCACCAACATCCAAGGCCCCGGCATCTACCTCGCGCAGTTCGCCAGCGACACCGCACCGTTCGATTCGTGGGCGTCCATCACGACATGGGCCGGCGGCCTGGGCTTCAAGGGCGTGCAGATACCCTCGTGGGACAAGCGCATCTTCGACATGGAGAAGGCCGCTGAGTCGCAGACCTATTGCGACGAGATCGCCGGCGTGGCGCGCGAGAACGGCGTCGCGATCACCGAGCTCGGCACGCACCTCCAAGGGCAACTGGTGGCCGTGCACCCGGCCTACGACGAAGCCTTCGACGGCTTCGCGCCCGAGGCCGTGCGCAAGAACCCCAAGGCACGACAGGCCTGGGCGGTGGAGCAGATGAAGCTCTCGGCCAAGGCCTCGCATCGCCTGGGCCTCAAGAGCAACGTGAGCTTTCCCGGCGCACTGGCCTGGCCGTTTCTCTACCCCTGGCCGCAACGCCCGGCCGGTTTGATCGACGCCGCGTTCGACGAACTCGCCAAGCGCTGGAAGCCGATCTTCGACGCCTTCGAAGACGCCGACTGCAACGTCTGCTTCGAACTGCACCCGGGCGAGGACCTGTTCGACGGCACCACCTTCGAGATGTTCCTGGAGCGTGTGAACAACCACCCGCGCTGCTGCATCAACTACGACCCGTCGCACTTCCTGCTGCAGCAGCTCGACTACCTGGAGTTCATCGACATCTACCACGAGCGCATCAAGGCCCTGCACATCAAGGACGCCGAGTTCCGCCCCACCGGCCGCCAGGGTGTGTACTCCGGCTACCAGCCCTGGGTGCAGCGCGCCGGTCGCTTCCGTTCGCTGGGCGACGGGCAGGTGGATTTCGGCGCCATCTTCTCCAAGATGGCGCAGTACAACTACGACAGCTGGGCGGTGCTGGAATGGGAGTGCTGCCTCAAGCACCCCGAGGCCGGTGCGGCCGAAGGCGCGGAGTTCATCCGCCGCCACATCATCCGCGTCACCGAAAAGGCTTTCGACGACTTCGCCGGTGGTGACACCGATCCCGCGCAACTGCGCCGCATGCTCGGGCTGCAGGAGGCCGCGAAATGACGATCGAAGCCGGCTCCGCTGCTGAAGGCGCAGGCCGCCGCATCCGCCTGGGCATGGTGGGCGGCGGTGAAGGCGCGTTCATCGGTGCGGTGCACCGCATCGCCGCGCGGCTGGACGACCACTACGAGCTGGTCGCCGGCGCGCTCTCGTCCACGCCCGAGAAAGCCCTGCGCTCGGCGCAGGCACTGGGCCTGGCGCGCGCGTACCCGGATTTCCGCACCATGGCGCGCGAAGAAGCCGCGCGCGGCGCCGACGGCATCGAGGCGGTGTCCATCGTCACGCCCAACGACCAGCACGCGCCCGCCGCCCAGGCGTTTCTGGAAGCCGGCATCCACGTCATCTGCGACAAGCCGGTGACCACCACGCTGGCCGAGGCGCAGCGCCTGCGCGAACTCGCCCGCTCGAAAGGCCTGCTGCTGGCCGTGACCTACAACTACAGCGGCTACCCCATGGTGCGGCACGCGCGCCGCCTGGTGCGCGACGGTGCGCTGGGCGAGATCCGCGTGGTGCAGGTGGAATACGCGCAGGACTGGCTCACCGAACCGCTGGAGTCCAGCGGCCAGAAGCAGGCCGCCTGGCGCACCGACCCGGCCCGCGCTGGCGCGGGTGGCTGCATCGGCGACATCGGCACGCATGCTTACCAGCTCGCCGCGTTCGTGAGCGGTCTGCAGACGCAATCGCTCTGCGCCGAGCTCAGCGCCTTCGTGCCCGGCCGCGTGCTGGACGACAACGTGCAGGTGATGCTGCGTTTCAACGGCGGCGCGCGCGGCATGCTGTGGGCCAGCCAGGTCGCGCCCGGCAACGAGAACGGCCTGCGGCTGCGCATCTACGGCGACCAGGGCGGGCTCGAATGGCGGCAGGAGCATCCGAACCAGCTGCACTGGTCGCCTTTCGGCCAGCCCACGCAGATCATCTCGCGCGGCACCGGCGCGGCGAACGCCGATGCCGCGCGCGTGACGCGCCTGCCGTCGGGCCACCCCGAGGGCTACCTGGAAGGCTTCGCCACGGTCTACGCCGAGATCGCGCAAGCCCTGCGCGCCGCGCGCAACGGCTCGGCACCCCCGCCCGACGTCGTGTTCCCCACCATCGAGGACGGCGTGCACGGCATGGCCTTCATCGAAGCCGCGGTGCGCTCGTCGTCGCAAGGTGGCCAGTGGGTGGAGGTGGTGGCGTGAGCCTTCGCGTGCGCTTCAATGAAGTCGTCAAGGACTTCGGACCGGTGCGCGTGCTGCACGGCGTGAGCTTCGAGCTCGCGCCCGGGCGCATGGTGGGCCTGCTGGGCGAGAACGGTGCGGGCAAGTCCACCCTGATGAAGATCCTCTCGGGTTACGAGTCGCTGTCCGGCGGCAGCCTGGAAGTGGACGGCGTGGTGCGGCATTTCGCCAGCTCGCGCGAGGCCGAGGAGGCCGGCATCGTGCTGATCCACCAGGAATTCAACCTGGCCGACGACCTCACGGTGGCGCAGAACATCTTCCTGGGTCGCGAGCGGCGCAAAGGCTGGCTGCTCGACGAAGCCGGCATGCGCAGTGCCGCGCGCGACGTGCTGCAGCAGGTGGGCCTGCACATCGACCCCGACACCCGGGCGCGCGACCTCATCGTGGCGGAGAAGCAGCTGGTGGAGATCGCCAAGGCGCTCTCGCGCCACGCGCGCCTGCTGGTGATGGACGAGCCCACCGCCACGCTCACGCCGTCGGAGACGCAGCGGCTGTTTGCGTTGATCGCACAGCTGCGTGCCCAGGGCGTGACCGTGGTCTACATCTCGCACAAGCTCGACGAGGTGGAACGCGTGACCGACGAGATCGTGGTGATGCGCGACGGCCGCTTCGTGGCGCGCGGCCCCACGGCCGAACACACGCGCCACCAGATGGCCAACCTGATGGTGGGCCGCGAACTCTCCGACATGTTTCCCCCGCGCGTGGCGCCGCCGCCCGGAGAACCTCTGCTCTCGGTGAAGAACATGACCGTGCCGGGCTGGGCGAAGAACGTGAGCTTCGATGTGCGCCCGGGCGAAATCCTGGGCTTCGCGGGGCTCGTGGGCGCGGGTCGCACCGAGTTGTTCGAGGGCCTGCTGGGCCTGCGGCCCCGCAGCGGCGGCGACGTGCTGTTGGCAGGCCGCGCCGTGAGTTTCCGCAACCCGCGCGAAGCCGCACACGAGGGCCTGACCTACCTCAGCGAAGACCGCAAGGGCTGTGGCCTGCACATCCGCATGTCGCTGCAGGAGAACCTCACGCTCATGGACCTGGACCGCCACGCCAGGCCCATGCTCGATCCCCGTTCCGAGCGCCGCGCGCTGGAGAAGGCCGTGGCCGAGTTCGGCATCCGCACCGGCTCGCTCGACGCCCCCGCGGGCTCCCTCTCCGGCGGCAACCAGCAGAAGCTGGCCATGGCCAAGGTGCTGCAACCCGACCCGCGCGTGGTGGTGCTCGACGAACCCACGCGCGGCGTGGACGTGGGCGCCAAGCGCGACATCTATTTCCTGGTGCAGCGCCTCGCGGCCGAAGGCCGCGGTGTGGTCGTCATCTCCTCCGAACTGATGGAGCTGATCGGCCTGTGCCACCGCGTGGTCGTGATGCGCGCGGGGGCCGTGCAGGCCACCCTGGACGCCGACCACCTGACCGAAGAGGAGCTCATCGCCCATGCCACCGGCACTCACTGACACCATGCAAGACCCCGCCCGCGCCGCCGACAAGGAAGCCATCCCGCGGCGCGGCGGCAAGCCCCTGCGCCAGCACCTGCGCGATGCCGGCCCCATCGTCGGCCTGGTGCTGCTGTGCATCACCGGCACACTGCTCAACCCCGACTTCGCGACCTGGGACAACGCGATGAACGTGCTCACCCGCACCGCTTTCATCGGCATCATCGCGGTGGGCATGTGCTTCGTCATCATTTCCGGTGGCATCGACCTCTCGGTGGGGTCGATGGCCGCGCTCGTTGCCGGCTGCATGATCATGGTGATGAACTGGGTCGCGCCGCTGGTGGGCAGCCCGGTGGCCGCCGTGCTGGTGGGCATGGCGATCGCGCTGATCCTGGGCGCGGCCTTTGGCCTGGCGCACGGTGTGCTCATCACCAAAGGACGCATCGAGCCCTTCATCGTCACGCTGGGCACGCTCGGCATCTTCCGCGCCTACCTCACCTACTTCTCCAACGGCGGCGCGCTCACGCTCGACAACGAACTCGGTGACACCTACGGCCCGGTCTACTACGGCGCCTGGCTGGGCATCCCGATCCCGATCTGGGTATTCCTCGCCGTGGCGCTGGCCGGTGCGCTCCTGCTCAACCGCACGCGCTACGGCCGCTACGTGCAGGCCATCGGCTCCAACGAACAGGTGGCGCGCTACGCCGCCGTGGCGGTGGACCGGATCAAGATCCTCACCTACATGCTGCTGGGCATCTGCGTGGGCATCGCCACCTTGCTCTACGTGCCGCGCCTGGGCTCGGCATCGCCTTCCACCGGCCTGCTCTGGGAGCTCGAAGCCATCGCCGCCGTGATCGTGGGCGGCACCGCGCTCAAGGGCGGCCAGGGTCGCATCGTGGGCACCGTGGTCGGTGCGGTGCTGCTCTCCGTCATCGGCAACATCCTCAATCTCACCAGCATCATCAGCGTGTACCTGAACGCGGCGGTCCAGGGTTTCGTGATCATCGTCGTGGCCTTCCTCCAAAGAGGGCGACGATGACCTTCCGGCGGCGCAGCCCCCGGGCCGGCGAGCCATTTCCTGCCTCTAGAACCTAGCAAGGAGACATTCATGAACAGACGCCTTTTTTCTGCCCTCTCGCTGGCCATCGCCACCCTGGTCACCGCGCCCGCCTTCGCCCAGAACAAGATGGTGATGGGTGTGTCGATTCCTGCCGCCACGCACGGCTGGACCGGTGGCGTGGTCTATTGGGCCAACCGCACCAAGGCCGAGCTGGAGAAGCAGTACCCCGGCTCTTCGGTGATCGTGAAGACCGCCGGATCCGCTGCCGAGCAGGCCAACCAGGTGCAGGATCTGCAAACCGTCAACAAGATCGACACGCTGGTGATCCTGCCATTCGAATCCGCGCCGCTCACCAAGCCTGTGGGTCAGGTCAAGAGCAAGGGCGTGTTCGTGACGGTGGTCGACCGGGGTCTCACCGACCCGACCGCCCAAAACGCGTACGTGGCCGGTGACAACCCGGGCTTCGGCAAGGTGGCCGGCGAGTACATGGCCAAGGCCATGGGTGGCAAGGGCAACGTGGTGGTGCTGCGCGGCATCCCGACCGTCATCGACAACCAGCGTGTCGACGCGTTCAACGCCGTGATGAAAAACCACCCGAACATCAAGGTGCTGGACGCCAAGCACGGCAACTGGAACCGCGACGACGCCTTCAAGGTGATGCAGGACTACCTGACCCGCTTCAAGCAGATCGATGCCGTGTGGGCTTCCGACGACGACATGGCGGTGGGGGTGCAGCGCGCCATCACCCAGGCCAAGCGCACCGACGTGAAGCTGGTGCTGGGCGGAGCGGGTTCCAAGGACTACATCAAGAAGGTGATGGATGGAGACCCGATCGTCACCGCCGACGTGACCTACTCGCCCAGCATGATCGCCGACGCCATGAATCTCACGGCCGAGTCGCGCGTGAAGGGCACCGCGATGCCCCCCACCACCACCATTCCCTCGGTGCTGATCACCAAGGACAACGCGTCGAAGTACTACTTCCCCGACTCGCCGTTCTGAGACATGCCCTCGGAGTCTGCGCGGCAGAAGCGGGCCTGGCGTCCACATCCCGCCCGAGAGGAAGGGGACGACGACACTTTCGCGCCGAACCCTCTGCTTCGCGCAAAGTGCCGGTCGCTGGCGCTAAGCTTGCCCGGTCATGCGCATCGAACACCTCCGCCAACGCCTGCAAGCCCTGGGCGCCAACCCACGCCACGCACAGCGCGTGCTGCGCCTGTGGTCGCATGCCTTGCCGCAGGACAGCGGACGGCGCGAACTCGCGCACTTCCTGCCGGCCACGCTGGTGGCGGCCCTGCCCACGCTGGCCGATGAGCTCGCCGGTCTGGCGCGGCTGCAATCGCAACACCCGGCCGAAGACGGCTCGGCACGACTGCTGGTGGCGCTGGCCGATGGCCAGACGGTGGAGAGCGTGCTGTTGCCGCGCGACGGCCTGTGCGTGTCCACACAAGTCGGTTGCGCGGTGGGTTGCGTGTTCTGCATGACCGGCCAGGGCGGCCTGGTCCGGCAGGTGGGCAGCGCCGAGATCGTGGCGCAGGTGGCGCTGGCGCGCGGTTTGCGGCCGGTGAAGAAGGTGGTGTTCATGGGCATGGGCGAGCCGGCGCACAACCTGGACAACGTGATGGAAGCCATCGACCTGCTCGGCACCGTCGGCAACATCGGGCACAAGCAGCTGGTGTTCTCCACCGTGGGCGATCCGCGCGTGTTCGAGGCGCTGCCGCTGGCGCGTGTGAAACCCGCGCTGGCGCTCTCGCTGCACACCACCAAAGCCGCGTTGCGCGAACAACTGCTGCCGCGCGCCCCGCGCATGACGCCCGACGAACTGGTGGACGCTGGCGAGCGTTATGCACGCGCCACCGGGTATCCGATCCAATACCAGTGGACGTTGCTCGAAGGCATCAACGACGGCGACGACGAAATCGAAGGGCTGGTGCGCCTGCTGCACGGCAAATACGCCATCCTCAACATGATCCCGTACAACACCGTGGACGACCTGCCCTACCGGCGCCCGAGCTGGGAACAGGCGGCGTCCATCGCCCGCCGCCTGCACCGCCGCGGCATCCTCACCAAGCTGCGGCAATCGGCCGGGCAGGACGTGGAGGGCGGCTGCGGGCAGCTGCGCGCGCGGGCAGAGAAACCCGCCCGGCGGGTGATTCCCCTGCGGGCGCAGGGCGCCAGCGCCTGAGGGCGCTCAAGGCCTGCCGAGGGGCGGGCCTTCGCCGGGCCGGTGCTGCGCAAACACCACCTGCGCGCAGAGCTCGTCGCGCGCCGAGGCGATGCGGCGCAGGTGCTGTCGCCACGCCGGGCTGGTCACGTCGCTGTTGCTGGGGGCCCAGAGCGGCGGGCGCGTTTCGTCGTCGAACACCATCACACGCGGCAGGCGCGCCAGACACTCCAGCGCCTCCAGGCGGCCGTCGGTGATGGCGATCACACCGCCGTGCGCCGGTCGGTGCACGAACTGCGCGCCGCTGCACACGTGGGCACACACGAAGCCATAGACCTCGTCGCGGCGGCTGGCGGGGATGAGCAGTTCGGCCAGCCGCACCAGGCCGGATGTGCCGAAGTCGCGCGCGCCAAGGCCACCCGGCACCGGCAGGCCACAGAAGGTGCCGAGCAGGTGGTCGCGGGCGCGGGCGTGGTGGGCCACGGCAAGAAAGCGGTTGGTGAAACGGGGGTCGTCATGGCCGGCCGCGAGTGCATCGGTGCGGTTGAGCAGTTGCCAGATCAGCAGGGCGAGCATGACCCGCGTCTGGTCGATGCCGATGGTCAGCGCCACGCGGTGCACCGGCCGCTCGTGCGGTGGCGCGTCGCCCTCCAGCGCCTCGTGCGCCGTGATCGTGGCCAGAATGGCGCGGCGCTGCTCCTCGTGAAAACCAAGCCCGCCCCGGGCCTGCGTGCTCGGTGGGTCAAACCACCACTGCAACAGCGCAGCGGTGGTGGGCGTGAGGCGCTGCGACACAGCTGGGTTCATGTTGTCCTCCTTGAAGTTGTGGTTTTGGGTGAGCCATTGAATCAACAAGTGAATTCAGCATACAACACGATGTTGATTCGGAACGCGGCCGAAAACTAGCGTTCGGTGCATGGAACACAAGCTCGAATTCGCCCAGCGGCTGCGCGATGCCATGGCCGCCGCCGGACTGGAGCCCCGTCCCGGCGTGCTGCTGAACCTGTTCAACGCCCATTACTGGGGACGGTCGGTGTCGTTCCAGGCGGTGTCACGCTGGTTGCGTGGCGAGGCGATCCCGGCGCAGGACAAGCTGCTGGTGCTGGCCGAGATCCTGCGGGTGGAGCCCGAGGTGCTGCGCTTTGGCCAGTCCGTGCGCCACCGGGTGCAGGAGAGCCGCAAACGGTGGGACGAAGGCGTGAGCTACCAGGAACGCGAGGTCTTCGACGCCTTCCTGGGCCTGCCGGCGCCGCAGCGCAAGCTGGTGCGCGAGGTCATCCTGGCGTTGGCGCAGGTGCACGCCGAGCGCAAGGGCTGAGCGCGAGGCTCAGTGCAGCGTCAACGGCCGTGACGTCGTCTTGACCCGCACCACCGCCGCGCGCGGCTCGTAGGGCGCAGGGGCCGCACCGCAAATGTCGGCCGCGATCGCGCGGGCCTGCCGCGCGATGGGTTCGATGAATCTGCTCGGTTGGCCGTTGATGGCGATGCAGTCGCCCATGGCGTGGATGTGTTCGTTGCTGGTCTTCAGGTTCACCGGGTCCACCGCGATGCCGTTGTCCCATGTCAGTTGGGCGCTCTGCGCCAGGCGCGGCGGTGTGGCCAGGCCGGCGGCGGCGATCACCTGGTCGGCGGCGAAGCGCTGGCCGCAGGTGGTGGTGATGCGGTAGCGGCCGGCCAACTGCTCCAGCTGCGCCACCTGCACACCGCCCACGAAGCGGATGGCCAGGTCTTTCCAGGCGTCGAGCAGTTGGCCGCCCGCGCCCTCGGCGCTCCAGCGCGCCAGCGGTTCGGCCTGCACGTCGAGCAGGGTGATGCGGTGGCCGCCGAGGGCGAGGTCGTTGGCGAGTTCGCTGCCGATCAGGCCGGCACCGACGATGGTCACGTCTTTTGGTCCTGTCTCGTCAACCTGTCCCAAAGCCGCGCGCAGCTTTTGATAGGCCGCCAGGTGGTTGATGCGCCAGCACAGCGCCGCCGGCAGCGCGGCCGGCAGGTAGGCCTGCGCGCCGTGGGCCAGCACGAGCCGATCAAAGCGCAGCACGCCGCGCGTGGTGCGCAGCTGCTGCGTGTCGGCGCAGATGCGCACGGCGTGGGTGTGGCCGAGCAGGCGCACGTTCAGGCGCGCAGCGGCTGCCGCGCCGCTTTCCTTCACCAGCTGGTCCGGCGCCGTGCTGCGCGCCATGGCGATCGACAGCATGGGCTTGTCGTACACGTCACCGGCGCAGGCCGTGACCATGGTGATGGGCAGGTCGGCATCGAGCGTGCGCAGGGCTTCGGCCATCTGCCAGCCGGCGCGCCCGGCGCCAACGATGACCACACCCGCCGCACCGCGCGTGGCCACCGGGGCGCTGCCCTGGATGTTGGCGCGCAGCGCGTCCAGGCTGGGCGGTGTCCAGGGCGTGAAGTCGGCCTTGGTCACGCCGCACAGCGGGCAGGCCCAGTCGTCGGGGATGTCGGCGTAGCGCGTGCCGGGCGGCAGGCCACCGTCGGGGTCGCCGTCGGCTTCGTTGTAGATGTAGCCGCAGGCGTCGCAGATGTACTGCTGCCAGGGTGCGAGGGCCTGCACCGCCGCGGCGATCGTGTTCAAAGAGGCGTTCATGCCGGCATCACCTCGGCAGACAGGCGCGCGATTTCCTTGCGCAGGTGTTTGATGGCGGGCGTGACGATGGCCACGAAGTGCGACTCGCGCACACGACGCTGCACGGCCGAGCTCATGAGGTAACCGCGCGCGCCCTGGTGCAGCAGGGCCGACTGCGCCGCGCGCAGACTCAACTCGGCGCCGTGCGCGCGCGCGTCCAGCACGTCGATGAAAAATTCCACCGATGGGTCGTAGGGCGTTTCGGCCAGCTTCATCACGCGCTCGGTGAGCGCGTCCAGCTCGGCCTGCAGCGCGTCGGGCCGGTCTTCCAGAAACTGGTTCACATGGCCCAGCTGCGCCTCCACTTCCCAGATGGAGTCGATGGCGCCCTGCGTCACGCCCACCGCCATGCCGCACTGGAGCATGACGAAGGCCGCACGGATGCGGGCAATGAACGGTTTGGCGGCGTCGGCGATCACGTCGTCAGCGCCAATGAAATGGTCTTTGAGGCGCAGCGCGTAGGTGCCCGTGCCTTCCATGGCCGAGAAGCTCGGGCATTCGCGCAGCTCCACGCCGGGCGCGCCGCAGCGCAGCAGAAACATCACCTCGCGGCCGATGGGCTCGTCGCCATGCACCACCGCGGCAATCGCGCCGCAGCTGTGGCCCGGCCCGAGGTTGCTCACCCAGGGCAGCGAGCCGTTGACGATGTAGCCGCCCTCCACCGGCGTGGCCTTGAGCAGCAGGCTCTCGATCTGCGCGTAGCTCTTCATGGGGTTGGACAAGGCCGTGCCGCCCAGCGAGTCGCCGCGCACGTGCGCCATCAGCGCCTCGCCATTCAGCGCGGGGTTGCCCGACTGCTGCATGTACAGACCACACACCGCCTGGCACCACATCATGAAGCCGGTGGCGCCGCACACGCGCGAGGCCTCGGCCATGGCGCGGATCGCCAGACCGAAATCGCCCGGGCCGGCCTCGCCATCGAGGTGCGCGCTCATGGCACCCAGCGCGGCGAGCTGCTGCAGCTCGGCGCGCGGGTAGTAGCCGCTGCGGTCGATGGACTCGACCACCGCCGCCAACGGGCCCTGCGCCACCTCGCGCACCGCGGCCAGCAGCGCGGAGGCCGATGTTTCGTGGGTCAGCTCGGGGGGCAGGTCGTGGGGGTTCATGCGTCTGCCAGTCCGATGGTCATTGGAATCGGGTTGCGCATGCTGTTGGCCACCGGCGAATAGAAATTGGCGTGCTGCACGATCTCGTCGAGCACCTCGCGCGGCGCGTCGCCCTCCACCACCACCTTCACGCGGATCGCCTGAAAACCCATCTCGGCCGGCAGCTTCTCCAGCGCGCCACCGGCGCCCCACGCGGCGGGGTTGCCGATGTCGCCTTCAAGGAACACCTCCAGCTTGCTCAGCTTCACGCCCTTCCAGGTGGCCACCGCCGTGATGCCCACCGCCAGACACCCGCCCAGGCCCGAGAGCACGATCTCGCCGGGTGCCGGTGCCGTGTCTTCGCCAAACAGGTGCAGCGGCTCGTCCACCACCACCGGCGTGTGGTTGCCCACGGTGGAGAGCGAGCGGTACTGCCCCTCCATCACGGTGTGGACCTTGTTGGTGCCGCGGCTGGCGGGGTTGGCTTTGCCCTTGGCGGCAAAGGCCGCGAGGCCCTCGCTGTCGATGGGGCGCAGGTAGGCCTTGACGGTGTTCACAGGCTCAAGCGTGTCGGTAGCGGACATGGTGTCTCCAGGGTTTCAGGGTCGGGGAAAAAGGAAGAAGGAGGAAGGCTCAGGCCGCCATGGCCAGCACGGGTTTTTTGCTGGACTTCACCAGCGGCAGACCGGTCTCGATCGGCAGGCTCTCGTCGCGCGACCACTCGTTCCACGAGCCGAAGTACATGCGCACGTCGCTGAAGCCGGCCTGCTTGAGCGCCAGGAAGGTGTTGGACGCGCGCGCGCCCTTGAAGCAGTAGAGGTAGATGGTGTCGTCGGTGGTGATGCCGGCGGTGGCGCACTCGGCCTTCACCTCGTCGGGCGACTTGAACACCGGGCCTTGCGCCGAAGGCTTCATGAAGCGGTACCACTCCAGCCACTTGGCGCCGGGCAGGCGGCCCTTGCGGGGCGCGAAGTCTTTGCCGTAGGGCGATGACGATTCACCGATCCACTCGTCGATGTCGCGCACGTCGAGCAACACCGTGTCGGTGCCCAGCGCGGCCTTCACATCGTCCTGCGTGAGCATCACGTCGGCCGTGGGCAGGTCGCTCGGGAAGGTGGCGGGCGTGGGCGTGGCCGCCGTGGTGGAGACCGGCATGCCGGCCGCTTTCCAGGCGCTGAAGCCACCGTTGAGCACCTTGATCTTGGGGTAGCCCAGCCAGGTGAGCAGGTAGTAGCCACGGCACGACTGGCCGTAGCCGCTGTTCATCGCGTCTTCGTAGAACACCGCCGTTTCCTTGCCCGAGAGACCGGCCGCACCGAGGGCATCAGCGAAGGTTGCTTTCAGCGCCTGCAGGCCTTCGGGCGTGGAGGTGGCCAGATACGTGAACACTTCACGCAGGTTCACGGCACCGGGAATGTGACCAGCGGAAAAGGTGTCCGCGTCGCGCGTGTCGATGACCACGACGGGTTCGGACGACTGCAGCGCAGCAAGCTGGGCGGGGGCGATCAGGGTGGCGTCAATGCTCATGGAGACCTCGCGGAAGTGGCGGCAGGCGGGATTGCCTGAGGTCTCTAGCGCAACCAACGTGCCAAGTGGGCGGGCATGCGGGTCAACGCGTGGAGGGCGTTGAATTTGTTGGGTTTATTGGGGTTGGTCGCGGAAATGCGCAGGCTGCCGGCGACGGCTGGATGCGCCACTGTGTCGACACAATGTCGACACAGTGTTGGTGTGCGAGTTCTTTTCGATTGAGTGGTCGGAATTTAGAGCGCGAGAGGTCCATCCCAGGCTTTCGGCTGCGAGGCGATGTGGTGACTCCTGGCCGAACATCTGCACAGCAGCGATGGCAAACCGTCGTCACCGATCCGCTGGCGATTGGTGCAGTCAAACAGCGAAGAGTCAGCAGGGCGCGTCTTAGTTGCGTCCCGAGACACCGCGGCGACCAGGGCTAGAGCCTCCACGGTAAGCAAAGATTCGGAGCATCCGTGAGTCCATCTGTCCCACAAGGGAGCCTAGGCTTACGGTCCGTTCGACCCTCATGCGGGGGCACTAGTGCTTCCCCCGAACCGCAATGTAAGAGGGGCTGTTACATTGGGAAGATGGCCACCCTAACCTTGTCCCCAGACGTCCTTGAATGGGCGGCAAACAAGGTAGGTCTTTCTCTTACTGAGCTTGCTGGGAAGGTCGCGCCGCCCTCTAAAACTGAAGCGGTACTTCAGGGCAAAGTAACACCCACTCAGATCGAAAAGATTGCATCGATATCTCGGATTCCTTTTGGCTTCTTGTTCTTGGAGGCGCCGCCAACGATAGATAGGCCGCAGCTGCCAGACTTGCGACAACTCAAAGATGCCGAGCCGTTGTCTGAGGACTTTTATGAAACCCTTAGTGATGTTCTTCGAAAACAGGAGTGGTTCGCGGACTACCTGCAGGATGGCGAATCCGAAGGACCAGCCTTTGTAGGTCGTTACGCAGATCGTTCGGACCCTGAGCTCGTGCCTATTGTCGCGAAGGAGATCACGGAGACTCTTTCGTTGACGCGGAACGACCGTCGAAATTCGGCCACACCAGAAGCTTTCTACAGCTTACTTGTCGGGCGACTCGAAGCATCAGGAGTCCTTGTATTCAAAAACGGTGTCGTTAAGTCGAACACACGCAGACCACTCTCGGCTTCGGAATTTCGAGGTTTCGCCATCGTCGATAGTCTTGCTCCGGCCATCTTCGTCAATGGGGCCGATTGGCCGACCGCGTGGGTTTTCACACTGATACATGAGGCTGCTCACATCTGGCTTGGCCATAGCGGCGTGTCCAATGTATCGGCCTCGACAATGACAGTATCAGATGCAAGCGTTGAGACTTTATGCAATCGCATCGCTGCAGAGGTTCTCACACCTCATGCTGAGTTCCTGGCTGCTTGGTCGGCGCTCGATGCATCACATTTTATTGTCCTTAGTCGTCGTTTCCGGGTCAGTCAGCTTGTGATCGCGCGGCGGGCTTTGGAGTTCGGATTGATAACGGCAGCACAGTACGGTGCGGCAGCAGAAGCTAGCCGCAAGGCTGCAAACCGGACGACGAGCGGTGGTGATGGTTTCGCAAATATTCTGATCCGGAACAGCAAACGGTTAACAAAAGCCGTCGTCGCTCGAGCGATGGCTGGTGACTTGATGCTTCGTGACGCAGGCGGACTGCTCAACGCATCTCCGAGGTCTGTGGTTGAACTCGCGAGGCGTGGCTGATGACAGAAAAAAAGTACCTTATTGACGCTAACGTTTTCATCCAAGCCAAGAACATGTACTACCGCTTCGATTTTTGCGGAGGGTTCTGGGATTGGATGCAGTCGGCTCATGCGAGAGGACACGTATACAGCTGTCGCAAAGTGTTGAGCGAACTGGCTGCCGGTCCCAAAGACGACCCGGCATATGGCTGGGCCAAGGCACTCCCTCCGACGTTCTTTCTTGACGACGCGCAGAATGTCGCAGTGATGAAGCACTACAGCAACATCATGCAGTGGGCTCACTCGTCAAAGTACAACGCAGCTGCCCAAGCGCAGTTTGCCAAGGCGACCACGGCGGACGCATTCCTCATTGCCGTAGCAAAAGAGCACGGTTATGGCATTGCGACCCAAGAAAAAAGCAATCCAGACACCAAGAAGAAGATTTATCTTCCTGACGCTGCAGCGGCTCATGGCGTGGACACAGTGTATGTGTACGACCTACTCTCCACGCTGGCCGTATCCACCTTTGTCTTGAAGCCACCCGTAGCGGCCGCCATCTAACTTTCTAGGCATGAAGCTTCCGAGTGTCGGGCGTTGGACTTCAAGGTCCAATGTTTTGCGCTACTCGCTATCTATGACCTGTGCAGAGTGGTGGCCTGGAAGGCACTTCTTGGCGCGGCCGCTTTGCCCTCCACCTTCTTGCCTAGAACGTGCGCCTGATCGCCCGCCTCAGCGGCCGGCTTATGGCCGATGCACGACATGCTCGCCCCATCCGCCTTGGCCATTTGGTCAGCACGCCACTTGTTAGGCTCTCGGCCTATCGGAAAGCCACGTCGTCAGCATCCAGCGCAGGCGGCCGCAACAAGTCCTCATCAATCCCCATCACCGCACTCGCCCGCTCCACCGCCCGCCACAGCAACGGCGGCATCTTCAAGATCTCGTCGGGCGTGTCGGCCTGCGCAATCCAGCTGCTGATCTGCTGGTGCTCGTCGGTGGTCAGCAATGCCAGGTTCAGCATTTCGTCGATGGTTTTCATGGTGGCTTCTCGCAAGTCTTGGTCAATGGCGTCGATGCTGTCACACATCCGTTACGCCGGCTTTCAGTTGAACGCTTCAACCCCACCCTTCATCGCAGCCCCGCCTTGCGCAGCCGGTAGCTGAACTGCCGCAGCGTGAGCCCCAGGCTTTGGGCGGCCTGGGTCTGGTTGCCTTGGTGGCGCAGCAGGGCGTCTTGCAGGGCCTGCGGGCTGTGTGAACGGGCGCTCAGGTATTCGCGCACGGTGCCGGCGGGCAGGGGCCGGCCGGGTGGGGGTTCGGCGGTGGGCAGCGGTGTCAGTGATTCGGGCATGAAGCGCTCCAGCGCCACGGCGGTCACGCGGGTGTGGTCGGTGAGCAGCACCAGCCGCTCGATCAGGTTGCCCAGTTCGCGGATGTTGCCGGGCCAGTCGTGCGTTTCCAGCCGCGCCATGGCCTCGGGCGCCAGGTGCACGTTGCGCTCGTGCGCCTGGTTGGCGCGGTTCACGAAATGCAGCGCGAGCGCGCGGATGTCTTCGCGCCGCTCGCGCAGGCTGGGCAGGCGGATCGGGATCACGTTGAGCCGGTAATACAGGTCTTGCCGGAACCGCCCGGCCTGCACCTCGCGCGCCAGGTCCCGGTTGGTCGCGGCCACCAGGCGAATGTTCACCTTCAGCTCGCGCGTGCCGCCCAGGCGCACCAGCGTGCCCTCTTGCAGCGTGCGCAGCAGCTTGCTTTGCATGGCCAGCGGCAGCTCGCCGATCTCGTCCAGAAAGATGGTGCCGCCGTTGGCCTGCTCGAACCAGCCCGCGCGCGCGGTGTTGGCCCCGGTGAAGGCGCCGCGCTCGTAGCCGAACAGCTCGGACTCGAACAAGGTGTCGGGGATCGCCGAGCAGTTCACTTTGATGAAAGGCTGGTCATGCCGGCCGCTGGCCAGGTGCACGGCGCGGGCAAACAGCTCCTTGCCTGTGCCCGACTCGCCCAGCAGCAGCACCGTGGCCTGCGACTGCGACACGCGTTCCAGCTCGCCCAGGGCCTGCAGCAGCGCGGGCGAGCGGCCAATGAGCCCGTAGCGCGCGGTGCTGGTGTCGAGCGCGCGCGCCAGGGCGGCGTTGCGCTCTTCGAGCTGGCGGGTTTCCTCGGCCACCAGCTGCTCCAGCTGCAGCAACTGGCCAGCCAGGGTGGCGAGGATGCGCAGCACGGCCAGGTCGTCGTTCAGGTGGCGCTGGCGGCTGCGGATGCGGTGGCAGGCCAGCACGCCGATGGTGGCGCCGTTCACCTCGATGGGCAGCGCGATGAAGGCCACGGTCTGCGGCGGCAGCTGGCTGCGTGGCACGCAGCGAAAGAGGAAGAGTGGCTCGGCGTCCACGTCTTGCACGATCGCCGGCAGGCCGGTCTGCAGCACCCGCCCGGTGATGCCCTCGCCCCAGCGGTACACGCCGCTGGCCACCTGGCCGGCGGTGAGGCCGTAGGCGTGGCGGATGGAGGCCGTGCGCTCAGCCTCGTGCGGCACGTCGTCGGCCAGCACCATGCGCCCCCGGTTCAGGCCGAGCAGCTCGCTCATCAGGTGCAGCATCTCGCGCAACACGAAGGCCGGCGCCAGGCTGCGGCCCACCAGCTTCATCACCTCGCGCATGAGCAGCAGCTCCTGGGCGTGCCAGTCGGTGCCGGTGTGGTCGAGGTCGGGGTCGGTGCGGTGCGGGGCCATGGACAAGAGCCAAGCAAACATCGCGCCGGAGCGGTGCTTTGTCAGTCCTGAGGCAGCAGGCGCCCGGCGATCGCCGCCGCCGCCGACCGCGTCTCCACGCCCAGTTTCTCGAACACATGCTCCAGGTGTTTGTTCACCGTGCGGTGGCTCATGCCCAGGATGTCGGCGATGTCGCGGTTGGTCTTGCCCTTGGCCAGCCACGACAGCACCTCGGTCTCGCGCGGCGTGAGCGCGATGTCGCGCAGGCGCTGCGCGGCAGCGCTGTCGGGCGTGAGCGTGAGCAGCAGCATCGACTCGCCCAGGTTGCCCTGGCCCATGTTGCGCGCCAGCAGGCGGCCCTGGCGCCCGAGGTCGCGCGTGGTCTCGCTGTCGCTGAGTGCCGCGCCCAGCCATTCGCTGGCGCGCTTGCCCGCCGTGGCGTCCGTGCCGAAAGCGAGCGCGAGCCAGGCGGTGGCCTGCGGTGAGCGCCAGGCCATGCGGCCCTGCGTGTCCAGCACCACGGTGCCCATGCCGGCCACGTCCACGGCTTCCTGCGCCAGACGCGTCACGCGCGCGTTGCGCACATGCGTGGCCAGCCGCGCCATCACCTCGGGAATGCGCAGCGGTTTGACCACGTAGTCCACGCCGCCGCAGGCAAAGCCGCGCAGGATCTGCTCGCTCTCCGAGAGGCCGGTCATGAAGACGATGGGCACGTGCGACCAGGCCGGCGTGGCCTTGATGTGTTCGCAGAAGGTGAAGCCGTCCATGCCGGGCATCACCGCGTCGAGCAGCACGCCGTCGGGCACGGCCACTTCAAAGCGTTCGAGGGCCTCTTCGGCGTCGCGCGCGGCGAGCACCACATAGCCCTCGGCCACCAGCGCGTCGCCCAGCATGCGCAGGGTGTCCACGGCGTCGTCCACCACCAGGATCACGGGCTGTGTGACCAGAGGTGGCGTGGCCACTGGGTCAGGTGTTGATGTCATCTTCTTCTTCCGTGAGCTCCGCGGTGTCCCTGAGGTACTCGATCAGGGTTTGAAAGTCGAACCGGTCCGCGCAGGACTGCAGCAGCGCCAGTGTGGCGGCGTGCGCGGGTTCGGCGGTTTGGGCCTGCCACAGGCGCTGGCGCAGCGCGGCGGCCTGGCCCTGGCGCGCCAGGCGCTGCAGTTCTTCGCGCAGGTCGTCGGGCAGCGGCAGGCCGGTGATGCGGTGGCGCACGAAGCTCACCGGCGTGGTGGCCGGCGCCTGCTCGGTCACCCACTCCAGCGCGAGCGCGCTCTTGAGCGCGTCCAGCAGTTCCGACTCCATCATGGGTTTGGCCACGAAGCCCTGGCAGTCCAGCGCGGTCAGTTCTTCGGGCCGGTTGTCGAACAGGTTGGCCGAGACGAACACGATGGGGAGGCGCGCGGCAGGCAGCAGCTTGCGCACGGCCTCGGCGGTCTGCCAGCCATCGAGCCCGTCCATGGTGAGGTCCAGCAGCAGCAGGTCGGGCGCGTGCTGTTCGATGATCTCCAGGCACTCCAGGCCGCTGGCCGCCTCGCGCACCACGAAGCCCAGCGGCACCAGAAGGCTGGCGAGCAGCTGGCGGTGCAGTGGCTGGTCGTCCACCACGAGCAGCGTGCGGCGTGGCCCCAGGTAACCGGTGACCGCGCGCAGCGTGGACGGGATCGGCAGCGGGTGCAGTGGGTCTGACGGAATGGGCGGCAGGTACAACCGCAACGAAAAGGTGCTGCCCTGGCCGGGCCGGCTCTTGAGCAGCAGTTCGCCGCCCATCATGTCGGTGAGCAGGTGGGTGATGGTCAGGCCCAGGCCGGTGCCGGTGTCCAGCGCGCGCCGCCCGGCGCTGCCGCGCTCGAACGGCAGGAAGATGCGCGTCTGGTCTTGCGCGGCGATGCCGATGCCGGTGTCGATCACGTCGATGCGCGCGACCTGCTGGCGGAAGTCGAGCTTGAGCGTCACGTCGCCCTGGTCGGTGAAGCGCACCGCGTTGCTCAGCAGGTTGATCAGGATCTGCCGCAGGCGTTTGGCGTCGGCGCGCACCCAGGCCGGCAACTCGCCCTCTTGCTGCACCACGAAGCGCAGGCCCTTGGACTCGGCCTGCGGGCGGATCATGCGTTCCACGTCTTCGAGCAGCTGGCCCAGCGGCAGCGGCACCGGGTCGAGCTTCAGGCGCCCGGCCTCGATGCGCGCGAGGTCGAGCGAGCCATCGATCAGCGCGTGCATGTGCTGGCCGCTGCGCTGCATGGTGGCGATGGTCTCGCGCACCCAGACCGAGATGTCGCTGTTCTTCAGCAGGATCTGCGCGTAACCCAGGATGCTGGTGAGCGGCGTGCGCAGCTCGTGCGTCATGCCGGCCACGTAGCGCGTCTTGGCCTGGCTCGCGGCCTCGGCACGGTCGCGCGCGGACTGCAGCTCGGCGTCGGTGCGCTGGTGGGCGTCGATCTCCAGCATCAGCAGCTGCGTCTGCCGCTCGGACTCGTCCTGCGCCATGCGCCGGCTGTCGGTGGTGAGCACCACCCACCACGAGCACACCGCGGCGAACAGCACCAGGAAGGCGTAGATCTTGAGGAAGGGCAGCTGCAGCACCTCGGTCGGGGCGTGCAGGCTTTCCTGCACGTAGACCATGCCGATCAGGAAGGCCATGACCGCGCTGATGGACAGCCACACCCCGAGGAACTGCCCGGCGCGGAAGTTGACCCGCACCATCACGCCCTGCGGCAGCACCGCGGCGAGCGCCGCGCGCACCTGGTCGATGGCGCGCGAGTTGGTCTTGCAGCGGTCGTGGCAGCGCGATTCGAGCGAGCAGCACAGCGAGCAGATGGGTGCGCGGTAGGCCGGGCAGCTCGCCATGTCCTCGCTCTCGAACTGGTTCTCGCACACCGCGCAGCGCACCGCTTCGCCGGGCTTCCATTCGGTGGAGGGCGTGCGCGCCAGGTAGTAGCGGCCCTGGGTGGCCCAGGCGATCAGGGGCGAGAGCACCAGCGCCAGGCCGAGCGCGATGAAGGGCGAAAACGCCGCCGCCACCTCGCCCATGACGCCGGCGTAGGCCAGGCTGGCCACCAGCGCCGCGACGATCATCGAGCCCATGCCCACCGGGTTGAAGTCGTACAGGTAGGCGCGGCGGAACTCGATGCCTTTCGGGCTCAGGCCCAGCGGCTTGTTGATGATGAGATCGGCCACCAGCGCGCCGACCCAGGCAATGGCCACGTTGCTGTAGACGCCCAGCACCTTCTCGATGCCGGCGAACACGCCCAGCAGCATGAGCAGGGTGGCAATCGCCACGTTGAACACCAGCCAGACCACGCGGCCCGGGTGGCTGTGCGTCACGCGTGCGAAGAAGTTGGACCAGGCCAGTGACCCCGCGTAGGCGTTGGTCACGTTGATCTTGATCTGCGAAATGATCACGAACACCACCGTCATCACCACCGCCAGGCCGGGGTGGCCCACCGCCGCGGTGAAGCCGGCCAGGAACATCTGCGTGGGCTCGGTGGTGCGCTCGGGCGCGACCTCGAACTGCATCGCCGCGAACGCGAGAAAAGCGCCGCCGGCCATCTTGAGCATGCCCATGCCGATCCAGCCCGGCCCGGTGATCAGCACCGCGGTCCACCAGCGCCAGCGGTTCTCGCGCTTGCGCTCGGGCATGAAGCGCAAGAAGTCCACCTGCTCGCCGATCTGCACCACCAGCGAGAAGATCACCGCCGCCGCCGCGCCGAACATCAGCGGCTGGAAATTGTTGCTGCCCGAGCGGATGCCGGTGAGGCTGGAGAAGTCGCGGTAGAGCTGGGGCTGGGAGACCGCGATCCACACGAAGGGCAGCAGCAGCAGGAACAGCCACAGCGGCTGCGTCCAGGCCTGCAGCTTCGAAATGAGGGTGATGCCGCGGATGACCAGCGGGATGATCACCACCGCCGAGATCAGGTAACACCAGGCCAGCGGCCAGTCGGTCGCCATCTGCAGGGCCAGCGCCATGATCACCGCCTCGATGGCGAAGAAGATGAAGGTGAACACCGCGTAGATCAGCGAGGTGATGGTCGAGCCCAGGTAGCCGAAGCCCGCACCCCGGGTCAGCAGGTCCATGTCCAGCCCGTAGCGCGCGGCGTAGTAGGCGATGGGCAGGCCGGTGAAAAAAATGATCAACCCCACCACCAGGATCGCCCACATGGCGTTGCCGAAGCCGTAGTTCACCGCGATCGCGCCACCGATGGCCTCCAGCGCCAGGAAGGACAGCGAGCCGAACGCGGTGTTGGCCACGCGCCACTCGCTCCACTTGCGAAAGCTGCGCGGCGTGTAGCGCAGGGCGTAGTCCTCCATGGTCTCGTCGGCCACCCACGAGTTGTATTCCCGGCGGAACCGGAAGATTTTTTGCGTGGCGACGGGCGTGGCGGGCTCGGGTGAGGACATGCCATGGACGCTAGCAAGAACCGTCCCCGGCCACCAGACAGACGCTCTACGTTATTTGACGTATGGGCGCCCTACGGTGCTGTCCCTAGTCTTCACCCCAGTCGGCACACCGCCGGTTTCACTGTCCCAACCGTCCCAGGAGTCCACCCATGAAGCACCTCTCCGATCCGAACGCCGTCTCTCTTGAAACCCCGGAAGCCAGCCGCCGCCGCGTGCTGCAGATGCTGGGTGCCGCCGGCCTGGTGGGCCTGCCCACCTGGAGCTTCGGCCAGCCCACCGCCTCGGTCAACACGACCAAGCTGGCCATCACCGACACCGAAGTCACCGTGGGTCAGCTGCACTCGTCCACCGGCACCATGGCGATTTCGGAAACCGGCTCGATCCAGGCCGAGCAGCTCGCCATCGACGAGATCAACGCGATGGGCGGCATCCTGGGCCGCAAGATCAAGGTGATCAAGGAAGACGGTGCCTCCGACTGGCCGACCTTCGCGGAAAAATCGAAGAAGCTGCTGATCAACGACCGCTGCGCCGCCGTGTTCGGCTGCTGGACCTCGGCCTCGCGCAAGGCCGTGCTGCCGGTGTTCGAGAAGGAAAACGGCCTGCTGTACTACCCCACCTTCTACGAAGGCCTGGAGCAGTCCAAGAACGTGATCTACACCGGCCAGGAAGCCACGCAGCAGATTCTGTACAGCCTGGACTGGGCGCAGAAAGAGAAGAAGGCCAAGAGCTTCTTCCTGATCGGCTCCGACTACATCTGGCCGCGCACCTCGATGAAGATCGCGCGCAAGCACATCGAGAACTTCCAGAAGGGCAAGGTCGTCGGCGAGGAGTACTACCCGCTGGGCAGCACCAACTTCGGCTCGCTGATGAACAAGATCAAGCTGCAGAAGCCCGACTGCATCTTCGCCGCCGTGGTCGGTGGCTCCAACGTGGCCTTCTACAAGGCGCTCAAGGCCGCCGGCATCACCGGCGACAAGCAGCTGCTGGTCACGCTGTCGGTGACCGAGGACGAGATGACCGGCGTGGGCGGTGAAAACTTCCAGGGCTTCTACTCGTCGATGAAGTACTTCCAGTCGCTCGACAACGAGAACAACAAGAAGTTCGTCGCCGCGTTCAAGGCCAAGTACGGCAAGGACGCCGTGATCGGCGACGTGACCCAGGCCGGTTACCTCGGCCCCTGGTTGTGGAAGGCCGCGGTCGAGAAGGCCAAGAGCTTCGACGTGGACAAGGTGGTGGCCGCTTCGCGCACCGGCATCGAGCTCAAGACCGCACCCGAGGGCTACGTGAAGCTGGACGCCAACCACCACCTGTGGAGCAAGTCGCGCATCGCCATGGGCATGCCGGACGCAACGTTCAAGGTGGTGTCGGAGTCACCGGACCTGATCAAGCCCGATCCGTTCCCCAAGGGTTATCAGTGACCCATCCCCGCCACGGCGCATTCGCGCCGTGACCCCCTCAAGGGGGCAACGCCTACGGACCGGCAGAGCCGGATCCGTGGCGTTCTGGACGAACCTTCACTGGAGAACGCGATGAGTTTCAACGACCTGCTCAACATCGGCCTGATGCAGGGCTTCGCCGGCCTGAGCCTGTTCGCCGTGCTGCTGCTCATGGGGCTGGGCCTGGCCATCATCTTCGGGCAGATGGGCGTGATCAACATGGCGCACGGTGAGTTCATGACCATCGGCGCCTACACCATCTACCTCGGCTCCACGCTCGCGAACTCCATCAGTCCCGGTGCCGTGGCCGCGTACTTTCCCTTCGCCATCGTGGCCGCCTTCCTGTTTGCCTTCGCGGCCGGCTGGTTCGTTGAATGGGCGCTGATCCGCCACCTCTACAAGCGCCCGCTCGACACCCTGCTCGCCACCTGGGGCATCAGCCTGGCGATGCAGCAGTGCTTCCGCACCTTCATCGGCCCGAAAGAAGTGAGCCCCACGCTGCCCGACTGGCTGCTGGGCTCCTGGGCACCGGCCGAGGGCCTGGACATTCCCATCAACGGCATGTTCGTGCTGGCGCTCACGGCGGTCGTCACCTGCGGCGTGCTGATCGCGCTGCACAAGAGCCGCTGGGGCCTGCGCGTGCGGGCCACGGTGAGCAACCGCGTGATGGCCAACGCCACCGGCATCGACACCAGGAAGACCGACCGCCTGACCTTCGCCATCGGCTGCGGCATCGCGGGCATCGCCGGCGCGGCCTTCACCACCATCGGCTCCACCGGCCCCACCTCGGGCTCGCTCTACATCGTCGACGCCTTCCTGGTCGTCACCTTCGGCGGCGCGGCCAGCCTGCTGGGCACCGTGGTCTCGGCCTTCGGCATCGCGCAGACGCAGTCCATCACCGAGTTCTTCATGGCCGGCTCCATGGCCAAGATGCTCACGCTCTCGCTGATCGTGGTGATCCTGATGGTGCGCCCACAGGGCTTGTTCGCATCCAAAGTGCGTCGTTGAATTTTTTGACTCCCGGAGTACGTTCATGAACGCCTTGAAAGCCTGGATTGCCCGCTACCAGCTCGCCAGCCTGGTGCTGCTGACGGTGTTGCTGGCCGTGGTGCTGCCGCTCTCGCTCGACATCTTCCGCCTCAACCTGGTGGGCAAGTACCTCACCTACGCGTTTGTCGCCATCGGCCTCGTGATGCTGTGGGGCTACGGTGGCGTGCTGAGCCTGGGGCAGGGTGTGTTCTTCGGCCTCGGTGGTTACGCCATGGCCATGTTCTTGAAGCTGGAAGCCTCCGACCCCGAGACCACCAAAATCCAGTCCACCCCCGGCATCCCCGACTTCATGGACTGGAACCAGATCACCGAGTTGCCGGCGTTCTGGGTGCCGTTCAAGAGCCTGCCGTTTGCGCTGGCCGCCATCATCGTGGTGCCCACGCTGCTGGCCTGGATCGTGAGCTTCGCCATGTTCAAGCGCCGTGTGGGCGGTGTGTACTTCGCCATCATCACGCAGGCGGTGGCGCTGATCCTCACCGTGCTCATCATCGGCCAGCAGGGCTTCACCGGTGGTGTGAACGGCATGACCGACCTGAAGACCGTGCTGGGCTGGGACACGCGCACCGACAGCGCCAAGTACATCCTGTACTACGTGTGCGTGGGCATGCTGGTGCTCTCCATGGTGGTGTGCCGCTGGATCCAGACCAGCAAGCTCGGCACGCTGCTGCTGGCCATGCGCGACAAGGAAGACCGCGTGCGCTTCTCGGGCTACGACGTGGCCGACTTCCGCATCTTCGTGTTCTGCCTGGCGGCCGCGCTCTCGGGCATCGGTGGCGCGCTGTTCACGCTGCAGGTGGGCTTCATGTCGCCGAGCTTCGTGGGCATCGTGCCCTCGATCGAGATGGTGATCTACGCCGCCGTGGGTGGGCGCATGAGCCTGGTGGGCGCGGTCTACGGCACGCTGCTCGTCAACGCCGGCAAGACCTTCTTCTCCGAGAGCTTCCCCGACCTCTGGCTGTTCCTGATGGCGGGTCTCTTCATCGGCGTGGTCATGGCCTTCCCCATGGGCCTGGCCGGTGTGTGGGAGGAACGCATCGTGCCGTGGTGGAAGGGCCGCCAGTCGGCCCTGCGCGCAGCCTCGGCCGCGCGACCCCAGCCACCCTCGCCACCACCGCACGCACCGATGGCGAGAGCCGCCACGCCTGCCACGAGCGACGTGAAGTTGCCCGAGGGCACCCGCGGCCAGGGCGTCTGAGCCAACGGAGAACAAGATGAGCAACACCGACTTCGCCCTCTCCGTGGAAGACCTCACCGTCTCCTTCGACGGCTTCAAGGCCATCGACGCCCTCACGCTCTACATCGACAGGAACGAGCTGCGCGTGATCATCGGCCCCAACGGCGCGGGCAAGACCACGCTGCTGGATCTGATCTGCGGCAAGACCAAGGCCAGCGCCGGCAGCATCAAGTTCAAGAACGAAGAAATCATCCAGGTGCCGGAGCACAAGCGCGTGCGCCTGGGGATAGGCCGCAAGTTCCAGACGCCCTCGATCTACGAGAACCTCTCGGTGTTCCAGAACCTGGAGGTGTCGTTCCCCTCGGGCCGTTCGGTCTGGGGTGCACTGGCCTTCACCGCCACCGACGAGATCCAGGCGCGTGTGAAGGCGGTGGCCGAAGACATCGGCCTGGGCGACAAGCTCGAAACCGAAGCCGGCCTGCTCTCGCACGGCCAGAAGCAGTGGCTGGAGATCGGCATGTTGCTGATGCAGGAGCCCGAACTGCTGATGCTGGACGAACCCATCGCCGGCATGAGCGCGCGCGAACGCGACCTGACCGCCGAACTGCTGCAGCGCATCTGCCAGAACCGCGCCGTGATCGTGATCGAACACGACATGGACTTCGTCAAGAAGATCGCGCACAAGGTCACCGTGATGCACCAGGGAAAGATCCTGGCCGAAGGGCCCATGGATCAAGTCCAAGCGGACCCAAAAGTCATCGACGTGTACCTCGGCCACTGAAGGAACCACCATGCTGAAAGTCAAGGACCTCGTCGTCGCCTATGGCCAGAGCCAGGCGCTGCACGGCATCTCGTTCGAGACGCGCGAGAACGAGTGCGTGGCCATCATGGGCCGCAACGGCATGGGCAAGACCACGCTGTTCAAGAGCCTGATCGGCATCCTGCCGGTGAAGACCGGGCACATCTCCATTGCCGGCCAGGAGGTCTCGCAGATGGAGAGCTTCCAGCGCGTGGCCAAGGGCATCGCCTACGTGCCGCAGGGCCGCATGATTTTCCCCACGCTCACGGTGGAAGAGAACATCCAGACCGGGCTGGAGAACGCGAAAGACAAGGCCATTCCCGCCGAGATCTACGCGCTGTTCCCGGTGCTGTGGGACATGCGCCGGCGCAAGGGCGGCAACCTCTCGGGCGGCCAGCAACAGCAGCTCGCCATTGCGCGCGCGCTCGTCACCGACCCCAAGGTGCTGCTGCTCGACGAGCCCACCGAAGGCATCCAGCCTTCCATCATCAAGGACATCGCCAAGGCGCTCAACGAGATCCGCAAGATGCGCAAGATCACCATCGTGGTCTCCGAGCAGGTGCTCTCGTTCGCCATGGACGTCGCCGACCGCCTGTTCGTCATCGAAGGCGGCCGCCTGGTGCACGAGACCGAGCGCGGCGACACCGACCTGCAGCACATCAAGTCCTACCTCTCCGTCTGACCCATTTCATCTGTCCACCAACAAGGAGCAAGCAACATGGCCGAAACGCTGATCAAGGTCGATCTCACCAAGTCGCCGCTGGAAAACGAGAACATCCACAACCGCTGGCACCCCGACATCCCCATGGCCTGCTGGGTCAAGCCGGGTGACGAGTTCATCCTGGAGACCTTCGACTGGACCGGTGGCTTCATCAAGAACAACGACAGCGCCGACGACGTGCGCGACATCGACCTGAGCACGGTGCACTACCTGAGCGGCCCGGTGGGCGTGAAGGGTGCCGAGCCCGGTGACCTGCTGGTGGTGGACCTGCTCGACATCGGCGCCAAGGACGACAGCCTGTGGGGCTTCAACGGCTTCTTCAGCAAGAAGAACGGTGGCGGTTTCCTCACCGAACATTTCCCGCAGGCGCAGAAGTCCATCTGGGACTTCCACGGCATGTTCACCAGCTCGCGCCACGTGCCCGGCGTGAAGTACGCCGGTCTGATCCACCCCGGCCTGATCGGCTGCCTGCCCGACCCCAAGATGCTCGAGATGTGGAACACGCGCGAGCAGGCGCTGATCGATTCCGACCCGGCCACCAGCGGCCTGGCCAACCCGCCGTTCGCGGGCACCGCCCACATGGGCAAGATGACCGGCGCCGCGCGCGACAAGGCCGCGGCCGAGGGCGCGCGCACCGTGCCACCGCGCGAACACGGCGGCAACTGCGACATCAAGGATCTGTCGCGCGGCGCCAAGGTGTTCTTCCCGGTGTACGTGGAAGGCGCTGGCCTCTCGGTGGGCGACCTGCACTTCAGCCAGGGCGATGGCGAGATCACCTTCTGCGGCGCCATCGAGATGGCCGGCTGGGTGCACATGAAGGTCACGCTGATCAAGGGCGGCATGGCCAAGTACGGCATCAAGAACCCGATCTTCAAGCCCAGCCCGATCACGCCCACCTACAACGACTACGTGATCTTCGAAGGCATCAGCGTCGACGAGAGCGGCAAGCAGTACTACCTGGACGTGAACGTGGCCTACCGCCAGGCCTGCCTGAACGCCATCGAGTACCTGAAGAAGTTCGGCTACTCGGGCGCGCAGGCCTATTCCATCCTCGGCACGGCTCCGGTGCAGGGTCACATCAGCGGCGTGGTGGATGTGCCCAACGCCTGCGCCACGCTCTGGCTGCCGACGCAGATCTTCGACTTCGACATCAACCCCAATGCGAGCGGCCCGATCAAGCACCTGGACGGTTCGGTGGTGATGCCGCTGTCGCCGGACCTGTGAGTTTGCGATGCCCACCTACGACTACGACTGCCCGTCCTGCGGTGGCTTCGATGCGTTCCGTTCCTTGAGCGAACGCAACGAGCCGGCCGCCTGCCCGGACTGCGGTGCTGCATCAGCGCGCGTGTTCGTCACCGCGCCGCGCCTGGCGCTCATGGACAGCGGCACGCGCAGCGCCATGGGCGTCAACGAACGCGCGCGCCACGAGCCCAAGCGCTCGGGCGACTACGCGCGCCTGAAACACCCGCCGGGTTGCGGCTGCTGCGGCACCGGGCGCAGCAAGGCGACGGTGACGGCGCCCAACGGCGCGAAGGCGTTTCCATCAAAACGCCCCTGGATGATCAGCCACTGAGCGCCCGCGGCCAGCGCTCACCGGCGGGCTGCAACGGGCACGCGCCGCACCGGCAAGGTGACGATCACGGTGCTGTGGTGGCCTCGCTGGCGCAGATCGCCGTGGGCCTCGATGCGCAAGCCGAGCTCACCATCGCTTTCATGCAGGTCTTGCAACAGGGCGGTCACGGGGATGAGGCAGTTCCACGACCCCGCATCCCTGGGACCACAGCTCACGTGGGCTCGCAAGTGCGCCGGGCCACCGGAGGCATTCCGCACAAACGGAAACACGCTGACCTGGTCCAACGGGTCGGTGGCGATGAAGGTGAGCGTGATGCTGACCGAGGTGGTGAGCAGGCTGGTGGGCGTCACACCGAAGACGACAAAAGGCGCGTCGTTCGTCAGGTACTGGGTCACCGACGGGTGACCGTCCAGGGAAGCGTGCGTCTCGGCTGCCACGGCCGCCAGCAGGAGCGCGCTCGCCAGCATCGAGTTCGCGGTTCGCATGATGGATGTCTCCTCTTGTGGAGCGCATTCTGACGCCGCCACCGGCTACGTCAATTGACGTATACGCCATGTCCGGGGCCACTTCCACAATGGCCGCCATCCCATCCATTTCCCACAGCGAGGTTGTACTGCCATGATGCACGGCGATATTTCAAGCAGCAAGGACACCGTCGGTGTCGCTGTCGTCAATTACAAGATGCCGCGGCTGCACACCAAGGCCGAGGTGCTGGACAACGCGCGCAAGATCGCCGACATGATCGTGGGCATGAAGTCGGGCCTGCCGGGCATGGACCTGGTGATCTTTCCCGAGTACAGCACGCACGGCATCATGTACGACGCGAAGGAGATGTACGACACGGCGGCCACGGTGCCCGGCGCCGAGACCGAGATCTTTGCCGAGGCCTGCCGCAAGGCCAAGGTGTGGGGCGTGTTCTCGCTCACCGGCGAGCAGCACGAGGAGCACCCGTACAAGGCGCCGTACAACACGCTGATCCTGATGAACGACCAGGGCGAGATCGTGCAGAAGTACCGCAAGATCATGCCGTGGGTGCCCATCGAAGGCTGGTACCCGGGCAACTGCACCTACGTGAGCGAAGGCCCCAAGGGCCTGAAGATCAGCCTGATCATCTGCGACGACGGCAACTACCCCGAGATCTGGCGCGACTGCGCCATGAAGGGCGCCGAACTCATCGTGCGCTGCCAGGGCTACATGTACCCCGCGAAGGACCAGCAGGTGCTCATGGCGAAAGCCATGGCCTGGGCCAACAACACCTATGTGGCGGTGGCCAATGCCTCGGGCTTTGACGGCGTGTACAGCTACTTCGGCCACAGCGCCCTCATCGGTTTCGACGGCCGCACGCTGGGCGAATGCGGCGAGGAAGACTACGGCATTCAATACGCCGCGCTCTCCACCAGCCTGATCCGCGACTTCCGCAAGAACGCGCAGAGCGAGAACCATTTGTTCAAGCTGCTGCACCGCGGCTACACCGGCATGATCAATTCGCGCGAGGGCGACAAGGGCGCCGCCGCCTGCCCCTACGACTTCTACGCACGCTGGGTCAACGACCCCGAGGGCACGCAGAAGGCGGTGGAGGCGATCACGCGACCCATGGTGGGCACCGAGGAATGCCCGATCGAAGGCATACCGAATCCGTCCACCGCGGGCCACCGCTGAACGTGGACCCGTTGGCCGACTGGCGCCTCACGGAGGAGCCCTTCTACCAACCGGTGGGCCACGAGATCGCGGCCTTCGACGCCGCGCGCACCGCGCGCCTGCCGGTGTTGCTCAAAGGGCCCACCGGCTGCGGCAAGACACGCTTCGTGGAGCACATGGCCTGGCGCCTGAAGCTGCCCCTGATCACGGTGGCCTGCCACGAAGACCTGAGCGCGGGCGACCTGGCCGGGCGCTGGTTGCTCGATGCTCAGGGCACGCACTGGATGGACGGCCCGCTGGCCCTGGCGGTGCGCCACGGCGGCCTGTGTTACCTGGACGAATTCATGGAGGCGCGCGCGGACACGACCGTGTTGCTGCACCCCCTGGCCGACACGCGGCGCGTGCTCTCGCTGGAGCGCCACGGCGAGCTGCTGCACGCCCACCGCAACTTCCAGCTCATCGTGAGCTACAACCCCGGCTACCAGGGGCTGCACCGGGAGATGAAGCCTTCCACGCGCCAGCGTTTCGTGGCGCTGGGTTTCGACTACCCCGATCCACCCGTGGAGGCCGACATCGTGGTGCGCGAAGGCCTGGCCACACCCGAACTGGCCGGGCAGCTGGTGCAACTCGCCATCCGCACCCGGCGCCTGCGCGACGAGGGCCTGAGTGAGGGCGCCTCCACCCGCATGCTGGTGCACGCCGCGCTGCTGGCGCGCGCCGGGCTCTCGCCATTTGATGCCGCCTTGCAGGCCATCGCCGAGCCGCTCAGCGACGACCCCGACGTGGGCGCCGCGCTGCGCTCGCTGGTGCGCGCGAGCTTCTGACGCCGTGGACACCGCCAGCCAGGTTCGTCGCGTGGCGCGGGCCTTGTGGGGCCGGGGGGTGCAGACCACCGTGCAGGCCGGCGAGCCGCGCACCGGTGCCCGCACCGTGCTCACGCTGGATGCCGTGATTGATCCCGTGCTGCACCTGCCGGCCGGCGTCGGGCCACAAGGCGACCTGCCTCTGGCCATGGCGGCCCACGCGGCAGCGCACCTGCGCTTTGGCGGCGAGCCGCAAACCCGCGCCGGGCTCAAGCCGGTGCAACAGGCACTGCTCGGCGTGCTGGAAGACGCCCGCGTGGAATGGCTGGCGTTGCAGGAATTGCCCGGCCTGCGGGCCGTGTGGTGGCCATTCCATGCCGATGCGGCAGCGCTGCGCGGTGCGGGCTTTGACGACCTGCTCGCGCGGCTCTCCGCCCAGCTGCTCGACCCCACGCGCGACGACCCGCACGCCTGGGTGGCGCGCGTGCGCCGCCTGTTCTTCGAGCCCGACGGGCGCTCGCTGGCGCTGAAGACACCCGATCAGGTGCGCCGTGCGGCATCGGTGCTGGGCCACGACATCGGCCAGATGCGCCTGCCCTTCAACGCGCGCACCTACGCCGTGCACGCGCGCTACCGCGACGACAACACCCACCTGTGGGTGCCCGACGATTCGCTGCCGCCGTCCGACGTGCCGCTGCAGGCTGACGCCTTGCCACCGACCGATGAGGAACCCGGTGCGTCATCACAAGCCGCGCACACCGGGCCCGACGCGGTGCATGCCGAGTGGGACCACCGCATCGGCCGCTACCGGCCGCGCTGGTGCAGCGTGTATGCCGGCGCACCGCCCTCGGGGCCGCCCGCCTGGGCGCCCGGTGCGCTGGCGTCAGGCCAGCGTCGCCTCGCGCGGCGTCTGGCGGGTATTGGCGGTGCCTTGCGACGCGGCAGCGCTCGCGCGATCGAGGGCGACGAGTTGCACCCGGCCGCGCTGGTCGACAGTGCGCTCGACCTGCGCCGCCAGCGAACGCCCGACCCGCGCATCCACCGCCGCAACCATCGTCCGATGCCGCCGCTGGCCGTGCTGCTTCTGCTGGACGCTTCGGCGTCCACCGCGCGGGCGGGCGAGCGCGAAGGCGAGGTGCTCGCGCGCATCCAGCGCACCGCCGCCACCGCTTCGCTCGCGCTGCAGAAGCTGGGCCACCGCTGTGGCCTGTGGGCCTTCTCCAGCCAGGGCCGCCACCGCATCGAGATGCCCTGCCTGCAGCACTGGGACGAGGCCTTGCCCACCCTTGCACGCCTGCGTGGCGCGGGCTCCACGCGCCTGGGCACGGCCCTGCGCCACGCGCTGCACCTCAGCATGCAGGACGCGCGGCGCCATCCGGGTTGGCGGCGCGTGGTGCTGCTGCTGACCGACGGCGAGCCGCACGACGTGGATGTGCACGACCCGGCCTACCTGCCGGCCGACCTGCAGCGCGCCGCGCGCGAGGCGGCGGCCCTGGGCGTGGCGGTGCGCGCCCTGGTGTTCGAGCCCGGCGAGGTCGGCGCGATGGCATCGGTGCTGGGCCGTGGAAGTGTGCGGCCTTGCAACACGCAGGCCGAGCTGCCACGGGCCCTGGCGCAGTTGCTCGCGCTCCCCGGGTGAGCGCGAGACTGAGCGAAGGGCTAAAATCGCGGCTTCTCAAGGAGCGTTGCAGCGCCGGCGGGCTGATCTCAGCCCCCACCGTGCGTCAGGCTTGAGTGGGCATGAACAGGCCCAAAACGGCGCTCACCAGTCTGTTGTCTGCAAAACTGCCTTGGTGAGCCGCATGTCCGAATCTCTCTCCCCTTCCGTTTCCGTTCCGCCCATGGTGCTCTCCGGCCTGGAGCCGCTGCGCATCGGGCCTGACAGCCTCTTCGTGAACGTCGGCGAACGCACCAACGTCACCGGCTCCAAGGCCTTCGCCCGCATGATCCTGAACGGCGAGTACGAGCAGGCGCTGGCCGTGGCGCGCCAGCAGGTGGAAAACGGCGCGCAGATCATCGACGTGAACATGGACGAGGCCATGCTCGACAGCAAGGCCGCCATGGTGAAGTTCCTCAACCTGATCGCCGGCGAACCCGACATCGCGCGCGTGCCGGTGATGGTGGACAGCTCCAAGTGGGAGGTGATCGAGGCCGGCCTGCGCTGCGTGCAGGGCAAGGGCGTCGTCAACTCCATCAGCATGAAAGAGGGCGTGGACGAGTTCAAGCGCCAGGCCCGGCTGGTCAAGCGCTACGGCGCGGCTGCGGTGGTGATGGCGTTTGACGAAAAAGGCCAGGCCGACACCTACGAACGCAAGGTCGAGATCTGCGAGCGCGCCTACCGCATCCTGGTGGACGAGGTCGGCTTCCCGCCCGAAGACATCATCTTCGACCCCAACATCTTCGCCATCGCCACCGGCATCGAGGAACACAACAACTACGCGGTCGACTTCATCAACGCCACGCGCTGGATCAAGCAGCACCTGCCCGGCGCCAAGGTCAGCGGCGGTGTGTCCAACGTGTCGTTCAGCTTCCGTGGCAACGACCCGGTGCGCGAGGCCATCCACACCGTGTTCCTGTACCACGCGATCAAGGCCGGCATGGACATGGGCATCGTCAACGCCGGCATGGTGGGCGTGTACGACGAGCTCGAACCCGAGCTGCGCGAACGCGTGGAAGACGTGGTGCTCAACCGCAGGGCTGACGCCGGCGAGCGCCTGGTGGACGTGGCGGAAAACGCCAAGGGCGCGGCCAAGGACGACAGCAAGAAGAACGAGTGGCGCGCGCTGCCGATCCGCGAGCGCCTGAGCCATGCGCTGGTGCGCGGCATGAACGACTTCATCACCGAAGACACCGAAGAAATGTGGCGCGAGATCGAGGCCGGTGGTGGCCGTCCGCTCAACGTGATCGAAGGCCCGCTGATGGACGGCATGAACGTGGTCGGCGACCTGTTTGGCCAGGGCAAGATGTTTTTGCCGCAGGTGGTGAAGAGCGCGCGCGTGATGAAGCAGGCCGTGGCGCACCTGCTGCCCTACATCGAGGCCGAGAAGCTGGCCCAGGTGGCGGCCGGCGAAGACGTGAAGCCCAAAGGCAAGATCGTGATCGCCACGGTGAAGGGCGACGTGCACGACATCGGCAAGAACATCGTCACCGTCGTGCTCCAGTGCAACAACTACGAGGTGGTGAACATGGGCGTGATGGTGCCCTGCCACGAGATCCTGGCCATGGCCAAGGCC
>NZ_JAKFEO010000051.1:0-146227 GCF_036675665.1 Hydrogenophaga sp. | reverse complement strand
GCACCACATGTTCACCACCGGCATGCCGGTGACGGGCCAGCTGTTCTTCATGTACTCGACCATGCTGATCGCCGTGCCCACGGGCGTGAAGATCTTCAACTGGATCGCGACCATGTGGAAGGGCTCGATGACCTTCGAGACCCCGATGATGTGGGCTGTCGGCTTCATCTTCGTGTTCACCATCGGTGGCTTCACTGGTCTGATCCTGTCGGTCGCACCGATCGACATCCAGATGCAGGACACCTACTACGTGGTGGCGCACTTCCACTACGTGCTGGTGGCCGGTTCGCTGTTCGCCATGTTCTCGGGCATCTACTACTGGTTGCCCAAGTGGACCGGCGTGATGTACAAGGAATCGCGCGGCAAGATCCACTTCTGGTGGTCGATGATCTCGTTCAACGTGACCTTCTTCCCGATGCACTTCCTGGGCCTGGCCGGCATGCCGCGCCGTTATGCGGACTACCCGATGCAGTTCGCCGACTTCAACGCCGTTGCCTCGGTGGGCGCGTTCGGCTTCGGCATCGCGCAGGTGTATTTCTTCTTGTTCGTGGCGCTGCCCGCGATGCGCGGCCAGGGCGAAAAAGCCCCGCAGAAGCCCTGGGAAGGTGCCGAAGGCCTGGAGTGGGAAGTGCCGTCGCCCGCCCCGTTCCACACCTTCGAAAACCCGCCCAAGCTCGACGCCACCGCCACCAAGGTGATCGGCTGAAACAGCCATGGCTCGCAACATGACACCTGAACAAAAGAAACACAACCAGCGCCTGGGTTTGATCCTGGCGTCGGTGGCGCTGGTGTTCTTCATCGGGTTCGTCGGCAAGATGGTGTTGCTGGGCGGCTGACGCCCCGGCACCACCGAACACAGGAACCAGACCGTGGGACTGCGCAGCGAGAACTTCAAGATGGTGGGCAAGCTCGGCGTGATCACGCTGGGCATGTTCGCCTTCGGCTATGCGCTGGTGCCGATCTACAACGCCATCTGTGAAGCAACCGGGATCAACGTCCTGTCGCTGTCCGACCGCCAGATTCCGGGAGCCACGTCCAAGGCTGCTGCCAACACGCAGGTGGACACCAGCCGCACCATCACGGTGGAGTTCGATGTGAACAGCCGCGGACCGTGGCATTTCAAGCCAGCCGTGCGTTCGCTGCAGGTGCACCCGGGCGAGTTGACCACGGTGATGTACGAGTTCCAGAACATCCAGAACCGCACCATGGCGGCCCAGGCCATTCCTAGCTACGCGCCCAAGCAGGCCATGGCCCATTTCAACAAGCTTGAGTGCTTCTGCTTCACGCAGTACACCTTGCAGGCGGGTGAGAAGAAGGCATGGCCCGTGGCCTTCGTGATCGACCCGCGCCTGCCCAAGGACGTGACCACGATCACGTTGTCCTACACCTTCTTTGAAGTCGGCGGCAAGGTGCCGGCGGCTCCAGATGACGTGGCGGTTCGGGTGGAGACCCCGGCCGTCTTGAAGCCGGCGGGTGCCGTATGAACGAGCCGTTGCACAAACGCAAGGGTTCCTTTGTCGGAACGGTGAAGGCCGTGCTGTGGGGCTTCCTGGGTGTGCGCCGCAACGCCGACTACCAGAACGACATTGCCAAGCTCAATCCCTTGCACCTGATCGCAGTGGGTGTGGGCATGGCGTTTCTGTTCGTTCTGGCCCTGATTCTGTTGGTGAACTGGGTCGTGGGCTGAAAGCCTCCCCCTGATCCGAACGATTTTTCATATTCAAACAAGCGAAAACTGGAGTGAGCATGTCAGCAGCATCCCACGGCACAACGCCCTACTACTACGTTCCGGGCCCTTCGCGGCACCCGGTGATGGCGGCGATCGGCCTGTTCTTCGTCATTCTTGGCGCGGGGCAATGGATCAACGGCCACGGCTGGGGTGCATATTCGCTCGCCTTCGGTCTGGCCTTCTGGCTGATCGTGCTGTTCCAGTGGTTCCGTGAAGCGGTCGGCGAGAGCGAAAGCGGCATGTACGGCCGCAAGATCGACCTGTCCTTCCGCTGGAGCATGAGCTGGTTCATCTTCTCCGAGGTGATGTTCTTCGGTGCATTCTTCACCGCGCTCTGGTGGGCCCGTGTCCATTCGGTGCCGGCGCTGGGCAACATCGAGAACTCGCTGATCTGGCCCGACTTCTCGGCGGTGTGGCCCAGCATGCAGGCCGGAGCCACCGCATCGCCCGGCGGCATCGTCGAGCCCTTCCAGACCATGGGACCATTCTGGCTGCCCACGATCAACACCGCGCTGCTGCTGACCTCGGGCGTCACGCTGACCATCGCCCACCACGCGCTGCAAGCGGGCAACCGCGGCAAGACCATCGCATTCATGTGGATGACCGTGGTGCTGGGCATGGTGTTCCTGTTCGTGCAGGGTTACGAGTACGCACACGCCTACGCAGACCTCAACCTCAAGCTGTCCTCGGGCATCTTCGGCTCGACGTTTTTTCTGCTCACCGGCTTCCACGGTTTCCACGTGTTTGTGGGCATGCTGATGCTCCTGTTCATCACCCTGCGCCTGCAAAAGGGCCACTTCACCGCCGAGCGCCATTTCGGCTTCGAGGGCGCTGCCTGGTACTGGCACTTCGTGGACGTGGTGTGGCTGGGCCTCTACATCCTGGTCTATTGGTTGTGAGCGCTTCCCGGGGTGCTCGGCAACCCCTGGTGGCTCAACAAAAAAGCGCCATCAGGCGCTTTTTTGTTGTTGCAACAGAAGACAGGGAGCGTTTGATCAGCGTTGCAATGGGAGACCGGTGGGCTGGATCCAGCCCATCAGATAGCTGATGAGCACCACCACGAACAACAGGATGGAGAACCCGACACGGAACGCAAGCGCTCTGGCCATGTGGTTCTTGCGGGGCGGGCTGTCGGGCGCATCGGCTGCGTCGGACAGGCCGCCGCGCATCATGAACACCAGGGCCGCGGCCAGACTTCCAATGATGGCAATGAATGCCACGATGACCAGATATTTCATGCATCGGATTATCGGCGCGGCAGAGCCCCGTGTCGCGCCAGGCATCGGTCCGGAGCCGGGAGCCGGGTCATGATGTCTGCGCGTGCGCGGTTCGTCGTTGTCACCGTGGCCACCGTTTTCACCATGGCGGTCACCGCATCGCTGGGTTTCTGGCAGTTGGACCGGGCGCGACAGAAAATCGCGTTGCAGGAGCAGATCAACCAGCGCGCTGACCTTCCCGCCTGGCAGACGGACGATCTGCTGCTGGCGACCGATCCGCTGGCGGGTCTGCACCGCCCGGTGCAGCTCCGAGGGCAGTGGGTGAAAGACGCGTCAGTGTTCTTGGACAACCGGCAGATGGCCGCCCGAAACGGCTTCTTTCTAGTCACACCGCTGCGGCTGGCGGGCAGCCAGCGCGCCGTGCTGGTGCAGCGGGGCTGGGTGCCGCGCGATTTCACCGACCGAAGCCGCGTGCCCACGATCGACACGCCCGCGGGTGAGGTGCACGTCGAGGGTCGCTTGGCCCCGCCGCCGGGCAAGCTATACCAGCTGGGCGAGGCGGGCAAGGGTGCGATCCGGCAAAATATCGACCTCGGCGGCTTTGCCGAGGAAACCGGACTCAAGCTCCTGGCCGTGTCCGTGCAGCAAACCGGTGCATCCCCCGAAGGCCTGTTGCGCGAATGGCCTCGTGCAGCGGTGGGTGTCGACACGCACCACGGCTACGCGTTCCAGTGGTTTGGCTTGTGTGCCCTCGCGGGCCTGCTCTACATCTGGTTCCAATTCATTTCCCCCCGCCGAAAGCGCATGTCCCATGGCACAGATGTCCGATGAACCCCTGACCCTCACCGTGCACAACCTGCCCCAGCTCGACCAGGGTGGCGCCGGGGCTGTGGTGAATGCGCGCGCGGGGCGTTGGAAGCTGCTGGGCCTGGCGCTGGTGTGTGTGGCGCCGGTGGTGGCTTCCTACCTCACCTACTACGTCATCCGACCCGAAGGTCGGCGCAACTATGGCGAGTTGATCGACCCCCAGCGCCCGTTGCCCGCCATCACGGTGGTCAATGCCCGGGGCCAGACCGTGCCCTTGCAAGCGCTCAAGGACCAGTGGCTTTTGATCAGCGTGGCCGACAGCGCCTGCGACGAGGCTTGTCAGGAACACCTGCTGCTGCAGCGCCAACTGCGTGAAACGCTGGGCCGCGAAAAGGAGCGCCTGGACTGGGTCTGGCTGCGCACGGGGGACGCACTCCTGTCCGAACCCCTGAAACAGGCCACCGCTGCCGCGCAGGTGTTGCAGATCGACGCCCAGGCCCTGTCGGCCTGGCTGCAGCCGGCGGCTGGCCAGAAGATCGAGGACCACCTCTACGTGGTCGATCCGCTGGGCAACTGGATGATGCGGTTCCCGGCCAACATCGACCCCAAACAAGCCAAACGTGATCTGGATCGCCTGCTGCGTGCATCGGCGTTCTGGGACAAGGCCGACCGGCAGCCATGATGAACCCCCACGCTCCGCACTTCGTGCCGTCGCTGCCCCGCGAGGGGGCGCAGGCCCGCCTTGAGGCGGCTCGGCGGAGGGCCTGACATGGACGCCCAACCGCTCTACGACCTGGCCCCCATCGCCCGCCTCATGCTGCTGGGCGTGGTGATCGCGCTCGGGCCCTTGGCCTGGGTGTGGGTGCGCAACCGCCAGGCATTGCCGGCCCAGCGCCTGCGCGTGCTCACCCTGGTCACGCTCTTTCTCACCTTCGACCTTGTGCTTTTCGGCGCCTTCACGCGCCTGACCGACTCGGGCCTCGGTTGCCCCGACTGGCCCGGCTGCTACGGCAGTGTGAGTCCGGTGGGTGCGAGCACGGCGATCGCCGCCGCGCAGGACGCCATGCCCACCGGCCCGGTGACGTTCTCCAAGGCCTGGATCGAGATGATCCACCGCTACCTCGCGACCGCCGTGGGCGTTCTGATTCTGGTGTTGGCGCTGGTGAGCTGGATGGAGCGGCGCCGCCTCTCGGTGTCGTTCATGTGGCCGCTGGTGACGCTGGTGTGGGTCTGCCTGCAAGGCGCCTTCGGTGCGCTCACGGTCACCATGAAGCTGTTCCCCGCCATCGTCACGCTGCATCTGCTCGGTGGCCTGGGCTTGCTGGCCTTGTTGCGTGCGCAGGCGGTGGGCTACCGGCTGGCCGAGCCGGGCTCCCGTGGCCGGGTGGAACTGCCAGGGCGGTTGCGCCATGCGCTGGTGGTGGTGTTCGGCCTGTTGTGGCTGCAGATCGCGCTGGGTGGCTGGGTCAGCACCAACTACGCCGTGCTGGCCTGCAGCGACTTCCCCACCTGCCAGGGGAGCTGGTGGCCAGGCATGGATTTCCGCGAAGGCTTCACGCTGTGGCGCCACCTGGGCATGAACAGCGCCGGTGAGGCGATCGCCTTCCCGGCGCTCACCGCCATCCACGTGGTGCACCGCCTCATGGCCTTTGTGGTGCTTGGCGCAATGGTCTGGCTCGGCTGGCGGCTGTGGCGTGTGCCGGCCATGGGGCAAACGGCTCGTGCGCTGTTGTTGCTCGCGCTCTGGCAGTTCGCCAGTGGGTTGACCAATGTCGTTCTCGACTGGCCGCTGCTCGCCGCGGTGGGCCACACGGCCGGTGCCGCGGCACTGGTGATCGTCTTCACCGGCGCCCTGAGCGGCACGCGCAGTGCCGCACCCCGCCGCGCTGAAACAACCGGCGCTCCCGCCCTGAACATGTTCCGATCAACCCCATGAGCGCCGCTTCCTCTCCCTCCGTGGCTGTTGCCTTGCCCTCGGTCTGGCGCCAGTACCACGCGCTGACCAAACCACGCGTGATCCAGCTCATCGTGTTCTGCGCGCTGATCGGCATGGTGCTGGCCGTGCCCGGCGTGCCCACCTGGGCGCAGGTGCAGCTTGCGGCCACCGCCTGCTTCGGCATCTGGCTCGTGGCCGGTGCGGCCGCGGCCTTCAATTGTGTTGTCGAGCAGCACATCGACGCCAAGATGAAGCGCACCGCCTGGCGGCCCACCGCCAAAGGTCAGCTCACCAACGGCAAGACGCTCTCGTTCTCGGCCGCCCTCTGCGTCGCTGGTTCTGCGGTGCTGTACTTCGCCGTCAATCCCCTGACCATGTGGCTGACCTTCGCCACCTTCGTGGGCTATGCGGTGGTCTATACCGTGATCCTCAAGCCGCTGACGCCACAGAACATCGTGATCGGCGGTGCCTCCGGCGCCATGCCGCCGGTGCTGGGCTGGGCCGCCATGACCGGCGTGGTCTCGCCCGAGGCGCTGATCCTGTTCCTGATCATCTTCCTCTGGACGCCACCGCACTTCTGGGCGCTCGCGCTCTACCGCGTGGAGGACTATCGCAAGTCCGGCCTGCCGATGCTGCCGGTCACGCACGGCTCGGAGTTCACGCGGCTGCAGATACTGCTCTACACCTTCGTGCTGTTTGCCGCCTGCCTCATGCCCTTCATCATGCGCATGAGCGGCTGGTTCTACCTGGCCAGTGCCATCGCGCTGAGCATCGGCTTCTGCGGCTATGCCTGGGCACTGTGGCGCAACTACTCCGACGCGCTCGCGCGCAAGACCTTCCGCTTCTCGTTGATCCATCTGTCGCTGCTGTTCGCCGCGCTGTTGATCGATCATTACCTGTGACTCCCACTCTGGAATGCCCGCCATGAATCGCCGACACCTTCTTGCCATGGGTTTGGGCACCTTGTGGCTCTCCGCATGTACCGACGCGCCGGCCAGCTTCTCCGGCATCGACATCACCGGCGCCGACTACGCCACCGGGTTCTCGCTGACCGACCACAACGGTCAGCCACGCACTCTCGCCGATTTCAAGGGCAAGCTGGTGGTGCTGTTCTTCGGCTTCACCCAGTGCCCCGACGTGTGTCCCACCACGATGAGCGAGCTGGCCGAAGCCAAACGCCTGCTGGGTGTCGATGGTGATCGCCTGCAGGGCTTGTTCGTCAGCATCGACCCCGAGCGCGACACGCCCGAGATCATGAAGCAGTACATGGCCAGTTTCGACCCCAGCTTTCTCGCGCTGTACGCCGCCCCCGACCAGTTGCCCGCGCTGGCCAAGAGCTACAAGATCTACTACAAGAAGGTGGATGGACCCACGCCCACCAGCTACACCATGGACCACTCGGCCGGGAGCTACGTGTACGACACGCAGGGGCGCATTCGCCTGTACCACCGCTACGGCAGTGGCGCGCCCGCGCTGGCGAGCGACCTGAAGAAGCTGCTGGCGTCCTGAGCGCGCCCTAAGCCCCACCTAAGCGGGCCCGCGCACGATGGCGGGAGAACACCGTGTCTGGAGAATGCGCACATGAGGCTGTTGCTGGTCGAAGACGACACCATGATCGGCGAGGCCGTGCTGGACCTCCTGCGCGCAGAGCACTACGCGGTGGACTGGGTGCGCGACGGTGACATGGCAGCCACGGCCGCGCAATCCGAAACCTACGACCTCATCCTGCTCGACCTTGGCCTGCCGCGACGCGACGGCCTGGACGTGCTGCGCGAACTGCGCGCGAGCAAGAACCGCGTGCCGGTGCTGATTGCCACCGCACGCGACTCGGTACAGCAGCGTGTGCAGGGGCTGGACGCTGGCGCCGACGACTACATCCTCAAGCCTTACGACCTGGATGAATTGCTCGCGCGCATCCGCGCGCTGTTGCGCCGCGCATCGGGGCGTGCCGAGCCGGTGTACGAACACCTGGGCGTGAGCATCAACACCACCACGCGTGAAGTGATGGCCCGGGGCGAACCGGTGGTGCTGTCGGCGCGCGAGTGGGCCGTGCTCGAGCCCCTGATCGCGCGCCCGGGCCTGGTGCTCTCGCGCGCGCAACTCGAGGAAAAACTTTTTGGCTGGAAGGACGACGTCAGCAGCAACGCGGTCGAGGTCTACATCCACGGTGTGCGCAAGAAGCTCGGCGCCGGCCTGATCCAGAACGTGCGGGGGGTCGGCTACATGGTGCCCAAGGCATGAACGGGCTGGCGCGCCTCTTTTCACCGCGCTCGCTGCGCACGCGGCTGATCGGCCTGCTGCTGCTGGCCATCGTGTTCGCGGCGGGGGTGCAGGTGGCGGTGGTCTACCGGCAGGCGCGCGCCGAGGCCGACAGCATCTTCGATTACCACATGGAGCAGATGGCCCAGGCGCTGCGCGCGGGCGTGGCCATGCCCGGTCTGCCACCACCGATGCCACCGCCGCTGGTGCCGCGCGATGACCGACCGACGCCCGAGGCCTTCGATTTCTTCGTGCAGGCCTGGACGCACGAAGGCCTGCGCGTGTTCCAGTCCGGCACCTCGGCCGATCTGCCGCAGCGCGCGACGCTGGGCTTCTCCAACCTCGAGATCGACGGCAGGCCGTACCGGGTGTATTCGATGCAAACGCGCGCGCAGGTCATCCAGGTCGCGCAGGACATGCGGCCGCGCCAGGCGATGGCGCGTGCGCTGGCCTGGCGCACGGTGTGGCCGATTGTCGGCATCGCGCCGCTGCTGATGCTGGTGGCCTGGGCGGTGGTGAGTGCCTCGCTCGCGCCGGTGGCGCGTGTGCGGCGGCAGGTGGCCGCGCGCGAGGCCGATGAACTGGCGGAGGTGAGCGAAGCCGGCCTGCCCGACGAGATCCGTCCGCTGGTGCACGAACTCAACCTGCTCTTTGGCCGCGTGCGCCAGGCCTTCGATGCGCAAAAGAATTTTGTGGCCGAGGCCGCGCACGAACTGCGCTCACCACTGGCCGCGCTGCGGCTGCAGGTGCAGGGTCTGCAGCGTGCGCGCGACGACGCAACGCGCGAGGTCGCGGTGGAGCGTCTGCTTACCGGCATCGACCGTGCCACACGCCTGGTCGAGCAACTGCTGGTGCTCGCGCGCCAGCAGGCCCGTCCCGCAGGCGGTGAGCCACCGCAGCCAGTGGTCTTGGCCACGCTCGCGGCGCAGGTGGTGGCCGATCTGGTCCCGCTGGCAGTATCCAAGCACATCGATCTGGGCCTGGTTGAGGCCGATGCGGGACGGGTCCATGGCCATGCCGAGCCGTTGCGCATCCTGCTCACCAACCTGGTGGACAACGCGCTGAAGTACACGCCCGAGGGTGGCACGGTGGACGTGTCGGTGCGGCGCGAGGCCGGGCAACAGGTGCTGGCGGTGGAAGACAACGGCCCGGGCATCTCCGAGGCGGACCGCGCGCGCGTGCTCGACCGCTTCTACCGCGTGCCCGGTTCGACCACCACCGGCAGCGGGCTGGGACTGGCAATCGCGAGTGCCATTGCGCAGCTGCACGGCGCCACGCTGGAACTGGACCGCTCGCCGCGTCTCGGCGGCCTGCGCATCGGGTTGCGGTTGCCTTTAAGAACCGGCTAACTCTGCGAGCCCATATTCAAGGACATGTTCAACCTGTCCTTGCTGAAGGAGCTCACATGAAAACCCTCTCTCTCACCGCGACGCGTCTGGTGTTGTCGCTGGCCGCCGCGGGCATCGTTGGCGGCGCCAGCGTGGGCCTGGTTTCCGGCACCCATGCCCGCGCCGCCGCCCCCGTGGCCACGTTGCAGGCCGCGCCCATCGTGGCAGCCGGCACGGCTTTGCCCGACTTCTCGCAGATCGCGCAACGCCATGGCGCCGCGGTGGTCAACATCAGCGTGGTCGGCAAAGCCGGCGTGGAAGATGAGCAACAGGCGCAGAACCGCCTGCCACCCGGCATCGACCCCGACGACCCGTTCTTCGAATTCTTCAAGCGCTTCCAGGGCCCGGGCGGACAGGGCGGCGGGCGCGAATTGCCGGCGCGTGGCCAGGGCTCGGGCTTCATCATCAGCGCCGATGGTCTGGTGTTGACCAATGCCCATGTGGTGCGCAACGCTCAACGCGTGACCGTGAAGCTCACTGACCGCCGCGAGTTCGTGGCCAAGGTGCTCGGCACGGATCCGAAAACCGATGTGGCGGTGCTGCGGATTGACGCGAAAGACCTGCCCGTGGTGCCGCTGGGCAGCGCGAAAGACCTGAAGGTCGGTGAATGGGTGCTGGCCATCGGCTCGCCGTTCGGCTTCGAGAACAGCGTGACCGCGGGTGTGGTCAGCGCCAAGGGGCGCTCGTTGCCGGATGACAGCTTTGTGCCCTTCATCCAGACCGACGTGGCGGTGAATCCCGGCAACTCGGGTGGGCCGCTGTTCAACGCGCGTGGCGAGGTGGTGGGCATCAACTCGCAGATCTACAGCCGCACCGGTGGCTACCAGGGCCTGTCGTTTGCGATCCCGATGGAGACGGTGCTGCATGTCAAGGACCAGATCGTGGCGCACGGCAAGGCCCGCCATGCGCGCCTGGGTGTGACAGTGCAGGAGATCAACCAGACCCTGGCCGAATCGTTCCAGCTCGACAAGCCTGAGGGCGCTCTTGTGTCCAGCGTGGAGCCGGGCAGCCCGGCCGCCAAAGCCGGCCTGCAGGTGGGCGATGTGATCCGCCAGGTGGGCGGTCAGACCATCGTGGCGTCGGGCGATCTGCCGGCCTTGATCGGTCAGACCCTGCCCGGGTCGACCGTGCAGTTGAACGTCTGGCGCCAGGGGCAGCCGGTGGTGCTCAGCGCCAAGCTGGGCGATGCGTCCGACAAGGCCGCGAAAGTGGCCCGCGCCGACAGCGCGACCGATCAAGGCCGGCTGGGCCTGGCGCTGCGACCCCTGGCGCCACAGGAGCGTCGAGCGGCCGGTCTGGAAGGCCCGGATGGCGGCCTGCTGGTCGAAGACGCACAAGGCCCGGCGGCCCTGGCCGGGGTGGAGGCGGGAGACGTGCTGCTCGCGGTGAATGGTGCGAAGGTGCAGAGTGTCGAGCAGGTGCGCGCCATGCTGGGCGGCTCCACCAAGTCACTCGCGCTGCTGATTCAGAGAGACGGCAACCAGATCTTCGTGCCGATCCGTCTGGGCTGAGCGCGGCGGACTCAGTCCACCTTGGCGCCGCTGAGCTTGACCATGCGCTCGTACTTCGCACGCTCGCGGTTCATGAAGTCGCCGAACTGCTCTGGCGTGTTGGGCGCGGGCTCGGCCAGCAGCAGGGCGAAGCGGCTCTTCACCTCGGGCGACTTCAGCGCATCGCCGAACGCCGTGTTGAGCTTGCGCACGGTATCGGCGGGTGTGCCGGCCGGCGCGATCAGGCCCCACCAGGTGTCGATCTCGAAGCCGGGCAGGGTGGCCGCCACCGTGGGCACATCCGGCACCACGCCGCTGCGCTGCGCGGTGGTCACGGCCAGGGCCTTGAGCTTGCCCGAGCGGATGTTGGCCGCGGCGGTGGCGAGGTTGTCGAAGTTGAAATCGACCTGGCCCGAGAGCAGGCCGAGCTGCGCCGGGTTGCCACCGTTGTAGGGGATGTGCACCGCAAAAATGCCGGCCTGGTTTTTGAAGAGTTCGCCCGCCAGGTGGCCGGCGCTGCCGTTGCCACCCGAGCCGTAGTTGAGCTTGCCCGGGTTCGCCTTGCCGTAGGCGATCAGGTCGCCCAGGGAGTTGATGTTCAGGCGCGCGGCGGCGTCCGCGTTCATCACCAGCACGTTGGGCACGCGCAGCATCTGCGTGATGGGTGCGAAGTCCTTGGCCGGGTCGTAGGGCAGCTTGCTGAACAGCCAGGGGTTGATGCCGTGCGACGCCGTGGTGGCGATGCCCAGCGTGAGGCCGTCGGGCGCGGCCTTGGCCACCGCGCTCACGCCGATGTTGCCACCCGCGCCGGGCCGGTTCTCCACGATCACCGTGCCCAGTGCCCCCTTGACCGCCTCGGCCAGGATGCGCGCGGTCACGTCGATCGGACCGCCCGCGGCGAAGGGCACGATGATGCGCGTGGTGCTGGCTTGGGCCATCACAAAGCCGGGCAGGGCAAGGCTGGCCGAAACCAGGGCAGAGCGGGTGATCAGTTGGCGGCGGTGCAGCATGGGTTGTCTCCGGTTCTTTTGTATGAAAGCTCAGGCCACTTTGTCGGCGGCGCTGGTGAAGGAGTCGGCGAAGAAGGCTTCCTCAGGGAGACCGGCTTTCGCCACGTAGTCTCGTCTGGCCGAATCGACCACGATCGGTGCGCCGCAAGCGTACACCTCGTGGCCCGAGAGGTCGGGCAGGTCCTGCAGCACCGCCTCGTGCACGAAGCCGGTGCGACCGGTCCACGCATCGTCGGGCAGGGCGTTGGACACCACCGGCACGTAGCGCAGGTTCGGCATTTCCGCCAGCTTCGCGTCGATCCAGGCACTCTGGTACAGGTCGGCCGGGCGGCGGCCGCCCCAGTACAAAACGGCATCGCGCGTGATGCCCTTGAACTGCATGTGCTCGATGACGGCCTTGATGGGCGCGAACCCGGTGCCCGAGGCAAGCAAGACCATGGGCTTGGTGCTGTCCTCGCGCAGGAAGAAACTGCCGTAGGGGCCTTCGATGCGCAGGATGTCCTTCTCCTTCATCGCGCTGAACACGTGGTCGGTGAACTTGCCGCCGGGCATGTGGCGCACGTGCAGCTCCAGCGACGGCGCGGCGGATTGTGTGTGCGGCGCGTTGGCCATGGAGTAGCTGCGGCGGTCGCCGTCGCGCAGGAGGAACTCGACGTACTGCCCAGCGTGGTACTGAAAGGTGTCGCTGGCGGGCAGCTGCAGGCGAAGCACCATCACGTCGTGCGAGGCGCGCTCCAGCGCGCTCACACGGACCGGCATTTTCTTGATGGGAAAGGCTCCTGCTTCCGTGACCTGGCGCGACTCGATCACCACGTCGCTGTGCGCCACGCCGCAGCAGGTCAGCACGTAACCCGCCGCCTCTTCGTCGGCGCTCAGTGCCTTGGGTTGGTGAGGCCCATGCACCACGCTGCCCGAGACCAGCTTGCACTTGCACGAGCCGCAGGCACCGTCCTTGCAACCGTAGGGCAAACCAATGCCCTGACGAATCCCGGCGGCCAGCATGGCCTCGTCGGGTTGGGCGGAGAAGGTGCGCCCACTGGGCTCGACGGTGATGGTGAATGTCATACTGGCACTTGATGAATGGAGAGGCCCGACAGCCCGATGGCGCCTGTCCGGCAACCGGTCATTGTCTCAAATTCGGAAACTGCATGAGCCTCCTTGGCGCTTTGCCCGCACGCTTCCGGCGTGAACGGGTCTTGATCATTGGTTGTGGCGACGTGGGCCTGCGCGCAGCGCGTGTGCTGGGCAGTTCGCCTCGCGTGCGCGTGCTGGCACTCACCTCCAGTCCATCCCGTGCGCCGGCCATGCGGGCGCAAGGCATCACGCCACTGCAGGGCAACCTGGACGACCCCATCAGCCTGCGTCGGCTGGCTGGCCTGGCCACTCGCGTGCTGCATCTGGCGCCGCCGCCTTCGGGTGAGTTGGCCGACTGGCGCCTGGACCCACGCACCCGCGCACTCACCCGCGCGCTGGTGCAGCGCTCATTGCCTTCGGTGCTGGTGTATGGCTCCACGTCGGGCGTGTACGGCGACTGCCAGGGCCGTTGGGTGGACGAGACCACGCCTGCCCGGCCGCTCACGCCCCGCGCCTGGCGCCGGGTGGACGCGGAAGCGGCGGTGCACTGGCTGGGCCGGGCCACCGGCGTGCGCACCACGGTGCTGCGCATTCCCGGCATTTACGCGCCCGATCGTGAAGGCGGCACGCCGCGCGAACGCCTGCTGCGCGGCACACCGGTGCTTCGGCCCGAGGACGACGTCTACACCAACCACATCCACGCGGACGATCTCGCTCGCGCCTGCGTGCTGGCCTTGTGGCGCGGCCGGCCGCAGCGCAACGTGAACGTGGTGGACGACACCGAACTCCGGATGGGTGATTACTTTGATCTGGCGGCCGACCTGTACGGCCTGACGCGCCCGCCCCGCGTGGCGCGAGACGCAGCGAGTGACCAATTGCCGCTGATGCTGCTGAGTTTCATGAGCGAGTCGCGCCGGCTGCACAACCAGCGCATGAAGCAGGAACTGGGCTTGCGCCTGCGCTACCCCACCGTGGCCCAGGGCCTGCGGGCATCCGAACGCTGAGCAGACAACAAAAAAGGCCGGGCAAGAAACTTGCGCGGCCTGATCTGTGGTGCCCGGGGCCGGAATCGAACCGGCACGCCTTGCGGCGGGGGATTTTGAGATTGAGTCCCGAGACTAGCATGAGACCACGCTGGAACCCGCAGAGCCTTGCTGCGCTTGGTTTTCCAAGAGGCTAGTCCCGTTTAGCCTTACGCCTAGACCAGACCGATTGCGGCAGACATTCTGATGCCGTGGCTCCTGGCTGGTTCCTGCGTTCGATCTCGAACTAGGAGGCGTCATGGCTAAGATCAAACTCACCAAATCCGCTGTCGATACGGCAGAAGTCACCGGCAAGGATTACGAACTGCGGGATACCATTGTCCCCGGCTTTCTCTGCAAAGTCACCGCCCACGGCCGCAAGGTCTTCATGCTCCAGTACCGCACGAACTGGGGCGAGCGCCGCAAGCCGAAGATCGGCCAGTTCGGCGAGCTGACCGTCGAGCAAGCGCGGTCGATCGCACAGGACTGGCTGGCCGACGTGCGCAAGGGCGACGACCCCAGCGCCGCCAAGCTGGCTGCCCGCATGGCCCCGACGGTCAAGGAACTGTGCGGGCAGTTCATCGAGGAATACTCCAAGCCGCGCAACAAGCCCCGGACGGTCGATTCCTACCAGGGCTACATCGACCGCCACATCCTGCCTACCCTGGGCAAGCTCAAGGTGCCGGACGTAACGCGGGCGCACATCACCACGCTGATGAAGGACAAGGCAAAGATCGGCGTTACGGCCAATCGGGTTCTGGCCTGTTTGCGCAAGATGTTCAACATGGCCGAGGTGTGGGGCTACCGGCCTGACGGCTCCAATCCATGCCGACACGTCCCCAAGTACCGCGAGGACGGCGAGACGCGGTATATCAACAACGAGGAACTGGGGCGGCTCTATGCTTACCTCGACCGTGCGGATGCCCTGGGGTTGGAGCATCCGACCGTGACGCTGGCGGTTCGCCTGCAATTCGAGTTTTCCGCGCGGATGACCGAAATCCGCACGCTCGAATGGGCTTGGGTGGATTTCGAGAATCGCCGGGTCGTCTGGTCTGACAGCAAGACGGGCGATATGTCCAAGCCGATGAGCGAGGCGGCGTACCAGTTGCTGCGCAATGCGCCCCGCATCGACAACTCGCCTTACGTGTGTCCAGCCATCTTTGATGCCAAGAAGCCATTGCCCGAGAGCACGTACTACAACGGCTGGAAGCGCATCTTAGGCCGCGCAGAGGTAGCGCATGTCGGAACACACGGCATCCGTCATCGTGCGGCGACCGACATTGCCAACTCCGGTATCCCCATCAAGGTCGGCATGGCGCTGACTGCGCACAAGACCGTCACGCAGTTCATGGCGTATGTCCATGCAGAGGATGACCCGGTGCGTGCCGCTGCCGAGAAAGTGGCCACCCTACGCCGGGGCGCCATCGACGGCCATGCGCCGGCTGCGCTGCCGAAGCCGTCTCCTGTGGTCACGGACGACGACAAGACCCGCACCAGCCTGGGTAACTACCGTCCATTCCGGCATCGCAAAGCCGCCACGCGCGCCGTGCCGCCTGATTCCAAGCGGGCTGCGCCGAATCTGATGCAGGACCAGAAGGAGGTCACGGCATGAACAGGCGCAAAGCAGCCGTGGCGTCATCTGTGGCACCAGCCACGCTGCTGGGCGACATTCGAGTACTGATCGACGCGGCGCGGCAGCGCGCCGCGTCAGCGGTCAACGCCGAGCTGACCTTGCTGTTTTGGCGCATCGGCCAGCGCATCCACACGGAAGTGCTGGCTGGTCAGCGGGCCGGATACGGTGATGAGATCCTGCCGACCTTGGCTGCGCAGCTTGTGCAGGACTACGGCCGCAGCTTCGCGGACAAGAACCTGCGCCGGATGGTGCAGTTCGCGGCTACCTACACGGACGAGCCAATTGTCGTGACGCTGTCACGACAATTGAGCTGGTCGCATTTCGTGGCCTTGCTGCCGCTGAAAGACCCGCTCCAGCGAGACTACTACGCACAGATGGCCAACATCGAGCGCTGGAGCGTGCGGACGCTGCGCGAGCGCATCGACTCGATGCTGTACGAGCGCACGGCGCTATCTCAAAAGCCGGACGAGACGATTGCGCAAGAGCTGGCGAGGATGCGCGATGCGCAGCGCATGTCGCCCGCTCTGGTCATGCGAGACCCGTACATCCTCGATTTCCTGGGCCTGCGAGACACCTGGCAGGAAGGCGACTTGGAGGCCGCGATCATCCGCGAAATGGAATCCTTCCTGCTGGAGCTGGGCGTGGGCTTCACGTTCGTTGCCCGTCAGAAGCGCATCCAGATCGACGGCGACGACTTTCACCTCGACCTGCTGTTCTACAACCGCAAGCTGCGGCGGCTGGTGGCAGTGGAGTTGAAAGTCGGCGAGTTCAAGGCCGCTTACAAGGGGCAGATGGAGCTGTACCTGCGCTGGCTCGACCTGCACGAGCGGGAGTCCGAAGAAGCCTCACCGCTGGGGATCATCCTCTGCACCGGCAAGAAGTCCGAGCAGATCGAGCTGCTGGAACTGGACAAGTCGGGCATCCACGTGGCCGAGTACCTGACCAGCTTGCCACCGCGCGCCGTGCTGGGCGAGCGGTTGCAGCAGGCGACCGAGCGGGCGCGGTTGCAAATCGAGCAGCGCAAGACGGACAGCGAGTAGTTCTGTTCCTCGCATTCGGGCGTCCCGGCGTGCCGTCGTCGCGCTGTCGTGCTGCGCATCGAATCCCCTGCGGGGTTTCGCCCCATTCGGGCTTTCATCGTTCCCTCGCTTCACTCGGCTGACGCCTCCGGCCCGGCTCGCTGATCCGGGCCTGCGCGCTGCGCTTGCCTAAAGGTGGGTGTTTGCAGTGGGCGGGTGTGAGCGGTCTTGCTGTTCCCTTCACCGTATCACGGCGTTCTCGCCGTCAAGGGCGGCGCGCGCTTGTGCGCGCTTGCGTCCTGGCGGCCGTCTGCGACCCCTGACTGCTGCGCTACGCCGTGGGGGCGACGGTTCCGGGCAATTCCGCCCGTGCAACCGGAGATCGTCATGAACGATAAATCACACGTTTCCCTCGAACAGCACGTTTGCCTCGTTTGCGGCACGGCGTTCGATACCGGCACCATCCTGCTGGACAAGCGCCTGCGCGCCAGCATGGAGCGCCATACGAAGACGGGCTGGGGTCTGTGCCCCGAGCATCAGAAGCTGTCCGACGATGGCTTTGTCGCGCTGGTCGAATGCGATCCGCAGCGCAGCGGCTCGCAGGCCGGCGGGCGCATGAAGCCCGAACAGGTATACCGGACGGGCCGGCTGGCCCATCTGCGACGCACGGTGTTCGCGCAGTTGTTCAACGTGCCGATCGCGGACGAGCAGGCTTGCGTGTTCGTTGAGCCTGGCGTGATCGAGCAGTTGCAGTCGATGACGGTGCCGGCGGCGAACTGATCGCGCTGCGCAGCCTTCGGTGCGTCGTCCTTGCGGGGGCGGCGCATTTTTTCTGCTGCGCCCGGTGCGGGTTTCTCCGCGCCTGTGGCGCTGCGCGCTTCGCTTGCCAGTCCGTGCCTTCGTTGGAGGGGCGGCTTGCTGTTTCCTTCATCGTGCCACGGCGTGCTCGCCGTCAAGGGCTGCGCGCCGATGGCGCTTGCGGCCTGCGGCCGTCGATGACCCTTGACTGCTTGCGCTGCGCCGTGCCCCGGAAGGGCTGGGCAATTCCGCCCGGCATCCTTCAGGAGTTCACCATGAACTGCGCATTCATCACCGACGAGCAGCGTGCGCTGCTGCTGGCCAACGGCCGGCAATCCACCGAAACGTCGGACTTTGATCCGGCCCCTGTGCTCAAGCTGTTCACACCGGATGCCGGCGCGACCTGGCTGCTGACCGAGATCGACCCGGACGATCACGACCATGCTTTCGGTCTGTGCGATCTGGGCCTGGGGATGCCCGAGCTGGGCTGGGTCAGCCTGCAGGAACTGGCGACCGTGCGCGGGCGGCTGGGGTTGCCGATCGAGCGCGATCTGCACTTTCGTGCCGAGAAGCGGCTGAGTGCCTATGCGCGGGATGCGCGGCTGGCGGGGCGGATCGTCTTCTGATTCTGTCAAGGGGCGCCACGCCCCTTTTCTCTACTCCCCCTGGGCGTTCACCAGGGCTTCCATCGACGCTGGATAGGCTGCGACACCGTGCCCAGCAGGCGCACGGGCGGCAGCGTCAAGGGCCTGTCGTTCTTGGGGAAGCGCCGACGCACTTCGCATTCCAGTTCGTGCGCAAAGCCGCGTGCGTTTTTTTCTCCGCGCAGTGCCCGTTGCCGCCAGTCTCGGGCCTGGGCCATCAGTTCATCGTCTTGTAGGGCTCGTATGTCCATGTCATTGCCATTGTGCCGATGGCTGGGCGAGTAGCAGTCCAAGGGGATTTCGTTGAAGTCATGTGGACGTCCCCGGCCACCTGGGAGATGGCCGGTCGCGCTGTCGTGCTGCGCATCGAACCCCCTGCGGGGTTTCGCCCCTGACGGGCTTCCATCGTCCCCTCCCTCCGGTCGGCTGACGCCTCCGGCCCGGCTTCCAGCTTCGGGCCTGCGCGCTTCGCTTGCCGTGCGGTCGGCGTGTTGAGGGGCCGTTGCCTTGTCCAGCCGTCTTCCCTGACTCATCACCTTGTCCGCGACTGTAGCCCGCGGCCGTGTGCCGTCAAGGCGCGCAGGGCCGTGTCCTCGGCTGCGCCTGCGGGCCGCACCAACCCTGCGCTTGTCTCCTTGACGGCCCCCGTCCGCGCGCTCCTGACCGTCGCGGGCGATGAACTCAGGAAAGACGGTGGCAACAGGGCCAACCGGGTTCCTCGTGCCGACTGCACCGAACAGCCGAAAGGCTGGGCTCCGAATCTAGGAATCCGGTGTTTCTTCAACAGCCAAGTCAGGAGAAAGACATGCTCGCATCCCGTTTCGCAAACCATTCCCCCGCACTGCGTTCCGACTATCCCCTGTCGGATGACCAAATCCGGCGCGTGGCCCCGTCCATCTTCGCGGACTCCCCGCATGAGAGCCGTTCGGAGCGATACAGCTACATCCCCACGGCTACGGTTTTGACTGAGCTTCGCAAAGAAGGCTTCCAGCCCTTCATGGTGTGCCAGACCCGTGTACGCAACGAGAGGCGGCGCGAACACACGAAACACCTGCTGCGCCTACGCCACGCCAGCCAGATCAACGGCGCGGAAGCTAACGAAATCGTGCTGCTGAACTCGCACGATGGCACCAGCAGCTATCAGATGCTGGCCGGGCAATTCAGATTTATCTGCGCCAATGGGCTGGTGTGCGGCGACACCTTTGCCGATGTGCGCGTGCCTCACAAAGGCGACGTGGCGGGCCAAGTCATCGAAGGCGCCTTCGAGGTTCTGCGCGGCTTTGACCGGGTGCAGGAGTCCCGCGACCTGATGCGCGGCATCACCTTGGACGATGGCGAATCCGAAGTGTTCGCCCGTGCCGCGCTGGCTTTGAAGTACGACGACCCGAACAAGCCCGCGCCCGTCACGGAATCGCAAATCCTGATGCCGCGCCGCTTCGAGGATCGCCGCCCCGACTTGTGGAGCGTGTTTAACCGCACGCAGGAGAACCTGACCAAGGGCGGATTGCATGGCCGCGCCGCCAATGGCCGCAGGCAGCAAACCCGCCCCGTGCAGGGCATTGATTCCGACATTCGCCTGAATCGCGCCCTGTGGCTGCTGGCCGATGGCATGCGCGCCCTCAAGGCCTGAACCGTTCCCCCGCCGGAGGGGCGGTTCCCCTCCATTCCCTTGTTTCACTTGATTGGAGATTCGCCATGAACGCCGTTACCACCACCGAAGCCCGCGCCGTCAACACCGCAGCCAGCAGCGCCGCGAACGTGCTGCAAGCCGCCGACCCGAGCAAGTACATGATCCTGGTGCCGCTGTCGCGTCTGGTGCTGCGCCGCACGGGCCGCAACGTGCGCAAGACCCCGCGCATGTCCATCCCTGAACTGGCCGCATCCATCCAGCGCGTGGGCCTGCTGCAAAACCTGATCGTGATTCCCGCCGCCGATGGCCTGCATTACGAGGTGGTGGCCGGTGGGCGCAGGCTGGCCGCGTTGAAGCTGCTGGCGAAGAAGCACCGCATCGCCAAGGATTGGGACGTGCCTTGCCTGCAGGTGGCCGATGGCACTGCGCGCACGGCCAGCCTCACCGAGAACGTGCAGCGTGAAGCCATGCACCCGGCAGACCAATTTGAAGCCTTCGCGACACTGGTGGCCGAAGGCCGGCCCATCGAGGACATTGCGGCGGATTTCAGTGTCACGCCGCTGGTCGTGCAGCGCCGCTTGAAGCTGGCGAATGTCTCCCCGCGCCTGATGGCCGACTATCGGGCCGACGCCGTGAGCCTGGACCAGCTGATGGCCCTGGCCGGAACGGATGACCACGCGGCGCAGGAAGCCGCTTTCTACGACGCCCCGCAGTGGCAACGCCACCCTTCGCATTTGCGCGAACGCCTCACCGAACGGGAAATCGACGCTTACCGGCATCCGTTGGTGCGCTTCGTCGGGCTGGACGCCTACGAGCAGGAGGGCGGCGGTATCCGCCGCGACCTGTTCGCGGAGGATGACGCGGGCGTGTACCTGACTGATGCTGCATTGCTGGAACGGCTGGCACAGGACAAGCTGGCGGGCATCGCCGCCGAGGTGAAGGCCGAGGGCTGGGCTTGGGCCGATGCCACGCCGGGCATGACCCATGCCGACCTGCACGCCTTCCAGCGCGCCCCGAGGGAGCGGCGCGAACCCAACAAGCGCGAAGCGCAGCGCATCGAGAAGCTGCAAGCCAAGATGCAGGAGGTGGCCGAAGCGGTGGATGCCGCGATGGACGCCGACGACGAGGACAAGGCCGATGCCTTGCAGGAGGAAGGCGAAGCCCTGGGCGAGCAGTTGCAGGCACTGGAAGAAGGCTTGCAGGGATACGGCGCGAATGTGAAGGCCGCAGCCGGTGCCATCGTCACCATCGACCGCAACGGCGAGGCCGTGATTCATCGAGGGCTGCTGCGCGAGGCCGAGGCGAAAGCCCTTCGCACGCTGGAGAAGTTGCGCCAAGGCTTTAGCGACCCGGACGCCGCGAACGATGACGAAGGCGAGGAAGACGAGCAGCCCAAGGCCGCAGCGATTTCCGACCGGCTGGCCCAACGCCTGAGCGCGCACCGCACGGCGGCGCTGCAAATCGAGGTGGCCCAGCATCCACATGTGGCGCTGGCCGTGCTGGTGCATGGCATGGTGCAGACCGTCTTGCAGGGCCGCTACTACGGCCACGATATTCCGCTGGGCGTGAGCCTGAAAATTCAAGACCGGCTGGAAGGCATGGCACCGGACTGGCCCGAGTCACCCGCCGCCGTAGCGCTCCGCGAATTGCAGCAGGCGTGGGGCGGCAAGTTGCCCGAGGACAGCGCCGCACTGTTCGTCGCGCTGCTGGCGATGGAGCAAGGCGAGTTGGTCAAGCTGCTGGCCGTGTGCGTGGCTTCGACGGTGGACGTGGTGACGCCGCGCGGCACGGCGCAGCAGCCCGGCGCGGAACTGGCGCAGGCCGTGGGCCTCGACATGGCCGTATGGTGGCAACCCACGGCGGAAGGCTATTTCAAGCACGTTGCGAAGGCGGCGGTTTTGCAAGCCGTGGGCGAGTTCGCGCCCGAGAGCGTCCACCGGCTGGCAAAGCTCAAGAAGGCCGACATTGCCAGCGAGGCCGAGCGGCTGGCGAAGGGCACCGGCTGGATGCCTACCATCTTCACGAAGGCAGACGTACCCGAGGAAAGCCCGCAGGTTGCGCAGCAGAACGGCGCGGAAGAAGCCGCCACTATTCCGGGTACCCAAGCCGGGCGGAGGGACGCGGGAATTGGGGATTCCCACCGTGGTGGACAGGTTGATCCAGCAGGCCCTGCTGCAGGTGCTGCAACCGCTCATCGATCCGACCTTCAGCGAGCACAGCTACGGCTTCCGGCCGGGGCGCAGCGCGCATCAGGCGCTTGAAGCGGGCAGGCAACCATAGTACTGCCAGCTTCAACCACTAGGAAAACGTGCAGGTCTTGAAACATCACGTGCCGGCGCTTGTCGCAGCGGGTGTTGTGCAGACCTTCCCTAACCGCGATTCCAGGCGGCAATTAGCATCGTGCCGACTTCATCAGGGTCTGTATCTTTCTTTGTGACGGTGCGCTGCGAAGTGGCTCGGCTTGCCCGTACGCCCCTACGAGCCGCTTTTGGTGTGGCTGAGTCGATCAGTAGCCCACCTAGCAGCACCCGGTAGAACTCTTGGAATGCGTCCTCAAGGGTGAGATTGGCCTGGGCAAGGAATGCCGGGCGGCGCAGCCTTAGTGCGGCTCCCAGAATGAGTTCGGATACGACCAGCCCATGGCAGGGTGCGAAGACACCCTGGTGTACCCCATCGTCGATGAGTTGGGATAGCCTAAGGGTACGGACCTGCTGGTAGTGATCGAAGATACCTCTGGCAACTGCTGAATCTTCGACGTCCTTCAGGAACTGGACACCGATGCGACTAGCCGCCTGGACGCCTACGTCCAGGTAGGCAGCGAGTGCTGTCGTCAAATCCTGTTCACGGTGGATCAGTGCTTCGCCCTGTCTCAGGAGGCTATCGAAAAAGCGTTGCACGACGGCGCAGAAGATCTCTTCCTTCGTCTGCGCAATGTCGTAGAGGCGCCGCCGCGAGCAGTGCAGCCGTGCGGCGATTTCACCCACGGTCAGGCCTTTGACCCCCTCCGTCAGGAGCAGATGGGTCAGCGCATCGAAGAACTCTTCGTCTGTGAGCTTCTTTTTCATGCGGGTTTCTCCTAATGAGACATGGTACCAAGTCAATTGACTTGGTACCAATCGAGCGCGTCTAATGGTACCAATTTAAAAGAAATGGTACCGCTTGAACAGCATGCAAGGGGCATCACCGAATGCAGAGGCCTCCAGCTGAACGCCGCCGCCGCAGGCATGTGAATTGTCTGCGATAGCTGTTCCACCGAACCAGACTTGACTTGAACGGAGAAGCACAGCAATGAATCTGCTGGACTATTTCGATGCTGGTGCTACCAGCCATCCGGATGCGCCTTGTTTCGTGGACTGCGGGCGTGATACCCCGGCCGTCACCTATGCGCAAGCGGGAGCGCTCACGTGCCAGATCGCACGGGGGCTACAGGCCTTGGGACTCGCACCTGGTTTTCACGGCGCAGTGCTGAGCGGCAATGCCGGGGCTGCTTTCGTGGCGCTGCTGGGGGTGTTGCGCGGAGGGGGTGTCTGGCTGCCCGTTAATGCGCGCAACAGCGTGGAGACCAACATCGAGTTCCTGCAGGACATGGACTGCGACGTCCTTTTCTATCAGGCCCGCTATATCAGCCAGGTCGCCGAGATCCGCGGCAAGGTCCCCCGCATTCGTCACTACATAGCTCTGGAAGAGGCCGATGGGGCGGATCTGTCGATTGCTCGGTTGATCCAAGGCCAGCCGCCCGAGATGTACGCAGCGCCGCTGCAGCCGCGGGGGCTGGCCATGATCATGGGTACCGGTGGCACCACGGGGCGCTCGAAGGGCGTCATGCTCAGCCACCGCAACCTGACGGCGACCATGGCCAACCATATGTCGGCCATGAACATTACCGACTGCATGACCGTGCTGGCGGCGGCACCTATCACCCACACGGCGGGGCTGGTGTCGCTGCCCTTCATGGCGCGCGGTGGCCGCGTTGTCCTGATGGACGGGATTGATCCGCAGAACCTGCTCAAGGTGATCGAGCAGGAGCGGGTCAACATGCTGTTCCTGCCCCCAACAGTCATCTATACGCTACTGGCGCAGCCCAACGTCCGCGATTTCGACTTTTCCGCGCTGCGCTACCTCATGTACGGCGCCGCACCCATGTCGCCCGACAAACTGGCGGAGGCCATCGATGTGTTCGGCCCCGTCATGCTGCAGATCTATGGCCAGGCGGAAGTGCCTGGCGCGATCTCCGTGCTGCGGGTCGAGGACCATTTCATCGACGGGCAGGTGGCGCCCCGCCAGCGCCTGCTGAGCGCGGGGCGCCGCTTCCCCTTCACGCGGGTGGCGGTCATGGACGACGACGGCAGCCTGCTCACCCAGCCGGGGGCCGTGGGCGAGATCGTCGCGCAGGGCGACATCGTGACCGAGGGCTACTACAAGAACCCCGAGGCCACGGCTGAAGTGCAGCGCCACGGCTGGCACTGCACGGGCGACGTGGGCTATTTCGACGAGCAGGGCTTCCTGTTCATCGTTGACCGCAAGAAGGACATGATCGTCACGGGCGGCTTCAACGTCTTCTCGTCCGAGGTCGAGGCCGCCGTCATGGCCCACCCGGCCGTGAAGGACTGCGCCGTCATCGGCGTGCCCGACGACAAGTGGGGCGAGGCCGTCAGGGCGGTCATCGAGCTGCGCCCGGGCCAGTCCGTGGAGCCGCAGGCGCTCATCCAGTTCGTCAAGGACCGCCTGGGCAGCATCAAGGCGCCCAAGGAGGTCGAGATCGTCGCGCAGCTGCCGCGCAGTGCGGTGGGCAAGGTCTTGAAGAAAGAAGTCCGCAAGAAGTATTGGCACGCGCAGGAGCGCATGGTTTCCTGACGCACGTTTGGTGATTCAACCCCGGAGGTATCGCAATGCAAGAGCCCGTTCTCGTTGCCGGTGTCGGCATGACCCCTTTCAAGAAACCCGGCGACAACCTGCCGTACCCGGAAATGGCTGCGCAGGCGATCCGCGAGGCGCTGCAGGACGCGGGCCTCACCTACTCCGACGTGCAGGACGTCTATGCGGGCTACGTCTATGGCGACTCGGCCAGCGGCCAGCGCGCGGTCTACGAGGTCGGCATGACCGGGGTGCCGGTGATCAACGTCAACAACAACTGCTCCTCCGGCTCCACGGCCCTGTACATGGCGCGCAAGGCCGTGGCCAACGGCTCGGCGGACTGCGCGCTGGCGGTGGGTTTCGAACAGATGCCCGCCGGCGCCCTGAGGGCGTACTGGGACGACCGGCCCGATCCGCTCGACCACTTCAACGGGGTCATGGACGAGATCTTCGGCCACCCCGAGCTGCCCATGGCGATCCGCTACTTCGGCGCGGCGGGCCGCGAGCACATGGAGCGGTACGGCACCCCGCTGGACACCTTCGCCAGGATCCGCGCCAAGGCCAGCCGCCACGCTGCGCGCAATCCGCTGGCGCTGTTCCGCAAGGAGGTGACGGTGGAGGAGGTGCTGGCCAGCTCGCCCCTGGTGCCCGGCGCCATGACCCGCCTGATGGCCTGCCCGCCGACCTGCGGCGCCGCTGCCGCCGTCTTCGTGAGCAAGAAGTTCGCCCAGAAGATGGGCCTCTCCGCCAACGTGCAGGTGTTGGCGCAGTCGCTGGTGTCCGACCGCCCCGGCGCGTTCGCCGACAAGTCCGCGATTTCCGTTGTGGGCTTCGACATGACGCGCGAGGCCGCCCGCCAGGTCTACGAGGCGGCAGGCGTGGGACCGCAGGACATCGACGTGTGCGAGCTGCACGACTGCTTTGCGCAGAACGAGCTGCTCAGCTACGAGGGCCTGGGTTTCTGCGCCGTCGGCGAGGGCCGGGCCTTCGTCGAGTCGGACAGCAACACCTATGGCGGCGCGGTCGTCGTCAACCCCTCGGGCGGGCTGCTGTCCAAGGGCCATCCGCTGGGCGCGACCGGCTTGGCGCAGTGCTACGAGCTGACCCACCAACTGCGCGGCAGCGCCGAAGCACGCCAAGTGGAGGGTGCACGCCTGGCCTTGCAGCACAACGCGGGCCTGGGCGGCGCCACCGTGGTGACCCTGTACGGGCGCGCGGACTGAGGGACGAGATCATGGTGAAACGCCTGGAAGGCAAGGTGGCCCTGGTCACCGGTTGCGGATCATCGGGGCCCGGCTGGGGCAATGGCAAGGCCATGGCCGTGTTGTTCGCCCGCGAAGGGGCGAAGGTCTATGGCTGCGACATCCACCTGGACGCAGCGCGCGAGACCGAGTCGATCGTGCGGGAAGAGGGCGGGGCCATGAGCGTGGCCCAGTGCGACGTGACCGACCCCGGCGCGGTGGAAGCGCTGGTCCAGGATTGCGTGACCACCTATGGCGACATCGACATCCTGGTGAACAACGTCGGCACCGCCCGCCTGGGTGGGGTCGTCGAGCAGAGCCTGGAGGACTGGCGCCTGGTCTTCGACATCAACCTCACCTCCATGTTCCTGACCTGCAAGCATGCGATCCCCTCCATGCTCCGGAAAGGCCGGGGGAGCATCGTCAACATCGGCTCGGTAGCCGGCGTGCGCGACAGCGGCGTGGCCTACGTGTCCTACAGCGCCTCGAAGGCCGCGGTGCTCGGCTTCTCCCGCAGCGTCGCCCTGGAATACGCCAAGCGGGGCATCCGCTCGAACGTGCTGATGCCGGGCCTGATGAATACGCCCATGGTCCGACAGCCCGTGCTGTCGCTGGCGGACGGGTACCGGGAAGCGTCGCAGGAGGAAATGCTGGCCAAGCGGGACCGGCAGTGCCCCATGGGCCACATGGGAGACGCATGGGACGTGGCCACCACGGCCCTGTGGCTGGCGAGTGACGAATCCAAGTACGTCACGTCCGCCGAAATCATGGTCGATGGCGGTATTTCCGCCCGCATCGGCTGACCTGGAATACATGCAAATCAACGACAGGAGACACATCATGGTTAGCGTTGCGAAATGGTTTAAAAAGGGCATGGTGGTCGCCGCGGCGGCGGCCATGGGGCTGGTGTCCAACGGGCATGCCCAGTCCAAGCCCGAGAAGTTCAAGATCGGCGGCGTGCTGTCGCTCTCCGGTCCCTACGGGCTGCTGGGCGAGGACATGCGCCGGGGCGTGCAGATCGCCGTCGAGGAGCGCGGCGGCAAGGTGATGGGCGTGCCCATCGAAGTCACCTGGGAGGACGACGAAACCAAGCCCCAGCCCGCCGTGCAGAAGGCCACCAAGCTGATCTCCGAGGGCTCGCACATGATCTTCGGTGCGCTCAGCTCCGCCTCCACGCTGGCGGTCATGAACCTGGCCAAGCAGCGCAAGGTGCCCCACCTCGTCACCATCTCGGCGGACGACAAGATCACCGTGCCCGGCGGCTCCCGCTACACCTTCCGTACATCGAACAACCTGGGCATGGAAAACCGCATGGCGCTGGCGTACATGCAGGACAGGAAGCTCAAGAAGATCTACATCGTTACCGCCGACTACCAGGCCACCCGTGACGGCTACGAGTGGATCAAGCAGCAGACCGGCCCCAACGGTATCCAGATCGTGGGTGAGGACTTCCCGCCCCTGGGCAACCGCGACTATTCGTCCATCGTGGACAAGATCGCCAAGTCCGACGCCGACGGCGTGCTGCTGATGCTGACGGGCTCGGACGTGGTTACTTTGCTCAAGCAGGCCGGCCAGGTGAACCTGGGCAAGAGCAAGGTGCTTTTCGGACCCGTGGCCGCCGATGAAACCATGGCGGCGGCCGTGGGGCCGGCCTCGCTGGGCGTCAATTCCGGCCTGCGCTACGACCACACCATCGACACCGCCGCCAACCGCAAGTTCGTCGAGGCCTACCGCAAGAAGTTCGGCATCTTCCCCAGCATGACGGCCGGGGAGGCCTACGACGGCATGGCGTGGTGGCTGGACACGGTGGAAAAGACCGGCTCCTGGGACAAGGAGAAGTGGGTGGACGCCTTCGCCGCCAGCGTCCGCGAGAACTCCGTGGAAGGCAAGAAGACCATGCGTGCCTGCGACCACCAGGCCCTGCAGCCGGGCTTCTGGGGCGAGGTGGTGCAGGGCACCCCGCCAGCCCCCGCGCTGACGATGAAGATCACCAAGGTCTTTCCCGAAGAGAAGCTGTTCGAGGCCTGCAAGAACTGAAGGCCGCAGCGGGAGGCCGCCCCGGCCTTCCGCACTCGGTGAATCGCTATGTCAACTATCGTGATCGGCTTGAGCCTGGGCATGCTGCTGTTTTTGCTGGCGGCGGGCCTGACGCTCATCTTCGGCATGCTGGGTGTGATCAATTTTGCCCACGGTGCCATCTATATGTTGGGCGCCTACGTCTCGTATGAAACGGGGCGGCGCACGGGCTCGTTCCTCATGGGCGTGCTGGCCGCTACGTTCTTCACCGCGCTGGCGGGCGCGGTGATCGAGAAGCTGGCGCTGCGACCGCTCTACGAGCGCCCGCACTTCTACCAGCTGATCCTGACCTTCGGCCTGATCCTGATCCTGAGCGACGTGGTGCGCTTCGTCTGGGGCCCCGGCTACCAGGAGGTGGCGATTCCGCCGCTGTGGAACGGCACCGTGGACATGCTGGGCAGCACGATCCCGATGTACCGGCTGTTCGTGATCGGGTTCGGCGCTCTCGTCTCGGCGGGCCTGTACTTGGTGCTTGAGAAGAGCACTTTCGGCATGCTCGTGCGGGCCGCCAGCAGCGACGCGGAAATGGTGCGCATCCTGGGCCTGCCAGTGGGCGCGATCCGCATGGCGGTCTTCGCCACGGGCTGTGGCCTGTCGGGCCTGGCGGGCGCGATCGCGGCGCCGCTGTTCCCCATCGAGCTGGGTATGGCGACCAACACCATCATCGACTGCTTCATCGTCGTGATCCTGGGTGGGCTGGGGAACATCCGGGGGGCGATCGCGGCGTCCATGCTGATCGGCATGGTGCGTGCCCTGGGCTACGTGTACCTGCCCGGCTGGGTGGACATCATGACCTTCGTGCTGCTGATCGGCACCCTCTTGACGCGCCCGCAGGGCTTGTTCTACCGCGCGGCGAGGACGGCATGAAACTCTCCCTGTTCGACATCTGCTTCGGCCTGCTGCTGGCCGCGGCCGGCATCCTGCTGCCCTTCCTCAACCCGAGTGAAGCGCTGATCCAGCTGGTCACCCTGGCGGCCATCTGGGCGATCTTCGCCATCGGCTTCGACTTCGTGTTCGGCGCTTTGGGCATGGTGTCCTTCGGGCACGCCACCTTCCTCGGGGTGGGCGGCTACGCCGTGGCCCTGGCGACGCAGAAATACGGGCTGCCTTTCTCCGCCGGCGTGGGCCTGGCCATCATCGTGGGGGCTGCGTTCGCCCTGCTGTTCAGCTTCTTCGCGCTGCGGGTGTCCGGCATCTTCTTCGCGCTGGTGACCCTGGCGCTGTCCCAGCTGATCTTCATCCTGGCGGACAGCAAGCTGCGCGGCTTCACTGGCGGGTCGGACGGCATCTCGGGCGTGGAGCGCCCGGGCTTCCTGGGCATCGACTTCTACGACCCCGTCCACTACTACTGGTTCGTGCTGGGCGTGTATGCCCTGGTCATGCTGGCGGTGATCTCGCTGCGCAGTTCGCCGTTCGGCCGCGTGATCGCGGCGATCCGTGGCAACGAGACCCGCGCCGACCAACTGGGCTTCAACGTCAACCGCTACAAGCAGATCACCTTCGTGATCTCGGGCGGCCTGAGCGGCCTGGCGGGGGCGCTGCTGGCCTCGCTGCTGATGTACATGAACCCGCAGATGCTGCACTGGACCACCTCGGGGGACGTGATCATCATGACCCTGCTGGGCGGCTCCGGCTCGCTGTGGGGCGCCACCGTCGGCGTGATCGCCTTCGAGGTGCTCAAGGAATGGCTGAGCAGCTGGACCGAGTACTGGTACGGCGTGCTGGGCCTGGTGTTCATCCTTGCAACCATCTTCTTCCCGCGCGGCATCGTTGGCGAGCTGGAGCAGGGTTTCGCGGCCTACCAGAAGAACCGGCGCGGAGGTGCGCGATGAGCCAGGCAGCACTGCGGTGCGAGGGCGTGACTGTCAGCTACGGCGCCCTGAAGGCGGTCAACGACGTCAGCCATGAATTCCTGGAGGGCTGCATCTACGGCCTGATCGGACCCAACGGCGCGGGCAAGACCACGCTGCTGAACGTGCTGGCCGGGCGGCAGATGCGCCATGCGGGCAAGGTGTACTGCGGCGGCCGGGAGATCAGCCAGCGCCCCGCCTACGAACGGGCCCGCATGGGCATCGGGCGCAGCTTCCAGATCATCAAGATCTTCGGCGAAATGACGGTGGCCGAGAACCTGCTGGTCGCGGCCCAGTCCCGCCGGCCCGGGTTCCAGCCCTTCTGGATGAGCCGCCACTTCGACCGGCAGTTCCGCGAGCAGCTGGATGCCATCCTGGAGCTGACGGGGCTGGCGGCCCACCGCGACGACGTCGCGGGCACGCTGCCCTACGGCCTGCAGCGCTCGCTGGAACTGGGCGTGACCCTGCTGCCCGATCCCAGGATTTTGCTGCTGGACGAACCGCTGGCGGGCATCGGCCACCACGAGATCCAGGCCGCGCTGGCCCTGATCCGCAAGGCCGCGCAGGGGCGCACGGTGCTGCTGATCGAGCACAACATGGATGCGGTGATGTCGCTGTCCCACGAAATCGTGGTCATGAGCAACGGCTCGGTCATCGCCTGCGGCGCCCCCGAGGACATCCGCAGGAACGAAGCGGTGCGGTCGATTTACCTTGGGGAGGACGCGCAGTGATCGAACTCGAAAAAGCCAGCGTCAGGTACGGCCAGGCCCTGGCGCTGGAAGAAATCTCCGTGCGGATCGATTTCCATGAAATCGTCGCCATCGTCGGGCGCAACGGCGCAGGCAAAACCACGCTGCTCAAGGCCCTGGTCGGCCTGATGCCCCTGGTGGCCGGCCGGCGCCTGCTGGGCGAGCAGGACATTTCGGGCCTGGGCGTGGAGGCCATCGCCAAGCTCGGCGTGGCGCTGGTGCCGGACACGCGCCGCATCTTCCCCAACCTGTCGGTGCTGGAGAACCTCAAGATCGGCGCGCTGGCCCACCAGCCGGGGCACTGGACCCTCGACCGGGTGCTGGACGCCTTCCCGCGCCTGCGGGAACGGCTGGACTTCGGCGGCGACCAGCTCTCCGGCGGCGAGCAGCAGATGCTGTCGATCGGGCGCGCCCTGCTGGGCAACCCGCGCATGCTGCTGCTCGACGAACCCACCGAGGGGCTGGCGCCGGTCATCGTGGACCAACTGGTCCGCGTGTTCAGCGAAGTCCATCGCCAGGGCACCGGCATCGTGCTGGTGGAGCAGAACCTCAAGGTGCCCCTGAAGCTGGCCCACCGCCAGTACGTGCTGGACCATGGCCAGGTCGCCTGGTCCGGCACGGCCCAGGAACTGGACGCGCAGCGCGCCCACGTCGAGGGCCTCATCACGACGGGCGCAGCGGCGTGACCGCTCCGTGCCCATGCAAACCCCAATCCAAGGCATGCCCATGAACGCCCGCACCGCCGCGCGCATCGCGCCCCTGCATGAAAGCGACCCCCGCTCGCGCGACCCCGTGCTCGAAGAGCTGGTGGATTTCGTCGGCTACCGCCCGAATGCGCTGCTGACCATGGCGCGCAAACCCGGCGTGGTGCCCGCGCTGCTCAAGCTGTTGAGCGTGACGCTGCGCGGCGACGGGCAGCTCACCCAGGCGCTGCGCTTCCTGATCGCCGCGGAAGCCGCGCGCGGTGCGCGCTGTCGCTATACGACGACGCACCTCGTCCACGCCGCCCACCACCTGGGCGTGGGCTGGGACAAGCTGGCCGCGCTGCCGTCCTACCGGGACGACCCTCGGTACACCGAGCAGGAGCGCAAGGCGCTGGCCATCGCCACCGCAGGCGGCAGCCTGCCGGTGCGCGAACCGGGCCAGGCCATCGACCAGGCCCGGCAGGTCTTCTCCGAGGAGGAAATCGTCGAGATCGTGTCCTGCGTGGCCATGGTCGGCTGGTTCAATCGCTGGAACGGCCTGATGGGCTCGGAGCTGGAGCCCATGCCCTCGGAGGCGCTGGCCCACGTTCCCTGGCTCCAGGATCTCGAAGTCTGAAAGAGAAGGCCATGTACAGCCGCATCCACGAACCCCACGCATGCACGCTGACCGATGCCCTGCGCGAATGGGCCGCCAGCCGCCCCGCAGCGCCCTGGCTGGAGGACAGCCAGGGCATCGCCTTCACCGTGGGGCAGGCGTTCACCAGCAGCCAGCGGTTTGCGAGCTTCCTGCACCACCAACTGGGCGTGCAGCCCGAAGAGCGCGTTGGCGTCTTCATGTCCAACAGCTGCGCCATGGTGGCGACCACGTTCGGCATCGGCTACCTGCGGGCCACGGCGGTGATGCTCAACACCGAGCTGCGTTCCTCCTTCCTCCGCCACCAGTTGAACGATTGCCAACTGGCCACCATCGTGGTGGACTCCGCGCTGGTCGAGCACGTCGCCAGCCTGGCGGATGAGCTGCCCCACCTGCGCACCCTGGTCGTGGTGGGCGACGCGCCCGCCGCCGTGCCCGAACGCTGGCGGCAGGTGGCCTGGATGGACAGCAGCGCCTGCGCGCCGTGGGAAGGCCCCGCGCCCCGGCCCGAGGACATCTTCTGCATCATGTACACCTCCGGCACTACCGGGCCCAGTAAGGGCGTGCTGATGCCGCACTGCCACTGCGCCCTGCTCGGGCTGGGGGCGATACGCAGCCTGGAGATCACCGAGGCCGACAAGTACTACATTTGCCTGCCCCTGTTCCATGCCAACGGTCTGTTCATGCAACTGGGGGCGACGGTGCTGGCGGGCATACCGGCCTTCCTCAAGCAGCGGTTCAGCGCCAGCACTTGGCTGGCCGACATCCGCCGCAGCGGCGCCACGCTGACCAACCACCTGGGCACGACGGCCATGTTCGTCATCAACCAGCCGCCCACGGAGCAGGACCGCGACCACCGCCTGCGCGCCAGCCTGAGCGCGCCCAACCCGGCCCAGCACGAGGCCGTGTTCCGCGAGCGCTTCGGCGTGAAGGACGTGCTGTCTGGGTTCGGCATGACCGAGGTCGGCATTCCCATCTGGGGGCGCATCGGGCACGCTGCGCCGAACGCGGCCGGCTGGGCGCACGAGGACCGTTTCGAGATCTGCATCGCCGACCCCGAGACCGATGTGCCGGTGCTGGCCGGGCAAGTGGGCGAAATCCTGGTGCGGCCCAAGGTGCCCTTCGGCTTCATGGCGGGCTACCTGAACGTCCCGGCGAAAACGGTCGAGGCCTGGCGCAACCTCTGGTTCCACACGGGCGATGCAGGCACGCGGGACGAACAGGGGCTTATCACCTTCGTGGACCGCATCAAGGACTGCATCCGCCGCCGGGGCGAGAACATCTCGGCCACCGAGGTCGAGGTCGTGGTGGGCCAGTTGCCCGGCGTCCATGAAGTGGCGGCCTACGCCGTTCCGGCGCAGGGCGCGGGCGGGGAGGACGAGGTGATGCTCGCCCTGGTGCCCAGCGAGGGAGCGGCGCTGGACATGGCGGACATCGTCCGCCAGGCCAGCGCCCAACTGCCACGCTTCGCCAAGCCGCGCTACCTGCGCCAGATGGACAGCCTGCCCAAGACGGCGACCGGCAAGATCCAGCGCGCCGTCCTGCGCCAGCAAGGCAGCGCCGGCGCCTACGACGCCGAGGCGGCACCCGCCCGGTAAACAGGAGGAGCACACCATGTCGGAAAAACTGCGCGGCAAGGTGGCCGTGGTCACCGGCTCGGGCCGGGGTATTGGCCGGGCGATGGCCCTCAAGCTCGCGGGCGAAGGGGCCCGGCTCGTCCTCAACGACCTCGACGACGAACCCGCCATGGCCGTGCGCGAGGAGATCATCGCGCTGGGCGGCGAGGCGGTGGCCTGCTGCGGCAGCGTGGCCGAAGCCGGTTTCGCCGACCGGCTGATCGGCACGGCCACCGGCGCGTTTGGCGGGCTGGACATCCTCATCAACAACGCGGGCTACACCTGGGACAACGTCATCCAGAAGATGAGCGACGCGCAGTGGGACGCGATGATCGACGTGCACCTGACCGCGCCGTTCCGCATCCTGCGCGCGGCGCAGCCGGTGGTCCGCGCGCTGAGCCGGGCCGACGCCGAGGCCGGCCGCCGTGTGGTGCGCAAGGTGGTCAACGTCTCCTCGGTCTCGGGCGTCTTCGGCAATGCGGGGCAGGTCAACTACTCCGCCGCCAAGGCGGGCATCGTGGGCCTGACCATGGCGCTGGCCAAGGAGTGGGGGCGCCTGAACACCACGGTCAATTGCGTGGCCTACGGCCTCATCCGCACCCGCATGACCGAGGCCACCGCCGATTCCGACGCCGCCATCCAGGTCGAGGGACGCGAGATCAAGGTGGGCGTGAACCCGGACCTGATGGCAGCGATGGAGCGGAACATTCCGCTGGGCCGGGCCGGCACGCCCGAGGAGGCCGCCGGCGCGGCCTACCTGTTCTGCATTCCCGAGTCCGACTACGTGAGCGGCCAGACCCTGCTGTGCACGGGCGGGCTCACTGGCATATAACCTGATGCGATGACGAAGCCAGACACCCCCGCGCTGACCTACCCCTTCGAGCCCCCGGCGTCGCACCACACGGTCGAGGTCGCCCCCGGCGTGCGCTGGATCCGGCTGTCCATGCCGTTCCGGCTCGACCACATCAACGTCTGGGCCATCGACACGCACGATGGCTGGGTGCTGGTGGACACCGGCCTGAACAACCCCACCACCGTGGCCGACTGGCTGGCGCTGATGGGTGAGGGGCCGCTGGCGCGACCGCTGCAGGGCGTGTACACCACGCACATGCACCCCGACCACATCGGGCTGGCAGGCTGGTTCACGCGCCGCGCTGGCGTGCCGCTGCACATGAGCCGCCTGGAATACCTGAGCTGCCGCGTGATGCACGCCGACACGAACCGCGAGGCGCCGCCCGACGGCGTGCTGTTCCACCGCCGCGCGGGCTGGTCGGAGGCAGCCATCGAGGGCTACCGCAGCCGCTTCGGCAGCTTCGGCAAGCACATCCATGCGCTGCCCGAGAGCTTCCGGCGCCTGCAGGATGGCGACCTGCTGCAGTTGGGCGCGCACGCCTGGCGGGTCATCACCACCGGCGGCCATTCGCCGGAGCATGCCTGCCTGTACTGCCCCGGCCTGAAACTGCTGGTTGCGGGCGACCAGGTGCTGCCGCGCATCTCGTCGAACGTGTCGGTGTTCGCCACCGAGCCGCAGGCCAATCCGCTCAAGGAGTGGTTCGAGTCGCTGGACAAGCTGGCGCGGGAAGTGCCCGCCGATGTGCTGGTGCTGCCCTCGCACAATGAACCCTTCTACGGGCTGCACGAACGCCTGGGCTCGCTGCGCGCCGGTCAGGAGCGGGCGCTGGAACGGCTGCGCCAGTCGCTGACGGGCGGGCCGCAGCGCATCGTGGACGTGTTCCCCGCCTTGTTCCACCGTGCCATCGATGAGCAGGACGGGCAGCAACTGAGTCTCGCCACGGGCGAGGCCGTGGCCTGTATGAATTACTTCATCGCGGAAAGCGCCGTAGGGTGCACCGTGGATGGGAGCGGCGTCGCATGGTATGAGCTGAAGTCGTGAGGCCGCACCATCTCCGGCCTCAGCTACCTCATTCATTGAGAGGGCAGTCCACGCTGGTGTTTACGACTTTAGATAGGCAGCGGCCTGGCTGGGCATTGCGAACAGCCGCATGGATGCTGGGTGGGTGTTTACGACTTTAATTGCCCAGAATAGCCACCGTGATGCATGAACCTGCCGAGGCATTGGCCGCCTGACCCATGCCGCAGGCAAGCGCCCGGGCCAAGGCCGGAGCGCTTTGCCGCAGGGAGCCGAACCATGCCCACCATCAACATCACCAGTGGCCCGCGCATGGCGGCGGTCTACGCGCCCGGCACGGTACGCGCCCGCCGCTGGCACGGCGAGGGCGATGTGCGCGGTTACCGTCCGCCCTCGGGCTGGATGGCCCGAGCCGATCTCACCGACATTCATCCCATCACGGGCCGTGCCTTAGCGCGGGCCGTGTGGTGGATCATTGAGACAAAGGAATAACCATCGTCAGCACCGCGCCTAGGTCGTTTCGCCCTAGGCGCGGTGAGCTTCAAAAATCCGGGCGCGGCGGTGGCCGCGCCCGGTGTCGAAGGCATTGCTGCATTGCGCAATGCCTTCGGGCACTGGCCCGTCCAGGGCCAGTGTCAGGAGGTGGCCGGGCGGCACACTCGGTAGTTGCAGGGAAGTCAAGGCTTGCCGCCAGTATGACCTGTGCATGCACGGTCTCAGCCTGCACAATTATTGAGGTTGAGTCATCGCCACGGCTTCATGTTCGGGAAGACGCTGGAGCGGCAAGAGATCCATGACATCACAAAACAGAGCGCGGTTCTGCCAGTCGTTGCGGTCGCCGATCACATAGAAGCGCCGCTTCGCCCGCGTTGCCGCCACGTTCAGCAGGTTGGGCTCCGAGACCGCCCAGTCGCGTGCGCCGGGACCGTCGGTATTTCCGCCCAACACCATGATGACAACCGGCGCTTCCTTTCCCTGCATGGTGTGGATGGTTCCGGAAACCATCGTGTCGCCGAGCAAGCGTTTGAGGTTCTCCAGGACATTCTTGAAGGGCGTGATGACCGAAATGTCGGCTGCATTCACTCCGTCCTCATGAAGCAAGGCCAGCAGCGCCCGCAGGGCTTTTCCTTCAGCCGGCACCCAGTTCCCGTCGGATGTTCCACTGGCGTGAATCCACCCCGTAGGCAGTCGGGCGGGGGTTTCCTTGTCGGCTCGCGGTGCGATGGTGCCGTACACCATCGCACCGTCGTAGGCGATGCGGTTGGCCAGTCCGTGCATCGGCTTGTCGCAGCGCCGGTGCACGGCCAACGGCAACCCCACCCACGTCTTGCTGTCGGCCGGTCCCGCCATGCGGCCCCACGCAGTAGCCTGGTCCGCCAAGGTTTGCGCGGATTGTCGGTTGGGGAGCCAATGTGCATCGACACGGTAGCGCGTGCGCATGTGTTCCAGCACTGCGTCGGACATCCCCGCCGCGCGAGCTTGGCGCCCCTCAAATACCGCCGAACCGGCGATGCCGGATCGACCCGGCCAACGCCCCGCCACGATGGACGAGGCGCTGGCGAACACGCTGGCGCTTACTGCGGCAGGTTGTACGAATGCGTGCCGTCCTCAACGCTGGCGGTTCTCGCCCATCACGTCACGAAGGACGGTTCACGGACATCCCGCCCGGCATCGCCATGGAGCTTCCACGCCACGCCTCAAGACCGGCGCCGCAAGGTGCGGCCGGGGCGTTCTCGCTTGTCGTCGGGTGGTTGACCCGGCCCGCGTCAGTGGGCGAGCCGGTGCAGCCTTCGTGCGGGGATGCCGAGTCGGCCCTGTCTCTTTTCGGTGCGGTTCGGCCCAAGGCGTCCTTGTGTTGTTGTGAATCCTGGCGGGGGCGCGGCTGCGCCTCGGGCTTCATGGCTGCAACCGTCCAGCGAAAACAATTTCCCCGCCGCTGCGCGGCTTCCTCGCGCAGCAAATTCTTTTCGCCTCCCGGCTCTCCACTGCGTTTCGACCGCAAGCGGTGCAGCCCGCCCGTCCCCCGCCGGCCGGATCACAACAAGGACGCGATGGGCGCGAACCTTGTTCCACCAAAAGGAGTTTCATCATGGCCAACATCGGCAGCTTCACCGCAGACAAAGACGGCTACACCGGCACGCTTCGCACCCTGACGCTCAACGTCAAGGTCAAGCTGGTGCCCAACGACAAGGGGGACAACGAGAAGGCCCCGGACTTTCGCCTGCAGGCCGCCAGCCACGATATCGGCGCGGCGTGGAAGAAGACCAGCGAGGCCGGGCGGGAGTACATCTCCGTGACCCTTGACGATCCTTCGTTCCCGGCCACGGTCTATGCCCGCCTGATCGAAGGCGAGGACGGCACGCACGACCTGATCTGGTCGCGCAGCAAGCCCCAGGCGGCGTGACCGCCACAGCGCCCCGCCCACGTGGCGGGGCGCTGTGCTGCCTTCGCGGCACTTCAAGGAGGCAACACCATCGCCAAGGCTGCGCCGTGTCGAGCGGCTTTCGCATGTGTTGAGTTGCCCGCCGCAAGCGGTGGCCGGGCGTGTCGGTGCGTTGCACCGCCGGGCTTTACGGGCTGCGCCCCGTGCCGACTTCGCCGTCACGGCCATCCGGCTGCAATCCCTCACGCCTTCGCGCCTGCGGCGCTGCGCGCTTCGCTTGCCTCCTGGGGAAAGCCCTGTGGCCTATCCCCGCCGCGCGATGCTTGGCGCCCCTGCAGTCCCCGAACCGGCTGAGCCGGATCGGCCACGCCAGCAACGTCGCACGCTATGGCGTGTCACTCTTCTTCGCCACAGTCTCCAACTCCTGGCGCACCTGCACCAGAAGCTGATCAACCTGCTGCAGGTCGTCGCCGGCATAGGCCAGCGTCAGCAGCGTGAGCGGGTGCACCTCCATGACCTCGCACAGCTCGGCCAGCTTGTTCAGGGTGGGGCTTTTGAGGTCGCGCTCCAGCGTGCTCATGTAGGTGCGGCTGGACACGTCGGAGAACGCCTCCTGGCTCAATCCACGCGCTTTCCTGATGGTCTTTAGTGCCTCCGACAATGTATGTTTCGCTGCCAACCCTGGATCTCCCCAAAATCCAAGATGACAGCCGATTGCGCCCTATAGGGCTACAATCTATAGTGTTCAACTATGCCTGCCTGCCGCTTTTGTGCTTTTACGGAAATCCGTATCTGCGGCTTCTCACAGAAGCGCAAAGCCGCATCCGTGCCTTTCCACAAACCCGCCAATGCGGTTTTGCGCTTTCACGCTTCGGCGGTTTTGTGCGAATGAGGGGACGCCCATGAACCAGCTCATCACCGAGGACGAGCGCAGGCTGTTGCTGGAACACGGCCAAGCCCGCGCCGCTGGCCGGGTCATCGACCCGCTGCCCGTGGTGCGGCTGTTCACGCCGGATGCACACGCCACCTGGCTGTTGGTGTCGCTCGACCCCGCCGACGGCGATACGGCCCATGGCCTGATCGACTTGGGGATCGGCATGCCCGAGCTAGGCGAGATCAAGCTGTCCGACCTCGCATCCATCGTCGGGCCGAGCAAACAGCCCGTGATGCGGGACCGGTATTTCCGGGCGGTGCGCCCGTTGTCGGAGTACCTGCGGCTGGCCCAGGAGAACGGCTCCATCCTCGATTGAGCCGTTCGCGCCCAGGCCAAGCCGGGCGCATTGAGACTATTTCGGTCTTGCTCCAGACCCGTCCGGTCTTAGTCCGCACTATCGCACCAAATCGGTGCCATCGTGGCGCAATCGGTCATGATGCCGGCCGTGGCATCGGGCACGGTGGATATCGCAGGAGGCGCGTATGTCCTCGCGCGCCACCGTCGCATTCAGACGATCCATGCAACCCATCCGATGCATTTCGTCTTGACACGCAAGTTACCAATCTACCAGCTTATTCACGATTGGATGCAAGTTTGATGCGGTGACGTTTGCGTGTGAAACCGGTGACGGCCGTCCTGCTCTACGGGAGCTTGCGTCATGGCCGAGCCGCACCACTTCGCGCACTGGTATCCGACCGCCGCCTACCTCTACGTCCTGTGCCTGGACACGCTCGCACTGGCCTGGGAGTACCTGCGTCGCCATCCCGACTACCGGCTCGACTGGCTGCGCCGTCATCGCCAAGCACAAGCAATGCATGAGGCTGCGCATCGCTGGGGCCTGCGTCTGCTGGAAGACCCGGCCTTGGACGCGCGTGACGCGCATCCGGCCTGGCTCCCCGGCCATGAGGCCGTGGTGCAGCTTCACCCCGATGCCGATCCGCCACCGGATGCCGAGCCGTTCGCGTTTTGGCGCATTCCCGGCCACAAGCAACTGCTCCACGACGGCAAGGGCCTGGCGCTGATCGCGCGCAGCCCCGGCCTTTGCCAGCGCTATGCGCTGGCGCCTGGCCTTGAGGACGGCATGGCCGTGGCCCATGCCTACCGTGGCCGTGGGGCCACCCACGTGCCTGACACGCCAGCGCCGATGGCTCGCCCCCGACCGCCCCCTGCGGCGCTGCTGGAGCTGCACACCCTGCAGGCGCTCGACGCCACCCTGGCGGGCGCGTCCTTGCGCGACGTGGCCGAGGGCTTGTTCGGTGCGGACGCCGCGGCCGGCTGGTACAGCGACGGCGGCCTGCGCTCCAAGGTGCGCCGCCTGGTGCGGCGCGGCGATGCGCTGATGCGCGGCGGCTATCGCCGCCTAGCACAGCTTGCGCCGCTTGAGAAGGGTCGTTTTGAAGAGGACGCAAAACGACCCTGAGCAGGAGCGCTTCGTTTTCTGAGACTGCCTCCATCCGGTTGCGCTGTGTGGCCGGAGCCCTGCAACCGATGGAGGTTCTCACCATGCGTCCTGCTCCCTTGCGGCCTGCCGCCGCACCCGCAGCTACCCCGGCCGCTGCTGCACAGCCGCAGCGTTATCTCACCAACGACGAGGCTGCCGACTACCTGCGGCTGTCGCCGCGCACGCTGGAAAAGCAGCGCGTGCTGGGTGGCGGCCCCAAGTTCCGCAAGTTCGGCCGCCGCGTCATGTACGCCGTGGCCGACCTCGATGCCTGGGCCGCCGAGCGCAGCTTCGAGAGCACGTCCGATCCCGAATACGCCGAGCAGCACTCGGCGGACAGCCGTGCGCGCTGATCACTGGCGCGCGGGTGGCCTTCGCCATGTTCAGCCCATCCGGGGCAGTCAGGCAGGAGCGCGAACAGCTCGATCTGTTTCGCGCCTTGCCGGGCGACATGGCGCCGCGCGACAGCCAGGACTTGATGGCCTTTCCGTTCTTCTCGCTGGCGAAGTCGCGGCGCACGACGCCGATCGACTTTCAGGCCGGCGGCATCACGATCCGCGTGGAAGGCACGCAGGAACACGGCATCGCCACGATCTGGGATGCCGACGTGCTGATCTGGGCGGCCTCGCAGATCGTGGAGGCGCGCGACGCGGGCTTGCGCCCGTCGCGGCTGATGCAGGCCACGCCCTACGAGATCCTGCGCTTCATCGGGCGCGGTACATCGCTGCGCGACTACCAGCGCCTCAAGGCCGCGCTGGATCGCCTGCAATCCACGACGGTGGCCACGTCCATCCGGGAGACCACGGGAAGGCGGCTGCACCGCTTCTCGTGGATCAACGAGTGGAAGGAGCTGGCCGATGCCAGGGGAACGCCCTTGGGACTGGAGCTGATCCTGCCGGACTGGTTCTATGCGGGCGTGCTCGATGCCGCCCTGGTGCTGACCATCGACCCGGCGTACTTCCGGCTGACGGGCGGGATCGAGCGCTGGCTGTACCGCCTGGTGCGCAAGCACGGTGGGCGGCAGCCGGGCGGGTGGCAGTTCGACTTCCAGCACCTGTACCGCAAGTCGGGCAGCACGGCCAAGCCCTACGACTTTGCCTGCGACCTGCGTGCGCTGGTCGCGCGGCAGTCACTGCCGGGCTACGTCCTGGGCATCGAACGGCTGGATGGCGCCGAGCTGCTGACCTTCCGGCCAGGGCGTCCCGTGCCGTCCACGGCACGGGGATAAACGGTGCGCGTCCTGTGGACGGGCTCGTGCTATCAGGCGTGCCAGGTATCGTGCTATCGGGCGTGGGACTATCGTGCTATCAGGCGTGTCCATCGGCCGCAAAGCCAATGCTGGCGCGGGTTTCGGTCTCCCTTAACTTCCCTAACTTAAATACTCTAACTGGTAGTAGCAGCGCCGCGTCTCGGTGGACAACCGCCACAGGACGCGAAGCGCAGCGGCAACAGCCGGGCTTTCCAACGCGGAGGGCCAGGCCATGATCGTCGCGCTGCTCAACCAGAAAGGCGGCGTGGGCAAGACCACGCTCGCAACGCACATCGCCGGCGAGCTGGCGATGCGCGGCCAGCACGTCGTCCTGCTGGATGCCGATCCGCAGGGCTCCGCGCTGGACTGGACGCAGCGCCGCAGCCAGCAAGGCTTGCCAAGGCTGTTCAGCGCTGTGGGCCTTGCTCGCGAAACCCTGCACCAGGAAGCGCCAGAACTCGCCAGGCGGGCCGATCACGTCGTCATCGACGGGCCACCACGCATCGCGGCGCTGGCGCGCTCCGCGCTGCTGGCGGCCGAGCGGGTGCTGATTCCCGTGCAGCCCAGTCCCTACGACCTGTGGGCCAGTGCCGAGATGGTGGCGCTGATCCGCGAGGCGCAGGTGTTTCGGCCTGCGCTGCGCGCGGCGTTTGTCATCAACCGGCGCGTCAGCACCACGGTGATCGGACGCGAAGCACGCGGAGCGCTGGCCGAGCAGCCGCTGCCCGCGCTGCGCGCGGAAGTGCATCAACGCATCGTGTTCGCCGACAGCGTGGCCGCTGGCCGACTGGCGCGCGAGACGGCGCCCGACAGCGCCGCCGCCAGCGAAATCACCGCGCTGGTGGACGAACTGCTGCGGTGGCCGTCATGAGCAGTCCCGCCAGCAAACGCACGGGCAAGCGCGTGGGCATCGGCGCGCGCCCGCCCGCGAATCCGCACGCCGAGGCGTGGATTCGCCAGGGCAGCGCCGATGACCTCCAGAAAGGCGACCTCTACACGGCCCGCCTGACCCTCGACATCACGCCCGCCATGCGGGCGCGCATCAAGGTATCGGCCTTCACGCAAGGCGTGACGGTGGCTGATCTGTTGCGCGCGCTGCTGAAGCGGGAATTCCCGGAGAAGTCTCCATGATCACACCCGTTTCGACAGCATTGCCGACGTCATCTGCCCCGCCAGTCGGCCGAGCCGATGGCGTGCCGCTGACGCGCGTTGCGCTCGCCTACATCGACCAACGCTTCGACCTCTATCTGCGCTTCGGCGATCCCTCGCGCATCATCCGATTCGACCGCTGGCGTCGCTGCGCGGTGTTCACGCCGAACGCGGTTCTCTGCCGCATCCGCTGGCAGGCCAACGACTACGGCACGATCCGCTGGCAGCTCATGGTGATGCAGGCGTGCATGCCGATGGATGGCGCGCAGCGCATCCCCGGCGTGCAGCCGGGCGCGCGCCTGTTGCTGCACGCCGAGGGTGAGCAATCGGTGCGTGCCGTGCTGGAACGCATCGACGGCATCGAAGCGCTGGGCATCACGCCTGCTACCGCCTCGCCCGCGTACTGGCGCACGCTGGGCAACCGGCTCGCGGCGCGCTTGCCGCTGCCCGAATACAGCGCCGAGCGGCACGCCGCCTGGCTGGCCGTGAGGGCGCTGTCATGAGCACGATTTCTGTTCCCACTGCTGTCACGCATCCACGCTCGCGCCTGCGCGCTCGCCTCATGCTGGCGGGCCTGTCCACCTGCGGCCTCGCTGCGCTTGCCTGGGCGTCCTTCGTGCATCCGCTGCCGCGCCTGACCTACAACCCATCCGACAGCGTGGCGGTCGGATGGTATCGCGTCGATCCGCTCGACCATCGCACCAGCTCGCCGCCACGTCCGTTGTCCGTGGGTAGCATCGTGTTGGTGCCGCTGCCCGCCGAGGCCGCCGCGCTGGCTGCGCAGCGCGGCTACCTACCGACGCGCATCCCGTTGCTCAAGCGCGTGGGCGCGATGGCGCCGCAAGAGGTGTGTATCGCTGACGGCAAAGTCCGCATCGACGGCGTGCCTTCAGCCGCCGTGTTGCCTGCCGATCGCTGGGGCCGGCCGCTGCCATCCTGGCAGCAGTGCCGTCGCCTTCAGCCTGGCGAGCTGTTCCTGCTCAGCGCGACCAATCCGGCGTCTTTCGACAGCCGGTATTTCGGGCCGGTCAGCGCAGCCGCCGTGGTTGGCGTTGCGCGCCCGGTTTGGCTGGAGTCGCGCCCATGATGGCCGCTGATTCGCTGTGCATCATCGTGCTATCGGGCGTGTCGTTCCGGCGGCGTTCCGTGTGTCGTCGCACATGCAGTGCGAGCGCATCCGCGCCGCACTTCACGCTGCCTCCGGCGCAGCCGTCCCACGTGCAGGCGTCTTGTCTCGAACACGGATGGCCTGCGGCCATCGCCGTGTTCGCCGGTGCGCTGGCTGCCGGTGCAGCCTTGCCGCCGGGCCGCAGTTGCCTGGAGCGGATGCGGGAGGCAAATGCGGAAGGCAAGACAAAAGGGGGCGGCACCTGTCGGCCCGCAAAGCCAGTCTGCACGTGGGGGTGGCGCGGCACGCAGCGGCTTCGCCGCCGTGCTGCTTGTGGCGCGTGGCCCGCGTCGATATGGGCTTGTTCGCGTGCTTCGCACGACGGACTACGCCCCAGCTTTCAGGGAGAGAAGTCATGATCAACCGCCGCGACGACGATTTCCACATCCGCCCCAGCGCGCCAAAAAACCGCGGCCAGGGCTTCGTTTCCAAGGTGCTCCAGCAGGCCGGCAAGGCCAGTGGCGGCAAGTCCTCGGTGCGCCGTCCGGCATCGGCCGTCGGCGGCAAGGCCACCGGCCAGCGGCCCGGCTCACGCCTGGGGCGCGGCCATACGGCGGCGCGGTTTGCGGGCGCGAAGCTGACACCCATGTCGCGGCGCGTGACCATCAAGACCCTACTGGTGAACCAGCAGCGGGCCAGCCCGCAATCGCTCGCCAAGCACCTACGCTACATCGAGCGCGACGGCGTGGGCCGCGACGGCGAGCCAGGCCAAGCCTACGGGCCGCAGACCGATACCGCCGACCTCGACGCCTTCAAGGAACGCTGCGCCGACGACCGGCATCACTTCCGCTTCATCGTCTCGCCCGAGGACGGCGCGGAGCTGGAAGACCTGCGCACCTATACACGGCATCTGATGAACCGCATGGAAGCTGACCTGGGCACACGGCTGGAATGGGTGGCCGTTGATCACTGGAACACCGACAACCCCCACGCCCACCTGATCGTGCGCGGGCGCGACGATACCAGCAAAGACCTCATCATCGCGGGTGACTACATCGCCGATGGCTTTCGGCATCGCGCATCCGAGCTGGCGACCGAATGGCTGGGGCCGCGCACCGAACTGGAGATCCAGCAGACCTTGCAACGCGAGGTGGAGCAGGAGCGGTGGACGAGCCTGGATCGCACGCTGAAACGCGAGGCCGGCGAAGACGGCCGGGTGCAGATCGAACGCTTCAACGAACCGAAGCTGCAACGCCAACGCCTGCTGCTGATCGGCCGCCTGCAACGCTTGCAGCGCCTGGGGCTGGCCGACGAGACGCAGCCGGGCACCTGGGCCGTCCATGCCGATGCCGAGAAGACCCTGCGCGCCCTGGGCGAGCGTGGCGACATCATCCGCACCATGCAGCGTGCCATGCGCGGCGAGCCGCGCGAACTGGCGGTGTTCGAGCCGGGCGACGATGGCCGAACCATTCTCGGCCGCGTAGCCGCGAAGGGGCTGGCCGACGAGCTGCGCGACCGTGGCTATCTGGTCATCGACGGGGTGGACGGCAAGGCCCACTACGTCGCGCTCAACACCCGCGACGAGCTGGCGAACTATCCCACCGGCGCCGTGGTGGAGGTGAAGGGATCGGCCGACGTGCGCGCGGCCGACAAGAACATCGCCGTGCTGGCGAGCGATGGTCTGTACCGCACCGACCACCACCTTGCTATCGCGCAGGGCCAGGCCGTGCCGGGCCGCGATCCGCAGGAAGTCGTCGCGGCCCACGTCCGGCGCTTGGAAGCCCTGCGCCGGGCAGGCATCGTGGAGCGCGTGGCCGAAGGGCTATGGAAGGTGCCGGGCGACCTGCCCGATCAGGGCCGTCGCTACGACGCGCAGCGCCTGGGCGGCGTGGCCGTGGAGCTGAAATCGCACCTGCCCATCGAGCGGCAGGCCCGCGTGATCGGGGCCACCTGGCTTGACCAGCAGTTGATCGGCGGCGGCTCTGGCCTGGGCGACCTGGGCTTTGGCGGTGAGGCCAAGCAGGCAATGCAACAGCGCACCGACTTCCTGGCCGAACAGGGGCTGGCCGAGCGGCGCGGCCAACGCGTCATCCTGGCGCGCAATCTGCTGGCAACGCTGCGCAGCCGGGATGTAGCGCATGCCGCGAAGGACTTGGCCGCCGAAACTGGCCTGGAGCATCGGCCCGTGGCCGATGGCCAGCGCGTGGCGGGCATCTACCGCCGCAGCGTCATGCTGGCCAGCGGGCGCTACGCCATGCTCGATGACGGCATGGGGTTCAGCCTGGTGCCATGGAGGCCTGTCATCGAACAACGACTCGGTATGCCGATTTCTGCGCAGGTACATGACGGCCGCGTATCCTGGCAAATCCGACGGCAACAGGGCTTATCTGTTATCTGAAGCCAGCAGCATATCGAGCACCCACTGCAAGGATGCGTCTACAAGCGTTCTCGATGTTGACGACCGGAATGCGCCTGATGCCCATGCCGCGCAACGCCACCTTTCCGGGGATCAGCACCTGGTCGGCCATGACACCAGCAGCGGCGTTGCGCATGTGGGGCGCCTGCAGTTGGGACGGGGTGATGCCTGCATCGGCAATGGCTTCGCCAATCGCCTCGGCGGTGAGCGATTTGAGACCGCAGTCAATGTGCTTGCCGGAACGGGTCATGCCCGTGCCAGCGACGAAGACGGGCTGCATGGAAAGCATCTAAGACTGGGCGGATGAGGAATTTGCACGCCTGCGCCGGAGGCTGGTGATCCAGCCGCTCAAGCCATTGGGGGCCAGGAAGACCACCGCGAGCAGTGCGAAGCCGAAGATCATCCACGGCGCGGATTGCGACACGCTCTCGGCCAAGTTGGGCGTGAGCACGATGAAGGCAGCCCCCAGGAAGGCGCCCCACAGGCTGCGCACCCCGCCCACGAAGCTGCCCACCAGCAGGGACACCGAGAGCAGGAAGGGAAAGTTCTCGGGCGCGACGAACTGGCCCGCCACCACGCTCAGGGCACCGGCCAGGCCGGTGAACGCCGCGCTGAGGCCGAACATCTGCGTGCGCAGGGCGGTGATGTCGAGCCCGCCCGCCGCCGCCGCGAGCGGCTGGTCGCGCGAGGCGTCCACCAGGCGGCCGAACTGCGAGCCGAGAATCCGCCGCGCCAGCAGGAAGGCGCAGAGCGCGCAGGCCGCAACGCAGGCCATGATGGCCCAGTCCGCCCGGTCGGCCAGCACTCCTGGGAACACAGGTTTTTCCAGGACGATCCCCGCCACGCCGCCGGTCAGCCACTCGATCTTTTTCCACTTGAGCGCCTGCGGTGTCACCACCGCCACCGCGAAGGTGGACAGCGCCAGATAAAGCATGGGCAGCCGCAGCGCCGGGAAGCCGAAGAGGAAACCCGCCACGAAGCACAACAGCGCCGCCACCGGCACGCCCACGTAGAATGGCCAGCCCAGGTGATGCGAGAGCACCGCCGCAGTATAGGCACCGATGGCGAAGAAGGCGCTGTGGCCGAGCGAGATCTGGCCCGTGTAGCCGGTGAGCAGGTTCAGGCCCATGATGGCGATGCCATAGATCAGCACCTGCGTCATCACGTACAACGGATAACTTTGCCAACTAAAGGACCAGGCCAGCAGCGCGAGCCCGACCACCGAGGCCGTCCAGCGCAACCAGGTGGGCGATGCCGCCGGGCGGATGTTGAGTGGGGCGTTCATGGTACTCATGCTCACACCCTCACCTGGGCCGTCTTGCCGAAGATACCGGCGGGCCGCAAGACCAGCATCGCGATGATCAACAGCATGATGCAGGTCAGTTTCAGGTCGTTGCCGACCACGTAGGCGCCCAGCAGGTTCTCCAGTACCCCGACGGCGAAGCCCCCGGCCACGGCGCCCACAGGGCTGGCGATGCCGCCCAGCAGCGCGCCCGCCAGTGCGTAGATCAGCGGCCCCATCATCATCGACGGCTCCAGGAACACGATGGGCGCGGCCATCAGCCCCGCCACGGCACCGGCCACCGCTGCAAGACCCCAGCCCACGGCCAGCACCTTGTTGGTGCTGATGCCCGACAGTTCCGCCGACGGCGCGTTCACCGCCACCGCACGCATCGCCAGGCCGAACCGGGTGAAGCGGAAGAACGCGAATACCGCCGCCAGTTCGGCCAGGGTGACGAGCAGAACGCCGACCTCGTGGGCCGACAGATAGGGTTCGGCACGGCTGAGGACGCCACCGAACGGCGTGGCGAACTCCAGCATCTCATGCCCGAACAGCCAGCCGACCAGGCTGTTCAAGATGATGAGCAGCGCGATGCTGGCCGCCACGACCGAGAGCACCGGCTTGTGCCGCAGGGGCTGGAAGATGACCCGTTCCAGCGCCAGCCCGAGCAGGAAGGAACCCACGACCACGACGGCGAAGGCCACCCACCATGATGCGCCCGCCTGAACCAACGCCCAGCTCATATAGGTGGAGAACATCGCCAGTTCGCCCTGCGCGAAGTTGACGGACGAAGTGCAGCGATAGATGAGCACAAGCGCGATGGCGAGGCTGGCATAGATGCCGCCCGCCGCCAGGCCCGAAGCTATCTGGTGAAGGAATGCTTGCATGGTGATGAACCTTTTTTGATCAGTGGCCGAGGTAGCTGCGGCGCACGGCGTCGTCTTCGCGCAGCTCGGCTGCGGTGCCCTGGGCAGTGACGCGCCCGCTTTCGAGCACATAGGCCCGGTTGACTAGGTTCAGCGCGACCTGGGCGTTCTGCTCCACGATGAGCGCCGTGAGGTGCTCGGTTTCGCGCAACTGGTGCAGGAGTTCGTAGATCTCCTGCGTCACGCGCGGCGCGATGCCGAACGAAGGCTCGTCCAGCAGCAGCATCTTGGGGCGCGTCATCAGCGCGCGCGCGATGGCCAGCATCTGCTGCTCGCCGCCGCTGAGCGTGCCCGCCGCCTGCTTCGCGCGGCTGGACAGCTTGGGAAACAGCGTCTGCATCCGGGCGATGTCCTGCTCGATGCCGTCCTTGTCGCGGCGGTGGATGGCGCCCACGCGCAGGTTTTCCAGCACCGTCAGGTCGCCAAAGGTGCCGCGCCCTTCGGGCACGTGGGCGATGCCCAGCGAGGCGATGGCGGGCGCGGCCATGTCGATGATGTCCTGGCCCTCGAAGCGCAGCGTGCCCTTGGCAGTCACCTGCTGGTGGCTGATGGCGCGCAGGATGGAGGTCTTTCCCGCGCCGTTGGCGCCGAGCAGCGCCACCATCTCGCCGGCCTGCACGTGCAGGTCGATGCCATGCACCACCGCCGTTCGGCCGTAGGCCACCGCGAGGTTGCGGATTTCAAGCCGTTGGGTCACAGCACACCTCCCAGATAGGCATCGAGCACGGCGTCGTTGTTGGCCACTTCCTCGGGCGAGCCCTGGGCGAGCTTGCGGCCAAAGCTCAGTACCGCGAGGTCGGAGCAGGTCTTCATCACGAAGCGCATGTTGTGCTCCACGATCACCATGGTCAGCTTCAATTCCTCGTGCAGGCGCAGCAGCACGTCGCGCAGTTCATCGACCTCGCCAGCGGTGAGGCCAGCGGCGGGTTCGTCAAGCAGCAGCAGCTTGGGCCGCGTCACCAGCGCCCGCGCGATTTCCACGCGGTGCTGGATGCCCACCGGCAGTTCCGCCACGCCCCGGTCGGCATAGTCGGACAGCCGCAGCGTGGCCAGGGCCGCGTCAGCCGAGTGCGCGATTTCTTCCTCGGCGGCACGGACGGCGCGCGAGCGCAGCGCGGCACCCAGCATCGACACCGGCAGCCGCGCGTGCGCACCCACCATCACGTTTTCGCGCACCGTGAGCGAGGGGTAGAGCGCCACGTTCTGGAAGGTGCGGCTCAGACCCAGCCGTGCCACGCCGTGGCGCGGCAGGCGCGTCAACTCGGCCTGGCCGAAGCGCACGCTGCCGTGGGTGGGCCGGTACAGGCCGCTGATGCAGTTGAAGCAGGTCGTCTTGCCAGCGCCGTTCGGCCCGATCAGGCCGAAGATGCAGCCCTCGGGCACGTCCATCGAGAAGGCGTCCAGCGCGACGACACCGCCGAAGCGGATCGTCAGGTCGCGTACGGAAAGAATGGGTTCCATCGCTGCGCTCGCCCCGTCAGGACGGCATCACCTTCCAGCTCGTGCCGTCGAACTGCTGGATGCGCATGTCCGGTATCGGGTGAGGGCGGGCGTCGCTGGTCTTGACACGCAGGCCCGGCAGCATCATGGGCAAATCCATGTCCAGGCGGCGCGACTGCCGCATGATGTTCTCGCGCGAGAGGTCGTTGCCGCACTGCTTGAGCAACTGCACTGTCACTTGCCCAAGGCAGGCACCGAGCACGGTGAGGTACTCCTTGGCCGCGCCTTTGTTGTATTTGTCCATGAAGGCATGCCAGGCCAGGACACCAGGGTCGTCCTTCCAGGTCGGATCGCTCGGATCCTTGAGGAACGCGGCGCTCATGATGCCCTTGACCTTGTCCAGCCCCACCGGAGTCAGCACCGCGGGCACCGAAGATGCGCTCGGGTTGATGTAGATGGCCGGGCGCCAGCCGATGTCGTGGGTCTTGCGCAGCGACTGGAGGGTGGCTTTGGGCGAACCCCACGCCACCAGCACGTCCGCGCCCGAGGCATGCATGGAGACGATCTGCGAGTCCACCGTCGGATCCGACACTTCATGCGACTCTTCGCTGATGAGCTTCTTCCCGGCGGCAGCCAGAACCTCCTTCACGCCACGCAGCACATCCTTGCCGGCGTCGTCGTTCTGGTAGAACATGGCGATCTTCGCGTTGGGCCGCGTCTGCAGGATGTGCCTGGCCAGGATGCGCCCTTCGTCGGTGTACAGGGGCAGCCAGCCCATGCTCCAGGGGAACTTAGCCGCATCATCCAGCCACGTGGCAGAGCCGGACGAAACGAAGAGTTGCGGTACTTTGGCGTTGTTGAGATAGCTGCGCGACGCCAGCCCAGTGGACGAGCCTATCTGCGCCGCGAGAAAAGCCACCTGATCGCGCTCCACCAGGCGGCGCGATTGCTCCAGGGTTTTCGGCGGGCTGTAGCCATCGTCGGCCAGCACCAGCTTGAGCTGGCGCCCATTCACGCCGCCCTCGGCGTTGACCAGGTCAAACCATGCAGACATGGTCTTGCCGACGACGCCATAGCCTGCGGCCGGGCCGCTGAGCGGCCCGGTCGAGCCGATCTTGATCTCGCGATCCGTCACGCCCGGGGTGCCTGCGCCCTGCGCGCGGACCAGGCCAGAAACGCCGGTCAGCATGGCGCCGGAAAGCATGGTGATGAATTGTCTTTTTTGCATGATGTCTCCTGTGGTGGTGGTGAGATGAATGGATGGGTGAACCCTGCTTGCGGTATCAGGCCGTCTTCCCTTGCAGGCGCAGCACGGCTTCGCGGATCAGCGGCATGCGGTCGTTGCCGAAATACATGTCGGTCTTGTCCACAAAGATGGTCGGCGAGCCAAAGCCGCCGCGCGCGACCACCTCATCGGTGTTGGCCTTGAGCTGATCCTTGATCGCCTGCTCGCCGATGCCTGCAAAGAATGGGGCGGGATCGATGCCAATGCGCTGGCACACATGGGTCAGCACCGAATCCTGCGAGATGTCCTGGTCCTCGCCCCAATAGGCTTCAAATATGGCGCGGGCAAACGGCACCATGTCGTTGCCGAGCCAGACGCAGCCGCGCATCGCCTTCACGCTGTTGACGGGAAACACCGTCGGCGGCATCTTGATCGCAAGCCCCGTCGAGCGGGCCCAATCTGCCAGATCCTTTTTCAGGTAGCGGGCCTTCTGCGGCACCGGCGTCTCGCGCGAGGCGTAGACGGTCGGATTGATCGTGTTGAAGATGCCGCCGACCAGGATGGGCCGCCATGTGACCTCGACGCCCAGTTCGTCGGCGAGCGGCTGGATGTTGTGGAAGGCGAGATAGGTCCAGGGGCTGGAGCAGTCGAAGAAGAATTCGATCATGGTGTTTCTCGCTGGTTGTTGGGCGACATGCGGTGTGCCATCTCCTTGGCCTTCTGGCCGAACATGTTCTTTCTTGCTTCGTCGTCCAGCGGCTCCTTCTCGAATTTGCCGACCGCCAGTCCCGCCTGCACTTGCGGCCGGGCGCGCACGCTGGCGTACCAGCGCTTGATGTGGGGAAAATCGTCGAGCGTGAAGCCTTGCGCCTTGTGGGTCATGGCCCAGGGAAAGCAGGCGATGTCGGCGATGCCGTACTCGGCGCCGGCGACATAGGCGCCGGTCTTGCCGAGCTGGGTATCGAGCACGCGATACAGCCGCGCCGCTTCGTCGCGGTAACGCTCGATCGCGTAGGCGATCTTTTCCTGCGCATACAGCGCAAAGTGACCATGCTGGCCGAGCATGGGCCCCAGTCCGCTCACCTGCCACATCACCCATTGCATGGTTTGGGTGAAGCCGCGCAGATCCGTGGGCAGGAAGCGGTTGGTTTTCTGGGCCAGATAGACCAGGATGGCGCCGGTCTCGAACACCGAAAGCGGGCCGCCGCCGTCGAGCGGCGCATGGTCCACTATGGCCGGAATGCGGTTGTTCGGGCTGATCGCCAGAAATTCCGGCTTGAATTGCTCGCCAGCGCGGATGTTGACCGGAGTCACCGTATAGGGAAGTCCGAGTTCCTCAAGCAGGATGGAGATCTTCCAGCCGTTGGGTGTCGGTGCGTAATGCAGGTCAATCATGGCGAATGACGCTCCTGGCGAGCTGCGGATCGACATCACGCCATGACTTGCAGTCACCCGTGGCCGGCCCCCTGACATTCCAGGCTCCCGTCGCGCGGCTTTCTCGGGTTGACGACATCATGCGCAGCTCTTCGAGGGTTCAAGGCGTCAGCGCGGCGCCATGCGGAGGGCCCCATCCACGCGGATGGACTCGGCGTTCATGTAGCCGCAAGTGACCAGAAACTCGACGGCCTGCGCGAATTCATCGGGGTCGCCCAAACGCTTGGGAAAGGGCACGCTGGCCGCCAGCGCTTGCTTGACGTTGTCCGGCAGGGCCAGCAGCAAGGGGGTGCCGAAGATCCCCGGCAGGATGGTGTTGACGCGAACGCCTTCGTCCATCAGGTCGCGTGCGATCGGCAAGGTCATGCCCATGACGGCGGCCTTGCTGGCGGCATAGCTGGCCTGGCCGACCTGGCCGTCCACCGCAGCGGCCGAAGCGGTGTTGACCACGACGCCGCGGTCGCCGTCGGCCAGCGGTTCCAGCGCCAGCATGCCCGCCGTCGATTTGGCAATGCAGCGGAACGTGCCCACCAGGTTGATCTGCACGATGCGGTTGAAGCGATCCACCGCACTCGGGCGGATCTCACCCGTTTTCCGATCGCGGCTGACAGTCTTGACGGCGTCGGCCGTGCCGGCGCAGTTGACCAAAACGCGTTCCTGCCCGATCGCGGCGCGGGCCTTGGCGAAGGCTGCGTCCACCTGCTCCTCGGACGTTACGTCCACGTTGCAGTAAACGCCGCCAAGCTCGCTGGCCAACGCCTGGCCGACGGCTTCGTTCATGTCGAAGATGGCGACCTTGACGCCATGGCTGGCCAAACGCCGGGCCGTGGCGGCCCCCAGGCCGGAAGCCCCCCCGGTGATGACGGCAGAAATGCCGGAATTGAGTTGCATGGTTTTTCCTTGAAGATGACAGACAGGCGTTATTGGCCGGTGAATTTGGGGGTGCGCTTGCCCAGGAATGCCGCTTGCCCTTCCAGGTTGTCGGCCGAACGCAAAGCGACAACGAAATTGCGCTTCTCATGCTCCAGGCCCTGCGCGAGCGGGGTTTCAAAGCTGGCCAGGGCCGCATCCTTGGCCAGCGCCACGGCCAGCGGCGAATTGGCCGCAATCCGGCTGGCCATCGCCAACGCCGTCGGCAGGGCCTGGCCGTCCGCCGTCACTTCGGCGACGATGCCGACGTCGCAAGCCTTGCGGGCATCCATGAAATCGCCGGTCAGCAACAGCGCCATGGCTTTGGACTTGCCGATGGCATGAATCAAGCGCTGGGTGCCGCCCGCACCGGGGATGGCGCCCAGCTTGACTTCCGGCACGCCGAACTTGGCGGACTCGCCCGCGATCACGATGTCGCAGGCCAGCGCCAGTTCCGTGCCGCCGCCCAGCGCGACCTTTTCCACCGCCGCGATGACGGGCTTGGGGAAGCGCCCCAGCGCCGCAAAGAAGTCCCAGCCGGTCGCCGAGCGGTCGCCCAGCAGCGGCGCGGCGCGCAGCACTTCAAAGGCCGTGATGTCGGCGCCCGCGCAAAACACGCCCTCGGCGCCGGTGATGACGACGACCCGCACGACATCGTCGTCGCGCAGTTGCGCAAGCTGTGCGGACAGGCCATCGAACACCGCGCGGTTCAGGCTGTTCTTCGCACGCGGGCGGTTGATGGTCAGGGTGACGACGGCGCCGTCACGGCTGACGAGCACTTCACTGGCTTCGCTCATGGTGGCCCCGCTCATGCAAGCCGCTCGATGATGGTGGTGTTGGCCGTGCCCGAAGCCTCGCAGATGGTTTGCAGGCCATAGCGGCCGCCCCGGCGCTCCAGTTCGTACAGCAGGTCGGTGAGCATGCGCGCGCCGGTGGAACCCAGCGGATGGCCAATGGCCATCGAGCCGCCGTTGACATTCAGGCGGTCGTCCGGGATGCCGAATTCCTGCTGGAACATCAGCGGCACGCCGCCGAAAGCCTCGTTGACTTCGAACAGGTCGATGTCGTTGATGGTCAGGCCCGATTCCTTCAATGCCTTGCGGGTGGAGTCGAGCACGGCGGTGAACTGGATCACCGGGTCGGCGGCGGCCACGGCGGTGCTGACGAAGCGCGCACGCGGCTTGAGGCCATGCTTTTTGGCATAGGCACGGCTGGCGATCAGCAGTGCGGCGGCGCCGTCGCTGATCTGCGACGAGTTGCCGGCGGTGGTGGTGCCGTTGGCGGCAAACACGGCTTTCAGCGTGGCCAGCTTCTCGGGGTCGGGGTTGGCGCGCACGCCCTCGTCGGCGGCGACGACGGGGCTGTTCGGGTCGGCCGGGTCCTCGGTCAGATGCACCAGTTGATCCTTGATGCGACCGGCCTGAATCGCCTCGGCGGCGCGCTTGTGGCTGCGCACGGCGGATGCATCCAGGACTTCACGGGTCAGGCCGAAGCGCGAGTTCAGCAACTCCGACGAAACGCCTTGCGGTATCAGCGGGTTGTCCTGGTAGCGCGCCAGTTCGCGCGGGCTGTATTGCGCGCCCAGCGGCGCGCCGGGCTTGAACGACGGCGGCAGCGGCGCCTGCGACATCGACTCCACCCCCCCGCCGATGGCCAGCTGGTAGGCCCCCGCCTGGATGCCATGCACGGCAAAACTCACCGCCTGCTGGCCGGAGCCGCATTGCCGGTCCACCGTCACAGCCGGGACGGATTCGGGCAGCCCCGCCGCCAGCACGGCATGGCGGGCCAGGTTGCCATGCTGCTGGTCCCACTGCAGCACACAGCCGACGATCACGTCGTCCAGATCGGAGGGGTTGACGCCGGACTGTTCGACCAGCTGGCGCAGCGTCTCGGCCATCAGATCGACGGGGTGCCATTTTTGCAGGCGCCCGCCGCGCTTGCCCACGGGGGTGCGCAGCGCGCCGACGATCACGGGTTCATGGTCATTCATGTGGTTCTCCTGGTAAGAAACTGGGGGTCATGCAAAGCGGGTGTCAGGCGGAATAGCGGTCTGCCTGCTCGACGCGTATGCGCTTCTTGTCGAGCTTGCCGACGCTGGTCTTGGGGATGGCCTCGACGAACAGAACCTGATCCGGCCACTGCCACTTGGCGAAGGCGCTGCCCAGGTGCTCCTTCAGTTGTTCCTGGGTCGCCTGCTGGCCGGGCTTGAGCACCACCAGGGCCAGCGGCCGCTCCTGCCACTTCGGATGCGGAACGCCGACCACGGCGGCGTCGCGCACGGCGGGGTGGCCCATGAGCAGGTTTTCCATGTCGATGGAAGAAATCCATTCGCCGCCGCTCTTGATCACGTCCTTGATGCGGTCGGTGACCTTGAGGTAGCCGTTCTCGTCCACCGTGCCGACATCGCCCGAGCGCCACCAGCCACCCTCCAGGAAGCGGTCTGCGGAATCGGGCATGTCGTGGTAGCTGGCCGTGATCCAGGGGCCGCGCACGCAAATCTCGCCCGCCGACTTTCCGTCATGCGGCAAGTCCTTGTCATCGGCATCGAGGATGCGGATGTCCACCCCGGTCAGCACCAGACCCTGCTTGCGCTTGAGGTTCCAGCGCTCTTCCTCGGTCAGGCGCTTCTTGAGCGTGGACTTGAGGCGGTTCATGGTCACCAGCGTCGTGGCTTCGGTGGCACCGTAGCCGTGGACCACCTCGGCACCGGTGAGTTTGTAGAAACCGATCATCATCGACAGCGGCGGCTCGGAGGCGCCGGACAGCATGCGCATGCTGCTGAAGTCCGGCTTGACCGGCATCGTTTCGATGTACTGCAGCATGGGCTGAAAGATGGCCGGTGCGCCGTTGGCGACCGTCACGCCCTCGGCGATCATGGCGTCAACCAGGGGCTTGGTGTCCTCGGCGACATAGCGGCCCGGCAGCACGATCTTGTCGCCCAGCAGCGTGGCGGCCTGCGGCAGGCCCCAGCATTGCCCGTGGAACATGGGCGTGATGAGCATCACGCAGTCGCTCAGCGTCATGCCCAGATTGGTGGCCATGCCCGTGGAGTGCAGGTAGATGCAGCGGTGCGAGTAGTACACGCCCTTGGGCTTGCCCGTGGTGCCGGTGGTGTAGCAGGCGCTGTAGGCCGAGGTTTCGTCGATCTCGGGCCAGTCGATCTTGGGGTCGGCGGCGGCCAGCAGGTCTTCGTAGTGCAGCAGCGGTTTCAGCGTGGTCTTAATCTGGTCCAGCGGCTTGTCGGTCATGACGATCCAGCCCTTGATCTGGGGCGAATTCGCCGCGACGGATTCGGCGATGGGCAGCAATGATTCGTCCACGCATACGTAGGACACTTGGCTGTGGCCGACCACGTAGCCCAGGTCTTCGGCGCCCAGGCGCAGGTTCATCTGCAGCATGACCGCGCCCAGGCCAGGGATGGACCAGTACAGCTCGAAATGGCGTCGGCTGTTCCAGTCCAGGATGCCGACCCGGTCGCCAGGTTCGACACCGAGCGCGCGCAGCGCATTGGCGCTGCGGCAGACGCGCGCGTAGCAGTCGGCATAGGTGTAGCGGTCCCAGCCGCCATCGGGCGTGCGGTAGACGATCTCCTGGTCTCCGTGGGTGCGCGCGGCGTGCCGGATGAGCGTCGTGGTGTTGAGCTGGCGGTCGTTGCCCGAGGTAGACGGGCAGCCGCGCACGATCTTGGTGGTGTTGGTCATTCTCTGGTCTCCTATGTGGTTGCGTTGAGTGCCTGGAACCGTGGGGCCGGGGCCGCCTCGATGGCGCCGGAGGGGGTGGTCTGGTAGATACCCCGTGCCGCGTTGTGCGGATGCCGCGCCGCCTCGGCCAGGCTGAGCACGGGCGCGAAGCAGGCGTCGCTGCCTTCGAGCAACGCGCACCAGTGCGCCCTGGGTTGGCTGCGGATGAGGGCCGCAATGCGCTCCTTCAGCGCTGGCCACGTCGTCGTGTCGTACTGGTCGGCAGGGTTCACGTCCGTCAGGCCCAGCTTCGACAGCAGCAGTGCGTGGAACGCGGGCTCCACCACCGCGAGGCTGATGAAGCCGCCGTCGGCACAGGCGTACACGTCATAGAACGGCGAATCGTGAAACGGGCTCGGCTTCGTGCCGTCGATCTGCCCATTGGCGCGAATCCAATGCACCAGCGTGCCCATCATGGCCACGATGTCGATGATGGCGGCATCCACGACCCGGCCGCGGCCACTGCCCCTACCGTTACCGCGCGCATCGACCAGCGCGCAGGCGACACCGAAGGCCATGCCCAGCGCCCCGGCCGCGTCCCCGAGCACCGAGGGCGGCACGATGGGCATCTGCCCCTTGCGGGCCGACAGCGACAGCAGGCCCGTCAGCGCCACGTAGTTCAGGTCGTGGCCAGCGGCCCGGGAGAGCGGGCCGTCCTGGCCCCAGCCCGTCATCCGGCCATAGACCAGCTTGGGGTTGCGCGCCGCGCATTCGGCGGGGCCGAACCCCAGCCGTTCCATCACGCCGGGGCGAAAGCCTTCGATCAGAACGTCGGACTGGCCGATCAGATCCAGGGCGCGCGCCTTGCCGCCGGGCGACTTCAGGTCGGTGATCTCGACCGTCTTGCCCCGGTGCAGCGGGTTGGCCGCCGCCCCGCCCAGCGGCTGCGCCCCGGCGGCCTGCTCGGCCCGTGTCAGCGCAATCACCTCGGCACCCATGTCGGCCAGCATCATGGCGGCCAGCGGGCCCGGCCCGATCCCTTCGAACTCCACCACACGGACGCCGTGCAGTGGCTTTTGCAGCATGTGCGAGGCGTTCACAGCTTCCTCGCAATCAGTTCTTTCATGACCTCGTTCGCGCCGCCGTAGATCTTCTGCACGCGCGAGGTGGTGTACATGCGCGCGATCGGGTATTCGTACATGTAGCCGTAGCCGCCGAACATCTGCAGGCACTCGTCCACCACGCGGCACTGCTGCTCGCTGCACCACCACTTGGCCATGTACGCGGCTTCGGCGTCGAGCTTTCCGTCCAGCAGCCGCTGGATGCAGTCGTTGACGAAGGTGCGCACCACGTGAGCGGTGGTGGCGATCTCGGCCAGCTTGTGGCGCGTGGTCTGCATCTCGAACAGCGGTGCGCCGAAAATCTTGCGCTCCTTCGTGTATTCGACGGTGAGTTCCAGGGCCCGGTCGATGATGGCCGCCGCAGGCACGGCGATGGTCATGCGTTCGTAGGGCAACTGGCCCATCAACTGCTTGAAACCAAGCCCTTCGACGCCCCCCAGGACTTGATCGACCGGCACGCGCACCCCGTCGAAGAAGAGTTCGGCGGTGTCCGACGCATGCAGGCCGATCTTGTCGAGCAGGCGGCCCACGCGGAACCCTGGCAGGTTCTCGGTCTCCACCACGATCAGCGAAAGGCCTCGGCTGCCCGCCTCGCCGGTGCGTGCGACCACAATCAGCAGATTGCAGGTGTAGCCGTTGGTGATGAAGGTCTTGGCACCGTCGATCACGTAGTGGTCGCCATCACGGCGCGCGCGGGTGGCGATGGCCTTGAGGTCCGTCCCGCAGCCGGGTTCGGTCATCGCAATGCCGAGCAGCATCTCGCCGCTGCTCAGCTTGGGCAGCCAGCGCTGCTTCTGCTCCTCGGTGCCGTAGTCCATGATGTAGTGCGCAGCGATGCTGTTCACCTGGACGTTGTTGGGCATTTCCGCTCTGGTCAACTCATCCTGTACCACCAGCTGGTAGGCAATGCTGGCCCCGGTGCCGCCGTAGGCTTCGGGCATTTCGGGCAGCATGAACCCCATCTCGCCGAAGGGCCGCCAGGTCTCGCGCGGGACGTAGCCCTGTTCGCGCCAAGCGGGCAGGTGCGGAGCCATCTCGGCGGCGATGTAGCGGCGCACCTGGTCGCGAAAGGTCTCGATGTCGCTGTCCATCCAGGGTTGACGGTGCAATTGCGGCAGCATGGGAGCGCTCCTCAGAAGGTTTGTACGATGAAGGTTTGAAAACTTGGCCAGCGATGCGGCCCCGGGTCATGCCCGCATACCCACAACGGGGCGGGCGAAGCGTCGAATCTCTGCGTTCTCAGTCTGTCCAGGGCATATGGTCGGCATTCAGCCCGTGCGCGTCTTGCCCGCCAGTGCATGGCAAGTTGACTTTGCGTGTGCAAGGGAAAGCCCGGCTGACTCGACCGGGCCGATGGCGGAGCCGTGAGCAGTCATGCCGCGTGCATCGCTGGGCGACACTCCAAAGCGTTGTTTGAATGCGCGGCAGAAATGGCTGGTGGAGTTGAAGCCCCAGTGAAAGGCGATCGCCGAGACCTGCAGATGCCGGCAGACCGGGTCAACGAGTGTCCGCCAGCACGCTTGCAATCGGCTTTCCAGGATGTGGCCGACCACCGTGGTATCGCCCTGCGCAAACAGCGCATGAAGGTAACGCAGTGAAATACCGTGCGCCGCGGCGATGCGTGCCGGACTCAGGTCATCCTCTTGAAAATGCTGGGCGATGTAGGCAAGTACTCGTTCGCGCAACGCGGCCATGGCCGTGAATCGAGTGGCGCTCTCCGGCTCTGGCAGCGCAATGTCCAGAAGCCCGATCACCGTGCGGCAAAGGGCGACGTGGGCGGAGGGCGGCACGGCGCCGATCTCCTTTGCCAACCCCATCAGGTGTTGGCTGAGCAGTGAGCCCACGCCTGTGTGACTGTCAATGCGGCAGGCTGCGGGCGGCTGCTTGCGGCCCGGTAGATGCTCGCGCATGAGCTGCCAGGGAATCATCAACGACACGCTGTGGGTTCGTTCCAGCACCTCATAGTCTTGCCGCTGATCGGTACGCCAGAGGAACATGTCGCCCTCGCAGATTGGCGTGTCCCACTGCTGCAACTGTACTCGGCCGCTCAGGTTCAGCTGCAGCCCCAGGCAGAACTCATCGTCGAATGACGAATGTCCAGGAGGAGACTGCTCGACGCAAGCACCGGTCACGGTGCATACCAAGGAGGCTCCGGCGAGTTCGTGTCGCCGCAACTTCGCCTGGAATGCAGCAGGCTTCGCCGGGGAGGAAAGACTCCAGCGCTGGAAGGAGTCCTTGAGGATCGCTTCCGTCGCATCTATCCTGCCCTCGATGGGCGCATGGTCGATGGACCATTCCATGGGTGACTGTTGCAGCACTTGTCGTCTCCTGAATCTGCCCCCAGACGCCGCAGCCCATCGGGACCGGAGCGTCGACACCGTGGCGTGCTTTCGTGCGGCGCTCAGGGTACCCAAGGCATACAGGCAATCGTAGGCAGCGGTGCTTGGCGCGGCAATGACGGATGGTCTCGATCAACTGACAAGGCACCTCTTTCGACGGATGGGGGAGCGAGGCAACCCCGCAGCCGAGCGGCCCTGCGCTAACCTCCCGGCATCGACGGCGAACTGAAGATGCAAGGAGACGATGATGGATCTGGGTGCAATGCTGGCAGGCAAGCGGGTGCTGGTCACGGGGGCCTCGTCGGGCCTGGGCGAGAACTTCGCTCGGCTGGCTGCTGGTTGCAAGGCCAAGGTAGTGATTGGGGCGCGGCGCAAGGCGCGGCTCGACAAACTCGCCCAGGAACTCGAAAAGCTCGGTTCGCCTCAGGTCACGGTGCTGGAAATGGATGTGGCTTCCGAGCAGTCCATCGACGACGCCTTCGCCGAGATAGACGCCTCGGGCACCATCCTCGACGTGGTGGTTAACAACGCCGGGGCTTCCAACGACGCCTTGTCGCTCACGCTGCCTGTGTCCGACTTCGACTCGCTGATGGAGACCAACGTGCGCGGCGTGTGGCTGGTGGCCGCGCGTGCCGCGCAGCGCTGGGTGGATGCGGGGCGGGGAGGCTCAGTCATCAACATCGCATCGATCCTGGGCGAACGCGTGATGCCGGGCGCCATGCTGTATGCCACGTCCAAGGCTGCAGTCGTGCACATGACCAAGAGCCTGGCGCTCGAATGGGCGCGCCACGGCATTCGCGTCAATGCCATCGAGCCGGGCTACATCGACACCGAGATGACCGATGCCATGTGGGATACCGACCATGGCAAGGCGCTTATCAAGCGCATCCCGATGCGCCGCCTGGGTAAGCCGGAGGAGCTCAACGGTCTGTTCCTGCTGTTCGCGACCGAGGCCGGGTCGTGGATGACCGGCGCCTGCGTGCCAGTGGATGGCGGGCATCTGTGCTCGTCGCTTTGAGTGCGACCGCGTCGAAGCAGCGCTACGTTTTTTGGGTGCGCGAACGATAGACGCCTGGCGTGCTGCCGGTCCATGACTTGAAGGCCCGCTGGAAGGCGGTGCCGTCGGCGAACCCCAACTCGGCGGCGATGGCGCTCAGCGCGGCATCGGTGCTGGTCAACCGAACGATCGCCATGTCGCGCCGTAACTCGTCCTTCAGCACCTGAAAGGACTTGCCCTCCACGGCCAGATGCCGCTGCAGTGCGCTGACCGACATGTGCAAGCGCTGCGCGGCGACAGTCAGATCGGGCCACTCCGGGCACGCTTGCTGCAATAGCGCGCGCACCCGCGCGCTGGCTGTCCGCTCGATTAGACGCGGGCCGATCAGGTTGCCCGGTGTGGCACGCAAAAAGGTCTGGAGCGCGGCGGTGTCACGGCGCATCGGCTGCGTGAATGCGGATGCCTCGAACCAGACCGCCGACCGCGCCTGCCCGAACCGCAACGTGCCCGAGAAGATTTGGGCATAGTCTGCGGCACGCGGCGGTGGCTCGAAGGCAAAATCGAGCCCTCTGGGCACCAGTCGGCCGCCGTGCAGCCATACCAGCAGACGCCAGAAAACGCGCAACAGCAGCCCGTGCAGGAAGTCTGAATGTTTGCCCAGGGCGTGGCGCACGTCCAGAGCAGCACCCTTGAGCAAGCCATCAGAGACGGGCACAAGCGCCACGTCGTCCTGCAGCAGGGCGAAGGATGCACTCACGCGCTGCAAGGCGGCTGCCAGCGTCTTGGCCCCGAGCGTAGAGCGAGCCATCAGCGCAAAGCTGCCGCAGCGCAACGGCCGACCGTGTAGATGGCCTAGGCATTCGTCGTCCAAGCTGTTCTTCACGGCACTGAAGAGTGCGATGTATTGCTCTATGGTCACACGCGACTGCTCCAGATGCAGCAGCGACTCGGCGATGCGGGCCTGCGCCAGAACGCCATCCAGCCAGGACTCGGTGGCCAGTCCTTTGCTGCGCGCGCCGTCGAGCAGGCCATGCACGGCAAAAACAGGAACAGTGACGACGGGTTTCAACATGGTCAAAGGGAGCAACGATAGCTGGCGCTGAATCCGAAATTACACCAAGAAAACGGCCCGCTAACGATGTAGCGTCCGGCTGCGGTCAACCGGATTTTGCCTTGTGCATACAAAGTCAACTCGCCATGCACTGGCGGGCAAGACGCGTATGTGCCGAGTGCCCAGAATACCGCTTGGTAGCACACCCAGGGACGACCCGTGGACGTTCGGCATCGATGCATTCGCATGAATGCTTCTTCGGCAACGGCATGTCGGTGTGCTCACCCGAATAGCCCAGCAACCAGGAGAGAGTGAATGTCTGTCTGCGCCGTGCCTTTGCGCAACATGCTGATTGATGCGGTGATGCGCGAACGTCGTTCCGTGCGCGCCTTTCTGCCGACCCCGGTGTCGCAAGAAGCGGTGGCCCAGATTCTGTCGGTGGCAGCCAGCGCGCCCAGTGGCACCAACACCCAGCCGTGGCATGTCATTGCCGTGGCGGGCGAGGCGAGGAAGCGCCTATGCGACCGTGTATTGCACGCCTTTCACCATGAAGAGGGAGAGCACCAGTCCGAATACGACATCTACCCGGCCGAGTTCTTCGAGCCCTACCTGACCAGGCGGCGTCGGTGCGGTTTCGCTCTTTATGCCGCAGTCGGAATCTCCAAGGGAGATACGGATGCCATGCGCGCTCAACATGCACGCAACTTTGCCTTCTTCGATGCGCCGGTCGGTTTGATCTTCACCTTGGACCGGCGCATGGTGCAGAGCAGTTGGGTGGACTACGGGATGTTCTTACAGAACATCATGCTGGCGGCCCGCGCACGAGGCCTGGATACCTGTTCGCAGATGGCGTGGACCCTTTACCCGCGCCTTCTGGCTGAAGCCCTGCAAATCCCGGACGGGCAGATGGTCCTGTGCGGCATGGCACTGGGCTATGCCGACCCGGCGGCCGTGGTGAACCGCGTGCGCACCGAGCGTGAGCCGGTCGAGAACTTCACACGCTTCAGCGGCTTCTAGAAATCTTGTCATACCAACTAATCGCGTCGTAAGCCGCCTGAGAAATTCAGCCGCCCTGAAGCGGTTGATCGACCGGGCCTTGTCCTGGTGGGTAGGGTCATGCATGGATGTATGCCCTATGGGGCAGACGGGTTGAACCCACAAAGAGGAGTAAGCAATGTCTACCTACGCCGCGCCCTTGCGCGACATGCTGTTCACGATGAAGGAAGTCGGAGGCCTGGATGCGATCTGTGCCCAGCCGGGCCATGAAGAAACCACGCCCGACCTGGTCGAGGCCATCCTGCAGGAGGCTGCCCACTACGCCACCGGCGTGCTTGATCCGCTGAACCGCACCGGCGACGTGCAGGGCGCGCGCTGGCACGACGGCCAGGTCACGCCAGCCGATGGCTTTCGCGAAGCCTGGGCCAGCTTCTGCGAGAACGGCTGGAACGGCATGCCCGCTGCCACCGAATGGGGCGGCCAGGGCCTGCCCACGCTGGTGTCCACAGCCGTGCTGGAGATGTGGAAGTCGTCCAACCTCGCGTTCAGCCTGTGCCAGATGCTCACGCTGGGCGCGGTGGAAGCCATTGCGCACCATGGCAGCGACGCACTCAAGCGCCGCTTCCTGGAGCCCATGGTCGCGGGCCGCTGGACCGGCACCATGAACCTCACCGAGCCCCAAGCAGGCTCCGACTTGGCCGCGCTGCGCAGTCGCGCCGTGCCCGAAGGCGACCATTACCGCGTCAGCGGAAACAAGATCTTCATCACCTGGGGCGAGCACGACATGGCCGAGAACATCGTCCACCTCGTGCTGGCGCGCCTGCCCGATGCACCGCCCGGCGTGAAAGGCATCTCGCTGTTCCTGTGCCCGAAGTACCTGGTCAACGACGACGGCTCCCTGGGCGAACGCAACGACCTGGCCTGCACCTCCATCGAGCACAAGATGGGCATCCACGGCAGCCCCACGGCGTCGATGAGCTTTGGCGACTGCGGGGGCGCGATCGGCTACCTGGTCGGCGAGCCGAACCAGGGGCTGGCCTGCATGTTCACGATGATGAACCATGCGCGGCTGAACGTCGGCCTTGAAGGCGTGGGCATCGCCGAGCGCGCCTACCAGCGCGCACGCGCCTACGCGCTGGAGCGGGTGCAGGGCAAGCCACTGCTCAGCGGCAGCACCACCATCGCCGGCCACCCGGACGTGCGGCGCATGCTGATGGACATGAAGGCCCGCACCGAGGCCATGCGCGCATTGGCCTATTTCTGCGCCGGCCAGATGGACCGCGCCGCAGGCCACGCCGACGCGCAAGAGCGCGAGCAGGCGCTGGCCCTGGTCGGCCTGCTGATCCCGGTGGTCAAGGGCTGGTGCACCGACAGCGCACAGGGCATCACGTCCGATGGTGTGCAGGTGCATGGCGGCATGGGTTACGTCGAGGAAACCGGCGCCTCACAGCACTTGCGCGACGCGCGCATCACGACCATCTACGAAGGCACGACGGGCATCCAGGCCAACGACCTGATTGGCCGCAAGCTGGCGCGCGAGGGCGGGCGCACGCTGAAGGCACTGCTGGGCCGCATCGACGGCGATGCGCGCCGGTTGGCCGAGATGCCCGATGCCGCGCTGGCGCAGATCGGCGGCGTGTTAGCGGCTTCGGCGCGTGCGCTGGGGGACGCGGCCGACTGGCTGCTGGCCCACGACGACCAACCCGCGCAGTGCGCGGCGGGCGCCGTGCCCTTCTTGCGGCTGGCGGGCACGGTGATCGGCGGCTGGCTGTCGGCGCGCATGGCCGAAGCCGCCACTGCGCAACTCGCGGCGAGATCTGGCGATGCGGGCTTTCTCGGCGCCAAGCGTGCCACGGCCAGCCACTACGCAGCGCATGTCCTAGTGCAGGCGCCGATGTTGCGCGACATCGTCACGGGCGGCGCCGCCAGCACGCTGGCCCTGGCGGATGATCAACTCTGAATGATCCTGAAAGGAAACCCTCCCATGAAAATCCTGGTTCCCGTCAAGCGGGTGGTTGACTACAACGTCAAGGTCCGCGTCCAGAGCGATGGCAGCGGCGTGGACATCGCCAATGTCAAAATGAGCATGAACCCCTTCGACGAGATTGCCGTCGAAGAGGCTGTGCGGCTCAAGGAGAAAGGCGCGGCAACGGAGATCGTCGCCGTCTCGTGCGGCGTGTCCCAATGCCAGGAGACGCTGCGCACCGCCATGGCCATCGGTGCCGACCGCGGCATCCTGGTCGAGACCAATGAAGAACTGCAGCCGCTGGCCGTGGCTAAGCTGCTCAAGGCCCTGATCGACAATGAACAGCCCGGCCTCGTGATCCTGGGCAAGCAGGCCATCGACGACGACTGCAACCAGACCGGCCAGATGCTGGCGGCGCTGGCCGACCTGCCGCAAGCCACCTTCGCCTCCAAGGTCGAGATCGCCGGCGACAAGGCAGCCGTGACCCGCGAAGTGGACGGCGGCCTGGAAACCCTCAGCCTTACGCTGCCCGCCGTCATCACCGCCGACCTGCGCCTGAACGAGCCGCGCTACGTCACGCTGCCCAACATCATGAAGGCCAAGAAAAAGCCGCTGGACACCGTCAAGCCCGAAGACCTCGGCGTGGACGTGGCCCCGCGCCTGAAGAACTTGAAGGTCAGCGAACCCGCCAAGCGCGGCGCCGGCGTGAAGGTGGCCGACGTGGCCGCCCTGGTCGAGAAACTCAAGAACGAAGCGAAGGTGATCTGACATGACCGTACTCGTAATCGCTGAACACGACAACGCGACCATCAAGGGCGCGACGCTCAACACCGTGACGGCCGCCGCAGCCTGCGGCGGCGACGTGCACGTGCTGGTGGCCGGCCACAACGCCGGCGCTGCCGCACAGCAAGCCAGCCAGATCGCCGGCGTTGCCAAGGTCATCCACGCCGACGGCGCCAGCCTGGCCCACGGCCTCGCCGAGAACGTGGCCGCCCAGGTGCTGGCACTCCATGGCAGTGGTGCCGGCAACTACAGCCACATCCTGTTCCCCGCCACCGCCAGCGGCAAGAACGTGGCCCCGCGCGTGGCTGCCAAGCTCGACGTCGCCCAGATCAGCGACATCACCAAGGTCATCTCCGCCGATACCTTCGAGCGCCCCATCTACGCCGGCAACGCCATCGCCACCGTGCAGTCTGCTGATGCCGTGAAGGTCATCACCGTGCGCACCACCGGCTTTGACGCCGCCGCCGCCACGGGTGGCAGCGCCGCTGTCGAAACCGCTGCTGCGGCCGCCGACGCTGGCAAGAGCAGCTACGTGGGCAGCGAGATCGCCAAGAGCGACCGCCCCGAACTCACCGCCGCCAAGATCATCGTGTCTGGTGGCCGTGCGCTGGGCAGCAAGGAAAAGTTCGACGAAGTCATCACCCCCCTGGCCGACAAGCTGGGCGCTGCCATCGGCGCCAGCCGTGCTGCCGTGGATGCGGGCTACGCCCCCAACGACCTGCAAGTGGGCCAGACGGGCAAGATCGTCGCGCCGCAGTTGTACATTGCCGCCGGCATCTCGGGCGCCATCCAGCACCTGGCCGGCATGAAGGACTCCAAGGTGATCGTGGCGATCAACAAGGACCCCGAGGCCCCGATCTTCAGCGTGGCCGACTACGGGCTGGAGGCGGACCTTTTCGCAGTTGTGCCGGAATTCGTCAAGGCCTTTTAAATTGGATGAGATACACCATGGAGCTTCGGCATTTACGTTGCTTTATAGCGGTGGCCGAAGAACTTCACTTCGGCCGCGCAGCGGAAAAGCTGCACATCGATCAGTCCCCTTTGTCGCGCACCATCAAGGAGATAGAGGAAGAGCTCGGGGCGCAACTGTTCACGCGAACCACGCGAAGCACCCGCCTGACCTTTGCCGGAATGGCATTCCTGGAGCGGGTGCCGCGAATCTTCGAAGCTCTGAAACAGGCGTGTGACGGCGTCAAGTCCGCCGCCAGTGGGTTTCAGCGACAGTTGCGCATCGCTTTGTCCGATGGCATCACGCCCTCGCGAATGCCGACGCTGCTGGCACAGTGCCGAGCGGAAGATCCAGAGATTGATGTTCGGCTATTTGAGGTGCCGTTGGATCAACAGATCAAGGGTCTGCACGATGACCTGTATGACGTCGGCTTTTCGATGGCCGAAGAGGTGGGCGACGGCATTGTGGTCAGGCCTGCATGGGAAGACGAACTGATGGTGGCGGTCCCAGCTCGCCATCCTGTTCTGGCCCACAAGCACGTGCCGTTGGAAGAAGTGTTGCGCTATCCGCTGGCGCTATGCGATCCGGCGATATGCGAAGGCCATGCACGCCAAGTTGATCGCGTTTTGCAGCGCTACGAGCAACAGCCACTGATCGCCCAGCGCGTGGCGTCCTATGAGGTGATGATGACCTTGGTCTCAGCCGGATTGGCGCTCGGTTTGGCGGGCGCCGCGCACATTGCATCCGGCCGTGGGCCAGGTGTTGTGGCCCGGCGCTTGGCGGGCAAGCCGCAGATGCTGGCCACGTATCTGCTGCACCGTGACGTGGAGCCCTCCGAAATGCTGGCCCGGTTCATCGAACGAGTGGCCTCCATTGATTCGGCGGATGGCTCCAGCGCCGCCGAGGACTCCTGATCCACCTGCTGAAAGGACCCAAGCCATGACCCGATTCCTGCCGCTGCTGATGGTTGCCGCACTGACGGGCTGTGGACCATCCCAACCGACGGAAACCGTGGACTTCCTCGTTGCCCATCCCGAGCGCCTCAAAGAAGTCCAGCGCCTGTGCAAGGAAGACCGCGCGAAGGCAGGAGAAGAACTCTGCCGCCGTGCGGCCGAAGCCGCCAACCGGCGTTTCTTCGGCGATCGGCCGGAACAGCAATCCAAATAGCGCCCCGCGCCGTCGCCTGGCCGCGACAGAGTTCTTGCTGTTACCTCATCACGCCGCAGCGCGCTCGCGCATGCGGCATTTTTATTGCCTTCGCCACAGCAAGAAGTCTGGCCATTTTGGCCTGAATCCCCGCTATAACGGTCTTTGACCGACCTGCACGCTCGCCTTGATCCTCGGCACTACGGCATGTCCCTGTGCCGTAGCGGGAGGTTGGCCAATGCAAGGAACGAACGTGCTGTTCGGTCAGATTGCCGTTGTCTTCGGCATCGTGATCGCTGGCGTATGGAGCGCCACGCAATGGACAGCAGCGGCGCTGGGCTACCAGCTACGCCTGGGTTCGCCCTGGTTCGATTTCCTCGGCACGCCGGTCTATCACCCCTGGCGCCTGTTCGAGTGGTGGTTCTTCTTCGACGCCTACGCGCCGCATGTATTCGACGTGGGCGGTGCCATTGCCGCAGGCAGCGGCCTGATCGCGGTGGTGGTTGCCGTCGGCATGTCGATCTGGCGCTCGCGCCAGTCCAAGCTGGTCACGACCTACGGCACGGCGCGCTGGGCCAATGCGGAGGACATCCACAAGGCGAGTCTTGACCGGTCTGCGGGCGTATTCCTTGGCCTGCATCGCCAGCAGTACCTGCGGCACGAAGGCCCGGAGCATGTTCTGACCTTCGCGCCTACCCGCTCGGGCAAGGGCGTGGGCCTAGTGGTGCCCACCTTGTTGAGCTGGCCCGCATCGGCCGTCATTCACGACATCAAGGGCGAGAACTGGAGCATCACCGCTGGCTGGCGCTCGCGCTTCTCGCACTGCCTGCTGTTCAACCCGACCGATGCGAAGTCGGCGGCCTACAACCCGCTGCTGGAGGTGAGGCGCGGCGCGCACGAAGTGCGCGACGTGCAGAACATCGCAGACATTCTGGTCGATCCCGAAGGAGCACTGGAGCGGCGCAACCATTGGGAGAAGACCTCGCATGCGCTGCTGGTTGGGGCCATCCTGCATGTGCTCTACGCAGGCGAAGACAAGACGCTGCGCGGTGTCGCCAACTTCCTCAGCGACCCGGCCTGTCCCTTCGAGCTTACCCTGCATCGGATGATGACCACGCCGCACATCGGCGATGGACCGCATCTGGTGGTGGCATCGGCAGCGCGTGAAGTCCTGAACAAATCGGACAACGAGCGTTCCGGCGTGTTGAGCACCGCCATGTCATTCCTCGGCCTGTACCGAGACCCCACGGTGGCCGAAGTCACCTCGCGCTGCGACTGGCGCATTGCCGACCTGATCGCGGCCGAGCATCCCGTGTCGCTGTATCTCGTGGTGCCGCCTTCGGACATCAGCCGCACCAAACCGCTGATCCGCCTGATCCTCAACCAAATCGGGCGGCGGCTGACGGAATCACTCGATGGCAGCGATGGCATCCAGCGCCGTCACAAGCTGTTGCTGATGCTCGATGAATTCCCGGCGCTTGGGCGCCTGGACTTCTTCGAGACGGCGCTGGCCTTCATGGCGGGCTACGGCATCCGCAGCTTCCTGATCGCGCAGTCGCTCAATCAGATCGACAAAGCCTACGGCCAGAACCATTCCATCCTCGACAACTGCCATGTGCGCGTGACGTTCGCCACCAACGACGAGCGCACGGCCAAGCGGATTTCCGAAACCCTTGGCACCGCTACCGAGCTGCGCGCGCAGCGCAACTACGCGGGACATCGACTCGCACCGTGGCTGGGGCACCTAATGGTGTCGAGACAAGAAACCGCCCGCCCGCTGCTCACGCCGGGCGAGGTGATGCAGCTGCCGCCCGATGAGGCGGTGGTGATGGTTTCCAGCGTCGCGCCGATCAAGGCCAAGAAGCTGCGCTACTACTCTGACGCGAACTTCCAGCGGCGCGTGCTGCCGCCTCCTGTACTCGTTGCGGGGCGCTACGCCGACGTGCCTCCCTTACGGCCCGACGACTGGAGCGGGCTGACGGTTCCTCCCGTTCCGGTGGCGCCTGCAACCGAAGCCGTTGAAGGCTTCCCCTCTGCCGCTGACGACGGCGGCCCGCGTCGCCAACCCGAACTCTCCGAAGCCGCCGCCTACGACCCCGACCTGGCTGCGCCTGCAGCCGACCTCGGGCTGCTCGATGACGATGACATGCAGCTTCCCCTTCCTCGCCAGCTCGACCCGGCCCTGCAGCGCACGGCCCGGCTGGCTTCCCTTGACCCTGACGACGGAATCGACCTATGACCCAACACCGCCTCAATGTGTTCATCCAGCCGGAGCACAGCAAGCGGCTCGATGAACTGGCCGCCAAGAAGGGCGTGTCCAAGTCCAGCATCGTCGCGGCGGCCCTGGCCTCCTGGCTGTCGCCCGATGCGGCCGACCAGCGCGAGGCGGCGATTGCCAAGCGACTGGATCGCCTGTCGCGCCACGCCGAGCGTCTGGAGCGCGACCAGAACATTGCCATCGAAACATTGGCGCTGTTCATCCGCTATTTCCTCACTGTGAGCACGCCCGTGCCCGAGGCCCATCAGGACGCCGCTCGCGCCCAGGGCAAGGCCCGCTTCGAGCAGTTCGTCGAACAGCTCGGACGGCATTTGCTGCGCGGGCGCAGCCTGGTGCGGGATGTGGTGGAGGAACTGCACCCCGATCCGACGCGATCGGAGGGCGCGGCGGCCGCTGCAGATGCCCAGGAGCGTGCCTTATGAGCGCCGTTCTTTCCTCCTTCACGGCCACCTCGCTGGATCGCCGCATTCAGATGCTACGCACGGCCATGGGGCCGCTGATCGCCGCCGCGCTCGAAGACCCGGACGTGGTGGAAATCATGCTCAACCCCGACCGCACGCTCTGGGTGGATCGTCTGTCCACGGGCCGCGCCCCGATGGGCGAGGAGCTGTCCGAGGCTGATGGCGAACGCATCATCCGTCTCGTGGCCGCCCACGTCGGCGCCGAGGTGCATCGCGGCCAGCCGCTTTTGACGGCAGAGCTGCCCGAGACCGGCGAACGCTTCGAGGGCATCCTGCCGCCCGCTGCACCGGGGCCAGCCTTCGCCTTGCGCAAGCGTGCCTTTGGTGTGATCCCGCTGTCGCGCTACATCGAGGACGGGATGATGACCGCCGCACAGGCTGGTTTGCTGGTGCGCGCCGTGCGCGAGCGCCAGAACATCCTGATCGCGGGCGGCACCAGCACCGGCAAGACCACCTTGGCGAATGCGCTGCTGGCCGAAATCGCCGCCACGGGCGACCGCGTGCTGGTGCTCGAAGACACGGTGGAGCTGCAATGCGCGGCGCGCGATCACGTACCGCTGCGCACGCGCCAGGGCGTCGTGTCCATGACCGAGCTGGTGCGTTCGTCCATGCGCCTGCGCCCGGATCGTGTGGTCGTCGGCGAGGTGCGCGGCGCCGAGGCACTGGATCTCATCAAGGTCTGGGGCACCGGCCACCCCGGCGGCATCGCCACGATCCACGCCGGCTCCGCGCTGGGCGCGCTGCTGCGCCTGGAGCAACTGATTCTCGAAGTGGCGGTGAACCCGCCCCGTGCGCTGATCGCGGAAGCGGTCAACGTGGTCATCCACATTGCCGGGCGCGGACGCAAGCGCCGCATCGAGAGCATCGCTCGGGTCGTCGGCTTCGACGGCTCGGGCTACCAACTGGCGGATGCGCTGGAGGCTCCATTCCCGGAGCTGCTGCCGCAGTCCGACCTTTCTTCCGTGTCCCCTGATCAACCTGGAGAACTGCCATGACGCAGATGATCGTTCCTGCTTTCCGTATTTCTGTAAACCCGCTTGCCCTGCGCTGCCACCCCGCGCGGCTGGATGGCTTGGCGCGCCCGGCCCTGCAGGGTCTGATGCTCGCGGCGCTGATGCTGCTGCTCGCAGGCACCGCGCAGGCCGCAGGTTCCTCGATGCCCTGGGAGGGGCCGCTGCAATCCATCCTGGAGTCGATCCAGGGTCCGGTGGCCCGGATCATCGCGGTCATCATCATCATCGCCACGGGCCTGGCGCTGGCCTTCGGCGATACCTCGGGCGGGTTCCGCAAGCTGATCCAGATCGTCTTCGGTCTGTCGATCGCGTTTGCCGCGTCCTCGTTCTTCCTGTCGTTCTTCAGCTTCTCGGGCGGGGCCGTCGTATGAACGCGGCCCACGATGGCGTGCAGGGGTTCGCTCCAGGTTTCGAGGTGCCCCTGCATCGCTCGCTGACCGAGCCGATCCTGCTGGGCGGCGCGCCGCGCACAGTGGCGATTGCCAATGGCACCTTGGCCGCCGCCGTGGGCTTGGGCCTGCAACTGTGGATTCCGGGCGTGGTGCTCTGGATCGCCGGCCATGCGCTGGCGGTCTGGGGTGCGCGTGTCGATCCGCAGTTCATGCAGGTCTTCGCGCGCCACATCAAGCACCGGCCGCTGCTGGACGTGTGAGGGGAATGCCATGCTGAACCTTGCCGAATACCGCCAGCGGCCGGCGCTGCTGGCCGACTGGCTGCCTTGGGCCGGGCTGATCGCGCCGGGCGTCGTGCTGAACAAGGATGGCGCCTTCCAGCGCACGGCGCGCTTTCGGGGGCCTGACCTCGACAGCGCGACGCAGGGCGAGTTGATCTCCACGTCGGCGCGGCTGAACAACGCGCTGCGCCGCCTGAGCTCGGGCTGGGCGCTGTTCATCGAAGCCGAGCGCCGGCCCGCGGCCAGCTACCCGCACTCGGAGTTTCCTGAGCCGCTGTCCTGGCTGGTGGACGAGGAGCGCCGCGCCGCCTTCGAGGACTCGGGCAACCATTTCGAGAGTGGCTACCACCTCACGCTGGTGTACCTGCCGGCCGAGGAGTCGCGCGCCCGCGCAGCAGGGCTGCTCTATGAGAACCGACCCACCGAAGGCGTGGATTGGCGCGAGCGCCTAACTGCCTTCGTCGCGGAGACGGATCGCATCTTTGACCTGCTCGATGGCGTGATGCCGGAGATCGTCTGGCTCGATGACAGCCAGACGCTGACCTACCTGCATGCCACCGTTTCAACGCGGCGTTACCGCGTGGGCGTGCCCGAGGTGCCATTCCACCTCGACGCTCTGCTAGCCGACGCGCCGCTGATCGGCGGCCTGGCACCGATGCTGGGCGACCAGCATCTGCGCGTGGCGACGGTGCGCGGTTTCCCGACCTCGACCTGGCCGGGGATTCTGGACGACCTCAACCGCCTGGGATTTGGGTATCGCTGGAGCACGCGCTTTCTGTGCCTCGACAAATCCGAGGCGGAACGGGAGTTGGGGCGCTTGCGCCGCCAGTGGTTCGCCAAGCGCAAGAACGTCATCGCGCTGCTGCGCGAGACGATCTTCCAGCAAGAAAGCCCGCTGGTCGATACCGACGCCAGCAACAAGGCCACCGATGCCGATGCCGCCTTGCAGGAGCTGGGCAGCGATCAAGTGGCCTTCGGCTACGTGACAGCGACCGTCACCGTCATGGACGCGGATGCCGCCGTGGCCGACGAGAAGCTGCGCAGGGTGGAGCGCGTCATCCAGGGGCGTGGCTTCGTCACCATCCCCGAAACGCTCAACGCCGTGGATGCGTGGCTGTCGTCCATTCCGGGTCATGCCTACGCGAACGTGCGCCAGCCCATTGTCTCCACGTTGAACCTGGCGCACCTGATGCCGGTGTCGGCGGTATGGGCCGGGCCGGAGAAGAACGCGCACCTCGACGGCCCGCCGCTGATCGTCACGCGCACTGAGGGCGCGACGCCGTTCCGGCTGGTGACGCACATCGGCGACGTGGGCCACACGCTGGTGGCTGGTCCTACGGGCATGGGCAAGTCGGTGCTGCTCGCCACATTGGCGATGCAGTTTCGGCGCTATCGCGGCTCGCGCATCTTTGCCTTCGACATGGGACGCTCGATGCGCGCCACCATCCTCGGGCTGGGTGGCGAGCACTACGACCTCGGGATGGATGGCGAGATCGCGTTTCAGCCTCTCGCCCGCATCGACCGCGAGGGCTACCGCACCTGGGCCGCCGAATGGATCGAAGGGCGCTTGCGGCATGAGGGTGTAGCCGTCGGCCCCGAAGAGAAGGCCGCCATCTGGTCGGCGCTCGGCAGTCTCGCCGGTGCGCCGGTGGAGCAGCGCACGATGACCGGCCTGTCGGTGCTGCTGCAATCGAATGCGCTGCGCCAGGCGCTCGCGCCGTACGTGCTGGGCGGCGCCCACGGCAAGCTGCTGGATGCGGATTCGGATCGCCTGGGCGCCGGCTCCGTGCAGTGCTTCGAGATGGAGGAACTGATGCACAGCAAGGCCGCCGTCATGGCCGTGCTGCATTACCTCTTTGCGCGCTTCGATGAACGCTTCGACGGTGCGCCCACGCTGCTGATCCTCGATGAAGCGTGGCTGTTCCTCGATGACCCGGTGTTTGCGGCGCGCATCCGCCAATGGCTCAAGACGCTGCGCAAGAAGAACGTGAGCGTCATCTTCGCCACGCAGAGCCTGGCGGACATCAAGGATTCGAGCATCGCGCCCGCAATCATCGAGAGCTGCGCGAGCCGCATCTTCCTGCCCAACCCACAGGCGACCGAGCCGCAGATCAGGGTTATCTACGAAGGCTTCGGGCTGAACTCGCGCCAGATCGAGATCGTGGCGACCGCGCAGCCCAAGCGCGACTACTACTACCAATCCCGACTCGGCAACCGCCTGTTCGACCTCGACCTGGGCGCCGCGACGCTGGCCTTTGCGGGCACGTCCACGCCGCAAGACCAGCGCGACATCGACGCGGTGCTCGCTGCCGCTTCATCCGCTTCCACCCCGTTCGTAGCCGCGTGGCTGCGCCATCGCGGCCTGAATTGGGCCGCCGACCTGCTGTCCTCGTTCCCGTCCACCCATCTCCAGGAGAACCCATCATGAAAAAGCGTCTTCTCGCCGCCGCCGTCGCGGCCATGCTTTGCACCGCTACCGCCGTGCAGGCGCAATGGGTCGTGATCGACCCCACGAACCTCGTGCAGAACACGCTGACCGCGATCCGCACGCTGGAGCAGATCAACAACCAGATCAAGCAGCTCCAGAACGAAGCGCAGATGCTCATCAACCAGGCGCGCAACCTGGCCAGTCTGCCATCCAGCGTGGTCGGCCAGCTGCGCGCCAATCTGGCGACCACCCAGCGGCTGATCGCGCAGGCCAAGGGCTTGGCCTATGACGTGACGAATCTGGATCGGGAATTCCAGCGCCTGTACCCCGAGCAATACGCCGCCACCGTGAGCGGCAACCAGATGTACCGCGACGCGCAGGAACGCTGGAAGAACACGCTCGATGGCCTGCAGACCACCATGCAGATGCAGGCTCAGGCATCGCAGAACCTGAGCGACGACGAAGGCGTGCTGGCCGACCTCGTGGGCAAGAGCCAATCGGCGGTGGGCGCTTTGCAGGCGATGCAGGCCACGAACCAGTTGCTGGCCCTGCAGGCCAAGCAGTCGATCCAAACGCAGCGGCTGCAGATCACGCAGGATCGCGCGGGCTCGCTGGAACTGGCGCGGCAGGCCGCCGCCGTGGAGCGGGGCCGCGAGGTGAACCGGCGCTTCCTGGGTGAGGGCACGCCGTACACGCCGCGGTCCGTCGATTTCTACAGTCGTTGACGGAGCCAGGCCATGAACGACGTTTCGGTCATTGACCGCTTCCTCGACATCTTCTCGCGCTACATCGACTCGGGCTTCGGACTGTTGCATGGCGAGGTGGCGTTCCTGACCGCAACGTTGATCGTCATCGACATGACGCTCGCCGGGCTGTTCTGGGCGATGGGGCATGCCACCGGCCAGGGCGAGGACGTGATCGCCAAGCTGATCCGCAAGGTGCTGTACGTGGGTGCCTTCGCCTACATCATCGGCAATTTCAACACCCTGGCGGGCATCCTGTTCCGCTCATTCGCCGGGCTGGGCCTGACGGCCAGCGGCTCGACCTTGAGCATGGGCAACTTCCTGCAGCCGGGACGGTTGGCCAAGGCCGGTATCGACGCAGCGGCGCCCATCCTCGACCAGATCCGGGAGATGGCGGGCTTCCCGGAGGTCTTCATCCACATCGCGCCCATCGTCGTGCTATTTCTCGCTTGGCTGGTGGTCATCGTCAGCTTCTTCGTGCTGGCGGTGCAACTCTTCGTCACGTTGATCGAGTTCAAGCTGACCACGCTGGCGGGCTTCGTGCTGGTGCCGTTTGCCCTCTGGAACAAGACAGCGTTTATGGCCGAGAAGGTGCTGGGCAACGTGGTGTCCTCGGGCATCAAGGTGCTGGTGCTCGCCGTCGTCGTGGGTATCGGCTCAGGGCTGTTCGCCGAATTCAGGATACCGCCCGGTTCCGAGCCGTCCATCGACCAGGCGCTGGTCATCATGCTGGCCTCATTGTCCATGCTGGCCCTGGGCATCTTTGGGCCGGGCATTGCGACAGGCTTGGTGTCCGGTGGGCCACAGCTCGGCGCGGGCGCGATGGCCGGTGCTGCCATCGGCGCAGCCGGAACCGCCGTGGCGGTCGGTGCCGCGGCTACCGGCGTCGGAAGCGCAGTGGCGGCCGGGGCACGCATGGCACCCGCCGCCGCCCGCTCGATGGCATCGACCGCCAGCAGCGCCAAGTCGACGTACCAGGCGGGCTCCACTTCGGCCGGTGGCGGCCTGAAGGGTGCCGCCGCCGGCGTGGGCAATGTTGCCAAGACCGGCGCGCAGGCGGCCGGGCAGAAAGTCGCCGATGGGGCGCGGTCGATGAAGGAACGCATGGCGGCGGCCTTTCGGCCCGATGACGCGCCGGCCTCCGGCGCCGCGCACGCCGACCCTGACGCTAGCGGATCGGCTCCGTCTGCCGAACAACCCGCCTGGGCCAAGCGCCTGCACCGCAGGCAGCAACTCACCCATGCCGCGACGACCGCCGCCCACACGCTGCGCGGCGGCGACGGCGGCAGCTCCAGCCAGGGGCCAAGCCTGCGTGATTCCGATTCCTGATCTTGAAGGAGAACTCCCATGCGATTCAAAAGACCGCAGGTGCGCTATGCCAACACACCGCAGCCTGCTACCCCGTACCAATCCGCCGCCCAGGCCTGGGACGAGCGCATCGGCTCGGCCCGCGTACAGGCGAAGAACTGGCGGTTCATGGCCTTCGGCTGCCTCACTTTGGCCGTACTGATGGCCGGTGGCCTGGTCTGGCGTTCCGCGCAGTCCATCGTCACCCCCTACGTCATCGAGGTGGACAACTCGGGTCAGGTGCGCGCTGTCGGCGAAGCGGCCACGCCGTACCGGCCCAGCGATGCGCAGATTGCTTACCACCTCGGCCGCTTCATCGGTCTGGTGCGCTCGCTGTCCATCGACCCCATCGTGGTGCGGCAGAACTGGCTCGATGCCTATGACTACACGACCGACAAAGGCGCCGTGGTGCTCAACGAGTACGCCCGCGTGAACGATCCGTTCGCGCGTATCGGCAAGGAGTCGGTGACGGTGCAGATCAGCAGCGTGACCCGCGCCAGCGACACGTCGTTCAACGTGCGCTGGACGGAGACGCGCTTCGTCAACGGCGCGCTGGATCGCACCGAACGCTGGAACGCCGTGGTGTCCATCGTGCAGCAGACGCCGCGCACCGAGCAGCGCGTGCGCAAAAACCCCCTGGGCATCTACGCCAACGGGCTGTCGTGGAGCCGCGAACTGGAAGCGAACGAAGGAGCAAAACCATGAATGATCTTTTCCGTAAATCCGCCTTGCCGATCATGCTGCTTGCCCTCACGGGCTGCGCTACGCAGGGCAAGCCGCCGCCGTCCATCTCGCTCGATGAGCCGGTGCAGGCCCAGCCGCTGCCGGAGCCGCCTACGCCTGTGGAGGTAGTGGCTGTGCCGCAGGTGCTGCCGATGCCAGCGCAGATGAAACCTGTGCCGGATGCCAAGTCCGTCGCAGAACCCGCCGATGAAACCGTGCGCGTGTCTCGCGCCAACGCCGAGGCGCGTATTGCGCCCACGCGCGAGGGCTACGTCAACGCGATTCAAGTGTGGCCCTTCACAGATGGCGCGCTGTATCAGGTCTATGCGGCCGTGGGCCGCGTGACGGTGATCGCGCTCCAGCCTGGTGAGGAGCTGGTGACGGTGGCTGCTGGCGACACGGTTCGCTGGATCGTCGGGGACACGTCGAGCGGCAGCGGCGATGCGCTGCGCGTCAATGTGATGGTCAAACCGATCCGCTCGGGGTTGAAGACCAACCTAGTCATCACCACCAGCCGGCGCACCTACCTGCTGGAGCTGACTTCGACCGAGAAGACGTGGATGGCGTCGTTGTCCTGGGAGTACCCGAAGGACAAGATGCTGGCCCTGCAGCGCCAGGCGCAAGCGGCCAGCGCCGTCGCGCCGGTCGATAGCGGCCTGTCGCTGGAGAAGATCCGCTTCCGCTACGCGGTCAGCGGCAGCAATCCGCCGTGGAAGCCGCTGCGCGCCTTCGATGACGGCGGGAAGGTCTACATCCAGTTCCCGCCGGGCATCGCGCAGGGCGAGCTGCCGCCGCTGTTCGTCATCGGCGCGCAGGGCGACGGGCAGTTGGTGAACTACCGTTTTCGGTCGCCGTATTACATCGTGGATCGCCTGTTCGGTGCGGCCGAACTGCGCCTGGGCGGAGACAAGGGCGATGTGGTGCGGATCGAGCGCACCGATGGCGTTTCCGGTGGCACGCGGAGGAACTGACCATGAGCCAGGACGACACTCGCGATCTTGGCACGCCACAGGCGGGCAAGGTCGCGCCCGAGGCGGTGGCGCTGCGCGCCCAGCCGCGCCCGGTCACACGCCTGAATCGGCGCACCTTGGCCATGCTCACGGGCGGCCTGTCGGTCGCCGTGCTAGGGGCCACGATCTGGTCATTGCAGCCACATCGGCGCGGCGCAGGCGAGCAGACCGAGCTTTACAACGTGGATCGCGTCTCGAAGTCCGAGGGGCTGGATGGCCTGCCTTCGGATTACTCCAAGCTGCGGAAGGTGCCGGAGCTGGGGCCGCCGCTGCCGGGCGATCTCGGCCCTGCCATCGTGAAGGCGCAGCAGCCGGTGACACCCACGTATGCGCCACCGGGCCACGACCCGGAGGACGCTCGGCGCAAGGAAGCCGAAGCGGCAGCGGCTTCCTCGGTGTTCTTCCATTCTGGTACGCCCGGCAAGACCGCAGCGCCAGCGACTGCGCAAGCGGCTGGCCCGGCATCGACCTTGGCGGGCTTCGACCCGCTGGCCGCTGGGCCGGCCTCGACGGCTGCCCAGCCTGCCGACCCGACCGCCGTGCAGAACCGGCAAGACCAGAAAGAGGCTTTCCTGAAAGGCGGTTCTACGGAAACCCGCAATTCTGGCAATCTGCAAATGCCAGCCTCGCCGTACCAGATGATGGCCGGGACGGTGATCGCCGGGGCGCTGGTGACAGGCATCAAGTCGGACCTGCCGGGCGACGTGATTGGCACGGTGACGGAGCCGGTCTACGACTCGGCCACGGGCAAGTTTCTGTTGATCCCTCAGGGCTCGCGCCTCATGGGCAAGTACAACAGCCAGATGAGCTATGGGCAGAGCCGCGTGCAGGTGGTGTGGAACCGCATTATCTTGCCGGATACGTCTTCGCTGAAGCTCGACAACCTCGCGGGCGCCGACCCGGCCGGCTACTCCGGCCTGGAGGATGGCGTCGATTGGCACTGGGATCGCGTCTTTGCCGGTGCGGCGCTGACGACACTGCTGGGCGTGGGCGCGGAGCTGGCCGCGCCGGAGAACCGGCAGAACGGCAACCGCATCGTGATTGCCGGGCGCGACAGCGCGCAGGACAGCATCAATCAGGTCGGCCAGGAGATGACCCGGCGCAACATGAACATTCAGCCGACCTTGACGGAGCGGCCGGGCCTGCCGGTGCGGATCATCGTCAACCGCGATCTGGTGTTGCGACCGTACCAGCCGATGTTCTTCCAGCGGGGGGCGATGCGATGAGCACGACGAAGAAATTGCGGCTGGGGCCGCTGCCCAAGCTGGAGTCCACGAAGCTAACCTTTGCGTGCTCGGTCAGCCTGAAAGCCGACCTTGACCGCTATGCCGCGCTGTACGCGCAGGCGTATGGGGAGGCGGTCGATGCCACGATGCTGATCCCGTACATGCTGGAAACCTTCATGGCGGGGGATCGAGGATTCAAGCGCACGCAGACCAAGAACGAAAAAGCCGCCTCTGCTTGACAGAGGCGGCTCTTGAATTGGTGCCCGAGGCCGGAATCGAACCGGCACGCCTTGCGGCGGGGGATTTTCTTCCCACTTCGGCTTTCGCCGCCGCCGTCTCCGAAGAAACGGCGTTCGTGGGCTGGAGCACGCCTTCACCATAGCCTTTCGGCCGTAGGTGCCCGCCGTCTGCTCTCTACACCTTCCGAGGAGCCTTTCGGCTCCAGGGCTTGGCTCGGTATTAGCTCGGACTTGCGTCCAGGGCCTTCGCCGAGTTTGACGGGCTTCACCTCTGGGGTTTCCCCCGGAGGGCTCAAATTTGGTCTGAGTCCCCTGCGTCTACCAATTTCACCACTCGGGCATGACGCACGATGCTACTTCAACTATCTACTCCTCACTGGGAGCCAGCTTGCATCGTCCTGGCTCCTAGCTGACTCCTGGCTCGAAATGCAGGCATCTCGATCAAGAGGCGATTTATCACTCAATCCCTTGTCCCATGCGGCTTGGCAGGCAGTGACCTCAAGCAAGAACTACGTAGAAGTCCCTATTTTTGAGTCCCCTGCGTCTACCAATTTCACCACCCGGGCGTCCTGAAAGGGGTTGCAAATTATGGCACAGTGCAAGCGATGAACTACCCCACGATTGAAGACGCGATCGGCAACACACCGCTGGTGGCACTGCAACGCATCGGTGCCCAGGCCAACGCGCAGCGCGGCAACGTGGTGCTCGGCAAGCTCGAAGGCAACAACCCCGCTGGATCGGTGAAAGACCGGCCCGCTGTTTCGATGATCAAGCGCGCCGAGGAGCGTGGCGAGATCAAGCCTGGTGACACGCTCATCGAGGCCACTTCGGGCAACACCGGCATCGCACTGGCCATGGCCGCGGCCATCAAGGGCTACCGCATGGTGCTGATCATGCCGGAGGACTTGTCCATTGAGCGCGCGCAAACCATGAAGGCATTTGGCGCCGAACTCATCCTCACCTCCAAGAGCGGCGGCATGGAGTCGGCCCGCGATTTGGCCGAGAAAATGCAGGCTGAAGGCAAGGGCAGGGTGCTGGACCAGTTTGCCAATGCCGACAACCCGCGCGTGCACTACGAAACCACCGGCCCGGAGCTCTGGGCACAGACCGCCGGACGCATCACGCACTTCGTGAGCGCCATGGGAACCACCGGCACCATCACCGGCGTCTCGCGCTTCCTGAAGGAAAAGAACCCCGCCATTCGCATCATTGGAGCCCAGCCCAGCGAGGGCTCGCGCATTCCCGGCATCCGCAAGTGGCCGACCGAATACTTGCCGAAAATCTACGACCCGAGCACCGTCGACGAACTGGTGTATGTGAGCCAGTCCGATGCCGAGGCCATGTGCCGCCAGCTGGCGCGTGAGGAAGGCATCTTTGCCGGCATCTCAGCCGCTGGCGCGTGCTGGGTGGCGCAGCAGATCGCCGCCCAGGTGGAAAACGCCACCATTGCCTTCATCGTCTGCGACCGGGGCGACCGCTACCTGTCGACAGGTGTCTTCCCCGCCTGATGCCCGATTGCCTCCCATGAACACCACGTTCAAGTTCTGCCCCGCGTGCGCAACACCTCTGGCCCTGATCGGCGAGGAAGAAGACGGTGGATTCACCGAACGACTGCGTTGCCCGGCCTGCGGCTTCACGCACTGGAACAATCCCACCCCGGTGCTGGCCGCCATCGTCGAGGTGGATGGCCGCATCCTGTTGGCGCGCAACGCGGCCTGGTCGGGTCGCACGTTTGCGCTCATCACCGGCTTCATGGAAGCGGGGGAGACTCCAGAAGAAGGCATCCGTCGCGAAATTGCCGAAGAAACATCGCTGAATGTGACAAAACTCACGTTGGTAGGCGTGCATGATTTTCAGCGCATGAATCAGGTCATCGTGACCTACCACGCGGTCGCGCACGGCGAGGTCAAACTCTCGCCCGAGCTCTTGGAATACAAGCTCATGGAACCGGCCAACATCCGCTGCTGGCGCGCCGGCACTGGCTTTGCGCTGGCCGACTGGTTGCGCAGCCAAGGCCTGGAACCCGTGTTCATGGAAGATTTTCAGCGGCCTGCAGACCCCGTCGCGTAGCGCAAAAAGCGCACTGCGGTACGGTGCAGAGTAAAAGACGCGCCGCTTAGAATGTTCAATTCCAAGGAAAGCCCCCATGCACGCCGACAAAGAACTCGATGCCCGCGGTTTGAACTGCCCGCTGCCCATCCTGAAAGCCAAGAAGGCCCTGGCCGACATGCACAGTGGCCAGACCCTGAAAGTGATTTCCACTGACGCGGGTTCGGTGCGTGATTTCCAGGCCTTTGCCAAACAGACCGGCAATGTGCTGGTCGAACAGCAAACGGTGGGCAACGAATACTTCACGCTGCTCAAACGTCGCTGAAGCCTGCCCGCATCGGTCCATCCCATGGAAGTCCTGCTCGTCGACCCACTGGTGCCTGAGGCCCTGTCCTGGTTGCAGGAGCGGCACGAGGTCACGTATCGCCCCGAGCTGGGCGACGATCCGGTGGAGTTGCGCAAGGCCACCTACAAGACGCGCGCCATCGTGTTGCCGCCGCACGTGGTCGTCTCCGAAGAATTCCTCAATTTCTCGCCCAAGCTCGAGATCGTGGCGCGCATGCAGATCTCCAGCGACAACACCGATCTCGATGCCTGTGCGCGGCGCCATGTGCGCGTGTTGCAGGCGCGCAGCGCCACCGTGCGGTCCAATGCCGAGTACCTGCTCTACGGCCTGCTCATGCTGTACCGCCGCGGCATGATCAGCGCGCTGCTCGGCCGCAAGATTTCCCAGGTGCGCATGGGTCGCGAGCTCTCCGGCAGCACTGTGGGTCTGCTGGGCCTGGCGCCCGTGGCCCACACGCTGGCGCCCATGCTCAAAAGCCTGGGTGTGCGCCTGCTGGGCTACGACCCGGCGGTGCACCACGCCGCGGCCATCTGGAACAAGCTCGGCGTGGAGCCTGTGACCCTGCAGGACCTGCTGTCCCGCTCGGACGCGATCTCGCTGCAAATGGTCTATGCCTCGCGTTTTCGCGGCTGGATCAACGAGCGACTGCTCAACCACTGCAAGGCGGGCCAGCTTTGGGTGGGCGTGAGCCGCAGCACGCTGTTTGATGCCGATGCGCTGGCGCTGGCGCTGTGCGATGGGCGCATCGATGCGTGCTTGATGGACGGCGCCAATCCGCAGTTCGCTGCCGAAGGCACACCCTTGCACGGCATCCCCAACCTGCACCTCACACCGCGGCTGGGCTCGCACACCCGTGAAGCCAAGCTGCGCGCGAGCTGGTACGTGGCACATCGCATCCACGAAACCCTGTCGCCGCATGCCGTGGGACAGGAAGGGCGGGTGAGCGATTTTTCGGTGCTCGACAGCCTCGAGTACCACGAGCCAGAAGACCCGCAGGCGGTCACGCCGTCGCAGTGGGGCTCGCTCGCATTGCATCGCGGGTAACCCCCCGCCGCGCTGCGCGCGACCCCCCTTGCAAGGGGGGCAATGTCTGCGGTCTGGCAAAGCCAGTCCCGCGGCATTTCTGAATAAGACTCTTCTCTCCGGAGAGATTTTTTGAGTCTCTCTCAGGCGCCCAGCCGCTGCAGTTGCTCGCGCATCTTCTCCAGCGTCGCGGTGAAGTCGGCCACGCGCTTTCTTTCCTGATCGATCACGGCCGGGGGCGCCTTGGCCACGAAAGCTTCGTTGGACAGCTTGGCCGTGGCCTTGGTGATCTCGCCTTCCAGCCGCGCGGCCTCTTTGCCCAGCCGAAGCTTTTCGGCAGCCACGTCGATCTCCATGAACAGGCACAGGCGGGCCTCGCCGACCACGGCCACCGGGGCTGCTTGTGCAGCCGCCGCCCAAGCAGCCCCGTCGGTGAATACCTTCACCTCGTTCAGCTTGGCCAGGCCTTGCAGCACCGGGCCCATGGCCTGCATGTAGGCGGTGTCGCCCAGCACGTACAGCGGCAGGCGTGTCGCCGGTGAAACGCTCATCTCGCCGCGCAGATTGCGGCAGGCGTCCACCAATGCCTTGAGCTTGGTGACGTGGGCGATCGATGCCTCGTCGATCTTGTTGAGCTGGGCCTGCGGGTAACGCGCGATGCTCACCGACTCGCCCGGCAGACCGGCCACGGGCGCGACCTTCTGCCACAGCTCTTCGGTGATGAAGGGGATCACCGGGTGCGCCAGACGCAGGATGGCTTCGAGTGTGCGAATGAGTGTGCGGCGGGTGGCGCGCTGTTGCGACGCATCGCCGGTCTGGATCTGCACCTTGGCGATCTCCAGGTACCAATCGCAGAACTCGTTCCAGACGAAGTCGTAGATCGTGTTGGCCACGTTGTCCAGCCGGTACTCTGCGAAGCCCTTGGCCACCTCGGCTTCGGTTTTCTGCAGCAGCGAGGAGATCCAGCGGTCGGCCTGGCTGAAGCTCAGGTACCCGTGGAACGGTTGGCCCACCGCGCACTCGGCCTTGGTGTGGTCTTCCAGGCCACAGTCCTGGCCCTCGCAGTTCATCAGCGTGAAGCGCGTGGCATTCCAGAGCTTGTTGCAGAAGTTGCGGTAGCCCTCGCAGCGCTTGCTGTCGAAGTTGATGCTGCGGCCCAGCGAGGCCAGCGCGGCGAAGGTGAAGCGCAGCGCATCGGCGCCATAGGCCGGAATGCCGTCCGGGAATTCCTTTTCGGTCTGCTTGCGCACCTTGGGCGCGGTCTCGGGCTTGCGCAGGCCGGTGGTGCGTTTCTCCAGCAGGGGCGCGAGCGAGATGCCGTCGATCAGGTCCACCGGATCGAGCACGTTGCCTTCGCTCTTGCTCATCTTGTGGCCCTGCGCATCGCGCACCAGACCGTGGATGTAGACGTGTTTGAACGGCACGCGGCCAGTGAAGTGCGTCGTCATCATGATCATCCTGGCGACCCAGAAGAAGATGATGTCGTAGCCCGTGACCAGCACGGTGCTGGGCAGGTAGAGGTTGAAGTCGTCGGTCGCGCCGTCCTTCTGGTTCGGCCAACCCATGGTGCTGAAGGGCACGAGGGCCGACGAGTACCAGGTGTCGAGCACGTCGGGGTCGCGCACGAGCGTCTGGCCTGGGGCTTTGGCCTGCGCTTCGGCTTCGTTGCGCGCCACGATCACGTTGCCGGCTTCGTCGTACCAGGCGGGGATCTGGTGACCCCACCAGAGCTGGCGGCTGATGCACCAGTCCTGGATGTTGTTCATCCACTGGTTGTAGGTGTTGACCCAGTTCTCGGGCACGAACGTGACCTCGCCCGACTGCACGGCCGCGATGGCCTTGTCGGCGATGGAGGTGCCGCTGGTGTTCTGCTCGTTGCCTTTGGACTGCATGGCGACGAACCACTGGTCGGTGAGCATGGGTTCGATGACCTGGCCTGTGCGCGCGCAGCGCGGCACCATGAGCTTGTGCTTCTTGGTCTCCACCAGCAGGCCTGCGGCCTCGAGGTCGACCACCACCGCCTTGCGCGCAACGAAGCGGTCCATGCCCTGGTACTTGGCCGGCGCGTTTTCGTTGATGGTGGCGTCCAGTGTGAGCACGCCGATGATGGGCAGGCCGTGGCGCTGGCCCACGGCGTAGTCGTTGGTGTCGTGCGCGGGCGTGACCTTGACCACGCCGGTGCCGAAGGCCCGGTCCACGTAGGTGTCGGCGATCACCGGGATGTCGCGGTCGCACAGCGGCAGCTTCACCGTTTTGCCGATGAGATGGGTGTAGCGCTCGTCTTCCGGGTGCACCATCACCGCCACGTCGCCCAGCAGCGTCTCGGGGCGCGTGGTGGCCACGGTCAGCGAGCCGCTGCCATCCGACAGCGGATAGGCGATGTGCCACAGCGAGCCTTCTTCTTCCTCGCTCTCCACTTCGAGGTCGGACACGGCGGTCTTGAGCACCGGGTCCCAGTTCACCAGGCGCTTGCCGCGGTAGATCAGGCCTTGTTCATACAGGCGCACGAAGGTCTCGGTGACCACGGTCGAGAGCTTCTCGTCCATGGTGAAGTACTCGCGGCTCCAGTCCACGCTGTCGCCCATGCGGCGCATCTGCGTGGTGATGGTGTTGCCGCTTTCTTCCTTCCACTCCCACACCTTGGCGACGAAATTCTTGCGCGCCTCGGCGGGCGTGGGTCCCATGTCGTGGCGGCTGATGCCCTGCGCCTGCAGCTGGCGCTCCACCACGATCTGCGTGGCGATGCCGGCGTGGTCGGTGCCGGGCACCCAGACCGTGTTGGCGCCGGCCATGCGGTGGTATCGCGTGAGGCTGTCCATGATGGTCTGGTTGAACGCGTGGCCCATGTGCAGCGTGCCGGTCACGTTGGGCGGGGGCAGCTGGATCGCGAACGACGGTGCGTCGGCATGGGGCGCACCGGTGCCGCGAAAGCCCGCCACGCCGTAGCCGCGCTGTTCCCACTCGGGGCCCCAGCGGGCTTCGAGCGGAGCGGGTTCGAACGATTTGGCCAGGGACTGCAGGCCGGGTTGGTTCAGGGTGTCGGTCATGGGGCGCGCCAAAATGGAAACGGCATCCCGCAGGATGCCGTCAGGGGAAATGGGATTACCCGCGAATTTTATTCGACAGGTCCCTCAGACCGGGGTGGCGGGCATATCGCGCGCGGCGTCGATGCACGCCTTGAGCACGCTCGCATCCCCAATCTGATTGGCCAGCAGCAGGATCAGGCGCGCATTGAGCAACTCCGAGTCTTCGCGGCTGAGGCCCGCGTGGGCGTCGAGCAGTTGTTCGTAGAAGGCGTCGGCGTCCTGGAAATGGGGGTTGGTTTTCATGGCTGGTCTCCGCGCAGGCCCAGCGATCGTTCGATCGCCCGCACCAGCTGGGCGTTGATGGTCTCTCCCGTCGCGGCCAGGTAGCCGTCGGGGCGCACCAGCGCCCAGGCGTGGCCGAACACGTGGCAGGCACCTTGCAAATGGCCCCGGGGGTCGCGCACGTGCTCGAGTGCCTGCGCGGTGCCATCAGCACCCAGCACCTGCACGCTGCGCACCGGTGCGTCCAGGCACAGCCTTCGCAGGCGCTGCAGGGCGGCGCCCGGCAGGTCGCCGAACACCAGCACCAGCAGGTCGCCGTGGGCCCAGTTGAGCAGGTCGTTCACATCGCCCTGCGAACCGTCGGCCCATTCAAACCCCACGTTCTGCACCGATTGGCCCGCGGCACTGACCGGTGTGTAGGTGCAGGCGCGCGAGCGGGCGTACGTATTGGCGACGGCCATGCGACCGGTGTTGATGAGCGTGCGGGCAAACGGGTGCTGTTTGGCCAGACCGATGGCGGCCTGGCGGAACACGCGCTCGGTGCCATCGGCCGGGCGCAGGAAGCGCGCGGTGCGGTTGGTCACGCACACGTTCTGTTGCGCGGCGTCCAGGCGCTCGTCGTTGTAGCTCTCCAGCAGTGCGCCATCGGCCTTGCCGCAGAGCACGGCCGCCAGCTTCCAGGCCAGGTTGTCGGCGTCGGCCACGCCGGTGTTGCCGCCGCGCGCGCCAAACGGGCTGACCACCTTGGCCGAGTCCCCCATGAGGAAGACGCGACCGTGGCGCATGGCGTGCACGCACTCGCTGCGGTAGGCGTAGGGGCCGACCCAGACGATCTGAACCTGCACATCGGGCCCGAACTGGCGTGCCAGGCGTTCGCGCACCACGTCCTCGCGGCTCACGACTTCGGGGTCGGCGTTGGGCGCCATCTGGTAGTCGATGCGCCAGACGTCGTCGGCCATGAGGTGCTGCCAGACCGCGCGGTTTTCGTTGAACGGTGCTTCGATCCAGGTGTGGCGCTCCTGCGGCGGGTGGGTGGAGAAGCGCACGTCGGCGATGCACCAGCGGTCGTCGCCTCGGCGTGAGTCGAAGGGCACGTTGAGCCATTTGCGCAGCGGGCTGTGCGAGCCGGTGGCGTCGATCACGTGTTCGGCTTCCATGCGGTAACTGCCGGCGGGCGTCTCCACGGTGAGCGTGGCGAAGTCGTTGTTTTGCTCGAAGGCGGTGAGGCGGTTCTGCCAGCGCAGCTCCACGGCGCCGAGCTCCTGGATGCGCTCGACCAGGAAGCCTTCGATGTAGAACTGCTGGATGTTGATGAAGGGTGGTTGCTGCGAGAGGTGGTACTGGCCTTGTTGACGGAGGTCGAAGCTGTAGACCTCGTCCTCGCCGGCGAAGGTGCGGCCCACGCTCCATTGCACGCCCTTGGCGGCGATGCGATCAAAGAGCCCCAGGCGTTCGAAGATTTCGAGCGACTTTTGCGTGTAGCAGATGCCGCGCGAAGACGCGCCCTTCACGCCCACGGTGTTGTCTTCGTCGATCAGCACCGCTCGCACGCCCAGGCGGGCCAGCGAGCAGGCGAGGGTGAGGCCGGTGATGCCACCGCCCACGATCACCACGGGGTGCCGCACGAGGGTCGGGCTGTGCAGTTCAGGCGGTTCCACAAACGGGTACTCGGGCAGTTCGTAGCCGGCGCCCGCGGTGAACTCGTAGCTGTTGGTGAGTGCTGTTTCTCGGTACGTGGTCATGGACTCATCGCTCCTCTTGTTTCATTTCGTCTCGTTTTGGGCGGACATCTCGCGGGCTCAAGGGTGCATGGCGCTCTGCTCCGCGAATGTCCCCCGGCGGCTGGTGCCGCCTCCTCCTTTATTTCGCTGCGCAGAACACCATGCACCCTTGCGCCAGTGGCACCCCTGTGAACCCTCGGTGGAGCGTCAGGAGGTCTGTGCTGACTGGGCGAATGGCGCAGCGAAATAAAGGAGGAGGTGGCCGCAGGCCACCGGGGGACATTCGCGGAGCCGTTCGCCCGTCATCGCAGACCGGAGCACCGCCAACGCCAAAAACCTCAACCCTTCACAAGCCCGGTCACCTCAGGCCTATCGTTCTGCTGCGGTTTCAGCGGCGCAGCCGTCTTGCCCTCGGCACGCTCGCGGCGCCACTGCTCCTTGCGTGCATTCCACTCGGCCAGCCTCGCATGGGCCGTCTTGCTTTCTTCGAGCATCTCGAACTCGTCGGCCAACTGCGCCGTCAACTCCAGGCGAATACCGTTCGGATCGAAGAAGTAGATGCTCTTGAAGATGTGGTGATCGGTCACACCCAGCACCTCGATGCCGCTGGCTTCCAGCCGTGCCTTGGTGTTCTCCAGCTCCTGTTCGGTGTTCACGCGAAAGCTGATGTGGTTGACCCACTTCGGCGTGTTCGGACTGGGCAGCGCGGCCTCGTCGTCGCCCAGGTCGAAGAAGGCGATGAAGGAGCCGTCCTGCAAGCGGAAGAAGAAGTGCGTGTACGGGCAGTACTCACCCGTGCTGGGCACGTGGTCACTCTGGATGATGTGGTACAGCGGCAGGCCCAGGATGTCTTCGTAGAAACGACGCGTTTCTTCCGCGTCCTTCGCCCGGTAGGCGTAGTGGTGCAGCTGCTGGATCGGTGCCGGGGCGGGCAGGGTGACTGGGTTCATGGATGTCTCCTCAAGATCGAGTGTGATTCAACATTATGCAACGCATTTCCCTTATCGTAATCAAATACCCTGCAATCGAGACCAGTTTGCGGCTTTCCCTCAGGGCTGTCGACGGCGGTGGGGTTGGTTACCAGTTGAGCTGGGTTGATAGTCGGGAGCAATCCAGCGCATAGCCCAGAACAATTAGACGTTGCTCCCCACCAGGACTAAGGTTTGCCAGTCTCTGCGGATGCGGGCACGGCCCTGCACCCGTTGAGCGCTTCTTCAACCCACGCAAGGAGAACCACATGCCCGCATTGAAAGGCTCGAAAACCGAGCAATGCCTGAAGGACGCCTTCGCCGGCGAATCCCAGGCCAACCGCCGCTACCTGTACTTCGCAAACAAGGCCGACGTGGAAGGCCAGAACGATGTGGCGGCGCTGTTCCGCTCGACCGCCGAAGGCGAGACCGGCCATGCGCATGGTCATCTTGAATTCCTGGAGCAGTCCGGCGACCCCGCCACCGGCATGCCGATCGGCGCCACCCGCCTGAACCTGGCGTCGGCCGTCGCGGGTGAAACCCACGAGTACACCGACATGTACCCCGGCATGGCCAAGACCGCGCGCGAGGAAGGTTTTGACGAAGTGGCGGACTGGTTCGAGACGCTGGCCAAGGCCGAGCGCTCGCACGCCAACCGCTACACCAAGGCGCTGAACGAGCTGGTGGATTGACTGGCTCACCCCCGCCGCGCTGCGCGCGACCCCCTTGCAGGGGGAGACACCTGCGGCCTGGCGGAGCCAGTTCCGCGGTGTCCTGGAAGCTGCGCTCACTGGAGCGCAGCGTTTCCGTCAAGGCTTTTGGAGCCCTGACGGAAACCTTGTGAAGTCATTTTTCTTTCGCCGAGGACCCCATGGCCACCGAAGGCAATCTGCAGGCGCCCACGCGGCATCCGCTTGATTGGAAGAACCCCGACTTCCACGACGAAGAAGCGTGTCTCCAGGAAATGGAGCGCATCTTCGACATCTGCCATGGTTGCCGCCGCTGCGTGAGCCTGTGCGGGGCCTTTCCCACGTTGTTCGATCTGGTCGACGAGAGCAAGACCATGGAAGTGGACGGCGTGGACAAGCGGGACTACTGGAAGGTGGTCGACCAGTGCTACCTGTGCGACCTCTGCTTCATGACCAAGTGCCCGTACACCCCGCCGCACGAGTGGAACCTCGACTTCCCGCACACCATGCTGCGCGCCAAGTCCATCAAGTTCAAGAAGGGTGGGGTCGGCCTGGCCGAGAAGCTCCTCGCCTCCACCGACGTGCACGGCCAGTTCGCCGGCATCCCCATCGTGGTTCAGGCCGTCAACGCGGTGAACAAGACAAAGGTGGCGCGCAACGTGCTGGAAAGCGTGGCCGGTGTCGACAAGAACGCCTGGTTGCCTGACCTCGCCACCAGGCGGTTCCGCTCCGGTCCGCCCGAAGCGCGGGCCACGGTGGTCAAGGACGGCGAGAAAACGCCCGGCAAGGTCGCCATCTTCGCCACCTGCTACATCAACTACAACGAACCCGGCATTGGCCTGGACCTGCTCAAGATCCTGGACCACAACGAGATCCCGTACGTGATCGTGGAGAAGGAAAAATGCTGCGGCATGCCCAAGCTGGAGCTGGGCGACCTGGACGCCGTGCAGGCGAGCAAGGAGGCCAACATCCCCGTGCTCGCGAAGTACGCGAAGGACGGCTTCGCCATCCTGGCCGCGGTGCCGAGCTGCGCGCTGATGTTCAAGCAGGAAATCCCGCTCATGTTCCCCGACGATGCCGACACCCAACTGGTGAAGGAACACCTGTGGGATCCGTTCGAGTACTTCATGGCGCGCAAGCGCGACGGCTTGCTCAAGACCGAATTCCCGCAGAAGCTGGGCAACGTGAGCTACCAGATTCCGTGCCACGGGCGGGTGCAGAACATCGGGCGCAAGACCGAAGAGATGCTCAAGATGATCCCTGAGACCACCCTCAACACCATCGAGCGCTGCTCGGGCCACGCCGGCACCTTCGGCGTGAAGAAGGCCTACCACCAGACCGCGATGAAGATCGGCAAGCCGGTGTTCAAGGCCATGGCGACCATGAAGGACGGCACCAAGCCCGACTACATCAGCTCGGACTGCCCGCTGGGGGGACACCACATCGCGCAGGGGTTTGAGGTGAACGGCCTGGGTGCGCCGGAGCTGCAACACCCGTTGAGTCTGGTCGCCCGGGCCTATGGACTGAAATGAAGACAGCCTCCACGGCAAAACCTTGAAGGAGACAACATGCAACTCACCGGTCACATCACCGCCGACAGCCTCATGAGCCTGGAGGCCTACACCAAGTGGCGCAAGGTGCACAAGCCTGACGTGATCGCGCACCGCAAGCTGCGCAGCGTGCGGCTGGGCGAACACATCAACCTGCAGTTCGAAAGCGAGACCACCATCCGCTACCAGATTCAGGAGATGCTGCGCGTCGAGAAGGTGTTCGAGGAAGAGGGCATCCAGCAGGAAATCGAGGCCTATGCGCCGCTGGTGCCCGATGGCCACAACTGGAAGGCCACGATGATGATCGAGTACACCGATGTCAACGAGCGCAAGCGCGAGCTCGCGCGCCTGATCGGTGTGGAGGACCGTTTGTTCGTCGAGGTTGAAGGGTATGCGCGCGTCTACGCCATTGCCGACGAAGACATGGACCGCGAGAACGACGTGAAGACCTCGGCGGTGCACTTCGTTCGCTTCGAATTCACGCCCCCCATGCGCGCGGCCATCCAGGCTGGCGCTGCGGTGAAGATCGGCTGCGATCACACCCACTACCCCGCGCATGTGCAGGTGTCCCCTGAAGCGCTGGCCTCTCTCGCGGGCGACCTGAAGTAAACCGGTGCGGTGGCGATAATCGGGGCTTCCCTTGGGGAAGCCCTTTTCATTGATTCACCGCACACCTGCGAACCCGCCTGGCGCCCCCTTCAACATGCTGTTTCTCATTTCCCCCGCCAAGGCACTCGATTACGAGACTCCGCCCCATGTGGCCACCCACACCCAGCCGCTGTTCGTGAAGCAGGCCACCGAGCTCATCAGCGTGCTGCGCGACCAATCGCCTCAGCAGATCGCCGACCTCATGAGCCTGTCCGACACGCTCTCGGGCCTGAACGTGGCGCGCTACCAGGCCTGGCGCCCGAAGTTCACCACCAAGAATGCCAAGCAAGCCGTGCTGGCCTTTGACGGCGACGTGTACGGCGGGCTCGATGCGAAGACACTCGCCCAGCCCGATCTCGACTGGTTGCAGCAACACCTGTGCATCCTGAGTGGCCTGTACGGCGTGCTGCGCCCGCTCGACCTCATGCAGCCCTACCGGCTGGAGATGGGCACGCGCCTGGCCACCGGCCGCGGCAAGAACCTCTACGGGTTCTGGGGCCGGAGCATTGCCGACCACCTCAACGAACGCGCCCGGGCCGACGTGAGCCCGGTGGTGATCAATCTCGCCAGCGAAGAGTATTTCAAGGTGGTGGACCGCAAAGTGCTGCTGCCGCGCGTGGTCACCTGCGTGTTTGAAGAGCGCAAGGCCGATGTCTACAAGGTCATCAGCTTCATGGCCAAGCGCGCGCGTGGCCTCATGGTGCGCTATGCCGTGCAGCACCGCGCCAGCACGCCCGAGCAACTCAAACATTTCGACCTGGAGGGCTACCGTTTCAACAACGCAGCCTCCGGGCCCGACCGCCTGGTGTTCCGCCGCGAGGCCAAGGCTTGAGGAGATGGCCATGAACCAGTCCGTCACCATCGAACTGCGCCAGTGGATCGCGGAGCAAGCCGCGGCCGGCTTCTCGCGCGAGGTGGTGATGGCGTCCATGGTGGCCTCGGGCTGGCAAACGTCGGTGGCGCTCAAGGCGCTGGAGGCCACCTGGAAGGAGCCCGCGCCGACCCGGCCCGCCCTGGCCGTGCATCGCGAAGGCGCCACGGCATTGCGCCGTCTGCCCGACCTGGACCTGAGCTTGTCGCCGCGCCAGATCGACGCGGGCGACCGCATGGTCGACGTGATCGCTTCGCTGAGCCAGCCGCGCGTGGTGGTGCTGGGCAACCTGCTGAGCGCCGAGGAGTGCGATGCATTGATCGAATCGGCCCGCCCGCAACTGGCGCGCTCGCTCACCGTGGCCACCAAGACCGGTGGTGAGGAGCTCAACCCGGACCGCACCAGCAGCGGCATGTTCTTCGCGCGCGGGCAGACGCCCGAGGTCGCACGCATCGAGGCGCGCATTGCCCGCCTGCTGAACTGGCCGGTGGAAAACGGCGAAGGCTTTCAGGTGCTGCACTACCGCCCGGGCGCCGAGTACAAGCCGCACTACGACTACTTCGACCCCGACGAACCCGGCACGCCCACCATCCTCAAGCGCGGCGGGCAGCGCCTGGCCACGCTGGTGATGTACCTGAGCGAGCCCGCGCGCGGCGGCGGCACCACCTTCCCCGACGCCGGGCTGGAGGTGGCCCCCGTGCGCGGCAACGCGGTGTTCTTCAACTACGATCGACCTCACCCCTCGACCCGCACGCTGCACGGCGGCGCACCGGTGATCGAAGGGGACAAGTGGGTGGCCACCAAATGGCTGCGCGAACGCGAGTTCGTCTGAAGCCACACCCCCACGCATGAACATCACCCACAACGGCCTGCGCATTGAATACGAGAGCGACGGCGACGAGCACGCCCCGGTCGTGTTGCTGACCATGGGCCTCGGCATGCAGCTCACCGCATGGCCCGCCCCACTGGTGCAATCCATCGTGCAGGCCGGCTATCGCGTGATCCGCTTCGACAACCGCGACATCGGACTCTCCAGCGCGCTGGACCACCTCGGCGTGCCCAACATCGGTTGGCAGGTCGTCCGATCCCGCCTGGGCCTGGCCGTCCGATCGCCCTACAGCCTGCAGGACATGGCGCAGGACGCCATCGGCCTGCTCGATGCGCTGGATGTGCAGCGCGCCCATCTGGTGGGTGTTTCCATGGGCGGCATGATTTCGCAGCGCATCGCCGCCACCGTGCCCGGCCGCGTGCTGAGCCTCACCAGCGTGATGAGCTCCAGCGGGGCGCCAGGCCTGCCCGGCCCGCGCGCCGACGTGAGCCGCGCCCTGCTCAAGCGCCCACGCGGCCGCCGCCCCGAAGACGTGGCCGCCCATGCACTGAACCTGTTCAGAATGATCGGCAGTCCCGCCTTCCCGCAAGACATGCCCGCCTTCGAACAGCGTGTGCTGGCCGATGCGGTGCGCAGCCACCGGCCTGCCGGCGAGGCGCGGCAGTTGCTTGCCGTGGTGTCCGACACGCGGCGCCACACCGTGCTGCAGGGCATCGTCTGCCCCACGCTGGTGGTGCACGGCACGGCCGACCCGCTGGTGCCCCTGGCCTGTGGACAGGACACCGCCGCGCGCATCGCTGGTGCGCGGTTTGAATCCATCGAAGGCATGGGCCACGACTGGCCGCCCGGCGTGGCCATGCTGCTGGCCACTCACATCGTTGCGCACCTCCAGACTGCACAGGTCCCCACATGAACCCGAACACCCCCGAACAATCGCAACTCGGCCAGACCTCGGCCTACGTGGATCAATACGATGCCGGCCTGCTGTTTCCCCTGCCGCGCGAGACCAAGCGCCGCGAGATCGGCATCACCGGCAGCGTGCCCTTTCTCGGCGCCGATCTGTGGACCGCGTTCGAGCTCAGCTGGCTGAACCCACGCGGCAAGCCGCAGGTCGCCCTGGCCCACATCACCGTGCCCTGCGAGAGCACGCACATCGTGGAGAGCAAGTCGTTCAAGCTCTACCTCAACAGCTTCAACAACAGCAGCTTCGCCAGCGCCGACGCGGTGCGTGACCGCATCCGTGCCGACGTGAGCGCCGCCATCTGGCACGGCGGCCCCCTGCAGTCCAGCGCGGGCGTGAAGCTGCTGCTGCCCGAGCAACTGGAGCGCGAAAAAGTGCAGGAACTCGCCGGTTTGTCGATCGACCGGCTCGATGTGGAGTGCACGCGTTACCAGCCCGCGCCCGAGCTGCTCACCGCGGCGTTCGATGAAAAGCCGGTGGATGAAATCCTGGTGAGCCACCTGCTCAAGAGCAACTGCCTCGTGACCGGTCAGCCCGACTGGGGCAGCGTGCAGATCAGCTACAGCGGCCCGCAGATCGACCAGGCCGGACTGCTGCAGTACATCGTGAGTTTTCGCAACCACAACGAGTTCCACGAGCAGTGCGTGGAGCGCATCTACATGGACATCCTGGCGCGCTGCAAGCCGACCAAACTGGCGGTGTACGCGCGCTACACGCGACGAGGCGGCCTGGACATCAACCCCTGGCGCACCAGCCACCCGCAGTCGCCGCCGGCCAACGTGCGCACGGCGCGGCAGTGAGCTGCGTCACAGCATCTTCTGGATCAGCGCACCCTTGAACAGCACCGGCCCGGTCGGGCCGCGTTCGCTCGGCACCCCGCCCTTGGGCTCCAGGCTGATGGCCAAGGCGGGCACTTCACGCACGTCGGCTTCGCCAGCCGTGAGCTGCAGCAAACGTTCCTGACTCAGCACGCCCAGTGAGCGCGGTCCGCCCGAGGGCGGCAGGGCCCAGAGTTGCAGCGACTTGTCGCTGGCTTCCTGGAAGCCGCCCACGCGTTGCAAAGTCAGCTTGCCGTTCTTCGGGTCGAAGGTCATCAGCATCGCCGCGCTGGCCTGGTCGTCGTTGAGCACGGCCACGTATTCGATCTGCGGTGTGGCCGAGAGCCTGGCCTGCAGTTCGTCGATCTGCGCGCCCAGGTTGTCGCGCAAGCCCACGGCGCTCACGAGCGCCAGCACGGTGGCGAGTGCACCCGCGGCGGTGGCACCGCGCCACAGCGCCAGGCTGCGCAGCCAGCCGCTGGCTGGTGGCTTCTCGGGTTGGGCGCGGGCGTCGGCCATGGCCTGCTGCTGGCTCTCGCCCTGCACCAGGTTTTCAATGCGCGTCCACACGGCGGGCGCGGGTTGCTGCGGTGTCTGCAGTTCGTTCATGCTGGACACGCGGCTTTGCCACACCAGGGCGGCGGCGCGCACCGGGGCTTGCTCGCGGGCCATGGCTTCAAAGCGGCGACGGGCGCCACCGCGCAAGGTGCCCAGCGCGTGGGCTGCGGCCAGCCGGTCGAGCAGTTCGGGGTGTTGAATGAGGTTCATGGCGTGTCCTCAGGCAAAGCGCGCCATGCAGTTGCGCAACTGGTCCAGCCCGCGGCGTATCCACGTCTTCACGGTGCCCAGGGGCAGGCTGAGCTGCTCGGCCAGCTCGCTGTGGCTGAGGTCGCGCAGGTAGGCCAGGCTCACCACCTCGCGCTGGCGGTTCTCCAGCTTCGCCAGGCACTGGTGCAGCGCCCATGCCTGCTGGCTCGCCAGGGTGGTGTCCATCGGGTTGGGTGAATGGCCTTCCATCGTGTCCGCCATCGCATCGTCGATTTCGTCGGTGAGGTGCGTGCGCTCGGCGGCGCGCCGGCGCAGGTAGTCCAGCGAGCGGCTGCGCACGATCAGGCCCAGCCACGCCATGGGGGGGCTGAGCGAGGCGCGGTAGTCGCCGGCGCTGCGCCAGATGTGCAGAAAGGTTTCCTGCAGCGCGTCTTCGGCCCATTCGCTTTTGCCGACCACGCGCATGGCCAGGCCATAGAGCTTGGACGATGTCGTGTCGTAGAGGGCCTTGAGGGCGGCCTCGTCTCGCTGGGCCACGCGGTCGAGCAGGGCCAGCAGTTGGTCGTCGGGTTGTGCGCTCATGCGGGCATTGTGGGGCACCGGCTTGCCCCATGCCCGCGCCGGGGCATGGAAGAAGGCGGGCAGGGGGTTCATGGTCGGCGCCGACGCGGCTGCACCTGCGTGGGCAGGCTCAGGGCCGTGACCGGCGTGATGTTGACCGCCACCGGCGGTGCTTCAAGGATCTGGTCAGCGTGCACCACGCGCACCTTGGCAGCGCCCTCGGGCACGCCTTGCACCGTGGCCACGCCGTTCGCGTCGGTCACCAGCGTCCAGGGCGAGTCGGTCACGAAGATGAAGCCGCGCATGGAGCCGTGCAGGTGGCAGCCCAGCTGCACCGTGCCAGCCTTGGTCAGCGTTACTTCGGTGCTGGCGGGTTCTTTGCCTTCGGCCTTGCCATCGAGTCGCAGCTCAAAGCCGGACGATGTGCCGGCATTCAGCGAGGCCAGGCCCGCCGGCACGCCGCGCACATGGTGTTCCCAGCCGTCGAGGTTGGTGAAGGTCACCCTGGAGCCCACCGGCACCACGCTGGTGCCAGGCACGAACTGCATCTTCTGCTGGGTGACGACGGCCGAGACCGGTGCCGGGGCTGCCGGCTTGGCGCCCGACGTCGGCTCGATGACCACCACCGCATCGGACAAGGGTCTGCCGTCGCGCCCGAGCACGGTCACCTGCACGGTGGCGGCCTGCGCGGCCAGGGGCAACAGCGTGGCGGCGGCGATCAGCAACGCGGCGCAGTTCGGGTGTTTCATGAGTGGACTCGGTGACGTTTCAGCGAACCGTGATCACGTCGCGGTGCATCGGGGCCAGCAGCGCGAGCATCTGGTTCTGGCGCGTGAACGGAATGCCACGCGCGTCCATGCTCTGCTGCAGCACTTCAACCAGGGCGTTGAACTGGGCACGGGTCGTGTCGCGGTCGGCGTGCGCGGATTTCATGTCGGGGCCCTTGTAGACGCAGGGGCCGCCCGAGAGCTGGCAGAGCTGGTCGCTCAGGGACTTCGCGAGGTTGGCCAGGTTGGTGTCCTTGAACTGCTCGCCGATGCGTGGGTCGGCTTTGAGGCGAACCACGAAGTCGTCCATGAGGCCGCGGATGCCGGCCTCTTCGCCGAAGGCCTGGTAGAGACCGGCGGCCGGTGCCACCGGGTAGGCGCTGGCGGCCGAAGGGGTGGGTTGCAGGGTCTGGGCGAGCGTGGCGCCGCTGGCGAGGGCGAGCAGGGTGAGGGCGGTGGAGGTGATGAGGTGTTTCATGTTGAGGCTCAATGGAGAAGAGTTCAGAAGGCAATCTGGGCTGAGACGTACACACCCGTCTGCTTGCGCCCACCGGTTGTGGCCGGCACGATGCGGCCCAGGTCGACGTAGGCGGCGGTAATGGACACGTTCTTGCTCGGCGCGTACGCGATGAAGATGTCTTTCCAGTCGTCGGCGCGCAGGCCAGCGCCCAGGCCCGCGGCCTGGCCGGCGCGCTGCAGCTTGTTGGGCATGGCGCGGTATTCAAAGCCCACCGCCAGCTTGCGGTTGATCAGATACGCCACCGACATCTCCGGCTGCAGTTCGTAGCCGTTGTCGGCACCGCCCAGCGTGGCGCCAAAGCCCAGCAGGCCGCCTTGGTTGGCCTTGGTCGCACGCAGCGTGCCGTTGACCAGGATGCCTTGCGCGAGGAACAGCTTGGTCGCGCTCAAGTACACGTCGGCCCCGTGGCGCTTGGCGCCCAGTGCGCTCAGCGTGCCGTCCAGGCCGGAGGACTGCAGGTTCTTGAACTGCACGCCCACGGCGATCTGCGGCATCAGACTGTCGCTGTCCAGCACAGCGTCACCGGCCACGCGCACTTTGGCGCCCACGATGTCCTGCTTCAGATGCAGGCCCGGCAGGCCCAGGCCCGTGCCGGTGATGCCGGTGTTGAAGTCCTGCCGGCCCACCGAGAGTTCGACACGGTCGTGGATGCCCACGGCCACGCCATAGGCGGTGAGGCCGTAGTCCCGCGTCCTGGCGCGGCTGAGATAGGCCGATGCGCCCACTTCGCCTTCGGTGGCCTGGCTGCCGATCACGGCCCAGGGGGAAATGCCACCACCTGCCGCGCCTTCAATGCTGCTCACTCCCCCCGTGAGCAGCAGCTTGCCGGTGTCGGCACGGGCGGGGAACGTGGCCAGCAACGCAACGGCTGCGGCCAGGGGCAGGAGTCGAATGGGGAGGTCGATGTGGATGGGCATGGTGAGCGGGTCGTGGGTTGTTGAGAGGCCCTCTGGATACGCAACGCCTGACAAAGTGGATTCAACCGACCTCAAACGGCCGTGGCCCGCAGCAATTGAGGGGCTTTGTGAATCCACCGGCGGTGGGGGTTGCGTATTCGACGTGACGGTTGTCACAAGGCCTGGTGCCGATGGACAGCTGATCGCCCCACCCAACCAAGGAACACCCATGAACAAGATCCAGACCCCCGACTCCCTGATCTCTCCAGCATCGCGCCGCGGCTTCATGCGCAGCGGTGGTGTGCTCTCCGCCGCCGCCGTGGCCCTGCTCGCCGGCCAGGAAGTACTGGCCGCCAACCACGGCCAGAAGATGGACATGTCCAAGGACGTGGGCATCCTCAACGTGGCGCTCGGCCTGGAGCACGAAGCCATCAACGCCTACCAGCTCGGCGCCGGCAGCGGCCTGTTGCAAAAGCCGGTGCTCGACGTGGCGGTGCAGTTCCAGGGTCACCACAAGACCCACCGCGACGCTCTGATCGCCACCATCCAGAAGCTGGGCGGCAAGCCGGTGGCCGAGATGAAGCTGGAGGACTACGCCAAGTCGCTCAATGCCGCATCACTCAAGAGCCAGGCCGATGTGCTGGACCTGGCTGCCCGCCTGGAGCTGGGCGCCACCAACGCCTACCTGAGCGTGATTCCGGCACTGGGTGACCGCGAGCTGGCCAAGGTGGCTGCGCGCCTGGCCGCCGACGAAACGATGCACTACACCGTGCTCACCAGCGCCCTGGGCCGTCCGCTGCCCCCCGGCGCGTTCTCGTACGGCGCCTGATCAGGCGGCCTGCTGGAAACCTTCGAGCAGGTTCACCGCGTTGGTGCCCACGGCGTCCACCGCGTAGCCGCCTTCAAACGTGAACACCGTGGGCAGCCCGGCACCGGCCAGGGCTTTGCCCATGGTGAAGTAGTCGGCGCTCTTCAAGGTGAAGCCCGAGATCGGGTCGCCCTCGAAGGTGTCCAGCCCCATGGGCACCACCAAGGCTGTCGCGCCGAACCGCTGGACCGCTTGCAGGGCGGTGTTGAGCGTCTCTTGCCAGATGGAGAAGCCGGTGCCACGCGGCAGCGGCAGGTTCAGGTTGAAACCCTCGCCCGCACCCGCGCCGCGCTCGTCCGCATGGCCCAGGAAAAAAGGGTATTCGGTGGCCGGATCGCCGTGGATGGAGACCGTGAACACATCGTCTCGCTCATAGAAGATGGTCTGCGTGCCGTTGCCGTGGTGGTAGTCCACGTCCAGCACCGCCACCTTCGCGTGGCCCGCATCGCGCAGCGCCTGCGCGGCGATGGCTGCGTTGTTCAGGAAACAATAGCCGCCCAGAAAGTCGGGCCCCGCGTGGTGACCGGGCGGGCGCGAGAGTGCAAACGCACTGCGCGCACCCGCTGACACGTCCTGTGCCGCCGCCAATGCACAGGCGGCTCCCCCGCGCGCGGCAGCCCAGGTGCCCGCCGTGAGCGGCGAACCCGAATCAAAGCTGAACAGACCCAGTCGCGCTGCAAAGTTGGTGGGTAACACATCGTTGCGAAACCCGTGGCGGTTGGACAGTGGCCACACCGAGGGCAACGCATCGCGCTGCGCATTGGCTGGGTCCATGGCCACCCACTCCGCCCAGGCACCGCGCAGGAAGTCCACATAACGCGCGCTGTGCACACGGCCGATGGCGGCGTCCAAGGCGGCGTCATCCACCTCGGGCGTTTGCAGTGCGCCCAGCGGACGGTGCTCCAGCTCGGCCAGGACAAAGTCCAGCCGTGCGGGCACCTCGTGGCAGGGCACCATGCGCCCGCGAAACATCTCTTGCTGGCCGGCGTGGGCGGCGTGGTGGGGGTTGTGGAAGGTTTTCATGGAAGTGCAGTTCGGAACTGGGCGGTTCGGGGTTCAGTAGTGGTACCGAAGCTGGGCAATCAACAGTGAAGCCCCTTCGACCTTGTAGACCATGCGGTGCTCGTCGTTGATGCGCCGCGACCAGAAGCCCGACAGGGCATGTTTGAGCGGCTCCGGTTTCCCGACGCCGGCGAACGGATCGCGCTTGACTTCGGCAATCAGCTTGTTGATCCGCTCCACCATCTTTCGGTCTTGCTTCTGCCAGTACACATAGTCTTCCCAGGCTTCGTCGGCAAAGATCAGCTTCACTGCGCCAGCTTTCTTTCCACGCCTTTGCCGGCAGACAGCTGCGCCGCAGCGGAGAGCAGGCGCTTGGCGTTCGTCGGGTTGCGCAGAAGATAGGCGGTTTCTTCAAGTGCTTGGTAGTCTTCAAGCGATAGCATCACCACCGATTGCTCGCCATTGCGCGTGATGATCAGCGCCTCGTGGTCGTCGCAAACGCGGTCCATGGTGCGGGCCAGGTTGGCGCGGGCAGACGAATAAGTGATGGCGTCCATGGTGATCTCCAGTAAGTACGTGTTATTGTACAACTCGGTTCCCGAAAGCGTTCAACCCCATCCGCAGTGCACCACCGCCCGCATGTCTCTCCTCCCCATCCGACTCTCCCCCGGCGCCGACCTTCGGCGCGCCCTGGAAGCGCTCCCGACCAGCCAGGGCACGGACTCCGCCTTCGTGGTGGCGGGCATGGGCAGTCTCGTGCAGGCCAGCCTGCGCTACGCGGACGCGCCAGACGCAAGCATGCTCACCGGGCCGCTGGAAATCGTGAGCCTGTCCGGCAGTCTCAGCGCGGCGGGTGCCCACCTGCACATGTCGGTGGCCGATGCAACGGGCCGTGTGGTCGGTGGTCACCTGGGCTACGGGAGCACGGTCAGGACCACGGCCGAGGTGCTGCTGGCGCTGCTGCCGCACGGCACGCTCACGCGCGAACACGATGAGGCAACGGGCTTCAAGGAACTGGTTGTCCGGTCTTCCGTGTGAGGGCCGTGAACATCCATCCAGGCATCAAGAATGAGGAAAGGAAACCGACATGCCAGCACACGAGAAGATCAACTACGTCGAGTACCCCGCCCGAGACCTCCAGGCCACCAAGGCGTTTTTCCAGACAGCTTTCGGCTGGTCGTTTGAGGACTACGGCCCCGAATACGTGGCCTTCTCGAACCAAGGCCTGGACGGTGGATTTTTCAGGTCGGACATGGCGGCCACCACCGGCAACGGCAGCGCACTCATCGTGTTCTACAGTGACAGCCTCGAAGAGACGCTGGCCAAGGTCACCGCCGCTGGCGGGAAGATCGTGAAACCGATCTTCCCGTTTCCGGGCGGGCGACGGTTCCATTTTCTTGAGCCCAGCGGCAACGAGTTTGCGGTGTGGTCCGCACCGGACGCCTGACGCCGGTGCAAACCGCATGGAAGTAAAGGAACCCCGATGCCCTTGTTAGGCCAAGCCGCCATGCTGCTGTCCTTCGACATCGTCGAAGAAGCAATCACCGAACACGATGACTGGCACACCCACGAACACTTGCCCGAGCGCCTGTCGATCCCCGGTTTTCTCAGGGGAACACGCTGGGTGGCCACCTCGGGGGCGCCCAGGTACCTCGTGCTCTACGAAGTCGAGCGCCTGGAAACGCTCGCCTCGCCCGCCTACCTGGAGCGCCTGAACAACCCATCGCCCTGGACGCAGAAGATGATGCCGAACTACCGCGGCATGACGCGCGGGCTGTGCACTGTGGCCAGCAGCCACGGGCATGGCTTGGGGAATTTTGGATTGCTGCTTCGCTTCAAGCCGGGTCCTGGCAACGACGCGTCACTCGAATCCTGGCTGAGCCAGGAGATGTTGCCCCCGCTCCCCGAGCAGCGTGGCCTGAGCAGCGTTCACCTGCTGCGCAGCGGTCTGACGCCCGAGATGACCGCTGAACAACGGATTCGGGGCGCCGACACCGGTGTGGACTGGGCCTTGCTCGTGACCGGCTATGAGCGCTCTGCCGTTGCCGGGCTCGCGCAGGCTCGCCTCGGCGCTGCGGCGTTGGAGCGGCACGGCGCTGTCGAGGTGGTGGGTGCGGGCTACGAGGCTGTTCACGCGCTCACCACAACCGAAGTGACATCCCTGGCAGCGAGGGTCAGGCCATGACCAGCGCTCTGCTGATCATCGACGTGCAACAAGGCCTGTGCGAAGGCGAGGGCCGTGCGTTCGAATCCGACGCGGTGATCGTGCGCATCAACCACCTGGCCGCCCAGGCCCGCAGCGCCCACGTGCCCGTGGTGTTCATCCAGCACGAGTCCCCGACCGGCTACCTGGAACACGCCAGCCGCGAATGGCAGCTGGCCGATGGCCTGCAGGTGGACCCGGGCGATTTTCGGGTGCGCAAGACCACGCCGGACTCATTCTTGAACACCGATCTCCAGGCGCTGCTGCAACTGCACGACGTGAGCGAGCTGATCGTCTGTGGCATGCACACCGAGTTCTGCGTGGACACCACCACCCGCCGCGCGCTCGCGCTGGGCTACCCGGTCACGCTGGTGGCCGACGCGCACACCTCGGCCGGCAATGCGGTGCTCACGCCGCGCCAGGTGATCGATCACCACAACGCGACGCTGACCAACATCGCCAGCTTTGGGCCACGCGTGCGCGCGGTGGCCAGCGCCGACTTGAAGATCGCGGCCTGAGGCGGTCGCTCAGCCCAGCGTCTTGAACGGCTGCAGGGCCGAGAGCGGCGTGAAGTCGCCCGCGCGCTTGTCCTTCATCGCGCTGATCGCTTCGCGCACGTGCGCGTTGCTCCACACCGCACCCTGCAGCCAGCCCATCTGGCGCAGGCTGTCTTCCACCGAGTGGTCGCGCGCGTAGTTCACCGCCTGCTTGGTGCCCCAGATGGCCACCGGGGGTTTGGACGCAATTTCTTTCGCGCACTGCAGCGCCGCGGCCACCGTGGCCTCGTGTGTGTCGAACACCTCGTTGACCAGGCCGTGGGCCAGCGCCTTGCTCGCACTCAGGCGGCGGCCGGTGTAGGCCAACTCCTTCACCACCGCCAGCGGCATCAGTTTGGGCAGGCGCTGCAGCGTGCCCACGTCGGCCACCATGCCGATGTTGATTTCCTGGATGCAGAAGAAGGCGTCGGCCGAGGCGTAGCGGATGCAGGCGGCGGTCACCATGTCGACCGCGCCACCGATGCAACCGCCCTGGATGGCACAGATCACCGGGATGCGCAGGTTCTCCAGTTTCGTGAAGGTGGCTTGCATGTCGGTGAGCAGGTCGAAGATGGCGGCGCGGCCTTCCGGGCTCTGGTCGTCCATGCTGATGGCGCCCGCGAACGTGTCCAGCGACATGCCGGCGCTGAAATGTTTGCCGGTGCTGCTGATCACCAGGGCGCGCGCGGTGCCTTCGTTGTGCAGCGTTGTCAGCACCTCATCGAGCTCGCGCCAGAAGGTCGGGTTCATGGTGTTGAGCTCGGCCGGGCGGCTCATCACCAGGTGGGCGACGCTATCCGTCGAGCTCAGGGAAAAGCAGGTCGTTGCGGTCATGGCGGGTCTTGTCTCGTGGTGGGGGTGGTGAAGCCGGCTCACTGTAGACCTGCGGCACGCTGCCGTCTGTCCCGGGCTTGACGAGCTTGCCGACGCGCACCCCGAGCAGGCGGATGCGCCGGGAGAGGTCCACCCGCTTGAGGCACAGGCCGGCTTGGCGGCGGATGGTCGCGGGGTCGGCGGTGAAGCTGTCCAGGGTCACGTCGCGCGTGACGCTCTGGAAGTTGTCGTAGCGCAGCTTGATGCCGATGGTCTTGCCCAGATAGCCCTTGTTGCCGAGGTCGGCGGCCACCTGTTCGCACAGGCGGGTGAAGATGGCGCCGAGCTCGGCGCGGTCGCGCACGGCGTGCAGGTCGCGCTCGAAGGTGGTCTCGCGGCTCATGCTCACCGGCTCGCTCTCGGTCTGCACCACGCGCTCGTCCCGGCCCCAGGACACCTCGTGCAGCCAGGCGCCGTAGCTCTTGCCGAAGTGTTCAACCAGCCATCCGCGTTCGCGCTGCGCGAGCTCGCCGATGGTGTGGATGCCGTGGCCTTGCAGTTTTTCATCGGCCTTGGGCCCCACGCCGTTGATCTTGCGGCAGGGCAGTGGCCAGATCAGCGCCTGCAGGTCGCCCGGTTGCACGATGCTGATGCCGTTGGGCTTGTTGAACTCGCTGGCCATCTTGGCAATCAGCTTGTTGGGTGCGACACCGATGGAGCAGGTCAGGCCCGTGGCCTGGAAGATGCTCTTCTGGATCAGTCGCGCCAGCACCCGCCCACCTTCGCGCTGGCCGCCGGGTACGTGGGTGAAGTCGATGTAGACCTCGTCCACGCCGCGGTCTTCCACCACCGGCGCGATCTCGCGGATGGTGCTCTTGAACAGGCGCGAAATGCGGCGCACCTCTTCAAAGTCCACCGGCAGCAGGATGGCCTGCGGGCACAGCTTGGCGGCCTTCATCAAGCCCATGGCCGAGCCCACGCCGAACTGCCGCGCCGCGTAGGTGGCGGTGGTGGCCACGCCGCGCCCGGTGTAGCCGGCCAGGCGCGGAAAGAAGTCGACCGGGATGTGGTCCAGGCTGTCGGTGGCCCATTCGCGATCCGGGTAGGCCTCGCGCAGGCGCAGCAGCAGGTCGTCCTCGCGCCGCCGTCCGCCGCCAATCACCACCGGCAGGCCTTTGAGCTGCGGGTAACGCAGCAACTCGACCGACGCGAAAAACGCGTCCATGTCCAGGTGCGCAATGCGCCGCGGCAGGGTCTGGTCGGAAGGGGCGTCCACGCGGTCGAGCATAGCGGGATTACCATGGCGCGAGATGCTGGCCCAAGGCCGGCACACCGTATCAGGAGGACTTTTCATGAACACCATTGCCCGCCTCGTCACCGCCCTGCTGATCGCCGCCGGCATCGCCATCGCCGGCTTCGCCGTGAGCCATGGTCTGGAGCGTTTCCGCATGTCGGACCGCTCGGTCACGGTCAAGGGTCTGGCCGAAAAGGACGTGGAGAGCGACTTCGCCGTGTGGACGCTGTCGTTCCGCCGTGCGGGCAACGACTTCGGCGGTGTGCAGCAGGCCCTGGCGGGTGACCGCGACAAGGTGGCGGCCTTCCTGAAGGCGCGTGGCTTTACCGACGCCGAGGTGGAGGCCAAGCCGCTGCAGGTGCAAGACCTGTTCACCCGCGAGTACGCGCAGGGCAACCAGCCGTTCCGCTTCAACGGCACCGGTCAGGTGCTGGTGAAATCGGCCCGCGTGGCCGAGGTGGAGGGTGCTGCCCGCGCGGTGGACCCGCTGATCCAGGCGGGTGTGCAGCTCGGTGGTGAGAACGAGGGCGGCCGCAGCGGACCGCGTTTCCAGTTGCGCGGCTTCAACGACATCAAGGCCCCGCTGCTGGCCGAAGCCACCCGCAACGCGCGCGAGCAGGCCGACAAGTTCGCGGCCGAAGCCGGCGCGCAGCTCGGCCCGCTGAAGAACGCCAACCAGGGCGTGATCCGCATCACCGGCGACGACGGCAACGATTTTGACGACGGCAGCTCGCGCATGAAGCGGTTGCGCGTGGTGAGCACGTTCGAATACGAGCTGAAGTGAACACCCCCCACGTCGCCTTCGGCACCACCCCCCTCAAGGGGGCGACACCTGAGGCCCGGCGGAGCCGGTTCCTCGGTGTCTCTGGTCGGGCGCTGCTTCTCGCCTCAAATGGCTTTCTGGATCAGCCAACCCTGAAACAGGTACGGCAACCGGGGCCCGACCAGTTCGGGCACGCCGCCCTTGTCTTCGACGCTGATCGCCAGCTGGGTGACGCCCTCCAGCGCGGCTTCTTTCGCAGGCAGCTGCAGCGTCTTGAACCTGCTCTGGATCACGCCCAAGGAGCGCGGTGGTTTGCCACCGGCGAGTGCCCACAGCTGCATGCTGTCCTCGCGCCCTTCCTTCACTTCGTTGAGCCGCTGCACCTGCAGCACCCCGGCCTGTGGGTCCATCGTCACCAGCAGGGCAGGTAGCTCCTGCGCATCCAGCAGCACCGACACGTAACGCACCTGCGGCGTGACCGCCAGGCGCTCCTGCAGGTGCACGATCTGCGCCTTGAGCTGCTCGTACATGCTGGCCATGGTGGCCGCGCCCACCAGCAGCACCAGCGCCAGCGCAACGCTGATGGCCAACCAGAGTTTCGAGGTGCGGGGCTGTGCCGCTGGATCGGTGGGGCTCATGGTGTTGCCGTGGGGAACGTGCCGGGCAGCAGGATCGATTTGTCCACCGTCTCGATGTTGGTGTGGCCGCAGAAGGCCATGGTGAGATCGAGCTCGCGGTGGATGATCTCCAGGCACTTGCTCACGCCGGCTTCGCCCATCGCGCCCAGGCCGTAGAGCATGGGCCGGCCGATGTAGACACCGCGCGCACCCAGCGCACGCGCCTTGAGCACGTCCTGGCCACTGCGGACGCCGCCGTCCATGTGCACCTCGATCTGGCCACCCACCGCGTCCACGATGGCCGGCAGCGCCTCGATGCTGCTCTGCGCCCCGTCGAGCTGGCGACCGCCGTGGTTGCTCACGATGAGCGCGTCGGCACCCGAAGCCACCGAGAGCTTCGCATCTTCCACGTCCTGGATGCCTTTCAGGATCAGCTTGCCGCCCCAGCGCTTCTTGATCCACTCCACGTCGCCCCAATTGAGCGCCGGGTCGAACTGCTGCGCCGTCCAGGCGCTCAGGCTGCTCATGTCGGCCACACCGCTGACGTGACCGACGATGTTGCCGAACTGCTTGCGTTTGGTGCCCAGCATGCCCAGCGCCCAGCGCGGCTTGCCGGCGATGTTGATCATGTTGGCGATGGTCAGCTTGGGCGGGGCGGACAGGCCGTTCTTCAGGTCCTTGTGGCGCTGGCCGAGGATCTGCAGATCGAGCGTGAGCACCAGTGCCGAGCACTTGGCCGCCTTGGCCCGGTCGATCAGGCGCTCGATGAAGGCGCGGTCCTTCATCACATACAGCTGGAACCAGAAACCTTCGCCGGCGTGCTGCGCCACGTCTTCAATGGAGCAGATGCTCATGGTGGAGAGCGTGAACGGGATGCCCATCTTTTTCGCGGCGCGTGCGGCCAGGATTTCGCCATCGGCGTGCTGCATGCCGGTGAGGCCGGTGGGCGCAATCGCCACCGGCATGGCCACGCTCTGGCCGACCATGGTGGTGCGGGTGCTGCGGTTCTCCATGTTGACCGCCACCCGCTGGCGCAACTTGATCTTCTGGAAATCACTGGCGTTGGCGCGGTAGGTGCCTTCGGTCCATGAACCGCTGTCGGCGTAGTCGTAGAACATGCGGGGCACGCGCTTCTGGGCGAGTACGCGCAGGTCTTCCACGGTGGTGATGACGGTCATGGGGTCTCCAGTGTTGTTGGGGCAGGCGTTGCGCCGATGGTAGCGGCGCCCCAGACAAATGGCTTGTGAAAGCGTGGCAGCGCGAATTGAAATTTTTGGTGAACAGCTCAGGGTGCCACGGGCAGGCACCGTGCGCGTTCGTCCGCGCTCAGGGGCTCCAGCCAGCCCAACTGCTGCTCCAGCACCGCCACCGTGGCCTCGGACGCATCGCCCCCGCGCCTCTGGCGCGCGGTGATGCGCTCGCGCAACGTGTCCAGCGGGGCCTCGGTCGCCAGGATGTGAAACGGGCAGCCGGCAGTCTGCGCCAGCGCGCGGAAGGCCTCGCGCTCGTGGCGGCGCAGGAAGGCCGCGTCCACCAGCACCGACCAGCCCTCTCGCAGCAGGTGCCGCGCACGCTCCAGCAGGTGGGTGTAGGTGTCGCCATGCGCCTGCGGGCTGTACAGGCCGGTGTTCAGGCCCGAACCGCTGGCCTGCGTGGCGCTCAGGCCGTGCAGGCGCTTGCGCTCCACGTCGGAGCGCAGGCGGATGGCCCGGCCCGTGGTCTCGGCTTGCAACCAGCGGCTGGAGGCCCAGGTCTTGCCGCTGCCCGAGAGGCCGTGCGTGATGACGAGTTGCGGCGCGGGCGGTGTTGCGATGCGCCGGGCCAGCGTGGTGTAGCCGCGCGCTTCGTCCAGCGAGGTGGCCACGTCGGCGCCCGCCTGCGCGCTGCGGATCACCGCCACCTTGGCGCGCACCAGCGCGCGGTAGACGGCGAAGAATGGCAGCACGTCGGGCGCGCTGGTGTCGCCGCCGGCGTCCAGCCAGTCACTGAGCAAGCCGTTGGCCAGACCGGGCTGGCCGTGGTCGAGCAGGTCCATCCAGACAAAGGCCATGTCGCTGGCGACGTCGATCCAGCGCAGCGCGTCGTTGAACTCGATGCCGTCGAAGGGCACCACCTCGTCGCCGATGAGCACGAGGTTGGCCAGGTGCAGGTCGCCGTGGCCTTCGCGCACCCGGCCTTCGCCCAGACGCTGCGCCATCTGCGGGGCCCGTTGCGTGAAGCTCGATTCGGTCCACTGGCTCAGTTGGCCGACCAGCGCTGCATCGCTGGCGTGGTTCAAGCCGTCGCGCAGGGTGCCGAGGTTGTCGCGCGCGAAAGCCAGGGTGTCCGCGGCCCGACCCCAGGTTCCGTCCGCGGGTGCCACCGCCGCCGCGGCCTGAAAACAGGCCATGCGCTGGGCCAGCGATGTGAGGTGTTCGGGCTTCAGGGCGCCGCGTGCGCACAGGTGGTCGAGTCGCCGGGCCTCGTCGAAGCGGCGCATGTGCACCGCCCATTCGATGGCCCGCTCCTCGTCTTGGCCGGGTTCGCCCCAGCGGGGCTGCTCGGCCGGGCCGACGATGGGCAGGGCGCCCAGGTAGAGGTGCGAGGCCGGGTTGCTGGTTTCAAAGCGCTGGTTGAGCCGCACCTCGGCCTGGCAGGCCGCGCGGCGCAGGTCGAGCGTGCCGAAGTCCATGAAGGGCAGGCGCACCGGCTTCTTGATCTTGTAGGCATGAACACCTGCCAGCAGCACCCACGCACCATGGGTTTCCATGAGCTCGACCTTCGCTGCCGTGTGCGGGTAGCGTGCCGGGTCCAGCAGGGCAACGATCAAGCGGGGCAGGGGAGCGTCCATGCGGCTCAACTGCAGCTCACACTCCCGCAGCCGCTCATGCTGGCCGGGCGCACGCGGCCGGGGTCGGCCAGGGTCTCGGTGTGCGTATCGAAGCCCACGGATTGCAAATGCAGCGCCAGTCCGGCGTCCATGCTGGCCGCGTGCTGCGGGAACCATTCGGCCAGTGCTTCGGCCAGGCGGGTGATGATGTCACGGTCGCCCTGCTGGTGGTGCGTCTCCACGGCCCGCATGGTCTCCAGAATGGTCGCGTGGTGGGCGGCGTGGCAGTTGTCGGGCGCGAAGCCGGTGGCCAGCATCCAGCGCTCTTCCTGGGCAAAGTGCTCCACCGTGTGAGCCAGGAAATCCTGGTACGGCGCCAACTGTTGATCGGCGGGGGTGGTCAGCAGCCGATTGAGCTGTTCCACGAATTCGGCGTGGGTGTGGTCCATGCGGTCGTCGCCCACCGACAGGGCGGACGACCATTCCAGGGTGGTGGTGGGGTGGGCTGTGTTTTCCATGAGCGCGACTCTAGCGCCGGCACGCCGGCCGGGGCTTGACACACATCAAGGCCCCAGGAACCCTGACGCTCCGAGCGAGTCAGAGGGACATGAAACCGAACAAGCTTCTCAAGACCTTGAGCCTGGTGGTCGCTTTCGGTCTGCCGCTGTCGGTGCTGAGCGCGGAGCTGGTGCGCTGGACCGACGACGGTGGCCGTCTGCACTACGGCGTCATCACCGATGTGCCGGCGCGCTACGCCGATCGCGTGGAATCCGCCACCGCGCCGCTGCCACCCGGTACGACGGCCTGCGAGGCGCGCTGGCACCGGTATGCGGCCAGCGCGGCGTGTTTTGACCAGTACCGCGTGGTGGGTGGTGGTCTCAAGCCGGAGGCCTTTCAGCGCTGCACCGAGGTGCCGCAGCCCGACCCTTGCAACTGACTCAGCCGAGCCGCACGCGGTGGCGTGCGATCTGCGCGCGCACCTGCGCCGGGGCTGTGCCGCCCAGCGTGTTGCGGGCATTCAGCGAGCCACGCAGGCTCAGGCACTCGTACACGTCCTTTTCGATCGACGCGTTGAAACCCTGCAGCACCGACAGCGGCAGCTCCGACAGGTCGCAGTTGTGCGTGACGGCCGCCTTGACCGCGTGGGCGACGGTTTCATGTGCATCGCGAAACGGCAGGCCCTTCTTCACCAGGTAGTCAGCGAGATCGGTGGCGGTGGCGTAGCCCTTCTTGGCTGCGTCTTCCATGGCGATGGCGTTGACGGTGATGCCGCCTTCCTTCGCACCCGTGGCCGGGTTCAGCTGTCCGCCCACCATTTCCACGAAGATGCGCAACGTGTCCTTCAAGGTGTCCACGGTGTCGAACAGCGGCTCCTTGTCTTCCTGGTTGTCCTTGTTGTAGGCCAGCGGCTGGCCTTTCATGAGCGTGATCAGACCCATGAGGTGGCCCACCACGCGGCCGGTCTTGCCGCGCGCGAGTTCGGGCACGTCGGGGTTTTTCTTCTGCGGCATGATCGATGAGCCGGTGGTGAAGCGGTCGGCGATCTTCACGAAGCCGAAGTTCTGGCTCATCCACAGAATCAGCTCTTCACTGAACCGGCTGATGTGCACCATGCACAGCGAAGCGGCGGCGGTGAATTCGATCGCGAAGTCGCGGTCGCTCACGCCGTCCAGGCTGTTCTGGCACACCTGCGGCTCTCCGCGCTCGTCGACCATGCCCAGGTTGCGCGCCACGCGCTCGCGGTCCAGCGGGTAGGTGGTGCCGGCCAGCGCGGCGCTGCCCAGCGGCAGGCGGTTGGTGCGGCGACGCACGTCGACCATGCGCTCGGCATCGCGCGAGAACATCTCCACATAGGCCAGCAGGTGGTGCGCGAAGCTCACCGGCTGGGCCACCTGCAGGTGGGTGAAGCCCGGCATGATCACTTCCACGTTCTTCTCGGCCACCTCCACCAGCGCGACTTGCAGCTCGCCCAGCAGCGGGATGATGAGGTCGATCTCGCTGCGCAGCCACAGGCGCACGTCGGTGGCCACCTGGTCGTTGCGACTGCGGCCGGTGTGCAGGCGTTTGCCGGCGTCGCCCACCAGTTGGGTCAGGCGGGCCTCGATGTTGAGGTGCACGTCTTCGAGATCGAGCTTCCACTCGAAGCTGCCGGCCTCGATCTCGGACGTGATCTGCGCCATGCCCTGCTGGATGGACGCCAGGTCGGCCGCGCCGATGATGCCTTGCGCGGCCAGCATCTCGGCGTGCGCGAGGCTGCCGGCGATGTCGGCCTGCCAGAGGCGTTTGTCGAAGAAGACGCTGGCGGTGTATCGCTTGACCAACTCGCTCATCGGCTCCGAGAATAGGGCGGACCAGGCTTCGGATTTCTTGTCGAGTTGGTTGGTGGACATACGGTGTTGCCAGCGGCTTTGGAGGGAAGAGAGGAGCGGAGGACCGCAGAACAAGGGGCAGGCAAGAGGGCTTGAATGATCTTTCGATCGCAGCGCCGTGTGGTTCCAGGGCGCGGTGCCCGGATCAACGCACAATTCCACGTCGACCGACCCGAGCATTGACGCACGCCCCATGAAAGACTCCCGAATTTTATCGACCTTCCAGGATCTGCCCAGCACCCTGGGCACGCAGTCGCTGGAGGAGATGCCCGAGCACATCCGGGCCCGCGACCGTGTGTTCGACACCTGCCAGGTGGGCGTGGTGCTGCGGGCGGTGCTGTTCGTGCAGGCCATCGTGGCGGTGGCAGCCATCTTTGGCGCGGCCAACCCGGTGGGTTGGATCACCCAGATGGCGGTGCTCACCGGCGCGGCGCTGCCGGCCGTGCTGGCCTGGCTGCTGTGTGTGTGCGCGCTCAAACGAAGACTCGGGCGCATGGAGGTCCAGGCCCAATGGGTGACGGGCATCGGACTGGGTGTGCTGGCTGGCCTGTACGGCTGTGGCTTGCTGGTGCTCATGGGGCTGGCCAGCGCGGCGCCCTGGGTGGCCAGCGGAGCTTCGGGCGCGCTGGTCTCGGCGGTGCTGGTGGGCGCGCTGGTGTGGCGCGCCAAGGCCCGCATGCCCGCGGGCACCGCCGCGCGGCTGGCCGAGCTGCAGGCCCGCATCCGGCCGCATTTCCTGTTCAACACGCTCAACAGCGCGATCGCTCTGGTGCGCGAGGAACCCGCCAAGGCCGAAAATCTGCTGGAAGACCTGAGCGAACTGTTTCGCCACGCCCTGGCCGACGCCCAGGAGGCGGTTCCCCTGTGGCAGGAGCTGGAGCTGGCCGAGCACTACCTGGCCATCGAACAGGTGCGCTTTGGCGACCGGTTGAAGGTGGAGTGGAGTGTGGACGACGCGGCCTCCAAGGCCAAATTGCCACCCCTCATCCTGCAGCCACTGGTGGAGAATGCGGTGAAGCACGGTGTGGAGCCCAGCCCCTCGGGCGCGGTGGTGCGCATCAGCACCCAGCGGCGCGGGAGTCTGGTGGTGATCAAGGTCACCAACACCGTGCCGGCGGGCAGCGGGAGGCGTGGCAACGGCCTGGCGCTGGACAACGTTCGGCAGCGCCTGGCGCTGTTGCACGATGTTCAGGGCAGGTTCCAGAGCGCATTGGTCAATGGGGTGTTTCAGGTTCGCCTTGAAATACCGGTATAAGCGGGTATTGAACGGGTCTGGCTACGGAGCGTGACATGACACTGAAGGTACTGATCGTTGACGATGAAGCATTGGCGCGGTCACGGCTGCGCACTCTGCTGGGCGAATGCAGCGAGCCGCGCGCGGACGTGGTGGGCGAGGCGGCCAACGCCGTGCAGGCGATGGAGCTGATCCAGCGCACCGGATGTGATCTGGTGATGCTGGACATCCACATGCCCGGCGTGGACGGCATGACCTTGGCCAAGACCCTGCGCGAGCTGGCGGCGCCACCGGCGGTGGTGTTCATCACCGCCTACGCCGAACACGCGGTGCAGGCGTTTGACCTGGAAGCGGTGGACTACCTGACCAAGCCGGTGCGCCGCGAGCGTCTGCAGCAGGCCCTGCAGAAGGTGCAACGTCTGCGCGCCGAAACCGCTGCCGATGTGGGGTTGCCCGAGAGCCTGATCATCCAGGAACGGGGTCGCAGCGAGCGCGTGGCGCTGGCCGACGTGATCTACCTCAAGGCCGAGCTGAAATACATCACGGTGCGCACGGCCGACAAGGAACACATCTTTGATGGCGCGCTGAGTGATCTGGAGCAGCGCTACGCGCACCTGTTCGTGCGCGTGCACCGCAATGCCCTGGTGTCGCGCCGCGCGGTGCGGGCGGTGGAGAAGCACAACGACCCGGTCGAGGGCGAGGGCTGGACGGTGCGTCTGGACGGGGTAGAGGAGCGTCTTGCTGTCTCGCGCCGTCAACTGGCGGCGGTTCGTGAAGCTTTGATGAGCTGAAACCTGGCTCCCCCCGCGCCGACTGCGGCGTCACCCCCCAGGGGGCAACACCTGCGGCCCGGCGGAGCCGGTTCCGCGGTGTTCTGGTCTTAGCTCCCCCCTCGTTCGCGGGGGCAGTCGGTTTCAGACCTCGGCAGCTTCCACCAGAAACCGCACCCGCCGCTGACCCTGCCATTCATCCGCATCCAGGCGAAACGCGATCTTCACGCGTGCCGGCAAGGGCTCGGTGTGGCCGAACCAGATGCCGTCCACCGGCTCGCCCTGGTGCTTGAGCTTGAGCGCCAGGTGCTTTTCACCCACCAGCCGCTGCGAGATCACCTGCACCTCCTCGCAAAAGACAGGCGGCGCGAACCCCTGACCCCACACCTCCTTGTGCAGCGTGTCCACCAGATCGGCGCGGCGGTACTTCGTGTCCAGTGCGCCGTCGGCCTCCATGCGGCGCTGCAGCGTGGCCGCGTCCAGCCACTCGTGGGCCACCTGCTGCAGTGCGGTTTCAAACGTTTCCAGATGTTCCTCGTCGATGGTGCAGCCGGCCGCCATGGCATGGCCGCCAAAGCGCAACAACACACCCGGGTGGCGCTTGGCCACGAGGTCGAGCGCGTCGCGCAGATGAAAACCCGCGATCGATCGGCCCGAGCCCTTGAGCTCGTTTTCCTTGCCCTCGGCACCACTGGAGGCAAACACGAAGGTGGGTCGGTGCAGTTTGTCCTTCAGGCGCGAGGCCACGATGCCGACCACGCCTTCGTGAAAGTCGGGATCGAACACCACGAGCGCGGGCGGTGGCTCCTCGGATTCGTCGAACATCTCCTCGGCCATCTGCAGCGCCTGGTCGCGCATGTCCCCCTCGATCGCCTTGCGCTCCCGGTTGATGCCGTCCAGCGTGCGCGCCAACTCGTCCGCGCGCAACGCGTCGTCGGTGGTCAGGCATTCGATGCCCAGCGTCATGTCGGCGAGGCGCCCGGCGGCGTTCAGGCGCGGGCCGAGCGCGAAGCCAAAGTCAAAGCCGGTGGCGGCGTCGGGCTTGCGCGTGGCCACGTTGAACAAGGCCGTCATGCCCGGCGGCATGGCACCCGCGCGCACCCGCTTCAAACCCTGGGCCACGAGACGGCGGTTGTTGGCATCGAGCTTGACCACGTCGGCCACGGTGCCCAGCGCCACGAGCGGCAGCAGCGCGTCAATGCGCGGTTGCTCCTGCGCAGTGAACACACCGCGCTCGCGCAACTCCGCACGCAGCGCCAGCAGCACATAGAACATCACGCCCACGCCCGCGATCGACTTGCTCTCGAAGGTGCAGCCCGGCTGGTTGGGGTTCACGATGATGCAGTCCTGCGGCAGCGCCACCTCGCCGTCCTTGATGGCGGGCAGGTGGTGGTCGGTGACGATCACCTGCAGACCGAGTTCACGCGCGGCGCGCACGCCGTCCACGCTGGCGATGCCGTTGTCCACCGTCACCAGCACGTCAGCGCCCTGCGCCTTCACGCGTCTGGAAATCGAGGGTGTTAGACCGTAGCCGTCGGTCACGCGGTCGGGAACGAGGTAGTTGACCCGGTCGAAACCCATGGGCGCGCCCAGCAGGCGCAGGCCGCGCAGACCCACCGCGCAGGCCGTGGCGCCATCGCAGTCGTAGTCGGCCACGATGCAGATGGCCTTGTTGGCGGCCATGGCGTCGGCCAGGGCGCGCGCGGCGTCCTGCGCACCGAGCATCGAGCTGGGCGGCAGCAGGCGAGCGAGGGCGTCGTCGAGTTCGTCCGTGCTGGTGATGCCGCGCGCGGCGAACAGGCGCGCCAGCAGCGGGTGCAGGCCGCCTTGCTCCAGCGCCCAGGCGGCGCGGGGTGGTACGTCGCGGGTGATGATCTTCATAGGGTTTCCAACGTCTTCCAGGCCGGGGCATGGCCCAGCAGGTTCTTGATGAGGCGCCCGGCGCGCGCCACGGCACCGCGCGGGGCGTTCGTGAAGCGCTGCGCCGCGCGCTCGCCGCACAGGGTGAGTGTGACCGGCTCGCCGCGGCGCGCGCGATCCAACATGCCTTTGATGTCGCTGGTGTCCAGCGCAGCCCAGGCGTCTTTCCAACGTGTCCAGTCGGCCTGCAGGGCAGCGTTGCGCAGCGCATCCGGCATGGCCGGTGGTGGTTGCAGCCTTGTCGGGTGGTCGATGGCGCCCGCGCCACTGAGCCAGAAGCCGTTGACCGGGTGCAGGCGCAGCGCTTCGCGCGCGTCGTGCGCCGGGTGTGTGTAGAACAGCATTTGCGCTTCGCTCTGCAGCCGCTTGAGCAACTGTCCACCCGCCGGGTTGGCCGAGCTGTTGGTCATCCAGGCCTCCACCGAGCGGCCGCCCACGCGGTCCAGGCTGGCGCAGGCGATCCCGCGCAGCACCTCGCCACTCGCGTGCCAGCGCGTGGCGGACTCAAAGCGCAGCGTGATGCCGTCCTCGGCGCAGTAGGGCGCCAGCGCATCGAAGAGAGGGCGCGCGTGCTCGTCGGTCAGGCCCAACTGGTCGCCGGGCAGCAGCGTCACCTGCTCCATGCCCACCTGAAAGTGGCAGGGCGTGAACCAGGCCTGGGGTTGCCCAGGCTCGGCGCTGGCCGCTGCGGCCCAAGGCAGCAGGCCGTCGGGGTAGGCCGAGCCATCCGCCCGCACCAGGCCGATGGCCTGGGCCCGGGCGCGTTCGTGGGGTGGGCTCAGGCTGTGGTCGGAGCCGCTGTCGGTGTGCACGGGCTGGAGCTCGGCCAGCAAGGCGGTGAGGTGTGGCAGTTGCAAGTCCGGCAGCACCGCCCGGCAAGCGGGGTCGCTGGCGCTGGCGAAAGGAACCAGCAGGTGCGTGGCAGGCTCAGAGGCCATGTGGGGAACGGGCATGACACGATTGTCGGGGATGCCACAATGCCCGCTGGACCTCACATGCAAACTCCCTACGAACTCATTCTCGGCTGGCGCTACACGCGCGCCGGCCGCGCCACCCGGCGCAACGGCTTCATCTCCTTCATCTCGGGCGTGTCCATGCTGGGCATTGCGTTGGGTGTGGCCGCGCTGATCATCGTGCTCTCGGTCATGAACGGCTTCCAGAAGGAAGTGCGCGACCGCATGCTCGGTGTGCTCTCGCACATCGAGGTGTTCGAGCCCGGCGGCCAGGCCATTCCCAACCTGGCCGACACGCTGGCGAAGATCGAGCGCCATCCCGAGGTGGTGGGCGCGGCGCCGTTCGTGGGCGCGCAGGCACTCATCGCGCGCGGCGAAGACATGAAGGGCGCGCTGGTGCGCGGCATCGACCCGGCGCTGGAGCCCAAGGTGACCGACCTCGCGGCCCAGTTGGCGGATACGGTGTTGCCGCGTCTGGTGCCCGGTGAATTCGGCGTGATCCTGGGCGGTGAACTCGCGCGCAGCCTGGGCGTGATCGCCGGCGACGGCGTCACGCTCATCGCCCCCAGCGGGCAAGTGACTCCGGCCGGCGTGGTGCCCCGCATCCGCCAGATGACGGTGGTGGGCACGTTTGATTCGGGCCACTACGAATACGACTCGGCATTGGCCCTGCTGCACCAGGAAGATGCCGCGCGCATTTTTCGCGTGGAAGGCCCGACCGGTGTGCGCGTGAAGATCAGGGACCTGCACGCCGCGCGCGAGGTGGCCGTGTCCATCGCCGCCGACCTCGACCCCGGCTTGCTGGTGCGCGACTGGACGCGCCAGAACCGCACCTGGTTTGCCGCGGTGCAACTCGAAAAACGCATGATGTTCATCATCCTCACGCTGATCGTGGCCGTGGCGGCGTTCAACCTCGTGTCCACGCTGGTGATGACGGTGACCGACAAGCGCGCCGACATCGCCATCCTGCGCACGCTGGGCGCGAGCCCGCAGAGCATCATGGGGGTGTTCATGGTGCAGGGCGCCATGGTGGGCGTGATCGGCACCGGCGCGGGCCTGCTGCTCGGCCTGGGCATCGCCTTCAACATCGACACCCTGGTGCCCGCGCTGGAACGCATGCTCGGCGCGAGCTTCCTGCCGCAGGACATCTACCTCATCAGCCGCATGCCCAGCGACCCACAGCAGACCGACATCCTGCCGGTGGCCGTGATCTCGCTGGTGCTCTCGTTCCTGGCCACGATCTACCCGAGCTGGCGCGCAAGCCGCGTCAACCCAGCTGAGGCTTTGCGCTATGAGTGAAATCCAGAATCCCGTCCGCCCTGAACCTGTCGAAGGGCTCACGAGGGTTTCGACAGGCTCAACCCGAACGGACGTGGTGTTGAGCGCCACCGGCCTCACCAAACGCTTCCACGAAGGCCGGCTCGACGTCACCGTGCTCACCGGCGTGGACCTCACGGTGCGCGCGGGCGAGACCGTGGCCATCGTCGGGGCCTCGGGCTCTGGCAAGAGCACCTTGCTGCACCTGCTGGGCGGGCTGGACGCACCCACCAGTGGCAGCGTGCAACTCATGGGGCAGACCATGTCGGGACTGAGCGCCACGCAGCAGGGCGTACTGCGCAATCAGCACCTGGGCTTCGTGTACCAGTTCCACCACCTGTTGCCCGAGTTCAGTGCGCGCGACAACGTGGCCATGCCGCTGTGGATCCGCCGTCTGCCGCGCCCCGAGGCCGCCGAACAGGCCAGGAAGATCCTCGCGCGTGTGGGTCTGGCCGAGCGCCTGGGCCACCGCCCGGCCGAGCTCTCGGGCGGCGAGCGCCAGCGCGTGGCGATTGCGCGTGCCCTGGTCACGCAGCCGGCTTGCGTGCTGGCCGACGAGCCCACCGGCAACCTGGACCGCAATACCGCCGAAGGTGTGTTTCAGCTGATGCTGGAGCTGGCTCGCGACCAAGGCACTGCCTTCATCGTCGTCACGCACGACGAGACGCTGGCCGCACGCTGCGGCCGCGTGCTGCGCTTGACGACCGGCGTGTTGACCTGAATCGAACCGAGTCGGGAATTCAGGGCTTCGTTCTTGTGAAGCGCAGGGGTTTCTCCAACCCCTGCACGTGCATCAGCATCGTCCTGCCACGCACTTCGAGCCGCTGTGCCTTCTGCAGCGCGTCGAGGTAGCGTGTTTCCTGTTCGTCCACCGCGGGCGCACACGCCATGCGCGTACCGCCCAGCTGGCCGAGCGCAATGCGATCCTGCATCAGCGTGTACGAACCGAAGAAGCGGTTGCACGAGCTGCTGCCGGCCACGCGCCCGGCTTCGGGAAATGCGAGGGTGGCTTGCACCCGGTCGAGCACGCCGCGCCCGCCCAGATCTTCCAGCTGCCATTCGCTGCCCACCAGTGGTGCGGCGCCGGGGGGGGCCGGCAGAGCGCAGGCGGTGAGCGACAGCAACAGGGGAGCGGCAAACCAGGAGAGGCGGGGCATGGTGGGTCCTTTCGGGATGGCGTCGACCCTGGATCGGGCTTGTCGGCACAATGGCACGTTATACCGCCATGTGGATCGACACACACTGCCATCTGGACGCGCCTGAATTTGGCGTCGACCATGTCCTGGCGCTCCGCATGCGCGAGCGTGCTGCTGCGCTGGGTGTGGGCAGGTGCGTGATCCCGGCGGTGGAGCGCTCCAACTTCGACACGGTGCGCCAGCTCGCGCACCGGCTGGGTGACGCCTACGCCCTGGGCATCCACCCGCTGTGTGTACCGCGCGCGCAGGACACCGATCTGGATGCGCTCGACGCGGCACTGACCGAGCACCGCGACGATCCACGGCTGGTCGCCGTGGGCGAAATCGGGCTCGACTTCTTCGTACCCGCGCTGTGCACGCCCGAGATGCGGGAACGCCAGGCCTTGTTCTACCGCGCGCAGCTGCGGCTGGCACGCAAGCACCGCCTGCCGGTGATCGTGCATGTGCGGCGCAGCGCCGACCAGTTGCTCAAGCACCTGCGCGAACTGTCCACGGGTGGGGGCATCGCGCACGCGTTCAATGGAAGCGAGCAGCAGGCGCAGGCCTTCCTGGGGCTGGGTTTCAAGCTGGGTTTTGGTGGCGCCTGCACCTTTGAGCCGGCGCGGCAGTTGCGTCGGCTCGCCGCCGAGTTGCCGCTGACGTCCCTGGTGCTGGAGACCGACGCGCCCGACATTCCGCCGCACTGGCTCTACGCCACGGCGGCCGAGCGGGCAGCGGGCCGGGCGCAAGGCGTCAACAGCCCGGTCGAGCTGCCGCGCATCGGTGGGGTGGTGGCCGAGCTGCGTGGCATGCCGGTCGATGCGTTGATGGAGGCCACCACCGCCAATGCCCTGGCCGCATTGCCGCGGCTGGTGGCGCTGGCAGAGGCGGCATGAGCCGTTTGCAGGGTTTGCCGCCGGTGCTCGACGCCAACACGCGTGTGCTGGTGCTGGGCAGTTTCCCCGGCGTGGCATCGTTGCGCGCGCAACAGTACTACGGTCATCCGCAGAACCATTTCTGGAAGATCCTGGGCGCGTTGTGGCGGTTGCCCCTGCCCGCCATGGCCTACCCCGAGCGTGTAGCCACCTTGCTGGCGCATGGTCTGGGCGTGTGGGATGTGTACGGGGCTTGTGAGCGTGAGGGCAGCCTGGACGCGAACATCCAGAACGCGGAGCTCAACGATTTTGCGCAGGTGTTGCGCTCGTGTCCGTTGCTCGAAGCGATCGCGCACAACGGTGGCGAGAGTTTTCGGCATGCGCGGCACACCGAAAAGCTGGGTTTGCCGGTCTACAGGCTGCCGTCCACCAGCCCGGCGAATGCGAGCTGGAGTTTCGATCGCAAGCTGGCGGCCTGGGCCGAGGTGTTGCGTCGGCATGGGGTGGTGGCTTAGGGGGCCGTTTTGTTGCGGGGGGACATCCGCGGAGCCGGACGCCCCGGTCGCCGCTGACCGTTGCAGCCGGAGAAAAAACCTCAGGCAGCCACAGTGCGATGCAGCACAGGCGTCTCAGGCACCGGATACCCCGCCGCACCAAACGTGCTCACCACCGCCTTGTGCGTGTCGAAGTAGACCTGCCAGTAGTGGTCGGTGTGCGTGTACGGACGCACGCAGAGCAGGGGCCCCTCGGGCGTGAACTGCAGGATTTCCACGTCGGGCGCGGGCGACGAGACCACGTTGGGGATCGCGGCCACGGCGGTGCGCAGGCGCGCCATGGCGTCGTTCACGTCCACGCTGTTCGCCACCTTGGCCAGGCAGTCCACGCGGCGGAACGGCTCGTGGCTGAAGTTCTGGATGTTGTCGGAGAACACCTTGTTGTTGCCCACGATGGTGGTCACGTTGTCGGGTGTGAGGATGGTGGTGGCGAACAGGCCGAGCTCCTTCACGGTGCCGGTGGTGCCGCCCGCGCAGATGAAATCACCCACCTTGTAGGGCCGCAGCACCTGCAGGAAGATGCCCGCCGCGAAGTTCGCCAGCATGCCGCTCCAGGCCACGCCGATGGCCAGGCCCGCGCCGGCCAGCAAGGCCGCGAACGAGGTGGTGCGCACGCCGAAGATGTCCAGGATCGCGAGGATCAGGACGATGGTCAGCAGCACCGAGATGATCGACTTGAGGTAGTGGATCAGCGTCTGGTCGAGCTTGCGGCCCTTTTCCATCGCCCGCCCCATCAGGCCAACGGCAATGCCGATCAGCCAGCGCCCCACGATCCACGCCGCAATGGCGCCGAGCACCTTGAGGCCGAAGTCGGCCCCCTGCGTGACGAGAAAATCCCAGATGACTTCCGTGTTCATAATCATTCCTCCTCAGGTCAGATACAAAAATGCAGCACCCACTTCACCCGCTCGGGGATCCGAATCCCTTCGATACCCTGCCCCCCTTGGCCGAGGCATTGTGCTACAGGCCATGCCCTTGTGCCGACGGGGTTGCCGCATGAAGGCCGGCGCCAACGCCGCCGCACGCAAGCGAAGCACGGTGCAGACCTTGCCCGACGTGACCATCTCCGAAGACAGCGAGGTGCGCTTCCTGCACCTGGGCACCGAGTGGATCCAGGGCTCCATGCTGCTGGACGCACCGTTCGACATCGAGCTCGACTACGTCCAGCGCATGATGGCCTGGCTGCTGTTCGTCGAGCCCGATTCGGTGGGCAAACGCCGCGCCTTGCAGCTCGGCCTGGGGTCGGCTGCGCTCACCAAGTTCTGCTTCAAGAAGCTGCGTATGGACACCACCGCCATCGAGATCAACCCGCAGGTGGTGGTGGTGTGTCGCAGCTGGTTCAAGCTGCCCGCCGATGGGCCCAGGCTGCGCGTGGTGCTGGCCGATGCGGGCGAGGAGATTCGCCGGGCCGACCACCTGGGCGACTATGACGCGCTGCAGGTGGACCTGTACGATCACGAAGCCGCCGCACCGGTGCTCGACAGCCCGGATTTCTACGCCGACTGCCGCAACGCCCTCACCGACGAAGGCTGCCTCACGGTCAACCTGTTCGGGCGCGACGCCAGCTACGAGCGCTCGCTGCAAAGCCTGTGCGCCGCGTTTGGCGACGATGCCGTGTGGGCCTTCAAGCCCACGCGCGAAGGCAACACCGTGGTGCTCGCCCTGCGCACGCCCCACCGGCCCACGCGCATGCAGTTGCTGGCGCGGGCCGAGCTTGTGCAGGAACGCTGGGGTCTGCCTGCGGTCAAGTGGTTGAAGCTGTTCAAACCCGTTGCCTGAAATACCCATGAAACAAGCCACCAGATCCCCTGCTGCAACAGACCACACGGGCCCCCTGGACTGGCGCACGCTGGTGCAGTGGCTGCAGGATGACGGTGTGATCTCCAGCGCCGAGGCCGAGCGCACCGTGGCGCGCTGCGCTTCGGCGCACAGTGCGCAGCACCCGCTGCAACGCCTGTCGGTGGTGGGCATGGCGCGCAAGGCCGACAGCCATGTGCTCGACGTGGAGCTGCTCACGCAGTGGCTGGCCCAGCGCAGCGGGCTGGAGTACATGCGCATCGATCCGCTCAAGGTGGACGTGGGCAAGGTGGCCGACGTGATGAGCGCGGCCTACGCCGAGCGCCACAAGGTGCTTCCAGTGCAGGTGAGCCCCGCCGAGGTGGTGGTGGCCACGGCCGAACCGTTCATTCGGGACTGGGTGCCCGAGGTGCAGCGCCAGACGCGCAAGACCGTGCGCCTGGTGCTCGCCAGTCCGCAGGCCATCAGCAGTTTCACCGCCGAGTTCTTCGCGCTCGCCAAGTCGGTGCGCGCGGCCAGCAAGAGTGGTGGTCAGAACGGCTTCGGCAGCTTCGAGCAACTGGTGGAACTGGGCAAGGCCAACAAACAGCTCGACGCCAACGACCAGGGCGTGGTGCAGGTGGTCGACTGGTTGTGGCAGTACGCCTTTGACCAGCGCGCCAGCGACATCCACCTGGAGCCGCGGCGCGAACAGGGCGTGATCCGCTTTCGTATCGATGGCGTGCTGCACCCGGTCTACCAGATGCCCATCGGTGTGCTCACCGCCATGACCGCGCGCATCAAGCTGCTCGGGCGCATGGACGTGGTGGAGCGCCGGCGCCCGCAGGACGGCCGCATCAAGACGCTGCGCCCCGGCGTGGCGGGCGTGCGCGGTGAAGAGGTGGAGATGCGCCTGTCTACGCTGCCCACCGCGTTTGGTGAAAAACTCGTCATGCGCATCTTCGATCCCGAGTCGACGGTGAAGGACCTCAGTGCCTTGGGCTTCGCCGCCCACGACGCGCAGCGCTGGGAGGCGCTCACCAAACACCCGCATGGCATCGTGCTGGTGACCGGTCCCACCGGTTCGGGCAAGACCACCACGCTCTACGCCACGCTCAAGCGCCTGGCCACCGAAGAGGTGAATGTGAGCACGGTGGAAGACCCGATCGAGATGATCGAGCCGGCCTTCAACCAGACGCAGGTGCAGGCCCACCTGGACCTGGACTTTGCGCAGGGCCTGCGCGCCCTCATGCGGCAGGACCCGGACATCATCATGGTGGGCGAAGTGCGCGATCTCGCCACCGCCGAGATGGCGGTGCAGGCCGCGCTCACCGGCCACCTGGTGTTCACCACGCTGCACACCAACGACGCGCCCTCGGCCATCATGCGGCTGATGGAGCTGGGCATTCCGCCCTACCTCATCAATGCCACGGTGCTCGGCGTGCTCGCGCAGCGCCTGGTGCGCACGCTGTGCCTGGCCTGCAGAACGCAGCAGGACAAGACCCAGGCCGCTGCATCGCGCGAGTCGCTGGCCGAGCTGGTCAAGCCCTGGCAGATCAGTGGCAGCTACCGGCCCTACCAGCCCGTGGGTTGTGTGGATTGCCGCATGACCGGGTTTCGCGGGCGCATGGGCCTGTACGAGCTGCTCACGGTCACCGAATCGTTCAAGGACAAGGTCAGCCGCGAGCCGCGCCTGGATGCGCTGCGCAAGCAGGCCGTGGCCGACGGCATGCGCCCGCTGCGCCTGGCCGGTGCCATGCGCGTGGCCGAGGGCCTGACCACCATGGACGAGGTGCTGGCCTGCACGCCACCGGTGCAGTGAGGCCCGCAGCGGGCATCAGTCCCGCCCGAGTCCGTGCCTGAACTGCTCGGCGGCATCGATCAGGTCCCACACCTCCTGACCCAGCGCGGCGGCATCGAGCTCGATGTCCACCACGCGCTGGTACACCGCCGCGTTCTCGGCGGGCTCGATGCCCAGGCGGTCGCTGTCTGCGAGTCTGGTGTTGCCCATCAACAAGGCCTCGCACAGCGATGCGCGCGGGCCACTGTGGCGGGGCAGGGCGCAGATGTGGGCCTGCATCACCAGCTTGGGCTCGTTGTCGCGGGGGCGCAGCACCACCCGGGTGTCGTTCACGCGCAGCACGGTCGAACCGCGGCGCGAATCGGTCAAGGCTTTCAGCAAGGTGTCGATGTGTTCGAGGAGCGGCGCGGGACGTGGAGAAGATGGCATGTGGCAAACCCTGTGAGACGTGTTCGGAGCCACCGCAGGCTGGGTGCGGAGCAGGCTGTGGCACAGGTTAGGGACTTGCTGGCGTGCGGGGTGATCGCGCAGGGCTTCATCAAAGTGAAGTCATGCGTGCGACAGGAATGCCTGGGCGATCGGCACGAGGCATGCCCCGCCTTGGCGTCCGTTATCGCGCGTTGCCGATAATCGATCGATGCGCGCCGCCCCCACACCTCATCTCGCCACCGGATTGCTGCTCGCGGTCGCAGGCTCCGTTGCCTTCAGCGGCAAGGCCATCATCGTGAAACTGGCTTACCGCCATGGCGTGGACGCGGTCACGCTGATCATGTACCGCATGCTGTTTGCGCTGCCGCTGTTTCTGGCGCTGGCCTGGTGGGCATCCTGCCGGCAAGGGGGCGGAGCGAAGGTGCCGCTCACCCGCCAGGACTGGCTGGGCATCCTGGGCCTGGGCTTCACCGGCTACTACCTCGCCAGCTTCCTGGATTTCTGGGGCCTGCAGTACGTCAGTGCCAGCCTGGAGAGACTCATCCTCTACCTCAACCCGACGCTGGTTCTGGTGCTGGGCTGGGTGATCTACAAGCGCCGCATCACGCGACTTCAGGCACTCGCCATGGCCGTGAGCTACGGCGGCGTGCTGCTGGTGTTTGGCCACGAGGCCGGTCTGCAGGGGCCCGACGCGCTGCTGGGTGCTCTGCTGGTGTTCGGCAGCGCGGTCAGCTACGCCATCTACCTCGTTTACAGCGGCGAGCTGGTGCAGCGGCTGGGCTCCATGCGGCTGGTGGGGCTGGCCTCCAGCGTGGCCTGTGTGTTGTGCCTGGCTCAGTTCGTCTTGTTGCGCCCCATGAGCGCGGCACTGGTGGCGCCCGAGGTGATCTGGCTCTCGGTGCTCAACGCCACGCTGTGCACCTTTGCGCCCGTGCTCATGGTGATGATGGCGATCGAGCGCATCGGCTCGGGCCTGGCGGCGCAGACCGGCATGGTGGGCCCGATGTCGACCATCGTCATGGGCGTGGTGATTCTCGGTGAGCCGTTCAACGGCTGGATCGTGGTGGGCACGGTGCTCGTGCTCTCCGGTGTGTTTCTGGTGACGCGCTTCGGCCGTGCCAGCTGACGTCTTTTTTTTCAGGAGACTTTTCATGGATCTGGGTATCAAGGGCAAATGGGCGCTGGTGTGTGGCGCGAGCAAGGGACTGGGGCTGGGCTGCGCGCAGGCGCTGGCCGCCGAGGGCGTGAACGTGGTGCTGGTGGCGCGCGGTGCGCGTGACCTGGACGCTGCTGCACAGGCGCTGCAGGCCGAGACTCCGGGCGTGACGGTGCTGGCGGTGGCGGCCGACATCACCACGTCCGAGGGCCGTTCGGCAGCGCTGTCGGTGGCGGGCGGTCCCGGCGCGGCCTTCGACATCGTGGTCAACAATGCGGGTGGTCCGCCGCCTGGTGATTTCCGCGCGTGGGACCGCGACATGTGGATCAAGGCGCTTGACGCCAACATGCTCACGCCCATCGAGCTCATCAAGGCCACGGTGGACGGCATGGCGCAGCGCGGCTTCGGTCGCATCGTCAACATCACATCGGGCGCGGTGAAGGCGCCGATCGACATCCTGGGCCTGTCCAACGGCGCGCGCAGCGGCCTCACCGGCTTCGTGGCCGGCGTGGCGCGCAGCCCGCTGGCCGCGCAGGGCGTGACCGTCAACAATCTGCTGCCCGGCGCCTTCGACACCGACCGCCTCAAGACCACGCTGGCCGGTGCCGCCGAGAAAACCGGCCAGTCGGTGGACGCGATCGCCGATGCACGACGCAAGAACATCCCGGCCAAGCGCTTTGGCACCTCGGAGGAATTCGGCGCCATCTGCGCATTCCTCTGCAGCGTGCACGCCGGCTACATCACCGGCCAGAACGTGCTGGCCGATGGAGGCGCCTACCCGGGCACGTTCTGAGGGGCGTGCAGAAGCCGATCGCGATCAGGCGCTCACCACCCTGGGCCTGAAGGCGGCAAACAGGCGTGTGGCCAGCGGCACCAACAGCATGAGCGCGGCAGCGACCCACAGACCGATCGAGATCGGGCTGGCGACCAGAATGGCCGCGTCGCCGTTGCTGATGGACAGTGCGCGGCGCAGGTTCTGCTCCATCATGTCGCCCAGCACAAAGCCCAGGATCAGCGGCGCCATGGGGATGCCCTGCTTGCGCAGCAGGTAGGCCGCGAAACCCAGGCCGGTCATCAGGACCAGGTCGAACGTGGTGGCGTGCACTGCGTACACGCCCACGCTGCTGACGGCCACGATGCCGGGCACCAGCAGCCAGTTGGGCACGCTCAGCACCTTGGTGAACACGCCCACCAGCGGGATGTTGAGCACCAGCAGGATCACGTTCGCCAGGAACAGCGAGGCGATCAGGCCCCACACCAGATCGGGCTGCTGTGTGAACAGCGCAGGCCCAGGTGTGATGTTGTAGAGCGAGAGTGCGCCGACCATCACCGCCGTGGTGCCCGAGCCGGGCACACCCAGCGTGAGCATGGGCACGAAGGAGCCGGTGGCGGCCGAGTTGTTGGCCGCTTCGGGTGCGGCCACGCCGCGGATGTCGCCCTTGCCGAACGTGCCTTCCTTGTCGGTCAGGCTTTTCTCCATCGAATAGGTCATGGCGCTGGCGATGGTGGCGCCCGCGCCGGGCAGAACGCCCACCGCGAAACCGACCATGCTGGAGCGCAGCGTGCCCCACCAGGTGGACTTGAGCTCCTTCCAGTTGAACAGCATGCGACCGGTCTGCGTGACCATGCCGGTGCTGCTGTGGTGTTGCTGCAGCATCAGCAGCAGTTCGCTGATCGAGAACACGCCGATCACCACCACCACGAACTGGATGCCGTCGGAGAGGTGGACATCGCCGCCGGTGAAGCGGTAGACGCCAGAGTTGGAGTCCAGCCCCACGCAGGCCATCGAGAGACCGATGAGGGCTGCCAGGCCGGCCTTGACCGGCGCGTCGCCCATCAGGCCGGCGATGCAGGCGAAGGCAAAACACATGAGCGCGAAGTACTCGGCCGGACCGAACGACAGCGCCCAGCTCGCCAGCAATGGTGCGAACAGCACGATGCCGATGGTGGCCACCAGCGAGCCCACGAAGGAACTCCAGGCCGAGATGGACAGCGCCACGCCGCCCTGGCCGTTGCGCGCCATCGGGTAGCCGTCCAGCGCGGTCATGATGGCGCCCGCGTCGCCCGGCACGTTGAGCAGGATGGACGAGATGCGCCCGCCGTATTCGCAGCCGATGTACACGGCGGCCAGCAGGATGAGCGAGCTCTCTGGCGGCAGCTTCATGGCAAAGGCCAGCGGCATCAGGATGGCCACGCCGTTGATGGGGCCCAGGCCGGGCAGCAGGCCGACGATGGTGCCGATGAAACAGCCCAGCGCGGCGATGAGCAGGTTGGTCGGGCTCAGCGCCACGCCAAAGCCCATGACCAGGTGTTGCAGGACGTCCATGTCAGTTTCCTCCCAGCAGTGCGGCCAGCGGGCCGGCCGGCAGCACCACATCCAGCACCTTGTCGAAGAGCAGGAACAGCACCAGGCCCAGCGCAGCGCCTCCGGTGAGCGACTGTTTCCAGCTGCCGCCAAACGCCATGCCCACCGGCACGGCCATCAGCGCCGTGGCCAGCACAAAGCCCAGCCACTGGAACAGCAGCGCGTAGGCGAGCACGGCGGCCGCGCACAGAGCCGTGGACTTCCATGGAACACCGTGGAAGGCTTCGGCTCCGGCGCTGGGGCGCAGCACCAGCCACAGGCCCGAGAGGCCCAGACCGCACGCCAGCAGCAGCGGGAAAGCGCGCGGGCCGACAGGTTCGTAGGAGATGGCGGCGGCGTAGTCTTGCGCGGCCCAGGCCATGGCGGCGGACGCGACAACACACACCGCGCCGAGAACGCGGTCACTCATGGGGAACTCCGGAGAAAAATGGAAGCGGGCCACCGCCGGGGTGGCCCCGCGAAGCAGGGCCGTGGCGGCCCTGCGGGGATCACTTGGCGGGCACGACGTTCAGGCCGAACTCTTCGGCCAGCTTGCGGTAGTCGGCCACCTGCTTCTTGACGTAGGCGTCCAGCGGAGCGCCTGTCAGGGCCATGGGGAACAGCCCGCGCTCGCTGCGCAGCTTGTCGTAGGCGGGCGTGGCCATCAGCTTGGTGAAGGTGTCGGCCCAGAGCTTGTAGTCCGCATCGCTGACCTGGGGGCCGAGGTAGAAGCCGCGCACGATGGGCCATTCCACGTCATAGCCCTGCTCGGCGGCGGTGGGAATGTTGGCCATGTCGCCGCTGAGGCGCTTGTCGTTCATCACCGCCAGGATGCGGACCTTGGCGCCGGCCTTGATCTGCTGCCCGGCCTCGGCCGCGTCACCGGTGAACACGTGGATGTGGCCGCCCTGCAGCGCGGTCAGCGCCTCGCCGCCGCCTTCAAAGGCCACGTAGCGCATGGTCTTGGGGTTCACGCCGCCCGCGCGCGCGGTCAGCGCGGCCTTCATCCAGTCCTGGCTGCCCACGGTGCCACCGGCGCCCAGCACCACCTTGGTGGGGTCGGCCTTGATGGCGGCCATCACGTCCTTGAGCGATTTGAACGGCGAGTTCTCGGCCACCACCACGGCGCCATAGTCGGTACCGATGGCGGCGAGCCAGCGCACGTCGTTCTCGGTGTAGCGGCCGAACTTGCCCTGGGCCAGGTTGAGCAGCGAGCCGCCCGAGAAGGCCACGATGGCGTTGGCCGCGTCGGGCTTCTGGGCAATGATGGTGTTGTAGGCCACGGCGCCGATGCCGCCCGGCATGTAGGTCACGCGCATCGGGTCGGCGATGAACTTGCCCTCCTGCAGCGCGCTTTGCACGAGTTTGCAGGTGAGGTCGAAGCCGCCGCCGGGCTTGGCCGGGGCGATGCACTCGGTCTTGTCGAGTGCGCCGGCGGCGAAAGCGGTGACGGCGCTGGCCGAGATGGCCGCAGCAAGCAAACGGGATGTGATGCTCATGAAAGTGTCTCCTCGTGGGGGTGAAACGCTCGCAACGGATCTGTTGCGATGAGGGCACTGTAGAAAAATCGCACTTTCAGGCCGCTTTCAAAGATCGGGCTGATTGTTCAGGGTTAACCCGAACGAGCCCCCGTGACGCCGGTGCTCGCCAATTCCATCGTGACTTCCAGTCCGTGTCCCTCGGGCCCGGCGCTCACCCGCATCTCACCGCCATGGCGCTGGGCCACGGTGCGCGCAATTGCTAACCCCAGGCCGGAGCCCGGAAGCTGGCCGTGGCGACCGCGGAAGAACCGCTCGCCCGCGCGCGCCAGTTCGTCGGGCGGCAAGCCAGGTCCGTCGTCGACCACGCTGAAGCGCACACGTTCTTCGCCCTGGCCCACGGCGAGCGTCACGTGGCAGCCCGAACCGCCATGGCGAATGGCGTTGTGCAGCAGGTTGGACAAGGCTTCCTTCAGCAGGCCGGGCTCGCCGTGAAAGGGCAGCGTGGCCATGGGCGCGTGCAGGCCGAGGTCCACCCCCTGTTCGCGCGCCATCGGCCACCAGCGGCGCACCAGGTCTTCGGCCAGCACCACCGCGTCCAGCAGCTCGGGCTCGGGCGCCGCGCTGTCCGCCTTGGCCAGTGAGAGCATCTGGTTGGTCTGGCGGATGGTTTCGTCCAGTTGCTGGCGGATGTTGTCCATCACCTCGCGCAGCGCGACAGGGTCTTCCTCGCGTTGGGCAAAGGCCACCTGGGTGGCCAGCGTGGTCAGCGGCGTGCGCAGCTGGTGCGAGGCGTCGTCGATGAAGCGCCTGCGCGCCTCGGCCTGCTCGCGGTTGCGCCCGATGTGGTGGTTGATGGCGCCCACCAGTGGCAGTACCTCGGCGGGCACACCCTCGCTGTCCATCGGTGTGAGGTCCTGCGGTGGGCGGGCTTCCACGTCCTGGCGCAGCCGCGCCAGGGGGCGCATGGCCCAGGCGATGGACAGGCCGAACAGGGTGCTGGCCACCGCGACCAACAGGAAGTCGCGCGCCACCGACTGCAGCACCAGGGAGCGCCGGAAGTCGGTGCGGGCCTCCAGCGTTTCAGCCACCTGGATCACCACGCGTTGCGGTCCTGGCTGGCCGGCCAGTGGCGCGGACAACTCGCGCGCATAGCTGCCCACGCGCACCGGTTCTCCAAAGTGCACACCCTCGTGAAACTGTGGCTTCCCCGAGAGCAGCGGGCTCGGTGGTGGCGGCAGGTCGGAGCTGCCGATCTCGACCAACCCGTCTTCGGTGGCCACGCGGTAGTACACCTGTCCGTTGGCCGTGAGCTCGAAGAACTCCAGCATGCGGTAGGGCAACTCCACACCCAGACCGCCACTGGCGGTGGAGATGCTGGAGTCGATGGACTTCACCGCGCCCAGCAGGGATCGGTCGTAGGCGGCGTCGGCCGCTTCGCTGGCGGTGCGCCAGGCCAGCCAGAGCTCGGCCGAAAACACCAGCAGCATGCCCGGTACCAGCACCACCAGCAGCATGCGGCGGATGCTGCCGCCGAGCCAGTGCGACAGCCTCATGTTGGACATTCCAGGAGGTAACCCATGCCTCGCAACGTGGTGATGCGCACGGGAGAAGCTTCGAGACGCTTGCGCAGGCGGTGCACCAGCACCTCGATGGCTTCGGGGTTCACGTCCTGCTCGTCGGAAAACACCCGCTCCACCAGTTCGCGCTTGGACAAGGCCTCGCCACTGTGCTGGATCAGCGCGCGCAACACCGCGTGTTCGCGCGGCGTGAGGGTGAGTGGTTCATGCAGCAGCCGGAACTGTCTGGCGGCGCTGTCATAGCTGAGAGGCCCGCAGGCAAAGCGAGGATGTTCCTGTCCGCGCGAACGGCGGATCAATGCGATCAGCCGCGCTTCGAGTTCGCTCACCTCGAAGGGCTTGGCCAGGAAGTCGTCGGCCCCGCCGTGCAGGCAGCTCACGCGCTCCATGAGCGAGTCGCGAGCGGTGAGGATGAGCACCGGCAGGCGCTCGTCGGCCTCGCGCAGATCGGCCAGCACATCATGGCCGCCCAGTCCGGGCAGACCCAGATCCAGGATCAGCGCGTCGTACTTCGTGGCCTTGAGGCTGCGGCGCACCATGCGGCCGTCGTTCACCCAGTCGACCTGGAAGTCACTCTGGGCGAGGGCTTTGGTCAGCCAGTTGCCCAGTTCGGTTTCGTCTTCGGCCAACAGGATTCTCATGGGCATGCCCTCGTGTGGTGGCGCGGGTGTCTCGCCCGGCCTCACATTGTCGGGCTGAAACGGAGCTGTCTCAGCGCCGCGAACTGACCAGGATGCCGCCCACGATCAGCACGAAGCCGGCCGCATGGTAGAGCCGGGGTGACTCGCCCAGCAAGGTGGCCGAGAGCAGGGCGGCGAAAAGGGGCGTGAGGTTGTTGAAGAAGGACGCCATGGCCGGGCCCACCCGCGCCACGCCGGCGCCCCAGCAACGGTAGGCCACGAGCGAAGGGCCCACCGCCACGTAGACCAGCGCGGCCGCGAGGGGCCAGCCCCACTGGATGTGGTGCGCGCCATCGGCCAGCGGCGGCAGCGTGAGCCACTCGCCGGCGGCGAACAGGCCCGACCAGAGCACGCCCATCATGATCTGCGCGAGCAGGAAGGTGGCCCAGTCGGCCTTGATGTGGGCCGGTTCCGTGCCGGGCTTGGGCCGCACCAGCAGCCAGCTGTACCAGGCCCAGAGCAGCGAGGCCAGCAGGATCCAGGCGTCACCCGGCACCAGCTTCACCGCCAGCAGGTGGTCGAGTTCGCCGCGCGAGAGCACCACCGCCACGCCGATGAGCGACAGCACGGCGCCCAGCGCCGCACGGCGCGAGATGGCCTCGCCGTAAAGGATGCGGCCCAGCAGCAACATCCACACCGGCATGCTCGACGCGACCAGCGTCACGTTCAATGGCGTGGACGTTTTCAGGGCCACGTACTGGAGGGCGTTGTAGCAGCCCACGCCCAGCAGGCCCAGCAGCGCGAAACGCCGCCAGTGTGGCCACATGCCGTCGCGGCCCGGAAGCAGCACGCGCCCGGCAATGGGCAGCATCAGCAACAGCGCCAGTGCCCAGCGCAGGAAGTTGAGCGTGACCGGCGGCACCACGCCCTGCATCATCCGGCCCACCACGGCGTTGCCTGCCCACATGAGTGGTGGGATCACCAGGAGGGCGATGGTGGCGGGCGTGAGGCCTTGGGTGGGTGCGGCTGACATCGACTGGACTGTAGCAACCCGAGCATGTCCGGTCGGTTGATGGGGACGATGGGCTGTCGCCCCGGCGATCCGGTGCATTCGTGGCAGCATTCAAGGGCACTGTTTCAACAACGAGGAGACCCTCCATGAGCACACAAGAAACCCGCGTTGTCCGCATCCACGCCCCCGGTGGTCCCGAGCAACTCGTCATCGACTCCCTGAGCGTGGGCGACCCTGGCCCGGGTCAGGTGCGCATCCGCCACCACGCCATCGGCCTGAACTTCATCGACGTCTACCAGCGCAGCGGCCTCTACCCGTTTCCCATGCCGCTGTCGCTGGGCATGGAGGGCGCGGGTGTGATCGAGGCGGTGGGGGAGGGCGTGACGCACCTCAAGGCCGGTGACCGCGCGGCCTACGCGGCCAACCCGCCCGGCAGCTACTGCGACGTGCGCGTGATGCCGGCCATGAACGTGTGCCAGTTGCCCGAGGCGATCGATTTCGAGACCGGCGCGGCCATGATGCTCAAGGGCCTCACCGCGCAGTACCTGCTCAAGCACTGCCGCCCGGTCGACGGACTGGAGCCGGGCGACTTCGTGCTGTTTCACGCTGCTGCCGGTGGCGTGGGCCTGATCGCCTGCCAGTGGGCCAAGGCGCTCGGTCTGCAACTGATCGGTACGGCGGGGTCGGACGAGAAGTGCAAACTGGCCCTGGAGAACGGTGCCAGCCACGCCATCAACTACCGCACCGAAGACTTTGCCGCGCGGGTGAAGGAGATCACCAACGGCCAGGGTGTGAAGGTGGTGTACGACTCGGTGGGCAAGGACACGTTCGACAAATCGCTCGACTGCCTGCGCCCCTTCGGCCTGATGGCGAGCTTTGGCAATGCATCCGGTCCGGTGGCGCCTTTCGCGCCCGGCATCCTCGGCCCCAAGGGCTCGTTGTACGTGACGCGCCAGACCCTGTTCTCGCACATCACCAGCCGCGAGCGCACGCAGGCCATGGCCGACGACTTGTTCGCGATGGTCGAAGGCAACCAGGTGAAGATCCACATCGACCAGCGTTTTCCCCTGACCGAGGTGCGCAAGGCGCATGAGAGTCTTGAGGCGCGTGCGACCACGGGCTGCACCATTCTGTTGCCCTGAGTTTTTGTGCCTGCGTTGTTGGTTGCCTTGGAGCATTGGGTAGCCGACTCCGCGAATGTCCCCCGGCGGCTGGAGCCGCCTCCTCCTTTATTTCGCTGCGTCGGTTACCCAATGCTCCAAGGCCGCGAGCACCCGGGCGATCCAACGTTCGAACGCCCACACGTCTCTGATCGGGGCGTGATGGCGTTCTGCGCAGCGAAATAAAGGAGGAGGGGCCGCAGGCCCCGGGGGACATTCGCGGAGCAGAGCGGCGTTGCGCCCCGATCCCGCGAGGTCAAGGCACGGAAAGTCAGGCAGGCTGCGCCTGCCTGTGTGCAACTTCAGCCAACGCCCGCTCCAGATGCTGCAAGGTGGCCGGCACGTCGTGCCACTTGTCCAGGCCGAAGAGGCCGATGCGGAAGGTCTTGAACTCCGGGCCTTCATCGCATTGCAACGGCACACCCGACGCCGTCTGCAGACCCACCGCCAGAAATTTCTTGCTCGACTGGATCTCCGGATCGGTGGTGTAACTCACCACCACACCCGGCGCCTGGAAGCCCGAAGCCGCCACGCTGGGGAAACCATGGCGCTCCAGCAAGGCGCGCACCTGCGCGCCCAGGGCGATCTGTTCCTGCCGCACCCGCTCGTAGCCATAAGCCTCGGTCTCCACCATGGTCTCGCGCAGCCGCGTCAGCGCGTCGGTGGGCAAGGTGGTGTGGTACGCGTGGCCGCCGCCTTCGTAGGTTTCCATGATCTGCAGCCACTTCTTCAGATCCATGGCAAAGGTGGTGCTCTGCGTGGCGTCGATGGCGGTACGGGCTCGCTCGCTGAGCATCACCATGGCGCAGCAGGGTGAGCTGCTCCAGCCCTTTTGAGGGGCCGAGATCAGGATGTCCACGCCGGTGGCCTTCATGTCGACCCACATCGCGCCGGAGGCAATGCAGTCCAGCACGAACAGACCGCCCACCGCGTGCACCGCATCGGCCACGGCCTTCAGATAGTCGTCGGGCAGGATCATGCCGGCGGCGGTTTCCACGTGCGGTGCGAACACCAGCGCGGGCTTCTCGCGCGCGATGGTTGCGACGACTTCTTCAATCGGTGCCGGGGTCCAGGCAGCCTGTGCGCCCGCGCCGGTGCGCCGCGCCTTCATCACCGTGTGGCTGGCGGGGATGCTTCCCATGTCGAAGATCTGCGTCCAGCGGTAGCTGAACCAGCCGTTGCGAATGACGAGCACGTGTTTGCCGTGGGCAAACTGGCGCGCCACCGACTCCATGCCGAAGGTGCCGCTGCCGGGCACCAGCACCGCCGAGTGCGCGCCGTACACACGCTTGAGCATGGTCGAGATGTCGGTCATCACGCCCTGGAAGCGCTTGGACATGTGGTTGAGCGCGCGGTCGGTGTAGACCACCGAAAACTCGAGCAGGCCGTCGGGGTCGATGTGGGGCAGCAGTCCGGGCATGTTGTTGTCTCCTGGGCGGGTCGCAGAACGGAGGGCCAGCGTAGCACAGCACCTGCGATTTCGCAGCCGCGCAGCACAAGGCCCGCACGCCGCCGTCAGAGGCGGCTGACGTCTGCCGAGGGCGGCTCGCGAAGCCGGCTGGGAGCGAGCACGCCCGCACTGTCGAGGATGGGGTAGGCGATCGAGCAGATGTGCGAATTGATGCGCTTCAAGTCGCTGATCAGGTCCAGGTGCAGTGCACTGGTGTCCATGCTCTGCTGGCTCAGGCCCGAGAGGCGATCGAGGTGGGTGGCGGCGTACTCGCGCTCCATGTCGCGAAAGCGCACCTTCTCTTCGAGCAGTCGCTGGGCGTCGCGCACGTTGCCGTTGAGGAACACGCTCATGCCCAGGCGCAGGTTGTCCAGCAGGCGGGCGTGCAGTTCGCTGATCTCGGCCATGCCGGCTTCGGAGAAGCTGCGGCCCTTGCGGATCTTCTTGTCCTCGATGTCGAGCAACACGCGCTCGACCGTGTCGCCGATCTGCTCCATGTTGATGGTGAAGCTGATGATGTCGGTCCAGCGCCGGCTCTCGGCCTCGCTGAGTTGCTGGCGCGAGATCTTGGTGAGGTAGTACTTGATGGCCGAGTACAGGCTGTCGACCGAATCGTCGAGTTTGCGAAGGTCCTGCGCCAGCTTGAGGTCGTTGGTCTTGATCACGGTGACCACGCCGCGCAGCATGGTCTCCACGATGTCGGCCTGGTGCATGGCTTCGCGTGCGGCGCAGGAAATGGCGAGCGAGGGCGTGGCCAGCGCGGAAGGGTCGAGGTGGTTGGGTCGGTCCAGCGGGCTCTTGTCCGCCTTCGATGGCAGCAGGCGCTCCACCAGCCTGGCCACCGGCCGGGTGAGGCCGATGAACACCGCGCCCACCATCAGGTTGAAGCTCAGGTGGAACAGCACGGTGAGCGTCGCCGGATCCTGCACCAGTGGCTGCATGAAGCGCAGCCAGGTGGGAATGAGCCAGATGGCGATGGCCACGCCGAACACCTTGAAGAGCAGGTTGCCCAGCGGCACCTGGCGGGTGCTGATGCCGGACTTGGCGGTGGTGATGACGGCCAGCAGACCGCTGCCCAGGTTGGCCCCCAGCACGATGCCCAGCGCCACATCGAGCCCCACCACCTGCAGCGCGAGCGTGGAGGCCAGGAGCACCACGGCCAGGCTGGAATAGGCCACCACCGCGAGCGCGGCACCCACCAGGATTTCGAGCAGCAGGTCGCTGGTGAGCGACTCCAGCATCAGCTGCACCGCCGGGTTCTGCGTCAGCACGCTGGTGGCGCCGGAGATCAGCCGCAAGGCCAGCAGCATCAGGCCCAGGCCGATGAGCACACGCCCGAAGTCGCCCACGGACGTGCCCTGGCGCGAGATGAACAGCGTGACGCCCAGGAAGATGAACAGCGGCGAGAGCCACGACAGGTCGAAGGAGAACACCACCGCCATCAGGCTGGTGCCGATGTCGGCACCCAGCATCACGGCCAGGGCGGCCGGCAGGGCAATCAGGCCGCGGCCCACGAAGGACGCGGTGATGAGCGCGGTGGCGGTGCTGGATTGCACCAGGGCCGTGACGCCCAGACCCGAGAGCGCCGCCGTGAAGCGGTTGCCCATGCTCGCGGCCAGGATCTGGCGCAGGTTGCTGCCGAAGACACGCAGCACGCCGTTGCGCACCAGGTGCGTGCCCCAGACGAGGAGGGCGATGGCCGCCAGAAGATCCAACAGATGTTTCATTGACGGAGAAACTATACGCCCGGGCGCTGCCGCTCCTGGGCGGCGTGGCTCCCTGGTGAACGAGGCCCGGTCAACGGTTGCGCCGCACGCGAAGGATTTCGTCGAGGATCAGCGCCATCGCACCCACCGTGATGGCCATGTCGGCGATGTTGAAGGCCGGGAAGTGGCCGCCCGGGAACAGGCCGCCGAGGAAGTCCCAGTGGAAGTCCAGCCAGTCCACCACGTAGCCGTGCAGCAGGCGGTCGACCACGTTGCCGATGGCGCCGCCCAGGATGCAGGCCAGCGCGAACGCAAACAGCTTCTGGCCCGGGTGCGAACGCAGCATCCACACGATGAACACGGCCGCGGCCCCACCCACCGCGGTGAAGAACCAGCGTTGCCATCCACCCGCATCGGCCAGGAACGAGAAGGCGGCACCTGTGTTGTGCGCGCGCACGACGTTGAAGAAGCTGGTGATGGTGGTGCTCTCGCCCAACTGGTAGCCGGCCAGGATCAGCGCCTTGGTGACCTGATCGGCCGCCACGAGCAAGGCGGCCAGACCCAGCCAGGGCCAGATGCCCTGAGTACGGAATGTGCTCATCAGGCCACCGAGCGCACTTCACCCGCGCCGAACAGGTTGCTGATGCAGCGGCCGCACAGCGTGGGGTGCGCGATGTCCACCCCCACGTCGTCGCGGTAGTGCCAGCAGCGCTCGCACTTGGCGGCCGTGGCCGGATTCACGTCGACCCGGGCGTCGCCTTCGAGCAATTCGACCTGCGAGACGATCAGCACGAACTTGAGGTCGTCGCCTAGCGAGGTCAGCAGGGCGTGGTCGTCGGCCGGCACGGTGAGCCTGACCGTGGCTTGCAGGGACGAACCCACGCCGCCAGCGGTGCGCACCGTTTCGATCTCCTTGTTCACCGTCTCGCGCACCGCGCGGAGGCGCGACCACTTCGCCAGCAGTGCTTCGTCGGCATCGGGCAGCTTGGCAAAGGTCTCGAAGAAGATCGAACCCTGGTTTTGCGCGCCGGCCAGCACCGGCCAGGCTTCTTCGGCCGTGAAGCTGAGGAACGGCGCCATCCAGCGCAGCATGGCATGGGTGATCTGGTGCAGCGCGGTCTGCGCGCTGCGCCGGGCCACGCTGCCCGGCGCGGTGGTGTAGAGCCGGTCCTTGAGCACGTCGAGGTAGAACGCGCCCAGATCTTCCGAGCAATACACCTGCAGCTTGGCCACCACCGGGTGGAACTCGTACACCTCGTAGTGCGCCAGCACCTCGGCCTGGAACTGCGCGGCGCGCGCCAGCGCGTAGCGGTCGATCTCCAGCATCTGGTCCAGCGGCACGGCGTCGGTGGCGGGGTCGAAGTCGCTCACGTTGGCGAGCAGGAAGCGCAGGGTGTTGCGGATGCGGCGGTAGGCGTCGGTCACGCGCGCGATCACCTTCTTGTCCATCGGCGGGTCGCCCGAGTAGTCGGTGGACGCAACCCAGAGCCGCGCGATCTCGGCGCCCGGGTCCTTGGCGAAGGTCTCGATCTCGATCACGTTGCCCAGCGACTTGCTCATCTTGCGGCCCTGGCCGTCGACGTTGAAGCCGTGCGTGAGGATGCCGCGGTAAGGCGCGCGGTCGTAGAGCGCGCAGCCCAGCAGCAAGGAGCTGTGGAACCAGCCGCGGTGCTGGTCATGGCCTTCGAGGTACAGGTCGGCCTCGGGGCCGTTGTCGTGGTACGGCAGCCGGTCGTAGGCTTTGGCGTGGCTGCCGCGCAGCACGTGCTGGAAGGTCGAGCCCGAGTCGAACCACACCTCGAGGATGTCGGTGCTCTTGGTGTAGTGCGGTGCATCCGTCGCGCCCAGGATCTCCTCGGCCGTCACACGGCTCCAGGCCTCGATGCCACCTTTCTCCACGATGTCCGCGGCCTGGTCGAGGATGGCCATGGTGCGCGGGTGCAGCTCGCCGCTGTCCTTGTGCAGGAAGAAGGGGATGGGCACGCCCCAGCTGCGCTGGCGCGAGATGCACCAGTCGGGCCGGTTGGCGATCATGTCGTGCAGGCGCGCCTTGCCGTTGGCCGGGAAAAATTTCGTCTGCTCGATGGCGTCCAGCGCGGTCTGGCGCAGCGTGCGCGGCGCCTTGTCTTTCGTGAACACACCCTCGCCCTCGTCCATGCGCACGAACCACTGCGCCGCGGCACGGTAGATCACCGGCGTCTTGTGGCGCCAGCAGTGCGGGTAGCTGTGGGTGATGCTCTGCGTGGCGAGCAGGCGGCCGGCGTTCTTCAGCGCTTCCAGGATCACCGGCACGGCCTTCCAGATGTGCAGGCCGCCGAACAGCGGGAAGTCGGCCGCGTAGGCGCCGTTGCCCTGCACCGGGTTGAGGATGTCGTCCACCGACAGGCCGTGGGCAGCGCAGGAGTTGAAATCGTCCAGACCGTAGGCGGGCGAGGAGTGCACGAGGCCGGTGCCGTCGGCATCGCTCACGTACTCGGCCAGGTAAACCGGCGAGAGGCGGCGGTAACCGGCGTCCACATCGAACAGCGGGTGGCGGAAGTTCAGGCCGCCCAGCGCCTTGCCCGAGGCGGTGGCGAGCACCGTGCCGGTGAGGCCGAAGCGCTCCAGGCATTTGTCGACCAGGGTCTCGGCCAGCACCAGGCAGCCCAGGGGGGTGTCGACCAGGGCGTAGGTGAAATCCGGGTGGGCGTTGAGTGCCTGGTTGGCGGGGATGGTCCAGGCGGTGGTGGTCCAGATGACGGCGAAGGCGGTCTTGCCCGCGGGCAGTGCGCCCAGGCCGAAGGCGGCGGCGAGCTTCGCACCGTCGTCGGTCTCGAAGGCCACGTCCAGCGTGTCGCTCTTCTTGTCGGCGTATTCGATCTCGAACTCGGCCAGCGAGGAGCCGCAGTCGAAGCACCAGTACACGGGCTTGAGGCCGCGGTAGACGAAGCCGCGCTCGATCACGCGCTTGAAGGCGCGGATCTCGCCGGCCTCGTTGGCCGGGTCCATGGTGCGGTAGGGGCGCTCCCAGTCGCCCAGCACGCCCAGGCGGCGGAAGTCCTCGCGCTGCTGGTCGATCTGCCCGGTGGCGAAGGCGCGGCTCTTGGCCTGCATCTCGTCGCGGCCCAGGTTGCGACCGTGCAGCTTCTCGATCGCGTTCTCGATCGGCAGGCCGTGGCAGTCCCAGCCGGGGATGTACTGCGCGTCGAAGCCGGCCAGCTGGCGGCTCTTGACGATCATGTCCTTGAGGATCTTGTTGAGCGCATGGCCGATGTGCAGCTTGCCGTTGGCGTAGGGGGGGCCGTCGTGCAGCACAAACAGTGGCGCGCCGGCGCGCGCGACACGCAGGCGCTGGTACAGGCCCTCCTCGCTCCAGGTCTTGACCCAGCCCGGCTCGCGCTTGGGCAGGTCGCCACGCATGGGGAAGGGGGTGTCGGGCAGGTTCAGGGTGCTGCGGTAGTCGGTGGCAGCGGCGGTGGATTCAGACATGGCGAGGATTCCGTGGTGGCTTCGACAAGCTCAGCCCGAACGGGGGAATGAGAGGGAACTGGAAGAGACACCGTTCGCCCTGAGCCTGTCGAAGGGCAGCGACCGGATAGACGCGAGGTCTAAATTCGGTCGCGCGTGGTCTGGCGGTGTGTTTGGGTGTGCAACGAGGCAAAGAAGGCGCGTGCGTCGTCGCAGTCTCGTGCGATGCCCTGGGTCAGGGCGTCCAGACTGTCGTATTTCAGCTCGTCATGCAGTTTGTGCAGCAGTTCCACGCGGACGATTTTACCGTAGGCCTCCCCGTCGGGCAGGCTCTCGGTCAGAGCCCGGGGCCAGTCGAGGCAATGGGTTTCGAGGAGCACCCGCCCACCGTTCACGTCATCGGGGTCGAGCGAGGGACGCACGCCGAGGTTGGCCACGCCGGGCAGGGGCGGTGAGTCGACATCGGGGCCGAGTCCGTGCACCAGCACCGCGAAGATGCCGCTGGCCGCGGGCTTCCAGTGGGAAAATCGCAGGTTGAGTGTGCGAAAACCGTCACCCCGCCCGGGGCTGCTCTCGGCCAGCTGGCGGCCCAGCTTGCGCCCGTGCACCACATGGCCGCTGACGCTGTAGGGCCGGCCGAGCAGGGCCGCAACGTCGTCCATGCGGCCATCTGCCAGGGCCTGACGCACGGCCGAACTGGACACGCGCAGGCCGTGCACCTCGTAGCTTTGCATGCGCGCCACATCAAAGCCCAGCCGGTTGCCGGCGGCATCCAGCATGGCGTAGTCGCCGGCGCGTTTGGCGCCGAAGCGGAAGTCGTCACCCACCAGCACGTATTTCACGCCCAGCGAGCCGACCAGGATGTCTTCGATGAAGGCCTGCGGTGTCTGCGCGGCGAGCCTTGCATTGAACGGCAGCACCACGCACTGGTCGACGCCGCAGCGTTCGAGCTCCTGCAGCTTGTCGCGCAGCGTGGCGATGCGGGCGGGGGCGAGCTCGGGCTGGTGGTGCAGGGCGGCGAAGTAGTCGCGCGGGTGCGGCTCGAAGGTCATCACGCAGCTGGGCACGCCGCGGTGCTTGGCTTCGTTGTTGAGGAGCGCCAGCATGGCCTGGTGGCCGCGGTGCACGCCGTCAAAATTGCCGATGGTGAGCGCGCAGCCGCTGGGGACTGCATCGGGGGCGTTGGTGCGGCGGCTGTGCAAGCCACGAAAGATTTTCATGCCGGGTCGGAGGGGTGTGGGGGCCGCGGTCAGCCTGGCTGCAGTGGGGAATGTGGCTGCGCGACGGGCTGCGTCATCAAAGCACGCTATATTGACACACGACGATACACGCTCGCAGGCCACGCCTGCGGGCGATGTCGGGCCTCCCAAGGCCTGTTTTCCGCTGATGCCATCGCACAAAGGAGTCCGTCTTGAAGGTCTTGAAGCTCTCAGCCCAGGGGCTGCCACAGTCGTGGATCAGCCTTGAAGAAGCCGTGCTCCACTACGCGGCGGACGAAGTGCGCTGGGAGATGGGGGCCGAGATCGCGGTGTTTCATGGCGGGCACAACGCGATCACCGGACGCCAGTCCATCATCAACGTCAACTCCATCATCGGCACCCAGGGGGTGCCGCGCATCAACCCGTTCGACCTGCGGCCCACGCTGACCAACAGCAAGCTGTTTGCGCGCGATCGCAACGTGTGCGCCTACTGTGGTGAACATTTCGTCGAGGAAGAACTGACCCGCGAGCACATCGTGCCACTGGGCCAGAACGGGCGCGATCTGTGGATGAACGTGGTGACGGCCTGCCGGTCGTGCAACCACCGCAAGGGCAACCGCACGCCCGAACAGGCGCACATGGGGCTGCTCTACGCGCCCTACGTGCCCAGCCTGTGGGAAGACTTCATTCTGCGCAACCGCCGCATCCTGGCGGACCAGATGGAGTTCCTGATGTCGCACCTGCCCAAGAACTCCAGGCTGCACGCCTGAGGCTTTGAATCAGTAGGTCAGTTCGAGGGCCACTGCCCGGTTCTCAGCCGCTGGCCAGGTGCGTCCGACGATCTTCTCGCCATTGAACTCTGCAGCGATCGCACGGGTGCCGTCCTCCATCAGCTTGATCTTCGAGCTCGACACGCCAGCACCGGTGGGGGGCACACCCGGCAGCGCCTTGCCGTCAAACGCCATCTGGTCGCGCGCGGCGTCGAAATAGCCGCGCGGGCGCGTGAAGGTGATGGTGGATTTGGCGTCCTTGTCGGCGGCGGCGATGCGCTCGGCGCGCAGATGGATCAAATCGCTGGAGCGCGGGAACGGGCTGCGGTAGATGTGCGTGGTGGCGTAGCCCGGCGCGCTGATCACGAACTCGTAGGGCACGCCGGTCTGTGCCGTGAACGGTCCCCAGAGACCATCGGTACCCACGGTCTTGCCGTGCACGGCAGCGCCCTTGCGCTCACCCGTGGCGGGGTTGGTGGCATAGACCGTCAACTGCGCGCCCGGCAGCGGGAGGTTGTTCGCGTAGCTGCCGCTGGCGGGGTCGGTGGGCACCAGGCCCAGGCCCGTGACCTTGCCGTTGAGCACCACCGGGGATTGCGCGACCACGTTCAAGGTCTTGGGTCCCTGGCCGGTGATGAAGCGGTACGTCGTGTCGAAGGCGGCGGACGAAAACGATGTTTCGCGGTGGTCCACGCGTGGCAGCACGGCGTTGGTTGCTCCCTTGAGCGCCGGACCTTCGAACGTCACGTTGGTCGGCGTGCCCTTGGCGCCGATCCACAGGCCGTCGGGCTGGGCGAACTTGTCGTTGTTGTCCGATCGGATCGTCATCCATTTCACCGGGCCGGTCACCTCGTCGCCAGCGGCGTTCTTGGGGGCATTCAGGCCCGTGAGGAAAGGCCCGGTGCCCGAGAACTCGTTGGCTTCGCGAAAGCCTTGGGTGGCCCAGACGCCGTGGTTGGGCGTGCCACCCAGCACCGCATGGCTCACGGTCTTGTCGCCGCCGCCGTTCTGGATGTAGTTGCGCACTGCATTGCCGCCACGCGAGTTGGCCACCAGCACCACCTGCTTCGCGCCCGTGGCCTTCAGCACCTTGTCGACCTCGGCCTTGAGGTAGGCCATGTGCTCGGCGGTGGACGTGCGCCCGGGCTGGGCTTTGCCGTCGTCGTCGCGCGCGAGCGGGTAGGGCAGGTCGATGGCGTGCAGGCGCTCGCGCGGCCAGCCGTTGGACTCGAAGCGCCAGACCGTGCTCTGCCAGATCGACGCGGAGTCGCCGTTGCCGTGCACGAACACGATGGGCGGCTGTGCGGCGCCTTGCGGCGCGGTGGCGCAAGAGGCCAGCAGCAGGCTGCTGGCCGCCAGGGCAAAGAGGTGGCGGCGGGTGGCCATGCGTGTCTCCATATCGTTCCTGGGTGGCGAAAACAAAGCGGCCCGCAGGGAGCGGGCCGGTGGGGCTGAGTGGGTCAGGCGAACACGCCGGCCGTGTCCTGCATCCGGCTGGACACCTCGCCCAGGTGGTGCAAGGTGTCGCCGAAGGTCATTTCCATCTGGGTGAGCTTCTTGAAGTAGTGGCTCACGATGTACTCGTCGGTCACCCCGATGCCACCGTGCAGCTGCACCGCCTGCTGGCCCACGAAGCGCATGGAGGTGCCCAGTTGCACCTTGGCGCGCGCCATGGCCGCGCGACGCTCCGGCGCCGGTGCGTTGAGCTTGAGGCTGGCGTAGTAGCTCATGGAGCGCATGAGCTCCAGCTGCATCTTCATGTCGGCCACGCGGTGGCGCAGCGCCTGGAAGCTGGCAATGGCCACACCGAACTGCTTGCGCGTGTTCATGTACTCGACCGTGATGGCCAGGGTCTTGTCCATCACGCCGACAGCTTCGGCACAGGTGGCCGCGATGCCGATGTCCACGCCGTGTTCGAGCGCGGTCAGCCCATCGGTGGTGAGGAGCTGGGCCGGCGCGTCCTTCAGCGTCAGGTCGCCGGCGCGGCCGCCGTCCTGCGTGTGGTGGCCGCTGGTGCTCACGCCCGAGGCGGTGCGCTCCACGAGGAACAGGGCGAGCTTGCCCGCGGCCATGGCGGGCACGACGAAGGCGTCGGCCTGGTCGGCGGCGGGCACCACGTTCTTGGTGCCCGAGAGCGTCCAGCCGCTGCTGGCCTGGGTGGCGGTGGTCGCGCACACATCGAGCTTGTAGCGGGCCTTGCGCTCTTGGTGCGCAAGCACCACCAGCGCTTCGCCGGAGGCCATGCGTGGCAGCCAGGCGGCCTTCAGTTCGGCCGGGGCATAGCCACCGAGCACGCCCGAAGTGACCAAGGTCTGGGCGAGTGGTTCGAGCACGATGCCACGCCCCAGTTCCTCCATGACCACCATGCCTTCGATCGGGCCCATGCCCATGCCGCCGTCGTCCTCGCTCACGTAGAGGCCGGCCAGGCCGAGATCGGCGAGTTCGCCATAGGCCGCGCGGTCAAAACCGCCCGCGGTCACGATGCCGTTGCGGCGCTCGAAGGTGTAGCCCTTGTCGACCCATTTGCGCACCGCGTCGCGCAGTTGTTCCTGGTCGTCGCTGAAATCGAAGTCCATCTGTTTTCTCCTTAGCCGAGCACGGTCTGCGCGACGATGTTGC
>NZ_JAKFEO010000003.1:0-43563 GCF_036675665.1 Hydrogenophaga sp. | reverse complement strand
CGCTCGCCGTGCACGTTGAAGACTTCGCTCTCGTAGGAGGCGTCCGCCCCGGAGGCAATGACGGAGGCCGCTCGGGCCCGGTACTCCGGTGGCACCAGCTCCAGCACAGACCTGCCCAGCAGCATGTGCAATGGCGTTTCGAACAGGCGGCTGGCGGCTGGGTTCGCATCGGTCATCAGACCATCGCGGTGGAAGACCACGCCCTCTTCGCTGGCATTCATGAAGCGGGACAACCGGTCTTCGGATTCGCGCAGGGCGAATTCCGTCTTGTGTCTCTCGGTGATGTTTGTGATCAGGTAGAAGAATCCCTGGTCGGTGCCCTTGCTCTGCGGATCCGCTGCAGGGGTGACGGTGACCTCCAGCCGCAGGAGATCACCCGTCGCCGAGTTGATTTCACAGGGGAATGTCACCGGAACCTGCCCCTTGAGTGCGCGACGCAGAAACGGCACCACCACTTCGCGCAGGCTCTCGCCAATAAGATCGAGCGCCGGGACTCCAACGATTGTCTGCTCGTCAAACCCGAACAACTCCGCAAACCGCTGATTGGCAAACGCGCACTGGTTCAGCGGACGTGGGCCAAAGTGGGCCACCATCACCGGCAAGTGCTTGAAAATCAGGTGGATGCGCTCGACGAGTGTCAGCGCTTTCATCCGATCCAGTTCAATGCCCGTCGTGTCTGCAAAGTAGCACGCGTGGTGACCAAACGCCGGCATCCAGTGGCCCTTGCACGTCAACCACATGGGTGGCATCGACCCATCCGGCCTGGACGTCTCGATCAAATGCAGTGTGGCTTGAAAGTCTTCCTGGCGATGGAGGTTCGAGATCAATTCAAGGCGAGACGACTCGGACAACAAGGCCGTCCAGTCTTCGGTGCGCCCTCTGGATGCATGCAGCGCTTTGAAGGTCGGTGACGCTTCCAGCAGCGCGGCCTCGGGCCCCAGGGCCGCCCCCAGACCTGGGAGGAGTTCCCACGGAATCATGGAAGGATTTCGCATGGGCTTCGGGCTTGTCCTCGGGTGGCTGGGCGACGGTGGTTCATCGTAGCCTTTGGATCGAAATAAATCCATCGAACAGGTGCCCGCATTGACCGGGATGTTGTGTCCGTGAAGTCCGGAACAACCAAGTCCGGAAAATACTGCGCGCGCATTATTGAGGCCCGAATTGCCTGCCAAGAGACTCGAAGCTCACTCCACCCATCCCGAAAGAATCGAGCATGACAGAGCGCCTTGCAGTTCCCTTGCAGCCTGCTGCCGAGGCCAGTCAGCCTGATCCTCAGGCTCGTGCCTGCAACCCCGGTCAAACCCACAAGCCCTTGACACTGGCCGCGGTGCTGCATCATGTCTTGCAGCTGGAAAGACCCGCGATGGCTTGCGCGGCGCGTGAGCTTGCCCCTGCCGAGGAGCCCGCCTTGCGCCGCGTGAACCGCATTCTCGACACGGCGCTCGAGACGTGTCTGCAACTCGATAGCGCGCGCCAGCAGCTTCAGAACGCCATTGCCACTCAACGGGAACTGGAGATCGTGCTGGAGATGCTGGCGGCACGGCTTGAGGCGGGCCAGGCCGATCAGGTGGATCATCGCAAGGTCATCGCCCGTCTGGCCTCCGCGCGTGAGACGGTGACGCAGGCTGTGGGTGAGTGGAACCGCATCGGTCGTCACTTCACACAACGCACCCGGTTGCTGCCGGCCCAGCTGGAAACCTGCTTCGAGACCTTGGGGCTCGTTCTGACAGATGAAATGGATCGCCTTGCGCACGCCTGCTTGTCCACCCACGCCGACGTGCAGTTCAGCTTGAACCAACGAGCGCGGGCATGGGCCGCACGGCGAACAGATCCTGCGTGTGAAGGTGGTTTTGGGCCAGAGGACTTTGGTGCGTGGTTGTCGAACCTGCAGAGCTCCAGAGCGCAAGCGGCAGCCGATTTTTCGAGCGCCCGAGAGGCATATCTGCAAGCGGTTCTGGATTTCGACCGTGAGCATGCCTGTTTGGTGCGGGCGCGCTCCCTTCGGCGCACCGCCGAAACAGGTTTCCGCTTGAATACCCGCAGTGCTCCCGACTTCGCCGATGCCGTTCTGGAAGAGAGCCGGCGCAACCATGCGGTGCTCAGGTGCCAGTCGCAGCGGCAGGCAACCGGCTACCACCTGTATGCGCTCGCGGGTCTGCTGCCCAGGCAATTCGGATTGATCGATCCAGCAGCGGGGTATTGAGCCCCTGGCCGCTTGCATCAAGCAAGAGGGCCTTGCTGCGTCGCAGCAAGGCCCTCTTGCGTTCGGTGCGCGCAATCTGCTCAGTGCATCGCGACGAGCGGCGCGTTCACGTCGGCGGGAGACCTGAACCACAGACCGGCAAAGGCGCTGTAGCGCAGCATCGAACTCTGCCGCACGCGCCGGTCGATCTTCTTTTCGATCACGGGCATCTTGCCGAGCATGTCCACGACGCTGGCATCCCATCGGACCACCTTGACGAACGCGGCATAAATTTCCAGACCGGCTGGACTCAGCCCGACCGATCGCACCATGATGCGGATCTGATCGGGACCCAGTCCCAGCATCTGGAAGCAGTCCTTGATCATGTCCTGGTAGTCGTCCGAGATCGAAGTGGGCGTGATCTCGGAGTCGATGTCGTCGGCTGCCGGCAGCTTCACCTCGTTCTTCAGGCCCAGGTGTTTGATGACCCCTTGCGTCAGTGCATGAATCCCCATGATGTACCTCGCTTGTCTGGTGTTGGGTTGGTGTCCGAAGATGCGTTCACCATGGGGCGAAGTATCTGGCCCGGATACCCCTACCCCCAATAATGCATGAGCACTATTTTGCGAAAGAGGGGCAATTTCCCATCGAGATGCACGACTTCCGCCTTCGTTGCGAAGCGCGGTGGGTACGGGGGTGTGTACGCTGTGAACTCAGAGATTGCTGTCGAGGTCGGGCGCTTCCGCCAGTCCCGATTGCATGGCGTAGGCGGCAATCTCCGCACCGTTGTGCAGGCCGAGTTTGAGCATCACGTTCTGCCGGTGCTTGCGTGCGGTGAGCACGCTGATGTGCAGGGCATCGGCAATCTCCTGGTTGCTGCCGCCCTTGGCGATCATGCGAACGATCTGTTGTTCGCGCTGCGTCAATGTCTGCGAGAGACCATATCCGCCGGGACGCCCGTTGGGGGTGTTGTCCAGGCCCTTCGCCACTTGCTGGCTGACATATTGACGACCCGAGAGCACCGCCTGGATCGCGTCAAGCAACTCCGACCCCTGCTCGTGCTTGAGCACAAAGCCATCGGCACCCGCCGCAAACGCATTGGCTACCGAGCCTGGGTAGACGTTGCCGGTGACGATCAGCACCTTGGTCTTGGGCGCCACCTTCTTCACCTTGCGAGCCACCTCGATGCCTGAGCTGTCGCTCAGCGCGAGGTCCAGCAGGAGCAGGTCGGGCTTGTGGAAGGCCACCAGCATCTCGACATCGCTGCCCAGCGCGGTTTCGGCCACCAGTTCGAAACCACCTGTGGCCGTCAACAGCATGTTGATGCCTTGGCGGACCAGCGCATGATCTTCTGCAACAACAACTTTGACCATAGTGGGCATCAGTTAGAGGGAGAACACGCCGCGCTGTGTGCCACGGCGCGGGCCTGGCCTGCGTCAGAAAGGAATGTCATCGTCCATGTCGTCGAAACCGCTGGACTGGCGTGCAGACGCGGCTGCCGGAGCCTGGCGGGGCGCGGCGGGCGCGGCCGCGCGCGGGGCCGCCGCGGGGCGCGAGTAGCTGCCACCACCGCCACCACCGGCTTCGTCACCGCTGGGGCCGCCCATGCCCTGGCGGCTACCCAGCAGCTGCATTTCGCTGGCGATGATGTCCGTGGCGCTTTTCTCGATGCCGTCCTTGTCGGTGTACTTGCGATAGGTCAGGCGGCCTTCGACGTAGACGGGGGTGCCCTTTTTTACATATTCGCCCACGATTTCAGCCAAGCGTTCGAAGAAGGTGACGCGGTGCCACTGGGTTTCTTCGATGAACTCGCCGGAGTTGCGGTCCTTGCGGCGGCTGGTGGTGGCGATGCTGATGTTCGCCACGGCACCGCCCGAAGGCAAGTAGCGGATCTCGGGATCGCGGCCGCAGTTGCCGACGAGGATGACTTTGTTGACGGATGCCATGGTGATGTCCTGTAGAGAGAGGGGCAGGCCCCCGCGGGCCGGCCCGAAAAACGGTCAGTCATTGTGCCGCAACTGATCGCTGGCGGGCCGGTTGCGTTCGCTCGCGTGGGCTGCAATACCCCAGGGCCTACACTGCGAACCCATGAAAGGTGAACCGGATTTCCTGCAGAACCTGCGCGATGAAATGGGCGGCGGCCGGCAATGGCTCGATCGGGCCGTGGTGATCGTGTACGCCGTGCTGGCCGGCCTGGCGGTGGTGGGCTTCACGTTGCTGGCAGACGCGGCCATTGATCTGTACGGTCGCATGCGCAGCGGCTGGTGGTGGGCGCCGCTGGTCTGGACGCCGGCCCTGACGGCATTGATCGTCTGGACCATCCGGCGCTGGGCGCCCGGCGCGGTGGGATCGGGCGTGCCCCAGGTGCTCACGGCGCTGGCGCCTGAAACCCCGGTGAGTGAGCGCTCGCGCTTTGTCTCACTCAGGCTGAGCGTGGCCAAGCTGTTCGGGGTGTCGGGCGGGCTGCTGGCCGGCCTGTCGATCGGGCGGCAAGGCCCGTCGGTGCAGGTGGCTGCGGGCGTCATGCTGCACGCGCGGCGCTGGCTGTCGCCCGCCTCGGGCATCAGCGACCGTGAATTGCTCGTTGCCGGGGGCGCCGCCGGCATCGCCGCGGCCTTCAACACGCCGCTGGGGGGCATCGTGTTTGCCATCGAGGAACTCTCTCGCCGCCTGCAGGACCGCAGCAGCGGCCTGATGTTGGCGGCCATCGTGGTGGCCGGCCTGGTGTCGGTTTCGGCGTTTGGCAACCTGTCCTATTTCGGCCGCGTGCGGGCAGACGCCGTCTCGTGGTGGGGTCTGCTGGCGCCGGGAGCGCTGGTGGCCCTGGCTTGCGGTTTGCTGGGTGGCCTGCTCTCGCGCTTGATGCTGGCCTCGTTCACGGGTCTGCCCGACCGCTTCTGCGCCTACCGGCGCAAGCGCCCGGTTTCGTTCGCGGCGATGTGCGGCTTTGCGGTGGCGGTGATCGCCGTGGTCAGCGACGGTGCGGCCGTGGGCGTGGGCCACGCGCACACGAAGCTGCTCCTGGACCAGATTGCAGATTCCGGTGCCGCCCACCAGCCGCTGGTGTTCACAGGTCTGAAGTTCGTGGCGTCGTGGCTGTCCGCATGGGCGGGCGTGCCTGGCGGCGTTTTTGGACCGAGCCTGTCGCTGGGCGCCGGCGTGGGAGCCGACGTGGCCTGGTTGCTCAACTCACCTCACGGTGCGGCGCTGATCGCCCTGGGCATGTGCGGCTTTCTGGCCGCAGTCACGCAAACGCCCATCACGGCCATGATCATCGTGATGGAGATGACCGATGGCCACAACATGGTGCTCAGCCTCATGGCTTGCGCGCTGTTGGCCAGCCTGGTGTCGCGCATGATCAGCCGCCCGCTTTACAGCACCATGTCGCTGCTGATGATGCGATCCCTGCGCGATCGCTCAGATGTGGGCTCAAGGCCCGAGCCGATCGGGCGTTAGGTGTGGCCCCCACGCTCCGCCGCTGCGCGGGTCGCTGCCCCCCAGGGGGGGCTGATCCGGCTTGGGGCGGCCCTGCGCCGGACAGGTGTGGCCCCCACGCTCCTCAGTTTTTGCTTGCTGCACGCATCGGCCAGGCCAGCGCCATCCACAGCAGCATCAAGCCGGTGCTGACGAAAAAGATGCCGGTGCTGCCCCAGGTCTTGATGACCAGGCCGCCCAGGCTGCCGCCCGCAAAGATGCCCAGCGACATCAGTGTGTTGTAGACACCCAGCGCCGCCCCGCGCTGGCGTGGCGCGGCCAGACGCGACACCAGGCTGGGCTGGCTCGCTTCCTGGGTGTTGAATCCCACGAAGTAAACGCACAGCAGCGCGCCCACCATCCACAGCGAGGGCGATTGCAGGTTGAGCCAGAAACCGAGCTGCGCCAGCACGATGAGCGCGATGGAGCCCAGGTAAACCTGACGGAAGTAGCCCATGCGCTCCAGGCGGAACAGCAGCCCGCCCATGATCAGCAGCGACACCAGCACCGCAGGCAGGTAGACCTTCCAGTGCTCCGGGGTGGCCAGGCCCGACTCGATCAGCAAGGCAGGCACCGACATCCACATGGCGATCTGCACCGCGTGCAGCACGAACACGCCGAGGTCCACGCGAAGCAGTTCCACGTTGGCGAGCACCTCGCGCAAGCCGCCGCGGTTCTGCACGTGCTGCTGCGGCGGCTCGGGAGGTACCACCCAGGCCACCACCGCCATGCCGATGGTGGCCAGCACCGCGGTAAGCGCGAACAGGCCCGACAGGCCGATGAGGGGCACGAGCAGCGGCGCCAGCACCAGCGACAGCGCGAACATGAGCGCAATGCTGATGCCGACCAGGGCCATGGACTTGGTGCGCACCTCGTCGCGGGTGAGGTCGGCCAGCAGGGCGGTGATGGCGGCCGAGATGGCGCCGGAGCCTTGCAGGGCGCGGCCGATCACCAGCCAGACCATGGTGGGCGCCCAGGCCGCGATCAAGCTGCCCAGCACGAACAGTGCCAGGCCGGCCTGGATGACGGGTTTGCGGCCGAGGCGGTCGGAGGCGACGCCGAACGGCACCTGCAGCAGGGCCTGGGTGAGGCCGTAGATGCCCATGGCCAGACCGACGAGCGCGGGGTCGTCGCCGCCGGGGTAGGTGTGGGCCTGCAGCACGAACACCGGCAGCACCAGGAACAGTCCCAGCATGCGCAGCGCGTAGATGCACGCCAGGGCACCGCTGGTGCGCCGCTCGGTCGGTGTCATGCGTGCAGCCGCCGCCTGGGGAGCGGGGGTGTCGGAGGGGGCGGTGCTGAGAGTGGACAAGGCTGGGCAGGCAAAAACGGTATTGTGCGCGAAAGGTCTGCCGGGGCCGGTCGGCCCGGCGCGAAAACCCGGGGCGGCTTATCATGTCGGGTTGCCCTGAACACCCTCGCCGCGCCTTGAACCAGAACCTGCCCCCGGACCTGAATCTGCCGAGTTTGACCGGCGCCGATGCGCCGGTGGAGCCCGACGAACAAGCGCTGTTGAACCGCATCGCCGGCGCCCACCTGCGCCACGCCAGCCCCTATCTTTCGGTGCGGGGCGCGCGCACGCACAACCTCAAGAACATCGACCTCGACATCCCCAAGCATTCGCTGGTGGTGATCACGGGTCTGTCGGGCTCAGGCAAGTCGAGCCTGGCGTTCGACACGCTGTACGCCGAGGGCCAGCGCCGCTATGTGGAGAGCCTGTCGGCCTATGCGCGGCAGTTCCTTCAGCTCATGGACAAGCCCGACGTGGACCTGATCGAAGGCCTGTCGCCAGCCATCGCCATCGAACAAAAGGCCACCAGCCACAACCCGCGCTCCACCGTGGGCACGGTCACCGAGATCCACGACTACCTGCGCCTGCTGTTCGCCCGTGCCGGCACGCCGCATTGCCCCGATCACGATCTGCCGCTGGCCTCGCAGAGCGTGGCGCAGATGGTGGACGCTGTGCTGGCCCTGCCCGAGGGCACACGCCTGATGATCGTGGCGCCGGTGGCGCGCGAGAAGAAGGGCGAGTTCACCGAGCTGTTTGCCGACATGCAGGCGCAAGGCTATGTGCGCTTTCGCATCAACCAGACCGTGCTCGACTTCGACGCCCTCCCGGCGCTGAAGAAGACCGAAAAGCACAACATCGATGTGGTGATCGACCGCATCAAGGTGCGCACCGATGGTGAAGAGGAGGGTGTGAACCCGCTTCGGCAGCGGCTGGCGGAGAGCTTCGAAGCGGCGCTGCGCCTGGCCGACGGCCGTGCGCTCGCCGTGGACATGGACACCGGTGTGGAAACGGCTTTTTCGGCCAAGTTCGCCTGCCCCCTCTGCAGCTACACCGTCGGTGAGCTGGAGCCGCGCCTGTTCTCCTTCAACTCGCCCATGGGCGCCTGCCCTACCTGCGACGGCCTGGGCCACACCGAGTTCTTCGACCCGGCGCGCGTGGTCGCGTTTCCCACGCTGAGCCTGGCCAGCGGCGCCATCAAGGGCTGGGACCGTCGCAACGGCTACTACTTCGCCATGATCGAGAGCCTGGCCGCGCACTACAAGTTCGACGCCGAAGCGCCCTGGGATTCTTTGAAGGAGTCTGTTCAGCAGGCCCTGCTCTATGGCTCGGGCGAAGAGGAGATCAAGTTCAGCTACGCGCTCGAATCGGGCGAGCGCGCGGGCAAGAAGATCAATAAGAAGCACCCCTTCGAAGGCATCATCCGCAACTTCGAACGCCGCTACCGCGAGACCGACAGCGCGGCCGTGCGCGAGGAATTGGCCCGCTACCGCGCGGTGCAGCCCTGCCCCGACTGCGGTGGTTCGCGACTGCGGCGCGAGGCGCGCCACGTGTTCGTGGGCGAAGGCGAGCAGAAGCAGCCCATCTACAGGATCAGCCACGTCACGCTCGGCGAAGCCCTGGCTTATTTCCAGAAGCTGGAGTTGCGTGGCACCAAGGGTGACATCGCCGCGCGTGTGATCAACGAAATCCGCCAACGCCTGAAGTTCTTGAACGACGTGGGCCTGAATTACCTCAGCCTGGACCGCAGCGCGGACACGCTCAGCGGCGGCGAGGCCCAGCGCATCCGCCTGGCCAGCCAGATCGGCAGCGGCCTGACCGGTGTGATGTACGTGCTGGATGAGCCCAGCATCGGCCTGCACCAGCGCGACAACGACCGCCTGATTGCCACGCTGCAGCACCTGCGCGACCTGGGCAACACGGTGCTGGTGGTCGAGCACGACGAGGACATGATCCGCACCGCCGACCACGTGATCGACATGGGCCCCGGCGCCGGCGTGCATGGCGGGCGGGTGATGGCGCAGGGCACCTGCGCGGCCGTCATGGCCACGCCGGGTTCGCTCACTGGCCAGTACCTCAGCGGCGCGCGCAGCATCGCCGTGCCGGCGCGGCGCACGCCGTGGCTGCCGGTGGTCAAGGGCGCCGCCGCAGCCAAGGCCGCGGCTTTCAAACCGCGCTTCGCCCCCAGCCCGGCGGCGGAGCGCCGCGCCGCGCGCGAGGCCGCGCACCAGGCCACGCTGGGCGAGCTGCAGGAGATTCGCGTGGTCAATGCCACCGGTCACAACCTCAAAGGCGTGAGCGCGGCTTTCCCGGTCGGCTTGCTCACCTGTGTCACGGGTGTGTCCGGTTCAGGCAAGTCGACGCTGGTCAACGACACGCTCTACGCCGCCGTGGCGCGCACGCTCTACCGCTCGCACGACGAGCCCGCCGCGCACGAAGCCATCGAAGGCATCGAACATTTCGACAAGGTCATCAACGTCGATCAGTCGCCGATCGGCCGCACGCCGCGCAGCAACCCGGCCACCTACACGGGCCTGTTCACCGGCATCCGCGAACTCATGGCCGAGGTGCCCACGTCGCGCGAGCGAGGCTACGGCCCGGGCCGCTTCAGCTTCAACGTGGCCGGGGGTCGCTGCGAGGCCTGCCAGGGCGACGGCGTGGTGAAGGTGGAGATGCACTTCCTGCCCGACGTGTACGTGCCTTGTGAAGTGTGCGGCGGCCAGCGCTACAACCGCGAGACGCTGGACGTGCAGTACAAGGGCCGCAACATCGCGCAGATCCTGGACATGACGGTGGAGCAGGCGCACGCCTTCTTCACCGCCGTGCCCACGCTGCACCGCAAGCTGCAGACGCTGCTGGATGTGGGTCTGTCGTACATCCAGCTCGGCCAGAGCGCGACCACGCTCTCGGGCGGCGAGGCGCAACGCGTCAAGCTCGCGCTGGAGCTCTCCAAGCGCGACACCGGCCGCACGCTCTACATCCTGGACGAACCCACCACCGGCCTGCACTTCGCCGACATCGAACTGCTGCTGCAGGTGTTGCACCAGCTGCGCGACGCGGGCAACACCATCGTGGTGATCGAGCACAACCTGGACGTCATCAAGACCGCGGACTGGGTGATCGACATGGGCCCCGAGGGCGGTTCGGGCGGTGGGACGGTGGTGGCGCAGGGCACGCCCGAAACCATTGCTGCGCACGCCGACAGCCACACCGGGCATTACCTCAAGCGGCTGCTGACGCTGCCCCAGTCCGCGTGACGTGACGCCTCAGTTGTTGCGGTAGGCCAGTCCCACCGTGGCACCCAAGGTGGTGGTGCGGGTGGCCAGGGGACTGCGGGCCACCGCGCCTTGCAACTGGTACACGCTCAGGCCGCCATAGGCCACCCAGCGCTTGCTCAGCGCCGAGGTGATGCGCCAGCCCAGCGAGACGCCGTCGAAGCCCGAACCCAATGCGTAGGCCTGCAAGCCGGTGGCGGCGGCCGCATCAGGTGCGATGCCGTAGTGGGTCTGGCGGTAGGTGCCATTGGCCCAGCCTGCGCCAATGGACAGATCCCAGTGGGTCTGCGGCGAGATGGGGTGGCGGTAGTTCAGGCCCGAGTCGAGCCGAAAGCCACCGTCGCGACCCAGCAGGTCTTGCGAGGCGCGCAGCGATGCGCTCCAGCGTGGGCTCAGCGTGACGCCGGCCGTCACGCGCCCGCGCACCGTGTCGCGAACGCGGGGCAGGCCGCCATACACCGGGTCATCCTTCCACGAGCGTCCCTCGTCGATCGACAGGGACGTGCTGAGCGAAACACGGTCGCTGCGGGAGAGCACGGTGCTCACGCCGCTGTCCACCGATTCACGACCCTGCGCGAGCAAGGCGCTGGCGCCCGAGGTGGCGAAGCGGAAACGCCCGAGCTGGAAGGCCCAGATCGGGCGCAGACCCAGGCGCTGCTCGCTGGTGCCGAAGGGGTCGCGTGCGCTGGAGAGCGAGGCGCCGAGCAGGTAGTCGCGACTGGCTTCGAGCGCCAACGGCTCGGCCACCTGGGCATGGCCCGCCACGGCCCATGACGCTGCGACCAGCGCCAGGGGAAGCACGGTCGTTCGCGTCATGGTGTTGCGCTCAGAGGCGGCTCAGGTCTTCGATCGCATCGACCACCATGCTGGTGCCCACGGCAATCAGCAGGATGTCGGCCGCCACGCGCACGTATTTGTGGCCGGCCGGAGGCGCACCCAGGCGGATCGAGATCTCGTTGGGCACGGCGTAATAGACCACGTCGGACGGCAGGCGGTAGCCCTTGCGCCACTTCTTGGCCTGGCCAGGAGGCATGCAGCCGTTGTTTTTCTTGGCCAGACCCGGCGGGCAGTTGCCGGCGCGAAAACGCGGCTCGTAGTACTCGCGCACCGCCACACGCTGACTGTCCTGAAAGTAGCCGCCAATGTTGATCTGCACCGCGACGTTGGTCGACGAGCGATCGCCCGAGCCTTGTTGGGTGTGGCGTGGTTGGTCGTCGCGAGCGCCCTTGCTGCTCTTGCCGCCACGGTCGGATTTTTCCCATTTGTCGGGCTTGCCGCCGCCGGCATGGTCAGGTTTTTCGGCCAGCGCGGGGGAGGCCGAGAGGGCCATCGCCAGGCTCAGGCCGGCGAAAGCCCAAAAAGTTCTGGGCGGTGCATTCATGGTGCAGGTCTCCGGTGTTGTGGGGTCGAGAACAGTCTACTTCGTTGCCTTGCTGCACGAGCAGTTACATCTGCGCGGCCGTCGCGGTGGGGGTGCCGATCATCGAACGACCACAGTCTGGCAGACTCGTACTTCCAAGCACATGCTTCTTCATCGGGTGTCTCCTTGTCTCAAGAAACCGAACTCAAGCTCGAAGTGCATCCGCAAGACCTGGCGGATCTGTTGAGGCATCCTTTTCTGAAGGCGCAGCCCGCGCGGCGCGAGCGCCTGTTCAACACCTATTTCGACACCTCCACCCTCGCGCTGCGCGAGCAGCGCATGGCCGTGCGCGAACGCCGCGTGGGGCGCCAGACGCTGCTCACGGTGAAGACCGCCGGGCAATCGGTGGGCGGCTTGTCGCAGCGCGGTGAGTGGGAGGCGCCCACCCAGCCGGGCACATTCGACTTCGCTGCGCTGGTGAGCGAGCCGACGCTGGCCGCGCAACTGGCCAGCGTGGCCTGGCAACTGGTGCCGGTGTTTCGCACCGACTTCACCCGCCGCAGCTGGGTGCTGCAACACGGCGCGGCCCGGGTGGAGGTGGCGCTGGACCAGGGTTTCATCGGCACCGGCACCGCGCAGGGCAACCACCGCCAGCCCATACTTGAACTGGAACTCGAGTTGCTCGAAGGCCCGGTGGACGCCCTGCTCGATCTGGCCCATACCCTGGCGCTGGGCCCACGGGGGCAGGCTTCCAGTGCGCTGCGCCTGTTGCCGGCCAACCGAAGCAAGGCCGAACGTGGCTACGCGCTTTTCATGGGCGAGCGGATGCAGCCGGTGAAGGCGACGGTGCTGCAGTTGCACGCAGGCATGCACCCGGTGCAGGCTTTTCGCGCGGCGGCCCTGAGCTGCCTGACCCACCTGCAGGCCAACGAGGCCGGGGTGCTGCTGCCGAGCGCCGAGGGCGCGCTGCCCGACCCTGAGTTCGTGCACCAGGCGCGCGTGGCACTGCGGCGGATGCGCACCGGCCTGCGCATCTTTCGCGCGCACCTGCCGGCCCGCTTTGCCGCGCACTGGTCGGCCGAGTGGAAGGCGCTGACCAACCAGCTCGGAGACGCGCGCAACTGGGACGTGTTCGCCACCGAGTGGTTACCCGAACTGGTGGCCGACGACCCAAGCCCGGTGGGAGCGGCCGACACCTCGGCGCAGGTGCTGCTGGGCTGGGTGCAGGACCAGCGGCGAGCGGCCTGGCAGCGCGCAGCGGATGCGCTGGGCAGCCGCGAACACGCGCTGCGCCTGCTGGCCTTCACCCGCGCGGTGCTGTGCCTGGAGCCCGCAGACAGGCCGGAGGCCGAGACCGCCGGCGGGCAAGGTCTGGCGACGTGGGCTCAGGCCAACTTGCGCGAACGCCATGCCGCCCTGCGGCAGCAGGCCAGGGCGGCGCGTCGCATGGGGCCCGAGGGGCGGCATGCCTTGCGCATTTCGCTGAAGAAGCTGCGCTACGCACAGGAGTTTCTGGCCAGCGTGTTGCCGCCCAAGCGTGTGGCGCGCAGCACCGCCGCGCTGGCCGACGCGCAGCAACTGCTGGGTCAGCTCAACGACCTCACGACCGCGCACGCTCTGCTGGCCTCGGCCCCGCCAGGCCCGGCCTCACCCCGGGTGGTCGGCTGGCAGCAGGCCCTGCACGCCCGACTGGAAGCCGGGCTGAGCGGGTTGCCCGCGATGGAGCGTTCGCTGGAAAAAGCTCCGACCCCCTGGGGTTGAGAGGGTGCGTGGTCAGGCCGCGGCACTGGGCCGTGCGGCCACAGTGTCGCGCCAGGCCTGCAGCGCATGCAGGCCCGCATCGGCGGGTTTGAACCGCATCAGCTTGCCGAACTCCACGGTGCAGAACGCGGTGATGTCGGCGATGGTGAAGCGGTCTCCGGCCACCCAGGCTTGGCGCTGCAACTCCGCGTCGAGCCAGACCGCGGTTTCCTTGGCCTTGGCCAGTTGCGACAGACCGAAGTCGGGGAACTGCGGCTGCTCCAGCGGCGCCAGCCCGGGATGGGTGTGGCGGATGGCGTTGGCCAGCGGCAGCATCAGGTACCACTCCATGCGCCGGTCCGCCATTTCGATGAAGGCGCGTTCCTGCGCGTCGCGCCCCATCAGGTTGGGCTCGGGGTGCAGGCCCTCCAGGTACGTGCAGATCGCGCGCGTTTCGGTGAGCACACGGCCGTCGTCCAGCTCCAGCGCGGGCACGCGGGCCAGCGGGCTCTTGGCCAGGTAGGCGGCTTGCTTGTGCTCTTGTGCGTTCAGGTCGATGTTGACGAGCGCCAGGCCCTCGATGGCCTTCTCGACCAGGAACATCTGGACCCGGCGAGGGTTGGGCGCGCGGGGCGAGACATACAGCTTCATGGCGCAGAGCCCTTCAGGCTCTGGCCCATCTCCACCATGCGGCGGGCTTCTTCGGCAAAGCGCTGGGCACCGGCATCGCCGTCGCGTGTGAGGTCGACCTTGGACCCGGGCCGCTCGATGCCTCGCTGCACCGCCGGGCGCGCGCGGATCGCGTCGCGCCAGCGCACCAGGTGCGGCAGGTCGTCCACCTCCACGCCCGACCACCGGTGCGTGCGCACCCAGGCCCAGTTCGCGATGTCGGCGATGGAGTAGTCGCCGGCCAGGAACTCGTGGTCTTTCAGGCGCTCGTCGAGCACACGGAACAGGCGCTTGCTCTCGCCTTGGTAGCGGTCGATGACCGACGGGATCTTCTCGGGGAAGTACCGAAAGAACACATTGGCCTGGCCCATCATCGGACCGATGCCGCCCATCTGGAACATCAGCCACTGCATCACCAGCGAGCGGCCTTTCACATCGGTGGGCATCAGCTGGCCGGTCTTCTCGGCCAGGTACACCAGACAGGCGCCCGACTCGAACACCGCGAAACCGTCCAGCCCATGGTCGACGATGGCCGGGATGCGACCGTTGGGATTGATCGCCAGGAAGGCCGGCGTCTTCTGCTCACCCTGGGAGAGGTCAAGCACCTTCAGCGTGTAGGGCAGCCCGAGTTCTTCCAGCGCGATGGACACTTTGTGTCCGTTGGGCGTTGCCGCCGTGTAGAGGTCGATCATGCGGGCCCCGCTGCACCGGCGGCCTGCAGTTCGTCACGGGTTTTGAGGGCCACCCGGCGCGCCGCTGCGGCGAAGTCGTCGCCATCGGACGCATACAGGATGGCACGCGACGAGTTCACGATGATCGGGCCGGTGGTCGTGTCGCCCTGCATCCGCAAGCCCGCGCGCACCGTGGCCACGGCGTCGCCCCCTTGTGCACCCACACCGGGGATCAGCAACGGCAAGGTGGGCGCGATCTCACGCACCCGCTCGATCTCGGCCGGGTAGGTGGCGCCCACCACCAGGCCGAGCTGGCCGTTGAGGTTCCACGGCCCTTGTGCGAGCCTGGCCACGTGTTCGTACAGCAGCGGCGCACCTTCCACCGACGCCAGGCGCTGGTTCTGCAGATCGTCGCCCCCGGGGTTCGAGGTTCGGCACAACAGGAAGGCGCCCTTGCCGTGGTATTGCAGGTAGGGCTGCACCGAGTCGAAGCCCATGAACGGCGAGAGCGTCACCGCGTCGGCGCCGTAGCGCTCGAAGGCCTCGATGGCGTACTGCTGCGCCGTGCTGCCGATGTCGCCGCGCTTGGCGTCCAGGATCACCGGCACCTGCGGCGCGGTGCGGCGCATGTGCTCCATGAGGCGCTCGAGCTGCTCTTCGGCGCGGTGCGCGGCGAAGTAGGCGATCTGTGGCTTGAAAGCGATGGCGGTGTCGGCCGTGGCCTCGACGATGGCGGCACAGAAATCGTAGATGCGGCTGGCATCGCCCTTGAGCTTCGAAGGAAAGCGCGCCGGGTCCGGATCGAGGCCGACGCAGAGCAGGGAGCGGTTCTGGCGCTCGGCGCCGCGCAGCATGTCGAGAAAAGTCATGCGGGGATTTTAGGTGGGCGCCTGGTGGGCGGGCCCTAAGATCGTCACCCATGCAAGCACTCTCGCGCCAACAGCTCGTCCTTCTGGTTCTTCTCACCCTGGTGTGGGGCATCAACTGGCCCATCATGAAGTTCGGCGTGACCGGTTTTCCCGCCCTCACGTTCCGCGCCATCAGCATGTGGATCGGGCTGCCGGTGCTGGGCCTGGTGCTGGCGTGGCGGCGCGTGCCGTTTCGCATCGGGCGCGAGCACTGGCGCGAGCTGTTCGTGCTCACCGTCTTCAACATGCTGGTCTGGCACACGCTGGCGGTGCTGGCGATCCAGACCCTGTCCAGCGGCCGGGCGGCGATCCTGGGCTACACCATGCCGGTGTTCTCGGCCATCGTCGGGGCCTGGTGGTTCGGGCAGCGGCTGGGCGCGCGGGCCTGGGGCGGCGTGGGCGCGGCGGCGCTGGGGGTGATGCTGCTGCTGTGGCACGAGGTCACCCAGCTCTCGGGCAAGCCGTTGGGCGTGACCATGATGCTGATCGCCGCCGCCGCCTGGGCATTGGGCACGCAGATGCTGCGCCGAACCACCTTGCCCCAGCCCACGCTGGCCATCTCGTTCTGGATGACCTTCTTCACCACGCTGTGGATGACCGCGGCCGCCATGCTGTTCGAGCGCTCGGCCTGGGTGGCGCCCACGCCGGCCATCTGGGGCGCGATCATCTACAACGCGCTGGGCGTGTTCGCCTTCGCGCAGGTGGCCTGGCTCATGATGGCGCGCGACCTGCCCCCCGTGGCGTCCACCCTGTCGGTGATGTTCATCCCGGTGCTGGGCGTGTTCAGCGGCGCCTGGTGGCTGGGTGAGGTGCTGCACTGGCAGGACTGGGCTGCGGTGGCACTGATCATGGTGGCTATTGCAAGTGTGTTGTTGCCCCCACGCTCCGCCGCTGCGCGGGTCACTGCCCCCCGAGGGGGCTGATCCGGCTTGGGGCGGCCCGGCGCCGGATCGCTGTGGCCCTGGTCAGTTCGGCAGCTGCGCCATCGCCAGGCACAGGTCGGCCCAGGCCTTGCCCTTGTCGGTGGGGGTGCGCAGCAGGTAGGCCGGGTGGTAGGTCACGATCACGGGCACGCCTTCGTAGTGGTGCACCTGCCCGCGCAAGCGTCCGATGGGTTCGTTGGTCTTGAGCAGCGCCTGCACCGCAAAGCGACCCATGGCCACGATCACCTTGGGCTTCACCAGAGCCACCTGCCGCGCCAGATACGGCTCGCAACGGGCCACTTCGTCGGGTTGCGGGTTGCGGTTGGCAGGGGGGCGGCACTTGAGCACGTTGGCAATGAAGGCGCCTTGCGCGCCGGTGCCGGTGCGGCTGCGGCCCACGGCCTTGAGCATGTTGTCGAGCAGCTGGCCGGCCGCGCCCACGAAGGGTTCGCCCTGCAGGTCCTCGTTCTCGCCCGGGGCTTCGCCCACCACCATCCAGTCGGCCTGCTCGTCGCCCACGCCGAACACGGTCCGGGTGCGGCCCTGGCACAGCCCGCAGGCCTGGCAACTGGCCACGGCTTCGCGCAGCGCGGGCCAGTCCAGGGTGGCCACGGGGCTGGCCTGTGCGGCCTGTGGCGCGGGTTCCGGCGCGGGGGGATGTGTGGCGGCGGGCCGTGCGACAGGCGCAGGCGCCGCCACAGATGCCGCAGCAGCCGGTGGAGCAACCGGCATGGCCGCGCTCGACAGGGCTGGCGCTTGCGTCCTGGGCGCCCACACCCGCACGCCCATTTCGGCCAGCATGGCGCGCTGGCGCGCATCGAGTTCGGGCACGAAGGAGGTGTCGGGGGCGTCGCTCACCGGTTGGTCTCCACGGCGGCGGATGCCACCAGGTTGAGGCTCATCACCACGGCGTCTTCGCGCTGGAACTGGCCCGCCGGGTAGTAGCCCTTGCGCAAGCCCACCTGCGCAAAGCCGTAGCGTTCGTAGAGGCCGCGTGCGGGCGCGTTGCTTTGGCGCACCTCCAGCCACAGCCATTGCGCGCCCTGTCCGCGTGACCACAGAGCCAGCGCATCAAGCATGAAGCGCGCCCAGCCCTGGCGCTGGTGCGCGGTGGCCACGGTGATGTTGAGCAGGTGCACCTCGTCCACACCCGGCATGGCCACCAGGTAGCCCAGCAGCACGCGGCCGTCGGCGCGCAGTGGGTGCGCCACTTCGCCGGGCAACGCCTCGGACAGCAGCAGCATGGCCGGGTAGCCGGCTTTGAGCGAGTCGTGAAAGTGCCGGCGCGACCACGGGTGCGCGTAGGCCTGCGACTCCACGGCCTGCACCGCGTCCAGGTCGGACTCGAGCATCGGTTCGAACACGATCCGGCGTTCAGGGCGCGACGCCGTGCTCGGTTGCACCAGCGGCCCGGTGGGCGCGGGCCACAGCCCGCTGGTCCAGGCGGGCAAGGCAGCTTTCACCGCTGCGTCGGCATGCATCGGTGTGGTCATGCGCCCGCCTCGGCGGCCTGGCGGATGCGTTCGCGCTCCGCCGTGGTCTGAGCCACCTTGTCGCGCACATACAGGGGCAGGGCGTCTTGCGCGGGCACGGTGTGGCCCGCCGCGATCAGGCCCGGTGCCAGGCGCAGCAGCGCGGTGGCCGAGGGCAGGGCGGAATGGCGCTGGCCCGCGAGGTCGGTGAGCGCAGCGGCGCAGGATTCGAACACGTTGCCGGTGAGCAGGCGTTCGCCCGGGGCCAGGTCTTTCAAGTAGGCCTCCAGGTCGGCGGGCGCGCACAGGCGGGGCGGCGCCAGCGGCACGAGACCCGCAGGGCCGGCGGCATGGCAGGCGTAGGGCGCCACGTAGACCTCGCCCATGCGGGCGTCGAGCAGCGCCACGATCACGCCCGGCAGCGCCTGCCCCGCGTCCACCAGCGCCTGCCGCGCTTCCTCGGCCAGGGCCAGCAAGGTGTCCACGGGCAGCACCGGCAGGCCACCAGCGCGGCTGAGGCCCTGTGCGCCATAGGCCAGGCCCTGGGCCACCGAGCAGGCGGTGCGCAAGCCGGTGAACGAGCCGGGCCCGCGCCCGAACACCACCGCGGCGAGCGTGTCCAGCGACCAGTTCGCTTCGTTCAGCACGCTGCGCACCATGGGCAGCAGCGAGCCGGAGGCCTGGGCGCCGCCGGGACCGCTGCGTTGCCACAGCGTGCCGCCGGGTTCGCCCGAACCCAAGGCCACCGAGAGCGCATCGGTGCTGGTTTCGATGGCCAACAGGCGCTGGGATGGCGGGGTTGCAATGGGCATCGGAGGATTATCGGCCAGGGTGCCGGCTGTCAGGCGTGCGGCCCATTGGCGAGGGGCCGCACGCTGGGGAGATGGAACGCGTTTCATAATGAAACACATGTCTCTGGCCCGCTCCCTGTTCGTCCTGCTGATCCCGGCCATGCTGGCGCTGCCCGCCTGCGCCCAGCTGCCGGGCGAATACGGCGCCTTGCCCCCCACCGTGGTGGCGGCGCTCAAGCGCGCGCAGGTGCCACCCAGTGCGCTGTCGGCGCTGGTGGTGTCGGTGGACAAACGGGCCGAAGAGCGGCTGCGTTTTCGCGCCAGCGTGCCGGTGAACCCGGCCTCGGTGATGAAGCTGGTGACCACCTATGCCGCCATCGACCTGCTGGGCGCCGACTACACCTGGAACACCCGCTTCTACACCGACGGCACGATCGACCAGGGCGTGCTGCGCGGCAACCTGTACGTGCGTGGTGATGGCGATCCGAAGTTCGTGCTCGAGCGCATCCAGAGCGCGTTTTTCGCCCTGCAGGACAAGGGTGTGCGCGTGGTGCTGGGCGACATCGTGCTCGATCACAGCGCCTTCGAACTCGCCGCCACCGATCCCGGCGCTTTTGACGGCGAAGCCTTGCGGCCCTACAACACCACGCCCGATGCGCTGCTGGTCAACTTCAAGTCGGTCGTGCTGACCTTCCAGCCCGACGGCGCCAGCGGCGTGGCGCGCGTGATCAGCGAGCCCCCGATGGCCGGGCTCTCGATCGACGCCACCGTGCCGCTGGCGCGCGTGGGCGCGGGCTGCGGCGATTGGCGCGGGGGCCTGCAGGCGCGCTTCGATGACGCCAACACCATTCGGTTCGAAGGTCGCTACCCGCAGAGCTGCGGTGAACTCAAATGGCCCGTGGCCTACCAGGACCCGGCCAGCTACGCCACCCGCGCCATGGAAGGGTTGTGGCGCGCCAGCGGCGGCGCCATCACCGGCCATGCCCGGACCGGCCTCACGCCGCCGGATGCGACGCTGTTGCACGAAGCCGCGTCGCTGCCGCTCTCGGACATCATCACCGACGTGAACCAGTGGAGCAACAACGTGATGGCGCAGCAGGTGTTCCTCACGCTCGGCCGCCTGGTGCCCGCGCCGGCACCTCAACCGGTGATGTCCCAAGGCTCCGTGACCGATCGGCTCGTGCCCATGCGTCCGGCCCGATTCGAGCGCTCGCGCGAAGTGATTGAAAACTGGTGGAAGCGCACCTTCGGCATCCGCAGTGCCATGCCCGTGATGCACAACGGTTCGGGTTTGTCGCGCGAAGAGCGCATCACGCCCGAAGCCCTGGCCAACCTGTTGCGTCACGCCAGCCGCCACCCGCAGGGCGAGCGGTTCGCCGGTTCCCTGTCGATCGCCGGCGTGAACGGCACCGCCGCCCGCATGGCCCGTGCGCCCGGCAGCGCGGCGCGCGGCAACGCCCAGCTCAAGACCGGCACGCTCAAGGACGTGACGGGAATTGCCGGTTATGTGAACGCGGTCAATGGCGCGCGTTACGTGGTGGTCGGTTTCGTGAACCACCCCAATGCGCCCGCGGCGCGGCCGGCGCTGGAAGCGCTGGTGGAGTGGACCGCTGCGCAGCCCGACTGAGGCGCGCAGCGACGGCGAGGTCCGTATCATCCAGACCATGCAATCCGGCGACATCATCGGCTTCTGTGCCGCTTTCCTCACCACGGCCAGCTTCATTCCGCAGGCCTGGCTCACGTTCAAGAGCCGCGACGTGAGGGGCATCTCGCTTGGCATGTACAGCGCGTTCACGCTGGGCGTGGCCTTGTGGCTGGTCTATGGCCTGACCCTGGGGGCCTGGCCGGTGGTGGTGGCCAACACCATCACGCTGGCCCTCGCCCTGTCGATCCTGTTGATGAAGCTGCGTTACGGACGCGGGCCGCAGCGCTGACGTTTGTTCTCAGGCTGCCGCGCGCGTCAGCCGGTCTCGCACACCGTCCCAGGCCACGTCGGGGGGCGGTGTTTCCACCCAGATCAGGCGCACGCCCGTGGCGTCGAGTTCGCGCAGCACCGCAAACAGTTCCTGAGCGCTGCGCGCGGCATCCAGGGGCATGCGGCGCACGCTCACGCCGCGCGCGGCCTTGATGGGTGTGCGGGCATACACCGCGATGTGGCGCGCATCGGGCCCCAGCAAGTCCAGCGCGGTCTGCAAGGGTTGGGCGTCCATCAGCCGCACCTTGGCGCGCGGTGCGTAGTGCGATTCGAGCGTGCCCGAGGCGCGTGGCGTGGCCTCATCGCGCTCGCGCAGCGGCTGTTGGCACACCGCCTCGATCTGCGCCGAGGTAACCATGCCGGGGCGCAGCAGCACCGGCCAGGCACGCGTGGCATCGACGATGGTGGACTCGATGCCCACCGGGCAGGCTCCCCCGTCGAGGATGAGCAGGTCTGCATCCGACAGCGCGGCGAATTCGTCGGCCACATGGACGGCGGTGGTCGGGCTCACGCGGCCGAAGCGGTTGGCGCTGGGCGCGGCCACGCCGCTCACACCGTGCGCGGCGGCGGCCGTGAGCAGCGCTTGCGCCACCGGATGGGCCGGGCAGCGCAGGCCCACCGAGTCCTGCCCGCCCGCGGCCACCGCCGCCACGCCTTCGCGACGGGGCAGGATGAGTGTGAGCGGGCCGGGCCAGAAGGCATTCATGAGCTCGGTGGCAAAGGCCGGCACGTCACGCGCGTAGTGGTCGACCCCGCCGCGCCAACCCTGCGCACCGGTGCCCGGGGCCAGGTGCACGATCAACGGATGGTCGGCCGGTCGGCCCTTGGCCGCGAAGATGCGGTGCACCGCTGTGGCGTTGTCGGCGTCGGCGGCCAGGCCATACACCGTTTCGGTCGGTATGCCGACCAGCGAACCCGCGGCCAATCGCTGTGCCGCCTGCTCCACGGCAGACGCATCGGCGGCGTTCAGCAGCAGTGGCATGGGTGATCAGGCGTCGAGCGGGGGCAGACCCAGCAGCGCGAGCACCTGCACTGTGGTTTCGCGCACCTGCGCCACCGTGGGCGCGGTGATGTTGAGGTGGCCCATCTTGCGACCTGGGCGTGCGCTCAACTTGCCGTAGAGGTGCAGGTGGGTGCCCGGCAGCGCGAGCACCTGGGCCCAGGGCGGTGACACCCCGCGCTCGCTCGCCTTTTCGCGCACGGCATTGGGCGCGAACCAGAGGTCGCCCAGCAGGTTGACCATGATGGCGGGGCTGTGCTGGCGCGGCGTGGTCAGGGGCAGGCCGGCCAGCGCGCGCACCTGCGCTTCAAACTGCGAGATGTCGCAAGCGTTCTGTGTGTAGTGGCCGCTGTTGTGCGGGCGGGGCGCCATCTCGTTGACGATCAGGTCCACGCCACCGTCGGGCGTGTCGACCAGGAAGTACTCCACGCACAACACGCCCACGTAGTTGAGGTGCTGGGCGAGCGCTGCCGTGCTGGCCTGCGCGCGCGCGGCCAGCGTCGGGTCCAGCGCGCCCTCGAACACCTCGGTGATGGCCAGGACGCCGTCGTGGTGCGTGTTCTTCTGCACCGGGAAGCTCACCGTCTGGCCATCGGCGCCGCGCGCCACGATCACCGAGCACTCGCCGCGCAGCGGCATGAGCTTCTCCAGCACGCAGGGCACCTTGTTCAGGTCTTCCCACGCGGAGGCCAGTTCTTCGCGCGTGCTCACGCGCACCTGGCCCTTGCCGTCGTAGCCCAGGCGCGCGGTCTTCAGGATGCCGGGCAGCAGATCCGCCGGCACGGCGGCCAGCAGCGCGTCGGTCGTGATGGCCGCATAGGGCGCGGGGAACACGCCGCTGACCGGGGCGCACTGCACGAAATGTGCTTTCTCCTTGATGCGGTCCTGCGCCACCGCCACGCAACTCGCCGAGGGCGCCACCGGGCGGTGGGCGCCGAGCGTGACCAGCGCCGGCGCCGGCACGTTCTCGAATTCGGTGGTGATGGCTTCGCAGCGCTGCATCAACTGAGCCAGGCCTTGCTCGTCATCGAACGGCGTCTGGATGTGGAAATGGCTGATCAGGCCGGCGGGGCTGGCCGGATCGGGATCCAGCACCGCCGTGAAATAGCCCATGGCCTGCGCCGCCTGAACGAACATGCGCCCGAGCTGGCCGCCGCCCATGACGCCGAGCGTCATCTGCTGGCCGGTGGGCGAGGTGCTGCCAGGGAGGATGGTCTTGAGGCTCATGGGCGTGGTGTCACAGGGGAAGGGTCATGCCGCGCGCGGCGGCGGTCTGCTGTGCGCGGAAGGCCTCGAGCTTCTCGCGCAGGGAAGGATCTTCGTTGGCCAGCATGGCCACGGCGAACAGCGCCGCGTTGGCGGCACCGGCGGCGCCGATGGCGAAGGTGGCCACCGGCACACCCTTGGGCATCTGCACGATGCTGTGCAGCGAATCCACACCGCTGAGGTGCTTGCTGGCCACCGGCACGCCGAGCACCGGTACCACCGTCTTGGCCGCCAGCATGCCCGGCAGGTGGGCCGCGCCGCCTGCGCCGGCGATGATGCATTTCATGCCCAGCCCGGCCGCGCTCTCGGCATAGGTGAACATGTCGTCGGGCATGCGGTGCGCCGAGACCACGCGGGCGTCGAACGAAATGCCGAAATCCTGCAGGATCTGCACGGCGTGCTGCATGGTGTCCCAGTCGCTGCTGGAGCCCATGACCACGCCCACTTGGATGGGGTTCATGTGTTGCCTCTGGCCGATGCGCCCCCGGCGGGGGCGAAGCCCGGTGGCGCATGAACAGGCATGGCGCTCTCCGGTAAAGTGTCGATTTTACGGTTCGCCCCTTCGGCGTCGGCCGTCCTGCACCGCTCCCTCTTCAGGTCTCCCCCCATGATCAACGTCACCATCGCCAATTTTGAAGCCGAGGTCATCGAGGCTTCGCACCACACGCCCGTGCTGGTCGACTTCTGGGCTCCGTGGTGCGGCCCGTGCAAGGTGATCGGCCCGCTGCTGGAAAAAGTCGAAGCCGCCTACGCCGGGCGCTTCAAGCTGGTCAAGATCGACTCCGACCAGGAGCAGCAACTCGCCGCGGCCTTCGGTATCCGCAGCATTCCCACCTGCGTGCTGCTCATGAACGGCCAGCCGGTCGACGGTTTCATGGGCGCGCTGCCCGAAGGCCAGATCAAGGAGTTCCTCGACAAGCACCTGCCTGCGGCCAACGAGCTCGAAGCCGTGGCGGTGGAAGAAGAGGCGCTGGACGCCATTGAAGAAGGCGACCTCGAAGGCGCGTTGGAGAAGCTGCAGGAAGCGGTGAAGACCGACCCGAACAACGACGATGCACGCTTCGATCTGGTGAAGCTGCAGCTGGAGCTGGGTCTGGACGACGACGCCAAGGTGGCGTTTGCGCCCGTGATCGCCAAGGCCGCCGGTGTGCGCCGGCTCGATTCGCTGCAGCGCTGGATGGCCGCGCGCGACGCACAGGCCGGGGTGGCCGACCCGCAAGCGCGCGCTGCCGAGTTGCAGGCCGCCATTGCGACCAACAAGCGTGACTTTGAATCGCGCTTCGCGCTCGCCAGATTGCTCATGGCGCACGGCCAGTGGGTGCCCGCCATGGACGAGCTGCTGGAGATCCTGATGCGCGACAAGGCCTGGAACGAAGACCTTGCGCGCAAGACCTTCATTGCCATCCTCGACATCATCGAGCCACCCAAGCCCAAGGTGGCCGAAGGCCAGGTGCCGCCGGAAGACCCGACGGTGGCGACGTACCGGCGCCGGTTGTCCAGCGTTGTGCTGAGCTGAATCCGGAGCAAGGCAGACCCAGCCCCCTTGGGGGGCAGCGACCCGCGCAGCGGCGACGTTCAGCCCATGAGGCGCGTCAGCGCTTCCTGGTATTTGGCAGCGGTCTTCTCGATCACGTCCTTGGGCAAACGCGGCGCCGGCGGTGTCTTGTCCCAGGGCTTGCCGCCCACCTGCGCGGTCTCCAGCCAGTCGCGCAGGAACTGCTTGTCGTAGCTCGGCGGGTTCTGGCCCACCACATAACTCTCGGCCGGCCAGTAGCGCGAGCTGTCGGGCGTGAGCACCTCGTCCATGAGCACCAGTTTGCCGGCCTTGTCCAGGCCGAACTCGAACTTGGTGTCGGCAATGATGATGCCCTTCTGAAGCGCCATCTCGGCCGCGGCCTTGTAGAGCGCGATCGACACGTCGCGGATCTGCGCGGCGAGTTCGGGGCCGATCATGGCCACGGTCTGTTCGAAGGTGATGTTCTCGTCGTGCTCGCCCATCTCGGCCTTGGCCGCGGGCGTGTAGATCGGCTCGGGCAGCTTGGAGGCGTTCTGCAAACCCGCGGGCAACTTCACGCCGCACACGGCCTGGTTGTCCTGGTATTCCTTCCAGCCGCTGCCGGCGAGATACCCACGCACCACGGCTTCCACGGGGATCGGCTTCAGGCGTTGGACCAGCATCGAGCGACCGGTGACCTGCGGCGCCTCGGCCGCGGAGACCACGCTCTCGGGCGCGTCGCCGGTGAGGTGGATGGGACAGATGTTCAGGCCGTTGGGGCCGAGCTTGTCGAACCAGAACAGCGAGAGCCTGGTGAGCAGCTCACCCTTGCCGGGAATCGGCTCGCCCATGATCACGTCAAAGGCGCTGATGCGGTCGCTGGCCACCATCAGGATGCGGTCGTCGCCCACGGCGTAGTTGTCGCGCACCTTGCCGCGCGCCAGCAGGGGCAGGGAGGTGAGGGCCGAGGTGTGCAGGGCAGAGGTCATGTTCGGATCGGGGAAAAGCGGGACAAGAAAAAAGCCCGTTGAACAGCCAACGGGCTTTGAACCATTCCGGGCGATTATCGCAAGTTGGCGAGCCCCCGGACTATCCCTTATTTCGCGGCCAAACCCAGCCGCTCGATCAGGGCCTTGTCCTTGGCGTAGGTGTCGGCGGCCCACTGGCGGTAGTCGTCACCGCTGCGGTACCACATGTCCTGGTTGAGCTGGGCCAGCACCTCGAGGTGCTTGGGGTCGTCCATGGCCTTCTTGAAGGCGTCGTGCAGCGTTTTCATGATGGCCGGGTCCATGCCCTTGGGGCCGGCCAGGCCGTAAGGCGAGCTCGACACCACGCCATAGCCCAGTTCCTGCGCGGTGGGCACGTCGGGCCAACGCTTGGTGCGTTGTTCGCCGAAGGTCACCAGCAAGCGCATCTGGCCGCTGTCGACGAACTTGTCCCAACCGCTGGCGTCGCTCTGCGCCATCACGTGGCCACCGAGCAGGGCCGACACCAGATCGGCATTGCCCTTGAACGGCACATGCGTGAGTTCCACCTTGGCGTTGCCGGCCAGCTCTTCCATGATCAGGTGCGGGCTGCTGCCGGTGCCGGTGGAGCCGTAGTTGATCTGCTTGGGTTGCTTGCGTGCGGCTTCGATGTAGTCCTTGAAGCTCTTGTAGGGCGAGTCGGCCTTGACGGTCAGGCCGAAGGTGTAGCCCGACACGCCGATGATGTAGCTGAAGTCGGTCAGCGGATTCCAGTTGCTCTTCTGCATGTGCGGCAGGCGCAACATGCCCAGCGGGAACTGCGAGATGGTGTAGCCGTCGGGCTTGGCCATCTGCGCCATGGTGCTGGGGCCCAGGGTACCGCCGGCGCCCGGGCGGTTTTCGATCACGATGGGCTGGCCCAGGTGCTTGCTGGCAAGCTCGGCCAGGGTGCGCAGGTGTCGGTCGGTCGAACCACCAGCGGGCCACGGAATGATGAGTGTGACCGGGCGGCTCGGGTAGGCCTGGGTTTGCGCCTGGGCCACGCTCCAGGGGGCCACGCCGGCGGTGGCCGTGGCGACGGCCAGCAGCAGCGCGCGGCGGCGCTGCGATGGGGATGTGTTCTTCATGCTTGTCTCCTTCTGGGGGAAGTGCCGGTCTGGCGGTGGTTGCGGCGCGCTGTGCGCCGCGCGGGTGCTCAAGGGGGAGGGGCGGTGGCGTCGCGCGCGGCCTGCTGTTCCTGCAGTTCGCGCCACATCACCTTGCCGCTGCCCGAGCGGGGCAGCGCCTCCACGAATTCCACGGTGCGCGGGCTTTTGTAGGCGGCCATGTGGCCGTGCGCCCAGTCGATCACGTCCTGCTCGCTGACCTGCCCGCGGTGTTCGGGCCGCAGCACCACCAGGGCCTTGACCGACTCGCCGCGTTTGGCGTCGCGCACGCCGATCACGCAGGCTTCCTGGATGGCGGGGTGGTGGTACATCAGCGCTTCCACCTCGGCCGGCCAGACCTTGAAGCCGCTCGCATTGATCATGCGTTTCAAGCGGTCGGTCATGAAGAAGTAACCGTCCTCGTCCACGTGGCCGAGGTCGCCGGTGCGCAGGAAGCGCCGGCCGTCGATGTCGACGAAGGCCTCCTGCGTGGCCTGCGGATTGCGCCAGTAGCCCTGCATGACCTGCGGCCCGTGCACCACGATCTCGCCGGTCTCGCCAGGGGGCAGCCGGGCCAGGGTGTCGGGGTCGACCACGCGCGCGTCCACGTCGAACACCGGCAGGCCCAGGCACTGGCGCTTGGGTCGGTGCGTGGGGTTGATGTGGGTGGCGGCCATGGTCTCGGACATGCCGTAGCCCTCGATGTAGTCCTGCCCGGTGAGCGCCTTGAGGCGCGCAGCCAGGGCCTCGGGCATGGCAGCGCCGCCACCGCGCACGCAGCTCAGGCTGGAGAGGTCGAAGCGGTCGAGCTGAGGGTGCGCGAGGAAGTCGATCACCATGGTGGAGATGGCCTGCCACATGGTGACGCGGTAGCGCTGCATGCACACCGCGGCGACTTCGCGGTCCCAGCGCGCGAGCACCACGATGGTCGCGCCCATGTAGAGCGGCCCGTTCAGGCTGCCCGTGAGGCCAGTGACGTGAAAGAAGGGCAGCACCGAGAGGCAGACCGCGTCTTGCGACGTGCCGAACCAGCGCACCCCGCCCACCAGCGTGCTCATCACGCCCCGGTGGGTGTGCATGCAGCCCTTGGGCAGGCCGGTGGTGCCCGAGGTGTAGGGCATGGCGCAGAGGTCGTCGGGGCCGGTGGTCAGCGGGCCGGGCGCCAGGGCGCTGGCCACCACGTCGGCCCAGGCCACCAGGCCCGGCCCGACCAGTGGCTCGCGCGGGGCGGCCACGAAGTCGGGTATCCGCAGATCGGTGGGCACGCGCAGGTGGTCGCTGTAGGTGGCCACGACCACGTGGCGCAGTCCTTCGCCATCCGGCGCAAGCAGCGGGCGCACCTGCGGCAGCAGGTCCTGCGCCACGAAGGCCACCTGCGCGCCGCTGTCGGTGAGACAGTGGCGCAACTCTTCCACGCGGTTCATCGGGTTCACCGGGACCACCACCGCGCCCGCCCGCAAGATGCCGTAGAAAGCCAGCGCCCACTGCGGGCTGTTCTGCATGCACAGCAGCACGCGGTCCCCCGGCTGCACGCCGCAGACCTGCTGCAGGTGACCGGCAATGTGCTCGGTCTCGCGCAGAAACGCCGCGTAGGTGAGCGGCGTGTCGTAGAACACGATGAAGGGCTTGTCCGGATAGCGCCGGGCCGACACCTCCAGGTTGAAGAAGACGTGCGTCTGCGGCAGCGCGAGGTGCCGCGGCAGGCCGGGTGGCCAGTGGGCCGGTTCGGGAGACGTCATGCAGGCAAACAGTGTGGGAAGATCATTCCGCTAAGCGGAAAATGAATGAATCACGATCCAATATACGAGGACCCTCTGCCGCTGTAAATGCAACTCAGGGAAACCGAGCATGGGCCGGTGACAAAAGCTGCGTGAGAATTCCGTTCTGCGGAATACGAAGTGTGCAAGCCATTTCATATTCCGATCTGCAGAAAACAAGGAAACCGACCATGGGCCGTCATCGCCACACGCCACCCACGCCGCTCGCCGAAGCGGACCCGGCCGACGACCGCCGGTTTGTCACCGCGCTGGCGCGCGGGCTCACCGTGCTGCGCTGTTTCAGCCCGGCCGACCGCTGGCTGGCGCACCAGGAGCTGGCGCGCCGCACCGGCCTGCCGCAAGCCACCGTCTCGCGCCTCACGTTCACGCTCACCAGCCTGGGCTACCTGCGCCATCGCGCGGCCACCGGCGAGTACGCGCTGAGCCCGGCGGTGTTGTCGTTGGGCTTCAGCGTGTTGTCCAACTTCCAGGTCGGGCGCATTGCGCGGCCTTTCATGGAAACGCTGGCCGAGCACACCCAGGCCGCCATTTCACTCGGGGTGCGGCACGACACCTCGGTGGTCTATGTGGCGCACTGCCGCAGCACGGCGCGCCTCATCCTGGGGCTGGACGTGGGCACGCGCCTGCCGTTCGCTGAAACGGCCATGGGCCGCGCGATCTGGTGTTCCGCCTCGGCCGGCATGCAGGCCTTGGTGGCGCGGCGGCTGCAGGCGCAAGACCCTGAGCGCTGGTCCCTGCGCGAGGCCGGGCTCAAGCGCGCCGAAATCGACTGGGCCGAGCGTGGCTACGCGGTGTCCGAGTCGGAGTGGGAGAGCGAGATCGCAGCCATCGGCGTGGGGCTGGATCTGGGTGATGGTCGTGAACCGCTGGCGCTCACCGTGGGCGGTCCGGCCTCGCGGCTTCAGGGCGCCTTGTTGCATGAAGACTTTGGCCCGGCACTGGTGAAAACCGGCCGCGAGATCGTGGCGGCGATCCAGGCGGCGGGTTGGGAAGATTGAATGAAAAACGCCACCGCGAGGGTGGCGTTTTGAAGGGCGTTTGAGCCGGAAGCCGGTCAGTGCACGACTTGGGCCAGTTCGCCGTTGGCGTACTTGGCTGCCACCACCTGGAGCGTTTCACCCTTGATCTTGCTGGCCTGGCCTTCGCAGCCGAACTCGATGTAGCGCTGCTTGCAGATCGCTTTGGCGGCTTCGCGTGCGGGTTTGAGCCATTCGCGGGCGTCGAACTTCTCGGGGTTCTCGGCCAGGAACTTGCGCACCGCGGCGGTCATGGCCAGTCGGATGTCGGTGTCGATGTTGATCTTGCGCACACCGAACTGGATGGCCTTCTGGATTTCCTCGACCGGCACGCCGTAGGTTTCCTTGATCTTGCCGCCGTACTGGTTGATCACGGCCAGCAGGTCTTGCGGCACGGAGCTGGAGCCGTGCATCACCAGGTGGGTGTTGGGCAGGCGGCGGTTGATTTCCTGGATGCGGTCGATCGCCAGAATGTCGCCGGTGGGCTTGCGGGTGAACTTGTAGGCGCCGTGGCTGGTGCCGATGGCAATGGCCAGCGCGTCGAGCTGGGTGCGCTTGACGAAGTCGGCCGCCTGCTCGGGGTCGGTCAGCAGCTGTTCGCGCGTCATGGTCGCGTCGGTGCCGTGGCCGTCTTCCTTGTCGCCCTGCATGGTTTCCAGGCTGCCCAGGCAGCCCAGTTCACCCTCGACGGTCACACCCAGCTTGTGGGCCATGTCCACCACCTTGCGGGTGACGTCCACGTTGTATTCGTAGCTGGCGATCGTCTTGCCGTCGCCTTCCAGGCTGCCGTCCATCATCACCGAGCTGAAGCCCAGGTCGATCGCGCCGCGGCACACGTCCGGGTTCTGGCCATGGTCCTGGTGCATCACCAGCGGGATGTGCGGGTAGGACTCCACGGCGGCCTGGATCAGGTGCTTGATGAAGGGTTCGCCGGCGTATTTGCGGGCACCCGCGCTGGCCTGCAGGATCACCGGTGCGCCGGCTTCGTGGGCGGCGGCCATGACGGCCTGCACCTGTTCGAGGTTGTTGACGTTGAACGCTGGAATGCCGTAGCCGTGGACGGCCGCGTGGTCGAGCAGTTCGCGCATGGAAACGAGCGCCATGAGAATCCCCTAAGTCTGTTGGTAACCGGTCGGTAACCCGCGATTTTACGGCGCGTGCCGGGCCCAGCGCAAAGGCGTCAGGTCGGGCGCTGCCGCAGGAATGCGCTGAAGCGGTCCAGCACAGGCGCCAGGCCGCGCCGCGGCGGGGCCATGGCGCCGATCAGCGTGACGTGGTTGACGCAGTTGAACAGTTCCACTTCCACCGGCAACAGGGGAGCCAGGCCCGGCAGGGTGAGCCAGCTGTAGTGGGCCATCGGCCGCTGGATTGCGGTGGGTGGGAAATGACGGACGCGGGAACGCACGTCCGGATACCAATCGTCACACAACCGTGGGGAACTGCGGCGCTGCAACATGGCACCCTTCAGGAACGCTTTGCAAAAGCTCCCCGGGGTGAAGAACACCTCCTGATCTGAAAAAGAACGGAACTGCCATGCCTTGTCGCTCCCTGATCGTGACGCTGACCTCCGCCGCTGCCTTGTTCGCGCCAGCGCTCTCGCAGGCGCAGGTGACACTCGAGCCCGACGGCCGGTGGCGCTACCTGCTGACGGCCGGCGCCAACGTGTCGTCGGGCAACAACGACGCCGGCTCGCTGAATCTGGCGGTCGAGGGCGCACAACAGACCCCCTACGACAAATGGACCTGGGGTGCCAAGGCCGACCATGCGCGCAGCGCTGGCGTGGCCACCACCGATCGCTACGGCCTGCGCACCCAATACAACCGCGACATCTCGCCCGACTGGTTCGGCTTCGGTTCGGGCGAGACGCTGCGCGACAAGCTGGCCAACATCGCGGCCCGGTATTCGGTGGCCAGCGGCGTCGGGCGCCACATGTGGCGTGAAGGCGGTGGGTTTTTCGACCTGTCCGCCGGTGTGGGCTATTCGCACGACCGCTTCGTCGAGCCCACCGACGTCGCGGGCACGATGCGAGACAAATATGGCCGCGTCGAGTTGGTGCTGGCGGAGGAGTCCAGCCACCGGTTGACCGCCACCACCAGTCTGCGTCAGAAGTTCACGCTGTATCCGAATCTTCGCGATTCAGGCAAGTACCGCGCGGCGCTGGACACGGGACTCACCGTCGCGATGACGCCGACGATCAACCTGTCGGCAGGCCTGAGCTACCGGTATGACAGCGACCCGGGAACCAACCTGGAAAAGGGCGACGCGACGTTCGTGACGGGGGTGTCGATGCGGTTCGATTGACGGGCCCCCACGCTCCCCCGCTGCGCGAGGTCCGCGGAGGTTCCCATCCAGGGGCATCAAGGGTCCGGCTACGCCGGCCCAAGATGCCGTCCCCCCTCCAAGCGCCGAAGGCGCGCAAGAGAGGGGGGAAGCCGCGCAGCGGCGCAGGGGGGTGCTTCCTTATCCAGCCCGGCAGATCTTGAGCGTGTTGGTGCCGCCGGCCTGGCCCATGGGCTCGCCCACGGTGATGGCGTACACGTCGCCGGTCTGCACGATGCCGCGCTTCTTCAGGTGCGCCTCGGCGTCGGCCAATGCGGCGTCGCGGTCGGCGCTGTTGTCCATCAGCAGTGGACGCACGTTGCGGTAGAGCGTCATGCGGCGCTGGGTCGAGAGGTTGGGCGTCATGGCGTAGATCGGCATGCGCACGTTGTGCCGGCTCATCCACAGGGCGGTCGAACCCGAGTCGGTCAGTGCCACGATGGCCTTGGCGCCCAGGTGGTGCGCGGTGAACAGCGCGCCCATGGCGATCGACTGGTCGATGCGCTTGAAAGTCTTGCCCTTGAAGTCGGCCGAGAGCTCGCTGTACTCGGCCTTCTCGGCCTCCGAGCAGATGTTGGCCATCTCCTTCACGGTCTCCAGCGGGTACCGGCCGGCGGCCGTTTCGGCGCTCAGCATCACGGCGTCGGTGCCGTCGAGCACCGCGTTGGCCACGTCGCTCACCTCGGCGCGTGTGGGCACCGGGTTGACGATCATCGACTCCATCATCTGGGTGGCGGTGATCACGACCTTGTCCATCTCGCGGGCCAGGCGGATCATGTGTTTCTGCAGACCGGGCACGGCCGCGTTGCCCACCTCCACCGCCAGATCGCCGCGCGCGACCATGATGCCGTCGGACACCTTCAGGATGTTGACCAGCTCGGGGATCGCCTCGGCGCGCTCGATCTTCGCAATCAAGGCCGGTTTGTGGCCCTCGGCCGCGCCGGCCACGTTGCACAGCTGGCGTGCCAGCTCCATGTCGGTCGCGTTCTTGGGAAAGCTCACCGCCACGTAGTCGGCCTTCAGGCCCATGGCGGTCTTGATATCGTCCATGTCCTTGGCGGTGAGCGCCGGCGCGGTCAGGCCGCCACCCTGCTTGTTGATGCCCTTGTTGTTCGACAACTCGCCGCCGAGATACACCGTGGTGTGCACCGCTGGCCCCACCACCTTGTCGATGATCAGCACGATCAGGCCGTCATTGAGCAGCAGCGTGTCGCCGGCCTTCACATCGCGGGGGAGTTCCTTGTAGTCCAGGCCCACGCCTTCCAGGTTGCCCGGCTCGGTGCGTGAGGCATCGAGCACGAATTTTTCACCCGGCACCAGCATCACCTTGCCCTCGGCAAACTTGCCCACGCGGATCTTGGGACCCTGCAGGTCGGCCATGATGCCGACCTCGCGCCCGGCGCGCTGGGCCGCTGCGCGCACCAGCGTGGCGCGGTCGATGTGGTCCTGCGCGGTGCCGTGCGAGAAGTTGAGACGGACCACGTTCACGCCCGCGCGGATCATGGCTTCGAGCAAAGCCGGGTCGCTGGAAGCAGGGCCGAGGGTGGCAACGATCTTGGTGGCGCGCATGGGCATTGGGGGTGTCTCCTGTCGATGAATGGCCGGGCTTGAATGTGCCTGGGTGTAATTTGGTTTCAATTATCTGTGAAACCGGTTACATGCCCGGGACATCCGTGCGGACTCACAGCCGGTTGGTGCGGGGCGGTGCCTGGCCGCTGTACTCCAGGCGGACGAAGGTCTCATCCACCACTTGCAGATGCACGCTGGTGCGCCGGAAGGACCATTGGCGGTCGATGGTCAGCGACGAGGTGGCGCCGCGGCTTCGGGTGCTCATCTCGAGACCGTAGCGCGCGCGCAGCGAGGTGGTGAGGCGCTGGCCCAGCGCGCGTGCTTCGTCCGCAGAACCTGCGTCGGCCAGCAGCGTGATGCGTTGCAGCTGGTCGGCCTTGAACACGAACGAGACCTTGAAGCGAGCGCCCGCGAGCTCGTGGACCGGGATCTCCAGCCGCACGCTCTCATCGTTGGACAGCGGATCGCCTGGCGCGACCCGTGCCTCGGGCATCAAGGCCTGCACCTCGGCCGGCGTGGCGCCCGCCGGCACACCTTGCCACAGCGTCTGCGCCGATGCGCCCCCGCAGACCAGCAACCAGATGACGCAGAGCAGGATGTTTTTCATAGAGAGGTGAGATGCACGGCGGACGGCAAAAGTTGTGTCTGGTGAGTAGACCAAAGCTGGGAGCAACTTCACAAGGCTTGGAAAGTATCGGTATTCGATGCCGATTGTCAGAATTTTGTCTACCGGGTCAGGATGTTGCATCCTTTTGAGAGGCCTCACACCACCATCGCGCCACCTTCAACCACCACAAAGGTTTTTCATGGCTTCGAACCGATCTCCCCTCATCGTGATGCGTGACACCCGGGCCTGGCAGCTCCAGGTCTGGGTTTCGTTCGGCGTGGCGGTGTTCCTCTGCGCCACCGGTCTGGCGTATTTGCCGGGTCAGGCGCTGGACCGGGCGTTCATGGTGATGGGTTATGTGTTCTGTCTGTCCACCGTGTTCGTGCTGTCCAAGGCGGTGCGCGACAGCCAGCAGGCCGCGCAAGCCGGCGAGGCCGAGACGCCGATGTGGCGCCTGGTGGTGTGGGGCGGCTTTGCGGTGGCCATGGGCCTGACCGGTTGGGGCCTCTTGCGCATGGAGATCAACGACACCTACCGCGCCTACCTGGGCGTGAGCTGGCTGTACCTCGTGACCTCGGCCTTCACGCTGGCCAAGACGCTGCGCGACCGCCACGAGGCCGACCTGGCCGAAGCCCGTGTGCGCGGCGAGATGGCGGGTCGTCAGCAGGCGCTGGGCGAGCGTGCCAGCGTCGGCGAATGAATCACTGTCACAACCTTTTTTGAGGAGCTTGAACATGAACCCAGTGCATTTTTCCTGGCGCTCGATCGCTGCAATGACCGCGATGGCCTTCGCCCTGTTGGCGAGTCCTGCCCGCGCACAGAGCGAGGTGTCGGTGGCGCTGTCGGCCTTGCCGGTGGCTTCGGTGGTGGGCGCCGCCTCGGTCGGCGCGGCGGCGGTGAGCGTTGTGCCGGTGGCGTTCTCGGTGGCCGGTGCCACGCTGGTGGTCAAGGCGGTGGAAGTCACGGCCAGCGGCACCGTGTATGTGCTGGAGCGGGTGTCGGACGGCGCACGCGCGAGCGTCGAGGTCTCGGGCCGCGCGGTCTCGGCGGTTTCCACGGGTGTGGGCGCGGTGGTGGTGGTCAGTGTGATCGGCACCGGCGTGCTGCTCTCGGCCGCTGGCGAGGTGCTGGCCTTCATTCCGAACGAGCTGGGTCGCGCCCTGTTGCACAACGAACGCATCACCCACTGAGGAACCCACCATGGCGCATTCTTTTGCCTGGCGCTGGCTGGCGGGGTTCGCCGTCACCATGGCCTTGATGACGACACCCGCCGCGCACGCCGGCCGCTCCTGCGAAGCCAAACCCCTGGCGGCGCACTCCATCGAGCTGGGCATGAACCTGGCGTTGCGCACCTCGCAGGCGCTGGACGCTGAACACGCGCGCAGCGGCGCGAGGGTGGTGGTGCTGGCCCGCGCCGGGCAGGACCTGAGCAAATACCGGTTGCGATATTCGCACCTGGGCTGGGCCTACAAGACCGCCGAGGGCCCCTGGCGCGTGCTGCACAAGCTCAACAGTTGCGGCTCGGCCGAGGGCGCGCTGTACCGCCAAGGACTGGGCGAGTTCTTTCTGGACGATCTCTGGCGACACGAAGCCGCGTGGATGGTGCCCGCGCCCACGCTGCAGGCGCCGCTGCACGCCCTGCTCACCGACCCGGTGCGCAGCGCCGCCCTGCACACCCGGGCCTACAACATGCTGAGTTACCCGTGGGCCACGCGCTACCAGCAGTCCAACCAGTGGGCACTGGAAACCCTGGCCTCGGCCGCTGAACCGGCTGTGGGCACCCGTGAACAGGCCCAGGCCTGGTTGCGCTTCAAGGGCTACCAGCCCACCACCTTGCAGCTGGGCGCGCTCACCCGCCTGGGCGCGCGCGTGAGTTCGGCCCACATCGCGTTTGACGACCACCCCAACGACAAGCGTTTTGCCGACCGCATCGAGACCGTGACGGTGGACTCGGCTTTTGCGTGGCTGGAGCGCGCGGGGCTCGCTGGCCCGCAGCAGCGGCTGACACCCTAGTTGCGTTCTTCGCGCAACAGCGGCAGCAGCGCCCACAGTCCCAGCGCCGGGCCGAGCGCCAGCCAGGGGAGCAACGTGCCCAGCGCCACGCGCTCGGCCAGCGAGACGAACAGCAGGATGCTCACGATGGAGATCGCAAAGCCGATGCTGTTGGTCAGCGTGAGCACGCTGCCCACGGCTTGGGGTGGCGCGTTGCGCGCGGTGAGGGTGGAGAACTGCGGCGAGTCGCCCGAGACGGTGATGCCCCACAGCACCAGCCACGCAAAGAACAGCGCGGTGGGCGCGCCGATCACCCATGGCGCGGCCAGGCAACACAGGCCACTGGTGGCGAGCTGGCTGCCCGCCACGCGCGCGCTGCCCCAGCGCTGCGCCACCCAACCGCCCCCGGCGCAGCCGATCACGCCAGCACCCAGCACAAAGAACGCTGCCCACGACAGCGCGGTGCCCTGCAGCCGCGTGGCCAGCACCAGCGGCACCATCACCCACATGGTGTAGAGCTCCCACATGTGGCCGAAGTAACCCAGCACCGAGCTGCGCACGCGCGCATCGGTCCACAGCGTGGCCAGCGCGCGCCACTGCAGCACCGTCACGCGAGCGTGTGCGCCCGGTGGATCGCCGGTGCCGAAGAACAGCAGCAGGCCACCGGCCGCGGCCAGCGCGGCCACGCCCAGCATGAGGGTGGGCCAGGGCAGTGCGCCGCTGAGCGCGCGCAGCGCGTGCGCGCTGGCCGAGCCCAGCACCAGCGCACCAATGAGCAAGCCGAGCGCGCCACCGAGGCCGCGCGTGTACCACTGCGCGGCGATCTTCATGCCCACGGGATAGATGCCCGCGAGAAAGAAGCCGGTGGCAAAACGCCAACCCAGCAGGGCGGTGTAGTCGCGCACCATCCACCAGGCGCCCACGGTGCAGGCCGCGCCGGCCAGCGCGCACACCAGGAACACGCGACGCGGCGCAAAGCGGTCGGCAATGGCCAGCAGCGCGAACACCAGCGTGCCGGCGATGAAGCCGAACTGCAGTGCCGAGGTGAGCGTGCCCACCGCGCTCGTGGGCCAGCCCAGTTCGCGCTGCAGGTCGGGCATGACGGCGTTGACCGCGAACCACAGCGAGGTGCCCATGAACTGGGCCAGCACCAGGATCGGCAGGATGTGGCGCGGGATGGCGTGCGTCATAGGGTGGTCGGGCTCGCTGGGACTGTACGGCAGAATGCGCGGGCGATGGATGGGTGGCCCGCCGGACCACTCCCCCTCGGCTTTCATGTGGAGGAGAGGGCGATGAGCAAGGCGTTGCGTTGGTCGGAAAAATGGTTTCACCGTGGCCTCTGGTTGGTGGCGTTCGTGTTTGCCTGGTTCCTGGTGGGGCTGGGCAGCACCGTCGTGGGCGATCTGCCGCAGGTGGAGCAGCAGCGCACGCTGGACGATTTCCTGGACCCGCAGCGCGCGCCGCAGGTGCGGCAGGCCATCGAGACTGCCGAGCGCGCGGCGCGCGACGCGCAGGGCGCGCTCGACCAGGCGCAGCTGAGGCACCAGGCCGCGCAGGCCAACCACCGCGCGGCGCGCGACACCTTCGGCAACTGGCTGAACACGCGCAACGCCACGCAGAGGCCCGAACAGGACCCGGAGCTGATCGAACGCACACGCCAGCTCGATGGCTACCGCCAGACCGAGCGCGACGCGCTTGCGGCGGTGGAGGCGCAGCAGCAGGCGGCGCTCGACGCGCGGCAGGCACAGCAACGTGCCCAGGCTGAACTGCAGCAGATGCAGGAGGCCGCGCGCCAGTCCTACGAGTCGGCCCGGCGCGCGCAGGAACTGCGCGTGTTCCTCTACCGCCTGGCGCTCACGCTGCCTTTGCTGGTGGCGGCGGGCTGGCTGTTCGCGAAGCAGCGCAAGAGCACGTACTGGCCCTTCGTGTGGGGCTTCATCTTCTTCGCGCTGTTCGCGTTCTTCGTCGAGCTCGTGCCCTACCTGCCGAGCTACGGTGGCTACGTGCGCTACATCGTGGGCATCGTGCTCACGGTGATCGGCGGGCGCTATGCGATCCAGGCGCTGCAGCGCTACCTGGAGCGGCAGCAGCAGGCCGAGGCCTTGCCCGACCGGCAACGCCGCCAGGAACTGGACTATGACCTGGCGCAGACCCGCCTGGCCAAGGGCGTGTGCCCGGGCTGCGAGCGCGCGGTCGACCTGAAGGACCCGAAGAACGACTTCTGCCCGCACTGCGGCATGGGCCTGCACAACCACTGCGGCGCCTGCCAGGCGCGCAAGAGCGCGTTTGCCCGTTACTGCTACGCGTGCGGCGAGCCAGCGGCACGAACGGACGCTACCGGAGCGCCAGCGGTCTGAGCGCCACTTTCTCCGCGGCGGGCGGGAACCAAGCCGGGGATGCCCCGCTCTACGATCTGCCTTCCGCAGAGAAGGCAGACCATTTCCCACCTGCCGCCACCCCCATGTTTTCCCGCCGCCTCTTCCTCGAATCCACGTCCCTGAGCGCGGTGTCCGCCGCGCTGCTCTCGCTGAGCACCACGGTGCCCGCCGCCCACGCCACCGGCAAGCCGCAGCGCCAGCCGGTGCTGTTCATCGGCCACGGCAGCCCGATGAACGCGATCTCGGACAACCGGTTCACGCGCGAACTCGCGGCCTGGGGCAAGCGCCTGCCCGCGCCGCGCGCGATCCTGGTGGTGTCGGCCCACTGGCTCACCAGCGGTGCCACGGGCGTGACGGTGAACGAGACGCCGCCGACGATCCACGACTTCGGCGGCTTCCCGCGCCAGCTGCACGAGATGCAGTACCCGGCCAAGGGCCACCCCGACCTGGCGCGTGCCGCCGCCAGGTTGATTCGCAGCAACCCCAGCGTGCCGACCACCGAGTGGGGACTGGATCACGGCACCTGGACGGTGCTGCACCACATGTTCCCCAAGGCGAACGTGCCGGTGTTCCAGGTCTCGATCGACTACGACAAACCGGCCGCCTTCCACTACGCGCTGGGCCGCGAACTGCAGGCCTTGCGCGAGCAGGGCGTGCTGATCATCGGCAGCGGCAACATCGTGCACAACCTGAGCGCCACCGACCGTGGCACGCCCGAGCAGGCGCTGGCCAGCCGCCCGTGGGCGCAGGCGTTCGACGACCGCGTCAAGCGCGCGCTGGACCAGCGAGAAGACAAGGCATTGCAGGACTACATCGGACTGGACATGTCCGCGCGCATGGCGGTGCCCACGCCCGATCACTACTGGCCATTCCTCTATGCGCTGGGTGCCGCCGATGCGGGCCAGATGCCCAAGCACGTCTTCGAGGCGTTCCACAGCGGCACGCTGAGCATGCGCTGCCTGCAGTTCGGCTGATCAGAGATGGTTTGCGTCATGGTGGTGGTTCCGAAAGCTGGATTGTCGGAAGCATCACCGTTTCAGTCATCGCCGCCATCTGAAAGGTCGGTTGCGAAAACGCAATCTTTACCTGGGTGGGGAGCGGTGCCCGAGCCGTTCCTCTTCCACGATCTGTTCACGCAGGAACGCCACGAAGGTGCGCACCGCCTCGGGGAGATGCCGGCCGGCCAGGGTCTGCACTTCAAAGTGCCGTTCGTTCATCTCGCGGTCGCGCAGCGGCACCGCGGTGATGCGGCCTTCCACCAGCCGCCGGCGCAGGGCCGCCTCGCCACAGAAGGTGATGGCCTGACACTCCGACACGTAGTTGATGAGAGGGTAGAGCTGGTTGCTGGTGATGACCGCGTCGCACTGCAGCCCCTGGCGGCTGCAGCTGATGTCCAGCAGTTGCCGCAGCGTCGATGTCCTGGATGGCAGCGCCAGCGGGTAGGCCGTCACCTGAGCAAGTGAGAGCAGGCGCCGCGCGGCCATGGGGTGGTCGATGGCCATCACGGCCATGATGGGCGAAGGGTGACGGTGTTCCACGGTCAGGCCGCGTTCGGACGACAGGCTGACGGTGACGCCGATGTCCACCTCGCCGTCCCGCACGCGGCGGGCCACCTCGGCCTGCGCGACCATGTCGAGCGCGAAATGGATGCCGGGCCATGTCTTCTGGAACTCCAGGACCATCGAGGGCAGGAACTCGTAGGCGAAGCCTTCCGTTGCCGCGATGCGGACCTCGCCGGTGCGCAGCCCGCGCAGTGCGAGGATTTCTTCGGTCACGCGCTCGACGTCCTGCCAGGCCCGGCGCGCATGGGCGGCGAGCAATTCACCAGCGGCGTTGGGCGTCATGCCGCGCGCCTTGCGTTCGAAGAGCAGTGTGTCGAGTTCCCGTTCCAGGCGGCCGATCTGCCGGCTCACGGCCGACGGCGCCACGTCGAGGCGGCTGGCCGCCTCGGTCACCGAGCCCGCGCGGACCACCTCCACGAAGTAGCGCAGCGCCACCTCCTGCAGCACGCGCTGGTTGACGGGCTTGCGGGTGGCCTTGCGGGTGGTGTTTGAGCGGGTCGGTGGCTGACGGGTGTTCATCACGACAGCCTACTTCAGCGTTGCGTTTATCGCAAAGAAAAGTTCTGAACATTGCTATTGCTGCACGGTGACACTTTTTTTACGATGAGCTCACCACCACCGGAGCCCACCATGATCTACACGCCCCGCACCGCTTCACCCGCCCACCGCCGCGCCGCCGTCCTGTTGATGGCGACCGCTGCCCTGGCCGCCACGCTGGGCGCCAAGCCCGCGGTGGCACAGGGTGTCTACCCCAGCCGCCCGATCACGCTGGTGATTCCGTTCCCGCCGGGGGGCAGCGCCGACACGATCGGCCGCCTGGTCAGCAAGCGCCTGTCGGACAAGCTCGGGCAGCCCGTGGTCATCGACAACCGCGCTGGCGCCGGCACCGTCGTGGGTGCAGGCCTGGTGGCCAAGGCGCCGGCCGATGGCTACACGTTGCTGCTGAGCTCGGGCTCCACCTTCACCGTGAACCCGGCCATCCGCCCGAACCTGCCCTACGACCCGGTCAAGAGCTTTGACCCGATCGGCATCGTCGGCCGCATTCCGCTGATCCTGCTGGCCAACAAGGACGTACCCGTCAACAACGTCAAGGAGTTCGTGGCTGCAGCGAAGGCCTCACCCGACAAATATTCCTACGCGTCCTTCGGTGCCGGCACGACCTCGCACTTCACCGCCGAGATCATCCTGCAGGCCATCGGTGCCCGTCTGATGCACGTGCCCTACAAGGGCAGCGCGCCGGCCATGACGGATCTCATGGGCGGCCAGGTGCCGTTCTCGGTGGACACCGTCACCGCCGCCATCCCGCAGATCAAGGCCGGCAAGGTCAAGGCGATCGCCGTCACCACGGCCGCACGTTCGTCGCAGCTTCCGGACGTGCCCACCTTCGCTGAAGCCGGCTACAAGGACGTCAACGCCGACACCTGGATCATGGTGGTCGGTCCCAGGGGTATGCCGCCCGCCGTGCTGGCCCAGCTGGAAAAAGCGCTGGCCGCCGTGAGCAGCGAGCCGGCGTTCCAGAAGTCGCTGTTGGAGCAGGGTGCGGAGCCGACCGTGGCGAACCGCGCGGCTGCGATCGGGCAGATCGAGAAGGAACTGCCGCTGATGCGCGCCGTGGCCCGCCGCGCCAACATCCAGGCCGACTGAACCCACCCGACCACCCATCGACCCGCATGTCCTCTTCCGCGTCCTCCTCTTCCTTGCTGGAAACCTCGGCCGTCGGCTTGCGGCGCCTGATCGGCACCCGGCAGCTCTCGCCGGTCGAGCTGCTCGATGCCTGCATCGCGCGCATCGAAGCCGTCAACCCGTTCGTCAACGCGGTCACGGCCACCTGCTTCGAGCGGGCACGCGAGGAAGCACGCGCCGCCGAGCAGGCGGTCATGCGGGGCGATGCGCTGGGCCTGTTGCACGGCCTGCCGTTGGGGGTGAAGGATCTGGAGCCCACCGCCGGCCTGCTGTCGACCTCAGGGTCACCGCCGCTTCGCAACCATGTGCCGTCCGGAGACATCGAGCTGGTGGCGCGCCTGCGCCGCGCCGGCGCCATCGTGGTGGGCAAGACCAACGTGCCCGAGATGGGCGCCGGCGCGAACAGCCGCAACCCCGTCTGGGGCGCCACCGGCAACCCGTTCAACCCCGATCTGAATGCGGGCGGTTCCTCGGGCGGTTCCGCGGCAGCGCTGGCGCTGGACATGCTGCCGATCTGCACCGGCTCGGACACCGGGGGCTCGCTGCGCATTCCCGCCGCCTGTTGCGGGGTCGTGGGCTTTCGGCCCTCGCCCGGGGTGATTCCCAGCGTGCGCAAGACGCTGGGTTGGTCGCCGATCTCGGTGGTGGGACCGATGGGCCGCAGCGTGGACGACGCCTGCCTGCAGATGGCGGCCTGCGCCGGCATGCACCCGGGCGACCCGCTGAGCCATCCGCTGGACGCGCTGTCCTTCCTCGATCCGGGCGCCTGCGACCTCTCGCGCCTGCGCGTGGCCTACACCGAAGACTTCGGTGCCTGCGACGTGGACCCGGCCATCCGCGCCGCGTTCCGCGAAAAGATCGCGGCCATGCGGCACCTGTTCGCGGCCTGCGACGAGGTGAGCTTCGATCTCGGGGACGTGCACCGTTGTTTCGACGTGCTGCGCGCCGAGGCCTTCGTGGCCGGCATGCGGGCGACCTACGAGCGCGACCCCGGCAGCCTGGGCCCCAACCCGCGCGCCAACTACGAGATGGGCACGCGCATGAGCCTGCTCGATTGCGCGTGGGCGCAGTCCGAGCAGACCCGCATCGTGGGCCGCTTCCAGCCCGTCTTTGCCGGCTACGACCTGGTGCTCTCGCCGACCACACCCGTTTCGCCGTTCCCATGGACCCAATCCCATGTCGACGTGATCGATGGTCGCCAGCAGGAGAACTACTACCGCTGGCTCGCGCTGACCTATGTGGTCACGCTCACCACGCACCCGGCGATCTCGCTGCCCTGTGGCACCGATGCGAAGGGCATGCCGTTCGGGCTGCAGGTGGTGGGGCCGTTCCGGGGCGATCGGCGTGTGCTCGCCGCGGCGCGCGCGATGGAGCAGGCCTTTGGTGGCAACGCCGCGCTGCGCCGCCCGCGCCCCGATGCCGCCTCCTTGCAGATGGCCCATCCGCCGCTGCACTCCATCGTGACCGCGCCGCCGGACGACGCCTTCGCCCACCTGCCCAACGACGGCGCCTCGGTGTCGGTTGTCTAGAGGCTGTCCCTAGACGCCGCGCGAGCGGTCGGCCTTGAACTGCGCCCGGAACGCGCTGAATGTTCCCGCGTCCAGCGCCTCGCGCACCTCGCGCATGAGGTTCAGGTAGTAATGCAGGTTGTGGATGGTGGACAGCATGGGGCCGAGCATTTCGCCGCAGCGGTCCAGGTGGTGCAGGTAGGCGCGGCTGAAGCCGTCGCGCCCGCCGTCGTCCCAGCTCACGCCACTTTTGCCCGCACAGGCGTGGCAGGTGCAGGTGGTGTCCAGCGGCTGGTGGTCGGTCTTGTGGCGCGCGTTGCGGATCTTCAGGTCGCCAAAGCGCGTGAACAGCGTGCCGTTGCGCGCGTTGCGCGTGGGCATGACGCAGTCGAACATGTCCACACCATCGGCCACGCCCTGCACCAGGTCTTCGGGCGTGCCCACGCCCATGAGGTAACGCGGCTTGTGCGCGGGCAGGCGGTGCGGCGTGTGCGCCATGATCTGCAGCATCTGCTCTTTCGGCTCGCCCACGCTCACGCCGCCGATGGCGTA
>NZ_JAKFEO010000028.1:0-8818 GCF_036675665.1 Hydrogenophaga sp. | reverse complement strand
GCTGCTGGTGGGCCTGATCACGCTGCGCATGTCGGGCCACTACCTGCCGCTGGCCACCATCGCCTGGGGCCTGTCGCTCTACTACCTCATGGGCAACCTGGACGCGCTGGGCAAGTACGACGGCCTGCTCGGCCTGCAAAGCCTGTCCATCGCCGGCTTCGACATCGGCCAGGGCCGCGCCTTCTTCGTGCTCACCTGGGTCATCCTGCTGGCGTTCGCCGCCGCGCTGCTGCACCTGCTGGATTCGCGCGCGGGCCGCGCCATCCGCTCGCTCAAGGGCGGTTCACAGATGGCCGAGGCCATGGGCATCAGCACCTTCCGCTACAAGGTCACCATCTTCGTGCTGGCCGCGCTGTTCGCTTCCGTTGCCGGCTGGCTGCTCGCGCACTTCCAGCGCACGGTGAACCCCTCGGCCTTCGGCCTGAAGATGGGCATCGAGTACCTGTTCATGGCGGTGATCGGTGGCGTGGGCCACGTGTGGGGCGCCATCGTCGGCGCCGGCCTCATTCGTGTGCTCGAAGACCAGTTGCAGGTGCTGCTGCCCAAGCTGATCGGCACCAGCGGCAGCTACGAGGTGATCGTGTTCGGCATCGCGCTGGTGGTCGTTCTCAAATACCTGCCCGACGGCCTGTGGTCGCTGGTCGACCGCAACCTGCCCAAGCCACCGCGCAAGGTGGACTGGGCCGATGCCGCCGCCCTGCCCGAACGCGCCAAGCCCGCCACCGGCGCGCTGGTGCTCGATGTGCAGAAGGCGCGCATGCAGTTCGGCGGCCTGGTGGCCGTGAACGACATCAGCTTCCAGATCCACGCCGGCCAGATCGTGGGTCTGATCGGACCCAACGGCGCGGGCAAGTCCACCACCTTCAACCTCATCACCGGCGTGCTGCCGGCCACCGGCGGCGAGGTGCTGTTCCAGGGCGGCAACGTGATCGGCAAGCCCTCGCGCGCCATCGCTCAGTTGGGGCTCGCGCGCACCTTCCAGCACGTGAAGATGATTCCCGACATGACGGTGCTGGAGAACGTGGCGCTGGGTGCGCACACGCGCGGGCACAAGGGCGTGCTGCCGGCCATGCTGCGCACCAATCGCAGCGAGGAACGGCAACTGTTCCGCGAAGCGCAGCGCCAGCTGGAACGCATCGGCATGGGCGCCTACCTGCACGAGCAGGCCGGCAACCTGGCCATGGGCCCGCAGCGCCTCATGGAGATCGCGCGCGCCCTCTGCGCCGACCCGACGCTGCTGCTGCTCGACGAGCCTGCCGCCGGCCTGCGCCACCAGGAGAAGCAGGCCCTGGGCGGCGTGCTGCGCCAGCTCAAGGGCGAGGGCATGAGCATCCTGCTGGTGGAACACGACATGGACCTGGTGATGCAGATCTGCGACCACCTGGTGGTGATGGAGTTCGGCACCCTGCTCACGCAGGGGCCGCCAGAACAGGTGCAACAAGACCCCAAGGTTCGCGCGGCCTACCTCGGAACGGAACACTGACATGAGCACGACACCCATCCTTCAAGTCAAGGGCCTGCGCGCCGGTTACGGCCGCGCCGAGGTGCTGCACGGCATCGACATCCAGGCCCAGCCGGGTGGCGTGATCACCGTGATCGGCCCCAACGGCGCCGGCAAGTCCACGCTGCTCAACACGCTCATGGGCATCCTGCCCGGCCAGGGCGGAATCGAATTCCGCGGCCAGGACATCACCACCCTCACGCTCGAAGAGCGCGTGATGAACGGCATGGCGCTGGTGCCCGAGAAGCGCGAGCTCTTCGGCACCATGCCGGTGGAAGACAACCTGCTGCTCGGCGGCTTCCGCCAGATGCGACTGGGCAATGCGAAATGGCGCGGCAAGCTCGACGACGTCTACAGCATCTTCCCGCGCCTGCAGGAGCGCCGCACCCAGCTCGCCGGCACGCTCTCGGGCGGTGAACGCCAGATGCTGGCCGTGGGCCGCGCGCTGATGTCCAGCCCCGACCTGCTGATGCTCGACGAGCCCAGCCTGGGTCTGGCGCCGCTGATCGTGCGAGAGATCTTTTCCATCATCGAGCGCCTGCGCCAGACCGGCGTGACCATCGTGCTGGTGGAGCAGAACGCGCGCGCCGCGCTGCAGGTGGCCGACCATGGCTATGTGCTGGAGATGGGCGAACTCAGTGCGCAAGGCCCGGCCAGCGAACTCGCCAGCGACCCGCGCGTGATCGAGACCTATCTCGGCACCGCGCGGCAAGCCGCCTGACCCGATCACCCGCCCCCAACCACCCGAGGAGCCCCAGATGAAGAACGCACAGCGTCGTCACCACCGGACCACCCGCTTGACCCTGCCACTCGGTCTGGGCCTGCTCATCGCGGCCTGCGGCACCGCACCGCCGGGCACCTCCACACCGGCCGCGCTCACGCCCGCCGTGGGCGCCAGCCTGCGCCAGTGCGACACGCTGGCCGGCCAGTTCCGCTTCGAACAGACCAGCATCGACTCCGCGGCCCCGGTGGCCGCGGGTGGCCTCATGCTGGCGGGCCAGCCGGTGGCGGCGCATTGCCTGGTCAAGGGCCAGATGCACAAGCGCAAGGGCAGCGACGGCCGTGACTACGCCATCGGCTTCGAGATGCGCCTGCCGCAGGCCTGGAACGGCCGCTTCTACTACCAGGGCAACGGCGGCCTGGACGGTGCCGTGCGCCCGGCCGAAGGCGCCCTGGGCGGCGGCCCGCTCACCGGCGCGCTGACGCAGGGCTTCGCGGTGATCAGCTCCGACGCCGGCCACACCGGCGCGCAGACCACCGTCTTCGGCCTGGAGCCGCAGGCGCGCCTGGACTACGGCTACCAGGCCGTGGCCAAGCTCACGCCCATGGCCAAGGCGCTGATCACCAGCGCCTACGGCAAGGCGCCCGACCGCTCCTACATCGGCGGCTGCTCCAACGGCGGGCGCCACGCCCTGGTGACGGCCAGCCGCCTGGGCGACCAGTACGACGGCTACCTGATCGGCGCGCCGGGTTACCGCCTGCCCAACGCGGCGCTGGCGCAACTGTGGGGCGCGCAGCGCTGGGCGGCGCTGGCCACACCGGGCGCCACGGTGAAGCACCCGCTCAACCCCAACGCGAACATCCCCGACCTGGGCAGCGCCCTCAGCGCCGCCGAACGCCAGACCGTGGCGCGCGCCGTCCTCAACCGCTGCGATGCGCTCGACGGCCTGAGCGACGGCATGGTGCAAGCCACCCAGGCCTGCCAGGCCGCCTTCGACGTGGTGCGCGACGTGCCCGCCTGCAGCGGCGCGCGCGACGGCAACTGCCTCACGCCGGCACAGAAGACCACGCTGGCCCAGGTGCAGGCCGGTGGCAAGGCCGCCAACGGCCAGGCCATCTACAGCGCCTTCCCGCACGACGCCGGCATCGCCGGCAACAACTGGGCGACCTGGAAGTTCGTCAACTCGGTGGCACTGGACCCGCTCTCGGTGGGCACGGTGTTCACCGCGCCGCCGGCCGCGCCGGTGAACTTCACCAGCGCCAACATCGACGCCCTGCTCGCGGCGGTCTCCGCCACCAGCGACACCTACCGCGAATCGGGCCTGGCGCTCATGAGCCCGCCCGGCCACGAGAAGCCCGACAACCTGTTGCCCCTGCGCGCGCGCGGCGCCAAGATGGTGCTGTACCACGGTGTGAGCGACGCGATCTTCTCGGCCGAGGACACGCGCCAGTGGACCGAGCGCGTGAACCGCTCGCAGGGCGGCAAGGCGGCCGACTTCGCGCGCTACTTTCCGGTGCCAGGCATGAACCACTGCAGCGGCGGTCCGGCGGCTGACCAGTTCGACCTGCTGGGTCCGCTGGTGAAGTGGGTGGAGCAAGGCGTGGCCCCCCAGGCCGTGATGGCCAGCGCACGCGGCGCGGGCAACGCCGGTGGGGTCAACACCGAGTTGCCGGCAGACTGGTCCGCTACCCGCAGCCGCCCGCTGTGCGCCTACCCCACCGTGGCGCGCTACAACGGCAGCGGCCCGGTGGAAGCCGCGTCCAGCTTCGCCTGCCGCTGACCTGGCCGCCATGAACGCCTACCAGCCCCGCACCGCTGCGCACGCCTTCGTGCTGTTCGATGTGCTGCGCGCGCACGAGCGCCTGGCCGAACTGCCGGCGATGGCGGAGCACGCCGACACCGCCCTGCTCACCCAGGTGATCGAAGAAGCCGGCAAGTTCGTTGGCGAAGTGGTGGCGCCGCTCAACCGCAGCGGCGACGAGATCGGCGCGCAGTGGCAGGACGGCGCCGTCACCATGCCACCGGGCTTCCGCGACTCGTACCAGGCGTTCTGGCAGGCCGGCTGGCCCTCGCTCGCCTGCGCCACCGAAGACGGCGGCCAGGGCCTGCCCACCGTGGTGGAAGCCGTGCTGCACGAGCAGCTCAACGCCGCCAACCACGGCTGGACCATGGCGCCCGGCCTGCTGCACGGCGCCTGCGAATGCCTCCGCCACCACGGCTCCGATGCCCTGAAGGCGCGCTACCTCGAAAAGCTGGCCACGGGCGAATGGCTGGCCACCATGTGCCTGACCGAGCCGCACGCCGGCAGCGACCTGGGCCTGGTGCGCACGAAGGCCGTGCCGCTGGCCGACGGGCGTTTTGCGCTGTCGGGCACCAAGATCTTCATCTCCGGCGGCGAGCACGACCTGAGCGACAACATCGTGCACCTGGTGCTCGCGCGCCTGCCCGATGCGCCGCCTGGTCCCAAGGGTTTGTCGCTGTTCCTCGTGCCGAAGTTTGACGAGGACGGTCAGCGCAGTGCGGTGCATTGCGAGCGCATCGAGGAAAAGATGGGCATCCACGCCAGCCCCACCTGCGTGATGCGTTTCGACGAAGCGGCGGCATCCATCGTGGGCGAGCCGGGCAAGGGCTTGAACGCGATGTTCGTGATGATGAACGCCGCGCGCCTGCTGGTGGGCCTGCAGGGCATCGGCCTGCTCGACGCCGCGTGGCAAAAGGCCAACGCCTACGCGCAGGAACGCCGCCAGATGCGCGCGCCCGGCAGCACCAGCAAGGCCGGCCAGGCGGATGTGATCGCCCTGCACCCTGCGATGCAACGCATCCTGGGCACCCAGCGCGCCTGGATCGACGCCGGCCGTGTGATCGCCTACCGCACCGCGCTTGAACTGGACACGCAGAAGCACCACCCCGACGCCGCGCGGCGCGAGGCCGCCGCGCGCTGGTGCAGCCTGGTCACGCCGGTGCTCAAGTCGGCCTGGACCGAGCAGGCCTTCAGCGGCGCCAGCGCCTGCCTGCAGGTGTTCGGCGGCCATGGCTATGTGCGCGAATGGGGCATCGAGCAGCACGTGCGCGACGCGCGTGTGGCCATGATCTACGAGGGCACGAACGAGATCCAGGCGATCGACCTGCTGGTGCGCAAGACCCTGCCCGACGGGGCAAGCGCGCTGCAAACACTGCTGGCCGAACTGGCGGCAGACAGCGTGCCCAGCCCCCGCACCCGGCAGGCGCTGCAAACCTTCGGCGCCTTCGTGCGCGAGCAGGTCGTGCCGCACACCTGCGCGGCTGATGCTGCGCCCGACCAGCCGTTCTGGCTGGCCGACGATTTCCTGCGCGCACTGGCCTTGCTGCTCATGGCCTGGGCCTGGGACCGCCTGGCCGCGGCACCCGCCGTCGATGCCAGCGCGCACGCGGCCTTCTGGCGCTGGGTGTGGCCCGAATTCGACATGCGCATGGCCATGATGAACACCACCTTGTCGGTCGGGCAGCCCTGCCCGGCTATGCTCTGACGATGCCCGAAACCTCCATTGCCAACGCCATGCGCCGCCCCCGCGGTCCGCGCAAGAAAGACGCCGGCGACGGCCTGCAGCTCGACGCCGGAGCGGGCAACGCAACGGGCGATGCGCGCGAGGTCGACACCTCGTACCTGGAGACCCTGCTGGGCTACAACGCCCGGCGCGCGGCGCTCACCATCATTGCGCTGTTCCTGCGCCGCATGGAACCCTACGACCTGCGGCCGGTGGACTTCTCGGTGCTGACCGTGGTGGCGCACAACCCCGGCGTGACCTCGCGCCAGATCTGCGCGGCGCTCGACATCCTGCCGCCCAACCTGGTGGGCATGGTCAAGGCACTGCACAAGCGCGGCCTGGTCGAGCGCCGGCCCCACCCCACCGACCGGCGCGCCCAGGGCCTGCACCTCACCCCGGCCGGGCAGCGCCTGCACGCCCAGGCGCAGACCACGGCAACCAACCTGGAGCAGGAAGCCACGCACGCCTTGAGCGCGGCCGAACTGCAGACCCTGACCGCCCTGCTGCGCAAGGTCTACCGCCGCTAGGCCCTGGCAATCCGGGTAAATCCGTAGCGTGTGCCTTTGCGCCACATTGCTGCACCGCACGCAGCTAGCAAACTGGTAGCACCCTGGCTTCGTGTCTATAGTTCTCATTCGGGCTTTCGCCAGGCCTCCCAGGAGAATCCGCATGAGTGCCAAAGACAACGCTGCCGTGATCCAGCTCTTCGACCTGCTCGAATCACGCTACGCCATGCGGGTGATCTGGGCTCTCTCCGACGGCCATCCCCAGACCTTCCGCCTGCTGCAGGACAGCGTGGGCGGCGTGACCCCCAACACCCTCAACACCCGCATCAAGGAACTGCGAGCGGCGCGGCTGGTGGACCACAGCGGCCACGGCTACCGCCTCACGACCCAGGGCGCCGAGCTGGCGCGCCGCCTGAGCGATGTGCAGCAGTTCGCCACCAAGTGGTCGCACCAGCAGGCGCGCGTGGCGGCCAGTGCCACCACGCCGCACCAGCCGGGCGCCTGATCAGGCGCCGGGGCTGGCCACCACCGTCTGGTGCTGCTCGCCAAGGCCTCTCGCCCCCAGCGCCATCACGTCCCCCGCTTTCAGATACATCGGCGGCTTGTGGCCCATGCCCACGCCGGGCGGCGTGCCGGTGGCGATCACGTCACCGGGCTGCAGCGCCATGAAGCGGCTCAGATAGCTCACGATGGTCTTCACGCCGAAGATCATGGTGCGGGTGTTTCCAGTCTGGCGGCGCTGGCCGTTCACGTCCAGCCAGAGGTCCACATCCTGCGGGTCGCCCAGCTCGTCCGGCGTCACCAGCCATGGGCCCAGGGGGCAGTGGCTGGGGTAGCTCTTGCCCTTGGCCCACTGGCCTTCATATTCCATCTGGTAGGCGCGCTCGGACACGTCGTTGACCAGGCAAAAACCGGCCACCACGTCCATGACCTGGTCTTCGCCGACATGAAAGGCACGGCGGCCGATCACGATGCCCAGCTCCACTTCCCAGTCGAGCTTCTGCGCACCGGGAGGCAGCCACACGTCGTCGTTCGGACCGCAGACCGCGCCGCTGTGCTTGTTGAACACGATCGGTTGGCTCGGCGGCTTCAGACCGGCCTCGGCCGCGTGATCGGCGTAGTTCAGGCCGATGCCGATCACGTTGCCCACACCCCCCACGCAGGCGCCAAAACGCGTGCCGGGCGGTACGGCGGGCAGACCGGTCGGATCGAGCGCGGCCAGACGGGCCATAGAATCACGCCCCAGGGTGGCCGGATGGATGTCGGCCACCACCCCCGAGAGATCGCGCAGCGTACCGCTGGCATCGATCAGACCGGGTTTTTCGGCACCCGCGGGTCCATGGCGAAAGAGTTTCATGGGTTCAACCTGTTGAGTCGACTGTTGGAAAGGGGCCGATTGTGACCCCCGCCCCCTTCAAACGCCTGTCGCCTCCTTGAAACCGGGCCATGCGCCCCCATGTGCCTGCCTGCGGCCAGCGTTGCCCACTTTTTTTCAAATACTTTTCCATTCACTTCCATGAGCCACGACAACCAGCCCGCTGACAACGCCTCCCCGGACCCCAGTGCGCCTGTGAGCGCCGAAGAAGCGATGGCAGCCGCGGCGGCCAACGAGGCCGATACCCTGACCGCGCTGACCCAGGAGCTGTCCACACTCAAGGCGCAAAACGCCGATCTGGCCGAGCAGTTTCTGCGCGCCAAGGCCGAGGCCGAGAACACCCGCCGCCGCGCCGAAGAAGAGATCAGCAAGTCGCGCAAGTTCGCGGTCGAGAGCTTTGCCGAGAGTCTGCTGCCCGTGGCAGACAGCCTGGAGGCCGGCCTGGCAATCTCCGAGGCCACGCGCGAACAACTGCGCGAGGGCTCCGAGGCCACGCTCAAGCAACTCAAGAGCGCGCTGGAGCGCCATCGGGTGATGGAGATCAACCCGGCGGGTTCGACGAAGTTCGACCCGCACCAGCACCAGGCCATCAGCATGGTGCCGGCCGAACAGGAGCCCAACACCGTGGTGAGCGTCCTGCAAAAGGGCTATTCCATCGCCGACCGCGTGCTGCGCCCGGCCCTGGTCACGGTCACCGCGCCCAAATAAAGCATTCGGTGCGGTCGCGCTCTTGAAAAGAACCCGACTTATCCACACCTCATCCACATCGTTTTCAACAATCTTTTTTCTAGACGGAGCAACAACATGGGACGAATCATCGGCATTGACCTGGGCACCACCAACTCGTGCGTGTCCATCATGGAAGGCAACACCACCAAGGTGATCGAGAACTCGGAAGGTGCGCGCACCACGCCCTCGATCGTGGCTTACCAGGAAGACGGCGAAGTGCTGGTGGGTGCCTCCGCCAAGCGCCAGGCCGTGACCAACCCCAAGAACACGCTGTACGCGATCAAGCGCCTGATCGGCCGCAAGTTCACCGAGAAGGAAGTGCAGAAGGACATCAACCTGATGCCCTACTCCATCGTGGCGGCCGACAACGGCGACGCCTGGGTGGAAGTGCGCGGCAAGCAGATCTCGGCCCAGCAGGTCAGCGCCGACATCCTGCGCAAGATGAAGAAGACCGCCGAGGAC
>NZ_JAKFEO010000039.1:0-44331 GCF_036675665.1 Hydrogenophaga sp. | reverse complement strand
GTGCCAGATCGCGGGCCTATCGCCGAACTGGTCTCCGATGCCGCGCATGCCGCTTGTTCACGCACTCAGCAGCTCAGCCCATCGCTTGGCCTTTGCGTCAATCTGAATAAATCAGGTCCGACTCATTACGATGCAGGATGCGCGGGAGAAATTGAAGGCATGGCAGCATGACTACAACCATCACCGCCCGCATGGCTCACTCGGCCACCTGACCCCGAGGGAGTTCGTCAGAAAGAGGTCAGATCAACAGCTGAAAAGCTGCCCAACTCCAGTTTAGAAGTGACCGGATATGGGGGGGAAGTCAGAATTAAAGGAAGAGGGCGAGTAGCCCAATAAAAGCGCACGAACTGGACCAAAGCTACTGACAACGGGCGTTCAGCAGTCGGGTTGCGACGTCAAACGCAACAAGGTCCTCTTCAGTACGCGCTGCGAGATGGGCACCTTCCAGCATGGCCAGGGTCGCGGGCGCCTCGTATGCCGGATCAAGGATTGCCGATATGGACCCGTCCCTTTGGCCGAGTTCGAACGTCACAGTGATCCATTGCAGGATCATTGCGCGGACGGCGCTGACTTTGGCGATGACCACTTCAGACAAGCTTTCCCGGCTGGTTGAAAAGGCAACGCACAGACAAACGGTGCGGCCATCATCCAGGGCTGCTCGGTACAGGGCAATCAGGGCCTTGAGGCGTGCACCGGCGGTGGCGTGGGTTGCTTCGATCTCGGCCAGGCGATGCTGCAGGTTGGTCTGATATCGCTCGATCAATGCTTCGGAAAGATTGGCCTTGGTCGGAAAATGGTGGTGGATCGACGCTTTTCGAATGCCGATCGCCTCTGCCATATCGCCATAGCTGAAGCCGTCGAAACCCCGTGAGCGGGCTGCGTGTTCAGCAAAATCCATCAGGGCGACTCTGGTGTCTCTGTTCGTTGTCATTTCACCTTTCTATGTGTCCTAGGTTTGCCAGCGCCAGCTCCGATGCTTCCAGCGCCCCCTCAAGGTATCCTCCGAATTTAGGCGCCACCTCGGTCCCGGCAAGGATCAAATCGCCATCCCAAAGTCCATTGAGAACGCGGGGCAAACCGTATTGCGAGTTGACATGTGGCGCCTGCCCTCGAACTCCAGCATTACGCAGCGGTGCATAAGGCGGCCCAGGATGGTGGTGGCCATGGAGGCATCTCCCAGATATTTGCCTCAGTCCTGCACCACGCGGTTGGCGGTGATGACGACGGATCGGTGCAACTTGTAGCGCTGGTGCAAGATGGCTTGCAGCACCTCGGCGACGTGCTCGCTGAACCGTCAGCAACATTCACATGATCGGCAGGATCAGCGCGACCCAGCGACGTCAAGTGGAACACCTTCTGCGCTGTTCGGCTCTACGACTGTGACTCGCTTTCAGGTAGTGTCATGGCGCGATCTTCTTGTCTCCACCTTGTTGTGGTGGTTGCGGCCGACAGTCATGCCGTATCTCCGCCATGGAGAAGAACGCCGGGCGCCAATGAAGACTACCGCTGATTGGCGTAGTTCGCGTAGGACGTGGTCGTGGCTGGCCAGTCCGAGAAAACGCCAATCACACCCGCCTCGCGGACGAGCACGTCGAGCACACGCATCATGTCGCCTTAGGTCTTGATGGCCGAATCGAACGTCTGGTAATACAGGCCGTTGTCGCCATCGGCCAGCAGACCCGAGCGCTCCAGGGTCCAGGCAATGATGTCCAGACCGGCCGAGCGGGCGTTTCGCGCGTACTGCGAGGGCGCGATCCGCTCTGAAGTGTCGGTGCTCAGCAGGGCGAAGATCGGCGGCGCCATGATGTTGATGCCCTGGCTCTTGTACTTCACGAGTTCGGCCTGGCTGGGCAGATCGGCCATGGTGTTGGCGTCGTCCGGATACACCGCCTGACGCCCAAAGGCGCGTTCAACATCAAGTCCGGCTTTGCCGGGGGGACGTGTATGCACAGGGCCACCACTGCGTCGGTCAGGTCATCAATCGAGATTCCCATTTCAGACTTGAACCACTGCGCTGACCCGTTCAGCACACCAAAGATCAAATGGCGCGCAACCGGAACCTCGACCTGCAAGCAGCCAGTCAACGAGAGCTCTTGGAGCACGGACGTCCATGTCGCTTCGTATTCACCTTGCAGCTTCGCGATGACTTTGTGCTGCATAGCATTGAGGTAGCGCGACTCGTAGAGCACCACATGCATGAAGTCGCTGTTTGGTCCCAGAATCGTTTCGAAATGCGATCGGATCAATTGCCGCAGCGTGGTCACAGCGTCATGCTCGGCAAGTAGCACGATCATCTGGCGCGCCATCGCGCTGCGCATGCCTTCCTGAATCACTTCATGCAATAGCGCATCCTTGCTTTTGAAGTGACAAAACAGTGATCCGGAATGCATGCCGACGGCGCAGGCGATGTCGCGCGTGCTCGTGCCGTTGAAGCCGTAGCGTCGAAACAGTTTGGCCGCGGCCTTGACGACATCTTGGCGGCGATTGCCTTCATTTCGCTCCTGCGGCGTCTTGCGTGGGCGGCCTCGCGGCCGCTTGGCTGCTTCGAAAGTGGGGAGGGAGCGCACGGCACACATCATCCGAAAACGAGTAGCGAGGCCTGCCAATGATGTCGGGTCGAAAGCTCAGGCGACCCCGAAAACGGCGGACGGAGGCCTCGACCGTATTGCGAACATCGGTCTCGGTCTGGGTGGTCGGTACCGGGGATGACGGCCATCGGCTCAGTATGACTTAGGCAAGCCCAATACATGTTCGCCGATGTAGTTGAGCAGCATCTCGTTGTTGATGGGCGCGATTTCCAGCAGGCGCACCATGGGCCACAACGTGATGATGTCGTAGTCGCGGTCGAATCCGTAGCCGCCGTGGGTTTGCAGCGCGGCCTCTACGGCGGCCACCGCCGCTTGCGAGCCCAGCAGCTTGGCCATGTTGGCGTGGGCACCAGCATCCTCGCCGGCGTCGAAGCGCTCGGCGGCGTTGTAGGTCATCAGCCGCGCTGCCTCGATCTGCGCCTTGGCCTGCGCCATACGGTGCTGCAGTGCCTGGTAGGAGCCAATTGGCTTGCCGAAGGGCTTACGCTCCTTCGAATAGGCTACCGCCTTGGCCAGCGCATAGTCGCCCAAGCCGATTGCGGCTCCAGCGGCCAGCAGGCGCTCCGAGTTCAGGCCTTCGAACATCAGCTTGGCGCCCTTGCCGGCTTCGCCGATCAGTGCGTCGGCGGGCAGCTTGACGTTGTCAAAGAACACCATGTACTGGCGCTCGGCGGTTTCGACCTGGATGTTGAGTTGCGTCAGCTGGATTCCGGGCGTTTTCATGTCAAGCACGAACAGCGAGATGCCGTCGGTGCGATGCTTCACCTCGCCTGCCTTGGTGGTGCGAGCGATCACCAGCATGTAGTCGGCATCGCGCGCGCCAGAAATGAAGACCTTCTGGCCATTGAGCACCCAGCCATCGCCGTCCGGTGTGGCCAGTGTGGTCATGGCAAAGCTGTTGGTGCCGGCATTGGGCTCGGTGATGGCAAAACACAACTTCTTCTCGCCGGTGCAAGTCGGCGTGACGTATTTCCTGATCTGCTCGGGTGTGCCGTGGCGCATGATCGGTACCCGGCCCAGCCCTGTGACGACCAGGAACAGCGTGGGCACGCCGGCCAAAGCCAGCGCTTCATTGAGCGCGGTGATCTCCAGTACGCCGCCTCCGGAGCCGCCATACTCTTCCGGGACGGACAGGCCGAGCAGGCCGAACTCGCCGAGCTTTTGCCACAGCTCGTCGGGGAAGCGATCTTCCTTGATGCACTGGAGGATGTAGCTGCGCGGGTACAGGGTGGTGACGCCGCGGGTGGCTTCCTGCACGTCGCGGATACGCGCGCTCAAGGCGGTGGAAGCCGTGTTGGCTATCGCGGTAGTGGCCGAGGTGTTCATGGTGTATTTCTCTGTCTTGGATTGGGGGCAGGGGCGAAAGTTGTCAAAGTGCCAAGTCGGCTGGGATCGGGACTGGAAAATCGAGCAGCATCTGCGCAAAGGCTTTGCCCTGCGAGTCCATGCGAACCGAAGCGATGCCGCCGCCGCCCAGGGCTTCGTGCATCAGAAAGTTCAGCGCGTGCGTGCCGGGCAGGTCAAAGCGCTGCACGCTGCCCTTGACGAGGTGGGCGAACCAGGCCGCCACGGCCTGCTCGGTCAGGGCGGCGCGGATGAAAGGCAGGTAGCCGGGTTGACGCGCCAGGACGCCGATGTTGGCGGCGTCGCCCTTGTCGCCGCTGCGGCCCCAGGCCAGCTTCACCAGCGGCACTATGCGCGTGCCGCGCGCATAGGCGTCGGCGGCAGGCAGCGGGCCGCCGACCTGGGGCAGGGTCGCCGGATCAAACGCCTGGCCGTGCCATGGCGGTGCCGCCACGGTCTTGTCGCCCATGTCGATGCTCGCGGCCAGCTGGGTCTTGGGGATCAGGCAGGAAAACAGCCGAACCACCGGTTGCACCTTGGGTCGACCACCGGTGAAGCCCGTGATGGCCGGGGCCGACATCAGGGCCATCGGCGCCACTTCGCGCGAAAACAGTTCGAGTGCGTCCTTGACCGGGTGGCGCACGCCGACCTTGAGCATCACTTCGCGCGCATCGGGCCGAGCGTGGGGGCCGTAGGTGTCTTCAGCGCCGATGGCCTCGACACAAGTTTCGGTGAAGTCGGGCCAACCGCGCTGTGCATAGTGTCGCCGCATGCGCGCCAGCATTGCGGCGCCGACGCGCTGCCCCTTGGCGCCGGCATTGATGCCGCCGATCATGAACAAGCTCATGGCCCGAAAGCCGTCGGCGTAGGTGACGCTGACTTTGGCCTGATCGGTCGGCGGGAGGCCGCGCGCGCCCTTGACCTCGACGCGGTCGGGGCCGATCTGCGTCAGCGTGACGCTGGTGAAGTCGCACACCACATCGGGCAGGATGTAGGCGCGCGGGTCGCCGATTTCATAGAGCATCTGCTCGCCCACCGTGGAGTGGCAGACCAGCCCGCCAGTGCCTTCGGGCTTGGTGATGACGAAGCTGCCGTCGGCGCGGCACTCGGCGATGGGAAAGCCCATGTCGTCCCAGCCCGGCACCGAATCCCAGTCAGTGTAGTTGCCGCCGGTGGCCTGCGTGCCGCACTCGATCAGGTGACCAGCCAGGCTGCCCTGCGCGAGCAGATCGTGGTCGGCGGCGGTCCAGCCAAAGGCATGGATAAGCGGCGCCAGTGTGACCGCGCTGTCGACGCAGCGGCCAGTGACCACGACGTCGGCGCCGGCATCGAGCGCCGCGGCGATCGGGAAGGCGCCCAGATAGGCGTTGGCGCTCATGACTTTTTGTGGAAAGGGGCTGCCCGCGAACATCTCTTGGATGTTGGCCGAGCGCAGGGCCTCAACCTGGGGCATCAGGTCGTCGCCCAGCACGGCGGCGATGTTCAGATCGACACCTTCGGCCTGGGCTGCAGCCACCAGCGCAGCGCGACAGGCAGACGGGTTGACACCGCCCGCGTTGGCAATGACCTTGATGCCGCGCGACTTCAGTTCCTTCATCAGGGGCTGGAGGGTGGTCACGAAATCCGGTGCATAGCCCTGTGCCGGGTCTTTGGCCTTGGCGCGGCTGAGCAGCGACATGGTGATTTCGGCCAAGTAGTCGAACACCAGGACGTCGATGTTGCCGCGCTGCACCAGTTGGGCGGCGGCGAACTCGGAGTCGCCCCAGAAGCCCGAGGCGCTGCCAATACGAAGGGTTATTTTTTTCATGGATGTCTCCGGGTTATTCGGGGGAGCGGGGTCAGCGCGGGGTGGATGCAATACTGCGCGGCCAGAACACGCGCCAGATACCCTTGGCGGTGGCGCAAACTGTGCCATTGGCATCCAGGAACTCCCCTTCGGCAAATGCCGTCGTGCGGCTGATGCGCACCACCTTGCCGCGTGCTTCGAAGCTATCGCCCACGGCGGCATTGAGGAAGGTGATGTCGAGGTTGATCGTGAACTGGCGAAGCTCGAAGGGGTCAATGTCGGACGCCTCGGGCATGGCCAGCAGCGAGGAGATGATGGCCCAGCCAAGCGCACCGTCGAACATATAGGAGATGACGCCGCCATTGAGCACGGTGTCCGAACCGCCGCCGCCGCGTTGGGTGGGAAGGGCCTTAGGAAGTCGTACAACAGCTCGGCCTACAGCTGTTTCTTCAACTTCAAGCCCTTGCGCCTTCAGAAAAGGGCTATCGTTCCAGCCTTGCTTGCAAGCTGCGATGCGGTCAAGGTTGGGGGCGTTGGTATTCATATTGAGCTCCTGTGGGCTGTCTAAAAAGCGTATGGGGTTCAAAGCATCGCCAGTTGCTCGATGCGTTGCACATGGGCCGCCAACGAACGGCTCGCCAGTGGCCAGAGCGCTGCGGGGGTGTCGTCATAGGCCAGAGTTAGCCAGTCGTCCAAGCCGCCTTGCGGGACGGCGCGCATGGCCGCTAGCACCCTGGCCTCGCGCCGCAGGCGGTGCGCCTTTAGCTGCGCAATGGACTGCGCCGCCCAGCCAATGACGTGACCGTTCGCCGGCAGGATGAACTCGATACCGTCCTTCTCGCAGATCTGCGCCAGGCGGTCCAGCGAATCGAGATAGGCGCTCATGTCGCCATCGGGCGGGTCGATGATGGTGGTACTTCCGCTGAGGATGTGGTCGCCCGAAAACAGCAGACCGTCTTCTTCGAGGATGAGGCAGAGGTGGTTGGCTGCGTGCCCTGGTGTATGGACCACGCGCAGGGTGCTTTTGTGCTCGCCATCGTGCAGCATCAGGCGCTCGCCGTCGGCCAGAGCTCGGTCGGGGGCGAAGACAGCCGTGGAGCGGGCAGTGGCGGCGCAAGCCAGGCCCAGCACCGGCGGAGTATGTCCTGCCAGGCGGGCGCAGGCCTGGGCCAGCGGCTGCGCGGCGGGGGAGTGGTCCGGGTGCGAGTGGGTGCAGACGATGGCCGTGATCTGGCCTGCCGTGAAAGCGAGCAGGCGCTCGATATGGTCGTTCAGCAAGGGGCCCGGATCAATGACGATGTAGCCGCTGGACGCGTCTCCAAGGATGTAGCTGTTGGTGCCGGGGCCGGTCATGATGCTGGCGTTGGGGGCGGTGAGACGATGCAGGTGCCGCAACAAGGGCACCGGCCGCTCGTGTTGCCAGTCCAGCGGGTGCTCGAGCTGGCCGTCCGGGCAGACCAGCGCGAGTTCGCCGTACGGCGCTTCATGCTCCATGAAACGCTGAAGTTGACCGCTGACCAGACCACCCCGAGGGCAGGAGTTCCACAGTGGCACGTCTTCGGTACAGGCCGCCAGGGCCTGCTCGGCTTGCTCGAAATCCGCCAACCAGTGCAGGGTGCGGATGGTTGGAAAGATCATGAAAAAGTTGCCGGCTTGGTGTTTCGTCAGCGCATCCTCGGGCCTGACCCAGACGGGCTCGAACTGTTCCATTTCGTCGGCCACCGGCTCCTGCTGGTCGGGCATCAGCGCAACGAAGAAGGCGGTGTTGAAACGCTTGGGCACGCTGCGATCGGTGGTCCAGCAGGCCAGCATGCGCGCCCGATCGAGCGTTAGTGACCAGCCCTGGCTTTGCAGTTGCGGGTACAGCGCTTCACTGCGGTCCAGCGCTTGAAGGTGGGTGCGGGTGATGGGCTTGTCATCGGCCTGCACCGCCAGCAGGATGCCCAATTCCTCGAAGGTTTCCCTCAGTGCAGCCAGTGCTGCCGTGCGGTAGCGTCCGCCCGCGTTGGGGGCGCGTGCCAGTGTATGCGCCTGGTGGTCGTCAGCGTCCACTCGCCCGCCGGGGAAAACATAGGCGCCAGGCAAGAAGCTGGCTTTTGGCGAGCGCCGGGTCATCAACACTTCGACGCCAAGCGCACCATCACGCAGCAGCAGCAGGGTGGCGGCCGGGTGCGCGGTGACCGGCTCTCTGTGGGGGTGGAGCTGCAATGTGGGGCGGACCATGGGCAGTGTCTGTTGAGCGAGGATGTGGGTTTGGGCTTCAGGCGCTGGCAGAGTGGGTGCGCAGCAAGGCGTCGAGCGTGCTTTCCAGGTGTGCGAGGGAATTGCATTCGCGCGCGATGTGGCAATAGGGGGCGTAGCGCTTCATCTCCGAATCGCCCAGGCCCCAGAACGAGACCGGCTCGGGGTTGAGCCAGATGACCCGGCGCGCGCGCTGGTAGAGCAGTTGCATGACTTGAGCCTGGGCTTGACCTCGGTTGTTGCGCGCGTCGCCGAGAATCAGCACGGTGGTGCGGCGATCGATGTCCTCGAGCAACTGCGCCTCGATGTCGAGCAGCGTCTGCCCATAGTCGGTGCCACTGCCGCCCACCGCCTGCATCACTTTGTCGACCGCCTGTTCGACCGGCAGCGACTCAAAGGTGTCGCTCACCTCGACCAGGTGGTTGGTGAAAGCGAAGCTGCGCAGGTCGCTCACCTGCTCACCCAGACTGTGCAGGAACAGCAACAAAAAACGCGCGTACTGGCGCACCGAGCCGCTGACGTCGCAGATCGCCACCACGCGTGGCCGGTCCACCACTTTGGAGCGCCAGAAGGTCTCGAACATTACGCCATCGTAGGCAGCGTTTTTGCGCAGGGTCTTGCGAAAGTCGAGCTGGCCGCGCACCCGCTTCTTCTTGCGCCGCGAGTGGCGATCGGCCAGTCGCTTGGCGATTTTGCTGACGATGACGTGCATGCGCGCGAAATCACGCTTTTCGATGTTGGAGAGCTTTTGCGATTGCAGGAAGTCGTCGTGCAACTGGCGCGTCGGTGCCGTGCCGTAGAGCGCGAGTTTGCGTTCGACAAAATTGCGCACCTCCTCGAACAATTTCTTGCGCATCCGTTCGAGGTCTTTGGCACGCTCGGGCGCCAGCGTCTGGCGTTTGGCGTCAGAGATTTCGCGGTCCAGCAGCTCCAGCCCCATGGCCTGCTGGATCTTTTGGGTGTAGTAGCCTTTTTGGGTGAAAAACCAGATGTCGGTCAGGCCCACCTCGCGCGCGGCTTCCTGCATGCGCTTTGCCAGTGCCGCAGAGTCACCCGACAGCAACAACTGCGACAAGGCCTGGCCACCGCTGCCCTGACAGCCGCCCGGCCCACCGGAACCGGTTGCGGTCTGTTTGTTTTGGGCTGGGTCCGGCAGGTCTTGCGCGGCCATGGCGTCTGAAGCGGGGTTGGCGTTGGGGTCGGTGTCGGGCCTGAAGGAGGGCTTGGCCGGACTGCCTTGCGCGGCCATGTTTTCGAAGGAATTGAAACGGAAGAAGCGGTCAAAGGCCTCGTCGTACAGGGCGCGATCCGGGGTGGTTTTCGCCAGTGTCGTGCCCAGTGCGCTTTTCAGGAGGGTGCGGTCGCTCCAGCCGACCAGCGCCACGGCGCGCGCCGCATCGACCTGGGCGTTGAGGCTGATCTCGAGGTCGCTGCCGCGCAGCGCCTTGAAGAAATCCTCAAGCGTGGCTTGCACGGGGAATCTCCGCATCCTTGCGCGCTTGTTGCAGCAGGGCCGGCAGTTGCTCGCTGGCCGAGGCGATGTCCTGCTCGAACTTGAGGAAGACACTGAGCGTGCCCTTCACCATGTCCAGGCTCAAGTGTTCGGCGTGCAGCAGCAGCAGCGTTTTGGCCCAGTCGATGGTCTCGCTGACCGAGGGCTGCTTTTTCAGGTCCATCTGCCGCACCGCCTGAATGAAAGCGACCAGTTCGCGGTTCAGTGTTTCCGACAGGCCTGGCACGCGGCGCTCCAGAATGCGCCGCTCCAGCTTCGCCTCGGGGAATGGAATGTGCAAGTGCAGGCAGCGGCGCTTGAGCGCGTCGCTCATCTCGCGCGTGTTGTTGCTGGTGAGAAAAACGATGGGCTTTACCTTGGCCTTGATGGTGCCGAGTTCGGGCACCGAGACCTGAAAGTCGGACAGCACTTCGAGCAGGAAAGCCTCGAACTCGGGGTCGGACTTGTCAACCTCGTCCACCAACAGCACGCAGCCGCGCTCCTGGTGCAAGGCCTGATAGAGCGGGCGCGGCTCAAGAAAGTGCTCGGAAAAGAACAGATCGTCGTGCGCATGCAGCCGCTCGATGGAGGCCGCGAGTCCCACCGCGCCTTGCATCATCTCCCCCAGTTTGTCCTTGAGGAGTTGCGTATAGAGCAATTGCTTGCCGTATTTCCACTCGTACAAGGCCTTGGATTCGTCCAGGCCTTCGTAACACTGCATGCGGATCAGGGGCACGTCGAGAATCTCGGCCATGCCCTTGGCCAGTTCGGTCTTGCCGACGCCGGCCGGGCCTTCGACAAGGATCGGCTTTTCCAGATTGAAGCCCAGATAGACCGAGGTGGCGATTTCGCGGCTGGCAATGTAGTCGACCGCAGCCAGCCGCTGCGCCAGGCCATCGATGGAGTCAAAGTGGGGTTGGTGTAGTGTTTTCACGGGGTTCCTTGGAGAGCAGCATTTTTTCGCCGGTTTGAAGTTGTCGGGATTCGGCGATGCCGCGGGCTATGCCCTGCACCAGGCGCAGATCGCGCGCCAGGTTGAGCAGGGTCGGTTCACGGTCGTCCAGGGCCGCGGCAAAGGATTCACAGGTGCCTTGCCAGCGATCAAGCAGGCGGCGCGCGCCCAGATTGAATGCCGCCAACGCCTCGTTGGGTCCGTGCTGGTCCAGGTGCTGGGCGGCATGACGTGCAACGGGCGAGAGGGCATCGAGTTCGAGTTGCAAGCCACCCAGGTCCCGGGTCAATGCAGGGGTCCGGGCGGAGCTTTGGAACCAGCGCGCCAATGTATCCAGCTCGGCTTGCATGGCGCCGAGCATGGGGCCCAGCAGCAGGGCGTCTTCGATCGCGCGCAGCGGCCGAGCGATGGTGTCGAAAGCCTGTCCAGGCTCGCCAAGGCGCTGGCTTTCCGGCACCCGGCAGCCGACAAGTTGCATGCCGCAATGGCCGAGCGGCGCCAGTCCGCGCACTTTGTCGTCCAGTTGGCGGGTCAGGCCCGGTGTGTTGACCTCAACGACGAAAGCATCGAAGCGCCTGCGCCCCTCGTGTTCGCCGCTGACGGCCAGCACGATGACGGCATCGGCTGCCGGGCCGTTGCTGACAAAGGCCTTGTGGCCGTCAAGGAGCCAGTCGCTGCCGTCCTGAATCGCCCGGCAGCTCAGGTGTTTGGGGTGTGCGCCGGTGCCGGGCTCGGAGATCGCGAGTGCCAGTAATGTGTCGCCAAGCGCCATGGATCGCAGCAGCGCACGATGCCGGTCGCTGCGCAGATTCGGCGCCAGCACGAAGCGTCCCAGCATCTGCTGCATCATCCACGCCATGCCCAGACCCAGGCTGGCGGATTCCCGGGCGACGATGCCGGCCACAGCGCTGACCTGCACGGCGTCCGTGACGGGCGCCCCGCCGTCGCTGTCGAAGCCCACACCGAGCAGGCCGCTGGCGCCGAGATGACGCCACCAGGCACGGGGGAAGCCGTGCGCGCAGTCAGGCGCTGGCGCGCCCGACAAGGCCAGGCGCATGGCCTCGGGCAGCGCCGAAGGCGGCATGTGCTGTGTGGGTGAGGCGGCGGACTTCATCCAGGGCTTCCGGCGTAAAACCCGAGCTGGCGCGCCGCCAGGTCGCGCATCACCTCTTCGGCGCCGCCACCGATGGCGTTGACCTTGACTTCGCGGTAAATGCGCTCCACCTTGACGCCGCGCATGAAACCGGCGCCGCCGTGCAGTTGCACCGCCTCGCTGGCGCAATAGGCCATGGTCTGGGTGGCCTGGTTCTTCAGCAGGCAGATTTCGCCCACCGGCGTATCGCCCTGTTCGACGCGCCAGGCGAGCAATTCCAGCATGGCCTGGGTCGCCTCGACGCGCATGGCCATGTCGGCGAGTTTGTGGCGGGTGACCTGCTGGTCGATCAGGCGGCCGCCGAACATCTCGCGCTCACGCGACCAGGCCAGCGCCTCGTCCAGGCAGACGCGGGCAAAGCCGTTGGCGCCGGCGGCGAGAAAGATGCGCTCGCGGTTGAAATTCTTCATGATGGCCTTGAAGCCCTGGTTTTCCACCCCCACCAGGTTCTCCACTGGCACGCGGCAATGGTCGAAATACAGGGCGGCGGTGTCGGAGCACCACCAGCCCATTTTTCTCAAAGGCGTTTGCGTAAAGCCGGGCGTGCCTTTCTCGATCAGCAGCAGCGACACGCCGCCTGGCCCCGGCCCGCCAGTGCGCACCGCCACGGTGTAGAAGTCGGCGCGCATGCCGGAGGTGATGAACGTTTTCGAGCCGTTGACGACATAGTGATCACCATCCCTGCGCGCCGTGGTCTTGAGGTTGGCCACGTCCGAGCCGCCGGAGGGTTCGGTGATGCCGAGTGCGCTGATCTTCTCGCCCCGCAGCACCGGCGGCAAGACGCGCTGCTTCAGCGCCTCGCTGCCCACGTTGACGATGGGCGGGCAGCCGATGGTGTGCGACAGCAGACTCGCCAGGACACCACCAGCACCGCAACGCGCCAGTTCCTGCGCGGCGATGATGGTCATGAACAGGTCGCCGTCGTTGCCGCCGAAGGCTTCAGGAAAACCCAGGCCCAGCAGGCCGATTTCGGCCGCCTTGCGGTACAACGCGACAGGAAAGGACTCGGCTTCGTCCCAGGCATCCACGTGCGGACTGATTTCTCTGGCGACGAAGCGGCGCATCGCGTCGCGGAACGCCAGATGCTCGGGCGTATAGAAGGGACTCTTGGCAGGCAGGGTTTCGGCAGGCATGCGTTTTACTCTCCGTGGATGTGGCGTGTGTCGCGCGTGCCGAGCGGTGCGCGCCTCAATCAGGCTGCTCGACCAGTGACACCAACAATGCGCGCGTGGCAACCTGGTCGCCAGCGCGCACAGCTACCTGGTCCACCACGCCATCGCGACGGGCCAGCAGTTGATGCTCCATCTTCATGGCTTCGAGCACCGCCAGGCGCTGCCCCTTGGTGACCGTGTCGCCATTTCGGACGTCAACGGCCAGCACCCGTCCGTTCATGGGTGCGAGCACGCGTGACTCCGCACTGCCTGCCGCCGCGGCCGGGGGGTCATAGGTCAGGTCTTCAAAGCTGGCACTCAGGTCGCCCAGCTCCAAGTGCAACACGCCGCCGGCAAACACCGCAGCCGCGTGCTGCTGCACGCCATCGGCGATCAGGTGCAGGCACTCGCCTTCGCGCCCGCTGAGGGTGATGTGGTGCAGCGCCGCGCCCACTTCGAGCGTGTAGCTGTGGGTGCCAGTGACCGTGATGTGCACGGCATGGCGGTGTTCGCCCTCGCCGATCAGCATCGGCCAGCGTGCCGGTCCGCTGGAGCGCCAGGGCGCGGCTGCGACCGGCGTGGCGCTGGCTTCAAACCACAGCGTGCCGGCCAGCGCCAGCGCCAGCGAGTCGGGCTGGGGCCGCACCAGCGCCGCAGCGCCGAAGTGCTGGGCGATGAAGGCAGTGGTCGTTTCGCCAGCGGCGAAGGCCGGGTGGCTGGCCACGGCTTCGAGGAAGGCACGGTTGTGGGGCAGGCCGAGCAGGCGGGTGCGTTGCAGCGCACCGATCAGGCGCCGTCGGGCTTCGTCGCGGGTCGCGCCGTGCACAATGATTTTGGCGATCATGGGGTCGTAGTGCGGGCTGACGGTCTGGCCTGATGCCAAGCCGTGGTCAACGCGCACGCCTTCGCCCGTGGGCGGGCACCAGAGCGCAACATCGCCACTTTGCGGCAGGAAGCCGTTGTACGGATCTTCGGCGTACAGGCGCACTTCGATGGCGTGCCCGTTCAAGTGCACTTGCTCCTGCGTCAGCGGCAAGTGCTCGCCACGGGCCACGGCGATCTGCCAGGCCACCAGGTCCAACCCGGTGATGCACTCGGTCACCGGGTGTTCGACCTGCAGCCGCGTGTTCATCTCCAGAAAGTAGAAGCGCCCTTCGCTGTCGAGCAGAAACTCCACCGTGCCGGCGCCGACGTAGTTCACGGTGCGCGCAGCCGCCACCGCCGCCGCGCCCATTTGCTCGCGCAGCTGGGGCGTGACCGCCGGGGAGGGCGCTTCCTCGAACACCTTCTGGTGCCGGCGCTGGATCGAGCAGTCGCGTTCGCCCAGGTGGATGATGTGGCCGTGCTGGTCGCCGAAGACCTGGATTTCGACATGGCGCGGCTCAATCACCGCGCGCTCCAGGATGAGCTCTTCGCTGCCGAAGGCGTTGCCTGCTTCCGAGCGGGCGCTGGCCAGGGCGACCGCGAGGTCTTGCGGGTGTTCGACCAGTCGCATGCCTCGCCCGCCACCGCCCGCCGCCGCCTTGACCATGATCGGGAAACCGATCTCGGCAGCCTTCGTGAGCAGCGTGGCATCGGACTGGTCGGTGCCCTGATAGCCCGGCACGCAGGGCACGCCCGCCGCCAGCATCAGGCGTTTGGCGCCGGCCTTGTTGCCCATTTTCAGGATGGCCTGCGGGTCCGGGCCGATGAACACCAGCCCGGCGTCCAGGCAAGCTTGCGCAAAGCCGTCGTTCTCGGACAGGAAGCCGTAGCCGGGGTGTACCGCGTCGGCACCGGTGCTGCGCGCCGCCGCCAGCAGCGCCGCAACGTTGAGGTAGCTCTCCCGTACCGGCGGCGGGCCGATGCACACTGCCTCGTCGGCCAGGGCAACATGCAGCGCTTGGGCATCTGCTTCGCTGTAAACGGCCACCGTGCGGTAGCCCAGCGCCTGGGCCGTGCGGATGATCCGGCAGGCGATCTCGCCGCGGTTGGCAATCAGGATTTTGGTGAAGTTCATCAGGGTTCTCACATCCGTGCCACGCCAAAGGTGTTCGAAAGCAAGGGCCGCAACCCGGCTTCCCGACACACCGCCAGGGTGGTGGCGAGCGCGCGGCGGGTGTCGCGCGGGTCGATGATGCCGTCGTCCCACAGGCGCGCGGTGGCAAACAGCGAATGCGATTCGAGGTCAAAACGTGCCAGGATCTCGCTTTTCATGGTGGCCATGGTTTCGGCGGGTGGCTCCTTGCCGGTGCGGGCAAATTTTTCTTCGGTGACGATGCGCATCACGGTGGCGGCCTGCTCGCCGCCCATCACAGCCACCCGCGCGTTGGGCCAGGCGAACACGAAGCGCGGATCGTAGGCGCGGCCACACATGCCGTAGTTGCCGGCACCGAAGGAGGCACCTGTCATCACGGTGATTTGCGGCACGGTGGCATTGGCCACAGCCTGGATCATCTTGGCGCCATGCTTGATCATGCCGACCTGCTCCACATCCTTGCCGACCATGAAGCCGGTGGTGTTCTGCAGATAGACGATCGGGGTGCCCGACTGGCAGCACAACTGGATGAACTGGGTCGCCTTGGTGGCGCCTTGCGGATCAATGGGCCCGTTGTTGCCGATGAAGCCGCAAGGGTATCCCTCGATGGCACCATGGCCGCACACGGTACTGGAGCCGTACAACGATTTGAATTCGAGGAAGTCGGAGTCGTCGATCACCCGCGCCAGCACTTCGCGCATGTCGTAGGGCTGGCGAAAGTCAACCGGCACCACGCCCGCCAGTTGCTCGACCGGATAACGCGGCTCTTTCCAGGTCTTCACCGCGCGCATCGGCAAGCGGTCGTTCCACGGCAGCCGCGCCAAGATGTCGCGTGCGATGCGGATGCCGTCCGCATCGTCCTCGGCCAGGTACTCGGCCACGCCCGACATCGAACAGTGCATCTCGGCGCCGCCCAGCTCTTCGTCGGTGGCGATCTCGCCGGTGGCGGCTTTTAGCAAGGGTGGGCCGGCCAGGAAAGCCTTTGCACGGCCGCGCACCATGATCACATAGTCGGACATGCCCGGAAGGTAGGCGCCGCCGGCAGTTGAGTGGCCGTGCATCACGCAGACCTGTGGAATGCCCCTGGCCGATAGCCGCGCCTGGTTGGCGAAGCCGCGGCCGCCTTCAATGAACACCTCGCCCACATGCATCAGGTTGGCGCCGCCGGACTCGACCAGTCGCACCACTGGCAGTTTGTTCTCCAGTGCGATGGCTTCGGCGCGAAGGCTCTTCTTCATGCCCATCGGTGTGATGGTGCCGCCCTTGATCGCGCTGTCGGATGCGATCACCACGCAACGGATGCCCGACACCACCCCGATGCCGCAGATGATCCCGCCCCCCAGCACGTTCTTCTCGCCGTCGTCGTCGTGCATCCTGAAGCCGGCCAGGGTCGAAAACTCCAGCCACGACGAGCCGCGGTCGAGCAGCAGCGCGATGCGCTCACGCGGCAGCAGCTGTTTGCGGGCGCGGAACTTGGCTTCTTGGCTGTTCGACGTGTTGCGCACACGGTCTTCGAGCGTGCGGAAACTGTCGATCAGCGCGAGCATCTGTGCGCGCTCGCGCTGGAAGCTCTCTGACTGCGGGTCGACTTGACTTTGAATGGCGGGCATGGGCGGTTCTCGCTGAAAGGTCGCAGTGAACGAATGGGGTCACAGGCCTGCTTACAGGTCGTAAAAACGCTCACCCTGGGCGGCCATGCGGCGCAGCAACTGCGGCGGCGCGAAGCGCGCACCGTGCCGCTCTGCCAGGCTCTCGCAGACTTTGACAAAGGCGGACACCCCCTGGCTGTGGATCTGGCCGATCGGGCCACCCAGGTAGGCTGGGAAGCCCCAGCCCAGGATCGCGCCGACATCGGCATCGATTGGTGCCAGCAGAACTTTTTCTTCGAGGCAGCGTGCTGTTTCGACGGACTGGATGAACATCAGGCGCTGCTTGACCTCTTCGACCGTGGGTTGCGTGGCCGCCAGCGGGAACGCCTGCGCCAGGCCTGCCCACAGTTGTTTCTGGCCATCTTGTGGGTAGTCGTAGAAACCTTTGCCGGTTTTTTTACCCAGTCGTCCCAGCTGGTCCACCATGCGGTCGCAGACGTCGTCGATGGCGCTGCGCTGGTAGGCCTTGCCGAGGTCGGTGGCGGTCTGTTTCCGGATGCGCGCCATCAATTCGAGCGAGACTTCGTCGGCCAGCGCCAGCGGCCCCACCGGCATGCCGGCCATGCGCCCGGCGTTGTCGATCAGCGCCGGCTTCACGCCTTCGGCCAGCAGCGCCAGGCCTTCGCCGACGTAGGTCGAGAACACCCGGCTGGTGTAGAAGCCGCGGCTGTCATTGACGACGATGGGCGTCTTGCGGATCGCCTTGACGAAGTCCATGGCACGGGCCAGGCATTCGTCACTGGTGGCCTGGCCGCGAATGATCTCCACCAGCGGCATCTTGTCGACTGGCGAGAAAAAATGCAGGCCGATGAAGTTGGCCGGACGTGCGGACGCCTCGGCCAGCCCGCTGATGGGCAGGGTGCTGGTGTTGGAGGCGAAGAGGGCGCCGGGGGCGATCACCGCCTCGGCCTTGCGCGTCACGTCGGCCTTGATGGCGCGGTCTTCAAACACCGCTTCGACCACAATGTCACAGCCTGTCAGGTCGGCGAAGTCGGTGGTCGGCTTGATCAGGGTTAGCTTGGCAGTGCACTCGGCCTCGGTCATGCGCTTGGCGGCCACGCGCTTGTTCCATAGGTTCTCGCTGTAGGCCTTGCCCTTGGCCGCGCTGTCGGTGCTGCTGTCGAGCAGCACCACTTCCATGCCGACCTCGGCGGCGGCGAAGGCAATGCCCGCGCCCATCATGCCAGCCCCCAGAATGCCGACCTTGCGGTAGCTGGCCTGAGGCACGCCCTTGGGCCGGGAGGCCAGCTTGCTGGCGGCGGGGATGCCAAAGAACAGCGAGCGGATCATGTTCTTGGCCTCTTTGCCGGTCGTCAGCTTGACGAACTCGCGCATCTCGACCTTGCAGCCGGTGTCGATGTCGATCTGGCAGCCGTTGTAGACGCAGTTCAAGATCGCCTCAGGTGCGGGATAGTTGCCAAAGGTCTTGGCGCGCAGCATGGCGTTGCCAGCGGTCAAAGTGTCGTAGCCCATGGGGCTTTGCACGGCGCCGCCCGGCAGCTTGAAACCCTTGCGGTCCCAGGGCTGAACAGCGGCAGCGGCACCGTCAGTCAGCAGCCACTGCCTGGCGCGGGCCAGCAGTTGGTCGGCCGGCACGACTTCATCGACCAGACCCGCATCCAGGGCTTTTTGCGGGGCGAGCTTTTTGCCTTCGAGCAGGAAGGGCAGCGCGTTGCGCACACCGATCATGCGCGGCAGACGCTGCGTGCCGCCGCCGCCGGGCAGCAGGCCAAGGCCCACCTCGGGCAGGCCGATCTGGGCCTTGGGGTTGTCGGCGGCGATGCGTCGGTGGCAGGCCAGCGCGACCTCGTAGCCGCCGCCCAGCGTGGTGCCGTTGAGGGCCGCGACGAAGGGCTTGCCGCTTTTCTCAATGCCGCGCATCAGGGCGTGCAACTGGGTGACGAAGTCCATCATTTCGGCAACGTCCGTGATGGCGAGCATCATGTTGAGGTCGGCACCGGCGATGAACTCGGGCTTGGAAGAGGTGACGATCACGCCCTTGACGGCAGCGTCCGCGACGGCCCTGCGCACGGCGTCGGAGAAGGCAGGAATGGATTGCTCGTTGAGGACGTTCATGGGCACGTCCTGCATGGCCCAGGTGATGGTGGCGATGCCATCGGCATCAAGCTTGTAGTCAATCGTCATGTTGGTGATCCAGGTCTGTGATGAGGTTCACGTCGTGCCGAGGCTTCAGACGCGCTCGATGATGGTGGCTGTGCCCATGCCGGCGCCCACGCACAGCGTGACCAGGCCGGTCGACAGGTTGCGCCGCTCGAGTTCGTCGAGCAGGGTGCCCAGAATCATCGCGCCAGTCGCGCCCAGGGGGTGCCCCATCGCAATCGCCCCGCCGTTGACGTTCATCTTGTCGTGCGTGACTTTCATCACTTCCATGAAACGCAGCACGACTGAGGCGAAGGCTTCGTTCAGTTCATAGAGGTCGATGTCGCTGGCCTTCATGCCAGCGAGCTTGAGCGCCTTTTCCGCCGAATAGGAGGGGCCGGTCAGCATGATGGTGGGCTCGCTGCCGATGGAGGCGAACGAGCGGATGCGGGCACGGGCTTTCAGGCCCAGCCGTTTGCCGACTTCGGCGTTGCCGACCAGCACCGCAGCCGCGCCGTCAACAATGCCCGATGAGTTGCCGGCATGGTGCACGTGCACCATGCGCTCGATCTCGGGATAACGCTGAATGGCCACCGCGTCGAAGCCGTATTTCTCGCCCTGCACCTTGAAAGCAGGCTCCAGCTTGGCCAGCGACTCCAGCGTGGTTTCGGCGCGCATGTGTTCGTCGCGCTCAAGCACGATGCAACCGTTCACATCCTTCACGGGAACGATCGAATTGGCGAAGCGGCTCTCGGCCCAGGCGAGTGCGGCGCGGCGCTGGCTTTCGACCGCGTAGCTGTCGACGTCGCTGCGGCTGTGGCCGTAAAGCGTGGCAATCAGATCGGCCGAAATGCCCTGCGGCACGAAATAGGTCGGAATCGCCACCGCTGGGTCAATCGCCCAGGCACCGCCGCTGGTGCCCATGGGCACACGGCTCATGCTCTCCACGCCGCCGCCGATGACCAGTGGCGACTGACCCGACATCACCTTGGCGGCGGCCATGTTGCAGGCCTCCAGGCCCGAGGCGCAAAAGCGATTGACCTGCACGCCGGCAGCGCTTTCGTGGTACCCGGCGGCAATGGCCGCAACGCGCGCGATGTTGGCGCCTTGCTCACCGGCGGGTTCGACGCAGCCGAGGATGATGTCGTCCACGAAGGCGGTGTCCAGGGTGTTGCGGTCGCGTAGTGCCTGCAGCGCGGTAATGGCCAAACTGATGGGCGTGGTGCCGTGCAGCGCACCCGAGCTGCGGCCCTTGCCGCGCGGCGTGCGCACGGCGTCGAAAATGAATGCTTCGGTCATGTTGGGTTTCCTTCTTTCTGAATCTGGGGATGCGATAGGCAAGAGGGCGGAAGAGCGGCAGGCGGCTGGCAGCAGTTGCTACAGCGTGCGGCTGATGATTTCCTTCATGATTTCGTTGGCGCCACCGTAGATGCGCGCGACGCGCGCATCCGCATAGGCGCGGGCAATCGGGTACTCCCACATGTAGCCGAAGCCGCCGAACATCTGCAGGCATTGGTCGATCACCTTGCAGTGCAGGTCGGTGGTCCAGTACTTGGCCATCGCGGCGGTGGCGGCATCAAGCTGACCGTCCATCAGCAGGCCGAGCAGGCGGTCGACAAAGACCTGTGCGATCTGCACCTCGGTTTTCATTTCGGCGAGCTTGAAGCGGTTGTGCTGGAAATCGATCACGCGCTGGCCGAAGGCCTTGCGATCCTTGGTGTAGGCCAGGGTCCATTCGAGCGCGGCCTCGGCGCCCGCCACCGCGCCGATGGCGATCTGCATGCGCTCCCAGGCCAGTTCCTGCATCAGCAGGAAAAAGCCCTTGCCATCGCCGCCGAGGATGTTGCTGGCCGGCACGCGCACGTCTTCGAAGAAGAGTTCCGAGGTGTCCTGCGCCTTCATGCCGATTTTTTCGAGATTGCGCCCGCGCGTGAAGCCGGGGCGATTGGTCTCGACCAGCACCAGCGAGGTTCCCTTGGCGCCTTGCGTCGGGTCGGTCTTGGCGACAACGATCACCAAGTCGGCGTTCTGGCCGTTGGTGATAAAGGTCTTTTGACCATTGATCACAAGTTCGTCGCCGTCACGGACCGCACTGGTGCGCACGCTTTGCAGGTCGCTGCCCGCGCCCGGCTCAGTCATGGCGATGGCGCCAATCACTTCGCCGGTGGCCATCTTCGGCAGCCAGTTGCGCTTTTGCGCCTCGGTGCCGTAGGCCAGGATGTAGGGTGCCACGATGTCGGAGTGCAGGCCGAAGCCAATGCCGCTGGTGCCGGCGCGCGAGACTTCTTCAATGAGCACAGCACTGTGCAGGCGCGTACCGCCACCGCCGCCGTATTGCTCGGGTATGGCGGGGCACAGCAGGCCGGCGGCGCCGGCCTTGCGCCAGACGGCGCGCGGCACGATGCCATCGTTTTCCCAGCCGGCGTGATGAGGTATGACTTCTTCTTCCAGAAAGCGACGTGCCTGGTCCCGGAAGAGTTCGTGTTCTTCACCGAAGAGGGTGCGGTTGAGCATGGGTCTGTCCATGAAGTTCGATTGGCATTGGCACTGGCATGGCCGACGGTCGCGAAGAGTTGCTCGTCCACGTGGGAAAGCGCCGGAAGCACCCAACGCACGATAGACAAACCAATCGACCAAACGCTTGTTAGATGATATAGTATACGGCATGGCAAAGGAGCAAGACAACCCACTCTCGCGCAGAGATGCGATCCTGGCGGCCGCGGCGAGCCGGTTCCGGCGCCAGGGTTTTGAGCGCACTTCGGTGCGCGAGATTGCCCAAGCCATGGGCATGACTTCAGGCTCGCTCTTCTACCATTTCGCGACCAAGGAGGATCTGCTGGTGGCGATCATGGAGGAGGGTGTTCGCGACATCATGCGGTCGGTGCGCGACGGGCTGGCTGGCGAAGTTCGCTTGCCCGAGCGGCTGCTGTCGATGGTGCGCAGCCACCTGAAGGCTTTGCTAGGTACGAGGCTCGACGCCATGACCGTGCTGCTCTATGAGTGGCGCAGCCTTTCGCCGGCCGCCCAGACCCGGGTGATGGCATCGCGCGACGCCTACGAGACCTTGTGGATGACGCCGATCAGCGAGGCTGCGGCGCTGGGCCTGGTCGATACAGATGTCGTGTTGGTGCGCCAGACAGTTCTCGGTGCCCTCAACTGGACGGCGCAGTGGTACCGGCCTGGCGGGCGTCTGGACATCGATGCGTTGGCGCAGCGCATGTACGCGATGCTGTTTCCTCGTGTGGCCGCATCGGGAGTGAGCAGTGATTGAACGGGCCGGATTCGGCTTCCATCTCACCGTTTTCAATTGTTTATTTTAGTCACATGGAGATAAAGTGAAGATATTGGTCGCCGTCAAGCGGGTGCTGGACTACAACGTCAAGGCCCGCGTCAAGTCCGACGGTTCGGGAGTCGATCTCGCGAACCAGAAGTTGTCCATGAACCCTTTCGACGAGATCGCCTGCGAAGAGGCGGTGCGCCTCAGGGAGACCGGTGTCGCTTCTGAAGTGATCGTTGTTTCCTGTGGCCCGGCGGCTTGCCAGGAAACGCTGCGCAGCGCCATGGCCATCGGCGCTGATCGCGCCGTGCTGGTTGAAACTGACGCCGCGCTCGAACCGCTCGCGGTGGCCAAGCTGATGCAGCATGTGGCCCAAAAAGAAGGTGTGCAGTTCGCCATCTTCGGCAAGCAGGCGATTGATGACGACGCTGGCCAGACTGGCCAGATGTTTGGCGCGCTGATGGGCTGGGCCCAGGCCAGCTTCGCCTCCAAGGTGCAGATCAGCGGCGACACGGCCACCATCACTCGCGAGATCGACGGTGGCCTGGAAACCCTGGCCATGAAGCTGCCGGCCGTGATCACGACCGACCTGCGCCTGAACGAGCCGCGCTTCATCACGCTGCCCAACATCATGAAGGCCAAGAAAAAGCCGATGGAGGTGATCAAGGCGGCCGAGCTCGGCATCGACATTGCGCCACGCACCGTGACCCTGCACGTCAGCGAGCCGCCGACCCGCAAGGCCGGCATCAAGGTGGCCGACCCGGCCGAACTCGTCAAACGACTTAAAGAAGAAGCGAAGGTGATCTGATGACAACCCTGATCATTGCGGAACACGACAACGCCGTACTCAAAGCGGCCACGCTGAACACGATTGCCGCCGCCACGCGCATCGGCGGCGACATTCATGTGCTGGTGGCGGGCCGCAACTGCGCTGCCGTGGCCCAGACTGCGGCGGCGGTTGCGGGCGTGAGCAAGGTGCTGCACGTTGACGCGGCGCACCTAGAGGCCCACCTGGCCGAGAACCTGGCCGAGCTGGTGCGCTCACGCGTGCGCGCCGATGTCGGCTACACCCATGTGCTGGCGCCAGCCACCGCCTTTGGCAAGAACGTGCTGCCGCGCGTGGCGGCCTTGCTGGACGCCTCCCAGGTGTCGGACGTGATCGCGATCGAGTCGCCCGACACCTTCCTGCGCCCGTTCTATGCCGGCAACGCGCTGGCCCGCGTGCAATCGAAGGATGCCATCAAGGTGCTGAGCATTCGCACCACCGCCTTCGACCCGGTCGGTGCGGGCGGCACGGCAGCGGTCGAGACGCTGGACGCGGCTGGCGATCTCGGCTTGACCACCCTGGTCGGGCGTGAGGTGGTGAAGCTGGAGCGCCCGGAACTCGCCGCTGCATCGGTCATCGTATCGGGCGGACGCGGACTGGGCGCGGCCGACAAGTTTCACGCCGTGCTGGAGCCGCTGGCCGACAAGCTTGGCGCGGCGATCGGCGCCTCGCGCGCCGCCGTCGACGCCGGCTACGCGCCCAACGACTACCAGGTCGGCCAGACCGGCAAGATCGTGGCACCCCAGTTGTACGTGGCGGTTGGCATCTCGGGCGCCATCCAGCACCTGGCCGGCATGAAGGACAGCAAGGTGATCGTTGCGATCAACAAGGACGCCGAAGCGCCGATCTTCCAGGTGGCCGACTATGGGCTGGTGGCGGATCTGTTCACAGCGGTGCCCGAATTGGTGACTGCGTTATAGGTTGCAGCGGATGCCGAGGTAAAGCAGAGGCCAGGCCTGTTCCTGGCAGTATGGTCGGCGGCACCGGCCAAACAATTCAAAAAGTAGGAGACATCGATCATGAGCCCATCAACCTCCGTCATCGCTGATGTGCCATCCCCTGGCGCAATTGCCCGCGTGGCCATCGGCGACTTCCTGCGCCGCTCGGCAGCGCGAGACCGCGCCAAGACGGCGTTCGTGCTCGGCGATCAGAGCATGAGCTACGGTGAGCTCGATGAGCGCGTGACCCGCTGCGCCAATGCCTTGCTGGCCGCTGGCTTGGTGCGAGGTGACCGCGTGACCACGCTATGCAATAACTCGCTTGAGTTCCTGGTGGCCATGTTCGGCATCCATCGCGCCGGCCTGATCTGGGTGCCGATCAACACCGGCCTGGGGCTGGATGACGTTCGCTACATCATCGACCACTCTGAGGCGCGCTTCCTGCTGGTGGATGCCGCTCTGCTGGTGCGCCCGGAGTTGCGTGCAGCCATCGAGGCGCAGCCCGGTCGCGGATGGGTGCTGGAAGGCGAGGGGGCTGGGGCTTTCTGCAGCTTCGCTGCAGCGATTGCTGCGCAGTCTGCCACTGAGTCCGAGGTCGAAATTCATGACCGCGACGTAGCCCAGATCATGTACACCAGCGGAACCACCGGCCGCCCTAAAGGGGTGATGCAAAGCCATTTGTCGGTGGTGATGGCAGCGATGAACAACGCGCTTGAGTTGGGGGTGTGGCGCGATGCCGTGAACATTGCCGTGCTGCCCCTCTTTCATTGCGCCCAGCACACGCTGATGTGCGGCGTGCTGGCGGGCGGCGGCACGGTGATTGTGATGCGCGCTTTCGAACCCGCCGCCATGCTCGACGCCATCGAGCGTGAACGGGTGACCTTGCTGGTGGGCTTGCCGCTGATGCACCAGGCCATGCTCGATCATCCCTCGCGCCCGGGGCGCGACCTGTCGAGCCTGCGCATGTGCGTGTACGCCATGGCGCCCATGGCCGAGACCCTGCTGCGCCGCCTGATCGCCGAGTTCTGCCCGAATTACTCATTGGCCACCGGCCAGACCGAGATGTACCCGCTCACCATGGCCTTCCGGCCCGAAGAGCAGCTTAAACGCTTTGGTTCCTACTGGGGCGCCAGTGCATTGATCAACGACACGGCGGTGATGGACGACGCGGGCCAGCTGCTCGGCCCCGGCGAGGTCGGCGAGATCGTGCACCGCGGTCCGAACGTGATGGAGGGCTACTACAAAAATCCCGAAGCCACCGCCGAGGCACGCGCTTTCGGCTGGCACCACACCGGTGACCTCGGCATGTGGGTCGATGGCCAGATGATGTTCAGGGACCGCAAGAAGGACATGATCAAGACCGGCGGCGAAAACGTGCCGTCCATCAAGGTCGAGGCCACGTTGCTGCGCCACCCGGCGGTGGCCAATGTGGCGGCGGTAGGTTTGCCGCACCCGCGCTGGGTCGAGGCGGTCACCGCCTTCGTGGTGCTCAAGCCAGGGGCGCAGGCCGACGAGGCCGAGTTGATCAACCACTGCAAGGAGCATCTCGGTGGCTTTGAGGTGCCCAAGGCGATCCGCATCGTCGATGCCTTGCCGATGACCTCCACCGGCAAGATTCAAAAGCATCCGCTGCGTGACAGCTATCGCGCCCTGTACGAGGACATTGAACGATAGGTGTGGGGAAGGTCATGGGGTGTGCAACACACGCCCGCGCCTGTGACCAGGCTGCTTGCAAGGCGTGCTTCGGCTTGAGGTCCTAACTAACCACCGTTCTGTCAATATGTTCGCATGACCTTTATCGAAACCAGCCGGTTTCCGGCAGGCGCGGACAGTCGCCCTTGATCCTTGATCCTTGATCCTTGTTCATCCCACCGTCAGAAAGGTTTTCCATGTCCGTCGTTCCTGCCATCTTGCTTGCGGTTGATGCCGACGGCATTGCGACCCTGACCCTCAACCGGCCCGATCAGCTCAATGCCTTCGATCTTGAGATGGTGGATGCTTGGCGCGCAGCACTTGAGCAGGCCGAAGCTGATGAGCGAGTCAAGGTCATCGTCGTCACCGGTGCCGGTCGTGCTTTTTGTGCCGGCGGCGATTTCGAGGAGATGGCCAAATTCAGCGAAATGGACAGCATGGGACGCAAGGATTTTCTGTACCGCCACGTGCATCGCATTGCGCTGACGCTGGAGCGGATGGAAAAACCGGTCATTGCCGCTGTCAACGGCGCTGCGCGAGGCGCTGGCTGCGACATGGCTTTGATGTGCGATATCCGTTTGATGGCCAGCTCAGCCACGCTTGCCGAGAGTTATATCAACATCGGACTGATGGCTGGTGATGCCGGTGCCTGGTACTTGCCGCGCCTGATTGGCACCGCGCGCGCGCTTGAGTTGTTCTGGACCGGTCGCGTGGTGGGGGCGGAAGAGGCCGAACGCATTGGCATGGTCAATCGCGTGGTGCCCGATGCCGAACTGATGACCGCCACCTACGATATGGCGCGCACCATTGCCGCCAAGCCGCAGCAGGCGGTACGCTTTTTTCGCCGCGCCGTCTACCAAAGCCAGACCATGGCGCTCGCCACGCACTTGGACATGGTGTCCTCGCACATGGCGGTGCTCGAAGACACGCCTGAGCATCGCGCCGGCATTGCGGCTTTCCGCACCCGCTCGCGCGCCAGCAAGTAAAAAAGGGCGGCGCCGTGCAAGGCATTCTGAGTGGCATCACCGTCATCGATCTGTCCCGCTTGATTGCCGGGCCTTACGCGGCCATGGTGCTGGCCGATCTGGGCGCGCGCGTCATCAAGGTCGAGGCGATCACCGGCGAGGAGGGGCGGCATTTTGGCCCGCCGTTTTATGGCGACTCCAGCGTCGCTTTCATGACCTGCAACCGGGGCAAGGAGTCGATCGCGCTGGACATACGCACCCCTGCCGGGCGCTCGGTGCTGGAGCGGCTGATTTCAAAAGCCCAGGTTCTGGTGCACAACTTTCGCCCCGACTTTGCCGAGACACATGCGCTGACCTACGACGCGGTGCGGCGCATCAACCCGACGCTGGTGTACTACATGGTCAGCGCCTTCGGTGAGCAGGGCGACTACCGGCTCAGGCCCTCGGTCGACAGCGTGGTGCAGGGCATGACGGGGGCCTTCTACGCCAGCGGGGAAGAGGGCAATCCACCGGTTCGTATCGGCTTGCCGATCATCGATGTGGCGTCCGGCATGTGCGGCGCGTTGGGCGTGCTGGCCGCGGTGATGCATTGGCAGCAGACCGGCCAGGGGCAGCGCGTGGAGTTGTCCCTGGTGGACACCATGTTCAATTTTCTTGCCAGCAAGGTGGGTGAATATGCGGTTGAGCAGCGCGAGCCGGTTCGTGCGGTGAACCTGCCGATTGCTGTGCCGAGCCGTCACTTTCGAGGCTCCGACGGTGCCTGGTTCAGCGTGTCGGTGGTGAATGAAGGTGCGTTCAAGCGGTTTTGCGCCGTCATCGAGCGGCTGGAGTGGCTCAACGATCCGCGTTACCAGCGCAATGCGGTGCGCATTGCCAACCGGCCGGCGCTGCTGGCTGAACTGGAGGCGATTTTCATCACCCGTTCGGCGGCTACCTGGGTGGCAGCCTTCGAGGCCGCCGATATTCCCTGTGGTCCGGTGAACACGGTGTCCGAGGCCATGGCCGACCCGGTGCTGGTCGCCCGTTTCGTGGAGCATCCTGAGATGCCGGGGCTGCCGCTAATCCCTTTTCCGGCGCAGCTTGCCGCGGGCATGCGCAAGATCGGTGACATGCTGGCACCTCCCGCGCTGGGGCAGCATACCGGGCCGGTGTTGGGCGAACTGGGCTATGGTGGGCCGGAGATTGCCCAACTGGTGCGCGACGAGGTCGTGCGCCTGCACGAAACTGCCATGGCAACCGCAGCAGTAGGGAAACCATGAGCAAAACTTCGCCCGACATTCTGTGGATCCCCAGCGCGGATCGCATCGCGGGTGCCGAGTTGACCTGTTTCCAACAATGGCTGGAACGCGAAAAAGGCGTGCGCTTTGCCGGCTACGAGGCCTTGTGGCAATGGTCCGTGGATGACTTGGAGGGTTTCTGGGGCGCCATCGTCGGCTATTTTGAGCTTCCGCTCGACGACTGGAATGGCCCGGTTCTGAGCGATCGGCAGATGCCGGGCGCGCAATGGTTTGTGGGCGCGCGCACCAACTATGCGCGGCAGGTGTTCCGGCACGCTACGGATGCCAGACCGGCCATCGTTTTTCGCAATGAAGCGGGCGAGCGGGCGGACATGTCTTGGCGCACGCTGCAGGACCAAGTGGCGGCGCTGGCGCAGTGGCTGCGCGCAGCGGGCGTGGGGCCGGGCGACCGCGTGGTGGCCTACCTGCCCAATATTCCGCAATCCATCGTGGCTTTTCTGGCCACGGTTTCCGTGGGGGCGATCTGGTCGGTGTGCTCGCCCGACATGGGGGCGCCCACGGTGCTGGACCGTTTCCGGCAAATCGATCCGAAGGTGTTGATCGCGGTCGATGGCTACCGCTGGGGTGGCAAGCGCTTCGACCGGCGCGACACCGTGGCCATGCTGCTCGACGGGCTGCCCAGCGTCGAGCGCTGCGTGCTCCTGCCCTACCTGGAGCGCAGCAGCGCCAGCGTGGGCGCGCTGCGCGGTGGCGTGCTCTGGAGCGAGGTGGTCAGCGGCCCAGCTGAACTGCGCATTGAGTCAATGCCTTTCGACCACCCGCTGTGGGTGGTGTATTCATCGGGCACCACCGGCTTGCCCAAACCCATCGTGCACGGCCATGGCGGCATCGTGCTGGAGCAGGTCAAGCTGATGCGCCTGCACAATGACCTCGGTCCCGAAGACCGCTTCCACTGGTTTTCCACCACGGGCTGGATCATGTGGAACTGCCAGGTGGGTGGCTTGCTGGTGGGGGCGACGGTCTGCCTGTACGACGGCGCCCCGGCCTGGCCCGACTACACCACGCTGTGGCGCTTCGCGGGGGAAGTCGGCGTGACGTTTCTGGGTGCCGGTGCGGCGTTTTATGCGGCCTGCCAGAAAACAGGCGTAGAGCCGCGCGAGGTGGGCGCGCTGGGGCCGCTGCGCACCGTGGGTTCGACCGGCTCGCCACTGTCCCTGGAAAGCTACCAGTGGATTGCCAAGCATGTCGGGCGCGATGTCTGGATCAACCCGATCTCCGGCGGCACCGACTTCGCAGGGGCCTTCGTCGGCGGCGTGCCGACCCTGCCCGTTGCCGTGGGAGAAATGCAGGGGCGCTGCCTCGGGGCGCGCGTCGAGGCCTTCAACGAGCAGGGCCAGCCGGTCGTGGACGAGGTGGGTGAGTTGGTCTGCACCGCGCCCATGCCGTCCATGCCCCTCTACTTCTGGAACGACCCCGGCAACCGGCGCTATCTGGACAGTTATTTCGACATGTACCCCGGCGTCTGGCGGCATGGCGACTGGCTTCGCATCACACCGCGCGGCGGCGCAATCATCTACGGCCGCAGCGACACCACCATCAACCGCCACGGCGTGCGCATGGGCACGAGCGACATCTACAGCGTGGTCGAGGCGCTGCCCGAAGTGCTCGACAGTTTGGTGGTCGATCTTGAGTTTCTGGGGCGCGAAAGCTATATGCCGATGTTCGTCGTGCTGCGCCAGGGCGTGGCGCTGGACGCGCCGCTGATCGGGCGCATCAAGAGCGCCATCCGCGCGGCCGCGTCGCCGCGCCATGTGCCGGACGAGGTGTTTCCCGTGGCCGAGGTGCCGCGCACGCTCACCGGCAAGAAGCTCGAACTGCCGATCAAGAAGCTGCTGCTCGGCCAGCCCATCGACAAAGTGGTCAACCGCGATGCGCTGGCCAACCCCGCCAGCCTTGACTGGTTTCTTGAGTTTGCGCGCGTGCGTGCCACGCAGACCCGATAGTTTCCCCCAACCAATATCACGAAGAAACACCATGAGCGATCAGGAAGTCATTTACGACGTCAAAAATTACGTTGCCACCATCACCATCAATCGGCCCAAGACGCTCAACGCTTTCACTGGTGACACCATCAAGGACATGGAGCGACTGCTGGCCCAGGCCGGCGACGATCCGAAGGTCGGCGTGATCGTGCTGACCGGTGCTGGCGAGCGCGCCTTTTGTGTCGGCGGTGATGTCAACTGGGAAAAGGGCGAAGGTGGCAAGAGCGGCCTGCAGGACCTGGAATTCAACTTCAACCGCCAGATCGCCGAATGTCCCAAGCCGGTGATCGCGCGCGTCAACGGCTATGCCATTGGTGCCGGTCACCACATTGCCTACTTTTGTGACTTCACGATTGCCGCCGAGCATGCGATCTTTGGTCAGAACGGGCCACGCGTCGGCTCACCGGCCGGTGGCTACATCGTCTCGCACGCGGCCAATGTGCTTGGCCACAAGCGGGCGCGCGAACTGTGGATGCTGTGCCGCCGCTACAGCGCGAAGCAGGCGTTCGACTGGGGTCTGGCCAACTCGGTGGTGCCCATGGCCCAACTCGACGAAGAGGTGCAGAAGTACTGCGACGAATTGCTGTCGCTGTCGCCGACCTGCCTGAAGATTGTCAAGCGTTCGTTCTACCACCACATGGCCCCGATCATGGGCAAGGACATGAACGACCTGATCCAGGAAGTGGCACCTAACTATTTCAGTACCGGCGAGCAGCAGGAAGGGGCCAGCGCCTTTCTTGAGAAACGCAAGCCCGACTTCAGCAAATTCCGCTAACCGGTAACCTTTGTCCTGCGCGGCTCGGCGGGGAACTTTTAGAGACTGAAAATGATGAACCAAGAAACTTACCCCGAGTTGCGTGCCGCGCTGCGCGATCTTTTCAAACGCTTCCCTGACGAGTACTTTCGCAAGATTGACGATGCCCGTGCTTACCCCGAGGCGTGTGTGGACGCGCTGACCAGGGCCGGCTGGCTGGCGGTGATGATTCCGCAGGAGTATGGCGGAGCCGGCCTGGGTCTGGCCGAAGCCTCGGTGGTGATGGAAGAGGTCAACCGCTGCGGCGGCAACGCCGGCGCCTGTCACGGCCAGATGTACAACATGGGCACCTTGCTACGCCACGGCTCGGACGAGCAAAAGCAACGCTACCTGCCCAAAATCGCCAGCGGCGATCTGCGCCTGCAGTCCATGGGCGTGACCGAGCCGACCACAGGCACCGACACCACCAAGATCAAGACCACCGCGGTCAAGCAGGAAGGCCGCTATGTGGTCAATGGCCAGAAGGTCTGGATCTCGCGGATTCAGCATTCCGACCTGATGATTTTGCTGGCACGCACCACCCCGCTCAAGGATGTGAAGCGCAAGTCAGAGGGCATGTCGATCTTTATCGTTGACCTGCACCAGGCCATTGGCCAGGGCATGACTGTGAACCCGATCCGCAACATGGTCAACCACGAGACCAATGAGCTGTTCTTCGACAACCTCGAAATCCCGGCCGAGAACCTGATCGGCGAGGAGGGCAAAGGTTTCAAGTACATCCTGGACGGCCTGAACGCCGAGCGCACGCTGATTGCCGCCGAGTGCATTGGCGACGCCCGCTGGTTCGTCGAGCGCAGCGCCCGCTATGCCCGCGAGCGCCGCGTGTTTGACCGCCCGATTGGGCAGAACCAGGGCGTGCAGTTTCCCTTGGCCGAGGCCCACATCGAGACCGAAGCCGCTGACCTGATGCGCTGGCGTGCCTGCGAGCTGTTTGACGCCCACCAACCGTGTGGCGCAGAGGCCAATATGGCCAAGTACCTGGCCGCCAAAGCCTCCTGGGAGGCGGCCAACACCGCCATTCAGACCCATGGCGGCTTTGGCTTTGCCTGCGAATACGACATCGAGCGCAAGTTCCGCGAAACCCGGCTGTACCAGGTGGCGCCGATCTCCACCAACCTGATTCTGAGTTACGTGGCCGAGCATGTGCTCGAGTTGCCGCGCTCATTCTGAAAGAAATTGCCATGCGTCCATTGGAAGGAATGCTGATTGTCACGCTGGAGCACGCGATTGCCGCGCCGTTCTGCACCCGCCAGTTGGCCGATCTCGGCGCGCGCGTCATCAAGGTCGAGCGTCCGGGCGAGGGCGACTTCGCCCGCGCCTACGACAGCCGGGCCCACGGCTCGGCTTCCCACTTCGTCTGGTGCAACCGCTCCAAGGAAAGCCTGACGCTCGACCTCAAACACCCGGCCGCACGCGCCGTACTGCAAAAGCTGGTGGAGCGCGCCGACGTGCTGGTGCAGAATCTGGCGCCCGGTGCTGCCGCGCGCATGGGACTGGACCATGCCAGCCTGGCGCCGGTCAACCCGCGCATCGTGGTGTGCGACATCTCGGGCTACGGCGACGGCGGCCCCTACACCGCGAAAAAAGCCTATGACCTGCTGATCCAGAGCGAAGCCGGTTTTGTGTCGGTGACCGGAACGCCGGAGACGCCATCCAAGGCCGGACTGTCGATTGCCGACATCGCCGCTGGCATGTACGCCTACAGCAGCGTGCTGGCCGCTTTGCTGGAGCGCGGGCGCACGGGGCGTGGCCAACGGCTCGAAATCTCCATGCTCGAAGCCATGTCCGAATGGATGGGCTTCCCGCTCTACTACACGCTGGATGGCCAGCCGCCGCCGCTGCGTGCTGGCGCCTCGCACGCCGCCATTTACCCCTACGGCCCTTTTACCTGCGGCGACGGCAAGCAGGTGGTGCTGGCGGTGCAGCACGACCGCGAATGGGCCACCTTCTGCAACCAGGTGTTGCAATTGCCCGAGCTGACCGCACAGTACCTGGGCAACGCCAACCGGCTGGCCCAGCGCGAGAAACTGCGCGGCATCATCGAAGGTGTCTGCGCCACCCTGACCGCGGCGCAACTGGTGGCGCGGCTGGATGCGGCGCAAATCGCCAACGGCCAGCTCAACGAGATGGCCGACCTGTGGAAGCACCCGCAACTCGCGGCGCGTGGGCGCTGGACCGAGATCGATTCGCCAGGCGGCACGCTGCCGGCGCTGTACCCGCCGCACCACGTCCAGGGCAGCGAGCCGCCGCCGCCCATGGGGCCGGTGCCTGCGCTGGGTCAGCACACCGAAGCCATCCTGACCGAGCTCGGCTACGGCGAGACTGACATCGCCCGGCTGCGTGCAGACCAAGCCATCTGACTGCGAGATCGATGCCATGACCCCAGATACAAACCCGAGCGCGACGCTGGCTGCCTTTGCCGCCGATCTGTCATTCGACACCATTCCGGCGCCGGTGCTGCGCCGAACCGAAGACCTGTTCCTCGACTGGTACGCCTCCGCGTTGGCGGGCAAGGGCGCCCGGCCGGTCGAGGCCATCGAAGCCTATGCCCGCACCATGGGGCCGGCCTCCGGCCGCGCCGAGGTGCTGATCTCGCGCCGCACCACCTCGCCCCATTTCGCTGCGATGGTCAACGCGGCCGCCTCGCATTTCGCCGAGCAGGATGACGTCCACAACGGCTCGGTGTTTCATCCCGCAGCCGTCGTGTTCCCGGCGGCGCTGGCCATCGCGCAGGACATCGGTGCCAGCGGCCGCGAGTTCCTGGCCGCCGTAGTCGCGGGCTATGAAGTCGGCATTCGGGTGGGCGAGTTCCTGGGCCGCTCGCACTACCGCATCTTTCACACCACGGCCACCGCCGGCACGCTGGCCGCCGCTGCGGCGGCCGGACGGCTGCTCAAGCTCGATGCGACCACCATGCTGCATGCCTTCGGCAGCGCCGGCACACAAGCCGCCGGGCTGTGGGAGTTTTTGCGCGACGCCGCCGACTCCAAGCAACTGCACACCGCGCATGCGGCGTCCAGCGGCTTGGCTTGCGCCTACTTGGCGCGCGAGGGGCTGACCGGCGCGCGCCAGATTCTGGAAGGCGCGCAAGGCATGGCTGCGGGCATGTCGAACGACGCCGATCCGGCGCGCCTGACCGACCGCCTGGGCCAGCGCTGGGCCACGGCGGAAACCTCGTTCAAATACCACGCCTCGTGCCGCCACACCCACCCCAGCGCCGACGCGCTGCTGGCGCTGATGCAGACGCATGGGCTCAAGGCCGACGATATTGCCGCGGTGACCACCCATGTGCACCAGGGCGCCATCGACGTGCTGGGCCGCGTCACCGTGCCCGCCACCGTGCACCAGGCCAAATTCTCAATGGGCACGGTGCTGGCGCTGGCCGCCGAATACGGCTTTGCCGGGCTGAATGAATTTGAAGCGCATTACCTCGCGCCCCGCGTGGCCGCCTTGCGCGACCGCGTGACGATGCAGCTCGACGCCGAGGTCGATAAGGCCTACCCGCAGCGCTGGATCGGCAAGGTAACGGTGAGCACGCGCGATGGCCACACCTTTGGCGCGCGGGTCGATGAGCCCAAGGGCGACCCTGGCAACACCCTGACACGTGCCGAGCTGGAAGACAAGGCGCAGCGCCTGGCGGCCTACGGCAAGGGGGCCACGCCTGCAGAGGTGGAGGCACTGATCGCGCGCGTCTGGGCGGTCGCCGAGGCGCCGCACATCGAGCGCTGGTTGGCGGCATGAGCATGGCGACCAGCACCCCCGGCCTCCATGTCCTGCCGCGTGCCTATCTTTTTGTGCCCGCAGACAGGCCTGAGCGTTTTGCCAAGGCGCGCGCCAGCGGCGCCGACGCGGTGATTGTTGATCTGGAAGACGCGGTTGCCCCCGAGGCGAAGGCGAGCGCACGCGACGCGTTGGCGGCGGCGCTTGATGCGTCGGCACCGCTGGTTGTGCGCATCAATGCTGCTGGCACGCCCTGGTTTGAAGACGATCTCGAACTGTGTCGCCATCCTGGTGTGGCGGCGGTGATGCTGCCCAAGGCCGAGGGTATCGATGCCGTGTGCACCGTGGTCGAGATCACCTATAAGGACGTGTTGCCGATCATCGAGTCGGCGCGCGGCATTAGGGAAATCCACAGCATTGCGAGCGTGCCGGGCGTGATCCGCCTGGCTTTTGGCAGCGTCGATCTGGCGCTCGATCTGGGCATTGACTGTGCGCCCGATGGCGCGGAGTCAGAGCTGCTGGCTTTCCGCTCACAAGTGGTGCTGGCCTCGCGGCTGGCCGGGCTGGCCGCGCCAGTTGATGGTGTCAGCACCGCGATTGAGGACCTGCAACGCTTGCAGGCGGACACTGAACGCTCACGTCGACTCGGCTTTGGTGCCAAGCTGTGCATCCACCCGAAGCAGCTTGCCATCGTCCAGGCGGTGTTCACGCCGACCCCCGAACGGCTTGACTGGTCGCGCCGCGTCTGCAAAGCATTTGAAACGGCGGGTGGTTCCGCTGTGGCGGTTGACAGCCAGATGGTCGATCTGCCGGTGTACCAGCGTGCACAAGCCGTGCTGCGCGACGCGGGTCTGAGCGCCTGATTTTTTAAGCCCACCCCAAACCGACTGGAATTTCTCATGACCCGCAAGAACAAACCCATCCGCTCCGACATTGCGTGGAGTACCCCCGACCGCATCGAGGTGCACGGCAAAAGCCTGCCCGACGAAATTCTTGGCCATCTCAACCTGGGTGATATGGCCTTCCTGCAGATCGTCGGGCGCATGCCGACGCCGCAGGAGTCCAACGTATTCAACGCGATCGCGGTGACGCTGGTCGAACACGGCATCACGCCGAGTGCGCTGGTCGCGCGACTGACTTACGCCGGTGCGCCCGAATCGCTGCAGGCGGCGGTGGCGGCCGGATTGTGCGGCCTGGGCAGCGTGTTCGTCGGCAGCACCGAAGGCACCGCCAAAATGCTGTACGAGGCGCTGCCGCCGGGCACACGCGACGCCGATCTGGAGCGCATTGCGCGCGAAACCGTGGCGGCCTACCGAGAGCGTGGCCAGATCATTCCGGGGCTCGGCCATCCGCTGCACAAGCCGGTCGATCCGCGTGCCCCGCGCCTGTTCCAGATCGCCAAAGACAACGGCTTTTCCGGCGACTACATCCGCCTGGAACAACTGATCTGCGACGAGGCCGAACGCGCCGCTGGCAAGTCGCTTCCCGTCAACGCGACCGGCGCCATCGGCGCCATCAGCTGCGAACTCGGGCTGCCATGGAAAATCGTGCGCGGCATCGGCGTCCTGGCGCGTGCCATCGGGCTGGTAGGGCACATCCTGGAAGAGAGCAAGAACCCGATGGCGGTCGAGATCTGGCAGCGGGTCGAAGACGAGGCCACCCAGCACATCAGGCCGCAAGGCGCCTGAAGCGCTGTGGCTGGCCTTGCAGGCACGATTCGCCCGCGTCGATCTATCGATTGAATTTTGCTGGACACCACTGGAGTATTGCGCGATGAATGACACGATCCTGAGAGAAGAACCCATTCACTGGGTGCAATCACCTTCGCAGACTGCCGAGGCATCGAGCGTGGGAGCCTGGTCGACCGAAGCCGTAGTGGCGCTGTTCGATCAGCCGTTTACCGAGCTTCTGTTTCGCGCGCAGACCGTTCACCGCGAGCACTTCGACCCGACCGAGGTCGAGCTTGCCACGCTGCTGTCGATCAAGACCGGTGGCTGCCCGGAAGACTGTGGCTACTGCCCGCAGTCGGTGCACTACGACACCGGCGTAGCGGCCAGCAGGCTCATGGCGGTGGAAGAGGTGCGCGACGCGGCCGTGCGCGCCAAGGCGGCCGGCGCCACACGCTTCTGCATGGGCGCGGCCTGGCGCGCGCCCAAGGACCGCGACGTGCAAGCCGTGGCCGAGCTGGTGCGCGCGGTCAAGGACGTGGGCCTGGAGGCCTGCGCCACCCTGGGCATGCTCAACGAGGGCCACGCCGAAACCCTGCGCGACGCCGGGCTCGACTACTACAACCACAACCTGGACAGCGCCCCCGACTTTTACGGCGACATCATCACCACGCGCGATTACCAGGACCGGCTCGACACCCTGCAACGCGTGCGCGGGGCGGGCGTCCGGGTCTGCAGTGGCGGGATCGTGGGCATGGGCGAGACGCGGGTGCAGCGTGCGGCGCTGATCGCCCAGCTGGCCAACCTGGCGCCCGATTACCCCGAATCGGTGCCGATCAACAACCTGGTCAAGGTCGAAGGCACGCCGCTGGCCGATCAGGCCGAACTGGACCCGCTGGAGTTCGTGCGCATGATCGCGGTCGCCCGCATCACCATGCCGCGGGCCCGGGTGCGCCTGTCGGCCGGGCGCCAGCAGATGAGCGATGCGGTGCAGGCCCTGTGTTTTGCGGCCGGCGCCAACTCCATCTTTTATGGCGAGAAGCTGCTGACCACCGGCAACCCCGACATCGAACGCGACCGGGCGCTGATGCAGCGCCTGGGCCTGCATGCGCGCCACACTTTGGGCGCCTGAGGACCACGACCATGTTTCGCACCCTGCTGAAATCCAAAATCCACCGCGCCACCGTCACCCACTGCGAGCTGCACTACGAAGGGTCCTGCGGCATCGACGAAGACCTGCTTGAGGCGAGCAACATCCGCCCCAACGAACAGGTGCACATCTGGAACGTCAACAACGGCGAACGTTTCATCACCTACGCCATCAAGTCGCCGCGCGGCAGCGGCATCATTTCGCTCAACGGCTCGGCCGCCCGGCGCGCCAGTGTGGGCGACCTGGTGATCATCGCGGCCTTTGGCATGGTTCACGAGGACAAGCTCGACGAGGCCGTGCCGAAGCTGGTGTTCCCCGACGCCGCCAACCGCATCGTCGAGACCCGCAGCGAGCCCGCCGGTCCGCAGTCCGGCGATCCGGTCATCCTGCCCCTAGGCGCCGAGCTTTGATGCTACCTGTGTCGGCCAACGACGCCTGGCGCTAGCGCAGCCCGGCTGGGGTTTGGCACCCCTGCACCCAGATGAAGCTGCACGCGTCCGAGGGTGCTGCGCTGCCGCTGATTCCCGTGGCGCGGGCCCAGGAGTGTGGCTGCGCGACCACGGAGGCTGGTGCCATCTGAATGCGATCAGCTCCTGGTGGGTCAACCTGTTCGGGCACAACTGACCTGCCCCCCGCCATCCGCACCGCGCTGATCGATCAGTTGCACACGCTCGACCACGTGATGCTGGCTGGTTTCACCCACGGGCCGGCGGTTGAACTGTCCGAGCGCCTGGCTGCGCTCACTGGCCTGGGCCACGCCTTCAACGGGAGCGACGGCGCCAGCGCCACCGAGAGCGTCAAAGTGATCCGCGCGGAACTGGCTTTCGGCGACGCAAAAGAACAGTATCACCGTTTTGAGGAGGGTTCTCTTCCAACATCTGCCGGAAACGCTGTGCAGCGCTACCGTCGGCGCTCGGCTGCATTGCCACGCCGAGCGCTACCGCGAGCGATGCTTCTGACGACACATCGCGAAACTCCACTCGCCTGGTGGAACCTGTGCTGCATGCTGCAGGGACCAATGCCACCCCGATGCCGCTTTCCACAAGACTGACCAACGTCTGAACCTGCACGGCTTCCTGCGTGACCCGGGGAGTAAAGCCAGCGGTCTGGCAGACCAGCATCACCTGTGCTCTAAGGTTTACCGCGCTCGACGCTGAGTACATGATGAAAGCTTCATTGGCCAAGTCCGATAGCGCCACGCGTTTGCGCCGGGTCAGCGGATGGTGCATCGGCAAGGCGACCACCAGCCTGTCCCATTCCACCGGTCTGATTTCGATCGGTGTGGCTTCTGCCACGGGGTATCGAACGAGCCCTAGGTCCAGCGCACCAGCCTCCAGGTCGCGAAGTATCTGTGTGGTCGTGCCTTCGCGCAAGTCGAGCACCACATTCGGGTAGCGCTCGCGAAAAAGCGGCAGTACGCGTGGCAGCATCGCATAGGTGGCGGAGCCTACAAAGCCAATGCGCAATCGCCCGCCAACGCCGTTACGCAGAGCGACGACAGCGCTGCGTAACTGCTCAGCATGGAAGGCAATCTGCTGCGCATCCACCAGAATGATACGACCTGCGTCGGTAAGACGCACGCCGCGCTTGCTGCGCTCGAAAAGTGGTGCGCCGAGGTCTGCTTCCAAGCGCCGGATGCCCGTTGACAGGGGCGGTTGCGCAATGTGCAGCCGTTCCGCCGCCTTGCGAAAGCTCTGCGTTTCCACCACGGCCAGGAACTGGGTGATCTGCCGGAAGTTCATTATCAAAAGGATATCACTGACGTCTCATTTGGTATTGGACGTGGAATCTATCGATTCGTACAGTGAAGTCCATATCAACAGGAGACAACCCAACATGAAGGTTATCGTCCCCGTCAAACGCGTGGTGGATTACAACGTCAAGGTGCGCGTGAAGAGCGACGGCAGTGGCGTGGACATCGCCAACGTCAAGATGAGCATGAACCCGTTTGACGAAATCGCGGTGGTAGAAGCCGTGCGCCTGAGAGAGAAAGGCGTGGTCACCGAGGTGATCGCCGTCTCCTGCGGTGTCACCCAGTGCCAGGAAACCCTGCGCACCGCCATGGCCATTGGTGCGGACCGCGCCATCCTGGTGGAGACCAACTTGGAGCTGCAGCCCCTGGCCGTGGCCAAGCTCTTGAAGGCCCTGGTGGACAAGGAGCAACCCGGTCTCATCATCCTGGGCAAACAGGCGATCGACGACGACTGCAACCAGACCGGCCAGATGCTGGCCGCGCTCGCCGGCCTGCCACAAGCCACCTTCGCCAGCAAGGTGGAAGTCGCTGACGGTAGAGCCACCGTCACGCGCGAAGTCGACGGTGGCCTGGAGACGCTCTCCATCACGCTGCCCGCCGTCATCACCACCGACCTTCGTTTGAACGAGCCGCGTTACGTGACGCTGCCCAACATCATGAAGGCCAAGAAGAAGACGCTGGACATCGTCAAGCCCGAAGACCTCGGTGTGGACGTGACGCCGCGCATCAAGACCCTGAAGGTCAGCGAGCCGCCCAAGCGCGGCGCGGGCATCAAGGTGGCCGATGTCGCTGCCCTGGTGGACAAACTCAAAAATGAAGCCAAAGTGATCTGAGGACCGACAAATGACTGCACTCGTAATTGCCGAACACGACAACGCCTCCATCAAGGGCGCCACGCTCAACACCGTGGCTGCCGCCACCCAATGTGGCGGTGAGGTGCACGTGCTCATCGCCGGCCACAACGCCGCTGCAGCAGCCGCCGCGGCCGCACAGATCGCGGGCGTGGCCAAGGTGATCCACGCCGACGCCCCGGGCTTCGAACACGGCCTGGCCGAGAACGTGGCAGCCCAGGTGCTGATCATCGCGGCGAACTACAGCCACATCCTGTTCCCCGCCACCGCCAGCGGCAAGAACGTGGCGCCCCGTGTGGCCGCCGCAATCGATGTGGCCCAGCTCTCCGACATCACCAAGGTCATCGCAGCCGACACCTTCGAGCGCCCGATCTACGCCGGCAACGCCATTGCCACGGTGCAGGGCCTGGACGCCACGCACGTGATCACCGTGCGCACCACGGGATTCGACCCCGCAGCGGCCACCGGTGGCAGCGCCACGGTGGAAACGGCAGCAGCAGCCGCCGACGACGGTAAGTCCAAATTCATGGGCAGCGAGATCGCCAAGAGCGACCGCCCCGAGCTCACGGCGGCCAAGATCATCGTCTCCGGTGGCCGGGCACTCGGCAGCGCGGAGAAGTTCAACGAGGTGATGACGCCGCTGGCCGACAAGCTGGGCGCAGCACTCGGAGCGAGCCGCGCCGCGGTGGACGCGGGCTACGCACCGAACGACTGGCAGGTGGGCCAGACCGGCAAGATCGTGGCCCCGCAGCTCTACATTGCTGCGGGCATCTCGGGCGCGATCCAGCACCTGGCCGGCATGAAGGACTCCAAGGTCATCGTGGCGATCAACAAGGACCCCGAGGCCCCGATCTTCTCGGTGGCCGACTACGGCCTGGAGGCCGATCTGTTCGTGGCCGTGCCCGAGTTGATCAAAGTGGTCTGAAATTTACATCCTCTCTCTTTACGAACGACTCCACGGAAATACCCATGACAGAACGCGAACAGACACTCGAGCTTCTCATCGATGCCGCCCGCCGCTTCACGCGCGAGGTGCTTCTACCCGCCGAGACGGTGGTGGAGGAGACGCAGGAGATTCCCCCCCACGTGGTGAAGGGCCTGCGGGAACTCGGCCTCTTCGGCATGACCATCCCCGAGGAATACGGGGGCCTCGGCCTCAGCATGTTCGAGGAGGCAAGCCTCGTTTTCGAAATCGCCTACGCGCAGCCCGCCTTCCGCTCCTACTTCGGCACCACCAATGGCGTGGGCACGTTGGGCATCGTCAACGATGGTACCGAAGAGCAGAAGCGAAAGTACCTGCCCAAACTCGCGACCGGCGAGATGATGGCGTCCTTCTGTCTCACCGAACCCGACTCCGGCTCCGATTCCGCTGCTCTGATCACCAAAGCTGTGCGCGATGGCAATCACTACGTCATCAACGGCACCAAGCGCTTCATCACCAACGCCATCCATGCCGGCGTGTTCACCGTCTTCGCGCGCACGGCTCCGAAGGAGGTCGGTTCGAAGGGTATCTCCGCTTTTCTGGTCGATCGTGACACACCCGGCATCACTGTGGCCAAGCCGTACAAGAAGATGGGGTTCGCGGGCTCTCATGAGTCCGACGTGATCTTCGAGAACTGCCGTGTTCCTGCCAGCGCCTTGCTCGGCGCGGAAGGCACGGGATTTCGCAACGCGATGATGTCGCTGGACCACGCACGGCTGCACATGGCCGCAGTGGCCACCGGACTGTGCGAGCGCCTTCTTGACGAAGGAACGCGCTACGCGATGGAGCGCAAGCAGTTCGGCCAGCCCATTGCCAATTTCCAGATGATCCAGTCCATGCTGGCTGAGAGTCAAACCGAGCTGTTCGCTGCGCGCGCCATGGTCGAGAAGGCCTCGCGGGAGAAAGATGCTGGAAAGAAGACCACCAAGGAGGCCGCATGCTGCAAGTACTACGCGACCGAGGCGGCAGGCCGCATCGCCGACCGCATGCTGCAGGTGCACGGAGGCAATGGCTACATCAAGGAATACGCCATCGAGCGCCTTTACCGCGACGCGCGCCTGCTTCGCATCTACGAGGGAAGCAGCCAGATCATGCAGCTCATCATCGCGCGCGAACTGCTCCGCGAGCACGCCTAAGGATCACACGCAACACCAACAGGAGGGCGAATTCATGAGCACATGAAAGAAGCCCATAACCTTGATTCGCCGCGACAAGACCATAACCCTAGGAGACAAGACAATGACCCCGATTCGAACCGTGCTGGGCCTCACCCTTTCTGGCCTGTTTCTCGCCGTCCCTCTTGCGAGCTTTGCGCAGGACTACCCATCAAAGCCCATCCGTATGATCGTGCCATTCTCTGCAGGCGGGCCGACCGACGTACTGGCACGGTCCCTCGCCAAGAGCATGGGGGAAGTGCTCGGCCAGCCCATCATCGTGGACAACCGCCCAGGGGCCGGAGGCAGCATCGGCATCGACGGGGTGGCCAAGGCAGCACCCGACGGCTACACCATCGGAATGGCTCACACCGGCACGACCGCGATCAATCCACACCTCTACCCACGCCACCCCTACGATCCGCGCACCGATCTGACTCCGATCACTCCCATCGTTTCGTACACCAACGTGCTGGTCATCAACCCCAAGGTGCCAGCCAACACGCTGGCCGAGTTCATTGCATGGACCAAGCGTAGTGGTGTTTCGGCCAACTACGCATCGGGCGGCAACGGCGCAACCAACCACCTCTCCGGAGAGCTGCTCAAAGCGTTGACAGGCGCGAAGCTCGAGCACATTCCTTATAAGGGCAGTGCACCCGCCCTGGTGGACGTCATGGGCGGCAGCGTCTCGGCCATGTTCGATATCCCCATCACCTCGCTGCCTCAAATCCGTGCCGGCCATGTCAGGCCGCTTGCCGTGACCAGTGTCAAGCGCAGCAGTTATCTGCCCGACGTGCCCACCATGCGCGAGTCCGGTGTGCCAGGCTTCGACGAAGCGGGTAGCGACCTGTGGTTCGGTCTGGTGGCCCCTGCCAAACTCCCTCAACCCGTCGTCGACCGGCTGTATCAGGCCGCTCTCAAAGCGATGCAGACCCCAGAACTTCAGCAGGCCATTCGTGGCATGGCCTACGAGGCATGGACCTTGCCCCCCACCGAGTTCAAGTCCTTCATGAACATCGAGTATGACAAGTGGGGAAAGGTCGTCAAACTCTCCGGCGCGAAAGTCGATTGAAAATGAGCGGACCTCTTTCTGGCATTCGCGTTCTCGATCTGACGAGTGTGATCATGGGCCCATATGCCAGCCAGCAGTTGGCTGACTTGGGTGCCGATGTGATCAAGGTCGAACCGCCTGGCGGGGACGTGATGCGTCAAGCCGGCCCTATGCGAAATCCTGGCATGGGCCACTTCTACCTGACGACCAACCGCAACAAGCGCTCCATCGTTCTCGACCTCAAGAAGCCTTCAGGTCGCGACGCGCTGCTGCACATGGCAGCCAGCTCAGATGTGCTGCTCTACAACATCCGGCCGCAGGCTATGGCTCGCCTGGGCCTCGGGTACGAAGACCTGAAGAAGGTGTCTCCGAAGATCGTCTACGCTGGCGCCTACGGATTCAGTCAGCGTGGCCCCTACGCCGCAAAACCCGCCTACGACGATCTCATCCAAGGCATGTGCGGCATCCCTTGGCTTACGGGGCAGGCCACTGGAGAGACGCCCCGGTATGCCCCCATGGTATTGGTCGACCGCGTGGTCGGTCTGCAACTGTGCAACGCCATCACCGCTGCACTGTTCTATCGCGAGCGTTCCGGCATTGGACAGCGGATTGATGTGCCCATGTTTGAAGGCATGCTTTCCATAGTGCTTGGTGAGCACCTTGCCGGGCACCTCTATAGACCGTCGACGGGACCTTCCGGATATCAGCGTAGTCTCGCACGTGATCGCCGACCCTACGAGACAAGCGATGGCCATATCTGCGTCCTGGTGTACAACGACAAGCATTGGCGTAGCTTCTTCGATGCCATTGGCAAGTCCGAGGTATTTGCGCAGGACGTGCGCTTCAGCAGCCAGGGCAAGCGCCTCGAGCACATTGACCACGTCTACGGCTTTCTCGGCGAAATCTTTCGAACACGAAGCACTGGGGAGTGGCTTGCGCTGCTGGAGCACGCAGATATTCCCGCAGCACGCATGTACAGCATTGACGACATCCTGGCCGACCCTCATCTTGCGGAAACCGGATACATCCAGCAGGTCACTCATCCAAGCGAAGGGGAAATGCTAGATGTAAGCATCCCTACTGAGTGGTCGCACTCAGTGCCGGAAAAGAGGCACCATGCACCCAAATTGGGGGAGAACACGGTGGAACTGTTGCGCGAATTTGGCTATTCCGACGAACACATCCGAGCGTTGTTGTCTGAGGCAGCGGTTCAACAATGAGCCTATTGCTGTTGAATTTCACTGATCTCTGATCCAAGACTACAAACGGGCAAAGAACGCTTGGTCGCGCCAGGAGGCGTCGAGTCCCACCCGCACGGGGTCGGCGTCTTTGCAAGCGCGAAACCATCCTCCCATCAATGTCGTCTTGCTGTAGCCGACCGGTGCAAAGATTGCCACGATCCAATCGTGCATTGACAAGGGCTCAATCGCCCGCCGCGCAACCGTGGTCATCGTCAGGTCAGAGCCCCCTCGACTACAGTCTGGGAGGACGACGCAGCGAAATGGGGTCAGCGAAATCTCGCATTGAGTTGAATCATTTGTTCAGACACGCTCAGAAGGCGCGCAAAGACGCTGTTTCACGCTTGAAGTCCGGCCGCCCGGAATCGCGGCAGCGTCACACCGCCACCGACGGGCTCGCAAACCAGCTCGACGGCCATGTCGAAGGTGACCACCGAAGGATCTGGACCGACGAAGGCGCTGATCATCCGCGGACCTTCTTCGAGTTCTACCAGCAGCAC
>NZ_JAKFEO010000115.1:0-44863 GCF_036675665.1 Hydrogenophaga sp. | reverse complement strand
CACCGGCCGCACTCGGGCTCTGGATGTTGACCAGGGGCACGCCGTTGGGCGCGGTGAGCACCGTGGGGCGCAGGTTGCCCGCGGCGCCGGGGTCGGCCGTGATCTGCGATTGGGCGGGCTGGCCGATCAACAGGGACGCTGCCGCAGTCGTTGCCGTACCGGCAGAAGCCTTGCCCAGGGTGCGTGCGCATTCGGCCAAGGCCACCAACACGCCGCGCGCTGCGCTCATCACCACCCGGTGGCGGTTGCGGTTCATTCGGAAACTCCCTGTGCTCTTTGTTGGATCGTTTGCTCACCGTGCAGCGGCGGCAAAGGCGATCACAACAAAGGAGCTGCTCGCTCGAAATACCGCACGGGTACTAAATGCGCGGAATATGAGTGAACTGCGTCACGAATGCATGCGTTGATCAGCGCGCGAGTCTTCGCACCAGGTGGTTGACCACCCAACCTTCGCACGCGTCCTGGATGACCGCGAGGGTGGCGGCGGGGTCGGGGACGTTGGTTATCTTGTCGCGCCGCGCGAAGTGGGCCAGTTGGCCGATCTTGTGGCGCTGCCCGGCCGGGGCCATGACCTCGGCCAACGCGTGGCTGCCGAATCGACCTGCAGGTGGCTCCAACCGGCGGAGTCGAGCTCGGCGTGCAGAAAGCGCTGCGCGAGCGGGCTGCGCATGCGGTTGCCGATGCACACCCGCAGGATGCGGCGCGGGGTGGTCGCGGGCTCGTTCATCAGAAGTCCAGTGTGGCTTGCGCGGGTGATTCCACCGGGCGCGGTTTCGAGAAACTTTCCGCGCTGCGGTTGCGCGAGCCGTGGCGCTTGACGATGCTGGCCTGCACGGCGACCTCAGCGGGGTCGTCGCGCAGGGCATACACGCGCTCCTTGGTGGCGCGCGTGGCCACCTCCACCAGCGGCACCGCACTGTCCACACCCGACTTCACCCTGCATCGCGCCTGCTGCTCCGGCGGCAAGAGCCAAGGCGGGAACAGCCAGGTGTCGGGCATACGCTGCATGGCCGGCAGCCAGCGGCGCACAAAGTGGCGGTGGGGATCGTGCTCCTGCGCCCGCTTGATGAGGTTGTAGACGCGTGGTGTTGAGGTCGGTGGTGCCGCTCTGCATTTGCAGCTGGCTCCAGTGGATGCCGGGCTCGTAGTCGATGACCTGACGCGCCAGGTCGGCGCCGCTGGGCATCGGCAAGGTGAAGCTGGCCGATGGCAGCGAGGTGCCCGGCTTCATCTGCGAAGGCCAAGGCATCGCGGGCGCGACCGACATCACACATTTCGGCGGCTGGCGAGCGTGGTTGGCGGCGGGTGCGCCGCGCTGACGCGAGCGATCAGACATCGAGGCGGCGCGCAGACGAAAAAAAACCAGACTCGAAAGTCTGGTTCTTGTCAGGCCGTTGAGGCCTGAGCTGGCTTAACGCGGGCTGCGGCGTGCCATCGGGCGCGACGGTGCGCCTTCAGGACGGCGCGGTGCGAATTCGCCACCGCGCATGGCACCGCGCTCGGCGTTGCCACGGTCGCTGAAGCCACCACGTTCCGCACCACGATCACCACCCCGGTCACCCATGGGCTTGTCGCTGCGGCCGAAGCTGGAGAAACCGCCGGGCTTGGGGCCGAAGCCGGGGCGCGCGGGCGCGCGGTCGGCGAAGTTGCGGCCGGCAGCGGGGCGCGTGTCGGGGCGGTAGCCACCGGCTTCGCCACGGTTCTCGCCACGGTCGCCGAAGCGGTTCTCGCCGCGGTTGTCGAAGCGGCCTTCAGGACGCTGCGGCTCGGCACGGCCTTCGAAACGCGGGTCAAAGCGCGTGCCGGGACGGCTGTGGTCGACGCGGGGTGCCTCGGCGCGGGCTTCGAAGCGCGGTGCAGGGCCACCACGGCGGTCGTTGCCACCGAAGCGATCGTTGCCGCCAAAGCGGTCGTTCGAACGGCCTGCCGGGCGGCCACGGCCGAAGGTCTCGGCCTGCGGCGCGCGCTGGCGTGGCTCCAGGCCGGTCACGGTTTCAACGTTGATGCGCTGGCGCGTGTAAGCCTCGATGTCGAAGATCTTGCGGCGGTCGCGCACTTCGGCAAAGGTGATGGCCAGGCCATCGCGGCCGGCACGGCCGGTGCGGCCGATGCGGTGCGTGTAGTCCTCGGCCTTCATCGGCAGGCCGAAGTTGAAGACGTGGGTGATGGTGGGCACGTCGATGCCGCGGGCGGCAACGTCGGTGGCGACCAGGATCTGCACCTGGCCGGCGCGCAGCGCCATCAGGCGGCGGTTGCGGATGCCCTGGCTCAGGGCACCGTGCAACGCGACGGCCGAGAAGCCTTCTTGCTGCAGGTCGTTGGCCAGGCCGTCGCACTCGATCTGGGTGCTGGCGAACACGATGGCCTGGTTGATGCCGGTGTCGCGCAGCCAGTGGTCGAGCAGCTTGCGCTTGTGATCGGCGTTGTCAGCCCAGAACAGCACCTGCTTGATGTTGGCGTGTTGCTCTTGTGGGTTGTCGATCTGCACCTTTTGAACGTGCTTGCCGTTCTCGTGCATCACGCGCATGGCGAGCTGCTGGATGCGCGGCGCGAACGTGGCGCTGAACATCATGGTCTGGCGGCGCTGGCTGGTGAGGTCGTTGACTTCGGCCAGGTCGTCGGAGAAGCCCAGGTCGAGCATGCGGTCGGCTTCGTCAACCACCAGGAACTGCACCTGGTCGAGCTTGAGCTGCTGCGAGCGCTGCAGGTCGAGCAGGCGGCCGGGGGTGGCCACCACGAGGTCGGCGTTCTGCAGCTTGGCGATCTGCAACTGGTAAGGCATGCCGCCCACCACGTTGGCCACGCGCAGGCCACGGCAATGGCGCACCAGGTCGATGGCGTCGTTGGCCACCTGCTGGGCGAGTTCGCGCGTGGGGCACAGGATCAGGGCGCCGGGGGTGGCGGCCTTGAAATTGCGCGAGCTGGTGGGGTCCTTGCGCTTGGGCGCCTTGGGCGGCGCTTCACCACGGGCCAGGGCTTCGGCGGTCAGGCGTTCGCGCTCGGCGCGTTCCTTGGCGTCGGCATCGGCACGCTGTTGCAGCAGGGTGTGCAGCACGGGCAGCAGGAAGGCCGCGGTCTTGCCGCTGCCGGTCTGGCTGGAGACCATCAGGTCGGCAAAACGCGCTTCGCCTTCGGCCAGCATGGCCTTGGGGATCACGTTGTTCTGCACCTGGGTGGGCTGCACATAGCCGAGGTCGGCACAGGCCTGCACCAGTTCGGGTGCCAGACCCAGCAGCTGGAAGCCGTTGGGTGCTGCAGGCACTTCAGGCTGGGTGGCCTCAGTGGTGTCGGTGGAAGAAATCTCTGCGTCGATGTCGGCAGAGAGGATTTCAGGCGTGAAGTCGCCCATCGTTTCAAAAGAGTCGCTCATGTTCGTCCATGCGCCAAAAAATGCGCAATTGATCGAATGAAGACGCTGGGAAGGTCAGCCGACCCGCAAGGGGTGGCCGCTCCATGGCGCTAGATCCGTTCGTGGTTACAAAACATCAACCATCAAACGGTCTACGCGCCTGGGGTCACGCTGGAAGAATCCGGTGACGCTGGGGAGCGAATGGTCCCCATCCGTTGGCCAGGCTCTGAAGAGTCTGGCGGGTGTTGCGGTCTTTTGAAGGACTGCGCCACCGTTGCAATCGGGGGGCCTGTGTGTGAGGCAGATGCACAAATCATCGCAGTTGCCCGCGAAGCCGCTGATTATAGCCCGAAGTTCAGGGAAAACCCTGAACTGATTTTCGAACTCAGTTCAGAACGGCTCTGACGATGTAGAAAAGAATGGCCGCCAGCACTGCCGTGGCGGGCACGGTGATGATCCAAGCGGCCACGATGCGCATGACCGCCGAGCGTTTGACGATCTCCTTTTTGATCGCTTTCTTCATCGCCCGCTGTTCTTTTTTGGCCAGCAAGGCACCCTCGGCGGTTTGGGTCGCCTCGCGCTGCTTGGTGCGGCGCTTCATCTCGGCGAGCATGCGCTTCTTCTCCTGCACCTCGGCCGCTTCGAAGCGGTGCAGGTAGGCCTCCACCTCGGCACGGTCGGCGCCCTGGTGGCCGGCAAACACCACCGCTTCCATCTTGGCGTAGTTCACCTTGAGCAGTTCGCGCAGGAACCCCACGCCGAACACCGCGCCGATGGAAATGTGCGTGGTCGACACCGGCATGCCGAGCTGCGAGGCGACGATCACGGTGAGCGTGGCCGACATGGCGATGGAGTAGGCGCGCATGTTGTCCAGTTCGGTGATTTCCTTGCCCACGGTGCGGATCAAACGCGCGCCATACAGCGCCAGACCCACCGACAAGCCCAACGCGCCGAGCACCATGACCCAGAGCGGCGTGCCGGCCTTGGTGGCGATGGCGCCCTCTTTCACCGCTTCGTAGATGGCGGCCAGCGGTCCGATCGCGTTGGCCACGTCGTTGGCGCCGTGCGCAAAACTCAACAGCGCGGCCGAACAGATGAGGGGCCAGGTGAACAGGCGGTTCACGCCGTCCTTGCTGTTGTCCTGGCGGATGGCCATGCGTGCAATCGGCTTGCGGATCAGCCACCACACCACCACGGCCACCACCAGGCCGATGGCCAGGGCGGTCAGGAACCCGATCTTGACCAACTGGCTCACACCCTTGAGCAGCATGTACGTCGTGTAGGCCCAGACCATCAGCGAGATGAGCACCGGCACCACACGACTGGCGGCCTCGGTCTTGTCGCTGCGGTAGGTCACGCTGCGCTTGATCAGGTAAAGAAACGCGGCGGCCAGCGCCCCGCCCATGAGTGGCGAGATCACCCAGCTCAGCACGATGGCCCCGATGGTGTCCCAGTTGACCAGGCCCCAGCCACCAGCGGCAATGCCCGCACCCATGACAGCGCCAATGATGGAATGCGTGGTGGAGACGGGCGCGCCCACCGCCGTGGCCAGGTTGAGCCAGAGCGCACCGGCCAGCAGGGCCGCGAACATCACCCAGGCAAACACGGCGGCGTCGTTGATCTGCGACGGATCGATGATGCCGCCCTTGATCGTGCCAACCACGTCACCACCCGCGACGATGGCGCCCAAGGCCTCGAACACGGCGGCCACCACGATGGCCCAGCCCATGGTCATGGCGCCCGAACCCACGGCAGGACCCATGTTGTTGGCCACGTCGTTGGCACCGATGTTCATGGCCATGTAGGCGCCCACGCTGGCGGCCACGATGAGCAGCCAGACAGCCGACGAGGTCAGGCCGATGGTGGATGCGCCGGTGAGCGAGGCGTACACCCCCACCAGGATGAGGAACAGCACCGCAGCGCCCAGTTGAAGGGCCTCCTGGTGCTTGGAGATGAAGCGGCTACGGGCTTTTTTGGGCATGTGAATCTCGCGTGAATGTCACGATTCTGTCATGTAGATCGGGGGCGCCCATCGGCTCAAGGGCCGATCCGCCTGGGCGCTGCGCTCTCGTCAGAGGGCACCTGCGCTCAGCGCAGAAAGTGTTTGCGGTAGTGCTCCAGCTCGTCGATGGACTCGTGCACATCGGCCAGCGCGGTGTGTTTCTGGTGCTTCTTGAAGGCGTCGTACACCTCGGGCCGCCAACGCTTGGCCAGCTCCTTGAGCGTGCTGACATCAAGACACCGGTAATGCAAGTACGCATCGAGCTTGGGCATGTACTTCACGAGGAATCGGCGGTCCTGGCTGATGGTGTTGCCGCACATGGGCGAGCCGCTGCGGGGCACATACTTGCCAATGAACGCCAGCAGCTCGGCCTGCGCCTGCTCCTCGGTTACCGTGCTGGCCTTGACCTTGTCGATCAGGCCGCTCTTGCCGTGCGTGCCCTTGTTCCAGTTGTCCATGGCGCCCAGCACCGCGTCGCTCTGGTGGATCACGAACACCGGGCCCTCGATGCGCGGCGTGAGCTGCGGGCCGGTGATGATCACCGCGATCTCCAGCAAACGTTCCTTTTCGGGGTCCAGGCCACTCATCTCGCAGTCGATCCAGACCAGGTTCTGGTCACTTTTGGCGAGGGAGGGGGTGTCGGTGGTGGCAGGGGCCAGGGCCGTGTCGGCCGGAGTGGGGGCAGAAGTCATGCCGGGATTTTCACCGATCGGCCGTGACGTCCTGAAACACGGCGGTTCGACCAAGCCCCCAAGGGCATGCGACAGCGGCCGTCTTCGATAGACTCCACCCCATGGACACCGCATCTCTTGCCTTCACCGCCCTCTTCTGCGCCCTGCTGGTGCTGGGGCTGGTCATCCGCGCCGTGCTGGCGAGTCGGCAGATCCGCCACGTGGCCCGCAACCGTGGCACCGTGCCGGTGGCGTTCAGCGACACCATTTCAGTGGCAGCCCACCAGAAGGCGGCCGACTACACCATCACCAAGACGCGCTTCGGCATGATGGAGATCGCCATCGACGCCGCATTGCTGATCGGCTGGACCCTGTTGGGCGGCCTCGACTGGCTCAACCAGGCCCTGCTGGCGGCACTGGGCGGTGGCATGGTGCAACAGCTCGCGCTGCTCGGATCGTTCGCCGTCATCGGCGGCTTGATCACGCTGCCACTGGGCTGGTATGCCACTTTCCGCATCGAAGAACGCTTCGGCTTCAACAAGATGACGCTCTCGCTCTGGCTGGGCGACTTGCTCAAGGGTGTGCTGGTCGGCACGCTGATAGGCCTGCCGATCGCTGCGCTCGTGCTGTGGCTCATGGGCGCGGCCGGGCCGGCGTGGTGGCTGTGGGCCTGGGGCGTGTGGATGGTCTTCAACCTGCTCGCGCTGGTGCTCTACCCCACGGTGATCGCGCCACTCTTCAACAAGTTCGAGCCGCTGACTGACGAAACCCTGAAGGCGCGTGTCAACGCCCTGATGCAGCGTTGCGGCTTCGCGGCCAAGGGCTTGTTCGTGATGGACGGGAGCAAACGCAGCGCCCATGCCAACGCCTACTTCACCGGTTTCGGCGCGGCCAAGCGCGTGGTGTTCTTCGACACTCTGCTCAAGCAGCTCAGCCCGGAAGAGATCGACGCCGTGCTGGCGCACGAACTCGGCCACTACAAGCGCCGCCACATCATCAAGCGGATCGGGTTGATGTTCGCGCTCAGCCTCGCCGGTTTCGCGCTGCTGGGCTGGGTGTCCAGCCAGGCCTGGTTTTTCACCGGTCTGGGCGTCATGCCTGCTCTGGACGCGCCCAACAACGCATTGGCGCTCATCCTCTTCATGATGGTCGTCCCACTGCTCACCTTTTTCCTCTCGCCGTTGATGGCGCAGCTCTCGCGCAAGCACGAGTTCGAGGCCGATGCCTACGCCGTGGCCCAGACCAACGGGGCCGATCTCGCCAGCGCACTGCTCAAGCTCTACAAGGACAATGCCAGCACGCTCACGCCCGACCCGGTGTATGCGCGTTTTTACTACTCCCACCCGCCGGCCAGCGAGCGCCTGACGCGCCTGCAAGCCGCTGCTTGAAGAACCCATGAACCCCATCCACCAGAACCGTCGCGCCCTCTCGGCCACCGAAATCGTGAGCCAGCTCACCCAACTCAACGGCGAATCCGTTCAGGGCTGGAAACTGCTCGATGGCGCGCTGGAGAAAACCTTCACCTTCGCCAACTTCCACGAGACCATGGCCTTCGTGAACGCGGTGGCCTGGATCGCCCACCGCGAGGACCACCACCCCGACCTGGCCTTGGGCTACAGCCGCTGCACAGTGCGCTTCAACACGCACGACGTGGGCGGCATCTCGGTGAGCGACTTCCATTGCGCGGGCGCGGTGGACGCACTGCAGAAGGCCTGATGGCCGATCTCCAGACCGGTCTGGTGGTGGCGGCCCACGGCCGGCACTGCATGGTGGAAAGCACAGACGGCGAACGCCGCATCTGCCATCCCCGAGGCAAGAAGAGCCAGGTGGTGGTCGGCGATCAGGTGCAATGGCAGATCACCGGCGACGAAGGCAGCATCGAGCGTGTGGACGAACGGCGCAACCTGTTCTACCGGCAGGACGAGATGCGCACCAAATCGTTCGCCGCCAACCTCGATCAGGTGCTGGTGCTGGTGGCGGCCGACCCCGAGTTCTCCGAAAGCCAGCTCGCGCGCGCCTTGATCGCCGCGCAGGCCGAACGCATCGAGGTGCTGATCGTGCTCAACAAGAGCGATCTGCAGCCCGCCTTCGACCGCGCCTGGGCGCGCCTGGATCCCTACCGCCGCATGGGTTGCACGGTGATGCCGCTTCGACTCAAGGCGCAAGGCCAGGACGCTGGTGGAGACGACGGCCTCGATGCCCTGCAACAGAGCCTGGCCGGCAAACGTACGCTGGTGCTCGGTCCATCGGGTGTGGGCAAGAGCACGCTGGTAAACCGGCTGGTGCCCATGGCCAAGGCGCTCACTGGCGAGATTTCGCGCGCATTGAACTCGGGCAAACACACGACCACCAGCACCACCTGGTATTGGGTGGACGAAGCCCGCAGCACCGCACTGATCGATTCACCGGGCTTCCAGGAATTCGGCCTGAACCACATCGAGCCGATGCAGCTCGCCCACCTGATGCCCGATCTGAACGCGACGCTGGGCAGTTGCCGCTTCTACAACTGCACCCACCTGCACGAGCCAGGCTGTGCGGTGGTGGCGCATGTGCAGACGGGTGGTGCGGAAGTCACCGGAGGCGATCCGCTGGCGATCAGCGAGAACCGTTACCGGCTCTACCGAGAGTTGTTCGCCGAGCTGTCGGACAAACGCAAGTACTGAGCTGGCTCAGAAGCGCGCGAGCGTGACGAGCGCGAGCAGCAGCATCCACAACACCACCGCGCGCCAGACCAGGCCCACCACGCTGCCCAGGTGGGCCAGCTGCGGCTCGGGTCGGCTGCCGGGATCACTTTCGTCGATCAACAGTGTGGGGTCCGGTTGCGGTGTCAGGCGCACGTTGAGTGCGCCTGACGTGGCCGCCAGGACCACACCGTCGCTGCCCGGCGCAAACCGCTCGGCGTCGCCGCGCCAGCTGGCCACGGCTTCCTCGAAATTGCCCACCACGGCAAAGCCCAGCGCGGTCACGCGGGCGGGCACATGGTCAACAAAGGCCCAGGCGCGCGCTGCCGCTTTTTGCAAGGCCAGACTCGGTGTGCCATCGGGGCGTGCGCGCCAGTTGCGCGACAGGTATTCGGCTGACCGGTAGAACACCGCGCCAGCCGGCCCCAGCCCCAGGGCCCAGAACACCACAAAACACACCAGAACGCCAAACACGTGGCGGTGTGCCGAGAGCACCGAGTGTTCGATCACCTGGCGCAGCAGCTCGCTGCGCGGAAGGCTGGAGGCATCCACCCGAAGCCAGGCAGCGAGCTTCTCGCGCGCCAGCGCATCGTTGCCTTCTTCCAGCGCGTGGCGAATTTCACTGAAGTGGTGGCTGAACTGGCGAAAGCCCAGCGTCACATACAGCACCGCCACCATCCACACGAAGGCCAGCACCGAACTGAACCACCACAAGCCCCAGTGCACCAGCGCGACCAGCAACGCGGGCACCCCCACGGCCAGCCCCCAGGCCACCCAGCCGTGCGAGGACTCGCCCGCATCAAGGTTGCGGCGAACCGCGCGGGACCAACCGCGCAGCGCGGCGTGCACCACGTTGTCGTAGGCCAGTGGACGCGCCTGCTCCAGCAGCAAGGCAATGAGGATGGCGAAGAAACCCATGGGTCGATCATAGTGGCCCGCGCGGCGCGGACCTGCGAAGCAAGATCAGGCGCTGAGCAGTCGGTAGAAGTTGCGCAGCATGCCGGCGGTGGCGCCCCAGATGAATCGCTCCTGATCCCCGTCCTGGTAAGGCATGGAGTACCACTCGCGCACCACGCCTTCGAAGTCGAACGCGTGACGGCGGTGGTGCAGCGGATTCATGAGAAATGACAGCGGCACCTCGAACACGTCGTCCACCTCGTCGGGGTTGGGCAACAGCTCGAAGCCCGGCTGCACCAGTCCCACCACCGGCGTGACGATGAACGAGGTGCCCGTGACGTACACCGGCAACGTACCCAGCACCTCGATGCGTTCAGGAGGCAAACCGATCTCTTCAAACGTTTCGCGCAACGCGGCCGCCGTGGCATCCGCGTCGGTGGCATCGAGCTTGCCGCCGGGCAAGGCAATCTGCCCCGAGTGCGTGGAGAGGTGCGCGGTACGCTGGGTCAGCAGCAAGGTGAGTTCCTCGCGCATCACCAGGGGCAGCAGCACGGCCGCATGGGCGGGCGCGCGGTCGGCAAACTTGATTTCGCGCACCAGCTCGGGTGTCCAGTGCGGCGGGTTGGCGAACAGCTCGCGCAGCCCGCTGGCGGTGAGGCGCTCGGGATGGGCAGGGTGCGTGATTTCGTCGGCGTTGACGATGGGCACGAGTCGCGGATCGAACGCGGGCAGGAGTTGGGTCATGTCGAGACAGCATAGGCCAGACGCAAAAAAGCCGCTCCGGAGAGCGGCTTTCCACTGGGAGAGCAAGCGCAGGCTTATGCCGCCTTGCTGCCCAGCTTTTCCTTGATACGTGCCGATTTGCCGCTGCGATCGCGCAGGTAGTACAGCTTGGCGCGGCGCACATCACCACGGCGCTTGACTTCGATCTTGGCGATCAGCGGGCTGTACAGCGGGAAGGTGCGCTCGACACCTTCACCGTTGGAGATCTTGCGCACGATGAAGCTGGAGTTCAGGCCACGGTTGCGGCGGGCAACCACCACACCTTCGTAGGCCTGCAAACGCTTGCGGGTGCCTTCGATCACGTTCACGCTGACGATGACCGTGTCACCGGGAGAAAACGGCGGAATGACTTTGCCGAGGCGAGCAATTTCTTCTTGCTCTAAGGTCTGGATGAGGTTCATGGTTTCCTGTTCGTCGATCATTCCCGCGCTGCACTAAAGGCCACGAATCCGGCAGGGGCCCTGTCCAACCTCTTGCAGACGTTCTGCTCGAGGATTGCGGGCTGACCCGGTCGCGGCGGCCGGTAGAGGATCGAAAAGCCTTGGATTATAGCAATCCCTGGGCGCGCAGGAAAGTCAGGTCTGCGCCATCGAGCAAACCCTGCTCCCTGGCACGAGCCAGGAGGTCAGGCCGCTGGCGGGCGGTGATCGCCAGGCTCTGTTCGCGGCGATGCCGTGCGATGCGTTCGTGGTGACCACCCAGCAACACCTCAGGCACCGGCATCGGGCCCTTCGGCCCCTGCCAGACCTCGGGGCGTGTGTGATGTGGGCTGTCGAGCAGGCCGTCGAGCGCGGGGTTGAAGCTGTCTTGCTGATGGCTTCCCTCATCGCTCAACACACCGGGCTGCAGACGCGCCACCGCATCGAGCAGCGCCATGGCAGCGATTTCACCACCCGAGAGCACAAAGTCGCCCAGGCTGATCTGCAGATCAACGCAGGCGTCGATGAAACGTTGATCAATGCCTTCGTAGCGGCCACACAGCAGAACGGCACCCTGGCTGGCAGACCAGCCTTCAACCCCGGCGTGGTTGAGGGCTTCGCCGATGGGGGAGAACAACACGACTGGCGCGCATGCCTCGTCTGGCTCCGCGCGTTCGGCGCGCACCGCCTGCAGGCACTGCCACAAGGGCTCGGCCATCATGACCATACCGGGACCGCCACCGAACGGGCGGTCATCCACGCGGCGGTAGTTGCCTTCGGCAAAGTCGCGCGGATTCCAGAGATGAACGTCGACCAGCCCGGATTCAAAAGCGCGGCGGTTGATGCCGTGTTGCAGAAACGGCGCAAACAGTTCAGGAAACAGCGTGATGACGTCGAAGCGCATGAATTGATTGTGCCCCCCTGCGACGCTGACACGTCTTCCCCCCAGGGGGACGATGTCTGTGGCCCGGCAAAGCCGGTTCCACGGCATCTCTTGAATCAGACACGGTCGCCGGAGACAAATGCCTTGTCCAGAGGTGCCGCGGGACTGGCTTTGCCAGACCGCAGGCGCCGTCCCCTTGGGGGGAAGACGCGTCAGCGTCGCAGGGGGGCCTTCTAATAGTCTGTTTGCCAGTCGGCGGTGATGCGGCGTGATGCCTTGTCCACGCTGTCGATGTAGGCCGCGACAAACGGGATCATGCGTTCGGCCACCTGCTCTACCCCGTCGACAGTGTCGGTGTACTCCAGCACCAGCACCGAATTGGGTCCGGTGGCCATGAGGTCGCGCACCACGCCCAGATGCACGCCCTCGCGGTTGACCACGTCCAGACCAATCAGATCGACCCAGTAGTACTCGCCCTCGGGCGTTGCGGGAAAGGCGCTGCGTGGCAAATAGAGGCGAACGCCCTTGAGTGCTTCGGCCGAATTGCGGTCGTTCACACCTTCGATCTGTGCGACCAGTCCGTCGGTGTGGGGTTTGACTTCAACAAGCCCAACGCTCACGCAGCCAGAAAACGCCGAAAAGCCGCGCGCGAAGCGGGCTTCGGGCGGCTCAAGGAACCATTGTTGGGAACCGATCAGGGCCGAAGTGTCGGCGCTGTAGGGCAGGATTCGAACCCAACCCTTGATGCCCCACGCGTCCTGTATGCGCCCCAACTCGACCGCATCGGTCGGGAGGGACGACGCCGTGAAGGCGCCAGACGCGGGGCTGCTCACCGTGCGGTCAGCAGGATCAGGCCGCGACCTTGGCGGCGTTCTGCTTGACCAGACGCTCCACCGTGTCGGACGGGGTGGCACCCACGCCGGTCCAGTAGGTCAGGCGATCCAGGGCGATGCGAAGAGGCTCTTCGCCGCCGCGTGCCAGGGGATTGTAGAAACCGATGCGCTCGATGAAGCGGCCATCGCGGCGGTTGCGCTTGTCTGCAACGACGATGTTGTAGAAAGGACGGGCTTTGGAGCCGCCGCGGGAAAGTCGAATGACGACCATGATTTATCCTTCGGGTGGAGAGGTGCCGAAATTGGCACATCACTGGATCTTGCGATCCGCTATCTGCAGCGCTTGAGACACACGACTGACCACCCGGTCAGCGAAACGCCACGAAACCCGCGATTATAGCCCGTCTGGTGGCCTCCCAAGTCACCGACTCCACCCTGTTCGTTCTGAAACGCTCCATGCCCACGATTCGCCCCAGCCGAGACGACGATCTCGACGCCATCACCCGCATCTATGGCCACCACGTGCTGCACGGCACCGGCACCTTCGAAACCACACCGCCCAGCCTGACCGACATGACCACGCGCCGCGCCGACGTGCTGTCCAAGGGTCTGCCCTGGCTGGTGGCCGAAGACGGCGGCCAGGTGCTGGGCTTTGCCTACGGCAACTGGTTCAAGCCGAGGCCGGCCTACCGCTTCTCGGTGGAAGACTCGATCTACATGGACCCGGCAGCACACCGCAAGGGCCTGGGCCGCGCGCTGCTGGCCGAGCTGATGGCCGCGCTGGAGCGCGGCGGCGTGCGCAAGGTCATGGCCGTGATCGGCGACTCCGCCAACGCGGGTTCCATCGGTGTGCACAAGGCGCTGGGGTTCGAAACCGTGGGTGTGGTTCAGTCGTGTGGCTGGAAGTTCGACCGCTGGCTCGACATCGTGCTGATGCAGAAAACATTGGGTGCCGGCGACACCACGCCCCCCGAGAGCGCTGCGTGATCGGCCGCGGCAAGAACAAGACGCTGGCCGCGGTGCTGGCGGTGCTCGGAGGCACGCTCGGGCTGCACCGCTTCTACCTGCGCGGCCTGGGCGACTGGATTGGCTGGCTGCACCCGATCCCCGCGGCCCTGGGCTGGTGGGGTGTGGACCGCGTGCTCACCTACGGGCAGGACGACAAGCTCTCGTGGGTGCTGATCCCGCTGCTGGGCATGACCATTGCCGCGAGCTGCCTCACCGGCATCGTCTACGCGCTGACGGATCGCGAAAAGTGGAACCGCTGGTTCAACCCGACGCTGCCAGTGGATGCCAACGCTGGCGCCACCCACTGGCTCACCATCGGAACGCTGGTGCTCGCGCTGCTCATGGGCACCGTGGCCTTCATGGGCAGCCTGGCTTTCGGCATCCAGCGCTACTTCGAGTACCAGATCGAAGAGGCCCGCAAGATCAGCCAATAGATTGGCTCCCCCCCGCGCCGCGCCTTTGGCGCGTCACCCCCTTGCAGGGGGCAACACCTGCGGCCCGGCGGAGCCGGTTCCGCGGTGTTCTGGTCTGGCGCAGCAGCCGCCGGCAAGACAGTTGCGTTTCAGTTGATCCACGACATGGCCAGCATGAAGAAACTCAACGTGAAGAGCGACACCAGCGTGGTCATGCCCATGCTCGCGGTCGTGAGTTCCTGGGCCACGTCGTAGCGCTGCGCAAACAGAAACACGTTGGCCCCAATGGGCAGCGCACCGGCCACCACGATCACGGTCAGTGGCAGGCCGGTGATGCCCAGGGCCCAGGCGCTCAGCCCCACCATCACGGGCAGCAGCAGGTTTTTGGAGCAGGTGATCCACAGCGCATCGCGCAGGTGGCCTCTCAAGGGCGTGCTGGCCAGCGTCACCCCCATCAGCACCAATGACAGCGGGCCAAACGCATTGCCCAGCAACAGCAGGGGTTTGTCGATCACCGCGGGCAGGCTCCAGCCGGTCTGCGAGAACAGCAGGCCGCTGATGATGGGCAGGGGAATGGGATGGATCAGCGCGCCCTTGATGGCCGAGGTCGCTGTCTGCAGCAGGTGCGGCGCACGCTCCCCGCCCGCGCGCGCCTCGCGCGCCACGGCCAGTTCCAGCACCACCGAGCCGGTGGTCAGCAGGATCAGCGCATGCACCGACACCAGCGTCAGGAGCGTGACCAGGCCGGCCTTGCCGTAGGCCAGCTCGACCAGCGTGATGCCGATCATCACCATGTTGGAGAACACCCCGGCCATGGCCATGACCACGCTGGCGCGGTTGAAACCGCGCCAGGCGATGGACACCGCCAGCAGCAACAGCGCGGCGGGGAAATAGGCCAATACCGGCCGCAGGTCCAGTTCTTCGAACTGCACCGCACTCATGGTGCGAAACAGCAGCGCCGGGATCAGCACGAGGAACACGAGGTTGGAGAGGTCCTTCACCGAGGCGTCGCGGATCCATTGCAGCCGCCCGGCGAGGAAGCCGATGGCCATCAGGAGAAAGACGGGGGTCAGCGACGCAACGGCGGGGTGGGCGGCAAGGTTCACCCACCGATGGTATCCGCGCTAGGGAATGCCCACGGCGTTGGTGATGCGGTAATACAGGCCGTAGGGATCGTTGTGCAGCACGTGAAAGGTGCCCTCGACCACCACCGCTTCGAGCTTGTATTTCACCGGCGTCTTCGTGCGCACCTCGACCATGCTCTCGGGCCCGCCGGGCGTGCAGAAGCCGCAGGTGAGCGGCACCGAGGCGAGCAGGAAGTGGCGCTGGTTCTCACCGGGCTCCAGCGGCATCATGAAGCCCTGCAGGCGCAGCGTCTTCTGGTTGAGCGCGGCCACCGGCGCGGGATACACGGGAACGATGCGCTTTTTCTCCACCTTGGTCGTGATGTCGGTCAGCGTGGACCAGGCCACCACGTCGGTGCGCTTGGGCAGTGGCGCAAACGGGCTCAGCGGGCTGTGCACGCCGGCGCCCTGCCCGTGCGGCAGGGCCGCGCCATCCGCGTTGGCAGGTGGCGGGGTGCCCGGTGGCAGCGGTGAGCTCAGCGTTTGCGCGGACACACCCGCCACCAGGAAACTACTCAGCCACAGGCCATTGAAGAAAGTTCGCATCGGCTCGGGCTCCTGGGTGGTTGCACGGGGTCTCAGTGGGCGTGGCGCATGCCGCAGTATTTGCCCAAGGCCAGACCCTTGCAGGCCACCTGAAGTTCCGCCATGCAGACTTTTTCGCCTTTGCCGGCCTCCAGGCATTTGGCTGCACCTTCGTGCGCAGCGGCCATGCCGCGGTGGCGCTGAATGTCTTCCTTCACCTCTTTGTCGGAGTGTTGGGCCAACGCAGCGCCAGACAGGAGAACGGCGGACAGGAACAGAACGGCTTTTTTCACGGGATCACCTGAAGTTGAGAAGTTGAGAAACATCGACACGGTAGGCACTGACAACGGGCATCAGCGCCGCCACCACCGCCACACCCAAAGCCAGCACAGGCACCCAGGCTTCGCCCGGCGCCCATTGCCAGCCGTTGATGGCCAGCGACTGGCTGTCCATCAGCATGGCGCCGAGCAGCGCCGCCAGACCGTGCGCCGCCAGCAGGCCCAGCCCACAGGCCAGCACCGCCAGCCACAGGGCTTCGCACAACAGCAAGGCGGCCACACGCGCCGGCGGTGCGCCCAGCATGCGCAGCATGGCGAGGTCACCCCGACGCTCGCGCACCGCACTCCACAGCGCAATGAACACCGACAGCCCTGCGACCACCAGCAACACCGCCGCCATGGCGCGCAGCACCTGCGTGCCCACGCCCACCATGGAAAGCAGACGCGTGATTTCCAGTGCCGGCGCAGCAGCCTGCATGGACGTGGTGCTGTTGATGAAGCGCGGGAAACTCACCGCGGCCATCGGGCTCTTGTAGGTGATCAGCGCCAACGTCACCTCGCGTTCGTCGGCCAACGCCTCGGCGAGTTCCAGGCGCTCGGCCTCGTCCATGTGGTCGCCCGCATGCATGTCGTCGTGCACCTGCCACACCGATTCGGTGGCGGTGAGCACCAGCCGGTCGAGCACGCAACCGCAGGGTGCGAGCACGCCACTCACGGTGTAGGGCGTTTCGCCGTGCATGGCGCCGCCCGCGCCCAGGCCGTGCGCGCCCTCGAAGGGCTGCCCCGTTTGCAAACCGGTGATGCTGGCCACCTGGGCACCCAGCACCGCCTGCATGGGCCTGGACCACAAGGCCCCCTGAGCCACCTGCACGCCATAGTGGGCTGCGTAGTCGGGCGTGGTGCCCACGATGCGAAAACCCCGCAGGTTGTCGCCCAGGCTCAACGGGATGAGCCTGGCCACCTGTGGGTGCTGCGCGAGCCGCTGCACCTCGGCCAGCGGGATGTTGCCCGGCGGCACGTCGATGTGGAACACGCCTGCGAGGATCAACTGCATGGGGCTGCCCTTGGCCCCCACCACCACGTCGATGCCAGCCAGGTCACGCTCGAAGGCGCGGTCGATCTGGTCGCTCGCGATCAGCACGAAGGCCATGGACGCCAGGCCGAGCGCGAGCAAGAGCAGGTTGAGCGCGGTGGCGAGCGGGCGCGACCACAGGTACCGCCACGACAGGCCGAACATGTTCATGCGGCCACCCCGGCGTCGAACGCGAGCACCCGGGATTGCGGCAGCGCCTGCAACACCCGCGCGTCGTGGGTGGCGATCACCAGCGTGGCGTTCAGTCCGCTCGCGCACGTGTTCAACAGGTTCAGCGAAGCCGCGCAGGCCTCGTCGTCAAGACTGGCGGTGGGCTCGTCGGCCAGGATCACGCTCGGGCGCAGCAACAGCGCGCGGGCCAGCGCGACGCGCTGGGCCTGGCCGCCCGAGAGCTGCGAAGGTTTGCGCGCAGCCAGGGCCGCGATGTCCAGGGCTTGCAGGGTCCGGGCAACAGCGGCCTTGTCCAGCGGTAGACCAGCCGCAAAGAACACCAGCCCCAGGTTGTCCAGCACCGACAGGGCTTCGCTCAGATGAAGTTTCTGCGGCAGGAAACCGATGTGTCGCGCTCGCCAGCGGTCGCGTGCGGCGGCAGGCAACGCCCCCACCGACTGCCCGCTCACCAGCACCTCGCCCGCCGTGGGCGTGAGCAGACCACTGGCCAGCGCCAGCCAGGTCGACTTGCCGCTGCCCGAGGGCCCGCGCAAGAGCAGCGTGCCTCCCTGCGCCACCGACACATCACCAAACCGCAGCGGCTCGCTGTGCGGGTAGGTGTATTGCAGACCGCTGCAGTCGATCACGCAACAGGCTCCGCGCAGCCCGCACAGGTGCCGTGGATCGAAACCTCCACCCGCTCGCCGTGGTGGCCCAGCCGTGCCAGCGCCGCAAAGAGATCGTGCGTCACGGCGCGGGTGGGCTCACTCGCATCCGTCAGCCGGAACTGCTGGTGGCAGGCATCGCATTCAAAGCGCGGCAGTGCGCCCTCTTCCACCGCAACGGGCTCCGGCGGGGCCAGACTGAAACGCCAGGTGCGCGCGTCGTCGGCATGGCGCTGCAGCACCCCGCAGCCGGCCAGCCGATCGAGCAGGCGATAGAGCGTGACGCGGTTGATGTCCAGGCCGCGCGTGGTGAGGGAGGCCAATGCCTGCGCATGGGTCAGACCACCTGCGGGACGGGCCAGGAACAGGCCGAGCACGGCGCGGGTGGCCAGCGTGCGTCGCAGCCCGGCCTTCTCCAGCCTCGACTGGATCTCGGGCGGAACGCCCAGGAGTTCTTTGGGTTTGCTGGTAGTCAATGAACGCATCTCCGCATTATCGCAACTATGTTGCGTTATGATGCCTGCTATCGCAAGTCAGTTGCATTATCGTCGCCACAAGGAACCCCGTGCAAGCCAATCCCCACGCCTTGGGCAGCCCGCCGGCCATTGCACTGCGCAACCTCACGCTGGGCTATGAGCAGCACCCGGCCGTGCACCACCTCGCCATCACCATCGATTCCGGGTCACTGGTGGCCGTGATCGGACCCAATGGGGCGGGCAAGTCCACCCTGATCAAGGCCCTGGCAGGCCAGCTGCGGCCGATCGAGGGCTGGATCGAAGGCCTTGAACACCAGCACGTGGCCTGGCTGCCGCAGCACAGCGGCATCGACCGCAGCTTTCCCGTTTCGGTGCAGGAACTCGTGATGCTCGGCTTGTGGCGCCAGGTGGGCGCGCTGGGGCGATTCACCCGGACTCACCGCACGGCCTGCCACGAGGCCCTGGATGCCGTGGGACTTCTGGGCTTCGAGCAGCGCGGCATCGACACGCTCTCGGGTGGCCAGATGCAGAGGGCCCTGTTCGCCCGCCTGATCCTGCAGGACGCACCCGTGGTGCTGCTCGACGAGCCCTTCGCCGCGATCGACCAGCGCACCACCGACGACCTGCTGGACCTGCTGCACCGCTGGCACGCGCACGGCAAGACGGTGGTGGCGGTGCTGCACGATCTGGCGCAGGTGCGCGCGCACTTTCCGCTCACCTTGCTGCTGGCGCGCGAGCCCGTGGCCTGGGGCGCCACAGCCGAGGTGCTGACCGAATCGCACTGGCAGCGCGCGCTGCGCATGCAGGAACCGTTTGACGAGAACGCGCCCCTGTGCGCGCCGGCGACCGGTCACGCAAACCTCCAGGGAGCATCGGCATGAACTCGCTGGACGGCGCTGCGACCACGCACCTGCTCTGGACCCATCTGTGGCTCGGGCCTTTCATGGAATTCGGCTTCATGCGCAGCGCCCTGCTCGGCTGCGTGGCCCTGGCGGTGAGCGCAGCGCCCGTGGGCGTGTTCCTGATGCTGCGGCGCATGAGCCTCACCGGCGACGCCATGGCGCACGCCATCCTGCCGGGTGCGGCCATCGGCTACCTGGTGGCGGGCCTGTCGCTGGGCGCCATGACGGTGGGCGGCATCGTGGCGGGCCTGGCGGTGGCGGTGGGCTCGGGCCTGGTCGCACGAAACACCGTGCTGCGCGAAGACACCAGTCTGGCCGCGTTCTATCTGCTGTCGCTGGCGCTGGGCGTGCTCATCGTCTCCATCCGTGGCAACAGCGTCGATCTGCTGCATGTGTTGTTCGGCACCGTGCTGGCGCTGGACAACGCGACGCTCACCCTGCTGGGCGGCATTGCTGCGGTCACCCTGGTGTCGCTGCGGGTGCTCTACCGCCCCCTGGTGCTGGACTGCCTGGATCCCGGCTTCCTGCGCGGCAACAGCCGCTGGAGCGCGGTGGCGCACTACGGTTTTCTGGCACTGCTGGTGATCAACCTGGTGGCCAGCTTTCACGCCCTGGGCACGCTGATGGCGGTCGGGATGATGGTTTTGCCCGCGGCCACGGCACGCTTCTGGGTGCGCCGCCTCGGCCCGCTGCTGGGCTTGGCCGTGCTGCTCGCCCTGCTGGCCTGCGCGGCCGGCCTGCTGCTCTCGTACCACGCCGACTGGCCCACCGGGCCGGTGATCGTGCTCAGCTTGGGCATGGGCTACCTGTTCTCGCTGGTGCTCGGGCCGCACGGCCTGTTGCGCCACCAGCGGCCCGCTTCCCTCCACCTCAAAGCCTGAATCGAAAGATCCCCATGACCTTGTCCACACGCACGTTCGTTCAACGCCGCAGCCTCCTCGCCGTGGTGGCCCTGACCATCGCAACCCTGTCGACACCGGCACAGGCGCAGGCACCCATGCCGGTCGTGGCGAGCTTCAGCATCCTGGGCGATCTGGTGCGCCAGGTCGGTGGCGAACGCGTCAAGGTCGACGTGCTGGTCGGCCCGGGCAGTGACGCCCATGTGTTCCAGCCCACGCCCGCGCAGGCTCGCCTGGTGGGCCAGGCGAAAGTGGTGTTCTCCAACGGCCTGGGTTTCGAGGGCTGGATGAGCCGCCTGCTCAAGTCCGCCGGCTACAAGGGTCAGCAAGTGGTGGTGAGTCAGGGCATCCTGCCGGTCAGGGAAGCCGGGCACGCCCACGACCACGGCGAGACCGACCCGCACGCCTGGCAGAGCGTGGGCAACGCCAGGCTGTTCGCGAAGAACATTGCCCAGGGCCTGTGCCGTGCCGATGCGGCGGGCTGCAATGTCTATGACCGCAACGCCATCGCCTACCTGGCCCGACTCGACGCGCTGGACACCGAGATCCGCGCGGCCTGGGCACCGATCCCGGCCGCGCAGCGCAAGGTGATCACCTCGCACGATGCCTTTGGCTACTACGCGCGGGACTTCGGTGTGACGTTCCTCGCGCCGCAGGGTGTGAGCACGGAAAGCGCGGCATCGGCCAAGGGCGTGGCACGGCTGGTGCGCCAGATCAGGCAGGAGCAGATCAAGGCCTTGTTCGTCGAGAGCATTTCCGATCCGCGGCTGATCGCGCAGATCGGACGCGAGACCGGTGTGAAACCATCGGGCGAACTGTTCTCCGATTCGCTGTCGGCTGCGGACGGCGCGGCGCCCACCTACATCGACATGATGCGGTTCAACACCCGCGCGCTGACCACGGCCGTGCGCGGCGAGTGACGGGTCAACACTGTCGCCGTGCGGACCCAGCGACCGATGGTGGGCAGGGTGGGCGTGGCTACACTTGGCGCCCCACCCTCGCCTCAGGACCACCTTGCCCACCACCCATCTCCTGCTCGCTCTTTCGGTGGTGTTCGTCTGGGGCACCAATTTCGTGGTGATCCGCTGGGGGCTCGACGGGCTGCCGCCCTTCCTGTTCGCCACGCTGCGTTTTGCGCTTTCCGCCCTGCCGTGGCTGCTGTTCATTCCCCGCCCCACGGCGCCCTGGCGCAAGCTCGCGGCCTTCGGCGTGCTGCTGGGTGTGGGACAGTTCGGCCTGCTGTTCCTGGCCATGCGCAGCAGCATCTCGCCCGGTCTGGCTTCGCTGGTGGTGCAGTTGCAGGTGTTCTTCACCATCGGTCTGTCGCTGTGGCTCATGGGCGAGCGCGTGCGAGGTTTCCAGATCGTCGGACTGCTGCTCGCACTCTGCGGCCTGGGCGTGATCGCGGCCAATCTCGACGCCACCGTGACGATGGCGGGCATCGGCATGGTGCTGGGCGCGGCGTTCTTCTGGTCGCTGGCCAACCTGGTGGTGAAGTCGCTCGGGCCGGTGAACATGCTGCACTTCATGGTCTGGAGCAGTCTGTTCGCGGTACCGCCGCTGTTCGCCTTGTCGTGGTTCATTGAAGGGCCACAGCTCATGCGCTCTGCCGTTGAAGATGCTGATGGTCTGGTGTGGGCCAGCGTGCTGTGGCAGGCGGTGGGCAACACCTTGTTTGGCTACGGCGTGTGGAACTGGCTGCTCGCGCGCCACCCAGCTGCCACGGTGACGCCTCTCGCCTTGCTGATCCCGGTGTTCGGCATGGGTGCGTCGGCTCTGTCCCTGGGTGAATCACTTCCCGGCTGGAAGCTCGGTGCTGCGGCGCTTGTGCTTCTGGGTCTGGCGGTGATCGTTTTGTGGCCTCGGTGGCGGCCTGGGCGGTGACGGTCTCTCTGTTCTTCTCCGGCTGCGCGCCAGCATCGCTTCTGGCTCGCGGACGCATGGCGCTCTGCGCAGCGAAATAAAGGGGGAGGCGGCACCAGCCGCCGGAGGATATTCGCGGAGCAGAGCGCCGTGCGTCCGCGAGCCCGCGAGGTGCAGGCAAAAAATGCCCGAAGGAAGCCGGGAAGAAACTACTTCGCCAGCCGAGCAAAGGTCTTGCGAAACTTCGCCACCTTGGGCGCCGCCACCATCATGCAGTAGCCCTGGTTGGGATTGCGTTCAAAGAAATCCTGGTGGTATTCCTCGGCAGCGGAGTAGTTGTCCAGCGGTTTCACCTCGGTCACGATCGGTTTTCCAAACGCCTGGTCCCGCGTGAGTTCGTCGATCAAACCCTGCGCCACTGCCTGCTGCTCCGGCGTGGTGAAGTAGATGCCGCTGCGGTACTGCGTCCCCACGTCGTTGCCCTGGCGGTTCAGCGTGGTCGGGTCGTGAATCACGAAGAAGATCTCCAGGATCTCGCGCGTGCTGATCTGCGAAGGGTCGTACTCCAGCCGCACCACCTCGTTGTGCCCGGTCGTGCCGGTGCACACGGCCTCGTAGCTCGGCTGCTTCACGTGGCCGTTGCTGTAGCCCGACTCCACGTCGGTCACACCCTTGACCCCCACGTACACCGACTCGGTGCACCAGAAGCAGCCGCCGCCCAAAACCAGAACCTGTCTGTCGCTCATCGTGTTCTCCATGTGTGTTCGTTCCTGCGTTGGTCGTTCCAGACACAGACTTCTTTCAGTGCCTCACTTTAGTGGCTGGGCAAATGCGCGCACCGCACCCAGAAATGCCCCCAGCGCCGCCTGGTCTCTGTCGGTCTTCCACAGGCAGTGGGTCTCGTAGGGTGGCGTGTCCACATCCAACGGGACGAACGCCGCGCCGGGCAGGCCGGCCTGCTGCAGCGTCGCCGGCACCAGCGCCGCACCCAGGCCCTGCGACACGATGGACACCACGCTGAGCCAATGGCGCAATTCAAAGCGGATCTCGGGCGAAAACCCGGCATCGGCACACAGGCCGAGGATGCGCTCGTGGTAGTCGGGCGACACGGCGCGCGACACCACGGCGAACGGCTCACCCTGCAGGCGCGCCAATGACAACTTCTTGCGTCGCGCCAGCGCGTGGCCTGCCGGCAGGCAGGCCACGAACGGCTGGCTGGAGACCAGAATCTGCGAGAAGCCGGCCGGCACGCGCGTGGTGTGCACGAAGCCGATGTCCAGACGCTCGTGCATCAGGTCGATCAACTGGTCGCTGGAACTCAGCTCGCGCAACACCAGGCGCAACCTGGGGTGTCCCTGCGCAAAGCCCTTCAGGATCTGTGGCAGCCCGCGGTAGAGCACGGTGCCCGCAAAACCGATCTGCAAGCTGCCCAGCATGCCCTGCGACACCTCGCGCGCCTCGCGCGCGGCCAGACCGGCCTGATCGAGCAGCGAGCGCGCGGCCGGCACGAAGGCCTGCCCCGCCGCGGTGAGCTGCACGCCACGGCTGTTGCGCGTGAACAGCTGTGCACCCACCGAAGCTTCGAGCTGCTGGATGTTGAGCGAGAGCGGCGGCTGCGTCATGGCCAGACGCTGCGCAGCGCGACCAAAATGCAACTCTTCGGCCAGCACCAGGAAATAGCGCAGGTGGCGGAATTCCATGAATAGCTTCCCTGTATTGACGGATACCTATTCGATATTAGACAGGTATTCATGGCCAGCGGACAATGCGCGCATTGCCACCCCAACCCCCGGAGACACCGACCATGCTTTCCCCCACCAAAGCCAAAGCCAGCTTCAGCTGGGAAGACCCGTTCCACCTCGACCAGCAGCTCACCGACGACGAACGCGCGGTGCGCGACGCCGCCCACGCCTATTGCCAGGAAAAGCTGCTGCCGCGCGTGACCGAGGCGTTCCGCCATGAGAAGACCGACCCGGCGATCTTTCGCGAGATGGGTGCACTTGGCCTGCTCGGCCCCACCATCCCCGAGGCCTACGGCGGCTCCGGCCTGAACTACGTGTGTTACGGCCTGGTGGCGCGCGAAGTGGAACGCGTGGACTCGGGCTACCGTTCCATGATGAGCGTGCAGAGCTCGCTGGTGATGGTGCCGATCAACGAGTTCGGCACCGAAGAACAAAAGCAGAAGTACCTGCCCAAGCTCGCCACGGGCGAGTGGATCGGCTGCTTCGGCCTGACCGAACCCAACCATGGCTCCGACCCCGGCAGCATGGTCACGCGGGCCAAAAAAGTGCCTGGTGGCTACAGCCTCTCGGGCGCCAAGATGTGGATCACCAATTCGCCGATCGCCGACGTGTTCGTGGTCTGGGCCAAAGACGACGAAGGCTCGATCCGTGGCTTCATCCTGGACAAGGGCATGAAGGGCCTCTCGGCCCCGGCCATCCACAGCAAGGTCGGTCTGCGCGCGTCCATCACCGGCGAGATCGTGATGGACGGCGTGTTCTGCCCGGAAGAAAACGCCTTCCCCGAGGTGCGCGGCTTGAAAGGCCCGTTCACCTGCCTGAACAGTGCGCGCTACGGCATTGCCTGGGGTGCGCTCGGCGCGGCCGAAGACTGCTTCTTCCGCGCCCGCCAGTACGTGCTGGACCGCCATCAATTCGGCCGCCCGCTGGCCGCCAACCAGCTGATCCAGAAAAAGCTGGCCGACATGCTGACCGAGATCAGCCTGGGCCTGCAGGGCTGCCTGCGCCTGGGCCGCATGAAGGACGAAGGCACGGCCGCGGTGGAGATCACCTCCATCCTCAAGCGCAACAGCTGCGGCAAATCGCTGGACATCGCCCGCATGGCGCGCGACATGATGGGTGGCAACGGCATCAGCGACGAGTTCGGCGTGGCGCGCCACCTGGTGAACCTGGAGGTGGTCAACACCTACGAAGGCACGCACGACGTGCACGCGCTCATCCTGGGCCGTGCGATCACGGGCATCGCGGCGTTTTCCTGAAGGGGCGGGGCACGGCCCCGTTTGCCGCGGCTTTACCCCGGCAACACAGAGGGTGCGAGGGGTGTGGGGTATATTAATAACCGACCGGTCATTAAATCCCAGCGCATGCCTTTGCCCCCAGACACCCGTTCTCCCGCCGAGCCAGACGTTCCGCAACGGCGTTCGCGGCGCAAGGAAGCGCGTCCGGGTGAGTTGCTGGACGCCGCGCTCGCCCTGTTTGTGGAAAAGGGCTTTGCCGCGACCCGGGTGGAAGAAGTGGCGGCCCTGGCGGGTGTGTCCAAGGGCACCCTCTTCCTGTATTTCCCGAGCAAGGAAGAGCTGTTCAAGGCCGTCGTGCGCGAGAACATCGCCGGGCGTTTCACCGAGTGGAACGAAGAGTTCGAGCGCTTCAGCGGCGACAGTGCCGAGCTGGTGCGCCACTGCATGCACTCATGGTGGGAGCGCATCGGCATGACGCCCGCCTCGGGCATCACCAAGCTGGTGATGAGCGAGGCCGGCATGTTTCCGGAGATCGCGGCCTTCTACCAGAAGGAAGTGATCGAACCCGGTCACAACCTGATCCGGCGCATCCTGCAACGCGGCGTCGACCGCGGCGATTTCCGACCGCTGTCCATGGAATACGCGGTCTACAGTCTGATCGCGCCGATGATCTTCCTGCTGATGTGGAAACACTCCATGGCACCGTGCTGCCCACCGACCGCGCGGATCGACCCCATCGGCTTCATCGATGCGCAGGTCGACCTGCTGTTGACCGGCATGCTGGCATCCAAAACCCCACGAACGTCCGTCTGACCGCCCGCCCGCCACTTTCACCATGACCTCACGCCGTCCGCTGTCTTTCTGGATCAAGTGGTTGCTGCTCATCGCGCTGGTGCTGGGTATTGCGCTGGGCGTCACGCGTGCGCTGGGCAAACGCAAGGCCACCAGCGAAGCGGCTCGCAACGCGGCTGAATCACTGCAGAAAACCCCGACCTACACGCTCTCACCCACCGATGTGGTGAGCGTGCAAACCATCGAACTCACCCAGACTGTGGCCTTGTCGGGCTCGGTGGACGCGCTGCAGACCGCCGCCATCAAGGCCCGAACGGCTGGGGAGATCCAGGGCCTGACCAAACGCGAAGGTGACCCGGTGAAAGCCGGTGAAGTGGTGGCCCGCATCGACAGCACCGAAGCCCAGGCGCGCGTGCGCCAGGCCGCGCGACAGGCCGAGTCGGCCCAGGCGCAGGTGGCGATCGCCAAGCGCACTTTCGACAACAACCAGGCCTTGGTGCGCCAGGGCTTCATCTCCAGCACCGCGCTGGAGACCGCCACCGCCAACCTCTCCAGCGCAGAAGCCACCCACCAGGCCGCGCTGGCCGCGCTGGACATCGCGCGCAAGTCGCTGGCCGACACCACGCTGCGCTCGCCGCTGACGGGCCAGGTCTCGGCGCGGCTGGTGCAGAACGGTGAACGCGTGGGCATCGACACGCGCGTGCTTGACGTGGTGGATCTCTCGGGTTTCGAGATGGAAGCCGCGATTGCGCCCGCTGAAGCCGCAGCAGTGAAGGTGGGTCAGACAGCCCGCCTGACCGTGGAAGGCCTGGCCGAGCCGGTGCAGGCCACCGTGGCGCGCATCAACCCCAGCGTGCAAGCGGCCAGCCGCAGCGTGCTGGTGTACCTGCGCGTGCCCGCGCTGCCCGGCATGCGCCAAGGCCTGTTTGCGCAGGGCCACATCGTGATCGGTTCGGTCACGGCGCTGGCCGTGCCTGCCTCCACCGTGCGCAACGACAAGCCGCAGCCCTATGTGCAGGTGGTGCGCGAAGGCGCCGTGGTGCATGTGCCGCTGCAAGCCGGCGCCACCGGCCTGCAGGGCACCGAGCCCATGCGTGCGGTGGAAGGTCTGCCGGCGGGCACACAGCTGCTGCGCGCCCAGGCCGGTTTGATTCGCGAAGGCACCGCCGTGCGCCTGAACGTGCCCGCCACCGCCAGCAACTGAGCAGCCCGCCATGTGGTTCACCCAGGTCTCCCTGCGCAACCCGGTGTTCGCCACCATGGTGATGGTCGCCTTCGTGGTGCTGGGCATCTTCTCGTTCCAGCGCCTGCAGGTGGACCAGTTCCCCAACATCGACTTTCCGGTGGTCGTGGTCACCACCGCCTACCCCGGTGCCTCGCCCGAGATCGTGGAATCGGAAGTCACCAAGAAGGTGGAAGAGGCGGTCAATGCGGTCGCTGGTGTCAACACCTTGACCTCGCGCAGCTACGAAGGCTCGTCGGTCGTCATCATCGAATTCCAGCTCACGGTGGACGGGCGCAAGGCGGCCGAAGACGTGCGCGAGAAGATCGGCATCCTGCGCCCGCTGCTGCGCGACGAGGTGGAAGAGCCGCGCGTGCTGCGCTTCGATCCGGCAGCGCGCTCCATCTGGTCGGTGGCCGTGATTCCGGAAACCGTGAACGGCAAGGCGCCCAGCGCGGTGGAGCTGACCACCTGGGCCGAACAGACCCTCAAGAAGCGGCTGGAGAACGTGCGTGGCGTGGGCTCGGTCACGCTCGTGGGCGGCACACAACGCGCCATCAACATCGAGCTCAATCCCTCGGCCATGGAGGCCCTGGGCGTGACCACCGAGCAGGTGACCACCGCCGTGCGCAGCGAAAACCAGGACCTGCCGGTGGGCACGCTCAAGACCGGCGAGGCCGAGCGCGTGGTGCAGGTGCTCTCGCGGCTGCAAAACCCGCAGGACTTTGGCGACATCATCGTTGCGCGTCGCGCCGGCCAGGCGGTGCGCCTGTCGCAGGTGGCCACGGTGAACGACGGCACCGAGGAAGTGCAGAGCCTGGCGCTTTACAACGGCGAGCGCACACTGTTGCTGCAGGTGCAGAAGTCGCAAGACGAGAACACCATCGCGGTGACCGATGGCCTGAAAGCGGCAGTCGAAACCTTGCGGGCCGAGCTGCCACCGGGCACCCGGCTGGAGCAGATCGCCGACGGTTCGCGGCCCATCCGCGTGTCGGTGGACAACGTGCGCCGCACGCTGATCGAAGGGGCGCTGCTCACCGTGTTGATCGTCTTCCTGTTCCTGAACTCCTGGCGCTCCACCGTCATCACCGGCCTCACGCTGCCCATCGCGCTGATCGGCACCTTCTTCTTCATGAACCTCTTCGGGTTCACCATCAACATGATCACGCTGATGGCGCTCACGCTGTCGGTGGGCCTGCTGATCGACGACGCCATCGTGGTGCGCGAGAACATCGTGCGCCACGTGCAGATGGGCAAGACGCCGTTCGACGCGGCCATGGACGGCACGCAGGAGATCGGCCTGGCGGTGCTGGCCACCACGCTGTCCATCGTCGCGGTGTTCCTGCCCATCGGTTTCATGGGCGGCATCATCGGCAAGTTCTTCCACGAGTTCGGCATCACCATGGTGGCGGCGGTGCTCATCTCCATGTTCGTGAGCTTCACGCTCGACCCCATGTTGTCGTCGGTGTGGCACGACCCGGAAATCGAGAAACACGGCAAGGGCGGCGCCCCGCGGTCGTTCTACGACAAGACCATCGGCCGCGTCACCGGCTGGTTCGACCGTTTCCAGGACGACCTGGCCGACACCTACCAGACCACCCTGCGCTGGTCGCTCAAGCACAAGCTGGCCACGCTGGGTGTGGCGCTGGCCACCTTCATCGGCAGCCTGTTCGTGCTGCCGCTGCTGGGCACCGAATTCGTGCCCAAGGCCGACTTCTCGGAAACCTCGCTGAGCTTCCACACGCCGGTGGGCTCCTCGCTGCAGGCCACCGAGGCCAAGACGCGCGAGGTGGAGGCCATCCTGCGCCAGTTCCCGGAAGTGAAGTACACGCTGTCCACACTCAACACCGGCAACGCCCAGGGCACCATGTACACCAGCGTCTATGTGCGCCTGGTCGACCGCAAGGACCGCAGCCTGAGTGCGGACGCGATGTCGGCCCAGTTGCGCGAGCGCCTGCGCAGCGTGCCGGGCATCACCGTCACGCACGTGGGCCTGCTCGACGCGGTGGGCGGCAACAAGCAGGTGGAGTTTTCCCTGCAGGGCGACGACCTGGCCGAACTGGAGCGCTTGACCGCAACCGTGACGGAGCGCATCCGCCCCATCGTCGGCCTGGTCGACCTCGACGCGAGCGTGAAACCCAACAAACCCACGGTCGACGTGAAGATGCGACGCGAGCTGGCGTCGGACGCCGGCATGAACGTGGCCGCCGTGGGTGGAGCGCTGCGCACACTGGTGGCCGGCACCACGGTGGGCAACTGGCGCGCACAGAACGGCGAAAGCTACGACGTGAACGTGCAACTCGCAGCCACCGGGCGCGAGCGCGCGAGCGACCTGGAGCAACTGCCCTTCATGGTCGGCACCGAAGCCGACGGCACGGCCCGCGTGGTGCGCCTGGGCCAGGTGGCCGAGGTGGTGGCCAGCACCGGCCCCAACCAGATCAACCGGCGTAACCTCAACCGCGAGGTCTCGATCAACGCCAACGTGTTCGGCCGCTCGGCGGGCGAGGTCTCGGCCGAGATCAAACAGGTGCTCGACAGCACGCCGTTCCCGCCCGGCTACCGCTACGAGTTCGGTGGCTCCACCAAGAACATGCAGGAATCGTTCGGCTACGCCATCTCGGCACTCGCCCTGGCCATCATCTTCATCTACATGATCCTGGCCAGCCAGTTCCAGAGCTTCCTGCAACCGCTGGCGCTCATGACGGCGCTGCCGCTCACGCTGATCGGCGTGGCGCTGGCCCTGCTCATGTTCGGCTCGACCATGAGCATGTTCTCGGTCATCGGCATCGTGCTGCTGATGGGCCTGGTGACAAAAAACGCCATCCTGCTGGTGGACTTCGCGATCCGCGCGCGCAACGGTCTGGCTGGCGAGGCGCCGATGGACCGTGAATCGGCCCTGTTGCTGGCCGCACGCGTGCGGCTGCGCCCCATCCTCATGACCACGCTGGCCATGGTCTTCGGCATGGTGCCGCTGGCGTTTGCGCTCACCGAAGGTTCGGAACAGCGCGCGCCCATGGGCCAGGCGGTCATCGGGGGGGTGATCACCTCCTCGCTGCTGACCCTGGTGGTGGTGCCCGTCGTGTACTGCTACATGGACGATCTGGCGCAGTGGTTCCGACGCAAGCTCGGCATGGCATCGCCCGTGGCCGAGCCGCTGGGCTCCATTCCTTAAAATTCGTGCATTTCCCCGACTCTTCAGACGCTCCCAGGAGCCCCGCCATGACCACCACACTTGCCCCCGCCATCCACACCGGCTTTGACCACGCCCGCTTCAACATGATCGAACAGCAGATCCGCCCCTGGGAGGTGCTCGACCCCCAGGTGCTCAAGCTGCTCGCGCGCATGCACCGCGAGGCCTTCGTGCCCCCCGCCCACCGTTCGCTGGCCTTCGCCGACATGGAACTGCCCCTGAAACACCCCGCGGTGGAGGGCCAATGCATGCTGGCGCCCAAGGTCGAAGCGCGCCTGCTGCAGGACCTGGACCTCAAGCCCACCGACAAGGTGCTGGAGATCGGCAGCGGCAGCGGCTACATGGCCGCCCTGTTGGCCAGCCTCGCGCAACGCGTGGTGTCGATCGAGATCGACCCTGTGCTGGCCGGCACCGCGCGCGAGAACCTGCGCAACGCCGGTATCGCCAACGTCGAGATCAAGCAGGCCGATGCCGCAGCGCAGGGCTTTGCCGCCTGCAGCGTGAATGGCCCGTTCGACGCCATTCTGCTGAGTGGCTCGGTGGCCGAGATTCCACCGGCGCTGCTCGCCTTGCTGGCGCCCGGTGGAAGGCTGGCGGCCATCGTCGGCTTCGAGCCGGTGATGCGCGCCACCATCGTCACCCGCATCGGCGACGCCTCGTTCCAGACCCTGCAGCCCTGGGACACGGTGGCCCCCCGCCTGTTGAATTTCCCGGAGCCATCGCGCTTCCGTTTCTGAAGTCTTCCCTCAAGGTTGTCCATGAAAGCGATTCACCCCGCACAGCTCGACGCCTGGCTCGCGCAGGCGGCCAGCGAAACACCGGCGGGCAGCATGCCGGTCGTGCTCGACGTGCGCGAGCCCTGGGAACTGCAGACCGCCTCCGTCAAGGCCGAGGGTTTCGAGTTGCGACACATTCCCATGCGCAGCGTGCCCGAGCGGCTCTCCGAACTCGACCGCGATCAACCGATTGCCTGCCTGTGTCACCACGGCATGCGCAGCGCGCAGGTGGCGAACTTTCTGATGAACCAGGGATTCACACAGATCGTGAACATCCATGGCGGCATCCACGCCTGGTCGCAGGAACGCGACCCGGGTGTCCCGGTCTATTGAACGACCACCCCATGTCCCGCCATTCGTTTCAAAGGAACTCCATGACCGACCCCCACGCACCCGCCCCGACACGGGGTCGACCCTTCGCCGTGAGCCGTCTGGCCATGGCCACCTGGTTGGCCCTGGGCGCTGTCACGGGAGCGCAGGCCCAGAGCCTGGTGGAGCTCTACGAAGCAGCGCGCGGCTTTGATGCCACCTATCTGTCGGCCCGATCGCAGTACGAAGCCAACCTCTTCCGCGCAGACCAGGCCAAGGCCGGCCTGTTGCCCGAAGTGGGCCTGGGCGCGGCAGCCAGTTGGGCCCGACGCGAGATCAACGGTGGCGCGGACACCAGCAGCAACAGCCAGAGCACCACGCTCTCCGCCAGCCAGCCGCTGTACCGCCCAGTCAACAAACTCATCAACGACCAGGCCCTGCTCTCGGTGGACGTGGCCAAGGCCACGCTCACACTGGCCGAACAGGACCTGATCGTTCGCACCACGCAGGCCTACTTCGACGTGCTCGCAGCCACCGACACACTGGCCTTCGTGCGTGCCCAGAAAACCGCGGTGGCCGAACAGCTCGCCGCAGCGAAGCGCAACTTCGAGGTGGGCACCACCACCGTGACCGACTCGCGCGAAGCGCAAGCCAGCTTCGACCTCGTGGTGGCGCAGGAGATCGCCGCCGAGAACGACCTGCGCGTCAAGCAACTGACGCTGGATCAGCTTGTCGGCAGGGTGGCGGTGACGCCGAAGCCACTGGTGGCGCCGGTGGTGCTGCCGCCGCTGCTGCCCGCTGACCCGCAAACCTGGGTGGCGCTCAACGACGAGACGCACCCCACCATCCTGCAAGCCACGCGAGGGCTGGAGATCGCGCAACTGGAGACGCGCAAGGCCGAAGCCGGCCACAAGCCCACGGTGGATCTGGTCGCCCAGTACCAGGTGGCCCGCGCGCCATCCACCCTGACCCTGGCGCAGAACACGGTGCGCAGCAACAACGCCAGCATCGGCGTGCAGTTCAACATGCCGCTGTTCGCCGGTTACGCCATCCAGAACCGGGTGAAGGAAACCATGTCGCTCGAAGACAAGGCCCGCACCGACCTGGAAGCCGCCAGGCGCGGTATTGATCTGGCCACGCGCAGCGCGTTCCTGGGCGTGCTCTCGGGCCAGAGCCAGGTGAAGGCCCTGGAAGCCGCAGAAGCCTCCAGCCAGAGCGCCCTGGACGCCAACCGTCTGGGCTACCAGGTGGGTGTGCGCATCAACATCGACGTGCTCAATGCACAAAGCCAACTGTTCCAGACCAAGCGCGATCTGGCCCAGGCCCGCTACAACGTGTTGCTCGGCGGGCTGCGCCTCAAGCAAGCCAGCGGCAAGCTGGTGCCCGAGGATCTGCTGCCGATCAATTCGCTGCTGGCGAAGTAACGTTAGCCCAAGTCGATGAGCCTGCTGACCTGGAAGCTGGAGCGCGAGTTCAACCGCATTCGCCAACAACTCAAGGGCATCCCGGAGTTCTTCACCGAGCCCCTTCGGAGGCGGCGCCACGATGCACAACGTGGCGCCATGCTGCAGGCGGATCACGGAGCGATTGCCCTGGGCCCCAAGGTCGCGCTGTTGCTCGTATACCAGCCCGCAGGCATTTCGGATGCAACGGTCTGGACGTGCCAGCACTTGGTCCACAAGGGCTACGCCCCGCTGATCATCAGCAATGCACCCCTGAGCAGCGAAGACAGGACTCGCCTGTCCCCATGGATCTGGCGAATGGCCGAACGACCCAACTTCGGCTATGACTTCGGTGGGTACCGTGATGGGATCTGGCTGCTGAAACAGTGGAAGACCGACCCCGATGTGTTGATCATCCTGAACGACAGCATCTGGTTCCCACTGCACGGCAACGAGACCCTGATCGACCGCATGGAGAACAGCGCCTCCGATTTCGTTGGCGCACTGCAACTCGACCCGTTGCGGCAAACCGAAAACCTGCCGCCCAAGAAGCGGCCGTTCTTTGGCTCCTTCTTTCTGATGGTCAAGCGTGACGCCCTGCGACACGAGGCCTTCATTCGTTTTTGGGATCGCTATCGCATCACCAGCAACAAATACAAAACCATCCGTCGCGGAGAACGAGGCTTCTCGCATGCGCTGATGGATGCGGGCATCCGGTGCGAAGCGATGTACACACGAAGTGCACTGGATCGGCACATCGGTTCGCTGTCGAACTTGAAGCTGAAAGAACTGCTGGAAGATCTCGTCACGATCGATGAACGCATCGAGGCAGGCATTGCCCAAAGCATCACCAGCTTTGCCGACAACGACGATTGGCGTGGAAGTGCCCTGGCGTTGGCCTTGGAGGCCACCGAGAAACAAAACGTCCTCGCCACCGCACCCATCACCTCGCTGAAGGTTTTCGAAGTCCCCTATCTGAAAAAGTCGCGAGACTGGAACAACCTCAAGGCACTGACCTTGATACGTGATCGCATGCGGTCTAATCGCATGGCAGGCGCTCACCCGGACATCCTTAGGGACATTGACGACATTCTGCGTTGAACCCCCGTGCCTAGACACATTCGATTCGGGGCCGCGGCGCCCTACTCCCTTTTCATGAACGATTCCATCCAGCCTACACCTCGCTGGCAGCAAGCTCTCGACCATCTGTGTGGCTGGAGCGCTGTTGCGCTCGTATTCGCAGCCCCTGTATCGAGATCCCTGTTTCTCGTCGCAGCGCTCACCTTCGTCGTTGCATGGGTCGGCGCGGGTCAGTACCGCTCAAAGCTGGCCTTCATTCGGGCTCTACCGGTGGCAGCGCCACTGGTTCTGCTGGCAAGCATCGTCGCATTGTGGGCACCGTTCAGCCCCGCACCCGTTGGCGACGTCGTCAACAGCCTGAAGGTGTACAGCAAGCTGTTGCTGGTCTTGATGCTCGCCGTCACATTTGCCGACGCCCGCTGGCGATCGCGCGCCTGGTCAGCATTCACGCTGTCAATGATCATCGTCTTGGCGTCCACATACGCCAACGTCTTCGTGAACCTGCCGTGGTCTCGCACCCAGAACCTGGGCATTGGCGCAGACCACAGTGTTTTCGTGGAGTACGTTTCTCAAAGTGTCATGACAGCGATCTTCCTTGCAATGGCACTAAACAAGACCCTTTGCGTTACGAACCGAAAATTGCGCCTGGCATGGGCCATTGGCGCGGTGGTCGCCATTGGCAGCGTTCTCTTTCTATTGCAGGGTCGATCCGGCTTGGTGGCCGTGGTCGTGGTCGTGGCTACCTTCCTGGCATTCCACACGCGCAAATCCAGACGATGGCCGGTCGCCTTGGGTGTGACGCTGCTTGGCATCGCACTGGTGACATCGAGTCCATTGATGAAAAGTCGGCTGACAACGGCGTATGAAGACATTGCGTCGTACCAGGCGGTCGATCGCACATCACTCGGCCTTCGAATCAACATGTGGAAACTGGCGCTCGACCAGATGGTGGATCATCCCATTGCAGGCACGGGTTCGGGCACATACCACCAGATCGCCGCCCAGCATTTTGGCCACTGTGAATACACATGCACACATCCCCACAACCAGTATCTGTTCTTCGGGATGGAGTACGGTCTGATCGGCTTGCTCGCGTTCTTGTGGCTGCTGTGGCGACTGCTGGGCATGGCACGACATTCCACGACGTCAGAACGCGCCGTACTGTACGCGCTGGTTGCCGTTCTGGCAGTGGACAGCTTGTTCAACGTGCCGCTGTGGTATCGCGCAATAAGCTATTTCTTCTACACAATGCTGGGCCTGATCGTGGCCAGCAACCTGCCTTCAGGCAGCCAGATAACGGCAACAAAGTTCAGATCTTGCAAGCCAGAAGCCTGATGAAATCCTGACCTACTGGTAGCAAGCGTGCAGCAGATGGTAGGGGCGCGCCCGATGACTTCTGGCATTGGGCTTGAACTCAGGTACGCGACTGGCAGACAGCGCATTTCTTCAGCGTCCCGGAGCACGCCGAAACGCCCAGTCCTCCACAGCTTCGTGTACCAAGGCAGACTCCGAGGAGCGGCAGACCGGGCAGGTGCCGACCTCCTCCAAATCTGCAACATGCCAGCTTGATCCCGGTGCGAATGGCTGTTGATCGGAATCACCTCTGCGGGAACATCACTCATCCGCAAACGCCTTCTGCATGGGCCGCTCCCAGAAATCGGGTGACTGCAGAACCGCGACAAAATGCTCCGCCGCATTGCCCACGCCGAACGTGGTGTCCGCCGAGAGGCGATGACCCCATGTGTCGGACAGGAAAAGACTCAAGGTTTCGGTATCAAACGCCGAGCATGTGGTGATTGAAGGCCCACTGGCGCGCCTGTTCTGGCGCGTGCCCACATCCAGGCTGGGCACACCCAGAAATGGCGCCTCGCGCACACCCGCACTGCTGTTGCCCACCATGGCCGAAGCATTCTTCATGAGCTCGGAGAAATAGTTGAACCGCATCGACGGTATCTGGCGAAACCGCTCCTTGGGCAAGGTCTCCAGCACCGCAAAGATGTCTTCTGTGCCGGGGTCGTTGTTGGGGGCGATCACCACGAAATGCCGGCCACTGGCTTCCAGCCGCGCAAACAGCGACTGCGCCTGGGCGCCGATGGTGTCGGCCTCCGAGGTCACGGGGTGGAAGATCGCGATCCCGTAGTCGTCGAACGGAATCGCGTAGCGTTCCTTCACCTGCGCCAGCGTCACGCCTGACGGCCGCGCGTGGGTGTCGAGTTCGGGTGAGCCAATGTTGTAGACGCTTTCGGGTGACTCGCCGAGCGCCAGCACGCGCTGGCGGGCATTTTCGGAGCTCACGAAATGTGCGGCACACAGTTTCGTGTTGCAGTGGCGAATGCTCTCGTCAATGGTGCCTGAAACTTCCCCGCCTTCGATGTGCGCCGAGGGGATGTACTTCATGGCGCAGACGATGGACGCGGCCAGCGCCTCCACCCGGTCACCATGGATCACCACCAGATCGGGCCGGTGTTCGTGCACGAAATCGGAGAAACCCAGGATGGTCTTGGAGAGGATGAAATCCTGCGCGTCGCCTTCGCGCTGGTTCACGAACTCGAAGAACTCGGCGCCCGGGAAACGCTTCACCTCAAGCCTGGTTTCACCATAGCGCCGCATCATGTGCATGCCGGTGATGAAGAAGCTCACCGCAAACCCGGCCTGCTGCGCGGCCAGCGCCAGCGGCTCGAGCTTGCCGAAATCGGCCCGGGTGCCGGTGACGAAGAGCAGACGCCGGTCGGTCATCACGCGTTCACTTGTGGCTTCACACCGTCGAGGTCGCTCCACAGCAGTTGCTGGTTGCGCTTGACTGCACGGGTGAGCTTCGCGCCCACCAGGCGGTCGAAATGCTGCACCGAAATTTCACCCGAACCGGGGCGACGCGCCCAGATATCGCTGGGCGTGACCACGTGGCCAGCGGGCAGATCGCGGTCGGCCACCATGGAGCCGCGGGCGAAGCGGTACACGTCTTCTTCGGGCGCGGTGCGCACCTTGGGGTTGTGCAGCGCAGTGTGGATCTCGCGCGAGCGGTCGATCAGAAATTTGAGCTCGGCCGGGTCCATGGAGCAGGAAATGTCCGGACCTTTGCGGTAACGCGTGTCGGTGAAGTGGCGCTCCAGGATGCAGGCACCCAGCGCCACGGCGGAAATGGCCATCTCGGGGCCGATGCTGTGGTCGGAGAAGCCAATGACGGCGCGCGGGAAGGCGTTGCGCAATTCGGTGATGCCTTGCAGGCTCACGATCTCGGGTGGAGAGGGGTAGAGGTTGGTGCACTCCAGCAGCGCGTATTCCACACCGGCGTCGTCGAGCGCCTTGACCGACGGCCGCATGCCGTCAATGGTCTGCATGCCGGTGCTCATGATGATGGGCTTGCCGAAGCTGGCGATGTGGCGGATCAGCGGCACGTGGTTGCACTCGCCCGATCCGATCTTGAACGCGGACACGCCGATGTCATTGAGGAAATCGGCCGCTGCGCGCGAGAACGGCGTGGAGATGTAGATCATGCCCAGCGACTCGGCGTAGGTCTTGAGCGAGATCTCGTCGTCCTTGGACAGCGCGCATTCTTCCATCACGTCCCAGATGGATTTGTCGGCGTTGGGCGGGAAGATCTGTTTGGCCTCGTCGGTCATCTCGTCATCGACGAAGTGCGTCTGGTGCTTGACCATTTCGCAGCCGGCGCGGTGCGCAGCCAGCACCATGCCTTTGGCCACGTCCAGGCTACCGCCGTGGTTGATGCCGATTTCGGCCACGACCAGTGGGGGCTGTGCAGGGGAGATGTCGCGGTGGGCGATTTTCATGGGTGTCTCGATGAATGGATTGAACGCTTACCGGAGCGAACCGGCGCAAAACGCCTTGATTTCAGATTGCATGTGCCCGAGCGTCTTGGGGCTCCAGATCATTTTGCGAGCCTTCTCGTCGACGATCACATCTCCATCCTTGAGCGACATCAGCTTCTCAGGCTTGATCATCAGCCCGTTCAGCGTCACGGCCACGAGTTTGCGACGGCGGCTGCGCACCCAGGGCAACCAAGCTTTGACGTAGAGCCAGAAGCTCCAATAGAACATGAACTCGCCAGGAAATTTGACTGCGAACGATGCGGGAATGCTCACCATGTGCTCCTGCGCCGACCAACTGATGAATCGTTCGTCGGCCACCATGGGCCGGAACTCCATGTTCGGATACTTCGCATACACCGACCGGAACCGCTCCGCAATGTAGTGGCATTCGCCGGGGTGGTAGATCACGAACGACGAATTGCCACGCGCGTACTTGCGACCATTGGTCCAGCGATGCAATGTCCTTCCAACCCAACCAAACGGAATGATCGCACTCGGCAGAATGGCCACGGTCTGGCGGTTCTTCATCAAGGCCAGGCCGGTACTGAGGTCACCCAGCACAATGGTGTCCAGATCGACGTACATCGCCGGCAGGTCCGTCGGGACGATACCGCGCTCAAACATGGCCAGTTTCGCGTGACACCCCGCCGTTCTCAGAGGTGGCGCCAACCAATACTCGGGAAACCGCACCAGCTCGATTCGATCGGCCAGATCGGGGCGTTCCCGGTCGGAGATGAGGATGAAACGCGGTTGCGACGAGGCCTTGTCGGCGATGCTGCGGGCCAGGTTGTTGATGAGCGAAGTCGAATACTTCGTTCCCCAGCAGATCATCACGCACTGCCAGGTGGGCGCGGCGTAGAGGTCCACGTAGTCGGTGTTCATTTCATTGACCATGCGCGGCCTCCAGCGCGGCTTCGCAACGCACAAAGTCCTCCAGCGAGTCGATGTCCTGGCTGCGCTCGGCCGGCATCTCCACCACGCCAATGCGTTCAGAGACGAAACTGCCGCTGGCGACGAAACGTTCGGCGTTCAGCACATACAGCGCGCCGTTGGGGCGCACCACCGGCGGCAGGCTCTGGCGGTTGGCAAAGCAATGGGCCGGGTCCGACAGCGGCTGAAAACGGTTGCCGCGCAGCGTGCCCCACTTGAGCACGCCCCGGTCGGCCGACGTGACCGACATGACGAGTTCGAAATAGCCGCCGACGAACACGGCCAGTGCGGCTTCGATGTCGGAGCGCTGGCGCAGTGGCGAGGTGGCCTGCAACAACACCACCGTCCCGTGGCAGTCGGCGGTCTGCAGGGCATGCTGAAGCACCGGGGCCATGGGCACGGTGTCACCCGCCAGCTCGGCCGGGCGCTCCACCAGCGTCACCTGGGTGGGCAGTTCGGCCCAGAGCACCTCGGGAATGTCGGTCGTGATCACGACGCGCTGGGCGCCGGCTTGCAGCGCCTGGTCCACCGCGTGGCGGTACAGCGGTTTGCCCGCCAGCGGGCGGATGTTCTTGGAGGGCAGGCCCTTGGATCCGGCGCGCAGTGGGATGACTGCGGTCCAGGCCGGCGTGGGAAGGGGCATCGGTGGTGTTCCTGTGTGGGAGGCGGGCCGCTCGGTGAGGGCCTGCCCAAGGGCGTAACTATACTGAATGGCCTTCGCCCGGAGCCCTCGGTGGGACGTGCAGGCACCCCCGCCCGTACCGTACCGTTCCCACCGATGGCATCCCCCTCTTCCACGCCCACCGCCTCCCGTCCGTTTCCGCCCAGTTGGCGGCTGTCCGTGCTCATCGGTGTGTACGAAATGCTGTGGCACCTGTTGCTGCCGGTGTTCCTGCTCTTTCTGTGGCGGCGCGGCCAGCGTGAGCCGTTGTACAGAGCGCACTGGGACGAGCGTTTCGGTGCCGTTCGGACCGGCTTGGACCGCCCGGTGTGGGTGCACTCGGCGTCCATGGGTGAGATGCGCGGTGCCGCACCGCTGGTGCGTGCCCTGCTGGCGGCGGGGTATCCCGTCTTCATCACCACCCTCACCCCGGCGGGCCGCACCGCCGCCCACACCCTGTTTGAAGAAGCGATTGCGCAGCGCCGCCTGCAGGTGAGCTATGTGCCACTGGAGCTGGGCTGGGCGGTGCGCGGCCTGATCCAACGCGTGCGCCCGCGCGCGGCGCTCATGACCGAGATCGACACCTGGCCGGTGTTGCTGGCCACCATCCGCCGCCAGGGTGTGCCGCTGGCCATGGCCAACGCGCAGTACCCGAAAAAGAGCATCGTGCGCGACCGCAAATGGGGTGGTTTTCGCGCCGGCATCTTCCAGGCCTACGAGCTGGTGCTGTGCAAGTCGGAAACGCATGCCCAACGCTTTCGCGACGTGGGCTGCGAGCGCGTGGTGATCGCGGGCGAGACCCGCTTCGACCTGCCTGTGTCCCCGCAACAGTTGGCTGCGGCCCACGCCTTGCTCGCGCCCTGGCAACTTGCCACGGCTTCGCCGGGACACCGGCCCGTGGTGTGTTTCGCCAGCGCCATCGTGGGCGAGGACGAGCAGTTCATCGAGGCGATCCGCCTGGTTCAGGCGGGCCTTCAGGCCGCTGGGCTACCGCCCCCGCTGGTGGTGTATGTGCCACGCAGCCCGCAGCGCTTCGACACCGTGGTGAAACTGATGGAGGGCGCGGGTCTGCGCGTGGCCCGGCGCAGCCGCGTGCTGGATGCCGCGCTGCAGCCCACGCCAGACGCGCCCGACATGGGCGGTATCGACGTGCTGGTGGGCGACTCGCTGGGGGAGATGTACTTCTACCTCGCGTTGTCGCAGGTGGTGGTGGTCGGTGCATCGTTCGTGCCGCTGGGCGCGCACAACGTGATCGAACCGCTCGCGTTGAGGAAGCCGGTGATGGTCGGGCCCAGCATCTGGGGCATCGAGTACCCCGGCGTGGAGGCGCTGGCCGCAGGGGTGCTGCAGCAGCACATGACGATCGCCAGCCTGTCGAAAGCGCTGGTGCAACTGCTCACCTCGCCCACCGACTACGCTCGCGCCATTGACGGTGCCGAGGCCTTTTACGCCGAACACGGCGGCGCCACCGCCAGGCACATGGCCACCCTCGTGCCCTGGCTGGAAGCCCGATGACACCAGCGCGCCAGCCCTGGGCGCTGCGAGCCTACCTGGTCCTGGCCCGGGTGCTCGCGCCGGTGTGGCGCCAGGGTTTGCAGCGGCGTTTGCTGCGCGGCAAGGAAACGCCGCGCAGCGTGCGGCAGAAGCTGGGCAGCGAATACGCCGATCGGCCCGAAGGCACGCTGGTCTGGGGCCACGCGGTGGGTGTGGGCGAGTCGATGGCGCTGGCGGGCCTGTTCGCCCGACTGGCCGAGCGGCGACCCGACTGCAGTTTCCTCATCACCACCACCGCGCGCACCTCGGGTGACGCGTTGCGCCGCACCGGCCTGCCGCCACGCTGCCAGCACCAGTTCGCGCCGGTCGACACGCCCGACGCCGTCGCGCGCTTTCTCGATCATTGGCGGCCATCGCTCGCGCTGTGGTGCGAGATGGACCTGTGGCCTGCGCTGATCGCCGAGACCGACGCACGATCCATTCCCCGCGCCCTGGTCAATGCCCGCATGTCCCCTGAGTCGCTGTCCAAGCGGCGCTGGGGCCGCTGGCTCTACCAGGCCTTGCTGCCCGGTTTTCACGACCTGTTTGCACAGAACGAGACCACCGCCGACGCGCTCGTGGCGCTGGGCGCGCCACGCGAACGCATCACCGTCAGCGGCACGATCAAGGCGCTGGTGCCGCCACTGGCATGCGATGCGGACGACCTTGATGCCTGGCAGCAGGCGCTGTCAGAGCGGCCGGTGTGGCTATTGGCGTCGAGCCACCCGGGTGAGGAAGACCTGGCGCTCGCCGCACATGTCCGGCTGTGTGAACAGCATCCCGATGCCTTGCTGGTGATCGCGCCACGGGCACCGGCGCGCGGTCTTGAGGTGGCGGCGCTTGCGTCAACCTCGGTGTCAAAAGATGTCCCCCTGCGCAGCGCTGGCGCGCACATCGCCACCGAAGCCCCTGTCTACATCGCCGACACCATTGGCGAAATGGGCCTGTGGTACCGGCTCGCGCCGGTGGCGCTGGTGGGCGGGTCGTTCGCCAGCGTGGGAGGCCACAACCCGCACGAGCCGCTGGCGCTGGGCTGTGCCGTGCTGCATGGGCCGAACGTCTGGAATTTTGCCGAGAGCTACGAACGGCTCGACAGCCTGCAGCAGGCCCGACCGGTGAACAGCGAAGCCGAGGTGGCCCGCGAAGTGGCCGCGGTATGGGGCGCCAACCGCCCGGTGGACACCACCGCCCTGCTGGATGAACAGGCCGAAGCGGTGATCGAGCGCGTGCAGGCGTTGCTGCCGCGCTGAGTTGCTTCAGTGGGCGCTGGCGCCCACCACGGCGTCGGGCTTGGCTCTGATGAGCAGCGCAAGCATCGTCTCTTCAATGCGGTGCAAAGCTTCCGTGGTCTGGCCCTCAAAGCGCAGCACCAGCACCGGCGTGGTGTTGGACGCGCGGATCAAGCCAAAACCATCCGGCCAGTCGACCCGCACGCCGTCGATGGTGGACAGCTTGGCCGGTGCGTCGAACTTCGCCAAGGCCACCAGCTTCTCCACCACCGTGTGCGGTTCGCCTTCGGCACAGGCCACATTGAGTTCGGGCGTGCTGAAGCTGGTGGGCAATGCATTGAGCACGTCGCTGGCGTTCGGGCTGCGGCTCACGATTTCGAGCAGGCGCGCGCCAGCATAGGTGCCGTCGTCAAAGCCGTACCAGCGCTCCTTGAAGAAGATGTGGCCACTCATCTCGCCACCCAGCGGGCTGTCGAGCTCCTTCATGCGCGCCTTGATCAGCGAGTGGCCGGTCTTGTAGATGTGGGCCACGCCGCCAGCCGCTTCAATGGCCGGCGCGAGCCGTTGCGAGCACTTCACGTCGAACACGATGTCGCCACCGGGCACGCGCGAGAGCACGTCCTGCGAGAACAGGATCATCTGGCGGTCGGGGTAGATGTTGGTGCCATCCTTGGTGACGATGCCCAGACGGTCGCCGTCGCCGTCAAAGGCCAGGCCCAGTTCGGCGTCGGTCTCGCGCAGCGCGCGCATCAGGTCTTGCAGGTTTTCTGGTTTGCTGGGGTCGGGGTGGTGGTTGGGGAAATTGCCGTCCACCTCGCTGAAGAGTTCGATCACCTCGCAGCCCAGCGCGCGAAAGATGGCGGGGGCCGAAGCGCCGGCCACACCGTTGCCGCAGTCCACCACCAGCTTCATGGGACGCGAGAGCTTGATATCGCCGACGATGCGGGCCTGGTAAGCCGCCTGCACATTGATCAGGCGCACGCGCCCGCCCTCCGTGCGCTGGTGCGTCTCGGCTTCCATGGTCTTGCGCAGCGCCTGGATGTCGTCGCCGTAGATGGCGCGCCCGGCCAGCACCATCTTGAAACCGTTGTAGTCACGTGGGTTGTGGCTGCCCGTGACCTGGATGCCGCTGTTGCACAGCGTGGCGGCGGCGAAGTACAACATGGGCGTGGTCGCCAGGCCGATGTCGATCACGTCGACCCCGGCGGCCACCAGGCCACGGATGAGCGCGGCCGAGAGCGCCGGGCCGCTCAGGCGGCCGTCGCGGCCCACCGCCACCGTCTTTTCACCCAGCTGCAGGGCCCGCGTGCCGAACGCCAGGCCCAGCGCCTCGGCCACGCCCTCGTTGAGCGCGGTGGGCGTGACGCCCCGGATGTCGTAGGCCTTGAAGATGGACGCGGCAACTTGCATGAGGGGTTTCCTTGGTGGCAGGCAAAAATTCGATTGTAGGAGGGGGGTTCAGCAGGTCGGGAGGCACATGTAACAGGGCGAAAGGCACATGTCCGGAAACGGCCAGCGAGACGCCGCCGGACGGCCTACGATGGCAGCCATGAACCACCCCGACCGCATCGACCAGGACGCCTGCTACCGCGCGCTGTGCTCGCACGACGCGCGCTTCGACGGCCAGTTTTTCACCGCCGTCACGTCCACCGGCATCTACTGCCGGCCGGTCTGCCGCGTGCGCACGCCGCGGCGCGAGAACTGCCGTTTTTTCGAGCATGCTGCCCAGGCCGAGCACGCCGGGTTCCGCCCCTGCCTGCGCTGCCGGCCCGAACTGGCGCCGCTGGACCGCCACTGGTCTTTGGAAGACGCCTCCACCATCCTCGCCCAGCAGGCCACGCTCTGGCTCGACGATCCGCAGCACTGGCTGGATGCCGACGGCAACATGGGCGAGCGGTTGGCCGCGCGCCTGGGCGTGAGCGACCGCCACCTGCGCCGTGTGTTCGAGGAGCGGCTGGGCGTCTCGCCGCTGCAGTACCTGCTCACGCGCAAATTGCTCACCGCCAAACAACTGCTGGCCGACACCGACCTGCCGGTGACCCAGATTGCGCTGGCCAGCGGCTTTGGCAGCGTGCGCCGCTTCAATGCGGCCTTCCTCGAACACTACCGGCTGAACCCGACCCAGCTGCGGCGCGAAAGCAGCATCAGAAGCCGGGACAAGGATCCGGGCACGACCGTGCGCCTGGGTTACCGGCCGCCGTACGACGTGGCGGCCACGCTGGGCTTCTTCCGCCAGCGGCTGATCGAGGGCGTGGCCTTTGTGGACGACAAACTGCGCCTGGGACAGACCCTGCGCATGGACATCGGTGGCCGCAGCCACCGCGGCTGGTTGCTGGCCGAGTTCGACCAGGAACGCAGTCAGCTCGTGCTGCGCGTCAGCGACGAACTGCGCGAGGTGCTGCCGCAGGTGATCCACCGCCTGCGTGCGGCGCTCGATCTGGACGCCGACCCGGCATCGATCAATGCCGTGCTGCACGGAGCGTTTCCGGCCGGCGACGGCCTGCGCGTGCCGGGCGCGCTCGACGGCTTCGAACTCGCCGTGCGGGCCGTGCTCGGCCAGCAGATCACGGTGGCCGCCGCACGCACGCTCGCGCAACGGCTGGTGAACCGGTTCGGCGAGCCGATGGCGACACCCTTCGCGCAGCTCACGCGGTTGTTTCCTGCCCCCGCCGTGCTGGCGCAGGCCGAAGGCGATGCGCTCGGGGAACTGGGCATCGTCAAACAGCGTCAGGCCGCCATCGTGGCCCTGGCCCGGGGCGTGGCCGAGCGCGGCCTGGTGCTCAATGGCAGCGCCGACGTGCCCGCCACCATCACCGCCCTCAAGGCCTTGCCCGGCATCGGCGACTGGACCGCGCAATACATCGCCATGCGCGCCCTGCGCTGGCCCGATGCCTTTCCCGCCGGCGACGTCGCGCTGCACAAGGCGATGGGCGTGCAGGCACTCAAGCACCCGGCCCGCGAGGCCGAAGCCGCCTCGCTCG
>NZ_JAKFEO010000068.1:0-9209 GCF_036675665.1 Hydrogenophaga sp. | reverse complement strand
GGCGCGGGCGCGGCCCCCGCCGGCAGCGGCGCTGCCGAGCCGCCGCGCGCCGCACTCCCGCGCGTGTCGACCGAGAAAATCATCTGCATTGGCGCCTCCACCGGTGGCACCGAAGCCATCCGCGAAGTGCTCATGCCCATGCCGGCAGACGCGCCGGCGATCGTGATCACCCAGCACATGCCGCCGGGCTTCACCACCAGTTTTGCCAACCGGCTCAACACGCTGTGCCGCATCCGCGTGCAGGAGGCCCAGCACGGTCAGCGCATCCTGCCCGGCCATGCCTACATCGCCCCCGGCGGCCACCACCTGCGCATCGACCGCAGCGGCTCCAACTACGTGGCCGTGGTGGAAGACACCGAACCCGTCAACCGACACCGCCCTTCGGTGGAGGTGCTGTTCAAGTCGGCCGCGCGCGTGCTCGGTCCCAACGCGCTGGGCATCATGCTCACCGGCATGGGTGCCGACGGCGCGCAGGCCATGCGCGAGATGAAGGACGCGGGCAGCTACAACTACGTGCAGGACGAAGCCAGCTGCGTCGTCTTCGGCATGCCCCGCATGGCCATTCAGTACGGGGCAGCACACGAGGTGCTGCCGCTGTCGCAGATCGCAGCGGCCGTGCTCGCCCGCCTGGCCAGCGCGCCCGCCGGGGTGCGCCATCGCATCTGACGGTCGTCTCGGCTTGGGCGAAAAATCCCCTCCCATGCACAACAGGGAACGCCTGACACCCTGGGCGTTCGCCTTGTGGGCTGCCCTGCTGGTCAGCCTCGCGGCGTTCACCGCGGCCAGCCAGACGGCCGCGCCCGCTGTCGCGCTGCCGATCGCGGTGTCGGTGTTCGTGGTGTGGGTGGCGCTCCTCCTGCGTCGCCAGGCGGCGCAGATTGACGCGCTCCAATGCGCCCTCGATGAACTCGCAGCGACCAGGGATCCAGCTGAAGCTGTCGAACGGGACAAAAGCGCGGTCCACACCCCGCTGCAAGAACGTCAGCCCGCCAACGCGGTGCACCCGCCAGACGAATCGACCGCCAGCCCGGCTGGCCTGATCGACGCGGCGTCGTACAGCGAGGTCGTCTTGATGATGCCGCCCGCCACCATGGACGAATTGTTGGGCACCTTGTTTGACCCACCCGAAGGCGGCGTGCATGTGCTGGTCGCGGCCCTGGCTGCCGGTGATCCGGCGCAGATTGCCTACCACGCGCGCAAGCTCAAGGGGTCGGCGACCTTGCTCGGCTTTCGGGCTCTGGTGCGCACGTCGGCCCAGATCGAACGCCTGGCCGAGGAGGACAACCCCGTGTTGCGCCGTGGGCTGGGCAACCAGCTGCTCGTCGACATGACCCGCACGCAGCAGGCCCTGCGGCGGCATTCGCCAGGCCTGACCGTTTGAGGCTCGACCGCCTCCTTGTCCGTCAGACCCGTTCGCTGATGATGGTGCCGGCTTCCAGCGGCGCCAGGCTGTTGTTGCCGTGTTCGTCGTAGGCAATCACCTCACCACCGGGCACCTCGGGCGGCGTGTCCAGCGCCACGGCCTCTTCGGTGGTGGCCGGCATCACCGGCCAGGACATGCCCTCGGGTGCAGGCTCTGTCTCGGGCGCAGCGCCCGGCGACCGGGGCAACGGGCGGCGTGACAGGGTGGAGGCGGCCACGGCCGAGAGGTCGGGGGCGGTGTCGCTCTGGTTGCCGGGCAGGGCCTCACCCTTCGGTTCGACACCCAGCGCCTGTTCGACCACCGCGGCACTGGCCGCCCACATGTTGGAGAGCACTTCCTGCAACCGGTCCATGGCCCTGCTGTGGCTCGCCTTGTCGGCTTCGGCCTTTTTTTGCGCCTGCTCCGCGCGCTGCGCGATGGCTTGCTGCTGGGCCTGGGCCGCGGTCTGGCTGGGGGGATCGGTCGCGGCGGGCCGGGGCAGCAGGGGCGTGCCCGAGCCGGGCTCGTCATCCCCCCTGGCCATCGGTCGGCGGGCTTCGCGTCGGGACTCCACATCGGCCTGCGCCTCACGTCCCCCGGACTGCACAGGCTTGATCGCCGGTGTGGCCGCGACCGGCGCCACGGCGGTGGACGGCGGCGTCGACCAGGACACGGGGCTGGTGGTGGAAATGTTGATCATGGCGGACCCTTCGCGTGGCCACCGAGCGCAAACATGCCCGGTGTTCTTGGCTCTCTATCGGCGGTCTGCAGGCGGACTTGAGGCGTCTTTCCGGAATATTTCAGAACCCGCCCGATACCGCGCCCTCACCGGCCATCCCTCCAGGCGCCTGCGCCCGCCACCGCAAATCGGCCGCGCACTGCGGTGACCACCTCGGGCGCGATCGCCCAGCCGCGGAACCACGCCGCTGACCCAGCCACTCCAAGGGGCTCCAAGCAATGCCACTGACCAGGAACCCCCATGAAACGCTCCGACGCCTCCATCCTCTCCACCCCCAACCGCCGCTCACTCATCCTGCACCACCTGCCCCTGCTGAACGATCTTGAAGTGGTGGCCTTCCTCGACAACACCGCTCCGCCGGTGTTCGACACGCTGTCGTACAAGCTCGTCCAGGCCAATGAGCCCGCGCTGCTGATCGAACTTGTCCGGATCACCCAGGAGCGTGCGCTGACACTGTGCGTGATCGATGCGGCGCACCAGGTGGCCGCCCTGCACGACGGACTCCTCGAATACCTGCTGCAGCACATCGACGAGGTGCCCTGCCTCAACAGACTCACCGTGCAACGGGCCGTGCTGTCGGCGGCCTGCTGCACCCTGCTGCAGACCGCGCTGGCCAACCCGAGCTGCACACTCACCTCACTGACCTTCTCGGATTGCATGTTCGCCAACGAGCATGTCGAGTTTCCCCGTCAGGCGGCGACCATTCAGGCCCTGCGTTGGCAGGAAACCATCGTCATGCCCGGCGCCGCAAAGCCGATGAACCAGATGCTGGCCGCCCTGGCCACCTGGCCTCCTCTCAAGAGCGTGAGTCTGTCTGTGCGGGAAAGCCTGCTCGATTTCGCCACCATCATCCAGTTCCTCGTGCGCAACCCCGGCGTCACCGACCTCTCCCTGGCAAGCCATAGGGCTCCCCCGTCTCCTGACGATGTGGGGTACCAGTCCCAGAACGACCCGGCCCTGCTGCTGGACCAGCTCATGAACAACCAGATTCACCTGACGAGGCTGACCCTGGATGTGCGGGATGCGCACAACGCCGCCTTCAACCAGCACTTCATCAACCACCTGGGCCAGTGCCTGATGAGCAACGTCAGCCTGGAAGCGCTCTGTGTGCCAGGCATCCGGATGTACATGGAGGAGGATCTGACGCCATTGACGCTCGGTCTGGACGGCAATCACGGGCTGATCTCGCTGGCGCCCCTGGGGCCGTTCGGCAACCAGATGCCCGCACCGGTGCGCAGAAACCAGCGCCAGCGCTACTGGTTCTCGCAAGAGTTCGTGCAGGGTGCGACAGAGGCTTTCCTGCTCTCGCTCAGGGTCCCCACGGATCTGGGGAAAAGGGTGGCGCAATACCTTGCGCCCACGCCGGCCGAGCGCGCGCTGGGCGGCGCCGTGATGACCCTGATCTGCAAGTCCACCTACCAGGGCGCGGTGAAGCTGCGCAGTGCGGCCCTGCGAGAAGCCGTCCTGAACGGCATGCGCACCAACAACCAGGTCAGCTGCCTGGAATTGCTCAACACGCTGCAGCAGCACCACGTCGATTTGTTGCCTGAAGACAAGCAGGCGGTCATCGCCTATGCCAAAGACTCCAACCGCCTGAACTTCCTGCCACCCGGTTACACGCATTGAGAGCCCTGGGCTCGACCGCCGAGGAGCGGAACACACGCTGGGCCTGGAGCACGATCGCACGGGCGTGCTGACCAAGGACGCAGGCACGCGGATGGCCACCCACCTGGCCCCCACACCCGTGGAGAGAACGCATTGCGGCGCCGTGATGGCACTGCTGTGCAAAACCACGCACGACGCCGCCGGGGCGCCCGGCGCATGAATCGGTACTGAGGGGTCATTGCCGCCGTATTCGGGACTTCACCTATCGGCCGGGCTGCCGATACTGTAGGTACAGGTACGGCTTCGATCACCCTTGCCCTGGGTGCTCCGGGCCGACAGGCCCATCCATTCGAGAGATCCCATGCGCACCAACCTCCCCGTCACTCACCAGGAGTTCGTCATTCCCGAGGGCGTGACCCTCGTGTCGACCACCGACCTGCAAAGCCGCATCACCTACTGCAACCCCGCCTTTGTGGCGGTGAGCGGCTATGACCGGGAAGAGCTCATCGGACAGCCACACAACATCGTGCGCCACCCCGACATGCCCACCGAGGCGTTCAGAGACATGTGGGCCACCATGGCCAGTGGCTCGCCGTGGTCGGCCCTGGTGAAGAACCGGCGCAAGAACGGCGACCACTACTGGGTGGTGGCCAATGCCACGCCCGTGATGGTGAATGGACAGGCGGTGGGCTACATGTCGGTGCGAACCCGGCCCACGCGCGAGCAGATACAGGGAGCCGAGGCGCTGTACGCCCGCATGCGCAGTGAGCACGCGGCGGGCAGCCCGAGTCTGGCTTTGCGCCACGGCCGTGTGGTGGGCACCGGCCTGGTCGGCCGGTTGCAACGCATGGCACAGCTCACGCTGGGCAAGCGCATCGGTTTCACATCGGTGGGGCTGGCCGGCATCGGTGTGGTCGTCGGCCAATACAGCGCCGCCCACGGCACGCTCGCGCAGTTGGCCGCCGCTGCGGGCCTGCTGGTGATCGCAGCGCTCGCCGCCATCAGCCTGCGTGCCCAGATCCTTCGGCCGCTCATGCAGTCGGTCGGCTTCGCCAACCAGATGGCCGCGGGCGATCTTTCGGCACGTTTCAACGGTGCGAGCAGCGGCGAGTTCGGTCAACTCGCGCGTGCGCTCAACCAGCTCAATGTGAACCTTCAGGCCGTGGTGTCCGACGTGCGCCACGAGGTCGAAGGTGTTCAGGTGGCGTCCAACGAGATCGCCGCCGGCAACTCCGACCTGTCTTCGCGCACCGAATCGCAAGCGAGCAGCCTGGAAGAAACGGCCGCCTCGATGGAACAGCTCACCAGCACGGTGCAGCAGAGCGCCAACTCGTCTCGCGAAGCCTCGGCGCTCTCGCAGCGCTCGGCCACGGTGGCCCGGGAGGGCAACACCGCCATGGCCGAGGTGGTCGCCACCATGGACGACATCAGCAAGTCGTCGCGCCGCATCGGCGAGATCATCGGCGTGATCGACGGCATCGCCTTCCAGACCAACATCCTTGCCCTCAATGCGGCGGTGGAAGCGGCACGCGCGGGTGAACAGGGTCGCGGCTTTGCGGTGGTCGCCGGCGAGGTGCGCAGCCTGGCGCAGCGCACGCTGACCGCCGCCAAGGAGATCAAGGTGCTGATCGACGAATCGGCGGCCAAGGTCGTGCACGGCAGCCAGCTGGTGCACAGCGCCGGACAGACCATGGCCAACGTCGTCGGCTCGGTGGAGCAGGTCAATGGCCTGATCGCCGAGATCACCGGTGCCACGCACGAACAGTCGATGGGCCTGGCGCAGATCAACCAGGCGGTGGGCCAGCTCGACTCGGTCACCCAGCAGAACTCGGCCATGGTCGAGGAACTCTCGGCAGCGGCCAGTTCACTGCAGGCGCAGGCCCGGGTGATGAACGAGGCGGTGAAGATCTTCCGGCTCGACAACCGCAAACAGGCCGCCTGAAGGCCGCTTCAACCCCGCATCGCCGCACCGCAGGCGACACCATTTCCAACGCGCTCGCGTACACTGCCGCGTATCCAATACGGCGAGGTCGAACCTTCCGCACGCAAGGTTCCCTGGACCGGAGGAGGGAGGCACCGATGACAGCCCAACGCATTGCGCTGGACGAGTATCTGGGACAGGCATTCAACCGCATTCCCGTGGCCATGATCGTGGTCAACAGGGAAGGTCGCATCATCCGGCTCAACGAACTGGCGGAAACCACCTTCGGCTACGCCAGCGAGGAGCTGATCGGGCAGAAGGTCGAGGTGCTGGTTCCCGAGCGCTATCGCCACAAACACCCAGGCTACCGGGGCGGTTTCCTGGCCGAGCCCAGCGCCCGGCCCATGGGCGCCGGTCGCGACCTCAGCGGATTGCGCAAGGATGGCAGCGAATTTCCGGTGGAGATCGGCATCAACCCCGTGGAGACCGGCGAGGGGCCGATGATCCTTTCGGTGATCCTGGACCTGAGCGAGCGCAAGCTCAGCGAGAAGCGCATCCAGGACGCGCTGCAGCAAAAGGACCTGCTGCTCAAGGAAGTGCACCACCGGGTGAAGAACAACCTGCAGGTCATCCACAGCCTGCTGGACCTGCAGGCCCTCAAGATGGTCGACAGCGACCTGGTGGAGGTGCTGCGCGACAGCCAGAACCGCATCCGCTCCATGTCGCTCATTCACCAGACGCTCTACCAGTCGCAGAACTTCGCGCAGGTGGATTTCCAGCGTTTTCTGGGCGAACTCCTGCCGCGGCTCACCGAGTCGTACGGCGCCCGTTCGAGGCAGGTGCACATCGACATCCGGTCCACCGACGTCAAGTTGCCGATCAACGAAGCCATTCCCTGCGGGCTGATCGTCAACGAGCTGGTGAGCAATGCGCTCAAGCACGGCTTTCCCAACGACCAAAGCGGCACCGTGCTGGTGGAGATCCGCCAGAACGAGGACCAGGCAGTGGAGCTTTCGATCAGCGACGACGGCCAAGGCATCCCGCCCGACATGGACCTGGGCAAGTCCGATTCGCTCGGCCTGCAACTGGTGCACCTGCTCACCCGTCAACTGCACGGAGAGCTCCATGTCCAGCGCGGCAACCCGACCCGGTTCACCTTGAAATTCCGCATGGGCGACAAAGCATGAAACCCTCCGCACACATCCTGATCGTCGAAGACGAAGGCATCGTCGCCTTCAACCTGCAGCAGCGCCTCTCGCACATGGGCTACCACGTGCCCGCCGTGGCCGTCTCGGGCAACGAGACCCTGGCGCTGGTGTCGAAATCCCGCCCCGATCTGATCCTCATGGACATCCACATCGAGGGCTCCATGGACGGCATCGATGTGGCCGGGCGCATCAACGAAACGCACCCGGTGCCGGTGATCTACCTCACCGCCTATTCGGAAGATTCCACGCTGGAGCGCGCGCGCCAGACACGGCCCTATGGCTACCTCATCAAGCCGTTCTCGGAGCGCGAACTGCACGCCACCATCCAGATGGCACTGGAGCGTCATTCGGCAGAGAAGGCCCTGGCCGAGAGCCAGCAGTTGCTTCAGCAGGCGCTGGATGCAGCCCAGATGGGCACATTGGAGTTCGACTGCGACGCCGACCACCTGCGCCTGTCGCACCACTCGGCCCTTCTTCTTGGCCAACCGCAGGATCGCGCCCTCACATTCGCCGAGTTCCTGTCCCACGTGAACGAGGCCGATCGCCCGGCCTTCGCCGTCTGCATGGACGGTTCCCACACGCCGCTGCACAAGTTCAGCCAGGAGTTTCGGGTGTTGCACGCAGGGCAGGACGACCGCTGGCTCAAGATCGACGCCAGCCCGTTGCCGGATCACCGCTTGAGCGGCATCGTGCAGAACATCACCGATCGCAAGCTGGCCGAGATCCACCTGAGCGAGCTCAACGAACGCCTGGAGCAGCAAGTGAGCGAACGCACCAGCGAACTGCAGCAAAGCCTGCGCGAACTTGAGACCTTCACCTACTCGGCCGCCCACGACCTGCGCGCGCCCATCCGGGCCATCGCGGGGCTGAGCACGGTGATGATTGAAGACTACGCCATCGGGCTGGGCGACCAGGGCACCAAGCTGCTTCAGACCATGGGGTCTTCGGCGTCGCGCATGAGCGACCTGATCGATGCCTTGCTGGAGATGTCGCGCCTGTCGCGCTCGGCGATGAACCTCACCGAGGTCGACATCAGCCAGATCGCCAGCGAATCGAGCGAAGCGCTCATGGCCTCCGAGCCGGGCCGGCGGGCCGTGATCACGGTGGCCCCAGGCATGAAGGCGCTCGCGGATGACACCCTGCTGCGCTGCGTGATCGACAACCTGATGCGCAACGCCTGGAAGTACAGCGCGAAGAAGGACACCACCCGCATCCTGGTGGACAGCTTCGTGAATGAAGAAGGCACGGTCTTCTTTGTGAGGGACGAAGGCTGTGGCTTCGACATGAAGTTCGCCGAACGGCTGTTCGCTCCGTTCAACCGACTGCACAACCAGACCGAGTTCAGCGGTTCGGGCATTGGCCTGAGCATCGTCAAGCGCATCGTTTCGCGCCACGGTGGCCGCGTCTGGGCCACCTCGGTGCCCGGCGAAGGCTCGACCTTTTGCTTCACCCTGCAGGCCTGACCACCGGCGGGTGCGCGCGGGTCAGGGGATGTCGGCTGTCGGCCGAGGCTGTGTGAAAACGCATCACTGCATGCCTGTTTTTTCGCCGCCTACCAGCGCCGTGCCCCCGCCACGAGGTCTTCCAGGCAGTACAGGCCCATTGCCATCCTTTCCATCAGAGCGTTTCGAGCGCCAGCGCGATGCCCTGACCGCCGCCGATGCACAAGGTCACGATGCCCCGCCTCAAGCCGTCGCGTCGCATCGAATGCAGCAAGCGCGTGGTCAGCACGGCGCCCGTTGCGCCGATGGCGTGGCCGTGGGCGATGGCGCCACCCTCCACATTGACAATGTCTTCCGGCAGCTCCAGTTCACGCAGGCAGGCCAGCGTGATCGCGGCGAATGCCTCGTTGATCTCGATGCGCTGGATGTCCGTGCGCTTCCAGTTGGCGCGTTCCAGGGCCAGTTGGACCGCCGGCACTGGCCCGATACCGAACATGCCCGGCTCAACCGCCGCGACGCCGTGCGAGACCAGGCGCGCCCATGGCCGTAGCCCGTGCTTCTCGGCAAAACTTCGCTCCGCGACGATCATCGCCGCAGCGCCGCTATTGATCCCTGGCGCGTTCCCGGCAGTGATCGTTCCGTCCTTTCGAAACGCCGGCTTGAGCTTGGCCAGTGATTCGACCGTGGTGTCAGGCCGATGGGCTTCGTCCTTGGAGAAGCTCACCGGTCCCTTGCGGCCGGAGAGTTCGATGGCGACGATCTCTTCCGTGAACTTGCCGGCAGCCTGAGCCCCACTGAACCGTTGCTGTGAACGCGCGGCCCAGCGATCCTGGTCCTCGCGCGTGATGCCGTACCGACCGACGAGATCCTCGGTATGCCAGCCTGAGTGTTG
>NZ_JAKFEO010000078.1:0-9367 GCF_036675665.1 Hydrogenophaga sp. | reverse complement strand
TCCGTTGCGTCCGACTCCCGGTCCTCCTGCCCGCCTTCCCAGTGCGCACTGTTGCGTGCCATCATTTAGAAAGACTCTTTTATGACCAGCAAAATCTACGTGGGCAACCTGCCCTACTCCGTGACCGACTCCATCCTGGAGAGCAACTTTGCCGAGTTCGGCAGCGTTTCCTCCGCCAAGGTCATGATGGACCGTGAAACCGGCCGCTCGAAAGGGTTCGGTTTTGTCGAAATCGGGTCCGCGGAAGCCGCCCAGGCTGCCATCAAGGCGCTGGACGGCATGTCCGTGGATGGACGCTCGATCACCGTGAACCTGGCCCGCCCGCGTGAAGAAGGCCGTAGCCAGGGTGGTTACGGTGCAGACGGGTTCAAGGCAACGAAGCGTGCGGACGTTGGCTATGGCAATGGCGGCTACGGCGGTGGTCGTTATTAACGCAGTCGTTGGCACCAAAGAACCGGCTCAGCCGGTTCTTTTTCGTTCGGACTAGGCGCTGATCAGTCCGATCGCCGCCAGCCGGGTTATCACGGTGCTACGGCCCACGGCGCCGCGTGTATGCTGTGCCAGCGCAAGAATGCACCGCGGGCGCGCATGTTGCTTGATCCCGCAATCCCTCAACTTTCCGGAGTCACTGCTATGCGAGGAAAACTGTTTGCCTGCGCGTTCGCCGCCGCTACGGCCGGCCTGGTAGGTAACGCCGTGGCGCGCGACCTGGTCGTCGCGATCAAGACCGAGCCATCGTCGATGGATCCGCAATATCACGCGCTCACGCCCAACATCCAGCTGTCGCAGACACTGTTCGACCCGCTGGTCTGTGCCGACGCCGAGATGCTGCCCAGGCCATGCCTTGCCGAGTCATGGACCGCCCAGGGAAACACCTGGACCTTCAAGCTGCGGCCCAACGTGAAATTCTCCGACGGCTCGCCCTTCACCGCTGCCGACGTGTTGTTCACCTTTGACCGCGTGCCCAAGGTTCCCAACAGCCCGTCCTCGTACAAGATCTACCTGCAGGAGATCACCAAGGTCGAGGCAGTGGACCCGCTCACAGTGCGCATCACCACCGAAAAGCCGTATCCGCTGCTGCCGACCAACATGGCCTCCCTGCCCATCCTGTCCGCCAAGGCCGCGTCGGGCACCGCGCCAGAGGGTAAGACCACCACCGAGCTGAATGCCGGCAATGGCCTGGTGGGTGCCGGCCCCTACAGGTTCGTGTCCTGGAAGCGCGGCTCCGAAATCATCTTCGAGCGCAACCCGCACTACTGGGGCCCCAAGCCCGCGTGGGACAAGGTCACCTACCGCCCGATCAGCAACCCGGCGGCGCGCGTGGCGGCGTTGCTCGCCGGCGACGTCGACCTGGTGGAAGACCCGCCGACCGACGACCTGGAACGTCTCAAGAAGGACCCCAAGCTGAACGTGGTGGCCAAGGCATCCAACCGCGTCATCTATGTCGCGCTGGACCAGAACGGCGAGCAGACTCCGGGCATACAGGGCACCAACGGCAAGAACCCCTTCCTGGACAAGCGCGTGCGCGAAGCCATGTCGCTCGCCATCGACCGCCAGGCGCTGGTGGACCGCATCATGGGCGGCGTCGCCACGCCGGCCGCGCAACTGCTGCCGTTGCCCATGCTGGGCGCCAGCAAGAACCTGGCGACGCCCGCCAAGGCCGACCCCGAAAAAGCCAAGGCATTGCTCAAGGCTGCGGGCTATCCCGACGGCTTTACCCTGGTGCTGGGTTCGCCCAACGGCCGCTACATCAACGACAGCAAGGTGGCGCAGACCCTGGCGGCGATGTGGACCCGCATCGGGGTCAAGACCACGGTGGATGCCGCCGCGCCGCCGGTGTTCTTCAAGAACCGCGACAGCTATGCGTACAGCGCCTACCTGGCCGGCTGGGGCACCGCGACCGGAGAGATGTCCAACACCCTCAACTCCCTGCTGGTAACCCCCAACAAGGAGAAGGGGGTAGGCACCACCAACCGCAGCCGCTACTCCAACAAGGCCATGGACAAGCTCGTGGATGATTCGGCCGACCTGATGGACCCGGTCAAGCGCGGCGAAATGCTGGCCAGGGCCAGCGAGACGGCCATGGCTGATTTCGCGATGCTGCCGATTCACTTCGAGCACTCGGTCTGGGCCATGAAGAAGGGGATCGAGTTCACCGGCCGCGCGGACCAGCAAACCATGGTGCAGTACGTGACGCTCGGCAAGTGAGCATGCGCCGCTGAGCATCGCCGCATGCTCGCCTACATCATCCGCCGCCTGCTGCAGGCCGTGCTCGTCATGGCCGCGATGTCGGCGCTCGTCTTCATCGGCCTCTATGTCGTGGGCGACCCGGTCTCGATGATGGCCAGCCCGGACGCCACCGAGCTGGACCGTGAGGCGATCCGCCAGAACTTCGGGCTCGACAAGCCGTTGTGGCAGCAATACGCCATCTTCATGTCGCATGCGTTGCGGCTGGATTTCGGCAAGAGCTTCCTCACCGGCCAGTCGGCGATGGGCCTCATCCTGGAGCGCATGCCCGCCACACTGGAGCTGGCCTGTGTGGCCATGCTGCTGGCGGCGATCATCGGCATACCGCTGGGCATCTGGGCCGGACTCAAACCCCAAGCCTTCAGCACGCGCGGCATCATGACGGGCTCGGTGCTGGGCTTTTCGCTACCCAATTTCTGGGTCGGGCTGATGCTGATCATGGTGTTTGCGGTCTACCTGGGCTGGGTGCCGGCCAGTGGCCGCGGCAAGACCGTGCTGGTGGGCCCGCTGGACCTGAGCGTGCTCACGCTGGACGGCTGGAAGCGACTAATCCTGCCGGCCCTGACCATCGCCATCGCCAAGGCGGCGCTCATCATCCGCGTGACGCGCGCCGCCACGCGCGAAGCGCTGCCCATGGACTACATCAAGTTCGCGCGCGCCAAGGGCCTTGCCTGGAGCCGCATCCTGCGGGTGCACCTGCTCAAGAACATCATGATCCCCATCGTCACCGTGTTCGGCCTGGAGTTCGGCCAGGTCGTGGCCTTCGCAGTGGTGACTGAAACCATCTTCGCCTGGCCCGGCATGGGCAAGCTGCTGCTCGACTCCATCATCACGTTGGACCGCCCGGTGGTCGTGGCCTATCTGATCCTCATCGTCTTCTTCCTGGTCATGCTCAACCTGGTGACCGACATCCTCTACTCCGTGCTCGACCCCCGGGTGCGGTTGCAGGCGGCGAAAGCATGAGCGCCATCATCACGCCCGTCGTGCTCGAAGAAGAGGTGGTGGCATTGCCGCCGCCCGAGACCCCGTGGCAACGCCTGCGCCGCGAGTTTTTTGCCAACAGGCTGGCCGTCGCAGGGCTGGTGCTGTTGCTGCTGGCCGTCGCCGTGGCCGTGTTCGCGCCCTGGATCTCGCCGCAGAACCCCTACGACATCGGCAAGCTCGACATCCTGGACTCCAAGCTGCCGCCTGGCAGCAAGACGGCCGATGGCGGCATGCATTACTGGCTGGGCACCGATGGGCAGGCGCGCGACCTGCTCTCGGCCATCTTCTACGGCCTGCGCACCAGCCTGATGGTGGGCGGCGTCTCGGTGGCATCGGCGCTGGCTATCGGCACCGTTGTCGGTCTCGCGGCCGCTTACTTCGGCGGCTGGATCGACGCGCTGCTGATGCGCATCGTCGACATCCAGCTCTCCTTCCCCGCCATTCTGGTCGCGCTGATCCTGCTGGCCATCCTGGGCAAGGGCGTCGACAAGGTGATCATCGCGCTGGTCATCGTCCAATGGGCTTACTTTGCGCGGGCGGCCCGCGGCGCCGCGTTGGTCGAGCGCGCCAAGGAATACGTGGAAGCCGCGCAATGCATGGCCCTCAGTTCGCAACGCGTGCTGCTGCGCCACATGCTGCCCAACTGCATGCCGCCGCTGATCGTCATCGCCACCATCGACCTGGCGCACGCCATTGCGCTGGAGTCGACGCTGTCTTTCCTCGGTGTCGGCGTGCCGGTGACCGAGCCCTCCCTGGGCATGCTGATCGCCAACGGCTTCGAGTTCATGCTCAGCGGCCACTACTGGATCTCGTTTTTCCCCGGTATCGCGCTGGCGCTGGCCATCGTCGGCATCAACCTGGTGGGCGACCACCTGCGCGACATCCTCAATCCGCACAATGCCCACTGACAGCTTGAGTGCACCGGTCCTCGAGGTGGAGGGCCTGCAGACCCACTTTTTCACCCATGGCGGTGTGGTGAAAGCAGTCGACGGTGTCGACCTGCGCGTGGGCGCGGGCGAAATCCTCGGCCTGGTCGGTGAATCGGGGTCGGGCAAGAGCATCACCGGCTTTTCGGTCATCGGGCTGATCGATGCGCCCGGCCGCATCGTGGGGGGCAGCATCCGCTACCTGGGCGAAGAGCTGGTGGGCGTGGGCGAGCCACGGTTGCAGCAGCTGCGCGGCAAGGAGATCGCGATGATCTTCCAGGACCCGATGATGACGCTCAACCCCGTGTTGCGGGTGGACACGCAGATGGTCGAGGCCATCCACGCGCACGAGAAGGTGAGTGCTTCGGCAGCGCTGGCCCGCGCCCGCGACACGCTGGCCATGGTCGGCATCCCGTCGCCGCAGGAGCGGCTGCTGTCGTACCCGCACCAGCTGTCGGGCGGCATGCGCCAGCGCGTGGCCATTGCCATCGCGATGCTCAACAAGCCCAAGCTGATCATCGCGGACGAGCCCACCACCGCGCTGGACGTGACCATCCAGGCGCAGATCCTGTACGAAGTGCAGAAGCTCTGCCGCGAAACCGGCACCGCCATGATCTGGATCACGCACGACCTGGCCGTCGTGTCCGGCCTGGCCGACCGCATTGCCGTGATGTACGCTGGCCGCATCGTCGAGAGCGGCGCCACCGCCGACGTGGTGCACCGGCCTTCGCACCCCTACACGCAGGGCTTGATCAATTCGATTCCGACGCGGGCGACACATGGTTCGCTGCTGCGCCAGATTCCTGGGATGACGCCGTCGCTGCTGCAGCTGCCGCAAGGCTGCGCTTTCCGCCCGCGCTGCAGCTACGCATCCAACGTCTGCCTCACCACTCCACAGGCGGTAGACCTGCCGCCGCAAAAGACCGTGCGCTGCTGGCACGCGCTGGCCTGACCAATGCACGCATCCACCACGTCCCAGGTCGCCCCACCGCTGCTGCAACTGCGCGGCATCGACAAGCGCTTCGTGCAGCCGGTGGACCTGGCCGGCAGGATCGCCAACCTGCTCGGTGCGCAGAACGCGCCGTCCGTGGTGCATGCGGTAGCCGGGGTCGACCTCGACATCACCGCTGGCGAAGTGATCGGCGTGGTGGGTGAATCGGGTTGTGGCAAGTCGACGCTGGGCCGCGTCATCGCCGGAATCAACCCGCCCAGCGCCGGCGTCGTCAGCTACAGGGGCAAGCCCCTGCACGGCATGACCCCGGCCGAGCACAAGGCCTATGTGCTGGGCGTGCAGATGATCTTCCAGAACCCGATGGCCTCGCTCAACCCGCGCATGCGGGTGCTGGACATCATCGGCGAGGCGCCCGTGGTGCACGGCCTGGTTCCTGCGTCCGGCAAGGACGAATACGTCGCCGACCTGATGCGCCAGGTCGGGCTGGATCCGGACTACGGCCAGCGCTACCCGCACCAGTTCTCGGGCGGCCAGCGCCAGCGCATCGGTATCGCGCGGGCCCTGGCGCTCAAGCCGCAGCTCATCGTCTGCGACGAGGCGGTGGCCGCGCTGGACGTCTCCATCCAGGCCCAGGTGCTCAACCTGTTCCTGGAACTGCGCCGCGCATTCGCCCTGACCTACCTGTTCATCAGCCACAACCTGGGCGTGGTCGGCCACATCTCGGACCGCGTGGTCATCATGTACCTGGGCCGCGTGGTCGAGGTCGCACCCACGCAGACCATCTTCAGCCGCCCCAACCATCCTTATACCCAGGCCCTGCTGTCGGAGCTGCCGTCGCTGGACACGCAGCGCCGCGACTACCAGCCGATCAAGGGCGAGTTGCCTTCACCGCTGCGCCCGCCCACCGGCTGCGCCTTCCACCCGCGCTGCCCGCATGCGATGCCGCGCTGCAGTGCGGAGCTGCCGGCGCTGCGCACGCTTGTATCGGGCCACACCAGCGCCTGCCACCTGAACGACATGGCTCCGGCCGTTCCCGCATGAGCACACCCGTACTTCCCAGCGTCTCCACACCCTTCACGCCCTACACGTTGCGCCTGCCCGAGGGCGAGGCCCTGCCCCTGGTCTGCGACTCGCCGCACAGCGGCACCATGTACCCGGCCGACTTCGGCTACACGATCCCGTTCGAGCGCTTGCGCGCGGGCGAGGACACGGACGTGCATGTGCTGTGGGAGTCGCTGCCATCGGTGGGCGCGACGCTGCTGGCGGCCGAGTTCCCGCGGGCCTACATCGATCCAAACCGCGACGTCGACGACATCGACCCGGCCATGCTGGACGCACCCTGGCCCGGGCCACTGAACCCCGGCCAGAAAACCGGCCTGGGCATCGGCCTCGTCTGGCGCGATGCGGGACAGGGCGGCCGCACACCCATCTACAGCCGCAAGCTCAGCGTGGCCGAGGTGCAGCACCGCATTGCCACCTACCATGCGCCCTACCACGCGGCCATGCGGCAGGCCATCGAGGCCGCGTATGCGCAGCACGGCGCCGTGTGGCACCTCAACCTGCATTCCATGCCTGCCGACTCCTATAAGGGCCTGGGCATCCAGACAGACAAGACGCTGGCCGACTTTGTCCTGGGCGACCGCGACGGCACAACGGCCGCGCCGGAGTTCACCCAGATGGTGGCGCAGGCGCTGCGCAGTCGCGGCTTCAGCGTGGCCATCAACGACCCCTTCAAGGGCGTGGCGCTGATCTCCCGCCTGGGCCGGCCCGCACAACACCGCCACAGCCTGCAGATCGAACTGCACCGGGGCCTGTACCTGGATGAAGCCACCTGCGAGCGCAGCGCTGGCTTCGGCGCCCTGCAGGCGGCACTGGCCGGTGTGGCACAGGACATCGCCGACTACGTCCGGACGCAGGTGAAATAACCGCTGTCGCAGCACAAAGGACCCGCACCATGAGCACCATCGCCGAAATCGACACCACGCACGAAGAATTCACCATTCTGCGGCGCGACATCCACGCCCACCCGGAGCTGGCCTTCCAGGAGAACCGCACCTCGGACGTGGTGGCCGAGCGCCTGGCCAGCTACGGCATCGAGGTGCACCGTGGCCTGGGCAAGACCGGCGTTGTCGGCGTGCTGCGCGGCAGCAAGACCGCGGCAGGCGGCAAGCCGCGTGCCATCGGCGTGCGCGCCGACATGGACGCACTGCCCATGCCCGAGCACAACCGCTTTGCCCATGCATCCAGGCATGAAGGCCGCATGCACGGCTGCGGCCACGACGGCCACACCGCCATGCTGCTGGGCGCGGCCAAGTACTTGGCGAAGCACCGCGACTTCGACGGCATTGTCAACTTCATCTTCCAGCCGGCGGAAGAGGGCGGCAATGCCGGCGCCAAGGCCATGATGAACGACGGTCTGTTCGAGAGATTCCCGTGTGACGAGATCTACGGCATCCACAACATGCCCGGCTTCCCGGTCGGGCACTTCGCCTTCCGCAAGGGGCCGGCGATGGCGTCGAGCAACCGCTTCGACATCATCGTGCGCGGCACTGGTGGCCACGCCGCGCAGCCGCACAAGTCGGTAGACACCATCGTCATCGCGGCAGAACTGGTGGGCGCGCTGCAGACGCTGATCTCGCGCCACAAGAACCCGATTGACGTGGCCGTGGTCAGCGTGACGCAGATTCATGCCGGCGACGCCTACAACGTGCTGCCCGGCGAGGCCGTGATCAAGGGCACCGTGCGCACTTTCAGCACCGAGGTGCTGGACGAGATCGAAAGCAACATGCGCCGCATGGCCGAGATGCTGCCCCAGGCACATGGTGGCTCGGGCGAATTGAAGTTTCACCGCGCCTACCCGCCGCTGGTGAACTGGGACGCGCAGACCGAGTTTGCGATGAAGGTGGCGCAGGACGCCTTCGGCGCGCAGAACGTGGACGGCAACACGCCACAACACGGTGGTGCCGAGGATTTCTCGTTCTTTCTGCAGGAAGTACCCGGCAGCTACCTCTTCATGGGCAATGGCGAAGGCGCGCACCGCGAGGAAAAGTACATCGGCATGGGGCCGTGCGAGCTTCACAATCCCAACTACGACTTCAACGACGCGCTGCTGCCGATCGGGTCCACGTACTGGGTGAAGTTGGTGGGGGCGTTTTTTGCGCGATAGGACATGCGGGGCGAGCCAGGAGACCCGTGTTTCTTCGACCGTGGGTGACGTCTGCTCATGGCCCGAAAGCAGACGCCAAGAATTTACTGCCGGTACTTCTTCGGAATAGGGTGCGTCCGGCAGTCGAATGGTCCGTCCGCACCGCTTCCGCGAATGCGGGTTTCGAAGAACTGCCGCTTCGAATTGGCCCTTTCGAGGCCTTGCACTGTCGCGGCGTCGATTTCGCAGTAGTGGTAGTAGGTCATGCAGTTGAGCGACAAGAGTGACGCCTTTGGCGTCTCGCTCACCGCGGCGGCACTGCGATGGGTGAAGTCCACGCATGCAAGTGCGGTGCTGATTCTCTCGCGGGATGGATTCATGAATTGGGCAGTGCCATCGGATCGCGCTCTGAAGAATGGCGCATTCTTCAGGACCAAAGGCGCTCCTCGTGAGATTCCCGCGGCCTCCGTCACCGCAGCCAGCGGCAGCGAGCGCATCGGGCAAACCCTGGCTGCAACTGTTTGGTTCCCCAGCGCCGACCTGAACGCCACCGTTAAAGAACTGACGGTCGTTTGCGACAACTACGGGAGCACTCTTACCCTTCTATGCCTTTCGCCGAACGAGAAGGTGTGGGCACCTTGGAGCACCGAAGCGTAGTCCGAACCTGGGATAGCGTCTCGATGAGCGCGAGTGAGATGGCAGCAACTTTGCACGACTTGCTCGGCCGACTTAGCTGTCCAGTAGCCGGAATAGAAATTCCGGCGCCCGGCAGGTGACATGTCCCTCTAGTGCACGACGGCGCGCCAGACTTCGACCGCAAGTTGCCCAAAAAGTACTCCTCGCCGGGTGTGGTTCTCGCATCTGCCTAGTAAGCCGACGCCACGGGATGTCCGCTTTCGACCCAAAGCAGACTTCCCGCGGGGGAAGCAGCTGCGTTTCCATCTCGACCGCCCCTAAAGTTCTTGCGCCGTTCCGTCTTGGAGGGCCCCCGTGGGCGCCACGATCGCAGCTTTGATGCTGGCTCTGTTCTCTCTGTTCCAGTCCGCCTCGGGGTGGCGAGATTCAATTCCTCTTCGAGGTAGTTTCTAAGCGACTCAGGATGCACCTCCACCC
>NZ_JAKFEO010000120.1:0-9376 GCF_036675665.1 Hydrogenophaga sp. | reverse complement strand
CACCGGCCGCACTCGGGCTCTGGATGTTGACCAGGGGCACGCCGTTGGGCGCGGTGAGCACCGTGGGGCGCAGGTTGCCCGCGGCGCCGGGGTCGGCCGTGATCTGCGATTGGGCGGGCTGGCTCCAGGCGGCGAAGGCCAGCAGCAGGACGATGGCCGGCCAGCGCTTCGGCCTGGCGGCGCTGGCAGGGGCTTCGCCGCTGGCCGATGAACGGGTGCCGGATGAAGCCGTTTCGCTCACGGCCATCAGCTGGCCGCGCGCGGCGTTGAAAACGATGCGGTGGTGGTTGCGGTTCATGGGATGTTCGAGGCGTTGTTGTTGTGAGTGACAGCGGGCTCAGAAGCCGGTGGCCAGCCAGAAGCCCAGTGCGGCGTGGGCGGTGCGAAAGCCTTCCGGCTGGTGGACGGGCCAGCCGGCGAACAGCTCGTACTGAACGCCGCCCGCGCTGCCCCGCAAGCCGGCCACCGCGCCGGTCAGGCGGGTGCCGACGAGTCGCTGTGCACTGGGGCCATGCACCTGGCCGTGGTCCAGGCCCACAAATGCCGACGTGCCGCTGGCACCGAGCGGGGTGGCGAGTTCGTTGCGCCAGATCCAGCCGCTCTCGGCGCTCAGGCTGGATTCGCCGTCGAAACCGCGCACCGTGTGGCGACCACCGATGGCGAAGCGCTCTTGCGGCGACAGGGGTGTGCGGTGCGCCTGGGCGCGCCATTGGCCGCTGTATTGCCAGGGCTGTGTGCCGAGCTTGAAAGGCCACTGCCACTGGGCGCTGGCCTGCACCAGCGCGAACCGCGAGGTGCCTTCGCCAAAGGGCTCTTCGGGCGCGCGCAGCGAGCCAAAGGCGCCCGTGCCACGCCGATAGCTCAGGTTCAGATCCAGCGTGCCCGGTCCCACAAAGGCGCGGTGCCCGACGCCCAGCTGCCAGCCACCCACCCGCCGGCGCTGCACCTCGACCTCGGTGTCGTCGATGAAGTTGCGCGACTGCCGCGCAAACGCCTTGGCGTGCAGGGTGGTCTTGCTCGTGGCGTCGCGGTGCACCAGATACGACAGCGTGGCCTCCTGTGAACCGGTGGTGCCGCGGTAGACATAGTCCTGCGCGGCGCCCGCCACGGTCTGCAGGTATCGGTGCCGGCTGACGTCGAAGGCCAGCCATGCCCGGCCCCAGGGCAGCGAGTAATGCCACGAGCTGCCGCTGGTGCCCCGTGCTCCTGGGTCACCGCCGCCCAGACTGCGCTGCAGGCCCACGTAGAAGAGATCGTTGAGCGAGAGCGGGTTGTCGATGCTGAGCGTTGCGCTGCCCTGGTAGCGGCCCGTGCTGCGCGAGCCGCTGTCGTCCACGCCCAGTTGCACGCGCACCGGCCGACCCTGCTTCCAGTGAATCAGCAGGTCGCTCTGTCCCGGCTCGTCGGTCGGCACGATCTGGATGTCGGCCTCGGCGCTGGGCACCCGCTTGAAGTTCTCCAGCGCCTGCTCGATGTCGCGCAGGTTGAGGATGCCGCCGGCTTGGGCGGGCAAGGCATGGAGGGCGGAGGCGTGTCGCGCCGTGGGATCGGCGAAACGCACCTGCCGGATGCGCCCGGGGATCACCGTGAGCGTCAGGAGGCCTGGGTTCAGGTCCTGTGGTTCGACCAGCACCCGGCTCGTGACGAAGCCGCGCGCGACGACGGCGTGTTGTGCGCGCTGGGCCAGGATGCCGATGCCGCCTGCACCCAGGCAGCGGCGCAGCGGACCGTCCAGGCCGTCGGGTGCGGTGAGTGCGTCGAGCACCCAGCTGAAGCGGCGCGCGTCTTCTCCACGCAATTCGATCTGGTGGATCGGGAAACAAGGTGATTCGGCGTCGGGCAGGCGCTGCGCCGGTGTGGCTTGCGCGGCCTGCGGGCGCTGTTCACGCTCCTGCAGCGCCTGGTCGCGCTGGCGTGCATCGCGCTCCTGTGCGCGGCGCTGCTCCGATGTGCTCTGCGTTGTGTCGGTGGGGGTTTGGCCGATGGCTGGCCATGCCCACAGCGCGCCCATGAGGAGCGTTGCCTCGGCCACGCGCCGAACCGGCCCGAAGGCCTGTCTGCGTTTCATCCTTTTCCTCGCCTGAATACTTTTGGGTGATCATTTCCAAACACCGCGCATTCTGGCGAGGGTTCTGAACAATGAATACCAAAGTGTTGTATTCAGATCGAAGAAAACAGAAATTGAAGAAGAAAGGCGTGAAAAAGTAACTGGGCGGGCGCGTGGTTACCCCACCCGCCCGCCCAGTTGCCGCGCCGCCGCCAGCACCTTTCCCACATGCCGCTCGTCAAACCGGTGCGCCGGCATCGTGAGCGTGAGCGCGGCGGCGATCGACCCATCCGCATGGAACACCGGTGCCGAGATGCCGGCTACTTCGGCCAGGCGGTCGCCCACGGCGGTCATGTAGCCGTCGGCGCGGATGCGGGCGTGGATGCGTTTCTCGACGGTGGTGGGTGTGCGGCTGTCGTCGCCCGCGCCAAAGGCCGAGAGCACGCGCCCGCCCGTGCCCTGGTGCAGGGGCAGCACCTCGCCCGCGCGGATGTGGTCGCGCACCGGGTGCGGTGAGTCCACGCGGTAGAGGCACAGGCGCGTCTGGTTCGGCGCCTGGCCCTGGCGCACGTGGTAGGCCGCGCTTTCGCCGGTGGCGGCCACCAGCTGGCGCAGCACGGGCATGACGATGCGGTCGAGCGAGAACGAGGCCGCGTAGATGCCGTGCAGCCGCGCCACCTCACCACCCAGGGCATAGCGCCCGTCGTCCAGCCGCTGCAGCAGGTGCGCGTGTTCGAGCGAGGCGAGCAGGCGCAGGGCGGTGCTTTTGTAGAGCTGCGTGCGCTCGGCCAGCTCGGCCAGCGACAGGGCCGCGTCGCCCGCGCGGAACGCGCCCAGCAGCGAGAGCGCGCGGTCCACCGCAGCGGTGCCGCCGGTGGCGGCGTTGGCGTCGGCCAGTGACGGGGTTTGCGCTTTGCGGGGCATGGCTTTTGGTTGACAGCGTGGGGACGATCTGCGATTCTTTCAACAGAGAGAATATCGTTCTGTCTTACAGAACGCAAGCCGAAGCCCTTTTTTACATGCACAACACCCCCGAAGTCCTCATCAGCGAAGTCGGCCCGCGCGACGGCCTGCAGTCCGTCAAGGCGACGATGCCCACGGCCGACAAGCTGCGCTGGATCGACGCGCTCGTGGCGGCCGGCCTGCGCGAGATCGAGGTCGGCTCCTTCGTGCCGCCCAAGCTGCTGCCGCAGATGGCGGACGCGCCCGCGGTGGTGCAACACGCCCTGCAGCACCCGGGCCTGATGGTGATGGCGCTCGTGCCCAACCGGCGCGGCGCCGAGGCCGCGCTGGCCGCGGGCGTGCTCAAGATCACCCTGCCGGTGTCGGTGAGCGAGGCGCATTCCATGGCCAACGTGCGCAAGACGCCGGCGCAGATGCTCGACGAACTGCGCGAGGTGCACGCGCTGCGGCGCGACGCCGTGCCCGGCGTGGCGATGGAGGTGGGCTTGTCCACCGCCTTCGGCTGCACGCTGCAAGGTGCGGTGGATGAAGACGACGTGATCCGTCTGGCCGTGGCCTGTGTGGAAGCCGGCGTGGACGAGGTCGGCCTGTCCGACACCACCGGCATGGCCAACCCGGCGCAGGTGCGCCGCCTGTTCACGCGGCTGCGCGCCGAGCTGGGCGAGCGCGCGGGCGCGGCCCACATGCACAACACGCGCGGCCTGGGCCTGGCCAACTGCCTGGCCGCGTATGACGTGGGCGTGCGCACGTTTGACTCGTCGCTCGGCGGTCTGGGCGGCTGCCCCTATGCGCCCGGCGCCTCGGGCAACGTGGTCACCGAAGACCTGGTCTTCATGTTCGAGGCCATGGGCGTGCGCACCGGCATCGACATCACAAAACTCATCGCCGCGCGCGAACCTCTCAAGGCCGGCCTGCCGGGCGAGCCGGTGTACGGCATGACGCCCGAAGCCGGTTTGCCCAAAGGCTGGCTCTCCAACTCGATTTCTCCCAGATGACAAAACTCCCCTACGAAGGCATCCGCGTCGTTGAATTCACCCACATGGTCATGGGACCCACCTGCGGCATGGTGCTGGCCGATCTGGGGGCCGAGGTCATCAAGGTCGAGCCGCCCGCCGGTGACAACACGCGCCGCCTGCTCGGCTCGGGCGCGGGCTTCTACCCGCTGTTCAACCGCAACAAGAAAAGCCTGGTGCTGGACCTGCAGTCGCCCGAAGGCAAGGAGGCCGTGCTCAAGCTGATTGCCACCGCCGACGTGGTGAGCGAGAACTTCAAGCCCGACACCATGAAGAAGCTGGGCCTGGACTACCTGAGCCTGAAGACGCTCAACCCGCGCCTGATCCACGTGAGCCACAAGGGTTTTCTGCCCGGGCCGTACGACCACCGCACCGCCCTTGACGAGGTGGTGCAGATGATGGGCGGCCTGGCCTACATGACCGGGCGCCCGGGGGACCCGCTGCGCGCGGGCTCGTCGGTGAACGACATCATGGGTGGCCTGTTTGGTGCCATCGGCGTCATGGCCGCGCTCAGCGCGCGCGAGAAAACCGGGCAGGGCAGCGAGGTGCAAAGCTCGCTGTTCGAGAACAACGTGTTCCTGGTGGCGCAGCACATGATGCAGTTCGCCGTCACCGGCCAGCCCGCCGCGCCCATGCCCGACCGCATTTCGTCCTGGGGCATCTACGACGTGTTCAAGGTTCAAGACGAAGAGCAGATCTTCCTGGCCGTGGTGAGCGACACGCAGTGGGCCATCTTCTGCGACGCCTTCGGTTATGAAGACCTCAAGGCCGACCCGCGCCTGCTGGGCAACAACAACCGCGTGCGCAACCGCGACTGGCTCATCCCGCTGCTGCGCGAGCGCCTTGCGCTGCAGAGCGCGGCCGACCTGGCCGCGCTGTTCGAGCGCCACGGCCTGCCGTTCGCGCCCATCACCAAGCCTCACGAGCTGCTGGACGACCCGCACCTCTGCGCCACCGGCGGCCTGGCGCCCATCACCCTGCCCGACGGCGAGCGCGCTGGCCAGACCGCGCAGACCGTGCTGCTGCCGCTCGCGCTCGATGGCGAGCGCCTGGGCGTGCGGCGCAGCCCGCCGAAGCTTGGCGAACACAGCGCCGCGCTGCTGGCCGAACTGGGCTATTCGGAGGAAGACGCCGCCCGCCTGAGCCAGACGGTGGCAAAACCAACCTGATAAGTCATCAATCCAGGCGTATTCGTCATTGATTCATAACGAGCCGTGGGGTAATCTGCCCCGGTGGACAAACTCAAACAACTTGAAACCTTCGCCTCGGTCGCCACGCGTGGCAGCCTGACCGCCGCCGCCAAGGCCGAGGGCGTGGCCCCGGCCATCATCGGGCGCCGGCTTGACGCCCTCGAATCCCGCCTCGGTGTGAAGCTCATGGTGCGCACCACGCGGCGCATCACCCTCACCCACGAAGGCAGTGCTTTCCTCGAGGACTGCCACCGCCTGCTGACCGACCTGGCCAACGCCGAGGCCAGCGTGAGCGCCGGGGGCGTGAAGGCCAGCGGGCACCTGCGCATCACCGCACCGGCCGGCTTTGGCCGCCGCCACGTGGCGCCGCTGGTGCCGCACTTCCGTGAGCTGCATCCGGAGGTGACGATCTCGCTCAACCTGAGCGACCGCGTGGTGGATGTGGCCGGCGAGGCCTACGACTGCGCGGTGCGCGTGGGTGATCTGCCCGACTCGTCGCTGGTGAGCGTGCGCCTGGCCGAAAACCGCCGCCTGTGCGTGGCCACGCCGCGCTATTTGCAGCACCACGGCCGCCCACAATCCCCGGCCGACCTGGTGCGCTTTGATTGCCTCACGCTGTCCAGCGACGCGTCACAGACCCGCGGCTGGGCGTTCACCGTGCCGGGCGAAGCGGGCGAGACCACCATCACCCACCTGCGCCCCGGCGGCCCGCTGGACTGCACCGACGGCCAGGTGTTGCACGAGTGGTGCCTGGCCGGTTACGGCATTGCGTGGCGCAGCACCTGGGAGGTGGAGGCCGACATCGCGGCCGGGCGGCTGGTGAGCGTGCTCGACGAGTTCGCCGCGCCGCCCAACGGCATCTTTGCGCTGTTCCCGCAGCGCAAGCACCTCGCGCTGCGCGTGCGCCTGTGGATCGACTTCCTCAAGCACGAGTACGCGCGGCCGGAGTTCTGGAAGGGCTGACCTCGCTCAGCCCGGAATGTCCGGCTCCACCAGGTGGGCCAGCTGGAGCAGCGACTCCTGCCACCCGAGGTAGCACATCTCCAGAGGAATCGCTTCCGGAATGCCGTCCTGCACCACGTTGAGCTCGGTACCGCACGAGACGGCCTTGAGTTGCACGTCCACCGTGAGCAGGCCGGGCAGGTTGGGGTCGTCGAACCGGTCGGTGTAGCGCAGGCGCTCGTTGGGCACCAGCTCCAGGTATTCCCCGCGGAACGAGTGGCCGTGGCCGGTCGAGAAGTTGTGGAACGACATCTTGAAGCTGCCGCCGACCCGGGGCTCGAAGTGTTGCACCTTGCAGATGAAGCCGTAGGGCGGCAACCAGCGGGCCATCGCATCGGGGTCGAGGAAGGCACGGTAAACCTTCTCGGGTGGGGCGCGGAGCACGCGGTGAAGTCGAACGGTGCGGGATGACATGGCGGGGGTTCCTTTCACGGTGAGGTTCGTCTGAACAGGTCGCGGCCAGCGGGAAACATCCCCGGCCACCGATGCACGACGATCCAGCGTACGCGGTTTCGACAGGCGCGCATCCCGGTGGCGATCGCGCCGGTGACGGCGATCATGACAACGCCGTGCGCCACCACCGCGCCGATGGCCTGCCACAGCGCGCCCGAGACCATGGCCCCACCGGCGGCTGCTTCGCCCAGGCACAGCGGCATCAGCGCGGGCACCAGCGCCAGGCCGGCGCCGTGCGCGGTGGACACCACGAAAGACCCGATCCCCCATCCGGCCTGCCCGGCCAGTGCGCGGGTCACCTGCGGTGTGCGGCCCGCGAGGCACACCACCGCGGCCACCACCAGCAGCCCGCCCGCCAGCGCCAGCATCAGCCGGCGGTCCATCGACAGACCGGACACCAGCGCCGCGCAAACAACAGCCACCGAGGCGACGTGCCCGACCGTGATCGGGACCAGGGACCGCAGTGCCGGTGCCCGCTGCGCTTCAGGCCTGCGCATGGCAGCAGGCGCCGGCTGCCGGTGTCGCCTGAGGTGCCGGCGCGTAGCGGTCGTGGTGGCGGACCCATTCCATCTTGTGGGGCACGTCGCGCTCGTCGCGGCCCTTGGGCGCGAGGTCCAGCAGGTTGTAGGTGCCCATCATCACCTCCACACCGCGCCCGTAGGTCGAGTAGGTGTGGAAGACATCGCCTGCGTCGTCCCGGTAGAAGGCGCTGACGCCCGGCGCCTCCTCGCTCGGGAAGGGGCGCATCGCGTAGTTGTAGTCCACCTCGCCGCGGGCCAGCTCTTCCGGTGAAAAACTGACGTGGAAGTCGTGGTTGAAGTCGCTGCCGTGCGAGGACAGCCAGGGAAAGCGCCAGCCCATGCGCTGGCGGAAGCGCTCGATGCGGGCCAGCGGCGCGCGCGAGATCGCCACCATCGTCACATCGCGCTGCGCCAGGTGCGGCAGCATGCCGTCGGTGTGATCGGCCATGAAGGAACAGCTCGGGCAGCCCTGTTCCCAGTCCGGGCCGAACATGAAGTGCTGCACCACCAGCTGGTGGCGGCCGTCGAACAGCTCGGCGAGCGTGCGACGGCCTTCCAACCCTTCGAAGACATAGTTCTTCTCGACGCGGACCCAAGGCAACGCGCGGCGCTCGCGGGCGATCTGGTCGCGCAGCTGCGTCAGGGCCTTCTCGCGCGCCAGCAGCGCCCGGCGCTCGGTGAGCCATTGGTCGCGGGACACGATGGCGTGGCGCGCGGTGTTCGTTTCAGCGGTGGTGTTCATGATGGGTTCCTGGGTTTGAGAGACGGTTGATGCGGCAGGCAGGTGCCGCTCACGCGGCCTTGGGGCGTCGCACGGCGCGCACCTTGCCGCTCTCGCCGCCGCCGCAATAGAAGAGGTTGGCGCCGTCGGACTCGAGGCCGCTCACGCCGGTGCCGGCCGGCATGTCGAGCCGCTCGAGCACGGCGCCGGTCTGCGGGTCGATGCGCCGGATGTCGCTCGCATCGCCTTCCCAGGTGCCGTGCCAGAGTTCGCCGTCGACCCAGGTCACGCCGGTGACGAAACTGTCGGACTCGATGGTGCGCCGGATGGCACCGGTGGCCGGGTCGATCTGGTGGATCTTGCGGTCGCGGTACTGGCCCACCCACAGGCTGCCTTCGGCCCAGGCGAGTCCCGAGTCGTTGCCGCCGCCGGGCGCGGGGATGGACGCCACCACATCGCCGCTGACGGGGTCGATCTTGTCGATGCGCGCCTCGGCGATCTGGTAGAGGTGCGTGCCGTCGAAGGCGGTGCCGGCGTCGCCAGCGCGCTCCAGCGTGCGTGTGGTCTCGCCGCTGGCGGGATCGAAGGCAACGATCTGCGCGCCGGTGGCGGCCCAGACGCGCTGGCCATCGTGGGTGACGCCGGCGACCATGTTGGCGCCGGCGAAGGGGCCGTACTCGCGCACGATCTCGGCGGGGCGCGCGGTGGCTCGCTTGGGGGTTGTTGCGGTCTTGCTGGTCATGGTGGACTCCTGTTGGGCAGCACCGTGTCTCGGTGCCTGGAGTCCACTCTATTCACTCGGCAGCGCAGCGGGGAGTAACAAGATCGTCGTGAAACCCGCCAGGGTCGGTGCCAGCCAGCGCCGCGCGCGCGCCTGCCCGATGGCGCGCACCCGGCCCTCGGCTTCCAGCTCGGCCAGCGCGCGCTGCACGGTGCGCTGGCTCGCGCCCAGCGCCAGCGCCAGGGCCGAGGTGGACCAGGCCGCGCCGTCGGAGAGCAGCGCCACCAGCGAGGCCTGCTCGCCGGCCATGGGCGGCGCCAGCACCACGACCTCGCGCCCGTCCAGGGGCTGGAGCATGAAGCCGCGTTCGGTGGCCTCGATGCGCGCCATCGCCTTGACCAGTGCGCGCAAGCGGCCGATCTCGACCCGCAGGCGCGCGCGGTGCGTGTCGTCGGGGTGGCGGGTGCGGAACGCGTCCGCAATCAGGGCTTCGCGGTCCACGTCGCCCGGCCAGGCCTGTGCCAGCGCACGCGCCAGCGCGAACAGCACGGGGCGACGCGCCAGCGCTTGCCACGCGGCACCCGTGCCCAGGCCGCGGCGGCAGGCGTCGACCACCAGCGCGTCCGAGGCGAGCAGCGCCGCCACCTCGGCCAGCCGCAGGGCCTGTTCCTCGCCGCCGGTCACCACGCGCCGGGCGGCGGGCTGGTCCAGTGTGGCCAGCGCGCGCGCCACCTCGGCCTGCAGC
>NZ_JAKFEO010000117.1:0-10037 GCF_036675665.1 Hydrogenophaga sp. | reverse complement strand
CAGGTGTGGGTGACCGAGATCGACCCCATCAACGCCCTGCAGGCCGCGATGGAAGGCTACAAGGTCGTGACCATGGAGTACGCCGCCGACAAGGCCGACATCTTCGTGACCACCACCGGCAACAAGTCCATCATCACGCACGACCACATGGCCGCGATGAAGGACCAGGCCATCGTGTGCAACATCGGCCACTTCGACAACGAGATCGACATCGCCTCGATCGAGAAGTACAACTGGGACGAGATCAAGCCCCAGGTCGACCACGTGACCTTCCCCGATGGCAAGAAGATCATCATGCTGGCCAAGGGCCGCCTGGTGAACCTGGGCTGCGGCACCGGGCACCCCAGCTTCGTGATGTCGAGTTCGTTCGCCAACCAGACCATCGCGCAGATCGAACTGTTCTCGCACCCCGACAGCTACGACATCGGCAAGGTCTACGTGCTGCCCAAGCACCTGGACGAGAAGGTCGCGCGCCTGCATCTGAAGAAGGTCGGCGCGATGCTGACCGAGCTGACCGACGAACAGGCGGCCTACATCGGCGTGCCCAAGCAGGGCCCGTACAAGCCCGACACGTATCGCTATTGAACGCACCCCCGCCGCGCTTTGCGCGACCCCCTCAAGGGGGCGATGCCTGTGGACCGGCGGAGCCGGATCCGCGGCATCTCTGGATGGCGGGTTGGCGTTCGTGGCATGGACATTGTTGATGAGAGCCGATCAGCTTCTTGTTGAACGTGGGCTGGCGGCTTCCAAGTCGCAAGCCCAGCGCCTGATTGCGTCGGGCGTGCGCTGGCGGCTGCTGCCGGGCGACTGGAAAACCGTCTCGAAGAACGGCGAAGAGCTGCGCGAGACGGTGGAACTGCAGGCGGTGGACAACGCCGAGACGAGGTTCGTCTCGCGCGGCGGCCTCAAGCTCGACGGCGCCCTGCAACGCGTGGCACTCGACGTGCGCGGCCTGCGCTGCCTCGATGTGGGCCAGAGCAGTGGTGGTTTCACCGACTGCCTGCTGCAGCGCGGCGCGCTTCAAGTGGTGGGTGTGGACGTGGGCCAGGGCCAGCTGCATCCGCGGCTGCGCGGCGATGCGCGCGTGGTCTGCATCGAGAAATGCAACGCTCGCGACCTGTCGGCCGATGCGCTGCAGGCTGCGGGCGGACCACCACCGTTCGACCTCATCGTGGGCGACCTGTCGTTCATCTCGCAGACGCTGGTGTGGCCAGCGCTCGTGCCGCTGCTCAAGGCGGGCGGGCATGTGCTCATGCTGGTCAAGCCGCAGTTCGAGCTGCAGCCCGAGCACATCGGCAAGGGCGGCCTGGTCAAGAGCGAGGCCAGCTACCCGTTGGTGCGCGAGCGCATCGAGCAGGTGGTCAAGGACAGCGGCCTGGAGCTGCTGGATTACTTCGAGAGTCCGATCACCGGGGGTGACGGCAACCGCGAATTTCTGGTGTTCGCCCGCCACCCGGCCTGAGGCCGCTGGCGGTGTCGAACCCGCACATTTCTGGAGAACCCCATGGGCCTGCCCGTGAGTCTTGAATTTTTTCCGCCCAAGACGCCCGAGGGCGTGGACAAGCTGCGCGCGGTGCGCCAGCAGCTCTATGGATTGAAGCCCGAGTTCTGCTCGGTCACCTACGGTGCCGGCGGTTCCACGCAGGAAGGCACCTTCAACACGGTGCGCGACATCCTCGCCGAGTCGGTGCCCGCGGCCTCGCATTTTTCGTGCATCGGTGCCACCCGGGCATCGGTGCGGGAGCAGCTCGCCACGCTCAAGGCCATGGGCGTGAAGCGCCTGGTGGCCTTGCGCGGTGACCTGCCCAGCGGCTACGGCGCAGGCGGCGAGTTCCACTACGCCAGCGACCTGGTGTCCTTCATTCGTAGCGAAACCGGCGACGACTTCCACATCGAGGTGGCGGCGTATCCCGAGGTGCACCCGCAGGCGAAGTCGCCCGAGTCCGACCTGCAGGCCTACGCGACCAAGGTGCGCGCGGGCGCGCACTCGGCCATCACCCAGTATTTCTACAACAGCGACGCCTACTTTCGCTTCGTGGATGACGCCTTCAAGCTGGGCGCCGATGTGCCGGTGGTGCCCGGCATCATGCCCATCACCAGCTCCACCCAGCTGATGCGCTTCTCGGATGCGAGTGGCGCCGAGATCCCGCGCTGGATCCGCCTGCGGCTGCAGGCTTTCGGCGATGACACGGCGTCGATCAAGGCCTTTGGCCTGGATGTGGTGACCGACCTGTGCGACCAGCTGCGCAACGGTGGCGTGCCGGCGCTGCACTTCTACACCATGAACCAGAGTGTGGCCACGCTGGAAATCGCGAAGCGGCTGCAATTGTCATGAGCTTCAAGCCCGCGTTCACGCTCGCGCTGGCCACCGTGTTGTGGCTGGGCGGTTGTGCGACGCAGGTGCCGCCCATGCCCGAGGGGGAAGAGCCCTCAGTGGCGCCGGAGGCTCGCGAGATCGAGCGCGGCCAGGCTTCCTGGTACGGCGAGCCCTTTCACGGGAGGCGCACCGCCAGCGGCGAGATCTTCAACATGAACGAGCTCACCGCCGCCCACAAGACCCTGCCCTTCGGCACGCTCGTGCGGGTGCGCAATCAAGTCACGGGTCAGGAGGTGGCGGTGCGCATCAACGACCGTGGTCCCCACGTGCGGGGCCGCGTCATCGATTTGAGCCGCGCGGCGGCCGAGCGGATCGGCCTCATCCCGCTGGGTGTGGCGCCCATCGTGTTGCTGCGCGACTGAGCTTTTGATCCTGGTCAAAGGTCAGCGATGCGACTGGGCGCCCATGGGCCCATATTGACGCAGCGCAATATTTCGCAGATCAAGGTCTTCTGTAATCGAACTCGGGAATGTTCCCGGTTCGATCACTGAAAAAACATGAAAAAGACCTCCGTGGCGCTCGCCTCCCTCGTGCTGCTGGCATCGGGCGCGGCCATTGCGCAAGACTTCACCGCGGGCTCGCTGCTGGTGCGTGCTCGCGCTGTTCACCTGGACAGCGCCAACAAGGACAGCACCGGCCTGAACCTGTCGATCAACGACAAGACGCTGCCCGAAGTCGACTTCACCTATTTCTTCAGCCCCAACCTGGCCGCCGAGCTGGTGTTGACCGTGCCGCAGAAGCAGCGCGTGTACGCCGGCGCCGCGCAGATCGGGACCTTGAAGCACCTGCCGCCCACGCTGACGCTGCAGTACCACTTCAACCACAGCAGCGGCATCAAGCCCTACGTGGGTGCTGGTCTGAACTACACGCGCTTCAGTTCGGTGGATCTGCTTGGCGGCGGTGCCGACCTCAAGCGCAACAGCGTGGGTCTGGCCTTCCAGGCGGGTGTGGACTTCCCGCTGTCCAAAAACCTGTACCTGAACGTGGACGTGAAGAAGGTCTACATCAAGACCGACGTGATCGCTGGCGGCAACAATATCGGCACCTTCAAGGTCGATCCAGTGCTGGTCGGTGTGGGTCTGGGCTGGCGCTTCTGACGCGGCGCTTCAGCGCTCGTCGTAGCTGATCACCAGGCGTTCGCTCGTGGGGCGCGCCTGGCAGCTCAGCACGAAACCCTTGTCGGTTTCCCAGGGCTCCAGCGTGTAGTTCTTCTCCATTGCCACCGAGCCCTCCACCACCTTGGCGCGGCAGGTGCAGCACACGCCCCCCCGGCACGACCAGGGCAGGTCGAGCCCGGCATTGAGTGCCACGTCGAGCACGCGCTCGTCGCGGTTCATGCGCAGTTCGTGTGGCTTGCCGTCGAGCAGCACGGTGAGCGCCACGTCGCCCTCGGTGCGCACGGCCGCATCGGCATGGCCGAGCACCACGGCCCTGCGCGCTTCGGCCGTCAGGGCTTCGAGCGTGGGCGAGGTGAAACGCTCGGTGTGCACGCGATCGGACCGAACGCCCGCTTCGAGCAAGGCTTTCTCGGTCGCTTCAATCATGGCCTCGGGCCCGCAGATGAACACCTCGTCCATGCTGGCCACCGGCAGCAGCGTGGCGATGAGCGCGCGCACCTTGTCGCCGTCGATGCGGCCTTCGAGCAGCGGCACCTCTTGCGCCTGCCGCGAGAGGATGTGGATCAGTGTGAGACGCCCGGCGTAGCGGTCCTTGAGGTCCTGCAGCGCTTCGTTGAACATCACGCTGTCCATGCGGCGGTTGCCATAAACCAGGGTGAACTTGGCCTGCGGCGATTCTTCGAGCGTGCTGGCCATGAGCGAGAGGATGGGCGTGATGCCCGAACCCGCTGCAAAGCCCACACGGTGCAGCGCGCGAGGCTTGTGCACGGTGAAGCGGCCGTCCGGCGGCATCACCTTCAGTGTGTCGCCGGCCTTCAGCTCGCTGGCGGCCCAGTTGGAAAACACGCCGCCGTCCACCGGCCGGATGCCCAGCGTGAGCTCACCGCGTTGCGTGAGCAGGCTGCGTGGGCTGCTGATGGAGTAACTCCGTCGCACGTCCTGCCCGCCAATGGTGGCGCGCACGGTGAGGAACTGGCCAGGCTCGAACGCAAACGCAGCGTGCTGCTCGGGCGGGATGCTCAAGGTGATGGCCACCGCGCCAGCGGCCTCGGGGCTGATGCGGGCGATGGGCAACTCGTGGAAGCGGGGTGCGGTGCTCATGGCATCAATAGGGTTTGAAGTAGTCGAAGGGCTCAAAGCAATCCAGGCAGCGGTACATCGACTTGCATGCTGTCGAGCCGAATGGAGAGGTCTCGGTGGTGTGGATGGATCCGCATTGAGGGCAGGGCACGTCCACGCGCTGCAGGGCCTGGCGCGAAAACTTCAGCGCGTTGGTCCCTGCGTTGGCGCTGCTGCCGCACTGTGGCGGCGCGATGCCATAGGCGCGCAGCTTCTCGCGCGCGACCTCGCTCATCCAGTCGGTCGTCCAGGCCGGTGCGAGTTGCGTGACCACGCGCGCGCCGATGCCGGCCTTTGCCAAGGCGGCGCGCACATCGTCCTCGATCTGGCCCATGGCCGGACAGCCACTGTAGGTGGGCGTGATCACCACCTCGGGTGTGCCGTCGGCGCCCCATCGCACCGCGCGCAGGATGCCCAGTTCGCTCAGGCTGACCACCGGAATTTCGGGGTCGCTCAGGTCGGCGAGCGCGGCCCAGATATCGGCGTGGTCGTGAACGGCGGCCACAGTCATGGCGCTGCTCACCAGACGGCTTGCGGATGCGCGCGCGCCAAGCTCTGCATCTCCGCGAGCAGGAAACCCATGTGTTCCGAATGCACACCCAGCTTGCCCTGCGGCACGTAGCCTTGCACAGCCGGGCGCGTGAGCGTGGCCTCGTTCACGGTGTCGTCCACCAACGCGTCCCAGTCGGCTTTGAGGCCGGCCACATCGACGCCCGTGCCGCTGTTCGCCGCCTGCGTTTCGGCCTCGCTGCCGATCCAGAACTCCTGGCAGTAGGGCAGCAGGTGGTTGAGCGCGGCTTGCGCGCGCGCGTGCGATTCGTCGGTGCCGTCGCCGAAGCGCACCAGCCAGTCGCTGGCGTGGCGCAGGTGGTAGCGCACCTCTTTCAACGACTTGGCGGCGATGGCGGCCAGGTGCGCATCGGCCGAGGTCTGCAGCTTGTCCCACACCAGCACCATGAGCGCGCTGTAGAGGAAGTTGCGGGTGATGGTGGTGGCGTAGTCGCGGTCGCCCGAGGCCGTGCTGGCCAGCGGCCCGCTGTGCGGCAACTCCAGCAGCGTGAGGTTGCGGAACTCGGCGGTGTCGCGGAAATAGGCCAGCGTGTCCTCGGTCACGCGACCGTCGGTGCGTGCGCCCTGCAGGTGTTGAAAGCGCTGCGTGAGGTCGGCATCGTCGTTGATGAGCGCGGCGGCGTGCTGGTAGAGCATGCGGGCCTGGCCGAGCAGATCGAGGCTGTTGTTGGCCAGGGCCAGGTCTTCTTCCAGCACGGGCCCATGGCCGCACCACTCGGCGTTGCGCTGGCCGAGCACCAAGGCGTTGTCGGCGAGGTGCAGCAGGTAATTCACGGGTGCATGGGTGGGGGCAGAGACCATCACATGTGCCCCACTTTGTCGGGGATCTCGTAGAAGGTCGGGTGGCGGTACACCTTGTCGGCTGCCGGGTCGAAGAAGCTGTCCTTGCTGTCGGGCTCGCTGGCCGTGATGCTGTTGGACGGCACGACCCAGATGCTCACGCCTTCCTGCCGGCGCGTGTAGACGTCGCGCGCCATCTGCAGCGCGTGGGGCGCGTCGCTGGCGTGCAGGCTGCCGCAGTGCTTGTGCTCCAGGCCCTGCTTGCTGCGCACGAAGACTTCCCAGAGCGGCCATTCCTTGAGTGCCGGAGAGTTCATGCGGCCTCCTTCATGGCTCGTGCCTGTTGTTTGGCCGCGTGGGCCAGAGCCGCCTCGCGCACCCAGGCGCCGTCGTTCCAGGCCTTCACGCGTGTGGCCAGGCGTTCCTTGTTGCAGGGGCCGTCGCCATTGACCACGGCCCAGAACTCGTCCCAGTCGATCTGGCCGTGGTCGTGGTGGCCGCGTTCGGCGTTCCATTTGAGTTCGGGATCGGGCAGCGTCACACCCAAGACCTCGGCTTGCGGCACGGTGGCGTCGATGAACTTCTGGCGCAGGTCGTCGTTGCTGATGCGCTTGATGCCCCAGCGCATGCCCTGCACGCTGTTGGGGCTGTCGGCGTCGGGCGGGCCGAACATGGCCAGGCACTTCCACCACCAGCGGTTCACCGCGTCCTGCACCATGGCCTTCTGCTCGGCCGTGCCCTGCATCATGGTCATCAGCGACTCGAAGCCCTGGCGCTGGTGGAAGCTCTCTTCCTTGCAGACGCGGATCATCGCGCGCGCATACGGGCCGAAGCTGCAGCGGCACAGCGGTATCTGGTTCATGATCGCCGCGCCGTCCACCAGCCAGCCGACCACGCCGACGTCGGCCCAGGTCAGGGTGGGGTAGTTGAAGATCGAGCTGTACTTGGCCTTGCCCGAGTGCAGCGCGTCGAACATCTGGTCGCGGCTGGTGCCCAGGGTTTCGGCCGCGCTGTAGAGATACAGGCCATGGCCACCTTCGTCCTGCACTTTGGCCACCAGGATGGTCTTGCGCTTGAGACTGGGCGCGCGCGAAATCCAGTTGCCTTCGGGCAGCATGCCCACGATCTCGCTGTGCGCGTGCTGGCTGATCTGGCGCACCAGCGTCTTGCGGTACGCATCGGGCATCCAGTCGCGCGGCTCGATCTTGCCGTCGGCGTCGATCACGGCGTCAAAGTGCGCCTGCAGGGCGGCGTCGTGCGGCACCGACTTGAGCGGGTTGCCGGCTTTGGCGTCGGCATCCGGAACGTTGAACGACTGGGTGTACATGCGCGTCTCCTGCGCCACGGGCCGGCGCGTGGATCGCAGTATATCCAATTAGCCGACCGAGCGGTCGGCTAATTTTTCCGACGCAGATTCATCGTGTCTCCGCACCGCACCGATACAAGCGCTTACCGGAGGTTGCGGCGCCTCACCTACAGTCGCTCGCATGAACTCTGCTGTCACCACTGCGCTTTCCCATCTGGAGTCCTCGTCGTCCGCTGGCCGTGTGCCGGTGGTGCTTGTGTTGTGTGCGTTGTTGCTGGCTTGCGGTGGCGGCGGTGGCGATGACCCGCCTGTCCCGGATGGCGTGATCGGCACCACGCCCACCACCGTTTCAGGATCTTCGGGTGCCACCGGTAGCGGTGCCGGACTCATTGCGCTGGATGCCAGCACCAGCTGCGGTCTGCCGGAATTCCGCATCGACCTTCTGCAACAGATCAATGCGGCGCGCTCGGTGGCCCGCACCTGCGGCAGCGCCGCGATGGCGGCCACCGGGCCCCTGACCTGGAACGACCGCCTGTTTTCCGCCGCTGCGCGACATTCGCGCGACATGGCGACCAGAAACTACTTTTCCCACATCGGTCTGGATGGTCGCAACCCGGCACAGCGCGTTGCCGACGAAGGCTACGCATGGTCCTGGGTGGGGGAGAACATCGCCGCGGGGCAACCCGCCGTGTCGACGGTGATGGGCAGTTGGCTGGCCAGCCCGGGCCATTGCGCGAACATCATGCGACCCGAGTTCCGGGAGGTGGGCGTGAGTTGTGTGCAGCAGGCGGGCAGTACCTATGGTCGTTACTGGACCATGGCGCTGGGCCGTCCGCAGTGATCGAGCTTCAGCCGCCCGATTCCAGGGTTTGTGACTTGCCGCGGCCGCGGCCGAGGTGAGCCAGCAACTGAGGCAGGGCTGCCTGCAACACGGCCTTGAGCGTGTGGGGCGGGTTGATCACGAACATGCCGCTGGCGGTCAGCCCGGGCCGGTCTTCAGGACCGTGGGTCGGGTCCTGGCCGATGGCCAGCGAGGCGTTGAGCCAGGGCTTCTGCGCTTGATTGGCCAGCGTCTTGAGCCGGCGCGGCAAATCGTGGGCCTCGGGTCGCGGAATCACCGGGTACCAGACCAGGTAGGTGCCGGTCGGAAACCGTTTGATGGCTTCTTGTATGCAGGCGCTCACTTTTCCATAATCGCTCTTGATCTCGTAGCTCGGGTCGATCAGCACCACGGCGCGTTTGGAGCCCGTGGCCGACGGTGGTGGGGGCAGCAGGGGGCGCAGGCCCTCAAAACCGTCTTCGCGCGCCACCGCGATCTGCCGCCCGGCGTCGAGTTGGGCGATGTTGGCGGCCAGTGTCTTGCTGTCGGTGGGGTGCAGTTCAAACAGCTTGAGCCGGTCGCGCGATTCGGTCCGCATGAGCTGCTGCATCACGAAGGGCGAGCCGGGGTAGACGCGCAACGCGCCGGAGGGGTTGAAGCCCGCGATGATGTCCAGGTAGTCGTCGATCGCGGGCGACACGTCCTTGGCCGGTGGCTGGTCGGCGGCGCGAAGGGCCGCCATCAGCTTGACCACACCGTCCTTGGCCTCGCCCCCGGTCTCGGTGTAGTCGCCATCCAGGCGGTACAGACCGGCACCGGCGTGGGTGTCGACCAGGGTGATGCCGGCCTCTTTCTGCATCAGGTGACGCAGCGTGGCGATGAGGGTGGTGTGCTTGAGCACGTCGGCGTGGTTGCCGGCGTGGAAGGCATGGCGATAGCTGAACATGCACGGATGGTAGCCGTTTGGCCACATCACCAGACCCCCGGGCGCGATCGATTTGCCATGCAGGGCGGTAATTTCGTACAATCGAGGGCTTCGCAGCGAACTGCTGGCTCCGCGGCGAAGTATCCAAAACCCACCTAAGAGCGTTCCGTCAGAGAACGACCGACCGTGGAAAAGAGCCGCCAAACCACCTCTTCAAGAGAAAACTCATGACCAAAACGTTCAGCGCAAAACCCGCTGACGTGACGCACGAGTGGTTTGTGATTGACGCGACCGACAAGGTCCTCGGACGAGTAGCCAGTGAAGTTGCTCTCCGTTTGCGCGGCAAACACAAGGCCATTTACACGCCTCACGTCGATACCGGTGACTTCATCGTCATCATCAACGCAGCCAAGATCCGCGTCACGGGCAACAAAGCCCTCGACAAGGTCTACTACCGCCACTCGGGTTACCCCGGCGGTATCTATGGCACCAACTTCCGCGACATGCAGGCCAAGCACCCAGGCCGCGCGCTCGAGAAGGCCGTCAAGGGCATGCTGCCCAAGGGTCCGCTCGGCTACGCCATGATCAAGAAGCTCAAGGTGTACGGCGGTGCAGAGCACCCGCACACCGCCCAACAGCCGCAAGTGCTGGAACTCTAAAGGAGCCTTGAGATGATTGGTGAATGGAACAATGGAACCGGCCGTCGCAAATCGAGCGTCGCCCGCGTTTTCCTGAAAAAAGGCAGCGGCCACATCACGGTCAATGGCAAGGACATTCAGGCCTACTTCGGCCGTGAAACCTCCATCATGATCGCCAAGCAGCCCCTGCTGCTGACCAACCACGCCGAGACGTTCGACATCCAGGTCAACGTGCACGGTGGTGGCGAATCCGGTCAAGCCGGCGCCGTGCGCCACGGCATCACCCGCGCCCTGATCGACTACGACGCCACGCTCAAGCCGGGCCTGTCGCAAGCCGGTTTCGTGACGCGCGATGCCCGCGAAGTGGAACGGAAAAAAGTCGGT
>NZ_JAKFEO010000015.1:0-171721 GCF_036675665.1 Hydrogenophaga sp. | reverse complement strand
CAGCTCGCACGAGCTCGACCATTTGCTGACGGAACTCCGCCGGGTACGGGGGTCTGACTTTGGACATTTGCGACTCCTTGAACACAAAGAATGATGTGTCCACGGACTCGGGTCAACTCCAGAATCTCTAAAGGCCGACGGCCCGCCGCAGTCAGGTAGAGCACTAGCGCGTCGACCAGTTCTTCGCATACCGAAGGGTCTTGGAGCGTCCCGCGTCGCACTGCGTTGTGAATCACGCCGTCAACTAGGTCCGACACGATGGTGCCCACAATTCGTGCTGTGGGGCCTGCTCCGCAGGCCTCCGCGATTTCCTCAAAGTTGGCCAAATAGTTCTTCTCAAAGGTGCTATGCGGGTCGCGCCCAGCCTCTTCGATGGGAAGTTCTTCAAGCAATACGCGGTGAAGGCCGGGGTGTTCAGCGTGGGCAGCAACCATCCCGTCCACTAGCGATTGAACAACATCGCGCAAAGGCTGCTCTGCGAAAAGTCCCCGCCTTGCGCGCACTGCACTGAGGCAATCCTGAAGGTGACGGTCCCGAATTGCCTCGACCAGTGCTTGCTTGTTTGGAAAATACTGATATAGCGAACCGACACTGACGCCTGCCGCCTCAGCCACAGCATTGGTCGTAAATCGGGCCCAACCTTGCGTGCCCAAAATGCGAGCCCCAGCTTCAACAATGGCTTGAACCAACGCACGCGAGCGCTCTTGCTGAGGCCGTTTGCGCATCTGGCTGCGCGGTTTTGGGATGCGAGTAGACGTTTCGCCCGGTCGTTTCGACAATGGATTCTCCTTCTGAATGACCATCGCCCAGACTCAAAGGCCGACCAAATGTGCAACACCTCGAAGATTCTGAAATCACTATTCGGCTATCAAGCTTGGGCAAATAGGGAACTACTGGATGTCATTGGTCAACTCGACATCCAGAAGCATGCCATCGAGCGCCAGGAAGCCTTGCGCCTGCTCAATCACATTTTCGTCGTTGGCAGCATTTTCCGGGCGCACCTGTCAACCAAGCGGCACGGGTATACCGATACCAACACGGAAGACACACCATCTTTGGAAGCGCTGCGCGCGTCGTTGGAAGAACTGGACGCCTGGTACACGGGCTACGTGGCTAAGGCGGATGCGGCGACGCTTTCCGAGCCGAGTGTATTTGCCTTCACTGATGGGGATGCCGGCTGCATGTCCTGCGAAGAAATGCTGCTGCATGTTGCCACCCATGCTGGCTACCATCGCGGCGAAGTCGGCCGTATCCTTCGCCCTCTGGAAGTTGAATTGCCATGGGATACTTATGCGGTCTTTCTCCACCGCAGCCAGCCGTCCCGTCGCGAGGCCCTCGCTTGTTGAGCTGTCTAAGAAGATTAAAAGGCCTGAGGGCAAACGCCGGCCTGAAGCCTTCTCAACGTCACCTCCGATTCGAGTGACCGCTCCTGGCCGATTGCAGCAGTCTATCCCTGGCACCGCTGCCTGCAAGCCGTAGACCTTCATGACCAACGACTGAATGGCTGCAATGTGGTGCAGACCGCACGTTCGGTGCGCAAGCGCAGCCGGCAGCAGCCGCTGCCAAGCGGTTCCTCAAGCGTGGACGCCCCTTTGCCAAAGCTCCCCCGCATGTCTGTTGGCCCCTCGATGAGGTAGTCCTCTGTGCTTCGGCCGCGCGGTGCACGGCGAACGTCTGCATGCGCGATCGGCGATGGTGTGCCCGAGCCAGGCTGGGTCAACACCATCGCTGGTGTGGTGTCACACCTTCACGTGGCGTTTGCCCAGTGCGTTGTAAATCACCCCGCCGAGCACGGCGCCGATGACCCAGTTGTAGCCCGAGAGGAATTCGAACCAGGGCACCCAGACCGTGGCCACCGAGAAGATGGCGGCGATGCCGAACGCCTTCACGGCGGCGCGGTTCCAGCCGTCGGTGTAGTGGTAGCGACCCCCTTGCATGTTGTACAGATCGGCCAGGTCGAGCTGCTGTTTTCGATGCACGTAGTAGTCCACGATCAGGATGCCGAAGAGGGGCGCGAGGGTCGCGCCCAGTGTGTTGACGAAGCCGCCGATGCCGAAGTTGCTGATGAAGCTGGTCCAGAAGCCGCCGATCACCAGCGCAAAGGCGGAGGTGATGATCCCGGCCTTGCGGAAGCTGATCTTTTCGGGTGAGAGGTTGGCAATGCCGTTGACCGCAGGAATGAAGTTGGCCACCAGGTTGATTCCCACCGTGGCAGCGAAGAAGGTGATGGCGGCGATCACGCTCATCACCACGCTGTCGGCACGCTCGATGATCTTCGTGGGGTCGATGATCCGTTCGCCATACACCACGGCCGCACCGGCCGTGGTCAGCAGTGCCAGTGCCGAAAACAGGATCATGTTCAATGGCAGACCCGTGAGGTTGCCCATGGTCATGGCCTTCTTGTCTTTGGCGTAGCGCGAGAAGTCGCTGAAGTTGATCATCACCGCCGCGAAGTACGCGACCATGGTGCCCACAATGCCCACGAATCCCTTGAGTTCGGAGGTCCAGGTTGCGTCCGGGTTGGTGAAGATGGAGGCGGCGGCCGACAGCAACTGGCCATCGGAGCGCTGCCACAACACGACGACCAGCGAGAGCATCACGAGGTACACAAACGGGCCGGCGATATTCAGGAAGGTTTCCACCCACTTCATGCCGCGCCAGAAGATGACGATGTGCAAGGCCCAGACGATCAGGAAGGCCATCCAGTCGATGCCGGTGAGCCCGAGGTAGGTTTCGCCCCCGCTGGCACCGGTGACCGCGCGGATCAGCAGCGCCAGTGCGGTGGATGCAAAGTACACCTGAACGCCGTACCAGAAGATGGCCACCGTGGAGCGGAGCAGGGCGGGCAGTTTGGCGCCTTCGGTGCCCAGGCTGGCTCGTGCCAGCACCGGGTAGGGGATGCCGTATTTCTCGCCAGGCGCCCCTGAGAGATTGACCATCCACATCACGAACAGGCCGGCTGTGATCAAGCCCGCAAACGCCGTCCACCCCCCGACGCCGTAGCTGATGAACAGGGATGCCACGAGCGAATAGCCAAACAGCGACTGCACGTCGTTGGCCCAGATGTTGAAGACGGCAAAGGAACCCCAGGTCTTTTCATCGGGGCCTGCTGGATTGAGCGCATTGCTCTCGGGATCGAGGGTGTTGCCTTGTTCCACGGGCGTGAGCGTGTTTGACTTCATGGTTCCCTCCGATGGTGTCTGGACGTCCGGTTGGTCGCCCTGCTGGCTTTGACGGTGGCGGGCACCACGTCATTTTGTATACAGAACTGTACGCATTAATCGAAACCCCGCGTCACAGGGTTAACCCGATTCGGCCGCCAGCGCGCAGTCCGCGTTTCACGGTTCTGTCATCGCTTCGCCAACGCCGTTTCATCTTGGGCTTGCAGCATGTTCTCCAACCAACGGAGAACAGCCATGAAGATCGCAGTGGTGGGTGCAGGGTATGTGGGGCTGGTCACCGCGACCTGCCTGGCCGAGCTGGGCAACGACGTCATCTGTGTGGACCGCGACCACGGGCGCGTCGCGGTGCTGCAAGCCGGCGGTGTGCCGATCTTCGAGCCCGGTCTCGAAGACCTGTTGCAGCGCAACCGCCATGCCGACCGCCTGCGCTTCACCACGTCCATCGCTGCTGCGGTGCGGCATGCCGAGGTGATCTTCATCGCGGTGGGAACGCCCCCGCAGGAAGACGGATCGGCGGACCTGCAGCACGTGCTGGCCGTGGCTGCGCAGATCGGCCAGCACATGACCGACTTCAAGGTGGTGGTCAACAAGTCGACCGTCCCGGTGGGCACCGGAGGGCGTGTGGAGCAGGTCCTGCGCAGCGCGCTGGCGGACAGGGGGCTGGCTGCGCTGGACTTCGCGGTCGTGTCCAACCCGGAGTTCCTCAAGGAGGGTGCCGCATTGGACGACTTCATGCGCCCGGACCGCATCGTCATCGGCCTGCCCCCGGGAGACGCCGGCGAAGCGGCCCGGCGCCTGATGACCCGGCTCTATGCGCCGTTCAACCGCCACCACGAGCGCAGCCTGTGGATGGACGTGGCCAGCGCCGAACTGACCAAGTACGCCGCCAACGCCATGCTGGCGACGCGGATCTCGTTCATGAACGACATGGCGCACCTGGCCGACGCCGTGGGCGCCGACATCGACTCTGTGCGCCGGGGCATCGGATCCGACAGCAGGATCGGCCACGGCTTCCTTTACGCCGGCACGGGCTATGGGGGCAGCTGCTTTCCCAAGGACACCCGCGCGCTGATCCACGAAGCGGCCGCGCAGGGTTTGCGCATGCGCGTGGTCGAGGCCACCGAGTCGGTGAACCACGAGCAGAAGCAGGTGCTGGTGGAGCGGGTCTGCGCGCACTTCGGCGCCGATCTGCGCGGGCTGCGCCTGGGTGTGTGGGGCCTGGCCTTCAAGCCCAACACCGACGACATGCGCGACGCGCCCAGCCGCATCGTGATCCCCGAGCTGCTGAGCCGGGGTGCCGAGGTTCGGGTGCACGACCCGGTGGCCTTGAGCGAGGCACAGCGCGCGCTCAGTGCCGATCTGGGGCGACCGGTGAGCGAAGTGGAGGGTCTGACATTCGTCGATTCCCCACTCGAAGCGGTGGCCGACGTGGACGCCCTGCTGGTGTTGACGGAGTGGAAGTGTTTCCACAACCCCGACTTCGATGCCATGGCGCGGTCCATGCGCGGCCGTGTCATCTTCGATGGCCGCAACCTCTACGACCCGGCGTTGATGGATTCACTCGGCTTCGTCTACCAGGGCATCGGGCGGCGCGGCCATCACCAGGCTGCCCACCCGGCGCGGGAACTGCCGCAGCCCGCTTGATCAGGCGCGCGCGCCGATGAGGCGCGCGGCCACCAGGTGGTGCCAGACGCCCTCGACCTGGCGCACGATCTGCTCCCAGTCCTGCGTGAGCGTGGTGGCGCGGCCGCGCTCGCGCAGTTGCCGGACAAGCCCGGGGTTGCTCATCAGTTCAACCGCGTTCCGAAGAAACGCCGCCTCATCGCCTCGGGGCGCCAGCAAGCCGTTGTCGCCATGCCGGATCAGCTCGGCCGCGGCGGCGTAGTCGAAAGCCAGCACCGCCAGGCCGCTGGCCAGCGCCTCGGGCGTGACATTGCCGTAGGTCTCGGTCACGCTGGGGAAGACGAACAGGTCGGCGCTGGCGTAGTGGCGAGCCAGCCCGTCGCCACTCTGCGCGCCCACCATCAATGCATCGGGGCAGGCTTGTGCCAGGGCATTGCGCGAGGGCCCGTCGCCCACCACCACCAACTTGAGATCGGGCCGCACGGCACGCATCGCGTTCCAGCTGCGCGCCAGCAGATCGAGGTTCTTTTCGCGGGCGAGCCGGCCCACCGACAGCAGCACCGGCTGATCGGGCGTCACACCCCATTGCGCACGCAGGTCTTCGCTGCGGTGCACCGGCGAGAACCGCGCGGCATCCACGCCGCGCGCCACCACCATCAGCCGTTCGAAGCCTTGGGCCGACAGGTCTTGCAGCAGGTCGCTCGACGGCACCATCGTGCAATCGGCCAGGTTGTGGAATTTGCGAAGGTAGGCCGCGATCGGCTTGCGAAGCCAGCCGATGCCGTAGTGCTGGCTGTAGGCATGGAAGTTGGTGCGGAAGTCGGTGCTCAGCGGCAGCCGCAGCTTGCGGGCGGCCTGCACGGCCGACCAGCCCAGCGGGCCTTCCGTGGCCACGTGCACCAGGTCGGGCCGTTGCCGGGTCCATTGCGCGAGCAGTGCGCGCTTGATCGGCATGCCCAGGCGAAGCTGCGGATACCGGGGAATCTCCAGTCCCCGAACCAGCAGTTCGTCCGAGGTGGTGTCGCGATCCTTGTCGGTCAGGGGCTGGCGTGGCCGGATCAGCTGGATCTGGTGGTTGCCGGCCTGCAGCCGCTGCACCAGCTGCTGCAATGTGACGGCCACACCATTGACCTCGGGCGGATACGTCTCGGTGACCACGGCAACCCGCAGGCTGGGTCGCGGCACGGGCAGGTGTTCGACCAGCAGGGCATCGCAGACGTCGGATGTGTTCATGGGGACGATGTTCATCGCTTGCGATAACAGTTGTGTGACAGGTGGTCCGCTGCACAACAGCCTGTCGTGTCATTGCCATGTCTCGGTTGATGTCACGGCCGTTTCATGTTGCCGCCTGAGCATCCGATGCAGGACCGCTCATTGTGATCGGGCCCGTCCGTGACTGAACAAGAGGAATTGAATGAACACGTTTTTCAAAGAGCTCGAGACACAGCGCTGGGACGACCACCGCTACTACCACCACAGCCGCATCAACCAGAGCCTGCACCTGCTCAGCGCAGTGAGCTTCCTGGTGGCCTACGCCTTGTTGTTCACCGATCCGGCGCTGGCCGCCCTGGTGGCCTGGCTGGTGTCCATGGTGAGCCGCCAGGCGGGCCACTTTTTCTTCGAACCCAAGGGTTACGACGAGATCAACCAGGCCACGCATGCGTACAAGGAGGCCGTCAAGGTGGGCTACAACCTGCAGCGCAAGGTGGTGCTGATGCTGATCTGGGCAGCCTCGCCGCTGCTGCTGGTGGCACAGCCCGACCTGTTCGGCCTGATGGAGCCCCACACCGACTGGCTGGGCCTCGCGCACAACGTCGGCTGGATGTGGCTCTGGGTGGGTGTTGGTGGTCTGGCATTCCGTGTCATGCAGCTGTGGGTGTTGAAGGACCTGCGCACGGGATTGGTGTGGGCCAGCAAGATCGTGACCGACCCATTCCACGACATCAAGCTGTACCACCGCGCGCCGCTGCAGTTGTTGCGCGGCGAGTGGATGGAGCCGGGACCGCGGGCGAGCTGAATTTTTCAGGCGCGTGCGCTCCAGCGGGCGCGCCACATTTCCTTGACCACCTGCCGCTGCAGATCCCGGGCCGTCGCGCCGGTGGGGTTGGCCCACCAGCCGTCCTCGGTCATGCGCTGGCAGGCCAGCACCAGGCGCCGAAGCACTTCAGCCATGTCCTGCTCGCTGTAGTTCAGGCTGAAGACCATGCGGCCGGTGCCCACCCAGCTCAGCGCCAGCCCCTGCTCGCGCAGGTAGAACTGCAGCATCCAGTGGTAGCGCGAGGGTGCCGTGAAGTTGACGGTCCAGATGCTGGAGAGCCCGGCCACCCGAACCGGCACATCGGCCTGCTGCAGCGCGTGGTTGAAACGGGTCAGATGGTTCTGCCAGCGCTCGTCCAGGCCGTCGTAAATGGCTTGGACTTCAGGCGTCTCCAGCCGCCGCAGGAAAGCGTTCATCGCTCCCATGACGTAGGGGTGCGCATTGAAGGTGCCGCGGGCAAAGCAGATGTCGGCCGGGCGCTCGGGGCGAAACCGCTGCATCCAGGCGGCCTTGCCACACACCACCCCCACCGGCAGACCACCACCGAGCGTCTTGCCGTAGGTGACCAGATCGGCCTGCACGCCGTAGTGTTCCTGGGCTCCGCCGCGCGCCAGCCGGAATCCCACGAAGACCTCGTCAAAGATCAGCGCGATGCCACGCGCGGTGCAGACCTCGCGCAAACGCGCCAGCCACTGCGCGTAGGCCTTTTGATCGGCGGGATCGCTCTGGCGTGCGGTCATCACCGTCGAGTCGCCCGGTGCGTTGCGGTTCGGATGCAATGCCTGCAGCGGGTTGACCAGCACGCAGGCAATGTCCTTTCGGGTCCGCAGCACGTTCAGGCTGCGTTCGTCCATGTCTTTCAGTGTGTAGGTGTGGCCCGGCGGCATCGGGTTGCCGGGCCCGGGCTGCACGTCGTCCCACCAGCCGTGGTACGCGCCGCAAAAGCGCACCAGCTTCTTGCGACCGGTGTGAAAACGCGCCAGCCGCACCGCCTGCATCACCGCTTCGGTGCCGGACATGTGGAACGACACAGCGTCCAGCCCCGAGATGGCTTTCAGCCGCTCCACGTTGTCGGCCACGCAGGGGTGGTAGCCGCCCAGCACCGGCCCCAGTGCGGCGCCCAGTTCGGCGCCTTCGGCCATGGTGGCCTTGTAGAAGTCGACACCGAAGACGTTGACGCCGTAGGAGCCGGTCAGGTCGAAACAGTGGTTGCCGTCGATGTCGGTCAGGCCAACGCCTTCGGCCTGCGCCCAGAACGCGGGCAGCGCCAGGTGTTGGCGCACCAGTTCGCTGAACTGGAACGGCACGCGGTACCGGCCGGTGAACTGCAGGTCCGGCAGTCCACTGCGCAGCTGTGCCGTGAGTGCCAGCCCCTGCGGAGCCTTGGCGTTCAGCTGGGCCGAGAGCCGATAGAAGGCCGCCTTGCGCTGGGCCGCCACGCCGGGCGGCGCACCGTCGGCCGCGAAGAAGCGGTCTTCGGCATAGCTGTAGCCGGGCAACCAGCGCGCCAGGCGCTTGGCCATGAGCGAATGCCCCGCCAGCGAGCGGTGCTTTGCCCGCGACAACTGGATGCGCTGGTGAACGAAAGGAAAGGACGCTGCCAGTGCGCTGGCTGAAAGAACCCATGCGGTGGACATCTGACACACACCTGAAAAGTGAAGGTGTGACATTTGTAGAACATTGCTTTGACAGAACCATGAACAAAAACGCCTGGCGCGAAAAATTCCTTCTCAACGAAGATCTCAACTTCCTGTTCACCAACCGCATACCGCGTGTGGCGGCCACCCGTTTCATGGGCTGGTTCAGCCGCATCCAGAGCCCTGTGCTCACGCGGCTCTCCATCGGGGTGTGGCGGCTGTTCACCGATCTCGACCTGAGCGAGGCGAAGCAGCAAAGCTTCCAGAGCCTGCGCGACTGCTTCACGCGGGAACTCAAACCCGGCTTGCGCCCCTTTGATCCCGACCCGGCCGTGGTGTGCAGCCCCAGCGACGCCATCGTGGGCGCCTGCGGGCCGATCGATGGCACCGACGTGCTGCAGGCCAAGGGCTTCCCCTACCCGTTGCGCGAGTTGCTGCGCTCCGAAGACATGGCGCAGCGCATGCAGGGAGGGCGCTACACCACCTTGCGCCTCACCTCGGCCATGTACCACCGCTTCCATGCCCCGCATGCGCTGGCGGTGGACCGGGTGACGTACATCAGCGGCGACACCTGGAACGTCAACCCCATCGCGCTCAAGCGCGTCGAGCGCCTGTTCTGCAAGAACGAGCGCGCCGTCATCGAATGCCGCTTGCCCGCTCTGGGCGATGCCCCGCTGATCCTGGTGCCGGTGGCCGCGGTGCTGGTGGCGAGCATTCGCCTTCACTGGCTCAACATCCTGCTGCACCTGCGCTGGCCCGGCCCCAACGTGATCCCCTGCGCCGCCAGCATGACCAAGGGCGAGGAGATGGGCTGGTTCGAACACGGCTCCACCATCATCGTGCTCACACCGCCCGGCCTGGACCCGGTGCCGGGCATCGAGAACGGTGTGCGCATCCAGGCTGGCCAGGCCTTGTTGCGGCAACGGGTCGATGGATCGTAGGCAGGCTGGAGCGAAGCCGGTTACTTCCTCTTCACGGACAGCAGTTGCACCTGGAACGTCAGAACGCTGTTGCCCGGGATCACGCCGGGAATGCCCCGCTCGCCGTAGGCCGTGGCGGGTGGGCAGGTTATGTCAGCCGTGTCGCCCACTTTCATTTCCTGCAAAGCTTGTGTCCAGCAAGGCACGACGCGGTTGAGCGGGAAGGTGGCGGGCTCGCCGCGTTTGAATGAGCTGTCGAACTCTTTGCCGTCGGTCAATGTGCCGCGGTAGTGCACCTGCACGGTATCGGTGGCCAAGGGCTTTTCACCCGTTCCGGCCGTGGTCCATTTCAAAGCGACGCCTGATGGGAGGACTTTGTTGGCAGGGAGGGCAGGCGTCGTTTGGGCATGAACAGAAGAGATGACCGACAGGGTGGCCAGGAAGGCGGCGATTTGAAGACGTGTTTTCATGGGGCGAAGGGTGGGGAAAGAAGAGGGTGCACGGGCACGGGTGGGTGATCGGTCCGACTTTAGCGGTCACGCCGCGGTTTGGCTGGCAGATCAATTCATTGAGTAGATCGATGGCTCATGACTGACATTGCACATTCGGCTTGTTGAACGGCGTGCATTCTTCTTCTGCAGAACCATCGCTTCTGCCAAAGCCGACCATTGACCATCATGCGAGCTCCACCAACGCTAGCCCTCAGGAACCCGAATGAACACTCTCTCGCCTCTTCATCTCATCGCCGCGGCCACACTTGCAGCCACCGTCGGCATCGCCACCGCTTCCCCCGCTACCGGACCCGTGCGCCATGTAGTCCTTGTTCACGGAGCCTTCGCCGATGGATCCGGGTGGAAGCCGGTCGCCGACATCCTGCGTAAGGACGGGTACACCGTCAGCATCGTTCAGCAGCCCATGACTTCCGTGGCTGAGGACGTTGCCGCCACCACCCGCATCCTCGATCTGCAATCCGGTCTTGCCGTTCTGGTTGGCCACAGCTATGGCGGCGCAATCATCACCGCCGCTGGCAACCACCCTAAGGTGGCCAGCCTGGTGTATGTCGCCGGCTTCGCTCCGGACGATGGTGAGATCCTGGGCAAACTCTCGAGCACCCGGCCACCCGCCGCCCACAGCATCGCACCGACCGCAGACGGCTACCTGTTCGTCAACGCGGCGCAGTTCCCCGCGGATTTCGCCGCCGACTTGCCGGCTCCATTGGCCAGCTTCATGGCGATCTCCCAGATGCCGATCAACGGAAAAGCCTGGGGAACACCGTTCACCGCACCCGCTTGGAAAGTCAAGCCCAGCCACGGCATCGTCTCGAAGCAGGACCGGATGATCAACCCCGACCTGCAGCGGTTCATGTATGCCCGCGCCAAGGCCCGTGTGACGGAGATCGACGGAAGCCACGCGGTCTTCCTGTCCCAACCACAGGCGGTGGCCAACGTCATCATGGGCGCTGCCTCGGGCGAACAGAAATGAGGACCGGCATCCCGGCTGCAGGCGTCAGTGGCCGTGCCCTCGCAGGCGTGGCATTTGGCGGACCCTAAGCCACCTGCTGCGCCGCGCTCGCCACGCATTCCCGCAGCCACACATGGGCGGGGTCGTGGTCGTTGCGGCTGTGCCAGACCCCGCGAAACGTGGACAGCACCGATGGGTAGGGCGGCTCGCGCATGAGCAGGTCGCCACCCACGGCCAGGCTGCGCGCCAATGACGACGGCATGATGGACAGCATGTCGGAGCCGCGCAGCAAGGCGGGAATGGCCAGCGAGTGCGGCACCGTCGTGCGGTAGCGCGGTGTGGCGCCGATGCCCGCCAGGGCTTCCTCCAGCGCGTGGCGGTCGAACATCTCGGCCTGGCGCGCCAGGCCGCGCTCCAGGATGAAGCCGCCCACCGCCCCCTCTTCCTGCCCACCCACCGACACCGTCACCAGCGGGTAACGCGCCAGATCGTGCAGCGCCAGCTTGCGGCGCGTGGCCGGATGGCCCTTGCGCATGACGATGAGTTCGCCTTGGGTCATCAGCGTGCGCGCGCTCAGGCGCGACGGCACCTGGGCAAAGATGCCCAGGGCCAGATCGATCCGGCCCACGTCGATCTGCTCGGCCAGGTCGATCCGTGTGGAGGGCCGGATCACGAGATCGATGTGGGGGGCCTCCACCGCCATCAGGCGGCTCAGTTCGGCCACCAACACCACCGTCAGGTGGTCGTTGGCGGCGATGGCGAAACGGCGCGTCGACTGGCGGGGGTCGAACGGCTCGACGCCCAGCGTCGCTTCGATCCTGCGCAGTGAACTGCGCAGGTCATCGGCCATGGCGATGGCGCGTGCGGTGGGCACCATGCCCTTGGCCGTGCGAACAAACAACTCGTCGCCCACCACCTCGCGCAGACGCGTGAGCGCGTGGCTCACCGCCGATTGGCTGAGGTTCAGGCGTTTGCCCGCACGCAGCAGGTTGCGGTCTTCGAAGACCGCGTCAAACACCTTGATCAGGTTCAGGTCGATGCGTCCGATGCTCATTGCAGGTTCCTGACATGTTGCATGGCATGCATTCTGCTCTTGCAAAACCTGCGCTTCCGTTCAAGTTGAAGTGTGCCGATCATTCATTGCATTCCCACCACGCAAACACACGGAGCCCCTGATGAAAAACCTCTCACGCCGGCACTTTGGCGCCGCCAGCCTGGCTACCCTGGTCTCCGTGGCCTGGCCGCTGGCCGCGGTCGCTCAGGCTTCTGCAAGCAACCGCAAGATCCTGGTGGGCTACCCCGCCGGGGGCACGCTGGACCAGACGGCGCGCCGCGTGGCCGAGGCCTGGCGCAAGCAGGGCAGCACGACCATCGTCGACAACCGTGCCGGCGCGGCAGGTCGCATCGCCAACGCCATGCTCAAGCGCGAGCGCGCCGATGGCACAGCGCTGCTGTGCACGCACACCTCGGCGCTCAGCATCTACCCCCATGTCTACACCAAGCTCATGTACGACGCGGTGACGGACTTCGTGCCGATCACGCCGGTGGTTTCCGCCACGTGTGCGCTGGCGGTCAGCACGGCCGTGCCGGCGTCCGTCAAGACGCTCGCCGACTACGTGAAGTGGGTGCAGCTCTCGCCCAACCACGCCATGTACGCATCGCCCGCGGCGGGCTCCATGGCGCACTTCCTGGGCTTTCAGCTCTCCGAGGCGGCCCATCTGAAGCTGCAGCACGTGGGTTACCGTGGTTCGGCGCCGGCCATGAACGATCTGCTGGGCGCCCAGATACCCGCTTACCTGGGCTTCGTGGCCGATTTCCTGCCCTACCTGCAGAGCGGCAAGCTGCGCATCCTGGCGGTGAGTGGTGACAAGCGATCGCGCTTCATGCCCGGGGTGGCGACCTTTGCCGAACAAGGCTATCCGGCCATCAACGGCATCGAGACCTACGGCATCTTCGCGCCACCGGGAACGCCCGACGCGGTGGTCAACTCGGTGCACGCTTCGGTGCTGGCCGCGACCCAGGACGCGGCCCTGATCGCGGGCTTCGAGGAGGTCGGCCTCGAGTTGCTCACGCTCACGCCCAAGGCGTACGAGCGCCACATCCAGCAAGAGCGTGACAAGTGGGGGCCGGTGGTGAAAGCCTCCGGCTTCCGGTCGGAGGAATGAACATGCAGAACGACGAGCGAGAAGCGCTGATCCTGCGCAGCGCCCGGTTTCTGGACGAGGTCAAGGACATGACCGCGGGCACCGACGTGGAGCGTTGGCTGAACGAGCGCTGCGGGCCGGGCAGCGAGGTATACGAGACCCTCGCGCGCCTGGTGAAGGCCGGCGTGCGCGATGGCTGGGCCGCCAACATCGAGATCGGTGGGCCCCACTACCGCCGCAGCCGCATCGCCGAGCCCTCGGCGCAAACACACTGGTTCAGCATCACGGCGGTGTACATGGACAGCACCGGCAATGAACAAGGCAACCCGGAGAACAGCTTTCGGGGTCAATACCACGCGCATCCCTACGGCGAGCTGAACATGGTGATCCCGCTCAACCCAGGCGCTGCGCTGGCCGGCCCCAACGGTTGGTGCGAAGCGGGCTGGACGGCGCCGGGCCCCGGCAGCCACCACTACCCGGAAGCCCGTGGGGGCGCCGTGATCGCCTTGTTCTACCTGCCCGCCGGACGCATCGCCTACCATCAACCGCCGGCCGAATCGGCGGTGGAGGTTTGATCATGTCCGAACACGAAACCGCCGACATCACGCGCGTAGTGGACAGCGTGCTGCGCTCGCGCCGCAGCCTGCGCGCCTACAGGACCGACCCTGTTCCACGCGAACTACTGGCGGAAATCCTGGAGGTGGCCGCCAGCGCCCCAAGCAACTCCAACACGCAACCCTGGCAGATCCACGCCGTCGCGGCCGCACCCAAGGCGACCCTCAGCGCGGCGCTGCTAGCCGCCTTTCACGAAGGCACGCTGCCGCCGTCTCTGCATTTTCCCGACCCGCTGCCTGCGGAGTACGCGCAGCGTCAGCAGGACTTTGGTGCGCGGTACTACCAGTCGCTGGGCATTGATGTGGCCGACATGGCGGGTCGTGCACGACAGACCGCCAGGAATTTCGACTTCTTCGGCGCGCCGGTCGGCCTGATCTTCACCATCGACCAGCGCCTGGCGCCACACAGCTGGCTGGACCTGGGGCTGCTGGTGCAGAACGTGATGATCGCGGCCACCGCGCGGGGCCTTGGCACCTGTCCGCAGGTGTCGTTTGCGCGTTTCCACCCGGTCATCGCGCGGCACCTGGCGTTGGGCGAGCACGAACTCACGGTGTGCGGCATGTCCCTGGGCTACCCGCAGCACGACGCGGCTGTGAACCACATCGCCATGCCGCGCCGAGCGGTGCGGGAGTTTGCGAACTTTGACGGCTTCGAATGAACGACTTTCCATGAAACGCCAATTCTGTTGCCTGCGTTGGTTGCTGGCTCCCACCTTGCTGACCTTGGCCGTTTCCTTGACTTTCTTGTTCTGGGGTATGTGGGTACTCGGACCAGCGTGAAGAGTTAGGCCAGTGGGTGGCCGCCTCAAACGGGCAACACGGGCGGATCTGCACACCGAACTCAGGAGGCGATACCACCGTCAGCAATCGCTGAGACCTCAGGTCTGCGTTTGCACATGCGTGCTCCAGACTGGTCTCGGTCATTTGAACCCGGAGTCTGAACGGTCGCGGGTAGGCCGCAAACGGCCATTCGCCTAGAAGGGCGTAAAGCGGCTTCTCGGCCACCCCGCCCGGAAATCCAGATATCGAGTCAGTGGGCCAGAAAGTCGAGCGTGCTGCGCACGAAGTCGGCATGAAACTGGAATGCACCGCCGTGTCCGGCATCGGGATAGATGATCAGTTGGCTGTTCGGCAGCCGGCGTGCCAGGTCGTGCGAGTTGACCGTCGGGACCATGCGGTCATCGTCACCGTTGACCACCAGCACAGGCTGTTTGACCACGGACAGATCGGCCGGTGCTTTCAGACCCCACAAGCGCAGCGCCTGAAGCTGGGCAATGAATGCGCTCACGGAGATTTCCTTGTCACGGTCCTCGGTGCGTTCCTTCAAGCGCTCCAGGAAGGCCTTTCCGGCATCGATGCCACTGGGCGTTCGCGTGAAGAACAGGAACTGCTTCGCATCCTGGCCCGTGAATAAGCCCCGGAGCATGTCGTAGAACGTGACCGCACCCACTGTGCTGATGCCTTCGCCTCCAGCGGGGCCGGTGCCCGCGAGCACCATCTTGCGCACGAGTTGTGGCTCCTTCAGAACGATTTCCTGGGCCACCATGCCGCCCAACGAGAACCCCAGGAGGTCCACCTGCGTGAAGCCCATGGCCTGAATGAAGGTGATGGCATCGTCGGCCATGTGCTCCATGGAGTTCGACGGTGAGCCACTGGATGCCCCGATGCCGCGGTTGTCGAAGGCGATCACGTGGTGCCTGGCCGCGATGCCGTCCATGATCCGCGGGTCCCAGTTGTCCAGCACCGCGGCCAGATGAACCAGGAACACCACGGGCGTTCCGCCGTTGTGCTTGCCCAGTTCCCGGTACGCGAAGTCCACGCCGCCAGCCGTGATGGTTTGGGTGGGGACGTTCTTCCAGGTGACCTCGGCTTTTTGCCCGACCGAGAGCTGGTTGGGGGTCGCCCCCATGACGACAGGCTCTGCCGCAAGCACGGTTGACGTTTGGAGGGTCGTTGACAGGGAAAGACCCAGCACTGCCGTTTGGAAAAGATGTTTCATGGTGGGTCTCCTGTCAGGCGGCAAGGGTTGGGTAGTCGGTGTAGCCCTTGGAGCCGGGCGTGTAGAACGTCGCCATGTCCACGGGGTTCAACGCGGCTTTGACTTGCATGCGCTCCACCAGATCGGGGTTGGCGATGAACGGGCGGGCAAAGGCAATGAGATTCGCGTGACCCGCATTGAGCGCAATTTCCGCAGTGGTCCGGTCAAAGCCACCGGCCAGAATGAACACGCCATGGAACGCCACGCGAAGGCGAAACTTCAACTCCGCGGGCACGGGCGGCGCGCCCATGGCCGAGTGGTCCAGCAGGTGCACATACAGAATGCCCAGCTGCGCCAGTTCTTCGGTGAGGGCCAGGTACTGCGCATCGACGTCGGGGTACCCACCTGTGCCGTTGAACACGCCGTAGGGCGACAGCCTGATCCCCACCCGATCGGCTCCGATGGCGGCGACCGTGGCGCGAACCACTTCCAGTGCGAAGCGGTTGCGCCCTTCGATGCTGATCCCGTACGCATCGGTGCGGCGGTTCACATTGGCGTTCAGAAACTGCTCGATCAGATAGCCGTTCGCGGCGTGCAGCTCGACACCATCGAACCCGGCTTCAATGGCCAGTTGCGCCGACCTGGCGTATTCCGCGACGGCGTGGGCCATGTCGTCTGCGGTCATGGCGCGCGGAGCGCTGTGCGACTGCTTGCCCTGTGTGTCGGTGTGCATCTGGCCGGGGCAGACATCGGCCGTCGGCGCAAGCACTTCGGCACCGGCGGGCAAGTTGGCCGCATGGGCCACGCGCCCGGTGTGCATCAGTTGGACAAAGATCTTGCCGCCTCGGGCGTGCACGGCCTCCGTCACCTGCTTCCACCCCCGCACGTGCGCATCGTTGAACAGACCAGGGATGCGGGCGTAGCCCAATCCGTTGGGCGACGGCGAGGTGCCCTCGGTGATGATCAGACCGGCCGTTGCGCGTTGGCCGTAGTACTCGGCCATCAGGGCGTTGGGCGTGTTTCCTTCCACCGCCCGGCTTCGCGTCATGGGCGCCATGACGATTCGGTTGCGGAGCTGCAAAGAGGGTTCAGTGAGTGTGGCGAAGAGCATGGTTGTCTTTCTATCGGGGTGGGTCGGTGTTGGAGTGGGTCGGATGGTCTGGGCTCAATGGCCTTGGGGTAGATAGACCGGGCGCGGAGCCGTCAGGCCCTGCCGGACCTGTTGGGTGAGCACGTCGGCCAACACCTCTTCGGCGCCCGCCTCCAGCCCGTCCAGCGCGCGCTGCACGATCTCCTCGGCGCTGCTTTTCTGAACCTCGAAACCCCGTGTGAGATCGGTATCGACATACGCCATGTGCAGGCCCAGCACCTGGGTCTTCTGTCCCGCCAGTTCGTGGCGCAGTGCGTTGGTCAACGACCACGCCGCCGACTTGCTCGCCGAATAGGCGGCCAACTCGCCGCCGTTGACCCACGACGCCACAGACAAAACGTTGAGCAGTGCGCCACCGCCGTTGGCATTGAGCACAGGCGCAAAGGCCTTGCTCACGTTCAGAACGCCGAAGAAGTTGGTCTCGAAAATGCGGCGTGCCAGCGCGTCACTGTCCTGCGCAAGGAAGCCACCGGGTTGGGCAATCCCCGCGTTGTTGATCACCAGGTTCACATCGGCGGCCTGCCGTACCGCGGCAGCGACCTCATCGGCCTTGGTGACGTCGAGCTGCAAGGCCTGGACACCTGGCAAGGTCACGGTGGCGGGATCGCGTGCGGCGGCATAGACCTTGCGGGCACCGCGTGCGAGCAGGGCACGCGCAAACGCGAGGCCAATACCACGGTTGGCGCCGGTGACGAGGACAACGGAATTTTCAATGTTCATGGGAGGCTCCAAAAAGTTGAATGAAACGGAATATGACGAACGTCATATTTAAGGGCGTGCGATGGCAGTGCGTTAAAAGGGCTCATCGGACCTTGATGACCACCTTGCCTCTCGAACGGCCGCTTTCGACGTAGGCCAGGGCATCGTTGGTGGATTCGAACGGGAAGACCTTGTCGACCACCGGGCGTATGGCGCCAGACTCGATCAGCGGCGTGATCTGCCGCAACTGGTTTCCGCTGGCCTTCATGAACAGGAATGAGTAGCCAACCTGCAGGCGCCGGGCTTGCCTCCGGGCGCCGAAGCTGATGGCGCGCGTGACCTGCCTAACCAACCATGGGGCCTTGATGTCTTCGGCAAACCGGGGATCGGGTGGCCCCGAGATGGAGATGAGGCTGCCCCCGGGTTTGAGCACGCCCAGGGACTTCGCCAGGGTCTTGCCGTCCTGGCTGTTCAGCACCACGTCGTAGCCGCTCAGGCGTTCTTCAAAAGCGTCCTTCTTGTAGTCGACGATCACATCCGCACCCAGGCTCTTGACCAGGGCGGCGTTGCCAGCGCTGGTGGTGGTGGCCACCGTCGCACCCAGGTGCTTGGCCAACTGGATGGCAAACGTGCCCACGCCACCCGAGCCCGCCTGAATGAACACCTTCTGCCCCTTTTTGAGCTTTGCTCTTTCAACCAGCGCCTGCCATGCCGTCAAGCCCACCAGAGGGATGGATGCGGCTTCTTCCATGGTGATGTTCCTGGGCTTGATCGCCACAGAGTCTTCCTTGACGGCAATCAATTCAGCGAACGTACCGATGCGGAAGTCATCGGCCTTGGCGTAAACCTCGTCGCCCACCTTGAACTGGCGCACGCGCGGTCCGACACGAATCACCACGCCGGCCACGTCGTGCCCCAGGACGAAGGGTGGACGGTACGGCAGGATGAGCTTGAATTCCCCGTTTCGAAGCTTGGCATCCAGCACGTTCACCGCTGTCGCATGCACCTGGATCAAGACCTCGTCTTCACGCACATCCGGTTCCGGCACATCGGCGGCCCGCAGTTGTTCTTTCTTCCCGTAGCGATCCAAGACGAAGGCTTTCATGGCTTTTCCTTTTTCCAAAAAGTGCAAGGGACGACCTCAGCGGACTGGGGCGGGAAGGCATTTGACATGATGGTCATCATACTTATGGGCAAAAAAAACCGGTCCATGGGTCACGCCCCGGAAGGGGACAGGTTCTTCATGGCAGCGCTGCACAGCGATTCCGACAACGCAGGATCATCGACGGCACGGGCCAGCGTCAAAGTGCCCACCAGGGTTGCCACAGTCACCAGCGCACGCTCATGGGCGCCGGGCTGCCCCCAATCCGGCGACTGACGGGCAACCAGATCGATCATCTCCTTGATGCGGCGTGTCGCCGCCCGGCGAACTTGCGGCGACTGGCGGGGCATTTCAGAGCCCAGGGCTGAAACAGGGCAGCCTGTCTCGATGCTCGCCAGGTGCTCTTTGGAAAGATAGACCTGCACCATCGCCTGCAGAGACTGCTCGGGCGGTACGGCGGCAATGACACGTGCCGCCACGGCGTTGGCCTCGGCACCCGCACGGTCCGCAGCCTCGGCCAGCATGGCTTCGCGGGACTCGAAATGGGCATAGAACGCACCGTGCGTCAAACCCGCCTCTTTCATGATGTCGGCCACGCCGGTGCCGTCGTAACCGCTGCGCCGGATGGCGCGGGCGGCGGCCTGCACGATGCGTTCGTGCGAAGCCTCTTTGGCGGCGGAGCGGATGTTGGTTGGCGTTTTTCGCATGACGTCCATCATATCAAAAGGCAATCAACAGTGCAACAGGTGCGTTGAAATGGCCGAGAAAAGAGAGTTCGCTGCGTCAGCTGTGCGCCTGCGAACAGCCGTGAGTCACCGAGGAAAGCTGCTTTTCGAATGTCTGCTGCAGCACAACAACCGGGAGGTCACGACGCACCCACCACAGGCAGCACCCGCTGCCAAGCCGCACTTCAAACCCCCGAAAGCTGCTTCACTGGACTGAGTCATTTCCGGCCGACGTCCTCAAGATGAAGCATTTGAGGAAGGAAAATTGGACCGTCGGCGCTCCGGGTGACCGCTGTACCCTCGAGACAGGGTGGTCGTCGGTCTGTACCAATGCTCGCCCGCCATTCAAGTGAGGCGAATGCGATACCGCGAGACGGGTCATTTGTGAACGCTTTGATGGGGTGCGCTCCCGCAGGTGCCGAGTCCACAGGCCCTGGAGGTGGAGTCTCTGCTGGTACGCTATTGCCTTACTCACATGCGACGCACTGCACTCGCGACCTCGATATGAGCCCGGCCCTGATCCAACATTTGCGCCAAGGTCAATGGGCCGAAACAGCTTCATGTTCGGTAACAAGGGCATGAAGCAAGGCATGTTGCTGGTGTGCGTGATGGCAGACGGGCAGGCACTTCAACTGGTGCGGCACGCCTGCCAGCTCCAGCAGGCCAGAGCGGGCTCCTGGCGGGTGCTGCATCTGGACACGGTCTCCGCACGCTACGCGAGTCAGGCAGTGAAGCGGGATCTCGAGCAAGCCCTTCAACTGGCGCATGTCGAAGGCGCGCAGATCGTGCACTCCAACCTCAACTTGAACGCCAGCGGCCATCTGATGGCGCAAATAGTGCAGCAAGCTCAGGGCGCTATGGTCAGCGACGTGCTGCTGGGTGACCAGGCCACTGGCACTGTCTACTGGCCAGGCTCCGGCGAGCGCCTGAGCGATTTCACGGCACTGCTGGGCGCCAGCCTTCCCAGTGCTCAGGTGCATGTTCTGGTGGCACAGCCTCGGCAAATCCGCAGCTCGGGCCAAGGTGCAGGATGGACCTCGCGTCCTCCGACGATTCGGTCATGGCGGTATTGGAGCTTGCCGCTTGCCATATTGCTGGTTTGCACGGCCTTGGGTGCCCTGATCGCGGACCACCTCCATCCCATCAACCTGATTCTGATCTACCTGGTTGGCGTGCTGTACGTGGCGCTCCAACGCGACCTCGTCGCCTCGGTGCTCACGGTTCTGTGCGCCATTCTGATCTTCGACTGGATTTTCGTGGAACCTCGCTGGTCGCTCAAACCGGCGGATCCAGAGTACTTCTTCACCTTTGCGATTGCGTTGTGCGTGGGGCTCGCAGTCAGTCGACTGGCAACGCGTGCGCGCGCGGCTGCAGCAACTGCCCTGGCGCTGGCCGATCGCGCCCAGTCGCTCAGCCTGATGGCGCAAAGTCTGTCGACAGCGCGCACACCCGATGAAATCGAGCGCACGCTGCTGCATGCGGTGGAGCGTGGTGTGGGCGCCAAGGGGCGGCTGACGCTCGGCGCGGTGATGGCGCCCGAAGCACCGTTGCATCCCGTCCTGCCCGCGCCCGACGGCACCTACCGCTTCGGTCTGGATGCAACCCATGGCCCCTTGGGCGTGCTTCATGTCGAGCAACTTCCGGCCGAGCGACAGACAGCCGAAGACCTTCACTTCCTGCAGGCGCTTAGCAACCAGGCCGCCATCGCTCTTGACCGCTGCAACGCCGACTTGCGAAGCCAGCAGGCGGCGATCCAGGCGGAAACAGAGCGGGTGCGCAACACCTTGCTGGCGGGCATCTCGCACGACTTCCGGACACCTCTGACCACCATCATCGGCGCGGCCACCACCGTGCTCACGCAGGGGAGGCAGATTACACCCGAGCAGCACGAGGCGCTCTTGCGCAATCTGCTCGATCAGGCGCAGCGCCTGCAGTCCCTGACAAGCGACCTGCTCGATCTCGCTCGTTTGCAGGACGGCGCGGTCAGGCCGGAATGCGAATGGTGTCCGGTGGGTGAGTTGGTGCGCGATGCGCTGGCCTTGGTGCACGGCGGCAGTGAAGCAGGCAGAGTCGACGTTCTCGCCAACGAAGATGACATCGTCTGGTGCGACCCGCGACTGATCACGCAGGCCATGAGCAATTTGCTGATCAATGCGGTCCAGCATTCACCGCCGCAGGGCCGCATCGGGGTGGAGGTGCGGCTGGGGCCCGACGACTGGGCTTTGTCGGTGCGCGATCAGGGGCTCGGCCTGCTTCCGGGGCAGGAGGTCGAGGTGTTCCGCAAGTTTCACCGTGACGCTTCCGCCGGCTCCACGTCGGGCACCGGGCTGGGGCTGGCCATCTGTGAGGTCGTCGCGCGGCTGCACGGTGGTCAAGTCAGCGCCCGCAGTGACGGGGGAGCGGTGTTTGAATTGCGCATTCCCTGGCCGGCCAACGAGCCCAGACCCTTGGACCTCTCCGAATGAGTCAAACCTCGCCATTGCAAGTACTCGTCGTTGACGATGAACCCGCCATCCGTGACCTGCTGCGCACCACCCTGGTGGCCGAGGGCTATGCCGTGTTCGAGGCGGCGAGCGCGCGCGAGGGCGCCACGTTGGCGGGCAACCGCCGCATCGACCTGTTCCTCATCGACCTCGGACTGCCCGACGGAGACGGTGTGGCGCTCATCCGTCAGATTCGGGGTTGGACGCAGCGGCCGATCCTGGTGTTGTCAGCGCGCACACAGGAAAGCCAGAAGGTGGACGCGCTGGATGCTGGGGCAGACGACTTTGTGAGCAAACCTTTTGGCGTGGCCGAACTCCACGCACGCATTCGCGTGGCCCTGCGCCATGCGGGTACCTCGCCCGCTGCGGGGCAGACCCTGGCCCTGGGTGACGTGTCCATCGATCTGCTGGCGAGAAGCGTGAGCCGTGCGGGGCAACCGGTCAAGTTGACCGCCACGCAGTGGCGCTTGCTGGAGGTGCTGGCACGCCACGCCGGCCGCGTGGTGTCCGGGCGTCAACTGCTGCGCGAGGTCTGGGGCCCGGGTCATGGTGAGCAAGGCCACTACCTGCGCATCTATGTGCGCCAGCTGCGCCAGAAGCTGGAGGTGGATCCCACCGCGCCGTGCTTCTTGCTCACCGAGATAGGTGTGGGCTACCGACTGCTCGCCACCAGCATCGTGGCCTGAGCCGCACCAGCGCTTTTATACGCGGCGTTTACGGGCCTGGCCGTACGCTGCGTGGCGCCGTGCGGGGTGCCCACATGCATCCCGCTGGACCGTCGCTACATCGCCCCCCGTTCCCAGGAGACCTTTGCATGAAAGCCTTGCTGGCATTGGCCCGGCTGATCGACGCTGTCACGGATCGGTTCGCCTCCGTTGCCAAGTGGGCCATCCTGGCTGCGTGCGCCATCAGTACCACCAATGCGGTGGTGCGCTACTCGCTGGACATCAGCTCCAACGCCTTCCTCGAAATTCAGTGGTACCTGTTCGCGGTGTGCGTCATGTTCGGCGCGGCACAGGTCCTGCGCGTCAACGAACACGTGCGTGTGGACATCTTCTACGGCATGTACCCCACGCGCGCCAAGGTGATGGTTGACCTTGGCGGCCTGGTGCTGTTCCTGTTGCCGATGACGCTGTACATCGCATGGTCTTCACTGCCGGTGCTCATGCGCATGTTTGCCAGCCAGGAAATGTCGAGCAACGCGGGTGGCTTGATCCGCTGGCCGGCGATGCTGTGCATTCCGCTGGGCATGTGCCTGGTGGCCCTGCAGGGTGTGTCTGAAGTCATCAAGCGCGTGGGCTGGTTGATGCATGTGCACGACATGGACACCCACTACGAGAGACCGCTGCAATGAGCATGCAAACCTTTGCTCCGCTGATGTTCGCGGGGCTGATAGTCGTGATGCTCATCGGCTTCCCCGTGGCCTTCTCGTTGGGCGCGCTGGGACTGGCCAGCGGCTTCTACGCGATCCAGATGGGTTGGTTCCCGGCCTCCTTCATGGGCAACCTGCCGCTCAACCTGTTCGGCATCCTGTCCAACGACCTGCTGCTGGCCATTCCTTTCTTCACACTCATGGGCGCCATCCTGGAGAAGTGTGGGCTGGCCGAAGATCTGCTGGAATCGATGAGCCAGCTGTTTGGCCCCAGGCGCGGCGGCCTGGGTTATTCGGTCATCGTGGTCGGCTTCATCCTGGGTGCGATCACTGGAACGGTGGCAGGCCAGGTGATTGCCATGGCCATGATCGCATTGCCCATCATGATGCGCCACGGCTACGACATGCGGTATGCCACAGGCGTGCTTGCCGCCTCGGGCACCATCACGCAACTGGTGCCGCCTTCGCTGGTGCTCGTGGTCATGGCTGATCAGCTGGGCCGTTCGGTCGGAGACATGTACAAGGGTGCCTGGGGGCCGTCGATCCTGCAGGTGTTGATCTTCCTGACGTACACCTTCGTGCTGACTCGCCTGAGGCCCCATGCGCTGCCCGGCATTCCCCTGGAGGCGCGAACCGCCAGCGGCTGGGCGCTGTGGAAGCAGTGCCTGCGCGGCATCATTCCCTCCGCTGTGTTGATCTTCGCGGTGCTGGGCAGCATGGGCGGCCTGCCCGGTATCTCCAACGCCATCTGCACCCCGACCGAGGCGGGCGCCATGGGTGCGGCCGGTGCCTTCGCGCTGGCAGCCCTGCACCGACGACTCAACTGGACACTGGTACGAGAAGCCATGACGGGCACCATGCGCATCACCGCTATGGTCGTCTTCATCCTGATCGGTTCTCGCGTGTTCTCGCTGGTGTTTCAGGGTGTGGACGGAGGCATCTGGATTGAACACTTGTTGAGCAATCTGCCCGGTGGACAGACCGGCTTTCTCATCGTCGTCAACGTCTTCATCTTCTTCCTCGCCTTCTTCCTCGACTTTTTCGAAATCGCCTTCATCATCCTGCCGCTGCTCGGACCTGTCGCCGAGAAGATGGGCATCGACCTGATCTGGTTCGGCGTGCTGCTGTGCGTGAACATGCAGACCAGCTTCATGCATCCGCCCTTCGGATTCGCGCTGTTCTACCTGCGCGGCATTTCCGACTCGTTGTTCAAAGGTGGCGTGCTTCCGCGAAGAGTGGAGTCGCGCGACATCTACCTGGGCGCCATTCCGTTCGTGATCCTGCAACTGGTGCTGGTGGTGGTGGTCATCTTTGTGCCGCAGACCGTCACGGTCTTTCTCGACAAAGAGGTGGTCTTCGACCTGGACAAGGTGGAGATGCCCGCCGTGCCCGACGAGTTCGATGCCGACGAGGCGGCCGCCACCGAAGAGGTGCTCAAAGGCATTGCTCCTGTTACAGAGCCGGAGCCAGCGAAATGACGCAGTCCTACTGCTTCCCGCCCGTCGAGGGACCGTCGTTTCCTGTTGCCATCAAGCTGTTGGCAACTGTGGCCGTGCTTGCTCTGCTGGCCACGGCCTGGGGCGCCCGAACACAGCTGTTGGCCATGCCCCTGCCGCCCGATCTGCTGTGGCTCGCAGGTCTGGCCGCCGCCGTCGTGGCCTGGCACTTTCTCAACATCGTGTTTGCCACCACGGCCATCTCTGCGGAGACCTTGTCGCAGGGTTGGTTGTGGCGAACCACCATCCGTCTGAGCGATATCTCTCAAGTCAAGCTTCTGCGGTTCAAGTTGCTCGACCGCTGGGTGGCACCTCGCCTGGTCGTGCGCACGCAGGGGATCGGAAACCACACCTTCCATACGGCTGACCCTGCCGTGCTGGCCGTCATCGACCTGCTGGTGCACGGACAAGCCGAGCTCGTGCAGAACAACTCCTCGGGAACGGCCCAATGACTTCACTCCACTACGCGTTGACCTTGGGCCTGTTTGCGACCCTGCTCTTTTGGCTCGGCTGGCGCGAACGCGCTCACGACAACCCCCGTGACGGTGGCCTGCTGTACTTTTTCGGAGGCGTTACGGGATTGCTCGCCCTGGTCGTCCCGCTGCTTGAATGATCACCTCGTCCGATGAGGCCGGTGCAGTCCAGGCGTGCGTTGAAGTTGCAAACAAGCCGGGCCAAGGCTCACTGGAGACTGCATGAACACTTTGGAGAGTCTGGCGCGCCTGTGCGCCATCCTGGCGGGTTTGCTGATGACGGCCATCACGCTCGTGACCTGCGCCAGTCTGCTCGGACGAAACACCGTCGGCATGACGCTGGTCGGTGACTATGAACTCACAGCTGCCACCGCCGGTGCCGCAGTCGCGCTGTTCTTGCCTTGGTGCCAGCTGCGCCGAGGCAACATTGTTGTTGACTTCTTCACTGCCAAGCTGCCTGTCGGTATCAACGCGTTGCTCGACCGCTTTGGTGCCGTGGTGCTTGCGGCCGTGATGATTCTGCTTGCCTGGCGCACGGCGGTGGGTGGCTTGAGCTCATACGATTCTCAGACCACCACCATGATGCTCGGCTTGCCCGAGTGGATCGTCTATGCGGCCATGGTGCCGCCCTTGTGCCTCACCGGTCTCATTGCCCTGTACCAAGCCTTCATCGGCAACTTCCCGGAGCCAAGCCCATGACTTCCCTGTCCATGGCCGGCGCCATCTTTGGCGTCATGCTGGGGCTGATGGCATTGCGGGTCCCCATCGCCATTTCGATGTTTGCTGCAGGCGCTTCTGGTTACCTCGGTCAGGTCGGCTGGCTACCGTTCTCCAACAACCTCAACGGCATGGCGTTCGCCCGGTTTGCGAGCTACGACCTCTCGGTGATCCCCTTGTTCATCCTGATGGGCAACTTCGCCACTCAGGGTGGCATTTCCAAATCCTTGTTCGAGCTGGCGGCGACCTTGATGGGCCGCTTCCGGGGCGGCCTGGCCATGGCCGCTGTGATGGCGAGCGCCGCATTCGGCGCGATCTGCGGCTCGTCAATAGCAACTGCAGCCACCATCACTTCGGTGGCCCTGCCCGAAATGAAGCGCCACGGCTATTCCGGACGCCTGTCCACGGGCACGCTGGCCGCGGGCGGCACGCTGGGCATCCTGATTCCGCCCTCGGTGCCGCTGGTGATCTACGCCATCCTGACCGAGCAGAACATCGCCAAGCTGTTCGCAGCCGCCATGATCCCCGGCATCATCGCGATGACGGGCTACATCATCGCCATTGCCATCTACGTGCGGGTCGTGCCCGGTCAGGCGCCAGAACACGACGACGATCGCTCCCGCCTGACCGCCAGGATGGTGCTTGGCGTTGCACCGATCGGTGCGGTTTTCCTGATCGTCTTCGGTGGAATCTACGGGGGTCTGTTCACACCCACCGAAGGCGCGGGGGTCGGTGCCGCGGCGACCTTTTCCGCCGCCATGATCAAGCGGGAACTCACCTGGACGAAGGTCAAGCAGTGCTTCTGCGCCACAGCGCAGGCCAGTGCCATGATCTTCCTGATCTTCATCGGTGCCGACCTCATGAACTCGGCGCTGGCGCTCACCCAGGTGCCCGCGATGCTGGCCGAAGTGGTCAGCAGCTGGGGGCTGTCGCCGCTGATGGTGGTGACCGCGATCCTGCTGTTCTACGTCGTTCTGGGCGCGGTGATGGACGAACTCTCCATGATCCTGCTGACCATCCCGATCTTCTTCCCCATGATCATGGCCATGGACTTCGGCATGTCGCAGGAAATGACGGCCATCTGGTTCGGCATCATGGTGCTGATGACCGTGGGCTTCGGTCTGTTGGCGCCGCCCGTGGGGCTCAACGTCTATGTCGTCAACGGCATGGCCAAGGACGTGCCCATCGGCGAGAGCTACAAGGGTGTGATGCCCTTTCTGATCAGCGACGTGTTCCGAACCACGCTGTTGCTGCTTTTCCCGTCTGTTTCCCTGTGGCTCGTTCAGTACGTCGGGTAGTGAACAGGGAAGCGACCATCGCTTGCGCTTAGCGGGAAGGTCCTCCTCACCTTCGTGAGCTGACCTTGGATCCGGACAATTGCCGGGGCTTGGATGACGGCAAAGTGGCTAGGACCGAAGGCTCCACAGGCCGTCGCCACAGACGGCAACCGTTGCACTACCGCTATCCACAAACCGACGTTGGACGCCCGAAGCGGGTCGGGTGTCCAGTGTCAATAAGCACCCATGTAGTCGCGTTTGCCGATCTCAACGCCGCTGTGGCGCAAGATGGCATAGGCGGTGGTCACGTGGAAGAAAAACTGCGGCAGGCCGTAGTGCAGCAGGTATGCGGTGGCCATCAGCTTCTTTTCCTTGGGGGTGCCGGGGCGCAATACGATCTCGCGGCTCTCACTAGCATCAAATTGATCCGGCTTGAAGGAGCCGATATGGGCCAAAGCCTTGGTGATCAAAGCTTGCAGGTCCGCGAAGCTGACCTCGGTGTCCGGCCAGGACGGCACCTCGGCACCAGCCAGGCGGGAGGAAATGCCCTTGGAGAAGTCTGCGGCGATCTGCACCTGACGTATCAGCGGCAACATGTCGGGAAACAGCCGCGCCTGGAGCAGAGCATTGGGATCGATATTCTTTTGCGTGGCGTGGTCTTCGGCTTTCTTGAGCACATCCGACAGGGCGTGCAGCATCTGCTGCAGGACGGGAATGGAGGCGGTGTACAGCGGGCTGGTCATGATGAATTCACTTGTAAAAAATGGGGCGCGATTGCCGGGGCTGGCATGGCAGAGGCCCTGCCGACCATGTGAGGCTAACAGCATTGGTCCAGCCATCGCGTGTGCCGCTTGCATGCTGCGAACCCACATGGCCCCAGATGTGGCGAAGCACGAGAGGCAGCTACCGCTGCTGCAAAGTGGCTTTCCAGCTTGAGGCTTCAAACTCGAAAGGAACGGCGAAACGGTGTTGCCCAGGGCCAGGGCGGACGAAAATTCGAATTGTGCAAAGTCAAGCTGTGATCTGCGACTCCGCCTCTCGCTTTCCAAGGGCCAGACGGGGAGAGCACATCCCAAGGCATTGCGGGTTCACCCACTTTCCGCACATCTTTCATTGGCGCTGAGAGTTCCGTCTGTGCGCGAGCTGGTGCTATAGCTGGCGCCTGCCGACGACGGGGCCGTCCGCCGCAAGAACGCCCGTGACGCACGCCAGCACCTGGCTGCGCAGCCATTCGATGCCTTCGTCGCGCCAGGTTCCAGCCGACCAGTGCATGCGGATGCCCAGCACCGGCAGCTTGAATGGCAGTTCGACGATGCGCAGAGCGGTGTGGCGCTGCTTGAGCAGCATGGTCGCGAGCCGCTCGGGGATGACGCCTGTGAGAGACGTGCCCATGAGCACCGCCGGGAGCATGAAGAAATTGGGTACGGTCACTGCCGGCTGGATGCCTTGCACATGGAAGCGCTCGTTCACGATCTGGTGCGCTGAATTGGGAACGTAGGCCACCGCATAGCGGGGGGACACTTGCGCGCGCCGCGCCATAGGCAGCGCTGCGTCCTGCACGCCCACGTACCTGTCCTTGAACAGGAAGGCACTGGTCTTGCGGGCCTTGAGCTGGGGGATCCAGCCGAATGCGATGTCGATGCTTCCGTCGTCCAGCCTGTCGGCCAGCGCGCCTTCCCAACTGCTCACGATCCGCAGCCGAACGCCCGGTGCCATGGCCTCCACACGGGCCGCCAGTTTGTTGAGAACGACCGACTGTCCGACATCCGTCATGTAGATCACGAAGGTCCGCCGCGACGCGGCGGCGTCGAAGCCGGAAGGTGCGTTGAGTGCGGCTTCGAAAGCCCTCAGCGCGGCGGCCACCGGCTCGGCCCATTCGCGTGCCAATGCGGTGGGTTGCATGCCTTGCGCGCTGCGGATGAAAAGCGGATCGCCGGCGACATGGCGCAGGCGCGCCAGCAGCGTCGACACCGTCGGCTGCGACATGCCCAGCGCATCAGCGGCACGGCCCACATGCCGCTCCCGGAAGACCGCAACAAAAGCGTTCAGCAAGCGGAAATCAAGCTGATCCAGGGCAATGCGTCGTTCCATTTTTTATCTCCCGGTCCGATGATCATAAGAAAGTGCGATAACAAAAATCGAGAACCATGAATTGCCAGAACTGCGTCCGCGCATCGAAACTTGGCGCATCATGCACTCAGACAAAAACGTTGAATCCCACGGGCAATTGGTCGCGAATGCCGTGATTGCCTGGCTTTTCGCCGTCACCGGGCCTCTTGCCATCCTGCTGGCCGTGGCAAGCAAGGCCCAGCTTTCGCAGCAAGACATCGCCTCCTGGATTTTTGGGAGCTATGCGGTCGGTGGCTTGTTGTCTATCGCAATGAGCTATCTCTACCGGCAACCGGTCGGCATGGCTTGGACCATTCCGGGGGCGTTGCTGGTTGCACCGGCACTGGAGCACCTGAGCTTCCCGGAAGCCGCCGGCGCCTATCTGGCAGCCGGTCTCATGATCACGCTGCTCGGCATGACAGGCTGGGTTCGCAAGCTGATGGTATGTCTGCCGATGCCGATCGTGCTGGGCATGGTCAGTGGGGTCTTCCTGCCCTTCGGTCTCAAAATCATCACCGGGTTTCAGGACAGCTTCTGGATCGCATCGGCCGTTGTCGGGGCCTACTTTTTGGCCGGCGCCGTCCCGGCGTTCGGCAGAGCCGTGCCCCCCGTGCTGGCGGCGCTCCTGGCTGGCATCGCTGCCGTCGCCATTGGCGGGGCTGGCGTACCCACAGGCCTCATCCCCTTCGCGCTGGTCCAGCCCAAGCTCGTGTTCCCCGTGTTCTCGGTGCAGGCGTTGCTTGAACTGGCGCTTCCGCTTGTGGTCACCGTGGTCGGCATCCACAACCCGCAGGGCATTGCCGTGCTCGCGGCCGCGAAGTACAAGCCGCCCGTCAGTGCGCTTACCGTGGCCTGCGGTGTCGGGAGCCTGCTGGCCGCATGCGTGGGCGCCGTGCCGGCGTGCGTCACGGGCCCGTCAAACGCGATCATGTGCGCGAGCGGACGCATGGACCAGCGCTACAAGGCGGGGATGCTCTATGGCCTGCTGATGCTGCTGTTCGGTCTTGCCGCCCCGATGGCGGTGGCCCTCGGCCTGGCGCTGCCAGCGGCCTTCATCGGTGTGCTCGGAGGCCTGGCCATCGTCCGCGTGCTACAGGGCTGGATGTCCACTGCATTCGGCAGCGAGCTGAGTTTCGGCGCGCTGGCGGCTTTTTTGGTCACCTTGTCCGGCGTCAGCATCCTGCACATCGGGGCGCCGTTCTGGGGGCTGGTGCTTGGCGTGGCGGCGAGCTGGCTGATGGAGCGGCCAGCGCTGCAAAAGACATGGAGTTCACGATGAGTTTGGAAAATGGCCTTGGCAGCGCAAACCCGGCGCCGTCTATGCACGCGCCGCTTGAAGTTGCGCGGGCGACCGTTGCCAAGGTCCGGTTAGCAGTCTCATGACCACAGTCACAGAACACTACGAAAAGCACCTCGCCCCGATCTACGTTTGGATGGCGGGTGGCTTCGCCGCAGCACTTGAAGCTGGCACCGCCGAGATCGAAGCGTTGAACTTGCCGCTCCATCAAGGAGCCGTCGTGCTCGATCTTGGCGCTGGCTTTGGCATGCACTCCATACCGCTCGCACGTAGAGGCGCGCGAGTAACTGCCATCGATACGTCGATAGAGCTACTGCGCACGCTCACTGAAATCAGTGGAGGCCTACCTGTCCAAACAGTGAATGACGATTTGCTCGCGTTTCAAAGGCACATTTCTGAAACTCCGTCAGCAATCCTGTGCATGGGAGACACGATTACTCACTTGCCTAGCCTCAAAGCTGTAGAGAGTCTCATTGAACTGGCATCCACTGAACTGCCGCCTGGCGGCACGTTCGTGGTCTCTTTCCGAGACTACTCTGTGCCTCTTGTGGGAGACCAACGCTTCATCCCGGCAAGGAGCGATGACAGTCGAATCCTGACTTGCTTTCTCCAATACGAGCCAGAGTCTGTCCTTGTCCATGACATCCTTCACCAGCGCCAACCGGACGGCTGGCACACTCAGGTAAGTCACTACCGAAAGCTTCGGTTGTCTCCCGGGCATCTGATCACCAAGCTCCAGTCATGCGGCTTCAATGTCCGGCGCGAAGCTGGAATGCTCGGAATGGTTCGCCTTGTCGCACAAAGCGTCTAGCCCTTCCATCGAGAGGACATGCCCTTGCAAACCGGGTCATGCCTCTCTTCTCAAACGTCAGCCCTCAGAAACGAACCATTGACCGCGTACATGTCAACCGAACACCATCACGCAACATCTGTGTCGCTTCCTTCGGAATCGGCGATTGCCAAAGCCTACGCATCGGTGAATCTTGCCGACGCTTACTCGATCGAGCTTCCCGCCGGAACGTCGACCAATCCCGAACTGTTGGCGAGGTTCATCTTCGCTCACCAAGCGCCCTGGATCAGCGGCCTCATGGCGGTTCGAGACGCGGTCGTGGCCGGCTTCGGCCTCAAGACGGCCAAGCATCTCGCATCACTGGAGGCGGAGAGCGGAACGGGCCGACTCGGCATCTTCAAGATCTACAGCACAAGTCCCACTGAAGTTGTTCTAGGAGAAGACGACAAGCACCTGGACTTCAGGCTTTCTGTTCTTTGTTCCGGTCCGTCGTCGCCGGGAGCCAAACATCACTTGATTCTGTCGACCGTCGTCCATTGCAACAATCGCCTGGGTCGTCTCTACATTTCTCTCATTGCCCCGTTTCATCGCTTGGTCGTCCAGTCCAGTCTTCTTAGTGCCGCACGGGCCGGCTGGCCGTCGGCGGCGGAGGCGGAGGCGTAAGCCAAAGTCCAAGGAAGCTTTCCACCACTCTCTCTCAAACCGTCCCTCGCCCCAACTGCTTCAACACCTCCGCCTGAAAATCCCCGCCCTCGCTTTGCGCCATGAACTCGGCGATGGGGCCTTCAAAGCGCACCGCGCCCTCGTGCAGCAGCATCAGCCGGTCGGCGTGCCGGGTTTCTTCAATCAGGTGGGTGGCCCACAGCACACCCATGCCCCGGCTCCGGCACAGGCCGCGCACGGTGTCCAGCAGTTGCTGGCGTGAGGCCGGGTCCAGGCCCACGGTGGCTTCGTCCATGAGCAGCACGCGGGGTTCGTGCAGCAGCGCGCGGATCAGTTCGATCTTGCGGCGTGTGCCGCCCGAGAGGCTGCGCACCACGGCCCTGGCCTGGTCGGCCAGGCCCATGGTGTCCAGCAGCGTGGCGATGCGTGCGTTGGCCAGTTTGCGCGGCATGCCGTGCAGGTCGGTGTGGAAGTGCAGGTTGGCCATCACGCTCAGGTCCATGTCGAGCGCACTTTGTTGAAACACCACGCCCAGGCCGGCCAGCGCGCGGCTGGGGTGCTGGCGCATGTCATGGCCGAGCACTTCGATGCTGCCCTGGTCGGGTGTGAAGAGGCCGGTGAGCAACTGCAGCAGGGTCGATTTGCCCGCGCCGTTGGGGCCGAGCAGGGCCACCATTTCGCCGGCGCGCAGGGTCACGTCAACCCCTTTGAGCGCGGGCTTGGCGCCGTAGGCCTTGTGCAGCTGGTGGGCGTGGAGCAGGGTGACGGGTTCGGTCATCGGGGATCAGGCGCCGTGGGTTGCGGCCAGCAGGTTCATGCGCTGCAGCAGGCGCTTCTCGCGCTCCACCGTGTCCAGCACGGCCTGGCGGTAGTCGCGGGTGTTGAGGTAGTCCAGCGTCTGGTCGTAGCGGGCCAGTTCCTGCAGGTGGCGCTCGCTCCGCATGGCTTTGGCAAACGCGTCGTGCAGGCGCTGCACCACGGGCTCGGGTGTGCCGTGCGGCGCGGCCAGGCCCCAGGGCGAGGTGTAGACGGACTGTTCGTAGCCCAGCTCGCGCAGCGTGGGCGCGTCGGGCCAGCGTGCGCTGCGCTGCGCGCTGAAGATGGCCAGCACGCGGACCTTGCCCTGGTCCACCCAGGGCGCGAAGCCGGTGGAGTTCACGCCGGCCATCACCTGGCCGCCGGCCACGCCGAGCATCTGGTCGGCCGTGCCGCGGTAGGGCACGTGCACGTAGCGGATGTTGTTCTGCAGCAGGATCTCTTCGGTGGCCAAGTGGGCGGTGGTGCCGATGCCGGTGGAGCCGAGGATGAGTTCACCCGGGTGCGCCCTGGCCCAGGCCAGCAACTCGTTGAAGCTTTTCCACGCGCTACTGGCGGGCACCAGCACGCCGAAGGTGGTGCCCGAGACCTGCACGATGGGGCTGAGGTCGGCCACCGGGTCCCAGGGCACCTTGTTCATGAGCGCGTGGCGGTACACGGTGATGGGCACCTGGCCGATGGTGTGGCCGTCGGGCTCAGCGGCCTTGAGCAGCGGCGCCACCTGGGTGCCCGCAGCGCCGGGCTTGTTGATGACCACGATGGACTGGCCCAGCAGCGGCGCGGCTTCTTCGCAGAGGATGCGCAGCGTGAGGTCGGTCGCGCCACCGGCGGGCCAGGGCACGATCAGCTGGATGGGCCGCTGCGCAAACGCGCCGCCGGCCTGCGCGATGGCGCCGTGGGCGAGGCCTGAAACACCCAACGCGCTGCCAGCTCCCCAGGCCAGGAACTGCCTGCGCGAAACAAGCGACTGCGTGGGGCAGGGTGGTGGGGAGCGGTGTGTCATCGGGTGTGCCGTTTTGTCTCAGGGTTTGTCTCTAGCAAGGGGTCCGGCTTCGCTGGAACCCCGCCTTTTCAGGGGTTGGCAGGCAATTTCCAGGCCTGTTGCGCTGGCACTGTTTTTGCAGACCGTCACCGCGCACCCCACAAATACAGGAGACAAACCCATGCTTCGTTCTGCACATCCCGCGCCCACCCCGAAAGGCATTCGCAACGTCGCCTGGGCCGCTGTGATGGGCTGCGCATTGGCCACGCCGCTGGCCGCGCTGGCGCAGGGCAAGGTGTACGTCTCCAGCGAGAAGGACAACAAGATCCACGTGTTCGATGCCCGTGGCGAGCGCCTGTCCGCCATCGACACCTGCGAGCGGCCGCGCCACATGATGTTCAACGCCAACCGCAGCCAGATTTATGTGTGCTGCGGCGACAGCAACCAGCTCGGCGTGGTGGACACGGCCACCGGCAAGATGACCGGGACTGTTCCATTGGGGGACAGTCCGGAGATGTTTGACCTCAGCCCGGACGGCAAGACGGCCTACGTGTCGATCGAGGACGAGAACGTGATGGCGGCCTACGACCTGGCCACGAAGAAGCCGCTGTTCGAGGTGAAGACCGGCGGCGAGCCCGAAGGCGTGCTGGTCACGGCCGATGGCAAGTTCGCCTACGTCACGTCCGAGGTGGCCAACGTGGTTCACCTCATCGACCTGGGTCAGAAGAAGGTGCTCAAGAACATCAAGGTGGGCAAGCGCCCACGCCGCTTCGTGCTGGCCGAGGGTGGCGCCGAGCTGTGGGTCACCAACGAGCTCGACGCCACCGTGAGCGTGGTCAACACGAAAGACCACGGCGTGAAGGCGACCATCAAGTTCGCGGTGCAGGGCATGCGCGAGGCCGACATCACGCCCGTGGGCATGACGCTCAGCGCTGATGGCAAGACCATGTGGGTCGGCCTGGGCAAGGCCAACCACGTGGCCGAGGTGGACGTGGCGACCAAAAAGGTGGGCCGCCAGGTGCTGGTGGGCAAACGCGCCTGGGGCCTCACCATGCACCCCGATGGCAAGACGCTGTATGTGACCAACGGCCTCTCGGACGACATGACGCTGATCGACACGGCGAGTGCCAAGGCCATCAAAACCGTGGCCGTCGGCCGCGTGCCGCACAGCGTGCTGGTGCAACCCTGATGCCCATGCCGCTCATGCGCCGGGTGATGACCACGCTCGCACTGGCCACGCTGCTGGCCTGGCCGGCGGTGCAGGCCGCCACCACGCAGATGACGATGGCGGTGATCTCGCTGGCCGGGGATGCGCGCTACGCCAACCGCCGCGTGGAGCGCGGCTATCCGGGCCATCCGCAGGGCAGGGCGTTGCAGGGTGTGCAACTCGCTCTGGATGAGGCCGCGTTCGAGCTCGACACGGCCGGCGTGACGCTGAGCGTGCGCGACGTGGTGCTGCCCGACATGGCCGCCCTGCCCAAAGCGCTGGCCGAGCTCAAGGCCGCCAAGGTGCAGCACCTGGTGGCCGACCTGCCGCTGGCCGAGCTGCGCCAGCTGGTGCAGGCCGCACCCGCCGCGCTGGGCGGTGCCGTGGTGTTCAACACCGGGCTGGACGAGGACAGCCTGCGCGCGCAGCACTGCGCCGCGCACCTGCTGCACACGCTGCCCAGCGCGAGCATGCGCGCCGACACGCTCGCGCAGTACCTGGCCGCGCGCAACTGGCGCAAGGTGCTGCTGCTGCAAGGCCCCGAGCCGGCCGACGTGTTGATGGGCGAGGCTTTCAACCGCGCGGCCAGACGCTACGGCCTGAAGATCACGCAGACCAAGGCCTTCAGGCTCAGCGGTGATCCGCGCGAGCGCGACCTGGCCAACACGCGCCTGCTCACCGGCGAGCGCGAGCACGAGGTGGTGGCGGTGATGGATGCCAACGGCGAATTCGCCCGCACGCTGCCCTACGCCACGCAATGGCCGCGCCCGGTGGTGGGCGCCAGCGGCCTGGTGGCGCAGGCCTGGCACCCGCAGTGGGAGCGCAACGGTGGCCCGCAGCTCACGCGACGCTTCCACAAACTTGCACAGCGCCCGATGCAGGGCCACGACTGGGCGGCCTGGGCCGCGGGCAAGGCGGTGGCCGCGGTGCTGGTGGACGACCCCAAGGCGGGCGTGCCGCAGCAGCTCAAGAAGCTGCGCTCGGGCGCGGTGGTGATCGACGGTTTCAAGGGCCCGCGCCTCAGCTTCCGTGCGTGGGACGGTCAACTGCGCCAGCCCATGTTCGTGAGCCACGTGGACGGCGTGGTGGGCCTGGCCCCGCTCGACGGTGTGTTGCACCCCAGGGAAGTGCTGGACACGCTGGGCGTGGACGAAGCGGAGAGCGCATGCAGACAACGACCCTGATCCCGCCGCCCGGGCGGCCCTTGCCCATGCACCTGGCACGCGCGCTGCGCGCCGTGGTGGGCCGCGAGATCGGGCGATTTTTGCGCCAGCCTTCGCGCCTGGGCTCGGCGCTGGTGCGCCCGCTGCTCTGGTTCGTGGTGTTCGCGGCGGGTTTCCACAACGTGTTCGGCGTGGCCATCATCCCGCCCTACGAGACCTACATCGAATACAAGGTCTACATGGTGCCGGGCCTGCTGGGCATGGTGGCGCTGTTCAACGGCATGCAGAGTTCGCTCTCCATGGTTTACGACCGCGAGATGGGTGTGATGCGCCTGCTGCTCACCGCGCCGCTGGCGCGCGGCTGGCTGCTGGCCTTCAAGCTGCTCGCGGGCACCTGCCTGTCGGTGCTGCAGATGGTGGTGTTTCTCGCCATTGCCGGGGCCTTCGGGGTGGAGATTCCCTTGCTGTACCTGCCGGGCCTGCTGGTGGCCATGGCGTGCGGTGCCACGCTGCTGGCCGCGCTCGGGCTCATGCTCTCGGTGTACGTGAAGCAGCTGGAGAACTTCGCCGGCACCATGAACTTCGTGATCTTCCCGATGTTCTTCATCAGCCCCGCGCTGTATCCGCTGTGGAAGCTGGAGGAGTCTGGCGCGCACTGGTTGCTCAAGCTCGCCGAGTTCAACCCCTTCACGCATGCGGTGGAGGCCATGCGCTTTGCGATGTATGGGCAGTTCAACGCCACGTCGTGGGCGGTGGTGGTGGTGTGCAGCATCGCCTTCTTTGTGCTGGCGCTGTGGGGCTACGACCCGCAGCGCGGCTGGATCCGCCAAAAAGGTTCCTGAAAGTTCTTCATGTCACAAGACAACACCCGCCGCCTGTTCCTGGGCGCTGCGCTGGGCGCGGCGAGCACTGCGCTGTGGGCCACCGACGACCCCACCGGCGGCGACCCGCTGGGCTCCATGCAGTGGCCCGGCCTGCGCAAGCAGTACCTGGGCGACGCGCCCATGCGCTTCTCCAGCGCCGTGGTGGTGAACGGCCCGACCTTTGCCGACGATGCGATGAACGTGCCGCTGCTGGTGGACGCGCGTGCGCTCGGCAACACCGGCGGTGGCGTGGCGCGCATCCAGGTGGTGGTGGACCGCAACCCGGTGCGCGAGGTGCTGGAGTTCGAACCACTCAAGGCCTTGCCCATGCTGGCGTTTCGCATCCGCATGGAGCAGGCCTCGCCCGTGCGCGCCCTGGTGCAGACGCGCGACGGCGCCTGGCACGTGGGCAGCACCTGGGTGCAGGCGGCCGGTGGTGGCTGCACGGTGCCGGGCGCCACGCGCGCCGATGGTTCGTGGAGCCGCACGCTCAACCAGGTGCAGGCGCGTTTCTTCAACAACGTGCTCGAAGGCAGCCGCCGCCTGCGCGTGCGCGTGATGCACCCCATGGACACCGGCCTGGTCGCCGGCATCCCGGCCTTCTACATCGAACAGCTGCAACTGGTGGACGGCGCGGGCGTGCCCTGGTGGCGCCTGGCGCTGCACGAACCGGTGTCGGAAAACCCGCTCATCACGGTCGAGCTGCCGCCGCAGACCGGCAGCGGCTTCCGGCTGCTGGGGCGCGACAACAACGGCAACCGCATCGACGCCGAGGTGAGCGCTTGAGAAGCCTGCTGCCGTGGCTGGCCGCGGCATGGGCCAGCGCCGCGATGGCGCAGCCCGTGCCCGACATGGTCCGCCTCGACCACGACCTGCGCCCACGCCAGATCGCCGAGCGCACCTGGGTCATGGAAGGCGCGGTGGACGACTTCTCGCGCGCCAACGGCTGCAACATCATCAACACCGCCTTCATCGCCACCGGCGCGGGCGTGGTGGTGGTCAACACCGGCCCATCGCGCGGCTACGGCGAGCAGCAGCGCCGCGCCATCGAGCGCGTCACGCGCGAGCCGGTGGTGCGCGTGCTCAGCCTCAACCTGCACCCCGACCACTTCTTTGGCAACCAGGCCTGGGCCGACCGCCCCACGCAGGCGCTGCCCGGCAGCATCGGCGGCATGCAGGCCGAGGGTCGCGCCTACGCCGACAACCTCTACCGCCTGTGTGGCGACTGGATGAAGGGCACCGAGTCCACCCCCTCGCGCCAACCCGTCGAGGCCGGCGTGTTTCAACTCGGGAGTCACCAGCTGGAGCTGCGCCGCCTGAGCGGCCACACCAGCGACGACCTCGTGTTGATCGACCACACCACCGGCGTTCTGTTTGCCGGCGGCCTGGTGTTTGCCGAGCGCGTGCCCACCACGCCGCACGCCGACTTTGACGCGTGGCAGGCCAGCCTGGCGAAGCTCTCGCGGTGGATCACCACCGAGAACATCCGGCTGGTGGTGCCCAGCCACGGTCCGCTGCACAGCGGCCAGGGCGGCGTGGACCAGACGCGCGACTGGCTGCGCTGGCTCACCACGCACATGCGCGAGAGCGCCGAGCGCGGGCTCGATCTGAGCGAGGTGCTGCGCCTGCCGGTGCCCGCGCGATTCCAGGCCTGGGCCGCCCAGCCGGCCGAGCTGCACCGCAGCATCACGCAGTGGTACCCGCGCTACGAGCAGCAGGTGCTCAGCGGCCCCGCGACACGGCGTTGAACGCAGCCTGTTGCAGGCCGGGCGGCCGGTGATTCGTTTTTGAACACTCTCGCCACAACGTGACAGCCGCCACCGGCGGCATGGCGCAGTGGCCCCCGTTTTTCGCGGCAACAGGTGCTCGAAAACCCTTGGAAAAACCGCTGCGCGGTGCACCACGAACCCTGGCACAGATGTTGCCATTCAAGTCGCGTGCAGCCCACGACTGACCTGTCGCGCAGGGCATCACAAGCGGCCGCGCATGTTGCACGGCAGCAGCCATCCAACCCACGAACGAGCAGGAGACACACTGTGAAACGCACCCTACTGAGCCTCATGATCATGGCCGCCACGGCCCACGCAGGCGCCCAGGGCGTCACCGACGCCATGATTGCCGACGACGCCAAGTCGCCCGAGAACGTGTTGAGCTGGGGCCTGGGTACCCAGGGTCAGCGCCACTCGGATCTCAACGGCATCACCGCCCGCAACATCAGCAAGCTGGTGCCGGTGTGGTCCATGTCGTTTGGTGGCGAGAAGCAGCGCGGCCAGCAGTCGCAGCCGCTGGTCAACAAGGGCAAGATGTTCGTGACGGCCTCCTACTCGCGCATCTACGCGGTGGACACCAAGACCGGCCAGAAGCTCTGGAAGTACGAGCACCGCCTGCCCGAAGGCATCATGCCGTGCTGCGACGTGATCAACCGCGGTGCCGCGCTCTACGACAACCTGGTGATCTTCGGCACGCTCGACGCACAACTGGTGGCGCTGGACCAGGACACCGGCAAGGTGGTGTGGCGCGAGAAGATCGACGACTACGCCGCCGGCTACAGCTACACCGCCGCACCGCTGATCGCACAAGGTCTGCTCATGACCGGTGTCTCCGGTGGTGAGTTCGGCGTGGTCGGCCGTGTGGAAGCGCGCGATCCGCGCACCGGCAAGATGGTCTGGTCGCGCCCCGTGGTCGAAGGCCACATGGGCTTCAAGGACGGCAAGGAAAACGGCATCACCGGCACCACCAACGCCAGCTGGCCCGGTGACACCTGGAAAACCGGCGGCTCCAGCCCATGGCTGGGCGGCACCTACGATCCGAAGACCGGCCTGGCCTACTTCGGCACCGGCAACCCCGGCCCGTGGAACAGCCACGTGCGCAAGGGCGACAACCTGTACTCCGCCTCCACCGTGGCGATCGATCCCAAGACCGGCAAGATCGTGTGGCACTACCAGAACACGCCGAACGACGGCTGGGACTACGACGGTGTGAACGAGTTCATCACCTTCGACATGGACGGCAAGCGCATGGGCGCCAAGGCGGACCGCAACGGCTTCTTCTATGTGAACGACGCCACCACCGGCAAGCTGGTCAACGCCTTCCCGTTCGTGAAGAAGGTGACCTGGGCCACCAGCATCGATCTGAAGACCGGCCGGCCGAACTTCGACGACACCAACCGCCCGGGCGACCCGACCGCAGCCGCTGCCGGCGGCGACGGCGCCAAGGGCAAGTCGGTGTTCTCCGCGCCCGGCTTCCTGGGTGGCAAGAACCAGATGCCCATGGCCTACAGCCCGCGCACCGGCCTGTTCTACGTGCCCACCAACGAATGGGGCATGGAGATCTGGAACGAGCCCATCACCTACAAGAAGGGCGCTGCCTTCCTGGGTGCGGGCTTCACCATCAAGCCGCTGTTCGACGACCACATCGGCTCGCTGCGCGCGATCGATCCCAAGACCGGCAAGGTGGCCTGGGAAGTCAAGAACAGCGCGCCGCTGTGGGGTGGTGTGCTGACCGCCGGCGACCTGGTGTTCTGGGGCACGCCCGAGGGTTACCTCAAGGCCGCCGACGCCAAGACAGGCACGGTGGTGTGGCAGTTCCAGACCGGCTCTGGCGTGGTGGCCCCTCCCATCACCTGGACCGAAGGTGGCGAGCAGTACGTGAGCGTGGTCTCCGGCTGGGGCGGTGCCGTGCCGCTGTGGGGCGGTGAAGTGGCCAAGAAGGTCAACTTCCTCGAACAGGGCGGCTCCGTCTGGACCTTCAAGCTGATGAAGTGATCGCCCGGGGTGTCGGCCAGGTGCGGTGCACGCACCGGGCCGGCACCTTTCTCTTTGGACCTTTCAGTTTTCAGGTGGACCTGCCATGCGCTCGACCTTCTTCATCGCGACCTTGATCACCAGCGCCAGCGCCTTCGCGCAAGCCGATCTGGCCGGCGCTCCCGACCTGGCCAAGGCCAGCGGTTGTTACTCATGCCATGCCAATGGCGAAAAAGTGGTGGGCCCGGCCTTTGCCGCCATCGCCGACAAATACGCGACCGAGAAAGACGCCGCCGCGTCGCTCGCGCAATCGATTCAAAACGGCTCCAAGGGCAAGTGGGGTCGCATTCCCATGCCCGCGCACTCGAGCCTGAGCACGGACGACCTCAAGACCCTCTCCACCTGGGTGCTGACCGTCAAGCCATGACGGCGCGCACCGAGCGAAGGCGCTGGTGTGGCATGACGAGCGTGCGCTGGCACACACGCGGTTGACTTCTGGTGGCTCAAAGCTACCGCTGGTAACCATTCAGCGTGCTCCCAGGTACATGGCCGCCTTAGCATGGGCCGTGACACAACAACTCAGGAGCCGTTCATGAAATTTGCCCATCCCCTTTTGCTCAAGACGGGCGTGTGCGTCGCGTTGTTCGCGGCGACCGGAGCATTCGCGCAGACGACCGTTGGCGTGACGGTGACCACCACCACGCCGACCACCACGACCGCGGCCGCGCCAAAGCAGGACTTTGCGACCCACATCGCCAAGGCCGACCTCGCCAAGCAAGGCATCACCAACCCCACCAGCGCCCAGCTGGGCACGGCAACCAGCAGCGTGCAGGGTCTGCGCGACAGCGGCATGGGCTGGGGTGCGATTGCCAATTCGCTGGGCTTGCGCCTGGGTGATGTGGTGAGCGACGCCAACCAGGCAAAGAACGCGGACGACGCGCGCGCTGCTGCCGCGGCGAAGTCGCAGAAGACGACCAAGTCCTCCCCCGCCGCCACGAGCCGCTCGACGGTGGCGTCGGCGTCCATCGGTCCCGGCCTGTCCGTGGGTGCTCAGGGCGGCCTGGGAGCTGGCAAAGGCGGTGGCAAAGGCGGTGGCAAGGGAGGGGGCAACGGCGGTGGTGGCGGCAACGGGGGTGGAAACGGTGGTGGTGGCGGCAAGCGCTGACCCACCTGCGCATCCGTGTCCCCCATGCCATCAGCCGCCCTCGGGCGGCTGATGCGTTTCCTTCAGGCCCTACACCACGTAGGCCAGCGCCACCAGATGCTCGCCCGGACCGCCGGCCAGGGACTTGGTCACGCGCGCTTTCAGCTCCTTCAGGCTGAAGTGCTCGCGACCGCTCCAGCATCGGTTACCTTGCGCCAGCGCTACGGACTGGCTGGGCTGCCCGGCGGTCTGGAAGACGAACAAGGTGCAGGCCTTCTGCCCCAGCGCGAGTTCCACGTCGGCGGCCTTGGGGGCGTGGATCACGCGTGTCTTGTCCTGCGGGGCCAGCGTCTTCAGGAGATCGTCGAGCAGTTCCACGGGCCACATCACCCACACCTCGTCCCGGCGCAGGGCCAGGTCGCGTCGCGTGAGGTCGATCAGGCGGTCGATCGGCTGTTTGATCACGCCACTGGCCAGCCAGGCCGCCTCTTGTGCGTGATGCGCAACCAACTGCCGTTCGATCACCGGCTGCAAGGTGTCGTGCCAATGGGTGCCGATCAACCCTGGCACGTCCACACTGGCATCGATGCACTGGATCGCGCCGAGGAAGAGCGGCACCTGCCAGGCGCCGCTGGAAAGCCGCACGGGTCCGCTGGAGGATTGCAGATCGTGCAGCGGTGCGGGGCGTGCCTGCCGCAAGGTCTGGATCACGGCCGCCGGCGTGGGGCCTGTGGGGTCGTTCGGCAACTGCACATGCGGCATGTCCAGGCGCATGTGAGACCAGCGCCGCGTCTTGTGCGAAAAGATCGCCGCCACGAAGGGACCTTCGTCGGATATCACGTCCATCATCCCGATGAAGAAGGTCTGGAACATGCTGTTCTCGCGCGGGTAGTTCGTGCGGCAGGCCAGTTCGATCATGTTGGCGTCGCCTGGTGACACGAAGGCGCCGCGGGTGGTGTCGTCGAGATCGTGCCAGCCCGCCAGCGCGGGGTCGGGGTGCGAGCGCACCAGCAGGCCCTGGTCGAAGACCATCACCGAGATCGCGCCCGACTGCACGTGGGCGAGGTAATCGCTGCGTTCGGCGTGCGGCACCAGAGCCAGGCTGCAGACCTGGGCCACCACCGAGTTCGCCACCAGCTGGCAGGCGTGCTGGGCGGTCATGGCTTGTTGCTGGTGCTCGACGTTGCCCGCGGCATGCCAGGTGCCGTCCCAGAGCATCACCTGCAGTTGGCCGAACATCTGCAAGGCCACCATCGTGGCATCGCCCGGGCTGCCCACCGGCTGCGGGTTCCAGTGGCCGCCCTTGAGCTGCGCCACGAAGGCCTGAAGTTCGTCGGGGCCCTGGAGCGCTTTGTAGGCGTTGATGGCCCTGAGGGTCACCGGACCGACGTGCACCACGGCCTCGCACGGGTGCCAGCCCAGAAGCGCCCCGGACGGGGACCACCCTGGATGGGGTCGCGCGTCCGGGCCGTTGCGGGGTGTTGCCGGGCTGCCCGGCCGCGATGCGGCCGGCGATGCCGAACCCGAGCGTGAGGAGGAAGTGCTGGCGGAGCTGTCCGCGCTGAACTCGCTTTCGGAGAGGCTGTCGATGACATCGCTGTCGCTTCGCGAGGACCCGTTGCCGGAGCGGGAGCCGGAGGGTGAATGGGCGGGCGAGTCGGACATCAACCGATCCAGTGTCAATGGCGACATGCAGCCCCAGCCCGGCTGGTCCCTGTCGAGGATGAGCACACCTTCCTGAAACACCATCAGCACGCTGTGGTGTCGCGGGGCCATGCCGAGGTAGTGAAAATGTTCTGCGCCGTCGATCATGAAAACTCCTTGGAATTGAGGGGTTTTCAGTTTGGGAGCGATGCGCGTGCCGTGGCGCATGCATGCGGCGCCGAGCCCAGGCCATGTGTGGGTGGCAAGCCACGAAGGGCACGAATGCCCAGGCGCTCAGGCCTGCGGGTGCAATGCGCGCGACGCGGTGTCGCCGCGAAACACGATGGGAATGTGGCGCTGCGCGGGTGCCTGTTTCACCAGTTGCACCACCTTGTCGTGGTGCGGTGATTTGCTGCACACCGGGTCGGCCTGGGTGGCGTCGCCGGTGATCAGGAAGGCCTGGCAGTGGCAGCCGCCAAAGTCCTTGTGGCGCTCGTCGCAGGTGCGGCAGGGCGGCTTCATCCAGTCTTCGCCACGGAAGGCGTTGAAGGCCTGGCTCTTCCGCCAGATGTCGGCCAAGGCCATGTCGCGCACGTTGGGCAGCTTCAGGCCGGGCAGGTCGCGCGCGTTGTGGCAGGGCATGGCCACGCCGTCGGGCGCGACCGAGAGGAACACCGAGCCCCAGCCGTTCATGCAGGCCTTGGGGCGCTGTTCGAAATAGTCAGGCACCACGAACAGCAGCTTGCAGCGCTGGCCGATGGTTTCGCGGTAGCGGTTGACCACGGCCTCGGCCTCGATCAGCGCTTCGTGCGTGGGCATGAGGTGGTCCCGGTTGATCCAGGCCCAGCCGTAGTACTGCGTGTTGGCGAGTTCGAGGTATTCGGCATCGAGCGCGAGCGCCATCTCGATGATCTCGCCCACGTGCGGCAGGTTGTGCCGGTGCAGCACGCAGTTCATCACCATCGGCCAGTCGTGCGCCTTGATCAGGCGTGCCACCTTCTGCTTGAGCTCGAAGGTGCGCGTGTGGCTCAGGAAGTCGTTGAGCTCGCGCGTGCTGTCCTGGAACGAAAGCTGGATGTGGTCCAGCCCGGCGTCCTTCAAACGCTGTGCACGCGCTTCGTTCAGGCCCACGCCGGAGGTGATGAGGTTGGTGTAGTAGCCCAGCGCGTGCGCTTCCTGCACCAGTTCTTCGAGGTCGTCGCGCACCAGCGGCTCACCGCCCGAGAAGCCGAGCTGCGCGGCACCGAGCTTGCGCGCCTGGCGCATCACGTCGACCCACTGCGCGGTGGTCAACTCGTTCCTGATGTGCGCGTGTTGCGTGGGGTTGTAGCAAAACACGCAATGCAGCGGGCACTGGTAGGTGAGCTCGGCCAGCAGCCACAGCGGTGGGCCGGCCGGGTGCGTTTTCGCGGCCAGCATGGCGAGCGCTTCGGAGACCGGCGCGAACTCAGTCGATCCAGCCACGGCGACCTCCTTCTTCCAGCAAAGATTCCACCTGCGGCGTGAGGCCTTGAACCGAGAACGCAGCTTCCAGCTCGCTCACAATCTCAGCCACGCTGCGCTCACCGTCGCAGCGCTGGAGGATCTCGGCCGCGCTGTCGTTGAGCTGCACCATGCCCTCGGGGTAGAGCAGCACCCAGCGCGTCTGCGCTTCCTCGTACTGCAGGCGGAAACGGCGCGAGAGCTTGGGATGATTCATGAAGGTGCTCAAGTCAAAGTGCTGGCAAACGGCAGATACAGCGGGCAGGAAGAGGTCTCAAGACCAGCACACACCACGGAACTGGCTTTGCCAGGCCGCAGGTGTGGTCCCCCTGCGGGGGGAAGACGCGAAGCGGCGCAGGGGGGCTTTCATTCATTGACAGGCTTTCTCGATGGCATCCAGCATGTTCCAGAGGATGTCCAGCTTGAACTGCAGGATGTCGAGCGCGCGGTGTTGCGCGGCGCGTGTGGTGAAGTGGTCCAGCGTGACCTGCAGGCCGTGCTCCACGTCGCGCCCGGCCAGCGGTATGCGCTTGCGGAAATAGCCCAGGCCGTCGGCTTCGATCCAGGGGTAGTGCGTGGGCCAGCTGGCGAGACGGTCCTTGTGGATCTGCGGGGCGAACATCTCGGTGAGCGATGAGCACACGGCTTCCTGCCACGGTGCCTGGGCTGCGAAGTTCACATAGGCGTCGCAGGCAAAGCGCACGGCGGGCGCCACACCTTGGAGCGAGAGCAGGTCGTCGCGTTCGATGCCCACCGCTTCGCCCAGCCGGATCCAGGCCTCCAGGCCACCGCAGGCCGAACCCTCGTAGTCGCCATGGCCGTCGTGGTCGAGGATGCGCTCCACCCACAGGCGGCGGTGCGCGCGATCGGGCATGTTGGCCAGGATGGCGGCGTCCTTGCGCGGGATGCAGAGTTGGTAATAGAAGCGGTTGGCCACCCAGCAGCGCAGCTCGTCGGGCGTGCAGCCGCCGGCGTTCATGCGCACGTTGAACGGGTGGTGGATGTGGTACGAGCGGCCCTTGTCGCGCAGCTGTGCCTCGAACTCGTCGCGTGTCCAGGCGGGCAGGCCTGCGAGGGGGCGTGGGGTGGTGGCGATGTCCATGGGGTGGTGGGTGTCAGAACACGATGTCCATGCCGTCGCGCGCCACCTCGATGCCGTGGCGGGTGAGCTTGGCGCGCTCGGCGGAATCCTCGATCAGCATCGGGTTCGTGTTGTTGATGTGGATGAGGATCTTGCGGATGGAGCGCGGCAGCTGGTCCAGCTGTTCGATCATTCCGCCCGGGCCGCTTTGCGGCAGGTGGCCCATCTCGGCGGCCTTCTTCGTCGAGAGGCCGAGCGTGATCATTTCGTCTTCGGTCCAGAAAGTGCCATCCACCAGCAACACCGAGCAACTCGCCATGAGGGTGAGCAGCTCGGGTGTGACGGCGCCCAGGCCGGGCGCGTAGAACACGCGTGCGCCGGTGGCGGGGTTCTGGATCACCAGGCCGATGTTGTCACCGGCGCGCGGGTTGCCGCGAAAGGGTGAATACGGTGGTGGCTTGGAGGCAATGGCCACGGTCTGCATCTCGATGCCGGGCAGGCCGTCGACCGTGATGGTGCGGCCGTCCGACGGCAGTTCGGTGGTGGCCACGCCGCAGTAGTGCGAGAGGATGCCGGTGATGGGGAAGCCGCTGGAGATGTCGGACAGCACCTCGGGGGTGGCCAGCAACGGCAGCTTCGAACCACGCTCGCGCAGCATGATGAGACCGGTCACGTGGTCGATCTGCGCGTCCATGAGCAGCACCGCGGCAATGCCGCTGTCGCGCACGGCGCGGGCCGGCTGCAGATCGGGGGTGTCGCGGATCTGCGTGAGGATGTCGGGTGAGGCATTGACCAGCAGCCAGTCCAGGCCGTTGGCCGTGACGGCGATCGACGATTGCGTGCGCGCGGTGGCCCGGATGCGACCCTGGCGCAAGCCGTCGCAGTTGGGGCAGTTGCAGTTCCACTGCGGGAAGCCGCCACCGGCCGATGAACCCAGAACACGGATGCGCATGTCAGGACACCTGAAAGAGCAATGAAAAGGCGCACGCGTTGTTCACCCGTGCGCCCCGAACCGAGTGATGCAGATCAGCGGTTGGCGATGTACATCGTGATTTCAAAGCCGAAGCGAAGGTCGGTGAAGGCGGGGGTCGTCCATTGCATAGAAGGTCTCCAATAATGGGTTGGCACGAAACATGTCTGCAAGCTCGCCAGCACCATTGCCACAAGCCGCCCCTCATGAATAGCAATATCGATGCCACGAAAACTGTGCCACCCCCACCGGTGGCCAGCCCCGCGTGGCCACGTCCGCAACACCTGCCGCTGGGCGGCCTGCACCGCATGGCCTGGCGCGCTGTGGGGGCGCCAGAGGGTGAGTCGTGGCTGCTGCTGCACGGTGGTCCTGGCAGCAGTTGCCAGCCCGGCATGCTGAGGCCGTTCGACCTGTCGCGGCAACGGGTGGTGGCGCCCGATCAACGCGGCTGCGGCGCCTCGCTCCCGAAGGGCCGCACGGCCGGCAACCACACGGCCGCGCTGGTGGCCGACATGGAAGCGCTGCGCGAACACCTGGGGCTGGAGCGCTGGTCGGTGCTGGCCGGTTCGTGGGGCACGGTGGTGGCCTTGGCCTACACGCTGGCGCACCCGTTGCGTGTGCAACGCCTGGTGTTGCGCGGTGCGTTTGCGCTCAGCGCGCGAGAGCTCGGCGGCTTGCTGTTGCCCTCGTCGCGCGTGCGGCACTCGCTCGGCTGGGGCGCACTGTGGCCGGTTTTTCCCGGTGCCGTGTTGTCTGTTGCGTTGCAGCGCCTGACACAACTGATTCAAAGTGGGACACCCGGTGTGGCATCGCTGCGCGCCGCGCGCGGCTGGGGATTGCTGGAAACGGCATCGGCCGCGCGCAGCCAGCGGCGCAGCCTGTTGCATGCGGCGCTGGGCACACCGCGCCTGGCGACGGCGATCCGGCGCGAATGGGCGAGCCTGCGCAAGGCCGAGAAGCGTGCCATCGCCCGGCTGAACAGACCCGGGAAAACCCGCGCCGACCGCAACGCGCTGGGCAAATTCCGCATCCAGGCGCACTACCTGCGCCACGGCGGTTTCGTGCGCTCTGGCCAGCTCGACCGAGGCGTGTTGCAGGCCGCTCGACACGGCCTGCCGGTGGACTGGGTGCACGGCCGCTTCGACGCGATCTGTCCCCCCGCCAACAGCCGGCGCTGGGCCGCGCTGGGCCGCGCCGCGGGCGGGGCGGTGGTGCATGTGGAGCCGCACAGCGGCCATCTGGGCCACGAGCCCGACATGCTGAGCGCCCTGCGCAAGAGCGTGCGCAGGGCGCTCGCATGAACGGCCTGCGCCGCGCGTTGGGGGCGGGCTTGCTCGCGCTGTTGATGGGCTGTGCCTCCACCGCACCCAGGCCCGACTGCAGCGCCGCCCACGCGGTGCCGTGGCAAGCGGTGGTGCCCGGCGTGTGGGTGTGGCCGCCCGACGTGGTGGGTGAGGTATCGGCCGCCAATGCCGGTCATGTGGTGCCCACCTCGGTGGTGGTCTCGGGCGGTGAAGCCCTGGTGATCGACCCCGGCCCGAGCCACCGCCACGGCCTGCGTGTGCGCGACTCGCTGGCCTGCCGCTTCGGCGCGCAGGTGCGCTGGGTGGTCAATACCCACGCCCACGCCGAGAACGTGCTGGCGAACTCGGCGTTTGCCGACCGGCTGGCGGCGGGCCAGCTGGAGATCCTGTCCAGCGAAGGCACGCGCAGTGCGATGCGGCAGCGTTGTCCGGCCTGCCTGGCCAGCCTGGGTGAGCGCGCTGGTCAGGGTGCGATGGCGGGCACGGGCATCGTGCTGCCCAGCCGCGTGTTGATGTCCGGCGAGCTGCTGCGCGTGGGCCCGCACACCTTGCGTGTGCTGCTACCGGCGCCGGGCCACACCGAGAGCGATCTGGTGCTGTGGGACGAGGCCAGCCGCGTGGTGTGGGCCGGCGGGCTGGTGGTGAACCAGCGCCTGCCCGAGCTGGCGCAGGGTGGGGTGGACGCGTGGTTGTTGGCGCTGGACCGCATCGCTGCGTTGCGGCCGAGGCATGTGATCGGCAACACGGTGTCCAGCACCTGGGACGACGGGGCGCTGCCGCCGGCGGTGGTGGCGACCCGCGCATACCTCGCCGAGCTGCGCGCGCGCGTTCTGGCGGCGATGGACGAAGGTCGTCATGCGGGCGAGAGCGCTTTGATCGCCATGCCTGCGTACGCCAACTGGGCGGGCTACGCGCAGCGCCAGGGCTTCAATGTGCAGCGCGCGTGGCGCGAACTGGAGCCGGTGTGGATGGAGCGTGGACCGGGGCAATGACTCAGTTCAGCACGTCCGGCGGCAGCAGGTCTTTCTTGCGGTAGATGGTGTTGCGCGAGACGCCCAGCGCCTTGGCCGCGGCCGACACATTGCCCTTGTGCAGTCGCAGCATCTGCGCCATGGCGCACAGCGCCACGTCCTGCAGCTTCTGGCCTTCGGCGGCCACCTCCACCACCGGCTCGGGCAGGCTGCACACGGGTGCGGCCTCTGGTGGCACGCTGATGTGGGCGGGGAGTGCCGTGGCGGTCATGGGCAGCTGGGGCCGCGTCAGCAACTGGTCGTGGTCCAGCTCTTCGAGGAAGTCATCGGGCAGGTGGCCCATGTCGATCACGCCGCCCTGGCCGACCATCACCACCGCCGTGCGCAGCAGGTTGTGCAACTGGCGGAAGTTGCCGGGCCAGGTGTAGCGCTTGAAGAGGTCCATCACGGGCGCCGACACGCCCACCGGCTGGCTGCCCTCGCTCAGCGCAAGCAGGATCTTCTGCACCACGAGTTCGAAGTCGCTTCGCTCGCGCAGCGCGGGCAGGCGCACCACCAGGCCGTTGAGGCGGTAGTAGAGGTCTTCGCGGAAGTCGCCGCGCGCGATCATGCCCTTGAGGTTCTTGTGCGTGGCGCTGACCACGGCCACATCCACCTCGACCTCCTTGCCCGCGCCCAGCGGGCTGACCTTGCGCTCCTGCAGCACGCGCAGCAGCCGCGCCTGCAGGTGCTTGGGCATGTCGCCGATCTCGTCGAGGAACAGCGTGCCGCCGTGGGCCTGCAGGATCTTGCCGATGGAGCCCTTCTTGCGCGCGCCGGTGAAGGCGCCTTCTTCGTAGCCGAAGAGTTCGGACTCGATCAAGGTGTCGGGGATGGAGGCGCAGTTGACCGAGACGAAAGGCTGGGCCGCGCGCGTGGAGTCGCCGTGGATGGCTTGCGCGAGCAGGTCCTTGCCGGTGCCGGTCTCGCCCAGGATCATGATGGGGATGTCGCGCCCGCTGACCATGCGCAGCTTGTGGATCACCGAGGTCACCTGCGCGTCGCCGGTGTCCAGGTAGTGCAGCGAGGAGAACTGCATCTTCTTGCCGGTCTGCTTCAGCGGCTCGGGTCCTGGTTGGGCCGCTGCGGGCGCGGACTGCGCCTGGCCAGGCGCCTCGCTCGTGTGGCCACCGGGCTTGGCGGCCCACATGTTGGAGGTCTTGAGCTTGACCCGGCACCACACCGACACGCCGTTGTGCATGCACAGTTGCTTGGGGTTGGGCGTGGCGCCGCTGAACAGCTCGACCAGGGCCGAGACCGGCAGGCCGAACAACGAGAAGAAGGTGTGTGCCTTGAGCGCGCTGAAAGGCAGGCCGATCTGGAACTGCGCGCTGCGGTTGGCCGAGAGGAAACGGCCTTCGGGCGAGAACACCGCGATGCCCTCGACCAGCGTGCCGAGGAATTCGGAGCGGGTGTGGAAGTGGATGCGGATCGCCTTGGGGAAGATGTCGGCGAACATGTGGTTCTCGATCATCTGTGCCGACATGCGCACCAGCGCCAGCGTGTGCTGGTGGTAGCTGCGGTGGTCACCGGTCACGTCGAGCGCGCCGATCACCTGGCCGTAGGGATCGAAGATGGGCGAGGCCGAACAGGTGAGGAACTTGTTGGCGTTCATGTAGTGCTGGCCGCCGTGCACGGTGAGCGCTTCCTCTTCGGTCAGCGCGGTGCCGATCGCGTTGGTGCCCTTGCTCTTCTCCGACCAGTCCATGCCGGGCGTGAGCGCCACCTGCGAGGCGCGCTCCAGAAAATCCATGTCGCCCAGCGAGTGCAACACGAGGCCCTTGGCCGAGGTCAGCAACACCATGCTGTGGGTGTTGACGATCTGGTCGTAGAGCGTCTCCATCACGGGTGCGGCGTGCTGGAACAGGAAGCGGTTTTCTTCCAGTGCGTCGGGCAGCACGCCATGAGAAGGGCTCGAGAAGTCGGGCTCGTCGGTCACGGTGATGCCGTACGACTGCGAGCGGCGGTGCGACTGGTCGATCAGGTCGTGGAGTTCGGTGGTGACCATGCCCGATGGCGGGGATTCAACCCGACGACCCGGGATGGGGCTCGTGAAGAGGGCAGAACTCATGTTGTCTCCAGGGTCCGGGGGAATGACGCCCCAGTAGTCCACCGACCAGCGTGCGTCGTCTGCCGCAGGGGGGGTGGCTCCGGTGTGTTCGCTGTCTTGGTGGCTCATGCAATTTTCTTCATAACTGTCCCGGGAAACAACACTGGTAATCCCGGTGTGCAACAACCCGGGCCGGATGTGCCCGTGCCTGGGTAGCAATTTGCCGGCCTGCTGCTTCCGGTGAAAAGGTGGTCCAGAAGGCACCAGTTGAGCAAGAGGGTGTGTCACGCGTCGCGACGACGGACTGTGCAACTGATGCAATTTGGAACACGTGGGTGGTGGCTGTCCGGTTTTTGGTGGAAGGCCTGCTTCTTGCTGACCAGCCCCGGTGAACCCGCCTTTTCACCCTGGAGACCTCGCGATGAAAACCCGATCCTTTTCTCTCTCGAAGCGCGCCGCTCGCGGCCTGCTGGCCGTGGCCGTGACATGCGGCGTGGCCGCCGTGATGGCCCACGGCGACGTGATCCCGCAATCGGTGGACACCAGCACCTTGCCGCAGCTCGGCGCCAAGTGGCTGGACGCCAACCCGTTCAGCACCGGCCCGGCCAACAAGGAAGCGCTGCGCATCGGCACCTCGGCCTACAACCAGAACTGCGCCCGCTGCCACGGGCTGGAAGCCATCTCGGGCGGCATGTCGCCCGACCTGCGCAAGTTCGACAGCGACTGCTCCGGCATGGCCGATGCGGCCAGGAAGGCCGCCTGCTACAAGGAAATGGACGAGTTCTACGTGGCCACCGTGCGCCGTGGCCGCGTGCGCGATGGCCGTGTGTACATGCCGCCCTTTGAAGGCACGCTCACGCAGGAAGCCATCTGGTCGATCAAGACCTACCTCGAAACCCGCCGCGAACAGTGATGAGACCCGCGAGCCGCTTGCGGCGCGCACCGCGAGGAGACAGGACATGACAGAAAAAAACAGACAGCTGGATCGCCGCCAGATCCTGGCCGGCCTGCTGCCCCTGCTGGCAGGCATGCCGCTGCTGGCGCAGGCGCAGACCGAACTGAGCGATCTGGCGAAGATCCGCGCCAGCGGCGTGCTCAAGGTGGCGGTCTACAAGGACAACGCGCCGTTCTCCGACGGCCCCGCCAACGACGTGCAGGGGCTGGACGTGTCGATCGCCACCGCGCTGGCCAGACAGCTCGATCTCAAGCTCGCGCTGCTGCCGTTCGATGCGGGCGAGAACATGAACGACGATCTGCGCAACATGGTCTGGCGTGGTCACTACCTGGGCTACGGCCCGGCCGACGTGATGCTGCAGGTGCCGGGCGACAAATACCTCATGGCGCGCAACCGCCAGGTGCTGATCCTGGCGCCTTACATGCGCCAGTCGCTGGTGCTCGTGTATGACACCTCGCGCATTGCCGATGTGAGCAGCCCGGACGATCTCAAGGGTTTTCAGCTCGCGGCCGAGCGCGGCGCCGGGGCCACCAGCGCGCTCATGGGTTACAGCGGCGGCCTGCTGCGCACGCAGGTCGGCATCCACAACACCGGCACGCAAGCCGTGCAGGCCCTGCTGGAGGGCAAGGCCGCCGCGGCCTACGTGACGCGCGCGCAAGCCGAGTCGGTGCTCTCGCGCGCCGAGGTCAGGCCGGGGCAATACCGCCTCACGCCGCTGGCGCTCAGCGGCCTGCCCGACAACGGCTGGCCGGTGGGCATGGCGATCAAGGCCGAGAACAAGGACCTGGGCCAGGCGCTGGAAGCCGCCCTGCAATCGATCCGCGGCAGCGGCGAGTTGCTCGCGATCTTCAGGCAGCACGGCATGACGCTCACCGCGCCCTGAGCGCCACTCAGTTCGCCCCGGGTGTGCCTTGTTGATACAGCTGTTCCACGTGCCCGGGCGGATTCGGGACAGTGCCTCGCCTGGATGTGTGCTGTCTTGCAGCGATTCGCCTGAAAACGCATGTGGCATGGAACTTGAGGTGTGAAGAGGGCCTGACGAAACAGGCTTCGTCATCAACGTTCACCCCCGAGGAAGACAACATGCTCTATGCAGCCCCTGGCGCCGCCGGCGCCAAGATCACCTACAAAAACCAGTACGACAACTTCATCGGCGGTCGCTGGGTCGCACCCGTCAAGGGCCAGTACTTCGACGTCATCACGCCCGTGTCGGGCAAGGTGTACACCCGCGCTGCGCGCTCCACGGCAGAAGACATCGAGCTCGCGCTCGACGCCGCGCACGCCGCCGCCGATGCCTGGGGCAAGACCGATGCCGCCACGCGCTCCAACGTGCTGCTGAAGATCGCCGACCGCATCGAACAGAACCTGGAGCTGCTGGCCTACGCCGAGACCGTGGACAACGGCAAGGCGATCCGCGAAACGCTCAACGCCGACATCCCGCTCACGGTGGACCACTTCCGCTATTTCGCGGGCTGCGTGCGCGCGCAGGAAGGCGCCTTGAGCAACATCGACGAGACCACGGTGGCGTACCACATCCAGGAACCGCTGGGCGTGGTCGGCCAGATCATTCCGTGGAACTTCCCCATCCTCATGGCGGCCTGGAAGCTCGCGCCCGCGCTGGGCGCCGGCAACTGCGTGGTGCTCAAGCCGGCCGAGTCCACACCCATCAGCATCCTGATCCTGGCCGAGCTCATTGCCGACCTGCTGCCCGCGGGCGTGCTCAACATCGTCAATGGCTACGGCCGCGAAGCCGGCATGCCGCTGGCCACCAGCAAGCGCATCGCCAAGATCGCGTTCACCGGCTCCACCACCACCGGCCGCGTGATCGCGCAGGCCGCGGCGAACAACCTGATTCCCGCCACGCTGGAACTCGGCGGCAAGTCGCCCAACGTGTTTTTCGCCGACATCATGGACAAGGACGATGCCTTCCTCGACAAGGCCGTTGAAGGCCTGGTGCTGTTCGCGTTCAACCAGGGCGAGGTGTGCACCTGCCCGTCGCGCGCGCTGATCCAGGAAAGCATCTACGACAAGTTCATGGAGCGCGTCTTGAAGCGCGTGGCCGCGATCAAGCACGCCAGCCCGCTGGACACCGACAGCATGATGGGCGCGCAAGCGAGCAAGGAACAACTCACCAAGATCCTCTCGTACCTCGATCTGGGCAAGCAGGAGGGCGCCGAGGTGCTGGCCGGCGGCGGCCAGGCCCACCTGGGCGGTGATCTGGAAGGCGGCTACTACGTGCAGCCCACCCTGTTCAAGGGCCACAACAAGATGCGCATCTTCCAGGAAGAGATCTTCGGCCCGGTGCTGGCCGTGACCACCTTCAAGGACGAGGCCGAAGCCCTCGAAATCGCCAACGACACGCTGTATGGGCTGGGTGCCGGCGTCTGGAGCCGCAACGGCAACGTGGCCTACCGCATGGGCCGCGCCATCAAGGCCGGGCGCGTGTGGACCAACTGCTACCACGCCTACCCGGCGCACGCGGCTTTCGGTGGCTACAAGGAATCGGGCATCGGGCGCGAGACGCACAAGATGATGCTCGACCACTACCAGCAGACCAAGAACCTGCTGGTTTCGTACTCGGAAAACAAGCTGGGGTTCTTTTAAACCCCCCGCGCCGCGCCTGCGGCGCGTCACCCCCAGGGGGCAACGCGGTGCGGCCCGGCAAAGCCGGTTCCGCCGCGTTCTGGTTGGGGCACTCCGCTCCGGAAAGGTATCTCGGGAAATGCCCATGGTTGAAAAAGTCATTGCCACCCCTGCCGCCGTGGAACTGATCGAGCAGCTCAAGCGGCAGCACGGTCCCGGTCTCATGTTCCACCAGTCCGGCGGCTGCTGCGACAACAGCGCAGCCAACTGCTACCTGCTGGGCGAGATCACCACCGGCGCGGGCGACGTGTACCTGGGCGACATCGGGGGGTGCCCGTTCTACATCGGCAAGGCGCAGTACGTGACCTGGCGCCACACGCAGCTCATCATCGACGTGATCGAAGGCCACGGCGGCACGTTCTCGCTCGAGGGACCGGAGGGCAAGGCGTTCCACACGCGCTCGCGTGTGTTCAACGAGGCCGAGCTGGCCGAACTGGACGCACAGGATTCAGCCCCCCGCTGAGGGCCGGGCGGGTCAGCCCCGGTCGCGCTGGGCGCCGAGCTTGCGGTACACCGTGGCGCGGCTGATGCCCAGCGCGCGGGCGGCTTCCTTGACGTTGCCACGCGCGTCGTCCACCGCCTTGCGGATCATGGCGGTCTCCACGTCCTTGAGCGGCAGGCCATGGCTGGCGCCATGCACCGGGCCGCGTTCGCCGCCCTGGTTGAGCTGGGCCAGCACGCTCAGACGCAGGCCCGACCACAGCGGCACGTCGAGCGGGCCGCGCTGCAGGTGCGCGGCGTCGAACAGCGTTTCCACCGGCACGGCAAACACGTCGCTGCAGTGGCCGGGCGCCATGCCGGCCACGATGCCGAGCATGTCGGCCGCCGAGCGGTTGAGCGCGGTGATCTGCCCGTCGGCGTCCACGCAGACCAGGCCTTCGCTGGCGTCGCCCGGCAGGCTGCCCGGCCAGCTGAGGCACAGCAGCAGCCGGTGGGGTCGGGCCAGCGCCAGCGCGTTCTCGATGCTGCGTGCCGACTGCGTGACGAGGTGCTTGAGGGCGGGTTGTTCCACCACGTTCACACCGGTGAGATCGAGCATGCCCACGCACTGACCGTCGGGCCCCCAGATGGGCGCACCGGCGCAGCTGTAGACACTGGTGGCGTCAAAGAAGTGTTCGCCGCGGTGCAGCCACACCGGCTGCAGCTCGGCCAGCGTGGCGCCGATGGCGGTGGTGCCCACGGCGCGTTCGGACAAGTCCACGCCCACGCGCGCGATGGTCGACGCCTGCGGGTTGTGGCGGTCCACCGGGCCATTGACGTCGATCACCAGGCCGCTGGCGTCGGTGAGGATGGCGAAGTAGCGCGTGTTGGCCATGGCCCGCGTGAGCGACTGGATCACCGGTGCCGCCGCCCGCAGCAGAGGCTGGTTGGCCTCGATGGCGTTGCGCACGGCGCTGTGGGTGACCGCATCGAAGGCGACCGGCTGGTGCGGGTTGAAGCCCATGCCCAGGCAGCGCCGCCACGAACGGTCGATCCACGGCGAGAGTTGCACCGGGGTGCTCGGGTCCCGCGTGTCCAGAACCGATTTGCGCGCCTGCTCGATCAAGGCCAGGCGGTGCGGATGGGTCAAGGGTGACTGCATGTGGGAGTTCACCCAGGAATTAGAGCAGCGTTTGAACGCCCATGCACGCGGATCAACGGCTCACGGGATCGGTGTTAACCCCCGTCGGGGCCACCGGCCAGCGGCAGACCCAGCCGGTGTCGCGGGCCAGGGCGACAAGGTCCTCGGGCGTGTCCAGGTCGCGCGTGTGGTGCGGGTTGTCCACAACCCAGGGCAGGGTGGCTTGTGGGTGGGCGGCGCGCCACTGCCGCAGGCTGGTGCCGGGCGCTGCGAGCAGCTCGGCGCGCACCGCGGCATCGAACATCACCGGATGGCCGGGCACCCCGTTCACCATCGGCATCAACACCCGGCATCCGGCCGGGCGGCGCTGGAACGCGCCAAGCACGGCCCCGATGTCGTCGGCGTCGATCAGGGGTTGGTCGGCCAGCAGCACCATGACCGCCTGCACGTCGCTGCCGAGCGCGTGCAGGCCCAGGTGCAGCGACGAGGCCGGATCGTCTTCGGGCGTGGGGTTGACCACCTGGCGCGGGCTGAGGTGCCCGGGCCATTGCGCCAGGTGTGCCTGGATCTCGGTGGCGTGGTGGCCGAGCACCAGCACCGGCGTTTGAAGCCCGACGCTGCGCACCGAACGCGCCAGCCGCTCCAGCAGGCTGTGGCCCTGCACCTCCAGCAAACACTTGGCCCGCCCGCCCATGCGCCGGCCGGCGCCCGCGGCGAGGATGAGCACGCCGGTGCGCAGCGGCGGTGGCAGGGCGGCGGTGTTCACCGGGCGGTGGTGGGGGAAAAGCAGGCCGGGCCCGACGGCTCGGCGGTGACGTCTGTCAGCGCGTTTTTGGCGTGGGTCACGTCCATGTCGCGCGGCAGCGGCACGCCGTTCTTCACCGCCAGCACCTCGGCCATGATGCTCACCGCGATCTCGGGCGGGGTCTTGCTGCCGATGTAGATGCCGATCGGCCCGCGCAGCCGCACCAGGCTCTCGGGCGTCTGGTCGAAGTGCTCGATCATGCGGGCGTGGCGCGCCTCGTTGTTGCGCCGCGAACCGATGGCACCCACGTAGAAGGCCTCGGTTTCCAGTGCCTCGAGCAGGGCCAGGTCGTCGAGCTTGGGGTCGTGGGTGAGCGCGATCACGCAGCTGCGGCGGTCGACCTTGAAGTCGCGCACCACGTCGTCGGGCATCTCGGTGAGCAGGGTGACGCCGCTCACCTGCCAGGCCGCGCGGTATTCCTCGCGCGGGTCGCACACGGTGACCGCGAAGCCGCTGAACAGGGCCATGGTGGCGAGGTATTCGGTGAGCTGGCCGGCACCGATGAGCAGCATGCGGTACTCGGGGCCGAAGGTGTTGGCGAGCACCTCGCTGTCGTCGATCAGCGGCGAGGGCGCGGTGACCGCGCGCAACTCCACGCGGCCGCTGGCCATCTCGGTGCGCCGCTGCACCATCTGGCCGTCGGCCAGGGTCTGCACCAGCGCGAGCAGCGAGGCCGCGTCCGGGTTGAATTCGAGCACCAGCTCCAGCGTGCCGCCGCAGGGCAGGCCGAAGCGGTGCGCTTCGTCGGCGCTCACGCCGTACTTCACGCGCTCGGGCGCGCCGTCGGGGATCTCGTGGGTGATGCCCGCCATGGGTGCCGCGCCGGCGGGGGCTGTGTGCGCGCGGCTGTAGCGGTAGATCAGGTCGTCCTCGATGCAGCCGCCCGAGACCGAGCCGACCACCGCGCCGGTCTCGCACAGCGCCATGATCGAGCCCACCGGGCGCGGTGACGAACCCCAGGTGCGGACCACGGTGGCGAGCAGGGCGCGCTGGCCCTGGGCGCGCCAGCCGTGCAGCGTGCGCAGGACGGTGACGTCGAGGTTTTCCATGAGGAAGTTGGTGTGTTTTCAGGGTGAATGAATGGCACTGGAGGGAACGGTCACCACCAGCGAGGAAGAGCATGCCACGAAGCGGGCCTGGCGCGCCGCGTTGTGGCTTGTCTCAATCTGAGACTATTTCGCGCAGCGTTCCATAAACACGGGTAAACCCTGAACCTGAAATGGCGGCAGACACAAAAAATCATATGAGCAGATGTGCATAGGCGCTGTTCGTGCGCACCGCGTCTGTTACCCACACGGAGACACAACGATGCAAAAAGTTCTACACATCAATCCCGACAAATGCACCGGCTGCCTGCAGTGCGAAATGGCCTGTTCGTTCGAGAACTACGGCACCTACGCCACGTCGAAGTCGCGCATCAAGGTTTTTGACTTCCACCACACCGGCAAGAAGGTGCCTTACACCTGCACACAGTGCGACGAGGCCTGGTGCCTGCACGCCTGCCCGGTGGAAGCGATCACGGTGGACAGGATGACGGGTGCGAAGGTGGTGAACGAGACCACCTGCGTGGGTTGCAAGGTCTGCACGATCGCCTGCCCCTTCGGCACGATCAACTACGTGCAGGAAACCGGCAAGGTCCAGAAGTGCGACCTGTGCGGTGGCGAGCCGGCCTGCGCCGAAGCCTGCCCGACCGCCGCCATCACCTTCATCGATGCCAACTGGACCGGCATGGACAAGATGAAGCAGTGGGCCGACAAGCTGGGCAACCAGCCATCTGCAGCCTGAAACCTTGTGGGTCAGACCCCTCGCAAAGCGATGTGCTCTGACCCCAACCGATCAACCGAAGGAGCATCAACATGTCATGGGCTGGAAAAATCCTCCGCGTCAACCTGACCGCGGGCACCGTGAAGTCCGAACCGCTGAACACCGAGTGGGCACGTGCCTATATCGGCTCGCGCGGGCTGGGCAGCAAGTACCTGGTGAGCGAGGTCGACCCCAAGGTCGATCCGCTGTCACCTGAGAACAAGATCATCTGGGCCACCGGCCCGTTGACCGGCACGATGGCCTCCACCGGCGGCCGCTACACCGTCATCACCAAGGGCCCGCTGACCGGCGCCATCGCCTGCTCGAACTCGGGCGGCTACTGGGGCGCCGAACTCAAGATGGCCGGCTGGGACATGATCATCTTCGAGGGCAAGTCCCCGAAGCCGGTCTACCTCTACATCAACGACGACGAGGCCGAGCTGCGCGACGCAGGCCACCTCTGGGGCCAGAGCGTGTGGAAGACCGAAGAGGTGCTCAAGTCGAGCCTGCAGGACCCGCTGGTGCGTGTGTCGAGCATCGGCAAGGCCGGTGAAAACGGCGTGCTCTATGCGGCGGTGGTGAACGATCTGCACCGCGCGGCTGGCCGCTCGGGCGTGGGCGCCGTGATGGGCAGCAAGAACCTCAAGGCCATTGCCGTGCGTGGCACCAAGGGCGTGGGCAACATCCGCGACCCCAAGGCCTTCATGAAGACCACCTTCGAGAAGAAGAAGATCCTGGCCGAGAACGCGGTGACGGGCCAGGGCCTGCCAGCCTACGGCACGCAGGTGCTCATGAACGTGATCAACGAGATCGGCGCGCTGCCCACGCGCAACCACCGCGACGTGCAGTTCGAAGGCGCGAAGGACATCTCGGCCGAAGCCATGGTGACGCCGCGTGAGAGCGACGGCAAGAAGCACCTGGTGACCAACCAGGCCTGCTTCGGTTGCACCATCGCGTGCGGGCGCATCAGCAAGATGGACGAAAACCACTTCACCGTGAAGAACAAGCCGCAGTACTGGGGCGCCAATGGTGGCCTGGAATACGAAGCGGCCTGGGCGCTGGGCGCGGCCAACGGCGTGAACGATCTGGAGGCCCTGCAATACGCCAACCTGCTGTGCAACGAAGAGGGCTTCGACCCCATCAGCTTCGGCGCCACCGTGGGCGCGGTGATGGAGCTCTACGAGATGGGCGTGCTCACGAAGGAGCAACTCGGCATCGACGCGAATTTCGGCTCGGCGCAAGCGCTGGCCCACTTCGCCGAGATCACCGCCAAGGGCGAAGGCTTCGGCAAGGAAATCGGCATGGGCTCCAAACGCCTGACCGAAAAGTACGGCCACCCCGATCTGTCCATGAGCGTGAAGGGCCAGGAATTCCCGGCCTACGACGGCCGCGCGATCCAGGGCATCGGCCTGGCCTATGCCACCTCCAACCGCGGCGCCTGCCACCTGCGCGGCTACACCATCGCGTCTGAAGTGCTGGGCATTCCGGTCAAGACCGATCCGGTCGAGAGCGAAGGCAAGCCGGAACTGGTGAAGGCGTTCCAGGACGCCACCGCCGCGTTCGACTCGTCGGGCCTGTGCGTGTTCACCACCTTCGCCTGGGGCGTGGCCGATCTGGCGCCGCAATTGCAGGCCGCGTGCGACGAAGAGTTCACCACCGAAGAGCTGGAGAAGATCGGTGAGCGCATCTGGAACATGGAGCGTGAATTCAACAACGCCGCCGGCTTCACCTCCAAGGACGACAGCCTGCCCAAGCGCCTGCTGACCGAAGCCGCCAAGACCGGTGCATCCAAGGGCATGGTGAGCAAGCTGCCCGAGATGCTGCCCAAGTACTACGCCGCGCGCGGCTGGGACACGGAAGGTCGCCCCACGGCCGAGACCCGGGCTCGCTTGAGCCTGTAGAGCCCGGGCCCGAATCGCCTTGGCCTGAACCCAGGGGGCAGTCACCACGCTGCCCCCTTTCTTTTTTCGAGGAGACAAGACATGCACCACGTCATCCTGGGCGCCGGCCCCGCCGGTGTCATCGCCGCCGAGACCATCCGCAAGCATGCCCCCGCCGACACCATCACCCTGGTGGGTGACGAGGCCGAGCCGCCGTATTCGCGCATGGCCATTCCGTATCTGCTGATGGGCAACGTCAAGGAAACCGGCACCTACCTGCGCAAGGGCCTCACGCACTACACCGACCTGCGCATCGACCAGGTGCCCGGACGCGCCACGGCGGTGGATGCCCAGGCGCGCACCGTGACGCTGGACAACGGCACCCAGCTCACGTTCGACAAGCTGCTGATCGCCACCGGCTCGCACCCGGTGCGCCCGCCGATTCCCGGCATGGACTCGCCCGGCGTGCATCCCTGCTGGACGCTGGAAGACGCGCGCGCCATCATGGCCCTGGCCAAGCCAGGCGCCCGCGTGCTGCAGATGGGCGCCGGCTTCATCGGCTGCATCATCATGGAAGCCTTGGCCGCGCGCGGCGTGGAGCTGAGCGTGGTGGAAATGGGCGACCGCATGGTGCCGCGCATGATGGGCCCGACCGCGGGCGGCATGATCCGCGACTGGTGCGAGAAGAAGGGCGTGAAGGTCTACACCGGCACCAAGGTGGAAGGGATCGAACTCGCCTCGGAGCCCGCGGGCGTGGTGGGCCGGATAGCCAGTGCCATCGGCCTGGGCTCGTCCGAGCCGGCCAAGGGCCTGCGCGTCAAGCTCTCGGGCGGGCAGACCGTCGAGGCCGATCTGGTGATCAGCGCCACCGGCGTGCGCCCGGCCATCGGCTTCCTGAAAGACTCGGGCATCACCTGCCTGGTGGGCGTGCTCACCGACGAACACCTGCAGACCAATGTGCCCGGCATCTTTGCCGCCGGTGATTGCGCCGAAGCGTTTGACAAGGTCAGCGGCAAGACCATCGTGAGTGCCATCCAGCCCAACGCCGCCGAGCAGGCGCGCGTGGCCGCGCTCAACATGGTGGGCCAGAAGGCCGATCTCAAGGGCGTGACGCAGATCAACGTGCTCGACACCCTGGGCATGATTTCCACCAGCTTTGGCAACTGGGAAGGTGTGCCCGGGGGCGAACACGCCGAGCTCACCGACAAGGCCGGCGGGCGCCACCTGAGTCTGCAATTCCAGGGCGACGTCATGGTCGGCTGCAACTCGGTCGGCTGGACCGAACACGTGGGCGTGATGCGAGGCCTGGTGGAAGGCCAGGTGAAGCTGGGCGACTGGAAAGACCGCCTGATGCACGACCCCACCAAGTTGATGGATGCCTACCTGGCCAGCGCGCAGGGGCAAGGGCAATGGGCAGGTGCCGCGGATGAGCGCAGGCGTTGAACGTTTTGCCCCCACGCTCCGCCGCTGCGCGGGTCGCTGCCCCCCGAGGGGGCTGATCCGCCTTGGGGCGGCCCGGCGGCGGATCGTTCCCCGTTGATCACAATGCCATCCATGAACATCACTTTCAAGCTGTTTGCCACGCTCACCGACTACCTGCCCCCCGAGGCCCGGCGCAGCAATCAGGTGTCGCTGGACATCGATCCCGCCACGCCCATCAGCCAGATCATCGAGCCCTTCGGCCTGCCGCCCAAGCTGGTGCACCTGGTGCTGGTCAACGGCAGGTACATCCAGCCCGACGAGCGTCTGAGCGCGACGCTGGCCGAAGGCGATGTGCTGGCCATCTGGCCGCCCATTGCCGGGGGTTGAGGGCTGTGCAGGCGAGCTACGCGGAAAGTTTCGAACGCGACATGGGTTGTACCGAGGCCGAGTGGCTGGGTTGGTTGCCGGCGGCGGTGGGCGCTTGCGTCTGGCGCCGCGAAGGTGCTCATGCCCTCATTGAGGTGCCGCCCGGACAGCTCGCGCTGCGCTGGGCGCAGCAGCCACCGCGCGTGATCGCGCTCATGCGCATGCCGGTGCTGCGGGTGAACTTCGCCTTCAGCGGGCTGGATGCCGGGCAGCGCTACGCGTTCATGAAACGCTTCGACCTGTACATGCAACGCGGCGGTGGCTGAGGCCGCTGCGGTGTCAGGTCGCGGCGACGTCTTTCACATCACCGACCGACGCTGAAATCACCTCGCGTGCGATGGCGGTCTGTCCTTCGTCCTCGGTTCTGGCCACCAGCACCACCTGACCGCTGGCGATCGCGTCCGTCACCAGTTCGGACAGCCAGCCCTCACGGTCCTTCGGTTTGGCCGTCGGGTCGGCGACGGCGCCCATGGCCGCGCCCACCACCGCACCGATGCTCGCGCCCCAGCCCATCATCACCAGCGGCGCCAGCAAGGGACTCGCGATGAACAGGCTCACGTTGGCCGCCACCAGAGCCACCTGCGCCAGCGCGCCGATGCCCGTGCCCACCGCGGTGCCGACGGCGCCGTCCACCACCATGTCCTTGAGCACCGCATTGCTGTCGTTGTCGGGTGCCGCGGCGCCCGCGGGCGTCTGGTCCTGATGGATGTCGATGTGATCGGCTGGCAGTCCCCGCTTGATGAGTGCATCGCGCACCTGGCGGGCTTCCTCCACGGTGGCAAAGAAGCCAGTGACGAAATGATGGCGCGTGTCCATGCCGGTCTCCTGTGGGTTGGGTCGTGCGGTCATTTGGGGCGCGGACGGGCGCGCTCCGGCTGCAGCGGCCGCAGACGCCCACCGCGCAGTTCGACCACGGCCTTGCCGAGGGCCTGCGCGGCCTGGCGCGTTTCTTCCTGCACGTCGAGATCGCGGTCCAGCGCTTCGTGGCTGGTGGCGTAGGGTTCGTAGTAGCCGATGTGCCGGTCGATCCGGGCGTTGGTACCGGCGTCGATGAATCCCATCCAGTCGAGCCAGTCGCACAGCGAGCGGCGCGAGCCTTCGATGCCGGCCACGTCACCATGCACCACCACGCCGTAGGCCCGGCCTGCCAGGTGTTTCGGGTAGTCCCAGCCGGCCATCTCCAAGGTCTTGGCCAGCGCGGCCTTCTTGCCGCCGGTGGAGGTGGGGTCGGGGTTGCCGCCGTCGGCGCACACCAGACGGTCGATCATCAGCTTGAGTGGGCTGGGGCTCTGGTACCAATACACCGGCGTGACGATGAACACCGCGTGCGCGGCGGTCCAGCGCTCGTAGATCTCGGCCATCCAGTCGTGCGTCTGGCCCAGTGCGTGGTTGGGGTAACAGCTGCAGGGCCAGTGGCACAGCGGCATGGCGGTGGACACGCAGCCTTTGCAGGGATGGATGTGCAGGCGGTAGCTGGAGGTGAGATGGCTCAGGTCGAGCACGTCGCATTCGATGCCGGTGGCCTCCAGTGCCTCGCGCGCGATCTGTGTGAGGCGAAAGGTCTTGGAGATTTCGCCTGGGCAGGTGCCGTCGTTGCGCGCCGAGCCGCACACCAGCAGCACACGGGTGGGTGTGTCGGCCAGCGCCCACCGGGCCTGGGCCGCGTCGATGCGGGCCTTGGTGGCCACCCATTCGACCGAGAGGTCGTAGTCCGGGTCGGCGTAGCCTGCTCCCGCCTTTTCCGTGAAGGGGGCCTTGCGGCCTTCCTTGTAGGCGTCCCAGGCGATGGCCTCCAGGCGCGCGATACCGCTGTCTTCGGCGCGGAATCCCGGATCCACGAAGAGGGCGCGAAAGCGCTCGGCGAACTGCGCCCGCTCCAGCGGGGCGGGGGCCTGTCCTGTGCGGATCTGGGTCATGGTGCGGTGCCAACGTGTGGGGTTCGGCTACCCACTGTGAAAGCGCGACGCGCGAGCGTCTGTTCGCCACCGCACCGTTGGTTTCACGCGGCGCGCTGGCGGTGGAAACGCATCGTCCAGTTGACTTCCCAGGTGGCGCCGGCGTCGATGGAAAACGCCTGCTCCCAGAACGGCGATGCGGTGTGCGTGTCGGTCCAGCGGAAGCGCACACGGATGGCACGGCCGTCGAGCTCGTCGTCGGCGAAGAAAGTGCCCACACCCTCTTCGAACGAACCGACCACGGGCACATCGAGGCGGTGCGGGTGGCGGCCATCGAGCCACCAGATGGACCAGCGGCTGGTCTGCGGGTCGTGCGCGCGCAGCGTGACGGCGTGGTAGCTGCCGTCGGGCAGGTTCAGCAGGTTGTCGTCGACGATGCCCTGGCCGTCCAGCACGGGGTGGGCGCTGCAACTGCCGTCGAAGGTCTGCCAGTCGTCGCTGCCGCACAGGCGCTCGCGCAGGCGCCGGTGCGTGACCCGCCAGGTGCCGTGCAGGAAGTCGAAGTCGTGTGAACCGAGGGTGGTCATGGGTGGCTCCTTGGGTGACGAAGGGTTGAGGTTCAGGCGTGCAGGGCCGAGCGCGCGGTGGGCACCAGGCGGTGGCTTTCGGCGGGGCGCGCCAGCCAGGGCGCGAGTGCAGGCTGTGCGTCGCGCGCCCAGGCGCCGCCGCGGGCGAAGGCCTCGAAGGCGGTGAGGTGGTCGAACAGCGCCAGGCCGACCAGCACCGGCTCGCCTTCGCGCACCGGCAGGCGCGGAAAGTCGTTGGGGCGGGTTTCGCTCACGTACCAGCCGATCTGCCGCGCGCCGCCCTGCCGGAGCACGGGCGAGAGCACCTCGCGGCACAGCCTGAGCAGGTCGTCGCTGGCGGGTGCACGCAGGGGGAAGACGCTGGCGTCCAGCAGGCCGGGTGGTGTTGCAGTGCCGATTGCCGGGCGCCCGGATGTCGGGTTGTCGATGCCCGCGCCAGGCCAGGCCGGGCGAAGCAGGAACACGTCGTCCGAATCCACCATGGTGGCGTTGGCGGCGTCGCGGTGCGCGTGCCACACCGGGCCGCCGTAGAAGGCCTCCAGACCCGCGCGGCGGCGGGCCATGTCGGCAAAGCCGCGCAGCCAGACGAAACGCTGGTCGTCGTCGAGGTCGCGGAACTGGCCGATCACGCGCATGCCGACCGCCTCCTGGGTTTCGACGAACTCGCGGTCGAACAGATCGATCAGGGTGTCTCGCTGGCCGGGGTGCAATGTGTAGCGGCGCAGTTCGACCAGGGAGGATTCGGACGGGGTGGAAGACATCGGGGGCTCCTTGAAAACGGTGTGACGATGATCTGCCTCATAACCTGACATCTCGTGTCATGTTTAAATCGGCGGGCCATGAAAGCCAGCCGATTGCTCTCCATCCTGATGCTGCTGCAGGCGCGCGGCCGTCTGACGGCGGGCGCGCTGGCGCAGGCCATGGAGGTGTCGGAGCGCACCGTGCTGCGCGACATCGATCAGCTCTCGGCGGCGGGCGTGCCGCTGTGGGGCGAGCGCGGGCGGCATGGCGGTTTCCAGTTGCGCGAGGGCTGGAGCACGCAGCTCACCGGCATGACCGAGCCCGAGGCCAACGCGCTGTTGCTCGCCGGCCTGCCCGGGCCGGCCACCGAGCTGGGCCTGGGTGCCGCGGCGGCGTCGGCCCGCCTGAAGATGGTGGCCAGCCTGCCCGGCGAGTGGCGTGAACAGGCCGACCGTGTGGGCCAGCGTCTGCACATCGACGCGGTGGATTGGTACCGCACCCAGGACGCACCGCGGTTCCTGCGCGAGGCGGCTGATGCGGTCTGGCGCGCACGGCGCATCGACGTGCGTTACGACAGCTGGCGGGGCATGACGCAGCGTTTGCTGGAGCCGCTGGGGCTGGTGCTCAAGGCGGGTGCGTGGTATCTGGTGGCGCGCGCGGTGGAGGCACCAGCTCGGGGCGATGGGGGTGACGGCGTGCGCACCTACCGGTTGGCGAGCATGCTGGATCTGAAAACGGGCGCTGCCTTCAGACGCCCCAAAAGCTTCGACCTTGCCGGCACCTGGCGGGCATCTGCCGCGCGCTTCGAATCGGACCTGCGGTCGATCGAGGTTCGTGTCCGCGTGTCAGACCGTGCCATGAAGTGGCTGGCGAATGCGCGCATTCCATATGCCGATCAGACGGGTGATGAGGTCACGATCCGCGTGGAGTCCATTGAGCAGGGCGCCCGGCAATTGCTGGGCTTCGGCGATGAGATCGAGGTGCTGGCGCCACCCGCGATGCGCCAGCGCATGGCGCAGCAGGCCGGCGCGGTGGCGGCGTTGTACGGCCTGCCTAGGCCGGGGTGAGCCAGAGCGCGGCCGTGCGCAAGCCCAGCCAGGTCAGCAGCAGCGAACCGACGAGGTGCAGGCTGGCCACGCCGCTGGCCAGCACGAGGCGGCCTTGCTGCAGCAGCGTCACCACCTCGGCCGAGAAGGTGGAAAAGGTCGTCAGCGCCCCCAGCAGGCCGGTGACGATGGCCAGGCGCCACACGGGGTCGAGCTGCGGCTGCGCATTGAAGAAGGCCAGCGACAGGCCGATGGCGTAGGCACCGATCCAGTTGGCGGCGAGGGTGCCCCAGGGCAGCAGCGAGCCCGGCGCGCTGAGCCACAGACCCAGGCGCCAACGGGCCAGAGCACCCACGCAGGCCCCCAGGCAGATGGCGATGACGCTGGGCACGGTGTTCATCGCTCAGGCTTTAGAAGGGCGGGCCTTCATCGTCACCATCGGCGGTGACCGCGGCGGGCTGAGCCGCAGCCGGTGCCTCGCCCGCGGGTGCGGCGCCGAACGCCATCTCGCCGCCCAGCGCCTCGACCAGTTCGGGCAGCAGCTTCTGCAGCTCGCCGGTGGACAGGGCCACGTCGGCATCAAAACCGTTCTCGCCTTCGTCGGGCCGGCCGTCGAACACGCCTTCGAGGAAGTTGATCTTCTTGAGCTGCAGCGACTCGGTGAGCACGAAGCCGATGCGGCCTTCCCAGCTCAGCGCCAGGCGCGTGGGCAGTTTGCCCTCGGTGATGTGCTGGCGCACCTCGTCGGTGGCGAGGTTGTGGCGGGTGAATTTCACCGACGACTTTTCCTCGTCGCCCGATTTCAGCTCGCACTCGCGTTCCACCGCGAAGCCGCCCGGCCATTCGTCGGGCGTGGTGGCCGAAAGCCATTGCGTCATCGCGGTTTGCGGCGTCACGGTGGTCTGCAGCAGGGTGATCACCAGGCCATCGAAGGCTCGCACCAGGGCGGTCACGACCTCGTCGATCTTTCCTTGGCTGCTGGCGTCGGTCACGAGCCAGCCGGCTTCCAGGTCGAGCCAGACCCACACGTTCATCTGGCGCGCAAACGCTTGCGGCAGCAGGGTCAGCAGCGCATCTTCGCGCAGCGCCTTGGTTTCCTTCTTGCCGGGCTTGCGGCCGGTGGTGGCCTCGATGTGGTCGGCCTCTTCCTGCGCCTTCTTTTTCACCACCGAGCCGGGTACGCCCTTGGTCTCGATCTGGAGTTTCAGGATGCGCTGGCCGGCCACCGACTCCACCAGCGGGCCGTGGGCCTCACCACGCGGCTCCACCCAGCCGACCGATTTGTCCTGCGTGGCACCACAGGGCTTGAAACGGGCCGCGTCCAGCGCAGCTTCCATGTCTGCCAGCGTCGCCGTCCAGCCGGGGGCAATGCGGTAGATCGTCACATTCTTGAACACGAAAATCCTTGTTGATCTGCAATACAAAAAAAGGCCCGCCAGTTTGATCGTGGCGGGCCTTGCATCTTAGGTGATGGCGAGGTCACATTCTCGATGGCAACCAGGTAACGATTTGCGGAAACCACCACAGCAACAGCAGCGCCAGCACCATCAGGAGGAAGTAGGGCATGCAGACCTTGGCGATCCAGGTGATTTCGCGCTGGGTCATGCCCTGCAGCACAAAGAGGTTGAAGCCCACGGGTGGCGTGATCTGCGCCATCTCCACCACGATCACCACGAAGACGCCGAACCAGATCAGATCGAGGCCGGCGGCAGTGACCGTGGGCAGGATCACGCCCATGGTCAGCACGATCATGGAAATGCCGTCAAGAAAACAGCCGAGCACGATGTAGAACAGCGCCAGCGCCACCAGCAGCACGCCTGGCGACAGGTTCAGCCCGGTGACGAACTCTGCCAGGTGGCGCGGCAGGCCGATGTATCCCATGGCCAGTGTGAGAAAGGCCGCACCCGCGAGGATCAGCGCGATCATGCAATAGAGGCGTGTGGCGCCCAGCAACGAGTCGCGGAACGTGGTCCAGTTCAGCGAGCCTTGCGCACCCGAGAGGATGAGTGCGCCCACCACGCCCACCGCCGCCGCTTCGGTGGCGGTGGCGACGCCGGTGTAGATGGTGCCGATCACGCCGCCGATGAGCACGATCACCGGGATCAGGTGGCGCGACTCGCTCAGCTTCTGCGTCAGCGTCATGCTCGTGTCGCTCCGCGGCACCTTCTTCGGGTTGAGCAGTGCCCAGATCATCAGGTGTCCACTGAACAGCCCGGCCAGCATCAGGCCGGGAAGCACACCCGCCACGAACAGCTTGGCGATGGATACCTCGGCCGCCACGCCGTAAACGATCATGATGATCGAGGGTGGAATCAGCAGGCCGAGCGTGCTGGCGCCACCGAGCGATCCGACGATCTTTTCAGGCGGGTAGCCACGCTTGGTGAGCTCGGGGATGCTCATCTTGCCGATGGTGGCGCAGGTGGCGGCCGACGAACCCGAGACCGCAGCGAAGATGGTGCTGCCCAGGATGTTGGTGTGCAGCAGCCGACCGGGCAGGGCGTTGACCCAGGGTGCCAGACCACGGAACATGCTCTCCGAGAGCTTCGTTCGGAACAGGATCTCACCCATCCACACGAACAAGGGCAGCGCGGTCAGCGTCCAGCTGCTGGCCGATCCCCAGATGGTGATGGCCATGGCGTCGCCCGCCGGCCGCGAGGAAAACATCTCCATGCCGATCCAGGCCACGCCCGCGAGCGTGAGGCCGATCCAGACGCCGCTGCCCAGCAGGGCGAACAGCGAGACGATGAGCATGGTGGTGACGAGGACTTCATTCATGTCGCGTCTCCACGCTGTCGTGCGAACGCTTGCGCTGCAACTCCAGCACCCAATCGTCGACGAAGGCGATCAGCAGCACCGTGGTGCCCACGGCCATGAGAATCTGCGGAATCCACAGCGGCGTGGCATCGGCGGCGGTGGAGATGTCGTGGAATTGGTGCGACTGCCAGGCCAGCCGCCAGGCGTAGACCGCGAGCAGGCCGGCCAGAAGCACCGCTACCGACAACGACCACAGCTCCAGTCCGCGCCGCGCGCGGCCGGTGAGTTTGCCGATGATCAGCGTCACGCGGATGTGTTCACCGCTTTTGAGGGTGTGCGCCAGCGCGAGAAACCCCGCACCTGCCATGGCGTAGCCTGCATAGGCGTCGGTGCCGGGCACATAGAACTGCAGCGCGCGACCCAGCACGGACAACAGCACCATGAGCAGCACGCCGATCATGAACAGCGCGGCCAGCCAGGCCGCGCCGAGGTAGAGAGAATCGAGGAATTTGCGCATGGGGATGTGACTTCAGATGAATGACCCGTTGCGCGTGCCCGGGTCCAACCCAGTGAGACCGCCGAACCGGCTTTGCCGGGCGGCAGGTCTCGCCCCCTTGAGGGGGTCGCGCGGAGCGCGGCGGGGGGTGTTTACTTTTTATACGCGTCGAGCATGGCTTGGCCGTCGGGACCCGCTTTTTCAAGCCATTCCTTGAGCATGGTCTCACCCACCTTCTGCATGTCGGCCTTGAGCGCAGCCGACGGCGGCTCCACCGCCATGCCATTGGCCTTGAGGATGGCCAGCGTGTCGGTGTTGACCTTTTGCGAAGCAGCCCAGCCGCGGGCTTCGGCGTCAGCGCCGGCCTTGAGCAGCGCGTCCTGCGTGGGCTTGTCCAGTGCGTCGAACGCGCGCTTGTTCACGATGATGGCGTTCTTCGGCAACCAGGCCTGCACGTCGTAGTAGAACTTCAGGTGCTCGTAAAGCTTGCTGTCCACGCCGGTGGCGCCCGAGGTCATGTTGGCTTCGACCGCACCGGTGGCCAGCGCCTGCGACAGCTCGGCGGCCTGCACGGTGACCGGTTGTGCGCCCACCAGTTCGGCGATGCGCGAGGTGGCCGGGCTGTAGGCGCGCCACTTGCTGCCTTTGAGGTCGGCCGCGCTGCTCAGGGGCTTCTTGCTGTAGATGCCTTGCGGAGGCCAGGCCACGGTGTAGAGCAGCGTCATGCCCTGCTCTGCGAGCTTCTTCTCCAGAATGGGCTTCTGTGCCTTGTAGAGCTTCATGGAATCGGCGTAACTGGTGGCCAGGAAGGGCAGGCCATCGGCGCCGAACATCTGCCATTCATTCTGGTACGCGGCCAACAGGATCTCGCCGATCTGTGCCTGCCCGCCTTGCACGGCGCGCTTGATCTCGGGAGCTTTGAACAACGATGCACCGGGGTGCACGGTGATCTGCAGTTTGCCGCCCGTGGCCTTCTGCACATCGGACGCGAATGAAGCGAGGTTGACGGAATGGAAGTTGGTCGCCGGGTAGGCTGCCGGCAAATCCCATTTGGTTTGTGCGTGGGCAGCGGAGCCCAGGACAAGGGCGGCGGCGAACAGGCCAAATTGGTTCTTCATGGTTTCTCCGGGACAATGGGTTGAATGACGAGGACCATCAGCATAAATGCAAATACCGGGCCAGACGCTCGGGTATTTCCCCCGGAGTCGATTCCATGAACCTGCGATTTGTCGAAGCGTTTTACTGGGTGGCGTCGCTCAAAAGCGTCACGCGTGCGGCCGACAAGCTGTTCCTCACGCAATCGGCCATGTCCAGCCGCATTGCAGCGCTGGAGGAAGAACTCGGTGTTCTGCTGCTGGATCGGCGTGACAAGCAGTTCCGCCTGACGGTGGCGGGAACACGCTTCTTCACTTATGCCCAGCGGCTGCTGGAGCTGCAGCGCGAGGTGAAGGCCGAGATGGGATCGGGTGCCGCGTTGGCGGTATCGCTGCGCATTGGCGCCATCGAATCGGTACTGCATTCGTGGTTGATCCCCTGGATCGAGAAACTGCGCGCCGACCACCCTGCGCTGGCGCTGGAACTCACGGTGGAGACCACGCCCATCCTGGTGGAGCAGGTGCAACGCGGCACGCAGGACATCGTGTTTGCCGCGTTGCCCGCGGCGGCCGACGGCGTGCGCAGCCGAAGCCTGCCACCGATGGAGATGGTGTTCATGGGGCATGCGCAACTGCATCGCAAGCGCCGTTATGCATTGAGCGAATTGTCCGAACTGGAACTGTTGACCTTCCAACGCGGTTCCCACCCGCATGTGGCGCTGATCGATCTGTTTCGGCAGGAGGGCGTGGAACCCGGTCGTGTGCACACCATCTCGTCGATCTCGGCCATGGTGCAGCTGGTGCAGGGGGGCTTCGGTGTGGCCACGCTGCCTCTTTACGCGGTCCAGCGCATGCAGAACTACCCCGACCTGCGCCCGCTGGCATGCGACAGCGCGTTGCAGCCGTTGCCGATCCACGCCAGCTATCGGACAGACCCCACCACGGACGCCGTGGAGACGGTGGTGAAATCGGCCTTGACCTTCGTTGAAGCGCAGTTTGGTACCAAGACTCGCGCCGCGCGTGCACCATCCAGGCGCACCGTGCCCCGTTCGTGAGCATCGAAAAAATCGATGAGATAAGCGAAAAATTTTGAATTTGAGTTCACGCTGATCGCCCTCCACAATCCGCCCATCGTCATCACGGTGACATGCGAAAGCAGCAGGAGACGCGGTGGATTCAACTCCCCAATTGGCGGTGGATGTGTTCGGGCAGGACGGCCTGCAGAACGCTTCCCATGTGCGCAGCTTGATCCGCCTGGGTCGTTGGAGTTCACACACCAGCGGCCTGGCCGACCAGCATGTACAGGGCAACGTTGTCATCCTGCCGGAGTCGTTGGCCGTGGATTTCCTGCGTTACTGCCAGCGCAACCCCAAGCCCTGCCCGCTGCTGGCGGTGTCGGAACCAGGTGATCGCCTGTTGCCGACGCTGGGTCCGGACATCAACATCTGTTCCGACTTGCCGCGCTATCGCGTCTGGCGCCATGGTGAACTGATCGACGAGCCCACGGACATCACCAGCCTCTGGCGTGAAGGTCTGGTGAGCTTCGTGATCGGTTGTTCGTTTTCCTTTGAGCAGGCGCTGATGGTGGCTGGTTTGTCGTTGCGCCATGTTGAGCAGGGGCGCAACGTTGCCATGTATCGAACCAACATCCCCACGGAACCAGCCGGCCTTTTCAGTGGCCCTTTGGTGGTGTCCATGCGCCCCATGAAGGCTGCAGACGCCATCCGAGCGGTGCAGGTCACATCGCGCTTTCCCAGTGTCCACGGTGCACCGGTGCACATCGGTGATCCGTCCCAGATCGGCATTCACGACCTTTCGCGGCCCGACTATGGCGACGCGGTGGACGTGCTGCCCGATGAACTGCCGGTGTTCTGGGCTTGTGGCGTCACACCGCAGGCCGCGATCCAGCAGGCCCGTCCCGCGTTCTGCATCACGCACGCCCCCGGTGCGATGCTGATCACCGACCTTCTCAATCACCAGTTAGCCATTTTTTGAACCAGGAGCCTACGATGAAAAAGATGCTGTTCTGCCTTACCGCTGTCACCCTTGCCGGCGCCGCTTCGGCACAAACCAGGTGGGACCTTCCCACGGGGTATTCCGCCAACAGTTTCCAGACCCAGAACGTGCAGCAGTTCGCCGACGAGGTGGACCAGCTCACCGGCGGCAAACTCAAGATCACGGTGCATCCGGGCGGCTCGCTCTACAAGGCCAACGAGATCAAGCGCGCCGTGCAGACCGCTCAGGTGCCGGTGGCCGAGTTCATCCTGTCGGGGTCGGCCAACGAGAACGCCCTGTTCGGTCTGGACTCCATCCCCTTTCTGGCCACCACCTACCCCGCGGCCAAGCGCCTGTACGAAGCAGGCAAACCGGCCCAGGACAAGCTGTTGGGTTCCCAGGGCATGAAAGTGTTGTTCACCGTGCCATGGCCCGGTCAGTCGCTCTACTCGATCAAGCCGGTGAATAGCCCCGCCGATCTGGCTGGCACGAAGATGCGTGCCTACAACCCCGCCACCACGCGCATTGCGCAGTTGCTCAAGGCCCAGCCGGTCACCATCCAGCTGGCAGAACTGCCGCAGGCGCTGGCCACCGGTGGGGTGCAGAACTTCCTCACCTCCAGCGCCAGTGGTGTCGAGAGCAAGCTGTACGAGCAGGTGAAGTACTTCTACCCGGTCAGCGCATGGTTGCCGCGCAACGCCACCGTGGTGAACCAGAAGGCCTTTGATGCGCTGGACAAGCCCCTGCAGGACGCCGTGATCAAGGCGGCTGCTGCGGCTGAGCAGCGCGGCTGGGTCACCAGTGAGAGACTCAACGGCGAGTTCATCAAGGAACTCGGCGCCAAGGGCATGACGATTGCAGAACCGTCCGACAGCCTCAAGAAAGAGCTCGCCGCCATCGGCGAAACCATGACCAGCGACTGGCTCAAGACCGCCGGCCCCGAAGGCCAGGCCGTGATCGACGCTTACCGCGGCGTGCGGTAAGCCGCCTCCCTGACGGGCGGGCGCTTCTGCCCGCTCGCCTCACTCCCTTTTTTTTGCCCTTCAACCGAACCCAGGAGAGTGCGGTGTCCCAATTCGCCTTTCGTTTCTACCAGGGGCTGATGTTCCTGTCGTGCGTATCCATGATCGCGGCTTTTGCCGCCGTGCTGCTCGGTGTCGTGGCGCGTGAAGTGCATTGGGACATCCCGGGGCTTGATGCCTATGCGGGCTATGCCATTGCTTGTGCGCTGTTTCTCGCCCTGCCCACCACGCTGCGGCATGGCGATCACATTCGCGTGACGCTGTTGCTGGACCGTTTGCCGACACGTGTTCGTGGTGCGCTGGAATGGATCTGTCTCGCCGGAGGGTTGGTCATCGCGCTGGCGTTGGCCTGGTACGCCATCCGACTCGTTTGGGTCTCTTGGGACACGCACGACATCTCCCCGGGTGCAGACGCCACGCCTCTGTGGATTCCCCAACTCGGCATGGCGCTGGGTTGCGTTGGCTTTGCGCTGTCATTTGCCCATGCGCTGCTGATGCGCTGGCAGGGCGGCCACTTCATTGCGGTGAGCACAGAAGCCGCGCACATCGAATAACTCCCGCTCTGCCTCGAAGGAATTTCCATGGATATCTTGATTGCCGCAGGCCTGATGCTGCTGCTGCTCGCCCTGCTGGGTGGCGGTTTGTGGATTGGCCTGTCCCTGCTCGCGGTGGCGCTGATCGGCATGGATCTGTTCACCTCTCGCCCCGTCGGTGACAGCATGATGTTGACCATCTGGGGTTCAACATCAAGCTGGACTCTGACGGCGCTGCCGCTGTTCCTGTGGATGGGCGAGATTCTGTTTCGAAGCAAGCTTTCGGACGACATGTTCAAGGGCCTGGCCCCCTGGCTCGATCGACTGCCGGGCCGCCTGCTCCACACCAACGTCGTGGGCTGCACCATCTTCGCGGCGATCTCGGGTTCGTCCGCGGCCACCTGCGCCACCATCGGCAAGATCACGCTGCCGGAGTTGAAGAAGCGGGGGTACCCTGAAGACATCTCGGTGGGCACGCTCGCCGGCGCTGGCACGCTGGGCCTGCTGATTCCCCCTTCGATCATCATGATCGTCTACGGTGTCGCGGCCAACGTCTCGATCTCCAAGCTGTTTCTGGCCGGTGTGTTGCCGGGCTTGATGCTGGCAATGCTGTTCATGGGCTACATCATCGTGTGGGCTCTGTTCAACAAGGACAAGGTTCCCGCCGCCGATACGGCCATGACCTTTGCTCAGAAGATCCATGCCTCGCGGCACCTGATCCCGGTGGTCTCACTGATCGCTCTGGTGCTGGGGGGTATCTACAGCGGCATTGCCACCGCCACCGAAGCGGCCGCATTGGGTGTTGGCGGCGCTCTGTTCCTGGCCAGGATCGAGGGCTCGCTGGACTGGGCGCGCTTCAAGGACGGTTTGGTCGCTGCCTGTCGCATCTACTGCATGATCGGGTTGATCCTGGCGGGCGCTGCGTTCCTCACCCTGGCCATGGGCTTCATTGGTCTGCCGCGCCACCTGGCCGAATTCATCGGCGGGTTGCACCTGTCGCCGTTCAATCTGATGCTGATGTTGATCGTGTTCTTCATCGTGCTCGGGTGTTTTCTGGATGGCATTTCGATGGTGGTGCTGACCATTGCGGTGTTGTTGCCCACCGTCGAAGCCGCCGGCTTCGACCTCATCTGGTTCGGCATCTTCATCGTGCTGGTGGTCGAGATGGCACAGATCACACCCCCGGTGGGCTTCAATTTGTTTGTGATCCAGGGATTGACCCGGCGCGAAGTGACCTGGATTGCCCGCACCGCATTGCCGCTGTTCCTGCTGATGCTGGTCGCGGTGCTCCTGACCTACTTTGTTCCCGACATCGTGCTGTGGCTGCCGCGCCAGATGCAGAGTTGAGCCTGGCCCACTGAACCGGAGATGCCCATGAAGCTGTTTCTGCTGGCCGCATTGACTGCGGCCTCGGTGACGCACGCGCAGACGCGCTGGCAACTGGCAACTGGCTACAGGGCGGACTCATTTCACACGCAGAACCTTGCCCAGTTCGCGGGCGATGTGGAGCAAGCCACGGCTGGCGCGTTGCGCATCGAGCTTCGCCCCGACAACACCCTGTTCAAGCTCGTGGAGATCCGTCGGGCGGTGCAAGAGGGCAAGGTGGAGGCGGGTGAGACCATCATGACCAGCATGGTGGGGGATATCCCGATCGCGGGGGCCGATGCCATTCCCTTCGTGGTGCAAAGCTATGGTGATGCCCGTCGGCTCTGGCATTTGCAGCGCCCATTGATCGAGAAGCATTTTGGAGCGAGAGGGTTGAAGGCTTTGTACGTGGTGCCCTGGCCACCTCAAGGGTTGTTCACCAACCAGCCAGTGCACTCGGCGGCCGACTTCAAAGGCACACGCATGCGCACCTACAACCAGTCCACCGTGCGCATCGCCGAGATGCTGGGTGCTTCGCCGGTGGATGTGCCGATGGTCGAGGTCAATCAGGCGCTCGCCGACCGCAGGGTGGACAGCATGATCACCTCCGCCGTGACCGGGGTGGAGAACCGCGTGTGGGACCAGATCGGCTTCTACTACGGTATCAACGCCTGGTTCCCCAAAAACATTGTGTTCGTCAATGCCAAGGCTTTTGACGCTTTGCCCACATCAGTCCGTGAGGCGGTGACCCAGGCTGCCGCCCGCGCCGAGGTACGCGGCTGGGCGCTGAGTGAGGCGGTGGCCAACGAATCCACCCAGGAGTTGCAGCGCCGCGGCATCAAGGTGGGCCGCGTGCCACTCGGCTTCGAAGCTGAACTCAAGCGTCTGGGCGAAAAGTTTTCCCGTGAATGGGTGAGATCGGTGGGCAGCGAAGCCAACCTGATCTTCGTTCCCTACTACCTTCAACGTTAAAGTTCGCAAATCATGCAAGACAACACTTCCCCACTGGGCAGCCGCTGGCAATTCTGGATCGATCGTGGCGGCACCTTCACCGACATCGTGGCCAAGAAGCCGGATGGTTCACTCACCACCCACAAGCTTTTGTCCGAGAACCCCGAGCAGTACCGTGATGCGGCGGTGGCCGGCATTCGCCACCTGCTGGGTTTGAAACACGGCGAGCCTGTGACGCCTGCGCTCGTGGAGTGCGTGAAGATGGGCACCACTGTGGCCACCAACGCGCTGCTGGAGCGCAAGGGCGAACCAACGCTGCTCGTGACCACACGCGGTTTTCGTGATGCGCTTCGCATCGCGTACCAAAACCGCCCGCGCCTGTTCGATCGCCGCATTGTCTTGCCCGAGTTGCTGTACAGCGAGGTGATTGAGGCACAGGAACGTGTCAGCGCGCACGGCAATGTGCTGCAGGTGCTGGATGAGGTGGCGTTGCGTCGAGATTTGTTGGCCGCATACGCGCGCGGACTGCGCAGCATGGCCATCGTGTTCATGCACGGCTACCGCTTCACCGCCCACGAACAGGCCGCCAGTCGCATTGCCCGTGAGGTCGGCTTCACGCAGGTGAGCACCTCGCATGAGACCAGTCCGATGATGAAGTTCGTGAGCCGCGGCGACACGACCGTGGTCGACGCCTACCTCTCGCCCATCCTGCGACGCTATGTGGAGCAGGTGGCCGGCGAGATGCCGGGTGTCAAGCTGTTCTTCATGCAGTCTTCGGGCGGATTGACGGACGCGCGAGCGTTCCAGGGCAAGGATGCGATCCTCTCAGGTCCGGCTGGCGGCATTGTGGGCATGGCCCGCACGGCGGGCCTGGCGGGCCAGGACAAGGTGATCGGCTTTGACATGGGTGGCACCTCCACCGACGTTTCACACTATGCGGGTGAATTCGAACGCGAGTTTGAAACCCAGGTGGCGGGTGTGCGCATGCGCGCACCCATGATGAGCATCCACACCGTGGCGGCCGGTGGAGGCTCCATTCTTTCATTCGACGGTGCCCGCTTCCGTGTGGGCCCCGAAAGTGCAGGTGCCAACCCAGGACCCGCCAGCTACCGCCGTGGCGGACCGCTGGCGGTCACCGATGCCAACGTGATGACCGGCAAGATCCAGCCGCGCCATTTCCCCAAGGTGTTCGGCCCCAAGGCCAACGAGGCGTTGAGCCTGGAGGCGGTGCAGGCTCGATTCGGTGAATTGGCGGCGCAGACCGGTCGTCCACCTGAAGAAGTGGCAGAAGGTTTCATCAATATCGCGGTTCAGCAGATGGCCAACGCGATCAAGAAGATTTCAGTCGCACGCGGTTATGACGTCACACGCTACACACTGCAGTGCTTCGGCGGTGCGGGCGGGCAACACGCCTGCCTGGTCGCTGATGCATTGGGCATGACGCGCGTGTTCGTGCACCCGCTTGCAGGCGTGCTCAGCGCTTACGGCATGGGTCTGGCGGATCAAAACGTCATTCGTGAGCAGGCGGTGGAGTTGCCGCTGGCGGCCACCTCCTTGCCGCTGATTGCTGAAAAACTCGATGCATTGGGCGCAACCGCGCAAGCGGAACTGGAACGCCAGCAGGTGAATGCGGGTGAAGCCAAGGTGCACCACAGGGTGCACGTGCGCTACGAAGGCAGCGACTCGGCATTGGTTGTGCCATTCGGGGACCTTGCCACGATCCAGGCTGGCTTCGAGTCCGCTTACCGCCAGCGCTTCTCTTTCCTGATGCAAGGCAAGCGCCTGGTGGTGGAAGCGGTGTCGGTGGAAGCGGTGGTGCCGGGCGACGCGCCCGACGAACCCCGCTTTGAAACGCATGAAGCCCGCGAAGTGCCGCGGCGCGAAACCGTGCGCATGTATTCCGGTGGTCAATGGTTGGACGCTGCCCTGGTGGTGCGCGAGGATCTGCGCCCGGGTGACGTGATTCCAGGGCCGGCGATCATTGCCGAAAAGAATGCCACAACGGTGGTGGAGCCGGGTTGGGAAGCTGTTCTGACCGCGCTCGATCACCTGGTTCTGGACCGCCGCGTGCCGCGTACCGTGACCTACGCCGTGGGCACCACGGTGGACCCCGTGCTGCTGGAGGTGTTCAACAATCTGTTCATGAACATCGCCGAGCAGATGGGGCTGCAACTGCAGAACACTGCCTACTCGGTCAACATCAAGGAGCGACTCGACTTCTCGTGCGCGCTGTTCGACGCCGAGGGCAACTTGATTGCCAATGCACCTCACATGCCGGTGCACCTGGGCTCCATGGGCGAGAGCATCAAGACCGTGATCCGTGAGAACGCCGGCAAGATGCAGCGTGGCGATGTGTATGCGCTCAATGACCCATACCACGGTGGAACCCACCTGCCCGACGTGACCGTGATCACGCCGGTGTACCTGGGCAACAAGCCCACGTTCTACGTCGGCTCGCGCGGCCACCATGCCGACATCGGGGGCACCACTCCAGGGTCCATGCCTCCGTTCTCAACGCGCATCGAACAAGAGGGCGTGCAGATCAACAACGTCAAGTTGGTTGATCGTGGCGTCTTGCTCGAAGCCGAGATGGTGGCGCTGTTGCAAGGCGGAGAGTTTCCCTCTCGCAACCCGCAGCAGAACATGGCCGACCTCAAGGCACAGATCGCCGCCAACGAAAAGGGTGTGCAGGAGCTGCGCAAGATGGTCGAGCAGTTCGGTCTTGACGTGGTGCAAGCCTACATGCGCCATGTACAGGACAACGCGGAAGAGTCGGTGCGACGCGTGATCACGCGCCTCAAAGACGGCGCATTCACCCTGCCGCTGGACAACGGTGCGCAGATTCAGGTGGCCGTGCGGGTGAATACCGCACAGCGCAGCGCAGAGATCGACTTCACTGGAACGTCGGCTCAGCAACTCAACAACTTCAACGCCCCCACCGCGGTGTGCATGGCCGCTGTGCTCTATGTGTTCCGCACCTTGGTCGACGACGATATCCCGCTGAACGCCGGCTGCCTCAAGCCACTCAAGGTCATCATCCCCGCGGGCTCCATGCTCAACCCCAATCCGCCGGCATCGGTGGTGGCCGGCAACGTGGAGACCTCCAGCTGCATCACCAACGCCTTGTATGGCGCGCTGGGCGTGATGGCTGCGAGTCAGTGCACGATGAACAACTTCACCTTCGGCAACGCGGCCCACCAGTATTACGAAACGATCTCGGGCGGCAGTGGCGCGGGAGAGGGATTTGATGGCACGAGCGTGGTGCAGACCCACATGACCAACTCACGCCTGACCGATCCCGAAGTGCTGGAGTTCCGCTTCCCGGTTCGGCTGGAGAGCTACGAGATCCGCGAAGGCTCAGGCGGCACAGGCCGCTGGCACGGGGGGCACGGCGGCGTGCGGCGCGTTCGTTTCCTCGAAGACATGACTGCCAGCATCCTGTCCAATGGCCGCCTCCACGGCGCGTTCGGCATGGGCGGTGGGCAGGCCGGTCAGGTGGGCCTCAATCGAGTGGTGCGGGTAGATGGCTCAGAGGAGGAGCTGGGCCACATCGGGCAGGCGGAAATGAAGCCAGGCGACATCTTCGAGATCCACACCCCCGGCGGTGGCGGCTACGGAAAAGCTTGACGAGCGCAAAGCTCGCTTCAGAAACTGCGGAACCGGCTTGGGCCGGACCGCAGGTGTTGCCCCTGGCTACAACTCTTCGACCCGGCGGGCCGGGTAACTGTCCCAGGTCTGGCAACCAGGACACTGCCAGAAGTGTTGGCGGGCCTCAAAACCGCAGGCTGCGCAGCGGTAGCGCCGCAATGGCGCGCTCGCTTGCTCCAAGGCCTGTTGCACCCGTGCTTGTGCGCGTTCACTTGACAATGTTTCTCCCGCCAACCACTGCGCGGTGATGACCAGTGAGGGCTCGCGTTCCAGGTGGTTGAGGTAGTGGTTGCGCATGACCTCAGGGTTGAGGCTCAGGCTGGCCAGGGCTTGCGTGATGTCGATCGACGGCGCTCGCTCGTGGCTTGCCTGCAGCACCTTGACAGCCTCTGCCTGGCGTCCGGTTTGCCGGGCCAGGTCGGCGAGTGAGTGGGCCGCCAGCGGCAATCCCTGTGGAGCATGCTGGTTGAGATGGAACAGGGCGTCCAGCGCGCCTGCGGCGTCGCCACCCTGGGCCTTCTGTGCAGACAGAGCCATCCAACCTCGTGAGAGCTGTGGTGCCCGCTGCACAGCCTCTTCCAGGAGGCGCAAGGCCTGCGTGCTGTCGCCGCCCTGTTGGGCAATTTCAGCTTCTTCGCAGAGGTAGTGGGCCAGTCGCGTGGAGAAGCTGCCTTGCTCGGCGGCCTCCAGCCTTTGGGCGATCTCCTTGGCCCGCGGCCAATCGCGTGAACGCTCGTAAATGCCCAGCAATGCCAGCAAGGCCTCGCCTTCGAACGCCGAGCCCTCGAGTTTGTTGAGAGCGGCCTCAGCACGGTCCAGCAGTCCCGCCTTGAGGAAGTCCAGGGCCAGGGCATGCTGGGCGCGGTCGCGGTCTTTGTGGCTGATGTCGGCTCGCGAGAGCAGGTGTTCATGCACTCGCACGGCGCGGTCATAGTCGCCACGGCGCCTGAACAGGTTGCCCAGCGCAAAGTGCAACTCCGCTGTGTCAGGGTCGCCTTGCACCGCCTCAATGAAAGCGTCGATCGCCTGGTCCTGCTGTTCATTCAGCAGGTGGTTCAGGCCGCGGAAGTAAGCCTTGGGCGCCTGGCGGCTTTCCATGCGCCATTGACGAAGATCCAGGCGGGAGGCTCCCCAGCCCGCAGCAAACGCCAGGGGCAGACCCCACAGCAGCCATGTGAAATCAAAGTCCATGGCGGCGGTCGCTGGGGTCTGGAAATAGTGTGGAGTCTGCGTCGAAGGAGGTGCTGGCCGCGATGGCCGACGCAGCGCGGCGCCGCGAGCGTTTGGCCCGCAGCCACAGTGGCAGCATGACCAGCACGCCGAGGAACACGCCGAGCACGAGTGCGACCAGTATGACGAGCACCAGCGGCGCCTGCCAACTGGCACCAAAGAACAGGTTGAGCGTCACGCTGTCCTGGTTGTTCAGCGCGAAGGCGAACAAAACAAAAAAAATGGCTGCGTTGAGCAGCCACATCAGGTATTTCAAATCGTCCCCTTTGTGGTGGGCCGATTGTAGCGATCAGGTCGCCGCCAAGGCAGCGGCCATCACGTCGGTTTCTTCGGTTCGCGCCCGAGAATCTCGGCCGTCTTGGCGTCCACCTGTTCGCGCAGGGCCTTGCCCGGCTTGAAGTGCGGTACACGCTTCTCGGGAATCATCACGCTCTCGCCAGAACGCGGGTTGCGTCCCACGCGGGGGGAGCGGCGATTGACCGAAAAGCTGCCAAAGCCGCGGATCTCGATCCGATGGCCTTTGACCAGTGCGTCGCCCATGGCATCGAGGATGGCCTTGACGGCGAACTCGGCGTCGCGGTGGGTGAGCTGACCAAATCGGCTGGCCAACGCTTCAACAAGGTCGCTGCGGGTCATGTGTTCGGGTTTGGGCTTGGGCATTCAAGGACCGGCGTCCGGTCAGAACACACGCCGTGAGGTATGTGTCTGATCAGACGCCAGCATTCGTGCTTAGCCGTTGTTGTTGTCCAGCTTGGCGCGCAGCAGGGCGCCCAGGCTGGTGGTGCCGGCGCTTTCGCGCGAGGACTGCTGGCTCAGGGTCGCCATGGCTTCCTGCTGGTCAGCGGCATCCTTGGCCTTGATGGACAACTGGATGTTGCGCGTCTTGCGGTCGATGTTCACCACCACGGTGGTGACTTCGTCGCCTTCTTTCAGCATGTTGCGTGCGTCTTCCACACGGTCACGGCTGATTTCGCTGGCGCGCAGGTAGCCCAACACGTCTTCACCCAGGTCGATCTCGGCGCCTTTGGCGTCGACGGTCTTGACCTTGCCGGTCACGATGGAGCCCTTGTCATTCACCGACACGAAGGTGGTGAACGGGTCGCCGTCGAGTTGCTTGATGCCCAGAGAGATGCGCTCGCGCTCCACATCGATGGCCAGCACGATGGCTTCGACTTCCTGGCCCTTCTTGTAGTTGCGCACAGCGGCTTCGCCGGTTTCGTTCCACGACAGGTCGGACAGGTGAACCAGGCCGTCGATGCCGGCGGCCAGTCCCACGAACACGCCGAAGTCGGTGATCGACTTGATCGGGCCCTTGACGCGGTCACCGCGCTTGGTCTGTTCAGCAAACTCGTGCCATGGGTTGGCACGGCACTGCTTCATGCCCAGCGAGATGCGGCGCTTGTCTTCGTCGATGTCGAGCACCATGACTTCGACTTCGTCACCCAGCGACACCAGCTTGGAAGGCGCCACGTTCTTGTTGGTCCAGTCCATTTCGGACACATGCACCAGGCCCTCGATGCCTGGCTCGAGTTCCACGAACGCGCCGTAGTCGGCGATGTTGGTGATCTTGCCGAACATGCGGGTGCTTTGTGGGTAGCGGCGGGCAACGCCCATCCAGGGGTCGTCGCCCATCTGCTTGAGGCCCAGCGAGACACGGTGCTTCTCGGTATCGAACTTCAGGATCTTGGCGGTGATTTCCTGGCCAGCCTGCACCACTTCGCTCGGGTGGCGCACGCGACGCCATGCCATGTCGGTGATGTGCAGCAGACCGTCGATGCCGCCGAGGTCCACGAACGCACCGTATTCGGTGATGTTCTTGACCACGCCGTGCACGATGGCGCCTTCTTTCAGGGTGTCCATCAACTTGGCGCGTTCCTCGCCCATGGAGGCTTCCACCACGGCGCGGCGGCTCAGCACCACGTTGTTGCGCTTGCGGTCGAGCTTGATGACCTTGAATTCCAGGGTCTTGTTCTCGTACGGGGTCAGGTCCTTGGTGGGACGGCTGTCGACCAGCGAGCCCGGCAGGAAGGCGCTGATGCCGTTGACCATGACCTTCAGGCCGCCCTTGACCTTGCTGGACGTCGTGCCGGTGACGAATTCACCCGATTCGAGTGCTTTCTCCAGGGACATCCACGAGGCCAGGCGCTTGGCCTTGTCGCGCGACAGCAGGGTGTCGCCGAAACCGTTTTCCACGGAGTCGATTGCAACGGAGACGAAGTCTCCGACCTGCACTTCGAGTTCACCCAGGTCGTTCTTGAATTCGGCCAGCGGCACATAGGCTTCCGACTTCAGACCGGCGTTGACCACCACGTGGCTGTGTTCGATGCGAACGACTTCAGCGGTGATGACTTCGCCCGAGCGCATTTCGGCGCGTTTCAGGGATTCTTCGAACAGGGCGGCAAAAGATTCAGACATTGAATTTCCTAAAACCACTCAGCGTCGGCGCCTTCAACCGGTGTGACTCGGTTTGCGCAGGGATCGACGTGTGGGCGGCGTTGACATTGCGGTGCGAAACACCGCGGGGTTGGTTGAAAAGAACCGTCGAGCATGCGGGCTGGGAGCGCCCGGCTGTGCCGTCAGGGCCGTTTGTGCAGCGCGCTCAGCTCCCCGAGAACGCCGTTTTGCCCTGCCACCAGTTCATCACCACTTGCACCGATTGCTCGATGTCCAGTTCGGAGTTGTCCAGTTTCAAGGCGTCTTCGGCCGGCTTGAGAGGTGCGTGTGTGCGGGATGAGTCCCTCAAATCACGCGTTCGCAGGTCTGCCAAAAGACTGTCGATGTTAGCAGCAATTCCCTTTGAAATCAATTGCTTATGGCGCCGCTCGGCGCGCTGCTCGGCGGTGGCGGTCAGGAACACCTTCAAAGCCGCGTCCGGGAAGATCACCGTGCCCATGTCACGCCCGTCGGCCACCAGACCGGGCAGGCGCCGGAAGCTTTGCTGGAGGGCATACAGGGCAGATCGCACCGCCAGGTGTTGGGATACCCGGGACGCCATGCCGCCGGTGGATTCCAGTCGCAGCGGGTCGGTGATGTCGCGACCACCCAGAAACACCTTGTGGTCACGGAAAGCCAGCGGCAGCTGTGCGGCCAGGCGGGCCAGGGCGGGTTCGTCGTCCAGCGACACGCCGGCGTCTTGCGCTGCGAGCGCGGTTGCCCGGTACAGTGCGCCGGAGTCGAGCAGGTGGTAGCCCAGGCGCTGCGCCACTTCAGAGGCCAACGTGCCCTTGCCGGAAGCCGTGGGGCCGTCAATGCAGATGACTGGGATGGCTTGGGCTGGCGTGCTGCAAACCTCGAACAAGGTCTCGAAGTAGTCGGGAAAAGTCTTGGCGACGCATTTCGGATCTTCAATGCGCACCGGCAGGCCCGCCGGGTTGAAGCTGGCCAGTGAGAAGCACATCGCCACCCGGTGGTCGTCGTAGGTGTGGATGCTCGCGGAGCGCCAAGTGGTGGGCGGCGTGATGCGGATGAAGTCGGTGCCTTCTTCCACCGTGGCACCCAGTTTGCGGCATTCGTTGGCCATGGCGGCGATGCGGTCGGTTTCCTTCACGCGCCAGCTGGCGATATTGCGCAGCGTGGTGGTGCCGTCGGCATAGAGCGCCATCACGGCCAACGTCATGGCGGCGTCCGGGATGTGGTTGCAGTCGAGGTCGATGGCCTTGAGTGGCCACGCGCAACGGCGAATGCGCAGGTGATTGGCTTCTCCGGTGATCTCGGCGCCCATGAGTCTGGCCGCTTCGACGAACCGGATGTCCCCCTGGATCGAGGCCAGACCGACGCCTTCGATGGTGATGCCGTGCGTGCTATGCGCGATGGCACCCAGCGCGATGAAGTAGCTGGCCGATGACGCGTCGCCCTCGACGGGTATGCGCCCCGGCGAGCAGTAGCGGCTACCGGCAGGGATGGTGAAACGTTGCCAGCCATCCCGTTGCACATGCACACCGAAACGAGAGAGCAGGTTCAGCGTGATTTCGATGTATGGGCGCGAAATCAGTTCGCCCACGACATCGATGACGACGCCTTGCTTCTGCGCCACCAGCGGCAGGGCCAGCAGCAGCGCCGTGAGGAACTGGCTGGAGACGTCGCCCCGCACGCGGATGGGCTGGTCGAGTTGCAGCGCAAGGGGTGTGCCCGCACCGAGCTTGAGCGGCGGATAGCCTTCCTGGCCCAGGCAGTCCACGGCGCAGCCCAGTTGGCGCAGGGCATCCACCAGGTCACCAATGGGTCGCTCATGCATGCGCGGGACGCCACTGAGCTCGAACTCGGCACCGTGTGTCGACGCCAGCAAAGCCAGTGCAGCGGTCAGGGGGCGCATGGCCGTACCTGCATTGCCCAGAAACAACCGCGCGTGTCGCACCGGGAGGACGCCGCCCAGGCCATGGACACGCAAGGCGCCGTCGGGTTGTGGCTCGATCCTGCAGCCGAGCTGGCGCAGGGCGTCCAGCATGACTTGCGTGTCGTCGGAGTCCAGGAGGTCGGTCACGTCGGTGTGACCCTCGCTCAAGGCTGCCAGCAAGAGCACCCGGTTGGAGATGCTCTTGGAGCCCGGCAGGCGTACGGTGCCGTCAGCCGTGGCCAGCGGAGGAATGTCGAGGAACGGAATGGAGTACATGTGCGCGGTGACGCGAGAACGCCGCAGCGTGCGTCGCTCAGCTCTGGGGCTTGATGGCGGTCATGCGCCAATGGGCGCGGGCACTGCTGGCTTGGTCAATGAGGGCTTCCAGCGCGTCCGGGTTGTCGGCATTGATGGCCGTCTCCAACGCATGCAAAGCCCGCTGAAAAAATCGAGACTGTGCCAGGAGTTCTTCGCGATTGGACATGAGGATGTCGCGCCAGATGGCGGCGTCGCTGGCCGCAATGCGCGTGAAATCGCGAAAGCCTGGGCCGGCCAGCGACAGGAAGTCTGCCGCCTGTTGTTGGCTCTGGATGCCGTTCATCAAGGCAAACGCCACCAGGTGGGGCAAGTGGCTCACCGCTGCGTAGGCAGCGTCGTGCGCTTCGGGCGACATCTGCTTGACGTGGCAACCCAGGGCGGTCCAGACCTTGTGTGCCTTGTCCAGTTGCGCCGTGAGCGTGCGCTCGATCGGCGTGAGGATGACCTGACGGCCCTTGTACAGATCGGGATCTGCATGGTCGACACCGGCGAGTTCCTTGCCCGCGATCGGATGCGTTGGCACGAACACGCCCACCTGGTCCTTGAGCACGCGTCGCGCCGCATCGATTACTTCGCGTTTGGTCGATCCCACATCCATGATCAGCACGTCACCGCGCACCAAGTGCCGGATGGCCTTGAAGGTGGCTTCGGTGGCCGACACGGGCACGGCGAGCAGCACCAGATCAGCGCCCGAGACGGCCAGCAACGCAGAGGGGGCTTCAACGTCGATCACACCCAGCTGGCGTGCCCTTTCGGTGGTGGAGGGAGACTTGCTGTAGCCGACCACGCGTTTGACCAGACCGGCGCGCTTGAGAGCCAGCGCAAACGAGCCGCCCATCATGCCGCAGCCGATCAATCCCAGTTGTTCAAACATCATTCGTTCACCGGGTACGCGCCCAGCACCTTGTAGAAAGCGCACAGGCCTTGCAGTTCTTGTAGGGCGGCGGCCACATTGGGCTGCGATGGGTGGCCTGCGATGTCGATATAGAAGTAGTACTCCCACTGTCCGGATTTCGCCGGTCGCGACTCGAAACGCGTCATCGAGACACCGTTGTTCTTGAGAGGCACCAACAGGTCGTGCACCGCCCCTGGCCGATTGGGGACCGACACCACCAGGCTGGTGCAGTCGCGTCCCGAGGCAGGCGGCATGGCCAGCGTCTGGGGCAAGGCGATCACGGCAAAGCGCGTGCGGTTGTAGGCCTCGTCCTGGATGGCGTGCGAGACGATGTGCAAGCCGAATTGAGCAGCAGCGCGCTCACTGGCGATGCCGGCCCAAGCAGGATTGGTGGCCGCAAGCCGAGCGCCTTCGGCATTGCTGGAGACCGCCCGCTTTTCGGCCTTGGGCAGGTGCTGCGAGAGCCAGTTCTGGCACTGGGCCAAGGCCTGGGGATGCGCCATGACCACTTCGATGCCGTCCAGCGTGTTGAGCTGGCGCAGCAGGTTGTGACGCACCAGCAGGCTCACTTCACCCACCACATGCACGGGCGAACGCAGGAACAGGTCCAGCGACCGTGCCACCACACCCTCGGTGGAGTTCTCCATGCCCACCACACCAAATTGCGCGGTGCCGGCGGCGGTGGCGTGGAACACCTCGTCGAAGTCGGCGCAGTAGATCAGGTTGGCCGCGCTGCCGAAGAACTCGATGGCTGCCTGCTCGCAGAAAGTGCCCTGCGGGCCCAGCACCGCCACGCGCTGCGGTGCTTCGAGCGCGAGGCAGGCCGACATGATTTCGCGCCAGATCGATGCCACATGCTGGTTCAGGAGAGGGCCTTGATTGGCACCCTGGATTTTTTCGATCACCTGGGCCACGCGGTCCGGTCTGAAAAATGGCGAACCTTCTTGCCGCTTGATGACGCCGACTTCCTCGGCCACGCGCGCACGCTCGTTGAGCAACGACAGCAACTGCTGGTCCAGCGCGTCGATCTGGACGCGCAGGACCGCCAGGGCATCTGACTGAGTGGGTTGGGTCATGTCTTCGGGTTCTGAGGCCTGGGGTCAGGCCCGTGTTTTTTCAAAGTCGCGCATGTATTGCACCAGCGTTTGCACGCCTTCCAGCGGCATGGCGTTGTAGATGCTCGCGCGCATCCCGCCCACCGATTTGTGCCCCTTGAGTTGCAACAGGCCCGCGCCCTTGGCGCCGGCCAGAAATGCATCGTTCAGGGCTTCGTCGCGCAGAAAGAACGGAACGTTCATGCGCGAACGGCAGTTGGGCGCGACCTTGTTCAAGTAGAAAGCGGAGGCGTCAATGAAGTCGTAGAGCAGCGAGGCCTTGGCGATGTTGCGTTGCTCCATGGCCGCCACGCCGCTCAGGCCACCTTCGGTCTGTCGCTTGAGCCATTGAAAGGTAAGGCCGGCCACGTAGATGCTGAAGGTGGGCGGCGTGTTGTACATCGAGGCATTCGCCGCCACAGTCTTGTAGTCGAATGCGCTCGGGCAGACGGGCAGGGCATGGCCCAGCAGTTCTTCGCGAACGACCACGAGAGTCACACCAGCCGGGCCCAGGTTCTTTTGAGCGCCTCCAAAGGCCAGGCCCACGCGCGACCAGTCCACCGGTCGCGATGCCACATGGGAGGAAAAATCGATCACCAGCGGCGCGTTGCTGCCCAAAGCCTTGAGGTTGGGCAATTCGTGGAATTCGATGCCGTGGATGGTTTCGTTGCTGCAGATGTGCACGTACTGAGCGTCTGCGCTGAGCTTCCAGGTGGCGGGCGAAGGCAAGGTGGTGTGGCCGGAATCGGCGTTGCTGGCCGCCAGCACGGGTTGAGCGTAGCGCGCTGCTTCCTTGATGGACTTCTCGCTCCAGCTCCCGGTGACCACAAAGTCCACCTTGCCGCCGCGCGAGAGGTTGAGCGGCACGATGGCGTTCTCGGCCAGTCCGCCACCTTGCATGAACAAGATACGGAACTCTGCTGGCACTGCCAGCAGTTCACGCAGATCGGCTTCTGCTGCCTCAATGATGGCGCTGAACTCCTTGCCGCGGTGGCTCATCTCCATCACGCTCATGCCGCTGCCGCGCCAGTCGAGCATCTCGTCAGCGGCTTGCTGCAACACTTCGGTGGGCATGGCCGCCGGGCCAGCTGAGAAGTTGAAGGGGCGCGCCATCACGCTTCAGTGCCCGGATCGTCGACCTCGTTCGTCTCATTCGAGTCGTCAAGCTCTGGCACATTGGCATCGTTCTCAACGATGCGCTGCAGGCCCGAGAGTTCGGCACCTTCATCCAGCGCGATCAGTGTGACGCCTTGCGTGGCGCGTCCCATTTCACGGATCTCGGCGACCCGGGTGCGCACCAGCACGCCCTTGTCGGTGATCAACATGATCTCGTCGTCGGTGTGCACCAGCGTGGCGGCCACCACCTTGCCGTTGCGCTCGCTTTGCTGGATGGCGATCATGCCCTTGGTGCCTCTGCCATGGCGGGTGTATTCGGAGATCGGCGTGCGTTTGCCGTAGCCGTTGATGGTCGCGGTCAGCACGCTCTGATACTCGTCTTCGGCCACCAGCATGGCGATCACGCTTTGGGTCTCTTCAATCATCATGCCGCGCACACCACGTGCGTTGCGGCCCATGGGGCGCACGTCGTTCTCGTCAAATCGCACGGCTTTGCCGCCGTCGCTGAACAGCATCACATCGTGTTGGCCATCGGTGAGCGCAGCCCCGACCAGGAAGTCGCCTTCGTCCAGGTCCACCGCGATGATGCCCGCCTTGCGCGGATTGCTGAATTCATCCAGTGCGGTTTTCTTGACGGTACCCATGCTCGTCGCCATGAACACATAGCGGTCTGATGGGAACGTGCGCATCTCGCCCGTCAGTGGCAACACAACATTGATCTTCTCGCCTTCCTGCAGCGGGAACATGTTGACGATCGGTCGACCGCGCGAGCCGCGCGAACCCGCAGGCACTTCCCACACCTTGAGCCAGTAAAGCCGACCGCGGTTGGAGAAGCACAGGATGTAGTCGTGTGTGTTGGCGATGAAGAGTTGATCGATCCAGTCGTCTTCCTTCGTGGCGGTGGCTTGTTTGCCCCGCCCGCCGCGCTTTTGCGCCCGATACTCGGAGAGCGGCTGGCTCTTGATGTAACCGCTGTGGCTGAGTGTGACCACCATGTCGGTGGGCGTGATCAGGTCCTCGGTGGCCAGGTCTTGCGCGTTGTGCTCGATTTCGCTGCGGCGCGCACCGAGCTTGGTCTGGCCGAACTCCTGCTTCACCACCACCAGCTCGTCGCCGATGATGGTCGAGACGCGCTCGGGTTTGGACAGGATGTCGAGCAGATCGTCGATCTCGCCCATGACCTCCTTGTACTCAGCGACGATCTTGTCCTGCTCCAGGCCGGTCAGGCGCTGCAGGCGCATCTGCAGGATTTCCTGCGCCTGTGTCTCGGAAAGCCGGTACAGACCGTCACCGCCCATGCCGAACGCCTTCTCCAGGCCGTCGGGTCTGTAATCGTCGGCGTTGATCACGCCGCCATCGCTGCGCGTGCGGGTGAGCATCTCGCGCACGAGTTGGCTGTCCCACGGACGTGCCATCAGTTCGGCTTTTGCCACGGGGGGCGTGGGCGATTCGCGAATGATCTTGATGAAATCGTCAATGTTGGCCAGTGCCACTGCCAGGCCTTCAAGCACATGACCCCGTTCGCGTGCCTTGCGAAGGTTGAACACGGTGCGACGGGTCACGACCTCACGGCGGTGCTCCAGGAACACCTGGATCAGATCCTTGAGGTTGCACAAACGGGGTTGGCCGTCGACCAGCGCCACCATGTTGATGCCGAAGGTGTCCTGCAGTTGTGTTTGCTTGTACAGGTTGTTGAGCACCACCTCCGGCACTTCGCCCCGCTTGAGCTCGATCACCAGGCGCATGCCCGATTTGTCCGACTCGTCCTGGATGTGGCTGATGCCCTCGATCTTCTTTTCGTGCACCAGCTCGGCAATGCGCTCCTGCAGAGTCTTCTTGTTGACTTGGTATGGGAGCTCGTCCACGATGATCGACTGGCGCTGACCGCGGTCGATGTCTTCAAAGTGGCACTTCGCGCGCATCACAACCCGGCCGCGGCCCGTACGATAGCCATCCTTCACGCCATTGATGCCGTAGATGATGCCGGCCGTGGGGAAGTCGGGCGCCGGGATGATCTCCATCAACTCATCGATCGATGCATCGGGCTGCTTGAGCAAGTGCAGGCAAGCATCAACCACTTCGTTGAGGTTGTGCGGCGGAATGTTGGTGGCCATGCCCACCGCAATGCCCGACGAGCCGTTGACCAGCAAGTTGGGCAGACGTGATGGCAGTACCAAGGGCTCCTTTTCAGAGCCATCGTAGTTGGGGCCGAAGTTGACGGTTTCCTTGTCAATGTCGGCCAACATCTCGTGCGAGATTTTCGACAGGCGGATTTCCGTGTACCGCATGGCGGCCGCATTGTCGCCGTCCACCGAGCCGAAGTTGCCCTGTCCATCCACCAGCATGTGACGGAGCGAAAAATCTTGCGCCATCCGAACGATCGTGTCGTACACCGCGCTGTCGCCGTGCGGGTGGTATTTACCGATGACATCGCCGACGATACGGGCCGATTTCTTGTAGGGCCGGTTCCAGTCGTTGTTGAGCTCGTGCATGGCAAACAACACGCGCCTGTGCACGGGCTTGAGGCCATCGCGTGCATCGGGAAGCGCCCGCCCGACAATCACGCTCATTGCGTAGTCGAGGTAGCTGCGGCGCATTTCCTCTTCAAGACTGATGGGCAGGGTCTCTTTGGCGAACTGTGTCATGAGCAGGGGCAGAAATGCGTCGGATGGGCCAAAAGGCAACTCGCCATTTTACGGGTGGCACCGGATCGCGCCTTGGCACGCTCTTTGTTGTAACACCACAACGAATGCTGGGACAGTCGGAATACAGTCCCCGAGGCGCCCGTACCTGCCGGTTGGCGCTATAGCGCTTGTGGCACAATGAAATCCAGCGTTTTGAGTGGTGGTCACTTCAAGCGTCTTTTTTTGTACGCAGATTGTCTGCGGCTTACCAAGAGGAAAACCATGAAAAAACTCAACAAAGTGGCAATGCTGATCGCAACGGCCGCCATGGCAACGGCCGCCGGCGCCCAAACCATCGACAACTGGCGCAATGGCACCAGCGAACTGGTCTGGAAAAACGGTACCAATGAACTGTGCTGGCGCAATTCCAGCTGGACGCCTGCAACTGCCGCTGTCGGTTGCGACGGTGCCATCGTTCCTGTGGCTGCTCCTGCACCGGCTCCTGCTGCAGCACCAGCACCTGCCCCAGCCGCACGCCCCGCGCCCGCTCCTGCCGCCGCACCCGCTCCTGCAGCGTCCAAAGTGACCTACGCTGCCGATGCGTTCTTCGACTTCGACAAAGCCGTGCTCAAGCCAGAAGGCAAAGCCAAGCTGGACGACCTCGCCAGCAAGGTGTCTGGTATCAATCTGGAAGTTGTGATTGCCGTGGGTCACACCGACTCCACCGGCGCTGCTGGTTACAACCAAGCCCTGTCCAACCGCCGTGCTGAAGCCGTCAAGGCCTATTTGGTGAGCAAGGGCATCGAAAGCAACCGCATCTACACCGAAGGCAAGGGTCTGACCCAGCCAGTGGCAGACAACGCCACCCGCGAAGGCCGCGCCAAGAACCGCCGCGTCGAAGTGGAAGTTGTCGGCACCCGGGCCAACAAGTAAACCTTCGGGTTGCCCCAAAAAAACCGCGCTTCGGCGCGGTTTTTTCATGGGCTGACGATAATCAAGCAATGAATCACAACCTCAATGCCGACCCAGCCGAGTTGGCCAAATTCTCCGATCTGGCTCATCGCTGGTGGGATCCAGAAAGCGAGTTTCGTCCACTTCACCAGATCAATCCATTGCGATTGAGCTGGATTGATGGAATGGCCCAACTTGCAGGCAAACGTGTACTGGATATCGGATGCGGCGGTGGCATTCTTTCGGATGCCATGGCGAGAAAGGGTGCCACGGTGACCGGGATCGATCTTTCGGTCAAAGCACTGCGGGTAGCCCAGTTGCACGCGCTCGAAGCAGGCACGACCAATGTCGACTACTTGGAAATCAGTGCAGAGGCCATGGCTTTGCAGGAGCCGGGTTCGTTCGATGTGGTCACCTGCATGGAAATGCTTGAGCATGTGCCCGATCCATCTTCCGTTGTTCGTGCATGTGCGGCTCTCGTGAAACCTGGTGGCTGGGTCTTCTTTTCGACCCTGAATCGCAACCCCAAGTCGTTTCTGTTTGCAATCCTGGGTGCCGAATACATCCTGCAACTGTTGCCCAAAGGAACCCATGAGTACGCCAAATTCATCAGGCCGAGCGAGTTGGCTAGGTATGGTCGCGACGCGGGACTTGAGCTGTCGGATACCCGCGGCATGGAGTACAACCCACTGACTCGTCGCTACTGGTTGAGTCAGGACACCAGCGTGAACTATCTGTTTGCTAGCCGAAAAGCATGAGGTCTGTCGCTTTCCACGGGGTGCGCGCAGTGTTGTTTGATCTGGACGGGACGCTGATTGACAGCGCGCCCGATTTGGGTGCGGCAGCGGATGGCATGCGCATGCGTCGTGGCTTGCCGTCCAAGCCATTGGCGGAATACCGGCCCCATGTGGGTTCCGGTGCGCGCGGCATGTTGCAAGTGGCATTCGGTATGAACGCTGAGCATGTCAACTACGAGCAATACAAGGAAGAGTTCTTCATTCACTATGAAAACTGCCTGACCCAGCGCACTCGCCCCTTCGAGGAAGTGGCCCAACTGGTGTCTTCTTTGCTTGAGCGCGGTTTGCGCTGGGGGGTTGTGACCAACAAGGCTCAGCGTTTCACGGCGCCCATCACCCGCTCCATGGGGCTGTTCGATTCGGCAGCCACTGTGATCAGCGGTGACACGACGTCTCACGCCAAGCCGCACCCCGCGCCCCTGCTGGAGGCGGCACGCCGCATGTCGTTGCTTCCAGCCCAGTGCATCTATGTGGGTGATGACGAGCGCGACATCCGCGCAGGGCGTTCGGCTGGCATGTGGACCGTGGCAGCGCGTTATGGCTATCTGGGTGCAGGGGCTGACGTGGCGTCCTGGGGTGCCGACGCTGAAGTTTCTTCTCCATTGCAGGTCTTGCAATTGCTTGAATCGTCTTAAAATAGGAGCCTTGGGGCTGCACTGGTTTCGACGTGGGTTCGGACGCGCAGCAGGGCATGTCGAGGTTCTGTCACCTCGTAAAGCAACAGAAAAAAACCAACTGCAAACGACGAACGTTTCGCACTCGCCGCTTAATCAGCGGTGAGCCTTGCAACAGCAGGCCGATGGGCTGGGCAAGGGGGTCGCAAGACCTCCCGGCTGCAAGGATAATTTCATCGGCTGGCTTTGCGTCGGGCACCTTGACGCAGGGCGAGACTCAAGGATGCTGGCTTCCCGTTTAGCGTGCCACTGCGCGACTCGGGCGGCGAGACTTAAATCAGACGGCTACACATGTAGAACTGCTCGAAGAAGGCTTGCGGACGGGGGTTCAAATCCCCCCAGCTCCACCATACGACCTGATAGAGGCCGCTAACCAGGTACGGTTGGCGGCCTTTTTCTTTTTAAATCAGGCATTTGCGCAGTTGAACTTCGAGGTGCGATGCATGCGATGGATCATTGTCCTGACACGAAGGCGAGCAGCTGCGCAGCGGCGACAATCCCCGCATCATGATGCAATTGCAGGACATTCTTTTTTCACAAGGTTTTGGTACCCGCCGAATCTGTTGCGGACTCATTCAGCAAGGGCTGGTGAAGGTGGAAGAGGGGACGGGCTGGCAAGCATGCACCGATCCCACAGCCGCGTTTGTCGAGGAGGATTTGGTGTTCCAGGTTCAGGGCGAGACCTGGGTCTACCACGAGCGCGCCTACCTCATGGTTCACAAACCTGCGGGTTTCGAGTGCTCGCAAAAGCCCAGCACCTATCCGAGCGTCTACACCTTGTTGCCCGGCCCCTTGCGTGGCCGTGGCGGTGGAGCGGCTGCAGGCGTGCAGGCGGTGGGTCGTCTTGACCAGGACACCACGGGTCTGTTGTTGATGTCGGATGACGGAAAGTTCATTCACCGGTTGACGTCTCCCCGCCATCACGTGCCCAAAGTGTACGACGTGCAGGTCAAACATCCTCTGGATGAGCAGCAAGTGATCCGACTGCTGGAAGGCGTGGTTCTGGACGACGATCCCAAGCCTGTGAAGGCCCAAGCGTGTTCGGCTGAGAGCGAGTTTCACCTGAAATTGACGCTGACCGAAGGCAAATACCACCAGGTCAAGCGCATGGTGGCTGCGGTGGGCAACAGGGTAGAGGCCCTGCATCGATCGTCGGTGGGGGTGCTTTCGCTGACCGGTGATTTGATGCCCGGGCGCTGGCGATGGCTGAGTCGAGAAGAGGTCGCGTCGCTTACTCAAAAGACCTCGGGCTGATGCCCGCGACGTCGTTCAGAGGAGATCGCCTTTGCGGCTGTCGAGCGGCATCAGGAACGAGTTCTCTTGCCACTGAGAGTTGAAGTCGCTTCGTGGTTCACCCGTGGTGCTGTTGGGCCACGTGGAGAGCGGGGAGAAGTCGCTGGCGCGGGTGCTGCGTTGGCGGGTCAACACCGTGCGCAGGTTGGCCTGCGCGGCAATGATGGCGCGCTCCTCCATTTCGCGCTCGCGCATCGACTGGCTCAGCGCAGACTCTCCCAGGAATTCAGCTCGGATTTCGGCCACGGTGGGAAGGCTGTTGGAGCGAACGACCCAGTAGGGCAGGCCGCACTGGGTCAGCAATGAGTGCTTAAGTGCTCGTGTGCTGCGCGGAAGACCCGCACTTCCAGGCACATCAAGGCAACCGAGCACCCGGCCGTCAGATCGGCACACGGTGAAGGTGCAATACACGCTGCCCAGCAACTTGTACCACTCCATGCCCTGTTCCCGGTCCCGCGGCAGGGTGAAGCGCGTCACCGGGAGCTTGATCATCACGTGATGATCGTAAAAGGCTCTGGCCAGCCAATGCCACACCCTGGCTTCTTCGCTGTTGGCCAGCGCGCGGGTGCTCAAGGGCCAGTGTTTCGGGATGCGCCTTCTCTCCCTGGCCTGCCGTTCTGCCCACATGCGGTGCAGCAGCGCGCCCAGCGCCAGCAAAGCGGGCACCAGCACTGCAAGCAGCCATGGGTTGGTCCAGTCGGTCATGAGCATCGGAGGGTATTCGTCTATCTGTATCAAAGTGTATGCAGTTGTCACCAGCCATGGAGAGTCTGCAATCTCGATACACGAAGAAGGTGTGAATTTCTTGGGGTTTGGACAGCGTTTGATGGGCTATTTGGTCCACATTACACCCGAGACCGATTGTGCACACTGCTGGACGTTCGTACATCCTATAAAGTGGGTAGCTTCCAAACGGTCGTCAAACAATGCGGCTCAAAAAGCCTTGTACCGCTTCGGTGAGGCGATCGGGCTGATCTCTGTGGAGGTTGTGCCCGCACTGGGGAAACTCGAGCCTCACGGTATCGGCGACCACTGTTTCAATCGACCTCAATTGCGCCATGGAGCCGTACTCGTCGTCCATGCCTTGCACCATGAGCAGCGGTGAAGCAATGGACCGAATTTCTGCCCTGATGTCGAACGTGCGGAATGCTTCGCTGAGCCAGACGTCGTTCCACTGCCAGAATGCGTTGTCGACGTCTCGGTGATGACGGGCCAGCCGCTGCCGCAGTCCATCTGCGGATGGTGGCGCGGCCTGAAAGAGCGCTTTGGCCTGAGCGATGGCCTTCAATGACATCTCTTCCACGAACACATGGGGCGCTAGCGCCACGCAACCTGCCACGTCATGGCGTGCAGCGTGCAGCAATGCAATCGTGGCCCCGTCGGAGTGCCCAACCAGAACCGGACTGCCGATGCCCAACTGCTGGAGCACCTGTGGCAACACTTCGTTGGCCTCCAGATGCATGTAGTCGGGCTCGTGGCGGCCGATGTGCCATGGTCCGCTGCGGCGCGGAGGGCCCCTGACGTCCTCCACCGGGTCGGATTGTCCGTAACCGCGTCTTGAATACATCCAGCCGGTGCGACCTGTCGCGGCGCACAGTTCAGCGGGCCAGAGTCGTCCTCGCTGCCGCCAGAGGGACACGCTGCCCAAGCCTTCATGCAGAAAGACAAGTGGACTTTTGTTGGTTGGGCCGGGAATGTGAGCCACCTCGAGTCCCACGCCTGAAATCACGATGCGATTCATCGCACGGATGCTAGCCCTCATGCAGCGTTTGAGTTGTCTTCAACGTGATTGTCATTCGTGCAGCGGCACGCCGATGCACGTTGTCCCGAGTCCGTCTGTGCCTTGGATTGGCTGTATTCTCGTGTGATGACCTTGTTGTTCGATTCTTTCTGGCGGGCCGTTGCGTACTGCGTCCACCCTCGGGTGATCGCCCTGTCCTTTCTCCCCCTGATCTTGATGGTCGTCCTGTCGTTCGGCCTGGGTTACTTTTTCTGGGAGGACGCCGTCGCCTCGGTGGGTGCCTGGCTGGCATCGTTTGAGCTCGTGGAAACCTTGCTGGCCTGGATGGACCAAATCGGAATGGGTCCGCTCAGAGGCGTGTTTGCGCCGCTGCTGGTGTTGGTGCTGGCCACTCCCGTGATCGTGCTGTTGTGTCTGTTGCTGGTGGCGATGTTCATGACCCCGGCGATGGTGGATCTGGTGGGCCAGCGTCGCTTCGCCAGTCTGGAGCGCAAACACGGCGGGTCGCTGGTGATCAGTGTGCTCTGGTCATTGGGCTCCACACTGCTGGCCATCGTTGCGCTGGTGATTTCCCTGCCGTTGTGGCTGGTCCCCCCCTTGGTGCTGATCCTGCCGCCCCTGATCTGGGGCTGGCTCACATACCGCGTTTTTGCGTTTGACGCGTTGGCCACGCATGCCAGCAGTGACGAGCGCAAATCCATCTTGAGAGAACACCGCGGCAGTTTGCTGCTCATGGGTGTGCTCAGTGGCTATTTGGGCGCAGCCCCCACTTTGTTGTGGGCTTCGGGCGCCATGTTCATTGCCATGGCGCCGCTCTTGGTGCCATTGGCCATCTGGATATACACGCTTGTGTTTGCCTTTGCCTCGCTCTGGTTCGCCCACTTCGCGCTCGCGGCGCTGCAGCGCCTGCGTGCCGTGGTGCCGGTGGAGGTGCTTGATGCAGATCCAGAACGTGTTCGCCCGTCTGAAGCCCGTGCTGACGCGCCGCAACTGCACGGGCCAGATCAGACCGGTGCGACGTGACCATTCCCTTCTTTTTGTTGAGCACCTCATGACGCCAGCCATCGGCCTGATCATCATTGGCGACGAAATCCTCTCGGGCAAGCGCTCGGACAAGCACCTGTCCAAGGTCATCGAGCTGTTGAGCGCGCGAGGCATGTCACTGTCCTGGGCGCGGTTTGTGGGCGACGACCGCCCGAGCATCACAGCCAATCTGCGAGACGCGTTTGCTCAGCCGGGCATCGTTTTTTCATGTGGCGGCATCGGTGCCACCCCTGACGATCACACCCGTCAGTGTGCGGCTGCTGCATTGGGGGTCGAACTCGCCTTGCATCCCGAGGCCAAGATGCTGATCGAGTCGCGCATGCGCGATGTGGCCGCCGAGCAGGGTCAGGTCTTCGACCCCCAGCGCGCGGACAACGTGCACCGCTACAACATGGGGGTGTTCCCACTGGGTTCGACCATCATCCAGAACCCGTACAACAAGATCCCCGGGTTCAGTTGCACTGGTGCCGGTGGGGGGCAGGTTCACTTCGTGCCTGGATTTCCAGTCATGGCGTGGCCGATGATCGAGTGGGTGCTGGACCACCCCTACGCTCACCTGCACCATCAAGGTTCCTCGCTGGAGCGCTCGGTGATCGTGATGGGCGCCATAGAGGCAGCGCTGACGCCATTGATGGAGCGGATTGAGCGTGAGTATCCGGTCAAGGTGTTCAGCCTGCCCAGCGTCGACCATCCCGAGTTCGGGCGCCACATCGAACTGGGCGTCAAGGGGGGCTCTGGCGCGGTTGCAGACGCCTTTGCCAGCCTGCTTGCCGGCCTGCGGCTGCATGGGGCCGAGCTGGGCCCTGAGATGGTGCGCAATTGATGTGCACCTTGTTGGTGCTCATTTTTTGGGGCGCACCGCAATCGTGCGAATGTCCCGTTCATCGGTCCAGCCTTCGCGCTCAAGGCTGAAAAACCCTTCTCAAGCGCTTTGCTGCGAACCTTTGTGGCGCATCGCCTGCGCCATAATCCCCGGGCGTTTGGAGGCAGATGCCCCGTTCAGGTGAACTCGGGTTGCGTTTGGCACAAATACTGCTTCATTCCCAAGTCGATTTTCATTTTTCACTCACCCAGCTACAGGAGTATTTGATGGCCAAGACCGTCGCAGACGTGATGCAAATGGTGAAGGACAACGACGTCAAGTTCGTTGACTTCCGTTTCACCGACACCCGGGGCAAAGAGCAGCACGTCACCGTGCCTGTGTCCCACTTCGACGAAGACAAATTCACCTCGGGCCACGCGTTCGACGGCTCTTCGGTCGCTGGCTGGAAAGGCATTGAAGCCTCGGACATGCAGCTCATGCCCGACTCCAACACCGCCAACATCGATCCTTTCTTCGAAGAAACCACGCTGTTCCTGCAGTGCGACGTGATCGAGCCGGGTGACGGCAAGGCCTACGACCGCGATCCGCGCTCCATCGCCAAGCGCGCCGAAGCCTACCTCAAGGCCTCCGGCCTGGGCGACACCGCATACTTCGGACCAGAGCCAGAATTCTTCATCTTCGACGGCGTGCGCTGGAGCAATGAACCCGGCCGCGTGATGTGCGAGATCGACGAATACGAAGCGCCGTGGAACAGCGGTGCCAAGCTCGAAGGTGGCAACCGTGGCCACCGTCCCACCGTCAAGGGTGGCTACTTCCCCGTGCCCCCGGTCGACAGCATGCAGGACATGCGCGCCGAGATGTCCCTGATCCTGGAATCGCTGGGCATCCCGGTCGAGGTGTTCCACCACGAAGTGGCGGGCGCTGGCCAGAACGAAATCGGCACCAAGTTCAGCACGCTGGTCGAGCGCGCCGACTGGACCCAGGTGCTCAAGTACGTGGTGTGGAACGTGGCCAATGCCTACGGCAAGACCGCCACGTTCATGCCCAAGCCCTACGCTGGCGACAACGGCTCGGGCATGCACGTTCACCAGTCGATCTGGAAAGACGGCAAGAACCTGTTCGCTGGCGACGGCTACGCCGGCCTGAGCGAATTCGCTCTGTACTACGTGGGCGGCATCATCAAGCACGCTCGCGCGCTCAACGCCATCACCAACCCTGGCACGAACTCGTACAAGCGCCTGGTGCCTGGCTTCGAAGCCCCGGTGAAGCTGGCTTACTCGGCCCGCAACCGCTCGGCCTCGATCCGCATTCCGTACGTGGCCAACCCCAAGGGTCGTCGCATCGAAGCGCGTTTCCCCGATCCTTCGGCCAACCCTTACCTGGCCTTCTCAGCCCTGATGATGGCCGGTCTGGATGGCGTGGAAAACAAGATCCACCCGGGCGAAGCCGCCACCAAGGACCTGTACCACCTGCCGCCGGAAGAGGACAAGTTGGTGCCCACCGTGTGCCACAGCCTCGACCAGGCGCTGGAGTATCTCGACAAGGGTCGTGGCTTCCTGACCAAGGGTGGTGTGTTCACCGACTCCATGCTGGATGCCTACATCGAACTCAAGATGGCCGAAGTCACGCGTTTCCGCATGGCACCGCACCCGGTCGAATTCGACATGTACTACAGCCTGTGATGGATCGCCCGGCGTGGCCGGGCGTCCATGCAGACGAGGGACGGCGCAAGCCGTCCCTTTTGTTTTGGAGCGACATCTGGCCCTGTCCACGGGGTCGGCGGCGGCACTTTTCAAAGGGTTTTCCGTCATACTGATTCGCGATGAACGGCGCCAGTCTTTGCCGTGTCGACCCAACGGAGACCCTGTGCCCATGTCCGCTCTGCATTTCTCTTTCGTTCGATGCCTCGTCACGGGCGCTGTGGCCCTGTGCAGCCTGCAAGCCCAGGCCCAGGAGCGCATCTATCGCTGCGGCAACGAATACACCAACAACGCCCAAGTGGCCAAGAGCCGCAACTGCACCCCGATGGAGGGTGGAAACATCACGATCGTGGAAGGCATCAAGCCCGCGCCCGCTGCCCGCACCACACCTGCGGCGGCCACGCGCAACGGCAGCGATCGTGTGGATCCCAATGCACAGCGTGCCCGCGACAGCGATGCCAAGGCCATTCTGGAGGCCGAGTTGCGCAAGGCCGAGGAGCGGCTGGCGCAGGCGCGCAAGGAGTACGCCAATGGCGAGCCCGAAAAGCAGGGCATCGAGTCGCGCAACTACCAGCGCTATCTGGATCGGGTGGCTGAGCTCAAGGCCGCGGTGACACGCGCCGAGAGCGATGTTGCCGGACTGCAGCGAGAGCTGGGCCGGCTGCCTGCCGCGTCGGGCAATGCCGCAAGATGAGCGGTTTGAAAAAGACGCCTGCTCCATCTCCCATCAAACGCCGGGCGCCGCCCAAGCCGACGGGGGTCGCAGGTGCGAAGCGGCCCGCTGCCTCGTCGGGGCGTTTTCAGTCGCTTGACTTGTTGGCCACCCTGGTTGCGGTGGTCGATGCAGATGGGCATGTGCTGTATGCGAACGCGGCGCTCGAGGATGCGCTGGGCACCTCCCGACGCAGCATTGCCAACACCCTGTTTCAAGACTGCTTCACCGAGTCCGCGTTGCTGGAGAACGCACTCAGTGGCGCCCGGGGCAACGAATTTGCTGCCTTGCGCTACGACGCCTGGCTCAAGCGCGTGAGCCATGAATCCTTGCCGGTGCATGTGGTGGTGGCCCAGACCGAGAGCAAGGGTGAGGTGGTGGTGGAGTTGTTGCCGCTGGAGCAACAGGCCAGGCAAGAGCGCGAGGAGCGTCTGATCGACCAGGCCCAGGCCAACAAGGAGCTGATTCGCAACCTCGCGCACGAGATCAAGAACCCGCTGGGCGGGATTCGCGGCGCCGCGCAACTGCTGCAGATGGAGCTCGATTCGCGCGAACTCATCGAATACACACAGGTCATCATCCACGAGGCTGATCGGTTGCAGTCGCTGGTGGATCGCCTGCTCGCGCCGCACCGCCGACCGCACGTGGTGGGGGATGTGAACATTCACGAGGTTTGCGAGCGGGTGCGTTCGCTGATCCTCGCCGAGTTCCCCAAGGGGTTGCGCGTGGTGCGCGACTACGACGCTTCCATTCCCGAGTTCCGTGGCGACCGTGAACAGCTGATTCAAGCCGTGCTCAACATCGCGCACAACGCGGCGCAAGCGCTGGCCGAGCGCATCGCGGCGGGTGATGCGAAGATCATTTTCAAGACCCGTGTGGGTCGGCAAGTCACGTTTGGCAAGCAGCGCTATCGCCTGGCATTGGAATTGCATGTCATCGACAACGGGCCTGGCGTACCAGACTCGATCAAGGACCGCATCTTTTTCCCGCTTGTGTCGGGACGCGATGCCGGCTCCGGCCTGGGGCTCACGCTGGCACAAACCTTTGTTCAGCAGCACCATGGATTGATCGAGTGTGAAAGCGTACCGGGATGCACGGACTTCAAGATCCTCATCCCCTTGCCCTAGAACCGACACACCATTGCCGAGCGCTGCGCCACAAGAAGGGACGACACCAACATGAAGCCGATCTGGATAGTGGACGACGATCAATCGATCCGCTTCGTGCTCGAAAAAGCGCTGTTGCGCGAGAACCTGCCCACACGCAGTTTCACCAATCCGCAGGACGTTCTCAAGGCCCTGACGGACGCACCCGAAAGCGAAGGCCCACAGATTCTGGTGAGCGACATCCGCATGCCTGGCGGCTCCGGCCTGGAGCTGCTGGAGAAGGTCAAGGAAATGCTGCCCGGCCTGCCAGTCATCATCATGACGGCGTTCTCCGACCTTGACAGTGCGGTGTCTGCCTTCCAGGGTGGGGCATTCGAATACCTGCCCAAGCCGTTCGACCTGCCGAAGGCGGTGGAGCTGATCCGCCGTGCGGTGGAAGAAAGCCAGCGCGAGGAGGTGGCCGAGGAACGCATGACCGCCGCGCCCGAGATGCTCGGGCAGGCGCCGGCCATGCAGGACGTGTTTCGCGCGATCGGACGCTTGAGCCAAAGCCAGGTCACGGTGCTGATCACCGGTGAATCGGGTTCCGGCAAAGAGCTGGTGGCGCGTGCCTTGCACAAACATTCGCCGCGCGCCGCAGGCCCGTTCGTGGCCATCAACACCGCAGCCATTCCCAAGGACTTGCTGGAGTCCGAACTCTTCGGCCACGAACGGGGTGCCTTCACCGGTGCGCAGACGATGCGCCGCGGTCGCTTCGAGCAGGCCGATGGTGGCACGCTGTTTCTCGACGAGATCGGCGACATGCCGTTTGACCTGCAGACGCGCTTGCTGCGCGTGTTGTCCGACGGTCATTTCTACCGTGTGGGTGGCCACAGTGCCGTGCGCGCCAACGTGCGCGTCATCGCCGCCACGCACCAGAACCTGGAGCAACGTGTCAAGGATGGTGTGTTCCGCGAGGATCTGTTTCACCGGCTCAACGTGATCCGCCTGCGCCTGCCTGCCTTGCGCGAGCGCCGTGAAGACGTGCCCATGCTCACGCGCTTTTTCCTGCAGCAAAGTGCCAAGCAACTGGGTGTGGAGCCCAAGCGCATTTCAGAGTCCGCCATCCGGCTGTTGGGCACGTTCGACTTTCCCGGCAACGTGCGGCAGCTCGAGAATGTGTGTCACTGGCTCACCGTGATGGCACCCGCCCAGGTGATCGAACTCAAGGACCTGCCACCCGAGGTGCTGGCCATGGCGGGAACGTCGGTGGCGGCTTTGGCGGCACTGCCAGAGGCGTTGTCCACGCCTACCGCTTCGGCTCCGTTTTCGGCAGCTCAGCCACTCGTGGCGCTCTCGGAGGCTTCGCACATCGACTCGCCGTCACTCACCACGGCCGAATTTGCACCTGTGCCCGATGCCATGCCGACGGCGTCGGTGCCGACCTGGGAAACAGGCCTGCAGGCCGAGGCCTTGGCGTTGCTGGAAGAGGGTCGCACCGATGTGTGGGACGTGCTCACCCGCCGCTTCGAGACCAAGCTGATTCAGACGGCGCTGGTCAACACGCGGGGCCGGCGCATCGAGGCCGCGCACAAGCTGGGCATTGGTCGCAACACGATCACCCGAAAAATACAGGAACTCAATCTAGAGTGACCACCACCGGTGCATGGTCGCTGGGTTGAGGGTTCTTGCGGGGCGCACGGTCGATGGTGCATGCCTTGACGCCTTCGCGCAGCGCCTCGCTCACCAGAATGTGGTCGATGCGCAGCCCGCGGTTCTTCTGGAAGCCCAGCATGCGGTAGTCCCACCATGAATAGCTCTTTTCGGGCTGCTCGAACAGTCGGTAGGCGTCGGTCAGCCCAAGTTGCAACAAGGCCTGGAAGTGCGCGCGCTCTTCCACCGTGTGGTGGATGGTGTCTTTCAAGCCCACGGGATCGAACGAATCACGGTCTTCCGGCGCCACGTTGAAATCGCCCATCAACACCAGCCGCGAATGCACTTTCAACTCTTCCACCAGCCACCGGTGCAGCGCCTCCAGCCAGCGCAGCTTGTAGGCAAATTTCTCCGAGCCGGGTTCCTGCCCGTTGACGAAATAGCAGTTCACCAGTCGCAGCGGTCCCCCTGGGGTGTCCAGGGTCGCGGCGATCACGCGCGACTGGTCGTCGGCGTGCATCGGGATGTTGCGCACCACGTCGGTCACGGGCGTTCGGCTCAGGATGGCCACGCCGTTGTAGGTCTTCTGGCCGAAGACCGCGGCGTGGTACCCGGCTTCCTTCAAGGCGTCGTAGGGAAACTTCTCGTCCACCAGCTTGAGCTCTTGAAGCCCGAGTGCATCGACGGGGTTGGCGGCGAGCCAGTCCAGCACCTGGGGCAGGCGCACGGTGAGGGAGTTGATGTTCCAGGTGGCGAGTTGCATGGGAGGGTCCTTGTTACCAGTGCAGGGCGCAGCGGTCGCCACTCGCGCGGCGTTCGATCATGACGGCGCACAGGCCCGGCACGGTGGGGGCGAGTTGCACGCGAATGAAGCTGCAGAGGTTTTCCAGCGTGGGAATGCCCAAGTCCGCCACCTCGTCGAGGAAGTGGTGGTCCAGTTGCTCGCGGACGCGGGCAATCGCGGCGCGCAGCAGCGCCAGATCGATCACCATGCCAGCAGCGTCGGGGGTGCCGCGCACGGTCACCTCGGCCTCGTAGGTGTGGCCGTGCACGCGGCGGCTGCCTTCGGTTTCCACCGTTCGGCGCAGCGTGTGCGCGGCCTCGAAAAAGAAACGCTGTGACAGCTCGTGCTGCGCGGCAGGTGGGTTGTTCATGGAATGTCCAGGATCTTGTGGGTTTGCAGTGACAGGCGCCAGCGCGGGTGCTGCTGGCAGAAGTCGATGGCGCTGCGCGTATTGGCGGCGCGCTGAGGTCCGTCCATGGGTTGCAGCAGCCAGTGGTCGAACTGCACGTCGCACAAGGCCTGCACCGTTTGGGGCAGCAAGGTCGGTTGCGGCCATACCAGCTTGAGTTCGTGGCCGCTGCGTTGCACCCAGTCGGCGCCAGCCTTGGGGCTCACGCAGATCCAGTCGATGCCCGATGGCACGGGCAGCGTGCCGTTGGTCTCCACCGCGATCTCGAAGTCCAGGTCGTGCAAGGCCTCGATCAGCTCGTCGTCCACCTGCAGCAGCGGCTCGCCGCCGGTGAGCACGATGTAGCGGTGGCCTTGGCTCTCCGGCCACAGCGACGCTGCCAGCGCCGCGAGCTGGGCTGCAGCTGCGAACTTGCCGCCGCGCACGCCATCGGTGCCCACGAAGTCGGTGTCGCAGAACCGGCAGACGGCGCGTTCGCGGTCTTCCTCACGCCCGCTCCACAGGTTGCAGCCGGCGAAGCGGCAGAACACCGCAGGCCGGCCCGCGCGAAGACCCTCGCCCTGCAGCGTGTAGAACACTTCCTTGACCGCGTAGCTCATGGTAGGTCCCGCAAGCGTTTCAGCGTGACGAAGGCGTAGGGCAGGCCGCTGGTGGCCACGTGGGTTTCGCGCGCAGTCTCGCGCCAGTCCGGGCCGAAGGTGGGAGCAAAGGCGTCGCCCTCGAAATCCTGCGCGATCTCGGTGACCACCGCCGTGTCGGCCAGGTGCAGCGCGGCGGCGTAGATTTGCGCGCCGCCAATCACCCAGGCGTCGGCGCCGGGTGGGCACAGCGCCATGGCGGCTTCCAGCGAGCTTGCACGCGCTGCGCCAGCTGCTTGCCATTGCGGGTCGCGCGTGACGACGATATTGAGCCGGCCGGGCAGGGGCCTGAATTTCGGTGGCAGCGAATCCCATGTCTTGCGGCCCATGATCACCGGGCAGCCGAGGGTCGTGCGTTTGAAGTGCGCCATGTCCTCCGGCAGGTGCCAGGGCAGGGCGTTGTCCCGTCCGATCACGCCGTTGGCGGCGCGCGCAAAGATGAGGTGAAGTCGGGGGGTGGGCTGTGCGGTGGCTGGCATGCCGCTATTGTGCCGCCGGCCCCGACGCGGCTGCTGCGGAGCGTGAGGGCAACAGCACGCTGGCAATCGCCATCATCACGAAGCCGATGGCCACCCAGTCCTGCCAGTGAGGCACTTCGCCCACGATGAAGGTGGCGCTCAGCGTGCCCACCAGCGGGATCGCCATGACACTCATGGCGCTGGTGGCCGGGGGCAGGTCGCGCGCCATGCCGAACCAGATCAGCTGGGCAACGCCGTAGTTGATGAACACGCCATACACCAGGCTGATCCACAGGGGGATGGAGAAGGTCGATGGTGCGGGCACCGGCTCCAGTGCAAGGGCCAGCACCCACACCACCGCACTGCCCAGCAACAGCATCCAGACCGTGACCACCATGGGCGACAGCGTGAAGTGCGCCCGGCGAAACATCAAGGTGCCCAGACCCCAGCAGAACGCCGCGCCCAGCATCCATGCGATGCCCACCGGCCGACCGCTCAGGCTTTGCAACTCGTGCCACAGAAGCAGGCCGATGGCCATGCCTGCGCACACCACCGCCACACGCACGCGCAGCGTGATGCGCTCGCCAAAGAAGGCCGCACCGATCAGCACGGTGAAGATCGGCATGGTGAAACCCAGGATGGCCGCGCGACCAGAGGCCAACTCTTTCACGCCGAAGATGGACAGCGTGTGCCAGCCCAGCACGTTGGGCAGGCCCAGCCAGGCGATGGTGGCCCACTCCGCGCGGCCCGGCCACATGCGCTCGCCGCTGCGGGCCACATAGACAAAGAGCCAGAGCGCGCCCAGCAGCATGGTGCTGGCGCGAAAGTACAGCGGTGAGAGTTCCTGCAGCGAGAGCTTCATCATGGGCCAGTTCACGCCCCACATGAGCGTGAGCGCCAGCAGCGCCCACAGTTGGCGGCGGCTGATCACACCGCGACAGGCGCCTTGATGGCCGCGTGGTGTTGGTAGTCCCGCACCTCGAAATCTTCGAATTCGTACTCGAAGATGCTGGCCGGGCGGCGCTTGATGTGCAAGCTGGGGTAGGCCTTGGGCTGGCGCGAGAGCTGCAGTTCAACCTGCTCGTGGTGGTTGCTGTAGATGTGGCAGTCGCCACCGGTCCAGATGAAGTCACCCACGTCCAGATCGCACTGCTGCGCCACCATGTGGGTGAGCAGGGCGTAGCTGGCGATGTTGAAGGGCACGCCGAGAAAGATGTCGGCGCTGCGCTGGTAGAGCTGGCAGCTCAGCTTGCCGCGCCCACCGGGCTCGGTGGGAGGGGCCACGTAGAACTGGAAGAACGCATGGCACGGCATGAGCGCCATCTTGGAGAGTTCGGCCACGTTCCAGGCGCTCACGATGATGCGGCGCGAATCCGGGTTGCTCTTGAGCGTGTTCATCACGTCGGTGATCTGGTCGATGTGACCACCGTCGGGCGTGGGCCAGCTGCGCCACTGCACGCCATACACGGGGCCCAAGTCACCGTCATCCCGGGCCCACTCGTCCCAGATCGTGCAGCCGCGTTCCTGCAGCCACTTCACGTTGCTGTCGCCGCGCAGGAACCACAGCAGTTCCACGATGATGGCGCGCAGGAACACCTTCTTGGTGGTTACCAGCGGGAAACCTTCGTTGAGGTCAAAACGCATCTGGTGGCCAAACACGCTGGTGGTGCCGGTGCCGGTGCGGTCTGTTTTCTGCACGCCTGTGGTGTAGACGTGACGCATGAAATCTTCGTATTGCGATCGGATGGGACGGGTCATGGAAGGCGGTTGGGCAGGGCCTGCGAGGGGGATGTGATGCGTGCGTCGAACGGGTGGTGCTGCAGCGCGAACACCTGCTGGATGCGTTTGATGTAGCCCTGGGTCTCGGGGTAGGGCGGCACGCCGCGGTAGCGGTCGACCGTGCCCTCACCCGCGTTGTAAGCGGCCAGCACCAAGGGCACGTCGCCCCTGAAATAGGCCAGCAGCCATTGCAGGTAAGACAGGCCGCCGCGGATGTTCTGCTCGGCGTCGAACGGCTTGCGCACGCGAAAACGCGCCGCCGTCTCGGGAATAAGTTGCATCAGGCCCTGCGCGTTCTTGTCCGACACGGCGTTCACATTGAAGTTGGACTCGGCCCGGATCACCGCGAAGGCCAGGCCCGGCTGAATGCCGAACTGCGGTGCCAGCTTGTAGACGATCTTCATGATCCGCTGCTGTTCGGGTGTGTTGACGAGGGTCTGGTAGCGGGTCGCGAGCTCGGTGACTTCCGCCGCCTGCCTGGCCTCATTGGCCTTTTGCAGGTCGGTGCGCTCGGCCTGCTGCACACACTCGGGCTTGTCGGCCGGCGTGGCCAGGCGGTTGAACATGCCTTCGGCGTGCGTGTCGCCGAGCAACGCGGCGCGCGCAAACCAATGCGCGGCATACCCGTCGTTGCGCTCCACGCCTCGGCCGTTGGCGTAGATCCAGCCCAGGTTGTAGGCCGACGTCGCGTCACCGGCCAGCGCGGCCTGGCAATACAGACGGATGGCTGCCTCGGTGTCGCGCTTCACCCCCTCGCCATGCTCGAAGCCCTGCGCCTGCTCACGCCAGGCCTGGCGCTGTGCCACGTCCACCGCGTGCGCCTGCCCGGCGGCAGTGAGCACGAACGCCAGCAGAAGTCGGAGCCAGGGTCGGGAGATCATGGTGAAAGGACACGGCCAGGGTTCATGAGGTTGTGCGGGTCCAGCGCCTGCTTGATGGCCCGCATCAGACCCAGTGCAACCGGGTCCTTGTAGTGGGGCAGGTGGTCGGCCTTGAGGCTTCCCACGCCATGCTCGGCGCTGATCGAGCCATGGTAGCGCGCCACCGCGTCGAAGACCAGCGTGTTCACACGTGTTTCCTGCTCGTTCAGGAACTTTTTGGCGTCGCTCCCGGCCGGCGCCTGCACGTTGTAGTGCAGGTTGCCGTCGCCCAGATGACCAAAGTTGACCAGCCGCACGCCCGGAATCTCGCGCTGCAGCAAGGCGTCGGTCTCGACGCAGAAGGCCGGAATGTGCGAGACCGGGATGCTGATGTCGTGCTTGATGTTCAGGCCTTCCTCGGCCTGCGCCAGCGGAATGCTCTCGCGGATGTGCCAGAGCGCATGGGCCTGCGCCAGGCTCTCGGCCACCACCGCATCGCTCACCAGGCCTTGCTCGAACGCGGTTTCCAGCAGGCGCTCGAATTGGGCGCGCGCGTGCTCTTCCGATTCGCTGTCGCTGTTCTCCAGCAGCACGCAATAGGGCGTGTCCTGCCACAGCGGCACCCGCAATTGAGGCATGTGCTTGTCGACCAGGCTCAGCGCGAACTGGCCCATGACCTCGAAGCCGGTGAGGCCCGCGCCCAGGTGCTGGTGCGCGAGGCCCAGCAGGGCCACGGCGGCGTCCAGTGTGGGCAGCGCCGCCCAGGCGGTGAGCTGCGCAGCGGGCAGGGGGTAGAGCTTGAGCGTTGCGGCGGTGATGACGCCCAGCGTGCCTTCGCTGCCAATGAACAGGTCGCGCAGGTCGTAGCCGGTGTTGTCCTTGCGCAAACCGGTGAGACCCTGCCACACCTCGCCTTGCGCGGTCACCACCTCCAGACCCAGGCAGAGGTCGCGCGCGTTGCCGTAGCGCACCACCTGCGTGCCGCCGGCGTTGGTGGCCAGGTTGCCACCGATGCTGCAGCTGCCTTCGGCCGCCAGGCTCAGGGGAAACAGGAAGCCCGCCTTTTCGGCTGTGTCCTGCAGGGTCTGCAGCACGCAGCCGGCTTCCACCGTCATGGTCAGGTTGGCCGGGTCGATGGCGCGCACGGTGTTCAGGCGCATGAGACTCAGCACCACCTGCGCGCCCGAGGCGTCGGGCACCGAGCCGACCACCAGGCCGGTGTTGCCGCCTTGCGGCACCAGCGATACGGCGGCTTGCGCGCAGGCCCGGACCACAGCGGCCACCTCGGCCGTGCTGCCCGGGCGAACCACGGCCAGTGCCCGGCCGTGTGCGCGCTTGCGCCAGTCCTGTTCCCAGGCCGACAGATCGGTAGCGGGGTCTTCGTGCGTGAGCACATGCGAGGCGCCCACGCTCTGGCGCAGTTGCGCCAGCAGGTCGAGGTGTGCCGGGTTCATGGTTGAGCAGCCGCGTTGGCGCTGGCCACGTCGGCCGCCACGGCCTCTTTGCCGGCCGCGCGCAGGCGGATGCGCACATGCAGGGCGCAGGCCACGAACAAGGCCACGCACAGCAGCGTCTGGAGCAACGCCAGCCAGACCGATGGGCCGGTGTCGCTGGTGGCGCGCACAACACCTTCGGTGAAATACAGCCACACGATCAGGCTGACCCAGCGGTAGGTGTACATGCGGTTTTTCAGCAGGCCGGCCAGCGGGATGGTGAGCGGCAGCACCTTGAGCACCAGCCAGGAGCCGCCTTCGCGCAGCGGGGCCAGCCACATTTCCCACAGAAAGCCCAGCACGATCAGGCCGAGCAGGCTGCCCACGGCCAGCCAGCGTGTGGCGTTGACGGCGCGCGCCGAATCTCCGTGTGCAACAAGGAGGGCGTCGGGGCTGGGGGGCGTGGAGATATCGGGCATGGGAGGGGAGAAAGAGCAGGTGGCATGATACCGGGATGACCTTCAAAGAGCGCCTGCGTGCCCTGGAAACCCTCGCTCGCGCGCTGTGGCGCGATGCCTTGAACTTCCCCTGGGCCAACACCGCCATCACCCTGCGCGAGCGCTTCCGGGAAGACCGCCTGGGCATCACCGCCAGCAGCCTGACCTTCACCACCACCATTTCCCTGGTGCCGCTGTTCACCGTGGCGCTGGCCATCTTCAGCGCGTTTCCGATGTTCGATCGCCTGCAGGTCACACTGCAGCGCTGGCTGGTGCAAAGCCTGGTGCCGCCCGACATCGCCAAGCAGGTGTTCAGTTACCTCAACCAGTTCGCCAACAAGGCCGGCCAGATCGGATGGGCTGGCGCGCTGGTGCTGCTGATCACCGCGCTGGCGCTGATCCTCACGATCGACCGCAAGCTCAACGACATCTGGCGCGTGCGCCAGCCCCGCTCGTTCACCCAGCGGGTGCTGGTGTACTGGGCGGTGCTGACCTTGGGGCCGCTGTTGCTGGCGGTCAGCCTGACCGTGACCACGTATGCCGTGACCGCCTCGCGCGGCGTGGTCTCCGGCCTGCCCGGCGGCGTGCGCTTCCTGCTGGACGCGGTGCAGTTCACGTTGCTCACCGGTGGCATTGCCGCGCTCTACCGTTACGTGCCCAACACGCGGGTGCGCTGGAGCCATGCGCTCATTGGCGGCGTGTTCGTGGCCACCGGGCTGGAGCTGGCGAAGAAGCTGCTGGCCTGGTACCTCGCGCAGGTACCCACGTATTCGGTGGTCTACGGTACGTTTGCCACGGTGCCGATCCTGCTGGTGTGGTTTTACGTGGCCTGGGTGATCGTGCTGCTGGGCGCGGTGGTGGCGGCCTACCTGCCCAGCCTGCTCTCGGGCATTGCGCGGCGCGGTGATTCGCCGGGCTGGAGTTTTCAACTGGCGCTGGAGGTGCTGGAGCAGTTGCACACCGCGCGCGACACGGCGCCCAGGGGCCTGAGCCTGGAAGCCCTGGCCCAGGTGCTGCGGGTCGATGCGCTGCAACTCGAGGAACCCGTGGCCGCATTGGTGTCGCTCGACTGGCTGGGGCGGCTCGACGAGGACGGCGAACGCTACGTGCTGCTGGTCGACCCCGTCAGCACGCCCCTGGCGCCGCTGGTGGATCGCCTGCTGCTGGCGCGCCGGCCGAACACCGCGCGTTTCTGGTCGGAGAGCCACTGGGCCCAGCTCACGCTGGCACAGGCCCTGGCGTCCGTGCCTCCAGCGCCGTTGGTCCTGGACATGGCCGAAGGTCCCTCGGTCGCCTCGGGCTGAAGCGCCCTCACGCCACCGAGAACGGCGCGCGCAGGAAGCCGCGAAACCGGGCGCGCCCACCGCGCAGCGGGGCTTCGGTCAGCTGGAAACCGGGGAAGCGCTGCAGAAAGCGCCCGATGGCGATGCGCCCCTCCAGCCGCGCCAGGCTCAGCCCCGCGCACTGGTGGATGCCGAAACCGAAGGCCAGGTGCTTGTTGCCCTCGCGCGCCAGATCCAGCACCTCGGGGTCGGCGAACTGCGCGGGGTCGCGGTTGGCCGCGCCGATGCACAGCGTCACCAGCGTGCCGGCCTGGAGTTCCACGCCACCCACCTGCGTGTCCTTCACCGCCCGCCGGTTGCCCAGCTGGTTCGACGATTCAAAGCGCAGGAACTCGTCGACCGCGCGGCTGAGCACCGCCTCCTGCGCCGTGCCATCGTCTGCGGTGTGCCGCATGGCGGTTTGCAGGACGCTGCGGGCTTGCGGGTGTTCCTGCAGCGCGATCAGGCCGTTGCCGATCAGGTTGGTGGTGGTCTCATGGCCCGCATTGAGCAGGAAGATGCAGTTCTGCAGCAGTTCGACGTCGCTCAACTGTTCGCCACTGGCCTCGCCCTGGATCAGCCGGGTGAGCACGTCGCGCTCCGGGTCACCCGGGTGCCGCCTGCGCTGCGCCACCAGCGTGCGCAGGTAGGCCAGCATGTCGGTCACGGCCTGGTTGCCCAGCGCTTGCTGCGCCGGCGTGATGGTGGGCTCCAGCGCGCCCAGAATGGCGAGCGACCAGGCGCGCAGCGGGCCGCGGTCCGGGTGCGGCACATCGAGCAGGTTGCCGATGATCTCCACCGGAATGGCCGAGGCGAAGTCTTCGATGAGGTCGCCACCGCCGCGTTCGGCCAAGGCGTCCAGCAGGCTGTCGACCAGCGCGATCAGGCCAGGTTCCATGTCGGCGATGGCGCGACGCGTGAGCGCGCCCATGATCAGCCGACGCACGCGCGTGTGCAACGGTGGGTCGTTGAACACCAGGCTGGTGGTGTGGTGTTCGAACAGCGCGGAGCCCACGCCGTACTTGGGCGCGAACTCGACCTGCTTGTCCGAGCTGAAGGTCTGCGCATCGCGGTACACCGCCATCAGGTCGGCGCAGCGCGTGAGGAACACCGAACCGTCGGGCATGCGGCGCACGGGTTCGTGTTCGCGCAGCGCTGCGTACACCGGGTAGGGGTTGGCGAGGAACTCGGGCTGGAGTGCGCGCAGGTCGAAGGCCCGGGCGATGGCCTGGGCCCGGGCGGGTGTCATCGGTGGCGTGATGTCGAAGGTCATGGTCGAAAAAGGGTGGCGGCGGCGTAGCATGCAACGCAGCGCTGATGATGGCGTTTTTGACTGAAGGAGAACTTGATGGCTTCCTGCATTTCCCGACTTTCCGTGTTGGTGCTGGCGCTCTCTTTCCAGACAGCGCCAGCACTGGCTCAAAGCGTCATGACGGCGCCGGCCTGCCAGTGTTCGGCGCCCACGTTGGTGGTCTCGGGTGGCGCCAGCGTGGTGCACTGCATGTGCGGTGCGATGTCCTGCGTGATCACCCTGCCACCCGCCTCCAGCAAGGACACCAGCCAGCTCCAGTGTGTGAAGTGAGATTCAGGCCGCGAGGAAGTTGCGGATGGCCACCAGCGTTTCTTCGGGCGCTTCGGTCATCTGGTGATGACCCGCGGGCACGCTGGTCACCGAGACCCGGTGGCCGGCGGCCCTGGCCGCCTGGATCAGACCTTGCGCGGCCTTGGGATGCGTCATCTGGTCCTGCCCGCCCAGCAGAAACAGCACCGGGCAGGTGATCTTCGACATGGCGGCTTCTCCGCCCGCATAGCTGTCGCAAGCCACGAAGCCGCGGTGGAACACATTGACCCGCGGGTTGCTGCGCAGCACCCGGCGGTTCAGCGCCAGGCTGGATCCGTACACCCAGGTGCCGGGCCCGAGCGCCGACGGCGGTGCGGCCAGCGTGCTGCGGGAGAACACGTTGATCATCTTCATGCCCTTCTCGGGCTCGTTGAGCGCGGCCTCGATCAACGCATGCGAGACCTTCATGGGGTAGGCCGTGCCCACCAGCACCAGGTGGCTGACGCGGTCTGTCAAGCGCGCAGCCGCTTCCAGCGCAATCAGCGAACCCCAGCTGTGACCGACCAGCGCGGCCTTCTGCACCCCCGCCGCGTCGAGCAAGGCGGCCACGAAGCCGGCCGCGTCTTCCACCGAAGCGGGCGCTTCGCCTTCGCTCTTGCAGTGCCCCGGCAGATCCACCGCCAGCACATTCCAGCCGTGGTGGGCCAGGTAACGGCTCTGCAGGATCCACACGCTGTGGTCGTTGAGCACGCCGTGGATGAAAACCACGGTGGGCTTGGCGGCATCGAAGGGCTTGCCGCCGGTGTAGCAGTAGGTGTTGGCACCGTTGACGGTGAGGTACATGGTCAAGCCTTTGCCTTCTCAGCGGCCTTCAAGGCGCGCTTCAAGTCGTCGATCAGATCGTCAGCGTCTTCCAGACCGATGGACAGGCGGATCGTGCCCGGGCCGATGCCGCCTGCGGCCAAGGCCTCATCAGTCATGCGGAAATGCGTGGTGCTGGCCGGGTGGATCACCAGCGAGCGGCAGTCGCCCACGTTGGCCAGGTGGCTGAAGATCTGGAGCGCTTCGATGAAAGCCTTGCCCTGCGCCCGACTGCCCTTGATGTCGAAACTGAACACCGAGCCCGCGCCTTTCGCGCCGAAACGCAGCAGCTTGTTGGCCAGCGCATGGCTGGGGTGGCTCTCCAGCAGCGGGTGGCCCACACGGCCCACCAGCGGGTGGCTGGCCAGGAACTGCACCACCTTCTCGGTATTGCCCATGTGGCGGTCCATGCGCAGCGACAACGTCTCGATGCCTTGCAGGATGAGCCACGCGCTGTGCGGGCTGAGGCAGGCGCCGAAGTCGCGCAGGCCCTCGCGGCGCGCGCGCAGCAGGAAGGCGCCCACCGTGCTCTCTTCGCTGAAGACCATGTTGTGGAAGCCTTCGTAGGCCTCGGTGAGTTCGGGGAATTTGCCCGACTTCTCCCAGTCGAAACTGCCCGCGTCCACCACCACGCCACCGATCACGGTGCCGTGGCCGCTGAGAAACTTGGTGGCCGAGTGGTAGACCAGGTCGGCGCCCAGTTCGAAAGGTTTGACGAGGTAAGGCGTTGTAAGGGTCGAGTCCACCAGCAAGGGCACACCGGCCTCGTGTGCGATCTGCGAGACGGTGGGGATGTCCAGCACGTCCAGGCCGGGGTTGCCCACGGTTTCGCCGAAAAAGAGCCTGGTGTTGGGCCGCACCGCGGCGCGCCAGCCGTCGATGTCACCGGGCTTGACGAAGGTGGTGTCGATGCCGAAGCGGCGCATGGTGTAGTGCAGCAGGTTCTGGCTGCCGCCATAGAGCGCGGTGCTGGCGACGATGTGCGAGCCCGCACCCATGAGCGTGGCCACACTCAGGTGCAGCGCGGCCTGGCCGCTGGCGGTGGCAATCGCGCCAATGCCGCCTTCGAGCGCGGCCATGCGCTGCTCGAACACCGCATTGGTCGGGTTGCTGATGCGGCTGTACACGTGGCCCGCACGCTCCAGGTTGAACAGGGCCGCTGCGTGGTCGCTGGATTCGAAGACGAACGAGGTGGTGAGATGGATCGGCACGGCGCGTGCGCCGGTGGCGGGGTCGGGCGCGGCGCCCGCGTGCAGCGCGAGCGTGTCGAAGCCTGGGTCTGAATAACCGGACATGGGGGTGGTCTCCTCGGAGTGCCGTGCTGTGTCGCCAAGGGCTGGCGCACAGTGGTTTTGAGCGGTATTGTGGGGGTATATTGCATGGACGCCAGCCTTGCTGGAGACACCACCAGAAACAGGAGATCAGACATGAAAGTCAGCGACATCCTTCGCGTCAAGGGCGGAACGCTCTACACCACCCACCCGCACGAAACCCTGCACCGCGCGGTGGAGACCATGTCTCAGTTCGACATCGGTTCGCTGGCCGTGATGGAGCACGGCGAGCTGGTGGGCATGCTGACTTTCCGCGAAATCATTCACACGCTGGCGCGCAACGGTGGCGCGCTGGGCGACAAGACCGTGCGCACGGTGATGGACGACCACCCCATGACCTGCACCCCCCAGACCGAGCTTGAGCAGGTGCGTCCCATGATGCTGGAGCGGCACACCCGCTACATGCCGGTGATGGACAACAAGATGCTGATGGGCGTGATCAGCTTCTACGACGTGGCCAAGGCCGTGGTGGACAGCCAGAACTTCGAGAACCAGATGCTCAAGGCCTACATCCGCGACTGGCCGGCCGAAGACGAGCAACCCGCCGCTCCTGCGCGCTGAGCAACGAGCGCCCCATGACAAACGCCCCGCAAGTCGGGGCGTTTGTCATGGAGGTGGCGCGAAGCGCCGCGGGGGGTTACTGCGTGCTATGAATCATGTCCCGGACCTTCGGATAAATCTCCTGGTTCCAGCGCCGCCCGCTGAACACGCCGTAGTGGCCCACACCGGTCTGCACGTGGTGGGTCTTGAGGTAGGGGCGCACGTTGCAGCAGAGGTCTTGCGCCGCCACGGTCTGGCCCACCGCGCAGATGTCGTCGCGCTCGCCTTCCACCGTCATGAGGGCGGTGCGGCGGATGGCGGCCGGGTTGACCTTGCGTCCGTTCCAGGTGAGCTCTCCGCGCGGCAGGTCGTAGGTCTGGAACACCTTGGCCACCGTCTCCAGGTAGAACTCGGCCGGCAGGTCGTTGACCGCCAGGTATTCCTCGTAGAAGGCCTGGATCACTTGCGCCTCTTCCGTGCGGCCGTGTTCCAGGTGGTCGTAGATGTTGCGGAACGACTGCTTGTGGCGTTCCGGGTTCATGGCCATGAAGGCCGAGAGCTGGATGAAGCCGGGGTAGACGCGGCGCATGAAGCCGGTGTGCGGCAGCGGCACGTGGTTGATGAGGTTCTTCTCGAACCATTCGATGGGCTTGCTGGTGGCCAGGCGGTTCACCTCGGTCGGGTTCACGCGACAGTCCACCGGCCCGGCCATCAGGGTGAGGCTGCGCGGTTGCGCCGGGTTGTCGTCTTCGGCCATCACGGCGGTGGCCGCGAGTGCTGCCACGCAGGGCTGGCACACCGCCACCATGTGGCTGCCCGGGCCCACGGCCTCGGTGAAACGGATCATGTAGCTGATGTAGTCGTCGAGCGAAAAGCCGCCGTGCAGCAGCGAGACGTCGCGCGCGTTGTGCCAGTCGGTGATAAAGACGTCGTGGTCCTGCAGCAGGGTGCGCGCGGTCTCGCGCAGCAGGGTGGCGAAGTGGCCCGAGAGCGGTGCCACCAGCAGCACCGGCGGCTGCGGCTCCACGCCCGCCTTGCGAAAGTGCAGCAGCGTGCCGAAGGGCAGGGTGAGCACGACTTCTTCGGTCACGGGCACTTGCTGGTCGCCCACCATCACCTGGCCAATGTTGTAGGGCGGGCGTGAGTGGGTGAGGCGAAGGCGCGAGATCACGTCACAGGCGGCGGCCACCTTGCGCAGCACGCTGCGTTCGGTGTCTTGCAGCCACAGCGATGCGCTCAGGTGCTGGGCCATGAGTCGCAACGGCGAGAGCAGGTCGGACTGGGTCTGGTAGGCCTGGTACAGCATGGTGGGATCCTGAAACAACGTGTTGCTCTGCAGGCAAGTAACGCGCCAGCCGGGTCTGCACCGCCCCGGTGCGTGGCTGGGCACTTTTGTGGCACAGCCCTTGCTCAGAGCAGGACCCACGAGGAGCATGTCCATGACCACCACGGTACTCACGATCAGCAGCAAGAACTACGGTGCCTGGGCCCTGCGCGGCTGGCTGATGGCTCGGTTGGCCAAGCTGGAGTTTTCGGAGAAGGTCATCTCGCCCGACGACCCGGCCATGAAGGCCGAAATGCTGCTGCTCTCGGCCTCGATGCGTGTGCCGGCGCTGGAACACCAGGGTATTCACGTGTGGGACACGCTGGCCATTGGCGAATACATCAACGAAATCAAACCCAAGGCGGGCCTGTTGCCGGCCGACCGCGCAGCACGTGCGCACTGCCGGGCGATCTGCGGCGAGATGCATTCGGGCTTCAGCTCCATGCGTTCGTCGCTGCCGATGAACATCAAGGCGCACTTCCCGAACTTCAAGCTGTGGTCACGCGCGCAGACGGACATCGACCGCATCGAGGCGATCTGGATCGAGTGCCTGGAGACCTATGGCGGCCCCTACCTCTTTGGCGCCAAGCCCTGCATGGCCGATGCGATGTTTGCGCCGGTGGTCACGCGTTTCATCACCTACGGGGTGGCGATCGACCCGGCCTGCGTGGCGTATTGCGACACCATCATGGCGCTGCCGGCCATGAAGGAATGGGTGGCTGCTGCTGAGGCTGAGCCGGATGACATCGATGAGTTGGATGCCGAGTTCTGAGGTTTTTTTGTTCGTGGCGTTTCAGGCGGCTACTTCGCGCTGGATCGGGCACCTGGGCGCTCTGCTCCGCGAATGTCCTCCGGCGGCCTGGAGGCCGCCTCCCCCTTTATTTCGCTGCGCAGAACGCCCAGGCGCCCGATCCCCACAGACCAAGCAGGCCAGCAATCCCCGATCCTGCTCAAACCCAAGGCGTGGGTTTGGGAATCTCACAAACCGGCTCGACATCAATGGTCTTGAAGTCGGCCGGCGACACGATCTCCAGGTACTCCATGTCCGGCGAATAGTCGAACAAATAGTGGCGAATCCCCGGGCGCTGGTGCACGCAGTCGCCGGCTTCCACCAACGTCACCTGATCCTCATACATGAATTTGGCCCAGCCCTTGATCATGATCACGATCTGGAAGTCCGCCTCGTGGCGGTGCCAGCCCGTCCCCTCCTCGGGCGGCAGGTTGGCCTTGACCAGATGCGCGATCACCTTGCCGTGGGTGGCGGCTGCGATGCCGAGGTCGCGGTAGAGGAAAAAATCCCGCAGACCGCCGGTGGCGTAGGGGTTGTCGGTGCCTTTGACGTGCGAGAACAGGGTGCTGGTGCGGTCGAGCATGGCGCGCTCCTTTCTGGGGCTGGACAGCAACGATTTGCTGCACTGCAGCGCGAAGCACGAAATGTTCCTGTCGCCCTTCCTGCCATGCGGGCGGTTTTTCGGGCACCTCACGCACCAGACTGGCCCACCGGCGCACCAGCGTGCCTCAGGGATAATCCAGCGCATGAGCGGCAACACCTTCGGCACCCTGTTTTGCGTCACCAACTTTGGTGAATCCCACGGCCCGGCCATTGGCTGCGTGATCGACGGCTGTCCGCCGGGCATGGAACTCAGCGAGGCCGACATCCAGGCCGACCTGGACCGCCGCCGCCCGGGCACCAGCAAGTTCGTCACCCAGCGCAACGAGCCTGACGCGGTCGAAATCCTGAGCGGCGTGTACGAGGGCAAGACCACCGGCACACCCATCGCCCTGCTGATTCGCAACACCGACCAGCGCAGCAAGGACTACGGCAACATCGCCCAGACCTTCCGCCCTGGCCACGCCGACTACACCTACTGGCAGAAATACGGCATCCGCGATCCACGCGGCGGTGGCCGCAGTTCGGCCCGCCTGACCGCGCCCACCGTGGCCGCCGGCGCCGTGGCCAAAAAGTGGCTCAAGGAGAAGTTCGGAACCACGTTCGTGGGTTGCATGACGCAGATCGGCGATGTGGTCGTTCCCTTCGAAAGCTGGGAGCACGTGCCGAACAACCCGTTCTTCGCGCCCGTGGCCGACGTCTCGGCGCTGGAGGACTACATGAACGCCCTGCGCAAGAGCGGCGACTCCTGCGGCGCGCGCATCCGCGTGACCGCGCAGGGCATGCCGGTGGGCCTGGGCCAGCCGCTGTACGACCGGCTCGATGCCGACATCGCCTACGCCATGCTGGGCCTCAATGCGGTCAAGGGCGTGGAGATCGGTGCCGGGTTTGCCAGCGTGTCCGACAAGGGCAGCACGCATGGCGACAGCCTCACACCCGAGGGCTTCGCGGCCAACAAGGCCGGCGGTGTGCTGGGTGGCATCAGCACCGGGCAAGACCTGGAGGTGGCGATCGCGATCAAGCCCACCAGCTCGATCCTGATCCCGCGCGAGACCATCGACGTGGCGGGCGCACCCACCGAGATCATCACCAAAGGCCGCCACGACCCCTGCGTGGGCATCCGCGCCACGCCGATTGCCGAAGCGCTGCTGGCGCTGGTGGTGATGGACCACGCGCTGCGCCACCGCGCGCAGTGCGGCGACGTGCAACTGCCCACACCCGACATCGCGGCCAAAGCGCGCGGCTGAGCGTGTCGCTGCGCGGCCCACTGCTGCCGTTTTCAGCACTGAGTGCGAGCTACTTCGCGCACATCGGCTTCTTCAATCCCTACCTCCCGCTCTGGCTCAAGGAGCTCGGGTTCAGCCTGCTGGCCATCAGCGTGCTGACCTCGGTGCAGTCGGCCTCGCGCCTGTTTGCGCCTTATCTCTGGGGGTCACTGAGCGACCGCACCGGTGAGCGCGTGCGGCTGCTGCGCTATGGCGCCACCATGGCGCTGTTGCTCTCGCTGGGGCTGTGGTTCGACCTGGGCGGCGTGGGACTCTTCGTGGTGCTGCTGCTGATGTTCACCCACACCAGCGGGATGATGCCCATGAGCGAAGCCGCGCTGGCGCACCTGGTGAGCCACGGCGGTGCCTTTGACGCCCGGCGCTACGGCCGCATCCGCCTGTGGGGCTCGCTGGGGTTTCTGGTGACGGTGGTGGCCGCGGGGTTCTGGTTCGAGCGCTTCGGCCTGGTGCACTTTCCCGCCTGGACGCTGGCCACGCTGGCGGCCGTGACGATCAGCGTGTGGCTGCTGCCCGACTTTCGCGAACCGGCCCACGCCGACGAGGTGCAGCCCACCGTCTGGCCGGTGCTGCGCCAGCCACCGGTGCGCTGGTTCTTCGCCGCGGTGTTCTTCCATGTGCTCGCGCACATCTTCATCTACATCTTCTTCTCGCTCTACCTCGACTCGCTGGGCTACAGCAAGACGGTGATCGGTCTGCTGTGGGCGCTGTCGGTGGTGATCGAGATCGGCTGGTTCTTCACCCAGGGCCGCTGGCTGCCGCGCCTGTCGCTCTCGGCCTGGCTGGTGCTGGCCGCAGCACTCATGGCCCTGCGCATGGGGCTCACGGCCGGTTTCCCGCTGGTGTGGCCGCTGCTGCTGGTGGCCCAGGCGCTGCACGCCATCACATTCGCCGCGCACCACACGGTGTGCATCGCGCTGCTGTCGCACCATTTTCCCGGCCGCCTGCGCGGGCGGGGCCAGGCGCTGTACACCGTGGTGGGCTACGGCCTGCCGGGTGTGGTGGGTGGGGTGGTCGGCGGGTTCCTCAGCTCGGCACTGGGTCTGGCCAGCGTGTTCTGGCTGTCATCGGCCTGCGCCGTGGCCGCCTGCGCGTGCGCGCTCAGGGTTTGGGCGTTTCAGCGGACCAGCGCTGCAGCGGGTTGAAGCCCGTCACCAGCGCGGTGGCCAGCAGCACCAGCGCACCGCCGGCAAAGATGCCGGGTGACAGGGCTTCACCAAGAAACAGATGGCCCCAGGTCACGCCGAACACGGGAATCAGAAACGCCGGGCTCATGGCCGCCACCGGGGTCACGTGGCGGATGATGCGCAGGTGCGCCCAGTAGGCCAGGCCCGAGGTGACCACCCCCATGACGAGCAGCGCACCCAGTGCCGCCGGGGTGAACTGCGCTTGTGGCCAGGCCCACATGGCGCCCGGCAACACCAGCACCATGGCGCCGAGATGGATGCCCGCGGCGATCGCCAGCGGTTGCATGCGGGTGGTGGCGCGCTTCATGAGCGGGGTCGAGCAGCCGTAGCAGGCGGCCGCCAGGATGCAGGCCAGGGCTGCGGCGATGGTGCCGGCGTCGGGCTGCACCGGACCCAGCCGCACGATGAGGCCCACGCCGATGAAGCCGCACAGGCAGCCCAGCAGCTTGCGCGCGGTGAGGGTGTCTTCCTTGAACCAGCTGGACGCCAGCGTGCCGAACAGCACCGCCGTGGTGTTGAGCAGGGCGCTGTAGCCAGCCGGCAGGCGCAGCGCGGCCCACGCATAGAGCAGGAAGGGCGCTGCCACCGACAGCGCGCCCAGCAGCAACAGCTCGCGCCAGTGCTCCCACGGCCAGCGCTGCTTCAGGCCCCGCATGATGAAGGCCAGCGTGAGACCGGCCAGCGCCACGCGGCAACCCGCCAGCACCATCGGCCCGATCACGGGGCTGGCGATGCGGATGAACAGGAAGGACGCGCCCCACAGGGCGGACAGGCCCACGAGCTGGGCGAAGTGGCGGGTTTTCACCGCACGATCAAGTGGCGCCGTCTTTGCGCGCCAGCCCTTCGATGGCCAGGCGGTAGCCGTCGGTGCCGAAGCCCACCACGATGCCCGCCGCGGCCGGCGACAGGTACGAGTGGTGGCGGAAGGCCTCGCGTGCGTGCACGTTGGAGATGTGCACCTCGATCACCGGCAGGGGTTTGACGCCGCTGATGGCGTCGAACAAGGCCACCGAGGTATGGGTGAGGGCGCCGGCGTTGAACACCACGCCGGCCAGCTCTGCGGCCTTGAAGCGGCGGCCCGCATCCTGGATACGGTCGATCAGCACACCCTCGTGGTTGCTCTGGAAACACTCGACCGCATAGCCCAGGCGCTGGCCATGGCCGACGCACTCGGCCTCCACCTCGGCCAGCGTGGTGGCGCCGTACACCGCGGGTTCGCGCGTGCCGAGCAGGTTGAGGTTGGGGCCGTTGAGGATGAGCAGGGTCTTCATGGCGTGGCGGTGTTCTGGCCGAGGGTTGGGCGTCGGAAGTATAGGCCGCGGGTGGCGGCTGTCGGGCCGGCGACTGCCTTGCTCGGCCCTGAGGGTTTGCCCCGTGTCGGCCGCCGGGACTCGCGAGGATGCTTCGGTTGCGCCCACCGTTTCAGCCACCGGAGCGGCGCATCACAACAAACACCAGGAGACATTTCATGACTTTCAAGCGCATCCGCTCCACCCTGCGCGCTCTGCTGCTGCCCGTGCTGGTCGCGGTGTCGGTGTCGGCGCAGGCCGGGCCGTTTTCCAGCATCTTCGTGTTCGGCGACAGCCTGTCCGACACCGGCAACCTGAGCCTGGCCACGGGCGGTGCCGCGCCGGGTACGGCTCAGCCCTACGCCGATGGTCGGTACTCGAACGGGCCGCTGTGGGTGGAGGGCCTGGCCTTTGGCCTGGGGCTGGCTGGCCAGGCCAGTTCTTATCTCACCGGTGGCAACAACTTCGCGTACGCCGGTGCCCGCACGGGCACGGGCAGCAGCCCGCCCGGCGTGTTGGCGCAGGTGGCCGGCATCTGGGGCAGCGGCCCGGTGCCCGTGCCCGGGAGTGCCGATCCCGACGCCCTGTATGTGGTGGTGGGCGGCGGCAACGACATGCGCGATGCCCGCCTTGCCTTTCAAGGGAACACGCCGGCCGATGACCTGGGTCGCCAGGCTGCGGCGATCGCCGCGATCACCGATCTGGCCACCACCATCGGCTACCTTGCCGCCAGCGGTGCGCAGAACGTGCTGATTGCCAGCTTGCCCAATCTGGGCAACACCCCTGAAGCCGCGCTGCTGGGCCTGCAGGCAGCGTCTGCCGACGCCTCCGCCCGATTCAACGCGCTGGTGCCCACGCTGTTCGGTCTCGAATCGTTGTTTCCCGGCCTCAACGTCGAGCTGCTCGACATGGCGGGCATCGCGGTCGATGTGCTGGCGAATCCGGGCGCTTACGGCGTGACCAACACCACCCTGCCGTGCGGCGCCTTCTTCTTCAGCGCCGGCGCCGACTGCGCGCATTCGCTGTTCTCCGACACGCTGCACCCGTCGGCCTTCGTGCATGGCCTGTTTGCCCGGGCGGCGCTGGAGATCTACGGCGTGCCGGTTCCTGGCACGCTGGCGCTCGTGGCGCTGGCCTTGCTCATGCTCGTGGTTGTGCAGCGCAGCCGCGCGGGCCGTGGCCGTGTGATGGCCGTGGCGTTCAGGCCAGCGGCACGGTGAGCTGCTGAATCACCGCGCGGGTGTCGGGCCGCACGCCGCGCCACCAAGCAAACGCCTCGGCGGCCTGCTCGATCAACATGCCCACGCCGTCGGCCACGGTGCTCACGCCAGCGACCTGGGCCTGTTTCAGGAACGGCGTGAGGCCCTTGCCGTAGACCATCTCGTAGGCGATGGCGCCCGGTGCGAACACGCCTGCGGGCAGAGGCAGCGCTTCCTGCGTGAGACCGGTGGACGTGGCGTTGATCACCACGTCGAACGCCTGGCCCACGAGGGTTTCATAGCCGCCGGTCTGCAAGGGCGTGTGGGCTGCGAAGTCGTGTCTCAGCGCGTGTGCCTTGTCGGCCGTGCGGTTGGCCACCGACAGCAGCGCCGGTCGTTCGGCCGCGATCGGCAGCAGCGCGCCGCGCGTGGCGCCGCCCGCGCCCAGCAGCAGCACCCGTTTGCCGGCGAGCGGGCAGCCCAGGTTGCGCTGCAGGTCGTTGACCAGGCCCACGCCATCGAAGTTGTCGGCCAGGATGCGGTCTCCGTCGAACTTGAGGCAGTTGGCCGCTCCGGCCAGCCGGGCACGCTCGCTCGGCTCGGTGGCGATTTCATATGCCTGCAGCTTGAACGGCAGGCTCACGTTCAGTCCGCGCCCGCCGCTCGCACGAAAGGCCAGCACGGTGTCCTTGAAGCCGTCCAGCGGCGTCTCGATGGCGGTGTAGGCGATGTCCTGCCCGGTGGCCTGCGCGAACAGGCCGTGGATCAGGGGCGACTTGCTGTGGCCAATGGGGTTGCCGAGGACGGCGTAGCGGTCGGTCATGGGGTGCAATGGAGTTGGGTGCGCCGAGGGATGTCCATTGTGGCGCAAGCCCCTGCGGCGTTTGCGGTCAAGGGGCTCGGCCTACCATCGCAGCCATGACCACATCCCTCAAGATCGATTTTGTGTCCGACGTGTCCTGCCCGTGGTGCGCCGTCGGGCTGGGCGCGCTCGAAGAAGCGCTGGGCAAGCTGCAGGGCGAGGTGTCTGCCGAGTTGCATTTTCAGCCGTTCGAACTCAATCCGCAGATGGGTGCAGAAGGCCAGGACATCGGCGAGCACCTGACGCAGAAATACGGTTCCACCGCCGCACAGCAGGTGCAGATCCGCGAGACCATCCGCGCGCGCGGTGCCGAGGTGGGCTTTGCGTTCAACCCGGCAGGGCGCGGCCGCATCTGGAACACCTTTGACGCGCACCGCCTGCTGCACTGGGCCGAGCTCGATGGCGCGCCGGGCCAGCAGCATGCGCTGAAGAAGGCGCTGCTGGCGGCCTGCCACACACGGTCGGAAGCCATGGGTGATCACGGGGTGTTGCTGGCGTGCGTGCGTGAAGTGGGCTTGGACGAGGCGCGGGCGCAAGCCATTCTGGCGAGCGACGAGTTCGCGCAGGCCGTGCGCGAGCGCGAGGCCTTCTACACCAGCCACGGCATTCACTCGGTGCCGGCGGTGATCATCAACGAACGCCACCTGATCTCGGGTGGGCAGCCAGCGGCGGTGTTCGAGCAGGCTTTGAGGCAGATTGCTGCGGAAGCCGCTTGATGTTCAGGCTGGCTGGGTCAGAGCCTTCGCGATGCGGTTTCTGCCGACAGTGGCCTTGGGCACCTTGCCAGGCACATGACTGAACCAGGCACGCACGTCTTCATCCAGCCCGATGCCGTGCATGTAGTTGTAGATCGCCTTGCGCAGGCCAACGCCCAGTGCGTCGTGGTCCACGCCGCTGGGGTCGATGAAGCCGATGTCGTTCTTCGCGAAGGTGACCGGGGGCAGCGGGATCAGCTCGATGCCGTAGGCGGCCGGGTCCAGACCCACGGGTGAGTGCACGGTGCACGAAAACCGGTGGAAGAAGCCGCTCTGGATGCAGCCGTTTTCGAACAGCTGGCGCACATATTCGAGGGCGTCCACGGTGTCCTGCAAGGTCTGGGTGGGGAAGCCGTACATGAGGTAGGCATGCACCAGGATGCCGGCGTCTGAAAAGCCCTTGGTGACGCGAGCCACCTGCTCGACTGTCACGCCTTTTTTCATCAGGGTGAGCAGCCGGTCGGAAGCCACTTCGAGCCCGCCGCTCATGGCGATGCAGCCGCTGTCGGCGAGCAACTGGCAGAGCTCGGGCGTGAAGGTTTTTTCAAACCGGATGTTGCCCCACCACGAGATCGGCAACTGGCGGCTGATCAGCTCGTCGGCCAGCGCCTTCAGGGCCTTGGGTGGTGCCGCTTCGTCCACGAAGTGAAAGCCCGTCTGGCCGGTCTCGTTCACGATGGTCTCGATGCGGTCGGCCAGCGTGGCGGCTGACGCGGTTTCGTAGCGGCTGATGTAGTCCAGGCTTACGTCGCAGAAACTGCACTTCTTCCAGTAGCAGCCGTGCGCCACGGTGAGCTTGTTCCAGCGCCCGTCGCTCCAGAGCCGGTGCATGGGGTTGAGCATGTCGAGCAGACTCAGGTAACGCTCCAGCGGCAGGCCGGCCCAGGTGGGCGTGCCGATCTCTTCGAACGGCACCTCGGGCTCGGCGAAGTTGATGTAGCGCACGGTCTCTTCTTCGCGCACGAAGGTGCGCACCAGCCGCTGCTTGGAGCGTTTGCGCTGCAGATACTCCATCAGCGCCAGCAAGGGCCGTTCGCCGGAGTCCAGCGTCACGAAATCGACGAAATCGAACACGCGGGGCTCGGCCAGCTCGCGCAGTTCGGTGTTGACGAAACCACCCCCGAGCGCGATCGTGATGTGCGGGTTCTGCGCCTTGATGGTCTGCGCGATGCGCAGGGCGGCGTACAAGGCGCCCGGGAAGGGCACCGAGAGCAACACGAGGTCGGGCTTGTGTTGTGAGAGCGTCGCCAGGGTGAGCGTGTGCAGGATCTCGTCGACCAAGGTGAAGGGCGCGGCGAGGGCGGCGGCCATGGGCTCGAAGGTGGGCTGGCTGCTGGCCAGCGATTCGGCGTAGCGCACAAAGGCAAAGCGCTCGTCGACCGCGTCGCGCAGCACGTCGGCCAGGTCGTTGAGGTAGAGCGTGGCGATGTGGCGCGCCTTGTCCTGCACGCCCAAGGCGCCGAACGCCCAGGCGAGCGGATCGCCGCCTTCGTCGCTCAGTGCCGCGTCCACGTACACCTCCAGTGCGGCAAAGCGCGGGCCTTCGGGCAGCAGCTCGCGCGCGGCGATGCGGTGCGCCAGGGTCGAGTCTCTGCCCTGCAGGAAGGCGATCACCAGGCCGATGGTGGCGCGGTAGCGCGAGAACTGGTCGAGGAAGGCATGCACGCTGGCCGTGCGCTGCGCCTCGGGCTGCGCCAGCGCGTGGCTGCGCACGGATTCCAGCCCAGCCGGCGAGAACAGCTTGAGCACCAGTGCCAGCGCCAGGTCGGCCTGCACCGCGTCGACCCCGCGCGAGCGCAGGAAGCCGGTGATGTAAGCGGTTGAGGGGTAGGGCGTGTTGAGCTGCGTCATCGGCGGGATGAGGCTCAGCACGCGCAGGGCGGGGGCGGTCATGGGCAGCGCGGTGAGGGTAGGGGGTGATCTTACGGCTTGGCTGCGCCAGCGCAGGGGCGTCGCATGCATGACCGGCCATCCCTTGTGGGTGGACGTTGCGGGTGCGCCGTCCTAGCATTTCGATCTGTGCACAGGCAGGAGAACAACATGAACACCTGGAAGCAGGGTCTGCGGGCATGTGGGGCGGCCGGGCTGCTGGTCAGCGGTGCGGTGGGGGCGCAAAGCGGGCTCGATGCCGACAGCCTGAAGCTCTACGGTGGGCTGTACGCCATCGATTGCAGCCAGCCGCAGTCGCCGCGCGTGCGGGTGGAGCGCAACGCCATCAGCGTGGAGCAGGGCGACCGGCGGCTCACCGCGCAGTCGGTGCAGGCGGCGCATTCGTACTTCGGGCAGTCGCCGCCGCCGGGTTACCTGGTGGCTCTGCTCGCGCAGGTGCAGGGCCGCCACGAGATGCTGTTTGTCGTGCAGGCCGACGCGCGAGGGCAGTTCCTCAACGTCGACGGCGACAAGGCGGTGCTGGCCAACCTGGGCCCTGCCTTGTCGAAGGCGCGATACCGGCGTTGCGATGCGGCCGCCAACCAGCGGGCGGCGGCACAGGTGCGCGAAGAGCAGCAGGCGCAGGCGGCGGCGCGCGCGCCGGTCAAGCCCGGCACCGCGACATCGCCATCGGAGTTGATACGGGATGCGCAGTTCAAGGCGGCTTACCAGCGTGTGCTCGGTCCGCTGTCGTCCCAACCCTGGCTGGCCCGGATGGACGGCCCGGCCACCGAACTCAAAGCCGAGACCGTGGCGGGCACCCGCTACACGCTGGCGGCGTTCTGCAAGCCGCACGATTGCTACGACAACAGCGCATTGCTGCTGTACGACGCACCACAGGCCAAGGTGTATGGCTTCGTGCACATGGCCGGGCGCAACACCGTGGTGGGCTCTCCACCGGGCCCCGTGATGGCCGAGCTCAACCGCCTCTGGCGCCGCGAGTTGCGCCAGGGCAAATGAGTCGGCTTCAGGCCAGGTCGCTCAGCGGCACGCAGCTGCAGAACAGGTTGCGATCGCCATAGACGTTGTCCACGCGCCCCACCGGCGGCCAGTATTTGGCGTGTGCCCGCGTGGACGCGCTGGCCGCGCCGATGTCGCGGGCATAGGGGTGCGGCCAGTCGGCCTTCATCAGGCTGGCCGCGGTGTGCGGCGCGTTCTTCAGTGGGTTGTCGTCCTGCGGCCAGGTGCCGGTTTCCACCAGACGGATCTCCTCGCGGATTGCGATCATCGCGTCGATGAAGCGGTCCAGCTCTTCCAGCGTCTCGCTCTCGGTGGGTTCCACCATCAGCGTGTTGGCGACCGGGAACGACAGCGTGGGCGCGTGGAAGCCGTAGTCCATCAGCCGCTTGGCCACGTCCTCGGCCATCACGCCGCTGGTGTCCTTGAGCGGGCGCAGGTCCAGGATGCACTCGTGCGCCACATGCCCGTTGGCGCTGGCGTAGAGCGTGGGATAGTGCGGCGCCAGGCGCTTGCTGATGTAGTTGGCCGCGAGGATGGCGGCCTCGGTGGCGTGCTTCAAGCCATCGGCGCCCATCATGCGGATGTACATCCAGCTGATCGGCAGCACGGCCGCGTTGCCCAGTGGAGCCGCAGAAATGGCGCCCACGCCGTTCACCGGCAGGCCGCCCGTGGCATGCCCGGGCAGGAAGGGCACCAGGTCTTCGACCACGCACACCGGGCCCACGCCCGGGCCGCCGCCGCCGTGCGGGATACAGAAGGTCTTGTGCAGGTTGAGGTGGCTCACGTCGCCGCCGAACTCACCCGGCGCGGCCACGCCGACCAGTGCGTTCATGTTGGCGCCGTCCACGTACACACGCCCGCCGTGGCGGTGCACCAGGGCGCAGAGTTCCTTGACCGTGGTCTCGAACACGCCGTGCGTGCTGGGGTAGGTGATCATCACCGCGGCCAGGTTGGCGCTGTGCTGTTCGCACTTGGCCTGCAGATCGGCCATGTCGACGTTGCCCTTGTCGTCGCACTTGGTCACGACCACTTGCATGCCCACCATCTGCGCCGACGCTGGGTTGGTGCCGTGCGCGCTGCTGGGAATCAGGCAGATGTTGCGGTGGCTCTCGCCGCGCGAACGGTGATAGGCCTGGATCACCAACAGGCCGGCGTATTCGCCCTGCGAGCCGGCGTTGGGCTGCAGGCTGATGCCGGCGTAGCCCGTGGCCTGGCAGAGCCAGGCGCGCAGCTGCTCGTCGAGCTTCTTGTAGCCCAGGAGCTGATTGGCCGGCGCGAAAGGGTGAATGTTGGCAAAGCCCGGCCAGGTGATGGGGATCATCTCGCTGGTGGCGTTGAGCTTCATGGTGCAGGAGCCCAGCGGGATCATGCTGCGGTCCAGTGCGAGGTCCTTGTCGCTGAGCGCGCGGATGTAGCGCAGCATGCCGGTCTCGCTGTGGTGCGTGTTGAACACCGGATGCGTGAGATAGGCGCTGGTGCGGCGCAGCTCGGTGGGGATGCGCGGCTCGATGCCTCTCTCGAATTCGGCAAAGCCGGGCAGGCTCTGGCCTTGCAACGCAAACACGGCCCACAGCTTCTCGATGTCCTCGCGCGTGGTGGTTTCGTCCAGCGTGATGCCGACGTATTCGCCCCAGCTCAGGCGCAGGTTCATGCCGGCGTCCACCGCGCGTTTGAGCAGCGCGCTGGCGCGGTCGCCCGCCTTGAAGGTGAGGGTGTCGAAGGCGGTCTCGCTGGTGCTTTTCCAACCCAGTTGTTCCAGGCCCTGCGCAAGGATGGCGGTGTAGGCAGCCACGCGCTGCGCAATGCGCTTGAGGCCCTGCGGACCGTGGTACACGGCGTACATGCTGGCCACCACCGCCGGCAGCACCTGCGCCGTGCAGATGTTGGACGTGGCTTTCTCGCGGCGGATGTGCTGCTCGCGCGTCTGCAGCGCCAGGCGGTAGGTGGGGTGGCCGTGCGCGTCCACGCTCACGCCGACCAGGCGGCCCGGCAGCGAACGCTTGAATTCGTCGCGGCAGGCCATGTACGCGGCGTGGGGGCCTCCCGCGCCCATGGGCATGCCGAAACGCTGCGTGGTGCCCACCGCAATGTCGGCGCCCCATTCGCCGGGTGGTACCAGCAGCGTGAGCGCAAGCAAGTCGGCGCACGCGATCAGCGCAGCGCCTTTGGCGTGGATACGGTCCGCGTCGGCCTTGAGGTCGTCGATGCGGCCACTCGTGGACGGATAGGGCGCGATGACGGCGAAGTACTCGCCGTCGAGCAGCGTGTCCCATTCGCTGGCCGAGCCCGCTTGCGCCACTTCAAGACCCAGCGGCGCGGCGCGGGTCTGCACCACCTCGATGACCTGCGGGTGGCAGTCGGCGGCGATCACGAGCCGGTTGCTCTTGCTCTTCACGCTGCGCCGGGCCAGCGTCATGGCTTCGGCGGCGGCGGTGGCCTCGTCGAGCATGGAGGCATTGGCCACGGCCAGGCCGGTGAGGTCGCACACCATGGTCTGGAAGTTGATCAGCGCTTCCATGCGGCCCTGCGAGATCTCGGCCTGGTAAGGCGTGTAGGCGGTGTACCAGGCGGGGTTCTCCAGCACGTTGCGCAGGATCACGCCGGGCGTGTGGGTGCCGTGGTAGCCCTGTCCGATGAAGCTCTTGAGCAACTGGTTCTGCTCGGCGATTGCCTTCATCTCGGCCAGCGCGGTGGCCTCGGTGACGGCCGGCGGCAACTGCATGCCCTGGCTGCGCGCGATGCTGCGCGGCACGATGCCGTCGATCAGCGCGCGGCGCGAGGCCTCGCCGATGACCGAGAGCATCAGCGTTTCATCAGCTTCGCTGATGCCGATGTGGCGGGCCACGAACTCGGACGGGTTCTCGAGTTCACCGAGGGGTTTGACGGAGGGCATCAGCATGGAAAGCCTCAACAGAAGAATGCATGGTTCGGAGGAGATGTCTGTCCAGAGGCATCGCGGGACCGGCTTTGCCGGACCGCAGATGCCGCCCCCTTGAGGGGGTCGCGCGAAGCGCGGCGGGGGTGTTCGTCACTGCGCCGCGAATGCGGCGTAGGCGGTCTCGTCCAGCAGGGCGTCGACCTGCTTGGGGTCGGACAGCCTGACCTTGAAGAACCAGCCGGCCTTGAGCGGGTCGCTGTTGGCCAGCGACGGGTCGGCGCGCAGGGCTTCGTTGACCTCGGTCACTTCGCCGCTCACCGGCATGTACACGTCGGCCGCGGCCTTGACGGACTCGACCACGCCGGCCACGTCCTTCTGCGCCAAGGTCTTGCCGACCTCGGGCAGGTCGACGAACACCACGTCGCCCAGCGCGTCCTGTGCGTGCACGGTGATGCCGACGGTGGCGATGTCGCCGTCAACGCTGATCCATTCGTGGTCTTCGGTGTACTTGGTGGTCATGTGCAATCTCCTGAAAAAAGAAAAGGGTCAGCCGCGGAAATAGCGGTTGGGAACAAAGGGCATGGCGCTGACTTGCATCGGCACCGGCTTGCCACGCACGATGGCCTGCACGCGCGTGCCCACCGCAGCGTGCGCCGGGCTCACGTAGCCCATGGCCACTGGCTGGTCGGCGCTGGGGCCGAGCAGGCCGCTGGTGACGTCACCGATGGTCTCGCCGCTGGTGGTTTGCAGTTCGGTGTGGTCGCGCACGGGGACGCGTTCCAGCGCAATCAGGCCCACGCGCTTGCGGCTCAGAGCCTCGTTGCCGTCGAGCTGGGCCAGCACACGGGCCGCGCCTGGGAAACCACCCGCGCGCGCGCCGCCGGTGCGGCGCACCTTCTGCATTGCCCAGTTGAGCGCGGCTTCCACCGGTGTGGTGGTGGTGTCGATGTCGTGGCCATAGAGGCACAGGCCGGCTTCCAGGCGCAGCGAATTGCGCGCCCCCAGGCCCACCGGTTTCACCTCGGGCTCGGCCAGCAGGGCACGCGCGAAAACTTCGGCACGGCCGCCGGGCACCGAGATCTCGAAGCCATCCTCGCCGGTATAGCCGCTGCGGGTGATGAACAGATCGGCGCCTTGCCAATGGAAGGCGCCGCCGGTCATGAAGACCAGTTTTTCGACGCCGGGTACCAGTCGCTGCAGCGCGGTCACGGCCTGTGGGCCTTGCAGCGCCAGCAGCCCGCGCTCGAACCGGGGCTCCACGGTGCAGCGGCTGCCGATGCGCTCAACGATGTGGGCCAGGTCGCCGTGTTTGCAGGCGCCATTGACGATCACGAAGATGTCCGCGCCTCGGTTGACGAACATCAGGTCGTCGATGATGCCGCCCTCATCGTTGAGCAACAGGCCGTAGCGCTGTTTGCCCACGGCGAGATCGATCACGTCCACCGGCATGAGCGATTCGAAGGCGGCGGCGGCCTGCGCCCCGACCAGGCGCAACTGGCCCATGTGCGAAACGTCGAACAGGCCGGCGGCACTGCGGGTGTGGTGGTGTTCGGCCATCAGGCCGGCCGGGTACTGCACCGGCATGCTGTAGCCGGCAAACGGCACCATGCGGGCGCCGAGTTCGGTGTGCAGTGCGTGCAGCGGGGTCTTGAGGAGATCGGTGTCGGACACGGAGGGCTCGCAGTCAAAAAGGGGCAGGCCCCGGTGGGGCGGAACACGGTTCATCCGTGCGCTGCCCCACTGTCCGCTTTACCTGAGAGATTCACGCGGGCGATGCCGCGTTTGCTCCTTCGGTGGATCGCCTCGGTGGGCGATCTCTCTCCAGGGGGGTACACCGGCCTTGCGGCCCGTGTTTGTCAGTCCTTTTGCCTGAGCGTTCAGGGCCACGTGGGTGGCCTCCTGCGCCTTCGGCGGCCGCCTCGGGGGCGGCACTCTCCTGACCCGATCGAGTGTATCCGAGAGAGGTGGCTCAGGCGTTTGCCAGGGCCGATTCGGGCAGCAGCTTGGCCAGCCGTTCGCTGATCGCGTCGGCTCGTGCGGTGCCCGCCATGCCTTCGATGGAGATGAGCATCTCGCGGCTCACCGCCAGCATGGCCGTTGCGTCGCGCGCTTCGCGCAGCGCGTCTCGAAACTGCACGGCCATCTCCTTGTGGCGCGGAGCGAACATGCGCTCGCTGATGTCGAACAGGAACATGCGTGCGCTGGCGAGGGAACGTGGCCCCGAAAAGGCATCGGCCGATCCCTTGGGTGCGACGGGTTCGGGCTGCGCTGGGGCAGCGGGCGCGGGCGGTGCTTCCTCAACGATGTAGCCGTTGGCCAGCAACTCGCGCACGATGTCGGCGCCCAGGCCGCCGAAAAGCGCCTGCAGCGATGCCGTGGCCTTGCGGCCATCGGCCACCAGCAGAACGGCGCGCTCGCGCTGGCCCAGGGTGCGTTGGCCGGGCTGCAGTTCGGCGCGGCCCTTGTCGGTCTTGTTGAGCATGGTGAGGCAGGTGGTGGAGGCACAAGCCCGCACTGTGGTCACGCCATGTGACGGCGAGGTGAATCGCAGGCGTGAAAAAGCCGCCCGAGGGCGGCCGTGTGCATGAATGTTCGAAGGTCGTGACTTTGCTCACATGCCCGCGTAGTTCGGACCACCGCCGCCCTCGGGCGTCACCCAGACGATGTTCTGCGTCGGGTCCTTGATGTCGCACGTCTTGCAGTGCACGCAGTTCTGCGCGTTGATCTGCAGGCGGTCCGATCCGTCTTCGTTCTTCACGAACTCGTAGACGGCAGCCGGGCAGTAGCGGCTCTCGGGGCCGGCGTACTTGGCCAGGTTGATCTGCACCGGCACGCTGTTGTCCTTGAGCGTGAGGTGGGCCGGCTGGTTTTCTTCGTGATTGGTGTTGGAGACGAACACGCTGGAGAGCCGGTCGAAGGTGATCTTGCCGTCGGGCTTGGGATAGCTGATCTTCGGCATCTCGGCGGCCGGGCGCAGCTTCAAGTGGTCGGGCGTGGTGTTGTGCAGCGTCCAGGGCGGCGTCTTCACGCCCACCTTGGGCAGGAACCAGTGCTCCACGCCCGTCATGAGCTTGCCCAGCAGTGGACTCTTCTTGAACCAGTTCTTGAAGTTGCGGTAGGTCCAGAGCTCCTCATGCAGCCAGCTTTTCTCGAAGCGCTCGGGGAAGCCGGCGAGCTCGTCGCCCTGGCGGCCAGCGGCCACCGCTTCGAAGGCGGCTTCGGCGCAGAGCATGCCGCTCTTGATGGCGGCGTGGCTGCCCTTGATGCGTGCAGCGTTCAAAAAGCCGGCGTTGCAGCCCACCATGGCGCCGCCCGGAAACACCAGCTTGGGCAGGGCCTGCGGCGTGCCGTTGTTGAGCGCGCGCGCGCCGTAACCCAGGCGCTTGCCGCCTTCGATGTGCGCCTGGATGCTGGGGTGCGTCTTCCAGCGCTGCATCTCCTCAAACGGCGACATCCAGGGATTCTGGTAGTCCAGGCCGACCACCAGACCCAGCGTGACCTTGTTGCCTTCGAGGTGATAGAGGAAACCGCCGCCGAAGGTGTCGTTGTCCATGGGCCAGCCGGCGGTGTGCACCACCAGACCGGGCTTGGCCTTGTCGGCCGGGATTTCCCACAGTTCCTTGATGCCGATGGCGAAGGTCTGCGCGTCCTTGCCCTCGGTGAGCTTGTATTTCGCAATGAGTTGTTTGCCCAGGTGGCCACGTGCGCCCTCGGCGAACACGGTGTACTTGGCGTGCAGTTCCATGCCGAGCTGGAAGTGACCGGTGGGCTCACCGTCCTTGCCCAGGCCCAGGTGGCCAGTGGCCACGCCCTTGACCGATCCGTCGTCGTTGTAGAGCACCTCGGCCGCGGTGAAGCCGGGGAAGATCTCCACGCCCAGGGCTTCGGCCTGCTCGCCCAGCCACTTGGTGACCGCACCCAGGCTGATCACGTAGCAGCCGTCGTTGTGGAAGTTGCGCGGCATCAGCCAGTCGGGCGTGCGCGTGGCGCCGGTCTCGGAGAGCACCAGCAGGTCGTCGCCGGTCACGGGCTGGTTCAGCGGCGCGCCCAGTTCTTTCCAGTTTGGAAAGAGTTCGGTGATCGCGATCGGGTCCATCACCGCACCGCTCAAGATGTGCGCGCCCGGCTCGGAGCCCTTTTCCAGCACGCACACATTGATCTCGCTGCCCTTCTCGGTGGCCAGCTGTTTCAGGCGAATGGCGGTGGCCAGGCCTGCGGGGCCACCGCCGACCACGACCACGTCGTATTCCATCGCTTCGCGTGGGCCGTACTGGGTCAGCAATTCATCATGGGTCATCGGGGGTCTCGCAGATAATGATTTTTGAGAAGGCGCTGAGTGTGCCTTGCGTGTCACTCGACAAACAGCATTTTATGCGGCACCTGCACGGAATCGAACGGTCGTGCTAATCATCACTTGGGAGCTTGTATCGTGTCATACACCATGGACTTGTCGGGCCGCGTGGCCTTGATCACCGGCGCATCGGGCGGCCTGGGTGAACAGTTCGCCAAGACGCTGGCCAAGGCGGGCGCCGCCGTGGTGCTGGCCAGCCGCCGCACCGACCGCCTGATGGCCTTGCGCGCGCACATCGAGGCCTCGGGCGGAGACGCCCACGTGGTGGCCATGGATGTGACCGACCGTGCCTCCATCAAGGCCGCGGTGGCGCACGCCGAGACCGAGGTGGGCGCCATCGACATCCTCGTCAACAACTCGGGCGTGAGCACCACGCAGCGCCTGCAGGACGTCAACGAGGAAGACTACGACTTCATTTTCGACACCAACACCAAGGGCGCGTTCTTCGTGGCCCAGGAAGTGGGCAAGCGCATGCTGGCGCGCGCCAACGGTGCCGCGCCGGGCACCTACGTGGGCGGGCGCATCGTCAACATCGCGTCGATGGCGGGCCTCAAGGTCCTGCCGCAGATCGGCGTGTATTGCATGAGCAAGGCCGCCGTGGTGCAGATGACCAAGGCCATGGCGGTGGAGTGGGGCAAGTACGGCATCAACGTGAATGCCATCTGCCCGGGCTACATCGACACCGAGATCAACCACCACCACTGGCAGACCGAGCAGGGGCAGAAGCTCATCGGCATGCTGCCGCGCAAGCGCGTGGGTGTGCCGACCGATCTGGACGCGGTGCTGGTGATGCTGTGTTCATCCGAGAGCCATTTCATCAACGGCGCAGTCATCGCCGCCGACGACGGTTTCGGAGCCTGAATGAACGTTGCTGTTCTGGGCCGGCCCTCGGGCTGGCCGCCCGGCATGGTCACCGGCATCCTGGCCGGTCTGGGGGCCGGCGCATTCTGGGGAACGACCTTCGTCGCGCCCTTGATCGCCCCCGGCTTCAGTTCGATCGACCTCACCGTGGGGCGCTACCTCTCGTGTGGCTTGCTGTCGGTGGTGCTGTTGCTGTGGGCCGGGTTGCGGGGCGACATGCAGCGTCCCACGCTGGCCCAGGCGGGTGCGGCGCTTTGGCTCAGCCTGCTGGGCTACACCGGTTACTACCTGCTGCTGGTGCTGGCCATCCAGGCCGCGGGCGCGGCATTGCCCGTGCTCATCATCGGCACCATACCGCTGTGGATCATGCTGTTGGGCAAACCGAAGGGTTTGCGCTGGCGCTCGCTGGTGCCGGGTTTGCTGCTCACGGTGGCGGGCATGGTGTTGATGATGCAGGTCACGGCGCACGGGCCGGACGAAGGCGCGGGCAAGAATCTGTGGTTGGGCATCGTCTACGCGGTGCTGGCCATGCTGTCGTGGACGGCCTTCGGTTTGCTCAATGCCCGTTGGCTGGCCAGACACCCGGAAGTCAATTCCACCGTGTGGGCCAACTGGCTGGGCGTTGCCGCCGGTGCAGGCGCGTTGTGCATCTGGGCGGTGGCGGGCACCGATCTGGCCACGCTGGTCTCACGCCCGGGCTTCGGCACCTTCGTGATCGTCTGTGCCGTCACCGGCATCGGCGCGGCCTGGGTGGCGTCGGTGCTCTGGAACATGGCCAGCCGTCGGCTCAGCGCCAGTCTGGCGGGTCAACTCATCGTCAGCGAGACCGTGTTTGGTCTCGTTTACAGCTTCGCCTGGGACGGCGCCTGGCCCGCTGCGTTGCAGTGGGCCGCGTGTGCGCTTTTCGTGCTGGGCATCCTCGCGTCCATCAAGGCCCACCGATGAAGTTCGAGTTGCCCGAGCAGAAAAAAGAAGTGTTCCGCATGACCATCCCGATCCGTTGGGGCGACATGGATGCCATGGGACATGTCAACAACACCACGTACTTCCGCTACCTGGAGACGATCCGCATCGAGTGGATGCGCAGCATCGGCTGCCAGCCCGACCCGCAGGGGGAAGGCCCGGTGATCGTCAACGCGTTCTGCACCTTCCACAAGCAGCTGGAGTTTCCCGGCGATGTGATCGCCACGATGTTCGTGAGCGACACCGGGCGCAGCAGTTTCGAGAGCTGGTGCACGCTCACGCGGTCCGACGATCCGGACACGCTGTACGCCTCAGGCGGTGCTACCACGGTGTGGGTGAACTTCCCGCAACAGAAGTCGGCGCCGCTCCCGGCCGAGTTGCGGGCCCGGCTGCAAGACTGAGCTCAGGCCGCCTTGGTTTTGGGCACGCGCCCCATCAGATAGAACTCCGGATTGGGCTGCATGTTGCTGAAGCTGGCCATGCGGTTGGACAGGCCGAAGAACGCGGTGATGGCGGCGATGTCCCAGATGTCTTCGTCCGAGAAGCCGTGGCGGTGCAATGGAGCAAAGTCGGCGTCGTTGATCTCGTGTGAGTCCAGGCAGACCTTCATCGCGAAATCGAGCATGGCTTTCTGGCGCGGGGAGATGTCGGCCTTGTGGTGGTTCACCGCCACCTGGTCGGCCACCAGCGGCTTCTTTTCGTGAATTCGCAAGATGGCGCCGTGGGCCACCACGCAATACAGGCAGTGGTTGGCCGCGCTGGTGGTGGTCACGATCATCTCGCGGTCGCCCTTGGTGAGCGAGCCTTCTTCCTTGAGCATGAGCGCGTCGTGGTACGCGAAGAAGGCGCGCCACTCGGCCGGACGGCGCGCCAGCGCGAGGAACACGTTGGGCACGAAGCCGGCCTTTTCCTGCACTTCCAGCACTTTGGCCTTGATGTCCTCGGGCAGGTCATTGATGTCGGGGGCGGGGTAACGGGTCATGGTGTCTCCTTCGGGTGTGTTCATCGAATGTAGCGGCTATGCTGACGGTTTTGCCTGGAGCCCCGGTATGAACCCACCCGCCACCGACAAAGACTTTGACAAGGGCCTGGCCACCCGCAAGCGCGTGATGGGCGAGGACTTTGTGGCACAGGCTTTCGGCAACGCCACGCCATTCACCGAGCCCATCCAGCAGTACATCACGCGCAACGCGTGGGGCGATGTCTGGCAGCGTCCCGGGCTCGATCTGAAAACCCGCAGTCTCATCACCGTGGCCATGCTCATTGCCATGGGCAAACAGCACGAGCTCAAAGGCCATGTGCGCGGTGCGCTCAACAACGGCGTCACACCCGAAGAGCTGCAGGAGGTGTTGTTGCACGCCAGCATCTACTGCGGCGTTCCTACCGCCGTGGAGGCATTCCGCACGGCAGCGAGTGTGGTCGACGGCGAGAACAAGGCCTGAAGGCTGGCGCTACGATCGGGTTTTCTTCATCCCTCTCGGAGTTCCGTCATGTCACATCCCAGCCCATCCCTGGTTCGCCGCGCGCTGCTGGCCGCCGGCGTGATTTGCACCCTCGGCATGGCCCAGGCGCAGTCGACCACCCGCATCCTGGTGGGCTTTCCGCCGGGCGGCGGTACCGACGCGATTGCGCGCATCCTCGGTGAGCGTCTCAAGGACGAGCTGGGCCATTCGGTGGTGGTCGACAACAAACCCGGTGCTGGCGGGCAGATTGCTGCGCAGGCGCTCAAGGCCTCGGCGGCCGACGGCAACACCCTGTTCCTGAGCCACGACCACAGCATCACCATCCTGCCCATGGTGATGAAGGCGCCGGGTTACGAGCCGGCCAAGGACTTCGTTCCGGTGGCCGGTTTCGCCACCTTCGTCAACGCGTTTGCGGTGAGCAGCGGCACGCCCGCCACCAGCTTCAAGGCCTATGTGGACGGCGTGAAGGCCGCCGGCGGCAAGGGCACGGTGGGCATTCCCGCGCCGGCCTCGGTGCCGCAGTTTCTGGTACAGGTGATCGCCAAGCAGAACGGGCTGGACCTGGTGGCCGCGCCTTACCGCGGCAGCGCGCCCATGATGGCCGACATGCTGGGCAACCAGATCCCGGCCGGCGTGGCTTCCATTCCCGACTTCATCGAAAACCACAAAGCCGGCAAACTGCGCGTGGTGGCCGTCATGGGCTCGCAGCGCCAGGCCGCCATGCCCGAGGTGCCCACGTTCGCCGAGCTCGGCCTCAAGGGTTTTGAAGACGTGCCGTACTACGGCCTGTTTGCCCCGGCCGGCACACCCAGGACCACGCTGGACCGCATCGCCCAGGCCGTGCAGAAGGCCATTGCCCAGCCCGATGTGCGCGACAAGCTCACCGCCATGGGCCTCACCGTGGGCTTCATGACCGGTGAACAGCTCGGCGCGCGCGAGCAGGCTTACGGCAAGGTGTGGTCCAAGATCATTCAAGAGAGCGGCTTCGTTCCTCAGTGAATGGCCCCCACGCTCCCCCGCTGCGCGTGGTCCGCTGCCCCCCGAGGGGGCTGATCCTGCTTGGGGCGGCCCGGCGCCGGATCGTGCTCAACGAAGCTGCGTCGCTTTAGGGGCCATTCCTAACCTGCCAGCAATCTGTGCACAAGGTCTGGCGTGCTGTGCGCCCCGTACTTGCGCATGAGCCGCGCCCGGTAGATCTCCACCGTGCGGTGGCTGATCGCCAGGGCCTTGCCGATCTCCTTGCTGGTCAGGCCGCTCATGAGGTGGGCCGCCACCTCACGCTCGCGTGGCGTGAGGTCGGCCTTCACCATGCGGCGTGAACTCAGGTCTTCAAAGCTCCAGATGCCCGCCGCATGTGGCGTCTCGCGGCTCAGCGCGCGCCCCGTCACATGGCACCAGAAGGTCTCGTCCTTGAGCCGGCCACCCACGCGTTTCATGATGCGGTCGTCCGCATAGGTGCCGCCTTTGCCCAGCAGCGGCGCCATGCGCGCGCCCAGACGCTCGTACTCGTCAGCACTGGGGTAGAGGATCTGGAAACTCTGGCCCACGAGCTGCTCGCGCGTGGCGCCGAACATCTCGCACAGCACCCGGTTGCAGTCGACCATGATGCGCTGGCGCGAGAGCGCGAGGCCCACGGGGGCCAAATCGAAAGCCAGGCGGTAGTCGATGTCCATGCGGGTGAGGGTTTTACTTTACGAATTACTACGTATGCCGTTACGTAGTATCGTACCGGCTTCCTTGCTTCAACCCAGGAGACAGCAACGTGAACAAGATCCACCCGAGCGCAGCCGACGCGCTCAAAGACATCGTGGCCGACGGCCAGCTGTTCGCCGTGGGCGGCTTCGGCCTCTGCGGCATTCCCGAGGCCCTGATCGACGCGCTGCGCGACAGCGGCAAGAAGAACCTCACCGTGATCTCGAACAACGCGGGTGTGGACGGCTTTGGTCTGGGCAAGCTGCTGGAAACGCGCCAGATCACCAAGATGATCTCGAGCTACGTGGGCGAGAACAAGGAGTTCGAGCGTCAGTACCTCGCCGGTGAACTGCAGCTGGAGTTCACGCCCCAGGGCACGCTGGCCGAGAAGCTGCGTGCTGGCGGCGCCGGCATCCCGGCGTTCTTCACCAAGACCGGCGTGGGCACCATCGTGGCCGAGGGCAAGGAATTGCGCGAATTCGACGGGGAAACCTATGTGATGGAACGCTCGCTGGTGCCCGACGTCTCGCTGGTGAAGGCCTGGCGCGCCGACACCTCGGGCAACCTGCAGTTCCGTTTCACCGCGCGCAACTTCAACCCCGCCGTGGCCATGGCCGGCAAGATCTGCGTGGTCGAGGTGGAAGAGATCGTGGAGAAGGGCGCCATCGAGCCCGACCAGGTCCACCTGCCGGGCATCTACGTGCACCGCCTGGTGCTCAACGCCACGCCCGAGAAGCGCATCGAGAAACGAACCATCACTGAGAAAGCGGGAGTCTGATATGCCCTGGAACCAAGACCAGATGGCTGCGCGCGCAGCCCAGGAACTCGAAGACGGTTTTTATGTGAACCTGGGCATCGGCATCCCCACGCTGGTGGCCAACTTCGTGCCCGCCGACAAAGAGGTGTGGTTGCAGAGCGAGAACGGCATGCTGGGCATCGGCCCGTTTCCCACCGAGGACGAGGTGGATGCCGACCTGATCAACGCCGGCAAGCAGACTGTCACCACCATTGCGGGCTCGTCGATCTTCGGCAGCCACGACAGCTTCGCCATGATCCGTGGCGGCAAGATCAACCTGAGCATCCTCGGAGCCATGCAGGTGAGCGAGAAGGGCGATCTGGCCAACTGGATGATCCCCGGCAAGATGGTCAAAGGCATGGGCGGCGCCATGGACCTGGTGGCTGGCGTCAAGCGCGTGATCATCCTCATGGAGCACGTGGCCAAGAAGAAAGACGGCACCGAAGATCTGAAGATCCTCGACCACTGCTCCCTGCCGCTGACGGGCGTGGGAGTGGTCAACCGCATCATCACCGACCTCGGCGTGATGGACGTGACCCCCCAGGGCCTGAAGCTGGTGGAGCTCGCCCCCGGCGTGACCCGCGAGTTCATCCAGTCCAAGACGGGGCCCACGCTGATCTGATGGCTATACTCCCGGCTGCACCCGTCATTGGGGAGTAGCCGCTCTGCACCTTGCAGAGGTCCGCGTCAACACACTTGGCCCTCAAGGCCATGGCGCCGACAGCCTTCAGCCTGGCAAGACCTTTGACCACACTGCCTCCGGATGGGCCGGGGATGCCGTGTGGTCTTTTGGTTTCTGCCGGCCCTCGGAGCACTGTCTTGGAAGCTTTCCTCATATCCACCGGCATCGTCGCCCTCGCTGAAATGGGCGACAAGACGCAATTGCTCGCCCTCGTGCTGGCCGCGCGCTTCAAGCGCCCCTGGCCCATCGTCTGGGGCATCTTGGTGGCCACCTTGCTCAACCACGCACTGGCTGGCCTGGCGGGCGCCTGGATCATGGCCGCCGCTGGGCCGGGCGTGATGCGATGGGTGCTTGGCGTGTCATTCATCGCCATGGCGCTGTGGATGTTGAGCCCCGACAAGCTCGACGACGAGAACGCCCTGCCCAAACGGCAGATGGGCGTTTTTTTCGTGACTGTGTGGGCCTTTTTCCTGGCCGAGATGGGCGACAAGACGCAGATCGCCACCGTGGCGCTCGGCGCGCAATACGACCCCCTCATCGCGGTGGTGCTCGGCACCACCTTCGGCATGATGCTGGCCAACGCGCCGGTGGTGTTTTTTGGCGATGCGATCACGCGCAAGGTGCCCATCGCGCTGGTGCACCGGGTGGCGGCGGGCATTTTTGCGGTGCTGGGGGTGCTGGCGCTGTTCGGCGTGGGGCCTTGATCGCCCGCTGACCTCCAGTCGGTGCTTGAAACGCTCCACGCAGAGCTGTCTCCGATTTTGCTTGTGGGTGTGTCGGGATTTTTTCCACAGGGAGGACCCTGCAGCACCGCCAAGCGGCGAACCCTTTGAATTTCTTCGGGTTTTTGATTGGGCTCAAAGTTTGCTTATTTGAAGCAAAGATGTCAGGGGGAAGACTGTCTGATGTCAACCATCCTTGTATGAGGCACCCAATGAACAACAAACTCCTTCAAATTCTGCGCACCGCCTCCCTGGTTTCTGCGTTCGTCGCAACCTCCAGCGTTCAAGCGCTGACGCTGCCCTCCGTCACCAGTTGTGGATACGGAGCTGGCTTCGAAAACCTTCTCTGTTATGAGCCTTCTGCGGGCGTGAAGATTTATGTCGCGAGTTCTCACGACGACTTCATTTCGTACTCGGTGAATTCCCTGCAGCAACTCGCCAACAATTTCGGCTATGCCGGTCTGAGCGACTGGAGCACGCTGCCTTCGTTCGGCTCGGGCCAGATCGTCAAGCTGTTCTCGTTCAACAATTCGAACAACGGGACGTTTCCCGACGCAACCGGCGGGACTGGGGACAATCAGAATCCCTCGCCTGACGGGGATCAGACCCCCAAGAATGACAACCAGTACCTGGGTGAGTGGCCGTATCTCGTGAATGTGACCGTGGCAGACCTTCAGGCGTTTTTGGGAGGCAGTCTGTTCACGCCCGTTTTCAGCTTCGACCTCAACAACACCCACAACACAGATTTGAACCTGAATGGCTTGTTGGAAGTCAGGCGCGATGGGCTCACGATCGAGACCCTGGCGTTCGACAACATCGTCAACAGCGAGTACGACGCTGACTCGTTGGTGACTGCGCAGGCCGAGGTGGTGGTCGAGTGGTTCGATGCCAGCAACACCAGTGCCGGTTGCGTGGCAGGCTTTTGCTCGATGACCGTGGACAACAATGTGGGAAGCGGCAAGCCCGATTTCTTTGCGTATGCGCCGTCTTTCGACCTGACAAACTACCTGCCATCCGACGTTCTGTACTTCAAGCTGTACATGGTGGGTCTGGACGCAGGCGGTGAAGAGCTGGCCCTGACCAACGCCATCAACGTTCCTGGCGAAGTGCCAGAACCGGGTGTTCTTGCTTTGATTGGTGTGGCGCTGGCTGGCCTTGGTGCTGCCCGCCGTTTCAGGAAGCTTGCTTGAGGCGACGCTTGTTGGTCGACTGATTCAGGCTTGATCTGAACCCGAACCCCTCCCAGCGTGTGCTGCGAGGGGTTTGTTCTTTGGGAACTGTGGCTTGGGCCACTCAATCTGGAGCGGGTGAAGGGAATCGAACCCTCGTATGAAGCTTGGGAAGCTGCCGTTCTGCCATTGAACTACACCCGCAGGGCTGCTGAGTTTACTTGAGGATGTCGCCCACGCAGAGGTACTTGATCTCCACGTAGTCATCCATGCCATGGTGCGAGCCTTCGCGACCCAGGCCCGACTGCTTCACGCCACCAAAGGGCACGTGTTCGGTGGCCAGGATGCCCACGTTGATGCCGACCATGCCGTACTCCAGCGCCTCGCTCACCCGGAAGATGCGGCCCACGTCGCGGCTGTAGAAGTAGCTGGCCAGGCCGAACTCGGTGTTGTTGGCCGCGTCGATCGCTTCCTGCTCGGTGTTGAACTTGAACACCGGGGCGAACGGGCCGAAGGTTTCTTCTTTGGCGCAGAGCATGTCGGCGGTGGCGTCGGCCACCACGGTGGCCTCGAAGAACTGGCCGCTGCCGATGTTGGTGAGGCGCTTGCCACCGGTCATGACGCGGGCGCCTTTGGCCACGGCGTCGTCCACGTGGCGCTGCACCTTCACCAGCGCGGCCTCTTCGATCAGCGGCCCCTGGCTCACACCTTCGTCGAATCCGTTGCCGACTTTCGTCGTCTTCACCTTGGCGGCGAACTTGTCCACGAAGCTGTCGTACACGCCGGCCTGCACGTAGATGCGGTTGGAGCACACGCAGGTCTGGCCGGCGTTGCGGTACTTGCTGGCGAAGGCGCCTTCCACCGCGCTGTCGATGTCGGCATCGTCGAACACGATGAAGGGCGCGTTGCCGCCGAGCTCGAGCGACATCTTCTTGACCGTGGGCGCGCACTGCGCCATGAGGATGCGGCCCACTTCGGTGGAGCCGGTGAAGCTGATGTGGCGCACCACGTCGCTGGCGCACAGCACCTTGCCCACGGTGATGCTGTTGTCGGCGTCGGCACAGAGCATGTTGAGCACACCGGCCGGGATGCCGGCGCGGATGGCCAGTTCGGCCGCGGCCAGCGCGGTCAGCGGCGTGAGCTCGGCGGGCTTGATGATCACGGGGCAGCCGGCGGCCAGCGCGGGCGCGACCTTGCGCGTGATCATGGCCAGCGGGAAGTTCCACGGCGTGATGGCCGCGCACACGCCGATGGGCTGTTTGAGCACGATCAGGCGGCGGTTGTTGTCGAAGGTGGGCAGGGTCTCGCCGTTGACGCGCTTGGCTTCTTCGGCGAACCATTCCACGAAGCTCGCGCCATAGGCGATCTCACCCTTGGCCTCGGCGAACGGCTTGCCTTGCTCGGCGGTGAGGATGCGCCCCAGATCTTCCTGGTTCGCCATGAGCAGGTCGAACCACTTGCGCAGGATGGCGCTGCGTTCCTTGGCGGTCTTGCCCTTCCACGCGGGCCAGGCGGCGTTGGCCGCGGCGATCGCGGCCTCGGCGTCCTTCGGGCCCAGATTGGCCACGTCGGCCAGCTTGTGGCCGGTGGCGGGGTCCAGCACGTCAAAGCGGCTGGCGCCCTTGACCCATTCGCCGTTGATCAGCGCGTCGGTCTTGAGCAGGGTGGGGTCCTTGAGCAGGGCGAGGGGGGAAGTCTTCATGTCCATGTGCAGTCTCCGGTGTTCGGTGCGCGCCAGGGTGGCGGGGCAGCCAGAAAGCATAGTCCTTTGGCCCCAGGCGTGCAGTACCGCTGGCGACCTTGGCCCCCGGTCCACCCGGACCGCAGAGCGGTGAAAACCCGCTTCGAAGCAACCGGCCCGCCATGTTGGAAAATACAGGGTTTCGCGCGCCCGCGCGTCGACCGAATCCTCGACCGAAAACCACAAGGCCACCATGACCCGCCCCGCCTCCGTTGCCGATATCCGCAAGAGCTTCCTGGACTTCTTTGCCTCCAAGGGCCACACCGTGGTCGCGTCCAGCTCGCTGGTCCCGGGCAACGACCCCACGCTCATGTTCACCAACTCGGGCATGGTCCAGTTCAAGGACGTGTTCCTCGGCACCGACAAGCGCCCCTACGTGCGCGCGGCCTCGGTGCAGGCCTGCCTGCGCGCCGGCGGCAAACACAACGATCTGGAAAACGTGGGCTACACCGCGCGCCACCACACCTTCTTCGAGATGCTGGGCAACTGGTCGTTTGGCGACTACTTCAAGCGCGAGAGCCTGAAGTGGGCCTGGGAATTGCTGACCGAGGTCTACAAGCTGCCCAAGGAACGCCTGCTGGCCACGGTGTACGAAGAGGACGACGAGGCCTACGACATCTGGACCAAAGAGATCGGCCTGCCGCCCGAGCGCGTGATCCGCATCGGCGACAACAAGGGCGGGCGCTACAAGAGCGACAACTTCTGGATGATGGCCGACACCGGCCCCTGCGGCCCCTGCAGCGAGATCTTCTACGACCACGGCGACCACATCGCCGGCGGGCCCCCGGGCAGCCCCGATGAAGACGGTGACCGTTTCATCGAGATCTGGAACAACGTGTTCATGCAGTTCAACATGGCCGAAGACGGCTCGGTCACGCCGCTGCCCGCGCCCTGCGTGGACACCGGCATGGGCCTGGAGCGCCTCGCCGCCATCTTGCAGCACGTGCACAGCAACTACGAGATCGACATCTTCGACGTGCTGATCAAGGCCGCCGGCCGCGAAACCGGCACCGCCGACCTGAGCAACCCCTCGCTCAAGGTGATCGCCGACCACATCCGCGCCACCTCGTTCCTCATCAGCGACGGCGTGATCCCGAGCAACGAAGGCCGTGGCTACGTGCAGCGCCGCATCGTGCGCCGCGCCATCCGCCACGGCTACAAGCTGGGTCAGAAGACACCGTTCTTCCACAAGATGGTGCCCGACCTGGTGCGCATGATGGGCGAGGCCTACCCCAACCTGGCCAACCAGGCGCAGCGCATCACCGACGTGCTGCGGGTGGAAGAAGAACGCTTTTACGAGACGCTGGCCAACGGCATGGAGATTCTCGACGCGGCCCTGGCCGACGGCGCGAAAGTGCTGCCCGGTGACGTGGCCTTCAAGCTGCACGACACCTACGGTTTCCCGCTCGACCTCTCGGCCGACGTGTGCCGCGAGCGTGGCCTGTCGGTCGACGAAGCGGGCTTTCACGCCGCGATGGACAAGCAGAAGGCCCAGGCCCGCGCGGCAGGCAAGTTCAAGATGGACAAGGCACTCGACTACACCGGCGCAGGCAACACCTTCGTGGGTTACGACCAGCTCGATGCCACCGGCAAGATCGTGGCGCTGTACCTCGACGGCACGCCCGTGGCCACGCTCAAGGCCGGCCAGAGCGGTGTGGTCGTGCTGGACAGCACGCCGTTCTATGCCGAGAGCGGCGGCCAGGTGGGTGACGAGGGCGTGATCACCAGTGGATCGGCCCGCTTCGACGTGGCCGATACGCAGAAGATCAAGGCCGACGTGTTCGGCCACCACGGCGCGGTGGTGCAGGGCACGATCAGCGTGGGTGACAGCGTGGCGGCCCAGGTGAACACGGCGGTGCGGGCCGCCACCGTGCGCAACCACAGCGCCACCCACCTGATGCACAAGGCCCTGCGCGAGGTGCTGGGCGAACACGTGCAGCAGAAGGGCTCGCTGGTGAACGCCGATCGCACGCGCTTCGACTTCGCGCACAACGCGCCGGTGACGGACGCTCAGATCCGGAGAATCGAAGCGCTGGTGAACGAAGAAGTGCTGGCCAACGCCGCCACGCAGGCGCGCCTGATGGACATCGAGTCGGCGCAGAAGACCGGCGCCATGATGCTGTTTGGCGAGAAGTACGGTGAGACCGTGCGCGTGCTCGACATCGGCGGCAGCCGCGAACTCTGCGGCGGCACGCACGTGCAGCGCACCGGCGACATCGGGCTCTTCAAGGTGGTGGGCGAGGGCGGTGTGGCCGCGGGTGTGCGCCGCATCGAAGCCATCACTGGCGTCAACGCGCTGAGCTACCTGCAATCGCTCGAAGACACCGTGGCCCAGGCGGCTGGTGCGCTCAAGGCGCCCACCGCCGAGCTCACGCACCGCATTGGCCAGACGCTGGAGCAGGTGAAGGCGCTGGAGAAGGAAGTGGCCGCGCTCAAGGGCAAGCTGGCCTCCAGCCAGGGCGATGATTTGATGTCGCAGGCCGTGGACGTGAAGGGCATCAAGGTGCTGGCCGCCGTGCTCAACGGCGCCGATGCCAAGACCCTGCGCGACACGCTGGACAAGCTCAAAGACAAGCTCAAGACCGCCGCCATCGTGCTGGCTGCCGTGGACGGCAACAAGGTGCAGTTGGCCGCCGGCGTCACCGCCGACAGCGTGGGCAAGGTCAAGGCTGGTGAGCTGGTGAACTTCGTGGCCCAGCAGGTGGGTGGCAAGGGCGGGGGCAAGGCCGACATGGCCATGGCCGGCGGCACCGATGCGTCGGGTCTGGACGCCGCGCTGAAATCGGTGCACGCCTGGGTGGCCGAGCGGGCCTGAGCCCGCCCGCTCAGGGTTCGGCGACCACGCCCTCGGCCACGAGGGCGTCGATCTCGGTCTCCGCCAGATCGAACTCGCGCAGCACCTCGCGCGTGTGCTGGCCCAGCAACGGCGCGGGTGTGCTGCTGCGATCCGGTGAGGCGGAGAAGTGGATCGGGCAGCCAATGGCCCGCGTGGCGCCGGCTTGCGGATGCTCCACCTCCACCACCATGCCGCGCGCCACGGTTTGCGGATGGCTCAGTGCTTCGCCGATGGTGTGCACCGGGCCGGCCGGCACACCTGCTGCGTCAAACGCCGCTTGCCACTGCTCGCGCGTTCGCGTGCGCACCACCGCATTCATCAGGTCCACCAGCACATCAAGATTCGCCATGCGGTCGCTGTTGGTGGCAAAGCGCGCGTCGCCTCGCCACTCGGGGTGGCCCAGCACGTCGCAGATGCGTTCCCAGTTGGTCTGGTTGGCGCCACCGATGTTGATCCAGCCGTCGCTGGCTTCAAACGCCTGGTAGGGCGCGGTGAGGATGTGCGCCGAGCCGGTGGGCTCGGGCGACCGTTGCGTGGCGAACCACACCGCCGCGTGCCAGTAGGTCTGCTGCAGCGCCGCGTCGCTGAGCGACGTGTCCACCACCTGCCCTTCCCCAGTCTTGAGCTTGTGGATGTAGGCGGCGAGGATGCCGAGCGCGGCCAGGATGCCCGCGTTCATGTCCGACACCGCGTTGCCGCTCTTGGCCGGCGGGCGGCCCGCTTCGCCGGTGATGGACATCAGCCCTGCGAAGCCCTGTGCAATGAGGTCGAAGCCGCCCTTGTCGGCATACGGCCCGGTGCGCCCGTAGCCGCTGATGGCGCAGTAGATGAGGCCGGGGTTCTCGGCTTTCAGGGCCTCATACCCCAGACCCAGCTTGTCCATGGTGCCGCCGCGGAAGTTCTCCACCAGCACGTCGGCGTTCTTCGCCATGCGCAGCAACAAGTCACGTCCCTTGGGGCTCTTGAGGTTGAGTGCAAGGCCGCGCTTGTTGCGGTTCATCATCATGAAGGGCGCCGACACACCGCCCACCTGCGGGTCGCGGTAGCCGCGCGCGTCGTCGCCGCCGGGAATTTTCTCGATCTTGATCACGTCGGCGCCCATGTCGGCCAGCAAGAGGCCACAGGTGGGGCCCGACATGATCTGGGTGACTTCGAGCACGCGCAGTCCCGCCAGCGGTCTGTTGGATGGGCTCACTGGCCGCTCCAGACGGGGGACCGTTTGGCCACGAAAGCGGCCACGCCTTCGTGGAAGTCGTCGCTGCCGTAGGCGGCGCGGATCAGGTCCTCTGACTCGGCCAGATCGTGCGTGGTCAGGCGCTCCAGCGTGGCCTTGCTCACGCGCTGCGTCACCGGGGCCAGCGCGGCGAGTCGCTGCACGAGCGCGGTGGCGGCGTTGTCGATGGTCTCGGGCGTCTCGATGGCATGCAGGAAGCCGCAGGCCAGCGCCTCGTCGGCCTCGATGAACTCGGCCAGCATCAGCATGCGTTTGGCGCGCTGGTGACCGAAGGCAGCGCGCAGCCGCGCCACGTTGGCGATGGCCAGGCAGTTGCCCAGCGTCTTGGCGATCGGCACGCCGAATTTCGCGCCCGACGTGGCCAGGCGGAAGTCGCACGCGGTGGCGATCGCCAGGCCGCCACCCACGCACCAGCCCTCGACCACGGCCACGGTGGGCATGGGCAACTGGCACAGCAGTTCAATGCCGGCCTCGATCTGGCGTTCGTAGGACACGCCGTCCTCGCCGGTCTTGAAAGCGGCGAACTGTTCGATGTCGGTGCCGGCCACAAAGGCCTGCCCACCGGCGCCGCGGAACACCGCCACACGCACGCTGCGCTCGTTGCTCAGCTGGCGGTTGATGGCCGCGAGCTGTTCGTACATGGCCCAGGTCATCGCATTGCGCGCCTGAGGCCGGTTGAACACCACCGAGGCCAAGCCGGCGTCGATGTGCAGGGTCACTTCACCGGTGTCCGCGCTCATGGTCAACGGTAGAAGTATTCAACGAGGAACATCGGGATCGCGGGGATGTAGGTCACCATGAGCAACAACACCACGAGCACACCGATGAAGGGCAGGTTCACGCGCGTGACCTTCCACATGTCGGCCTTGGCGATGGAGCATGCCGTCATGAGCACGCTGGCCACCGGTGGGGTCTGCTGGCCGATGCCCAGGTTGAGCGTGACGATCAGGCCGAAGTGCACCGGGTCGATGCCCACGGCCTTGACCAGGGGCATCACGATCGGCACCACCAGGATGATGGCCGCGGCCGAGTGCAGGAACAGACCCACCACCAGGAAGAAGATGTTGAGGATGCCGAGCACGGCGTACTTGTTGTCGGTGAGCGCCGAGATCCAGGCGGCGAGTTGCTGGGGAATCTGCTGCTCGGTGAGCAGGTGGCCGAGCAGGGCGGAAGCGGCCACCAGCAGCATCACCACCGCGGTCTGGATGCCGCCTTCGAGCATGGAGTCGTACAGATGCCTGAAGTTGAGTTCTCGGTAGATCACGCCACCGATGAACAGCGCCGCGAGCACGGCGAGCGCTGCGCCTTCGGTGGCCGTGACCACGCCACCAAAGATGCCGCCCAGGATGATGATGGGCAGCAAGAAGGCCCAGGCCGCGTCCTTGAAGGTGGAGCGGAAGCGCGCCCAGCTGAACACTTCTTCCACGGGGTAGTTGTAGCGTTTGGCGTACCAGTAGGCCAGCGCCATCATGCCGCCGCCGCCCAGGATGCCGGGCACGATGCCGGCCACAAAGATCTGCACCACCGAGGCCTCGGCCATCACGGCGTACAGGATCATCGGGATCGAGGGCGGGATGATGATGGCCAGCGTGGCCGACGACGATGTGACCGCTGCCGCGAACTCCTTCGGGTAGCCCTTCTTCTTCATCGCCGGGATCAGGATCGAGCCCATCGCAGCCACGTCGGCCACGGCCGAGCCGGAGATTTCGGCGAAGAACAGCGAGGTGCCGATGTTGACCATCGCCAGGCCACCCTTGATGAAGCCGAAGCAGGCCGAAGCAAAGGCAATCAGCCGGCGCGACAGGCTTGACGAATTCATGATGGCGCCGGCCAGGATGAACAGCGGGATCGACAGCAGCGGGAAGCTGGTGGCGCCGGTGAACATGGTGATCGCGGCACTCAGCAGCGCGTCCGGGCCGCCATGGAACACCATGGCGATCATGGCCACCACACCCAGCGAAACGCCGATCGGCACGTTGATCAGGATGAGGGCGATCAAGCCCAGGAACATGAGCAAGGCGGTCATGGTTGCATCGCCTTGCGAAGTTCTTTTTCCATCTCCTGCTGCTCGGCATCGATCACGCCGGCGCCACGGGCCTGCGCCAGCAATTCGGGCAGGCTCAAGAGCTGCGCCAGGATGAACATGGCCGACCCCACCGGGATCACGGATTGCGTCAGCTGGGTGGGCACCCAGGGCAGACTCACCATGGTGTCTCCCTGCAGGATGTCGAGCACCTGGTAGCCATACCAGGCGAGCACGGCAAAGAAGCCGATCACCACCACCTCACCGAACAGCACCACCGCCACGCGCAAGGCCGGGGGCATGGCATTGACCAGGCCGGGGAAACCGATGTGCGCGCGCTTGAGCGCGGCCAGCGCGGCGCCATAGTAGGTGAGCCACGCCAGGGCGATGGAGGCGACTTCGTCGTACCAGACCATGGCGATGCCGAGCTTGCGGTAGGTCACGCCCATGAGGACGATGACCGCCAGCGAGGCCAGCAGAAAAATGACGAACGCTGTCAGGGTGCGGTCGAACGCGGTTCGTAGGGTGAGGAACACGGTGGGAATCCTTGAGGAAATGAAGGGTGTGCACGACGCGTCGGGCACTGGCGCTTGCCAGTCCCGGCGCGTGTGTGCAGGGCGGCCTTAGAAGGCGGCGCCGAGTGCGACGGCCTTGTTCACCAGATCGGCACCGCCGGGCACTTCTTTCCCGAACTCCTCATAGACCGCCTTGCTCGCGGCGATGAAGGCGTTCTTGTCGGCTTCGTTCACCTTGGTGCCAGCGGCCTTGATCTTGTCGACCAGCTCACCGTCGAGTTGGGCCGCGGTCTTGTAGACGAAGGGCTGCACGTCCTGCGCGGTCTTCTCCAGAATCTCGCGCACGTCGGCCGGCAGCGAGGCGAACTTGCGTGTGCCCGCCGTGAGGAAAGCGGGCGTGTACACGTGGCCCGTCATCGACATGAACTTCTGCACTTCCTGGAACTTGGACGAGTAGATCTGCGTGAGCGGGTTTTCCTGGCCGTCCATCACACCGGTCTGCAATGCCACGAACACCTCGGACAGGGCCATGGGCGAGGGGTTCGCGCCGTAGGCCTGGAACATCTTCACGCGCCACACGCCGGGTGGCACACGCAGGCGCATGCCCTTCAAGTCTTCGGGCTTGACGATGGGCTTGACGTTGCTGGTGATGTGGCGAAAACCGTTCTCCCAGACGCCCAGAATCTTGAAGCCCTTTTCCTCGGCCATGGGCAGCATGGTGGGGCGCAGGATGTCCGACTCGATCTTTTTCATGTGATCGCGGTTCTTCACGAGATAGGGCATCTCGAACATGCCGAAGGCCGGCACATTGGACGACATGATGGTCGACGGAATCGACAGCTCCAGTGTGCCCAGACGAAGCTTCTGCATCATTTCGGAGTCACCGCCGAGCTGGCTGGAGCCGAACACCATGACCTTGCCTTTGCTGCCCAGGCGCTCGTTGGCCAGGCGCGCGAACTCGTTGGCCGAACGCTCGAAGAGCGAACCCGGGCCCCCCACGTGGCCGAGCTTGATCTCCACCTGCGCATGGGCCAGGTTGGCGCCGAGCAGGGCGGTGGCGCCCAGCAGTGCGGCCGCAGCCACCTTGCGCATCGGGCCGCTGAAAGTCGGGAACTTGAAGGTTTGTGTCGGCATGTCTGTCTCCTTGTCGTTGATGTCCGCTGAAAAGCGTGCGCCGTCCACGGACGAGACGGTGCACGGAAACGGTGGGTGGTGTCAGGCCTTGAGCAAGCCACCAGGGTGGCTGCTGAAGTGGTCCATGAGTGCCTGCACGCCCGAGCCGGCGAGCTTCACGCCGGCGAGCTTGAGGCCCATCTCGCAGCCCGCCACGGCGGCGATCAGCGTGAGGTCGTTGGTGTCGCCCAGGTGGCCGATGCGGAACATGCGGCCCTTGATCTTGCCCAGGCCGGTGCCCAGCGAGCAGTCGAAGCGCTCGTAGATGATCTTGCGCACCGCGTCCGCGTCCACGCCTTCGGGCGTCATCACGCCGGTGAGGATGGGCGAGTGCACACCGCTCTCGGCGCACTGGATCGGCAGACCCCAGCTCTGCACCGCAGCGCGCACGCCGCTGGCCCAGCGCTGGTGGCGCGCGAACACCACGTCCAGGCCCTGGCCCAGGATCGTGTCGGCCGCTTCGCTCAGCCCATAGAGCAGGTTGGTGTTGGGGGTCGACGGCCAGTAGCCGGTCTTGTTCATCTCGATCATCTCGTCCCAGGCCCAGAAGGCCTTGGGCAGCCTGGCGGTCTTGCTGGCTTCGATCGCCTTGGGCGAAAGGGCGTTGAAGCTGATGCCGGGCGGCAGCATCAGCCCTTTCTGCGAGCCGCTGATGGAGACGTCCACGCCCCATTCGTCGTGGCGGTATTCGGCGCTGGCCAGGCCCGAGATGGTGTCCACCAGCAGCAGGGCCGGGTGCCTGGCCGCGTCGATGGCCTTGCGCACGGCCGCGATGTTGCTCGTCACGCCGGTGGAGGTTTCGTTGTGCACCACGCACACCGCTTTGATGCTGTGGCCGGCATCGGCCTTCAGGCGCTCCTCGATCAGATCGGCCTGCACGCCGTGGCGCCAGCTCGCGGGCACGCCGTTGTCGGTGCCGCTCAATGCCAGCACCTCGGCCTTGAGACCCAGGCGGTTGGCCAGCTTGTTCCACAGGAAGGCGAAGTGGCCGGTCTCGTACATCAGCACGTGGTCGCCCGGGCTCAGGGTGTTGGCCAGCGCGGCCTCCCAGGCGCCGGTGCCCGAGGCCGGGTAAATCATCACCGGGTGTTGGGTCTGGAAGATCTTCTGCATGTCCGCCAGGACCTTCAGGCCCAGCACGCCGAACTCGGGGCCACGGTGGTCGATGGTGGGCAGGCTCATGGCGCGCAGCACGCGGTCGGGCACGGGCGAGGGGCCGGGAATCTGCAGGAAATGGCGGCCGGTGGGGTGGGAGTCGGTGATCAGCATGGCAAATGATGGGTGGATGACAGACCCATTTTTTGCATACAAAATCAATCTGTCAACCGGATCAGCCCTAAAATGCGGCAAACAAGGCGACTTTTTTGAATACAAAACATGACGGCCCAGATCTTTTCCATTCCTCCCGCGGCCTTGCACGAGCAGGCCACCCACCGTTTGCGCCAGATGCTGGTCGAGGGGCAGATTGCCCCGGGCGCCAAGCTCAACGAGCGCGAACTGTGCGAACAGCTCAAGGTCTCGCGCACCCCGCTGCGCGAAGCCATCAAGACCCTGGCCGCCGAGGGCCTGGTGGAGCTGGTGCCGAATCGCGGCGCGGTGGCGGTGCAGCTGACCGAAGCCGACGTGCACAACACCTTTGAAGTGATGGCCGGGCTGGAAGCGGCTTCCGGACAGCTGGCCGCGCAGCGCGTGACCGACGCCGAGCTCGTCGAGATCAAGGCCATGCACTACGAGATGCTGGCCGCGTACACGCGGCGCGATCTCTCGGCCTACTACCCGCTCAATGCCGCGATCCACCGTGCCATCAACGCAGCGGCCCGCAACCCGGTGCTCACCAGCACCTACAACCAGGTCAATGCGCGCCTGCAGGCGCTGCGCTTCCGCTCCAACCAGGACGGTGAGAAGTGGAGCCGCGCGGTGAAGGAGCACGAAGCCATGATCCAGGCGCTGGAAGCCCGCGATGGCGTGGCGCTGGCCAGCGTGCTCACGACCCACCTCAACAACAAGCGCGACGTGGTCATGGAGCAGCTGCGTTCGCAGGAGGCGCAGACGCTGCAGCGCCAGGGAGGCACTGAATGAACGCGCCCTTGCCCCTGGACGTGACGCGGGAGAACGCCGATGCGGTGTACGAGCGTGTGGCCCAGACCAGCAACGAGGTGGCCGGCCAGCTGGCCCGACGCCTGACACAGCAAACCCAGGGCGAAGTGTTGTTCAGCCCCGCCGACCGCGGCCGCTACGCCACCGACGCCTCGATCTACCAGCAGATGCCGGTGGGCGTGTTCGTGCCACGCGATGCGGACGACGTGCGCGTGGCGCTCGACATCTGCCGCGATCTGGCCGTGCCCATCGTGCCGCGCGGCGGCGGCACCAGCCAGTGTGGCCAGACCGTGGGCGCGGGCCTGGTGATCGACCACAGCAAGCACGTGCGACGCGTGCTCGACGTGAACGTGCAGGCCCGCACCGCCACGGTGGAGCCCGGCCTGGTGCTGGACCACCTCAACGCGCAGCTCAAACCGCACGGCCTGTGGTACCCGGTGGACGTGTCCACCAGCGCGCAGGCCACGCTGGGCGGCATGGCCGGCAACAACTCCTGCGGCAGCCGCTCGGTGGCCTACGGCAACATGGTGCACAACGTGCTGGGCGCGCAGGCCTGGCTGGCCGATGGCAGCCTGGTCGACTTCGGTGACCACGCCACCGCGAGTCCGCAAGCCAGGGCCATCGGCGACTTCGTGCGCGACCTCGCCATGGAGCACGCCGACGAGATCGACGCGCGCTGGCCCAAGGTGCTGCGCCGCGTGGCCGGCTACAACCTCGACATCTTCCGCAACCAGAACGAAAAGCCGTACACGCACGACGGCTCGGTGAACCTGTCGCACCTGCTGATCGGCAGCGAAGGCACGCTGGCACTCACGCGATCGCTCAAGCTGCAGTTGCGCGAACTGCCGCGTGCCAAGGTGCTCGGCGTGGTGAACTTCCCCAGCTTCTTCCAGGCGATGGACAGCGCGCAGCACATCGTCAAGCTGGGCGAGGGCATGGCCGTGGGCCAGCTCACCGCGGTGGAGCTGGTCGACCGCACCATGATCGAGCTCTCGCTGCAGAACCCGGCGTTTGCGTCCACCATCCGCACCGCGCTCTCGCCGCACATCAACGGCGGCAAGCCCGAGGCCGTGCTGCTGGTGGAATTCAGCGGCCCCAGCAAGGCCGACATCGCCCACAAGATCCGCGAGCTCGTGGAACTGATGGGCGACCTGGGCCTGCCCGGCAGCGTGGTGGAGATGGTGGACGACGCGCCGCAGAAGAACCTCTGGGAAGTGCGCAAGGCGGGCCTGAACATCATGATGAGCCTGCGCGGCGACGGCAAGCCGGTGAGCTTCATCGAAGACTGTGCCGTGCCCCTGGTGCACCTGGCCGAGTACACCGATGCGCTCACGCAGGTGTTCCACAAACACGGCAGCCGGGGCACCTGGTACGCCCACGCTTCGGTGGGCACCCTGCACGTGCGCCCCATCCTCGACATGCGCCGCGAAGGCGCGAGCAAGATGCGCGCGATCGCCGAAGAGGCCAGCGAACTGGTGCGCCAATACAAAGGCGCCTACAGCGGTGAACACGGCGACGGTCTGTGCCGCGGCGAATGGATCGAATGGCAGTTCGGCCCACGCATCAACGACGCGTTTGCCCGCATCAAGGACCACCTCGATCCCACCCGGCTGTTTTCGCCCAACCGCATCATCGACCCGCCCAGGATGGACGACACACGGCTGATGCGCTTCCCGCCCAGCTACAAGGTGGTGCCCATCACACCCGTGCTCGACTGGAGCGCCTGGGACGTGCAGGCCGACCCGGTGACCGAAGTGACCACCGCGCCCGGCACCGGTGAAGACCCGGCGCGCGGCCTGGCCAAGGCGGTGGAGATGTGCAACAACAACGGCCATTGCCGCAAGTTCGACGCCGGCACCATGTGCCCGAGCTACCGCGTGACCCGCGACGAACAGCATCTCACGCGTGGCCGCGCCAACACCTTGCGCCTGGCGCTCAGCGGGCAGATCCCGGGCCTGTCGGGCAACGACGCGCTCACCAGCGAGGTGGTGCGCGAAGCCATGGACCTTTGTGTGGGCTGCAAGGGCTGCAAGCGCGACTGCCCCACCGGCGTGGACATGGCGAGGATGAAGGTCGAGTTCCTGCAGCACTACAAGGCGAAACACGGCCACACGCTCAAGGACCGCATGGTCGCGCAGTTGCCCGACTACGCTCCCTGGGCCGCGCGGCTGGCGCCGGTGCTCAACCTGCGCAACCGCGTGCCGCTGCTCGCATCGCTGACCGAAAAATGGCTCGGCATCTCGGCCCGGCGCAGCCTGCCGCCATGGCACACCCGGCATTTTTTCAACACACCACGCAAGACGGCGACGCGCGACGAAGTGCTGGCCGCGGAGCGCGGCGTGGTGCTCTTCGTCGACACCTTCAATGGCTACTTCGAATCGGAAAACGCACACGCGGCCGTGCGGGTGTTGCAGGCGGCGGGCTATACCGTGCACGTGGCGACCAAGACCAAAGACGACGGCAAACACCTGTGTTGCGGGCGCACCTATCTCGCCAGCGGCATGGTGGAGCAGGCGCGCGAGAAAGCACGCGAGGTGGTGCAGAGCCTGCTGCCGTTTGCGCACAAAGGCATTGCCATCGTGGGGCTGGAGCCGTCGTGCCTGCTCACGCTGCGCGACGAGATGCTGGTGATGGGCCTGGGCTTGGCGCCGCAGCACATTGCCGAACACGCCCTGCTGTTTGAGGAGTTCCTGGCGCGCGAAGCGAAGGCCGGGCGCCTGGACGGGTTGAAGGCCATGCTCCAGCCGGTGGACCAGCCGGTGCTGCTGCACGGTCACTGCCACCAGAAGGCGTTTGACGCGGTCTCACCCATCATGGAAGTGCTGCGCTGGATTCCCGGCGCCCAGCCGCAACTGATCGAGAGCAGCTGCTGCGGCATGGCCGGCAGCTTCGGCTATGAAGCCTCGCACCACGGTGTGTCGATGCAGATGGCCGAGCTCAACCTGCTGCCCGCCGTGCGCGCCCAGCCCGACGCGATCGTGGTGGCCGACGGCACCAGCTGCCGCCACCAGATCCACGACGGCGCGCAGCGCGAGGCGGTGCATGTGAGCCGTTTGCTGGCGGGTTTGCTGGCGGGGTAAGCTGGGCCGATTCGTCTCAATCTCAGGAAGCCGTGATGACCAGAGAAATTCAAATGGCCCAGGCCAACCTGCCCACGAGGACCACTCGTTGGGGGGTGCTGGCATTCGCCGCACTGGCCTTGCTCGTCGCGGGCTGCAAAGACCAGAGCTCGTCACCCGCACCGGTCAGCGCGGCGAGTCCTGCGGGTTCGAGCTCTGCGCCCGCCACCGACCAGTGGCTGGGAAAATGGGATGGGCCCGAGGGCACATTTCTGCAACTCGCCGGCGGCAACGGCCGGTACGACGTGACCATCCAGAACCTGGACGGCCCTCGCACCTTCCCAGGCCAGGCCGCAGGCGATCGGATCGAGTTTGAACGCAACGGCGTGAAAGAATCTCTGCGCGCCACGAACGGTGCTGACACAGGCATGAAGTGGTTGAGCGAGCGGTCCAACTGCCTGACGGTTCGGGCCGGTGAAGGCTACTGTCGCGACTGAAGAGCGCAGGAAACACGACCCCGACGCAATGGCATGGTTGCGCGCCTCATCGATCCTGGGCGACTTGTGAGCCTCAGTCCACGGGCCACGCCAACACCCGCCCGCTCTCGAAGTGCCGATCCCTCCCGGTCACCGGATCGGTGAACGCGATGCCGCGCGCCAGCAGGCGCAGCGGCTCGGCAAAGTCCTCGGTGTCGTCCGGCCCGCGCAGCACCTGCGGGTAGAACTGGTCACCTGCGATGGGGGCGCCGAGTGCGTTCATGTGCACGCGCAGCTGGTGCCGCTTGCCGGTCACGGGTGAGAGCGTGTAGCGCGCCCAGGCGCCGCGCACCTCGGTTGGTTCGATCCGCGTTTCGCTGTTGGGCTCGCCCTCGGCTTCGACCATTCGGAAAAAGCGCTCGCTCTCTTCTTCGATGCGGCTGCGCCGCGTGAGTGGAAAGCTCAAGTCCGGGCGGTGGGGCGCGATGGCCTCGTAGGTCTTGTGCACCGCGCGGTCCCGAAACAGCGCCTGGTACGCGTTGCGGTCTTGCGCTCGCACGCTGAAGAGCACCAGGCCTGCGGTCTCGCGGTCGATGCGGTGGATGGGGCTCAGTGTGTCGATGCCGGTGCGGCGTTTCAAACGCACCAGCAGGCTTTGCTGCACGTAGCGCCCACCGGGCGTGACCGGCAAAAAATGCGGCTTGTCGGCCACGAGCAAATGCGCGTCCTGGAACAGCACCGTCTCTTCGAACGGGATGGTGGGCTCGTCGTCGAGGTGGCGGTAGTAGTGGATGCGCGCACCGGGCTGGAATGGTGCGTCCGGTGGCAGCGGCTGGCCGGCGTCGTCCAGCACCTCGCCGCGCGAGAGCCGCTCGGCCCAGGCCGCGCGATCCACCACGTTCAGGCGCTCGGCCAGGTAGTCCAGCAACAACGGCCAGGGCGCCACCTTGGTGTGTGGCAGCGCCACGCAGCTGGCGGACACGCCGTGGCGTGCCGGGATGTGCGGACTTTTCGGCGGGCGTGCCACGGTGGAGGTGGACGGGCCTCAGGCGCTGGGTGTCAGGCCCGGCGGAACACCAGGTCCCACACGCCGTGGCCGAGCTTCAGGCCCCGGTTTTCGAACTTGGTGAGCGGTCGGTAGCCGGGTTGTGGCACGAAGCCGTTGGCGCCGGCCTCGGCGGTGTTCTGCAGCAGCGGTTCGGCGCTCAGCACCTCGAGCATCTGGTGGGCGTAGGGCTCCCAGTCGGTGGCCAGGTGCAGGTAGCCACCGGGCTTGAGGTGGCGCGCGAGCCGGTTCACGAACGGCCCCTGGATCAGGCGGCGCTTGTGGTGGCGGCTCTTGTGCCAGGGGTCGGGAAAGAAGATGTGCACGCCGTCCAGGCTCGACTCACCGAGCATGTGGTCGAGCACTTCCACCGCGTCGTGACGCAGGATGCGGATGTTGTCCAGATGCTGTTCACCCGCGAGCTTGAGCAGCGCGCCGACGCCGGGCTCGTGGACCTCGCAACACAGGAAGTTGTCTTCGGGTCGCACGGCGGCGATGTGCGCGGTGGCGCCCCCCATGCCGAAGCCGATTTCCATGATCAGCGGCGCGCTGCGGCCAAAGGCGGCGGTGGCGTCGAAGGGGCCTGGCGCGTAGTTCAGCAGCCAGCGTGGGGCATAGAGTTCGTAGGCTTTGGCCTGCCCGACCGTGGTGCGGCCCGCGCGCAGCACATAGCTTTTCACTTGCCGCACGTAGGGCACTTCGCTCAGGGGAATGCGCGGTTGCGCGTGTCGAGGATCGGTCATGTTGGCGGTTTGAGGGTGCCAGATTGTAGGAGAGAGGGTTGGCTTGCCCCCTTCTGCGAGCCGCGGCTCGGATAGACTGCGCGGCAGTTGCCCGTCCTGCATGGGGAAGGTGCGTGCTTTGGGCGCAGAGCCAAGTGGCCTGACTGGCATCAAAGCAAAGGCGGGCAACCGTGGGGGGTGAGACCGATAGGCGGTCTCACCGAGGAGTTTTGCTTTGCCAACAACCAGAAAGTCATTCATGAAAATTGTGTCCCTGGCCATGCTCGCCACCGTAGCGATGTTGTCCGGTTGTGCCTACAACGCGTCTCCATATGGGGCGTCGGTCAAGAATGTGGAATCCATCAAGTTCCTCAACATCAAACCGGTCGCCGTGGCGAAATTCGAGTCCTCGAAACCGGGATTGGCCTCCATCACCTGCCGCGCAGCCGGCCCGGTCACGGTGTCACCCAGTTTCGAGAGCTACATCGAGAAGGCGTTCATAGACGAGCTCAAGCTCGCGGGCGCGTATGACCCAGCATCATCGATGGTCGTTTCCGGCAAGCTTGAGGAAGTGGACTTCAGCTCAGGCATCACGGACGGCAAGTGGCTGTTCACGTTGGTGGTGTCGAACGCGCGCAAGGAGAGCTTCAGCATCAAATCGGTCTTTGGATTTTCGGGTAGTTTTGTTGCGGACAAGGCGTGTCAGGAAGTCGCGCAGGCTCTGGGTCCTGCGGTTCAGAAGCTGATCGAGGACGTTGTCCGCGATCCGAAATTCAAGCAGATTGCGATGTAGTCGAAAGTCGGGGCGGCACTCCATCCTTGCGGTGCCGGCCGTTTTCCCAAGGGGGGGCTCCGCGCTATGCGGCGCCCCCTTTTCGTTGAATCCACTGCTCATCCCACACAGATGTCCAGCTGTCGAGGGCCAGCGCCGGACGGGCGTTGGTGCTGTGCAACCCCAGCACGTTTGCGGCTTGGCAGAGGGCCGTGATGGGATCGCTCAGGTCCAGCGGCTGCGCGCCGTTCTGCTTGCTGAGCTTTTCGCCGTTGTCACCCAGCACCAGGGGTGTGTGCAGGTAGGCCGGCGTGGGCAGGCCGAGCGCGCGCTGCAACAGGATCTGGCGCGCGGTGTTGTCGGCGAGGTCTTGGCCGCGCACCACGTGGGTGATGCCTTGTGCGGCGTCGTCCACCACCACCGCGAGCTGGTAGGCCCAGAGGCCGTCGGCGCGTTTCAGGATGAAGTCGCCGACCTCGGTGGTGACGTTCTGGGTCTGGGGGCCCAGGCGGCGGTCGCTCCAATTCACATGTGCTGTCTGGGGAATGGAAAACCGCCAGGCGCGCGCGGGCTTGCCCTGCAGGCCGCCGCGCTCGGGTCGGCAGGTGCCAGGGTAGACGGCGATGTGATGGCGCTCGCGGCCCCTGCCTTGCGTTTGCAGGGCGGCCTCGATGTCCTTGCGCGAGCAGCCACACGGGTAGGCGTGGCCTTGCTGCACGAGGTGGTCCAGCGCCTGCTGGTACGCGTCGCCGCGCCGCGATTGCCAGACCACGGGTTCGTCGCTCACCAGCCCACAGCGGGCGAGCTGGCGCAGGATGACCTGATCCATGCCGGGCAGGCAGCGCGGCGTGTCCACATCTTCGATGCGCACCAGCCAGGCGCCGCCGTGGGCGCGGGCGTCGAGCCAGCTGGCAAGCGCTGCCACGAGCGAGCCCGCATGCAGCGGGCCGGTGGGGGAGGGGGCGAAACGACCTCTGTACGCAGCCATCTTGGGGAGGGCTTCGACAGGCTCAGCCCGAACGGGGGAATGGGTTCAGGCGATTTCCAACGCCATTTCGAGCCCGGAGACAAACGCGTCCTCGACGCGATGGCCCAGGCACCAGTCGCCACAGGCGCCGATGCCCAGTGCCTTGTCGAACAGGTGGCTTTTGCCCAGCGGGGTTTGCGTCTGGGCGAATCGCCAGCGGTGCGCCACGGCAAAGGTGGGCGTGGCGCGGATGCCGGTGATTTCAGCGAAGCCCTTGAGCAGCTTGGCCTTCACGCGCTCGGCGTCGTCTTCGAGGTGTTTGGTGGACCAGGTCGGGCTGGCCTGGATGGTCCAGCGCTCGATCGGGTCGCGCCCGGGCTTGCTCGATTCGCGCGCCAGCCAGCTGATGCGGTGGTGCGTGCTGCGCGCGGCGTTCCACTGTGGACCCAGGTGGGGCAGGCCGGGCTGCATGGCCTGCGGGTACGCCACCATCAGCGTCCAGCAGGGGGCCACATGCACGGGCGCCAGTGCCTGGCGCAGTTCGGGCGCCAGGCCCGAGGCGCGCAGCAGGTCGTGCACCTGCGGATGCGGCATGGCCAGCACCACGCGGTCGAAACCCCCCACGACCTGTTGACCACCGGCGCTGTCTTCGGTGCGCAGTTGCCACTGTCCGGGGTGAAGCGCATCGCGTTCGATCTGGGTCACACAGGTGTCGAGCAGCGTGGTGGCGGCCAGCGGCTGGGCCCACAGGTTCACCAGGGCGTTCATGCCGGGCGAGGCCACGAAATGAGGCTCGGTGGGGGGTGGCGCGCTGGCCAGCACGTGGCCGAATTCGTCGAGCACGCGCACGGTGCTGGCGCTCCAGGGACGCACCACCGAGGTGGCGTTGCTGCGCAGCGCGGTCTCGAAGCGCGCGTCGCGCACGGTGAAGTACTGCGAGCCGTGGTCAAAACCGCCGAACTCGGTGCGCCGGGTCGACATGCGCCCTCCCAGGCCGCGGCTTTTTTCGAACAGCGAGACCTTGTGACCGGCCTGCACCAGCGTGCGCGCGCACACCACGCCCGCCATGCCGGCGCCCACCACGGCGACGTGCAGACCCACCGACCGGGTGGCCTTGGCTTTGGGGACAGAACCTCTGGAGGCGCGGGTCTTGGGGGATGTGGTCATGTCTCTGGGCGCTTTCTGATGACGCTTGGTCGGGCTGGGTGGAGTGCTGTTGACTGTAGCAGTTGCTCCCCCCATCTTCCTTGCTTTCACGCGAACCGCGGCGCGCGAGAGGCCACCCTTCCAGAACACCGCGGAACTGGCTTTGCCAGGCCGCAGGTGTTGCCCCCTGGGGGGAGGCGCCTCAGGCGCTTCGGGGGGTCACATCTGGTGGTGATTGTTGAGCAGCGCGGCGCGCGTCTGTGGGCTTTGCAGATGATCGAGCCACCAGCGCAGTGCGCGACCCGTGTCGTTCGCGGTGCGTGGCAGGCGCCAGGCATAGGCCACGCGCAGGCTGCGGTCGGGTCGCTGCACGTTTTTCACGACCAGCCGCCCGGCGGCAATGAAGGGCTGTGCCAACGGCAGTGGCAGGAAGCCGCCCCCCAGGCCACGCAACTGGGCGTCCAGTTTGTGCTGCATGGTGGGCACGGTCAGCACATCCTGCCCGGGCAACAGGTTGTGGGTGACGCCGCGCCCACGCTGCGCGCTGTCGGCCACCGCCACGGCGCGGTGTTCGCGCAGTTCTTCGTCGCACAGACTGTGGCTTACCCCCGCCAATGCGTGGTGGGGCGCTACCGCAAACACAAAAGTGATGGGGCCCAGCGGCGCTGACTGGATCTCGGGCAGCGAGAGGTCGGTGGGCACGCCGAGGGCCAGATCGGCCTGGCCCATCTGCAAGGCTTCCACCGTACCCGACAGTGTTTCGGCCCGCAGCTTCAGCCGCGTGGGCGCGCCTTCGGCGTAAAAGGCCTCGCAGAGCTCGAACAGCGTGGCGCGCGCGATGATCGCGTCGGCCGCGATGGTGAACTGCGGCTCCCAGCCGGTGGCCACGCGCTTGACGCGCTGCGCCACCGCATCGAGTTCGTTCAGCAGGTGCTGGCCCGAGCGCAGCAGTTCGGCGCCCGCGGGCGTGAGCACGGCACGGCGCGCGCTGCGGTCGAACAGCAGCACGTCGAGCGCGTCCTCGACCTGGCGGATGCGGTAGGTCAGGGCGCTGGGCACCATGCCCACTTCGCGGGCGGCGGCGGCCATGCTGCCCAGGCGTGCCACCGCCTCCAGCAGGCCCAGGTTTTCGGGCGACAAGGCGGCGCGGGGTGTGGAGGTGGCCATGGTTATGGAGGTCGATGGTTCAAATTATTTGAATGATGCCATCAAATCCGTGCAGTCTCAATGAGCATGCGTGCTCCCACAATCCATTCCATGCCAGCGAGATCCATCCGGTTTCAATGGCACCACTCCCAGACGGAAAGGGACTCACCATGCTCCAGATTCGACGCTCCGAAGCACGCGGTTTTGCCGACCACGGCTGGCTCAAGAGCTTTCACTCGTTCTCGTTCGCCGACTACTTCGATCCGGCCTGGATGGGCTGGGGCAACCTGCGTGTGATCAACGAAGACCGCATTGCCCCGGGCACCGGCTTCGGCACGCACGGCCACCGCGACATGGAAATCATCAGCTACGTGCTGCAGGGCAACCTGGCGCACAAGGACAGCATGGGCAACGTCAAGGGCATTCCGCCCGGCGACGTGCAGCGCATGAGCGCGGGCAGCGGCGTGCGCCACAGCGAGTTCAATCACGCGCCCAACAGCACCACGCACTTCCTGCAGATCTGGATCGAACCCAACGTGAAGGGCATCGAGCCGGGCTACGAGCAGAAGAGTTTTGCCGAGGATCAGAAGCGTGGCCAACTGCGCCTGGTCGCGTCCAAGGACGGGGCCGAAGGCTCCGTGACGATTCACGCCGATGCTTCCATGTACGCTGGTTTGCTGGATGGCGCCGAGACCGCCGAGCTGGCGCTGAACCCGACACGCAAAGCCTATGTGCATCTGGTGCGTGGCGCGCTCGATGTGAACGGCCAACGGCTGGAAGGCGGTGATGCTGCGGTGCTTGCCGGCGAGAGCCATCTGGAACTTTCCCGAGGAAAGGACGCCGAAGTGCTGGTGTTCGATCTCGCGGCCTGAACACTTTTCCCCTCAACCCTCAACCTTTGTTTTTTCAAGGAATCTTCATGAACGCTCTGCAAAATCCCCTGGCCCTGATCGGCCGCATCCTGTTGGCCCTGATGTTCGTGCCGGCCGGCTTCGGCAAGATTGCCGGTTTCACCGGCACCGTGGGCTACGCCACGGCCATGGGATTGCCTTTGCCCACCGTGGGTGTGGCCATCGCGCTCGTGATCGAACTCTTCGGTGGCCTGGCGTTGCTGATCGGTTTCCGCACCCGCTACGCTGCACTCGCGCTCGCGGTGTTCACGCTGGTGGCCAGCTTCTTCTTCCACGCCTATTGGTCCCTGCCGGCCGAGCAGCAGATGATGCAGCAGCTGATGTTCTTCAAGAACATCGCCATCACGGGTGGCCTGCTGGCCTTCGCGGCCTTCGGTGCGAGTGCCTTCAGCGTGGACGCTCGCCGCAAGGCCTGAGCACCGGTTCCTTTTCACTTCGTTTGTCCATCGCGGCGCCCAGGCGCCGCGTCTTTTTCAGAAAGACAAGTCATGTCCAAAGTTGTTGTGGTTTATCACTCTGGCTACGGTCACACCCAGCGCATGGCGCAAGCGGTGGCCCAGGGCGCCAACGCCGAACTCATCGCGATCGACGCCGACGGCAACCTGCCCGACGGCGGCTGGGAAACGCTCGATGCAGCCGACGCCATCATCATGGGCTCGCCCACCTACATGGGCAGCGTGAGCTGGCAGTTCAAGAAGTTCGCCGACGCCTCCAGCAAACCCTGGTTTTCCCAGCAATGGAAAGACAAGATCGCAGCCGGCTTCACCAACAGCGCCGGCATGAACGGCGACAAGCTGAACACTTTGAACACCTTGTTCACCCTGGCCATGCAGCACGGCATGATCTGGGTGAGCCAGGGCCTGATGCCGAGCAACACCAAGGGCGCCCAGCGCAACGATGTCAACTACCTGGTGAGCTACAGCGGCGCCATCGCGCAGAGCCCGTCGGACGCTGGTGCCAACGAGATGCTGCCTGGCGACCTGGAAACAGCCCGCTTGTTCGGCGAGCGCGTGGCGTCCGTGGCGGCGAAGTTCAAGGGCTGATCGAATCCCTCGAGCAGGTCGCGGCGAGTTTCAACTCGCGGCGACCTGCAGTTTCTGGCGAGCCACCACCTGCAGCCATGACTGGAGGTCAGCCGCCAGAAAACGGCCCAGGTCGGCTGGCGTGCCGGCAGCGGGTTCCAGCGCATCCAGCGAAAACCTCGCCTTCACCTCCGGCAGCGTGACCAGACGCGCGATGGCAGCGTTCAGCCGGCCCACCACCTCGGGCGGCGTGCCGTGCGGGGCCACCAGTCCGAAGTAGTTGAGAACGTTGAATCCGGCCTGTCCCGCTTCCACCATGCTGGGCACGTCCGGCAAGGCCGGTGTGCGCCGATCCGACGTGACCGCCAGCGCCTTGATGCGCCCGTCGCGGATGAATGGTGCCAGTGCCGGTACCGTGCCTGTGACCAGGTGAATCTGCCCACCCATCATGTCCAGCACGGCGGGTGCGATGCCGCGGTAAGGGATGTGCGTGATGAACGCGCCTGTGCGCACCTTGAGCAGCTCCAGCACCAGGTGGTTGATGCCACCGGCACCGGCCGAGCCGTAGTTGTAGAAGCCGGGCCTGGCGTGAGCCAGCTGCACCACCTCGGCCAGTGTGCGGGCAGGCAGGTCCTTGTTGGCGGCCCACACCAGTGGACCGGTGGCGATCATGCCCACCGGCGTGAACTGCGCCAAAGGCTCGTAGCCGGCGCCCGGCAGCGCGGCCGGGACGGTGGTGAAGGGCGCGGCAACCAGCAGCAGGGTGTGCCCATCGGGCGCGCTGTGCGCCACCGCCTGTGCACCGATGGCGCCCGAGGCACCCACGCGGTTTTCCACCACCACGGTGGCGGGCAGCAACTCCGCGAGCTTTTCGGCCACCAGGCGGCCCACGGCGTCCGTGCCCGCCCCGGGCGCGAAGGGCACGACGATGCGGATCGGGCGCAGTGGCCAGGCCTGAGCCCAGACCGTGGGGAAGGACAAGGAAGCCAGCGCAGAGCCTGCGCCGGCAATCAGATGGCGCCGGGACAAAGGGTGTTTCATGGTGATGGAGGGTCGTGGCGACAGCGCCAGCCCCATTGTTGCCACCGGCTGTGACCTGATCGTGACGCCAAACGCAAAGGTAACATCCGGCACATGAAGATTCTCAGCCTCATTCCCTGGGCAGACTGGCTCGCGCTGATCTGCTTTTTTGCGTTGTGGACGGGCTACGCCTGGTTTGCCCGGGTCTGGGGACGTCGGATGGGCTCGCTCATCGAAACCACCAACCGTTACCGCGGCTACTGGATGACGCAGACCACCGCGCGCGACCCGCGCATGCTCGACGGCCTGATCACCCAGACGCTGTCCAACACGCCGGCCTTTTTCTCGTCCACCTCCATCCTGGTCATCGGTGGTCTGTTCGCCCTGCTGGGCACGACCGACAAGGCGACCGAGCTGATGAGTGAGATCCCCTTCGCGCAGACCACCACCTTGATCGTCTTCGAGTTCAAGATTCTGGTCATGGTGTCCATCTTCGTGTACGCCTTCTTCCGTTTCTCCTGGTGCATGCGGCAATACACCTTCGTGGCCTTGGTGATCGGCGCCATGCCGCCGGCTGAGGATTTCGAAGCCGGAAAATACGACCGGCGTGCTTACGCCGAGCGCGCCGCGGCCATGGTGGGTGCGGCAGCCGAGACCTTCAACGACGGGCTGCGGGCTTACTACTTTTCGTTTGCTGCGCTGGCCTGGTTCGTCTCGCCGGTGGCCATGGTGGTGGCCACACTGGCGGTCGTCGCCATTCTCTACAGCCGCGAGTTCCGCTCCGAGGTGCTGAGCATCCTCAAAGACGAGATACCTCCGTCGAACTGAGCGAAGGGAGCCGGTGCGCCTCCTAAAATGGACGCATGTTTCTACACCTGCGCCTGCACACCGAATTCTCCGTCGTCGACGGCACCAACCGCATTGATGAAGTCGTGGCCGCCGCGGCCGCCGACAGCCAACCCGCGCTGGCCATCACCGACCTGAGCAACCTGTTCGGCGCGGTCAAGTTCTACAAGGCCGCGCGCGGCGTGGGCGTCAAGCCCATCATCGGCGCCGAGGTGATGCTGCAAGGCTTCACCGAAGAGACGCCCGGCGCCATGCCCGGCAGCCACCAGCCCGCAGCACCCCGCGTGCTGCTGCTGGTGCAGGACCACCAGGGTTATCTGAACCTGAGCGAGTTGCTGGCCCGCGCCTGGACGCGCAACGAGGGCCGGGGCCAGGCGCTGGTGCACCGCGACTGGCTGCAGGAATGCAATGCGGGCTTGATCATGCTGTCGGGCGCGCAGTCTGGCCCGGTGGGTCAGGCGCTGATGCAGGGTGACACCCAGCGCGCCACCGACATGGCGCTGCAACTCTCCACGATGTTCACGCACCGCTTCTATCTGGAGCTGCAGCGCGCGGGTCGCGCCGATGACGAGCGCCACGTGACGCAGGCGGTGCAGCTGGCCGCACGCCTGCACCTGCCGGTGGTGGCCACGCACCCGGTGCAGTTTCTGGAGCCCGACGGCTACGAGGCGCACGAGGCGCGCGTGTGCATTGCCGAAGGCGAGATCCTCGGCAACAACCGGCGCGTGCGCCGCTTCACGCATGAGCAGTATTTCAAGAGCGCGGCGCAGATGCAGGCGCTGTTCGCCGATGTGCCCTCGGCGCTGGCCAACACGCTGGAGATCGCCAAGCGCTGCAACCTCACGCTGGTGCTGGGCAAGCCGCAACTGCCCAACTTCCCCACGCCATTGATCGATGGTGTGCCCATGCCGATGGCGGACTTCTTCCGCCAGTCGTCGTTTGAAGGGCTTGAGGAACGCCTGGCGCACCTGTACCCCGACCCGATCAGGCGCGAAGCCGAGCGCCCGCGCTACGTGGAGCGCCTGGAGTTCGAGATCAACACGATCCTGAACATGGGGTTCCCGGGCTACTTCCTGATCGTGGGCGACTTCATCAACTGGGCCAAGAAAAACGGCTGCCCGGTCGGCCCGGGCCGGGGTTCGGGCGCCGGTTCGCTGGTGGCGTACGCGCTCAAGATCACCGACCTCGATCCGCTGCAATACAAGCTGCTGTTCGAGCGTTTCCTGAACCCGGAGCGGGTGTCCATGCCCGACTTCGACATCGACTTCTGCCAGACCAACCGCGACCGCGTGATCGACTACGTCAAGGACAAGTACGGCAAGGACGCGGTGAGCCAGATCGCCACCTTCGGCACGCTGGCCGCGCGCGCGGCGATTCGCGACGTGGGCCGGGTGCTCGATTTCTCCTACGGCTTCTGCGACGGCATCTCCAAGCTGATCCCGAACAAGCCAGGCATGTCGGTCACGCTGCAGTACCCACCCAACCCGAAGAAGGAGGGCGACAAGAACAACTACGCGATCGAGATGGAGCCGGTGCTGGCCGAGCGCATCCAGAAGGAAGACGACGTCAAGACCCTGATCGAGCTGGCGCAGAAGCTCGAAGGCATGACGCGCAACATCGGCATGCAC
>NZ_JAKFEO010000005.1:0-50263 GCF_036675665.1 Hydrogenophaga sp. | reverse complement strand
CGCTGGGCACCGCCTTGAACAGGCCGAAGGTCACGCCCACCAGCGCGAGGTAGATCCCCATCATCAGCGCCTTGCGCGAGATGACGCGCCGCACGCCGCCGCTGTAGGCCTCGGCGCCGCGGTTGAAGAAGCGGTTGAAGCCGCGGAACAGCGGGCCGAAGACGCGGTCCATGCCGCGCGTGAGCGCGTCCTTGGGTTGGTCGTGGCCGCGCAGCAGCAGGGCGGCGAGCGCGGGCGAGAGCGTGAGCGAGTTGATCGCCGAGATCACGGTGGAGATCGCGATGGTCACCGCGAACTGCTTGTAGAACTGGCCAGTGAGGCCGCTGATGAAAGCCAGCGGCACGAACACCGCGACCAGCACCAGCGCGATCGCGATGATGGGCCCGGACACTTCCTTCATCGCGCGGTAGGTCGCATCGCGCGGCGAGAGCCCCGCCTCGATGTTGCGTTCCACGTTCTCCACCACCACGATGGCGTCGTCCACCACGATGCCGATCGCCAGCACGAGGCCGAACAGCGAGAGCGCGTTGATCGAGAAGCCCAGCAGGTGCAGCACCGCGAAGGTACCCACCACCGACACCGGCACCGCCAGCAGCGGAATGATGGAGGCGCGCCAGGTCTGCAGGAACACGATCACCACCAGCACCACGAGCGCAATGGCTTCGAGCAGCGTGGTGATCACCGACTTGATGGAAGCGCGCACGAACTGCGTGGGGTCGTAGGCGATGCGGAACTCCACGCCCTCGGGCATGTTCTTCTGCAGCTCGGCCATGGTCTCGCGCACCTGGGCCGAGATGTCGAGCGCGTTGGAGCCCGGCGCCTGGAACACGCCCATGCCGACGGCGGGCTGGTTGTTGAGCAGCGAACGCAGCGAATAATCGGCCGCGCCCAGCTCCAGCCGCGCGATGTCGCGCAGCCGGGTCACGGCGCCGTCGGCACCGGCCTTGACGATGATGTCGCCGAACTCCTCTTCGGTCTGCAGGCGGCCCTGGGCGTTGATGGACAACTGCATGTCCACACCCGGCAGGCCTGGCGAAGCGCCGACCACGCCGGCCGCTGCCTGCACGTTCTGGCCGCGGATGGCGGCCACCACGTCGCTGGCCGAGAGGCCGCGCTGCGCGACCTTCTGCGGGTCGAGCCAGACGCGCATGGAGTAGTCACCACCGCCGAAGATCTGCACCTGGCCCACGCCTTCGATGCGCGCCAGGCGGTCCTTGACGTTGAGCACCGCGTAGTTGCGCAGGTAGTTGATGTCGTAGCGGTCGTTGGGCGAGACCAGGTGCACCACCATCGTGATGTCGGGCGAGCTCTTGACCGTGGTCACGCCCAGGCGGCGCACTTCCTCGGGCAGGCGCGGCTCGGCCTGCGAGACGCGGTTCTGCACCAGCTGCTGGGCCTTGTCGGGGTCGGTGCCGAGCTTGAAAGTGACGGTCAGCGTCATCACGCCGTCGGTGGTGGCCTGGCTGCCCATGTAGAGCATGTCTTCCACGCCGTTGATGGATTCCTCCAGCGGCGTGGCCACGGTTTCGGCGATCACTTTGGGGTTGGCACCCGGGTACTGGGCGCGCACCACCACCGAGGGCGGGGCCACATCGGGGTACTCGGAGATCGGCAGGCCGCGCAGCGCGACCAGGCCGGCGATCAGGATCAGCAGCGAGAGCACGCCCGCGAAGATCGGTCGATCGATGAAGAATTTCGAGAGATTCATGGTGTTCTTCTTGATCGCGGAATTCAGGACTTCGCCACTGCGGGCGCCGGTGTCTCGGCACGCGCGTTCATGGGCACGATTTCCGGTTGCACCACGTCACCGGGGCGCACGCGCTGCAGGCCGTTGACGACGATGCGTTCGCCGGGCTTGAGGCCGCTGAGCACGGTGCGCAGGCCATCGACGGAAGCACCCAGCGTGACGGCGCGGTACTCGGTCTTGTCGCCCTCGCCCACGACCAGCACGTACTTCTTGTCCTGGTCGGTGCCGACGGCGCGCTCGCTCACCAGCAGGGTGCGCGCGGTCTGCGGCTGGCCCATGCGGATGCGCGCGAACTGCCCGGGCATCAGGCTGCCGTCCTTGTTGTCGAAGACGGCGCGCACGCGCACCGTGCCGCTGCGTGGGTCGACCTGGTTGTCGATCAGCTGCAACTGGCCGGTGTAGGGGGTGTCGCTCGTGGCCGAGGTGCCCATCTGCACGGGGATGCGTTCAATGGTCCGACGTGCGCCGCCCGCGAGACTCTTGAGCGCGCCGGTCACGGTTTTTTCGTCGGCGTCGAAGCTGGCGTAGATCGGGCTGACCGAGACCAGGGTGGTGAGCACGGGCGCGCCCGGGCCGGCGGCGATCAGGTTGCCCACCGTCACTTCCAGCCGGCCGATGCGCCCGGCCACCGGGGCCCGCACCTGCGTGTAACCCAGGCTCAGGCGTGTGGTCTGCAGCTGGGCCTGCGCGGCTTTCAGGTTGGCCTCGGCCTCGCGCAGCACGTTCTCGCGGTCGTCCAGCTCGCGCTGGGCGATCGCCTTGTCGTCCCACAGGCGGCGTGCCCGGGCGTGCTCGTTGCTGGCGTGGGTCACGCGGGCCTGGGCCGCGACGGTCTGCGCTTCGGCGCGCGCCACCTCGGCTTCATACGGTGCGGGGTCGATGGAGATCAGCAGATCGCCCTTGGCCACCAGCGCGCCTTCGCGGAAATGCGTGGCCTGCACCACGCCCGCGACGCGCGAGCGGATGTCCACCCGCTCGACCGCTTCCAGGCGGCCCGAGAACTCTTCCCAGGCGGCGATGTCGCTCTCGGTCACCGTGGCCACGGACACCGGCATGGGCGGTGGCGCGCTGGCGGGCGCGCTGGCCTGGGCGGGGGTGGATTCCTGCGCGAGCGCGATCACGACGAGGGTGACGGCGGCCAGGGCGGCGGCGGTCGGCCACCAGATGTAGCGCTTGGAAGTGGACAGCTGGAACATGGTTTTTCCTTTTTGAGGGCGAGCGGGGCCGCCCCCGGTGGATGACCGGGGTTGGCAGTTCAGGGTGGTGAGAAAGGGGAGCGGGGGTCCGTCAGGACGGCGGCGGTGGCGTCGCGGCCTGGAAGAAGGCGCGAAGGTGTTCGCGCACTTCGATGGCACACGGACATTCCTCGGCAGGCTGCTCGCTCAGCGAGTCGGGCCACCCGGTGGTGGAGGGCAGCACGCCGCTGTGCACGGCGATGCCCGCGCCGCGCAGGCGCTCGGCATACGCCAGGGCCTCGTCGCGCATCGGGTCGTCGGCGCCGGTCAGGATCAGCGCCGGTGGCAGGCCGATGAGGCGCTGCGCGCGGCCGGGCACGGCATAGGGATGCTCGGCGTCCATCGGGCCGCGCAGGTACTGCTGCCAGCCATCCATCCACTTGCAACCGGTGGCTTCACCCATGGTCTTGCGCAGCGAGGCGGTGGCGTTGCACGGATCCAGCATGGGGGCGACCAGGATCTGGCCGGCCAGTGGCGGGTGGGCGCGGTCGCGCACCATCAGCGCCACCGCGGCCGCGAGGTTGCCACCGGCCTCTTCACCGGCGACGAACAGGGGCGCCGTCGAGCCCGCCAGCTTGGTGCGTTGCTTGTACAGCCACTCCAGTGCCGCGTAGCCGGCTTCCACCGCGTCGGGGAAACGGTGCGCGGGCGCCAGCGGGTAGGCCAGCGAGGCCACCACCGCGCCCGAGCTGGCCAGCAGCTCGGCCAGGCAGGCGCCGCTGTCCAGATCGCCCGAGACGAAGGCGCCGCCGTGGAAGTGCAGCACCAGCGGCACCGCGCCGCCGCGCGGCTTCTTGCCCCAGACGCGCAGTTCCAGCGCAGGCATGCCCGGCACCGACAGGGTCTGTGTCGGGGCCAGCGGGACGAAGGTGGACGGAGTGGAAACCATGGACTGGACTATAGACACACCACTTCTGCGGATAAAGCCACCTTCAACCAGTTGTCTGTTTCCAATGCGTGAACAATCCGGCCATAAAACAGCACATCAAGGAGTGAGGACTTGGACCAGATTCAATCGATACGCGTGTTTGCGCGGGTGGTGGAGGCCGGCACCTTCACCAAGGCGGCGGAGTCGCTGGACCTGCCCAAGGGCACGGTGACCAAGCTGGTGCAGCACCTGGAGTCGCGCCTGAAGGTCAAGCTGCTCAACCGCACCACGCGGCGCGTGACGGTCACGCCCGACGGTGCGGCCTACTACGAGCGCACGGTGCGCGTGCTCAACGACCTCGACGACATCGAGGCCAGCATGACCAACGCCCAGGCCAGCCCGAGCGGACGCCTGCGGGTGGACGTGGGCACCTCGGTGGCGCGCGAGATCATCATCCCCGCGCTGGCCGACTTCTACCGCCGCTTCCCCGACATCCAGCTCGACCTGGGCGTGACCGACCGCTCGGTGGACCTGCTGGCCGACAACGTGGACTGCGTGATCCGTGGCGGCGAGCTGCTGGACCAGTCGCTCGTGGCGCGGCGCGTGGCCAACGTGCCGCTGGTCACCGTCGCCTCGCCCGCCTACGTGAAGGCGCACGGCATGCCCACGCACCCGGAGCAGCTTGAGAACGAGCACACGATGGTGAACTACTTCTCCACCCGCAACGGGCGGCCGTTCGCGAACGAATTCGAAAAGGACGGCCAGACACTGGAGATTTCAGGCCGCTACAAGCTCTCCGTGAACGAGAGCAATGCGATGACCGCGGCGGTGCTGGCGGGTCTGGGCGTGGGGCAGATGGCGTCCTTCACGGCCTTGCCGCTGGTCGAGCGCGGCGAGCTGGTACGGGTGCTGGGCGACTGGTCCTGTGAAACGATCCCCCTGTACGTGGTGTACCCGCCCAACCGGCACCTGAGCGCGAAGGTGCGGGCGTTTGTGGAGTGGGTGGCGGATCTGTTTTCCAGGCAGCCGCAGATGTCGCGCGGATGAAGTCCATCGAGCGGCAGGCGCCAGGGCACGTGTGCTGACGAACAGACTCCAAGGTGCACGCTCGCCTAGAACGCAGTGCAAACTTTGAAAGGATGCTCATGAACGCAACATCGCAACTCAAGCCCGCGAGCGAGCTGGCCAAGGGCAACGGAGTCCACTTCCCCAACGAAAGCCCCGACTACCGCCGTGCACGCGATGCGCTGCTGGCCGAAGAGATCGAACTCCGGCGCCATATCGAACGGGTGGCAGAGCAACGACGCGCGCTGCCTCCGGGTGGGGTCGTGCCCGGAAACTACGCCTTCGTCGGGGAGCACGGCCACGTCAACTTCGCCGACCTGTTTGGCGACAAGCAGACGCTGGCGGTCTACAGCTACATGTATGGACCCCAGCGCGAGCAGCCTTGCCCGATGTGCACTTCGCTGATGGCTGCCTGGGACGGTGAAGCGCCCGATGTGGAACAGCGCGTGGCGCTCGTCATGGTGGCGCGGTCACCGATCGAGCGCCTGCTGGAGGTCAAGAGTCAGCGCGGCTGGCGCAACCTCCGGTTGTATTCGGACGTTGACGGAGACTTCACCCGCGACTACGTCAGCGCTGAAGACGCGGACATGCCGGCGTTCAATGTCTTCACGCGGCGAGACGGCAGCATCCGCCACTTCTGGAGCGGCGAGATGGGCGCCAGCACCGCCGACCCAGGCCAGGACCCGCGCGGTGCGCCGGACCTGATGCCGCTGTGGACGATTCTTGACTGCACGCCCGAAGGTCGCGGGACCGACTGGTATCCCAGGCTCGATTACGACCAATGAGCGCCGCGCAGCCTCATCCGCGCTCAGGGCTTGATGTAGGCAAAGCCCTGCTTCTGCAACTTGGCGATCCTGACCACGCCCGAAGGCGTGAAATCGGCTTCCTGGATGAACTGCTCTTTCTTGAGGTCGCGGTTCTTCAGCGTGATCTCGCAGATCTCGAAGGCAACGCCTCGGCTTTTGAGAGCCGACACCAGCGGTGCGAACTCGGTGCCATTGGCCGCCTTGGCTCCCTCCATCAGCATGTCCACGCCGTCGGCGTGGGTGACGATGGTGATCTTCGCCTTGGGATCGGTATCGAGGTGGTTGCGAACGTTGCGCAAGCCTTTGAGGCCTTGCGCGACGGTGTTGTCGAAGTGGTAGACCACGGTGTCCTGCGCCGAGACGACGCCGGCGGCGAGAGCCAGGGTGAGGCTGGCGAACAGTGATTTGAGGCGCATGGGGGGTTCTCCTGGGGCTGGGTTGACGGCAGACTCGACGATGTTCACGGGTGTTCGGTCAAGCATGCCAAAACCGTCACGTTCTTGACCCACCCAGCCTTCGCCGTGAGGCATTCAAGGTGTTTCAAGCATCGGTTCGGAACTATGCTTGCCACTGTACCGGGTATCGGTGGCCTTTTTGGGTCACCCACCCATTGGCGTGTAGGTCAGCCTGGAGAGGTTTATGGCGAGTGATTTGGACACCGTGCGGGTGCTTCGGGCTCTGTTCAACGACATGCCGCGCGCGCCGCAGGGCCTCTCGGGCGTGGAGCTGATGGCCTGGATCAAGTCGTCGATGACCGACTACGAAGGCGGCGAGATGGCCTACATGATCGAGCACATCACCCGCAATTCCATGCTCGACATCGTGCTGCACATGCGCGAATCGGGGCACCTGCAGGACGACGCCGCGTTCGACGAGACCGTGACCCTGATCTCCACCGAAGAAGGGCGTCGCACCTTCCGCGACCGCTGCATCAATGCCCAGAAGACGGTGGACGCGACCGAGCGGCTGCTCAAACGGGCACGCCGATCCACGCAGGCCGATCAGGCGCTGTTTGTGGCGGATCCGCAGGAGATCGAGCGCTTCGTCAGCGGCCAGGCCAGTGGCCCGGGCCCGCTGTTTGTCGAATTCGCCGCGCGCGAAGAGGTGCGCGAGATCGGTGTTTTTGACCAGGCGCCGGTGCAGGTGCATGAATTCGCCTGGGGCTTCGTGGTGGAGCAGCAGAGCGCGTGGAATGTGTATGTGGCCGAGGTCTGGCGCCAGGGCACGGTGGGCTACTTCGACCGGTTTCTCAACGCCTGGAAGCTCGAAGCCGCCACGCCGCTGGACGATGCCGGCTCGACGCCCGCGGTGCCTGCCGGGCTGCTGGTGGACGACGGCATCAGCAGCTTCAGCAGCCTGAGCTTCGAACTCGAACCCGGCGCGTCGGTGCCGCAGGTGCGCCGTTGGCTGGGCGAGGCATTCATCGGGCGCATGCTGCCTCGCATGGCGACCAAGGTGCTCGACGACGCCTACGATTTTCCGGCCAGCAGTCCGGCCAGCTGAGCGGGCCTCCGTGGCCCGCGCCCCGCTGGTGCGAGCCACGGTGCAGTTCATGCACCGCCGAGGGGCATGAGCGCGCCCGACGCACTGCACCCGTGCCCACAGGGGGCGCGGCCCGCCGGCCCGCGCCCCGGTGCCGGCCCACAACCGACGGCTCTACGCCCTTGAAGCGCGCCGCGCAGAGGCGCTGCGCAGCCGCGTGGCACGCCCATTGCTTGAAGTGCATCGTCTTGAATACAAGATGGTGTTATTTCAGAACCCGTCCCGACGCAAGACCACCGATCAACCAACCACCGGATATGAAGAGAGGTCTTTCATGGACAAGGCAATGTGGAACCGTCGCGACTGGATTCTGGGCTCGGGCGCCATGGGCGCCGGGCTGGCGTTGAGCGGGCTGCCGCTGGCCGCACGGGCGCAGGCGCCCATCACCGTGGGTTTCCTCTACGTGGGCCCGCGCGACGACTACGGCTACAACCAGGCCCACGCCGAGTCGGCCGCCGTGCTCAAGAAGATGCCGGGCGTGAAGGTGGTTGAAGAGGAGAGCGTGCCCGAGACGCAGGCGGTGCAGCGCAGCATGCAGGGCATGATTTCGCAGGACGGCGCCACGCTGCTGTTCCCCACCTCGTTCGGTTACTTCGATCCCCACATCCTGGCCGTGGCGCCCAAGAACGCGGGCGTGCGCTTCGCCCACTGCGGCGGCTTGTGGACGGCCGGCAAACACCCGGCCAACACGGCGAGCTACTTCGGCTACATCGAGGAAGCCCAGTACCTCAACGGCGTGGTGGCCGGCCACATGAGCAAGAGCAAGAAGCTCGGCTTCATCGCCGCCAAGCCGATTCCGCAGGTGCTGCGCAACATCAACGCCTTCACCATGGGCGCGCGCTCGGTGGACCCGAGCATCACCACCACCGTGATCTTCACGGGCGACTGGTCGCTGCCGGTGAAAGAAGCCGAAGCCACCAGCAGCCTGGCCGACCAGGGCGTGGACGTGTTCACCATGCATGTGGACTCGCCCAAGGTGATCGTGGAGACCGCCGCGCGCCGCGGCAAGATGGTCTGCGGCTACCACGCGGATCAATCCAGGCTCGCGCCCCAGGCCTACCTGACCGGTGCAGAGTGGAACTGGGTCACGCCCGTGACCACCATGATCGACGCCGCCCGCACCGGCAAGCCACACCCCAACTTCGTGCGCGGTGGGCTGCGCGACGGTTTCGTGAAGACCTCGGCCTACGGCCCCACCGTGAGCGAGCCGGCGCGCAAACAGGCCGACGCGATCAAGGCCCGCATGCTCAAGGGCGATTTCGACATCTTCGCGGGTGAAGTGAAAGACAACACCGGCAAGGTGGTGGTGCCCAAGGGCAAGGTCTTCAAGCAGACCGCGATCGAACTCGAGTCGATGAACTACCTGGTCGAAGGCGTCGTCGGCAAGGTCTGAGCGACTGCGGCACGCAGGCACCGCCATGACGAGCCGTTTCACCGACACCGCCGAGGCCGTGCTGCTGCCGGTGCTCGCCATCGCGGGCGCGCTGCTGCTCTTCGGCCTGTTCGTCGCGCTGGCGGGGTTCGATCCGCTGGAGGTCTGGGCGCTGTTGTTCCGCGGCGCCTTTGGCGATGCCTTCTCGCTGCAGAACACGCTGCAGCGCGCCGCGCCGCTGATGCTCACCGCGCTGTGCGTGGCGCTGCCCGCGCGCGCCGGCCTCACCATCATCGGTGGTGAAGGCGCGCTCATCGTGGGTGCGCTGACCTGCGCCGGCCTGCCCTATGTCTGGGCCGTGCCCGAGGGCCTGTTCGGCACCACCTGCCTGATGCTGGCCGCAGCACTCGGCGGGGCCGCGTGGATCGCGCTGGCGGGCTACCTGCGCCAGTTCCGCGGCGTGAACGAAACCATCAGCAGCTTGCTGCTGGCCTATGTGGCGGTCAACGTGTTCAAGCACCTGGTCGAAGGCCCGATGCGCGATCCGGCCAGCCTCAACAAGCCGTCCACCTTCGCGCTCAAGGACGGTTTGCTGATCGGGCCCATTGGGAGTTACGACGTGCACTGGGGGCTGGTGTGGGGCCTGGTGTGCTGCGTGCTGGCTGCCGTGTGGCTGGGCCAGACCACGCACGGATTCGCCACCCGGGTGGTGGGCGGCAATGTGCGCGCCGCCGGCCTGGTGGGTTTGCCGGCGGGGCGGCTGGTCATCACGGCGTGTGCGCTCGGCGGGGCGGCGGCGGGTCTGGCGGGGGGCATCGAGATCGCGGCGGTGCACACCGCGGCCAACGCGTCGGTGATTGCCGGGCTGGGCTACACCGGCATCCTGGTGAGCTTTGCCGCGCGCCACCACCCACTGGCCATCATTCCGGTGGCCATCGTGCTCGGCGGCTTCGGCGCGGCCGGCAGTTTGCTGCAGCGCCGCCTGGGCCTGCCCGACGCCTCGGTGCAGGTGCTGCTGGGCTTCGTCTTCGTGCTCATCCTCTCGGCCGAAGCCGCGCGCGGGCGCATCCGCTGGGACGTGCTCAAGCGTGTGCCGGCGCCACAACCCGCGCCACAAAAGGGAGCCGCCTGATGGACATGGACGCGATCGGTGCGGTGCTGCTGGCCATCCTGGGCGGCGCCATCCGGGTGGGCACGCCTTTTCTCTTCGTGAGCCTGGGCGAGTGCCTCACCGAGAAGTCGGGCCGCATCAACCTCGGCCTGGAAGGCGTGCTGGTGCTCTCGGCCATGAGCGCGTTCGGCGTGGCGTACTGGAGTGGCTCGGCCTGGCTGGGCGTGCTCGCCGGCTCGGCCAGCGGCGCGCTGCTGGCGCTGCTGCACGGTCTGGCGTGCTCGATGAGGCGCGTCAACGACATCGCCATGGGCATCGGCGTGATGATGCTCGGCATCGGCCTGGCGTTTTATCTCGGCAAGCCGCTGATCCAGCCGCAGGCGCCCACGCTGGGCTCACTTCCCCTGGGCAACTGGAGCGATTCGCCCCAGGTGCGCGCCGCGCTCGACATCAACGCGCTGTTCCCCATCGGCGTGGTGCTGGCGCTGCTCATGGCCTGGGCCTTTGCCAACACGCGCTGGGGCATGCTGGTGCGCATGGTGGGTGATTCGTCGGACGCCGCGCGCGCGCTCGGCACCTCGGTCACCTGGGTGCGCACGCTGGCCACCACCGCCGGTGGCGCCATCGCTGGTCTGGGCGGCGCGTCGCTCTCGCTGTACTACCCCGGCAGCTGGAACGAGGGCCTGTCCAGCGGTCAGGGCCTGATCGCAGTGGCGCTGGTGATCTTTGCGCGCTGGCGCCCCATGGCCTGCCTGTGGGCGGCGCTGCTGTTTGGCGGCGCGGGCGCGCTCGGCCCGGCGCTGCAGTCGGTCGGCGTCACGGGCTACTACTACCTTTTCAACGCCGTGCCCTACGTGATGACGCTGGTCATCCTGGTGGTCACTTGCGCACCGCAGCGTGTGCTGCGCGGTGCCCCCAGCGAACTCGGCGTGCAGCGCTGACCGAATGATGAAACCGGAGCCATGGGCATGAACGGATTGAGTGGTTTGAACAAGTCGCCGGGTGGGGTGGTGGTGGGCCTGGCCCAGCTGCAACTGCCGGTGGTGGAGACGCCGGCGCAGCTGGCCGCGCAGACGCAGAAGATCGTGGACATGGTGGGCAAGGCCCGCCGGGGCTATGCCCACATGGACCTGCTGGTGTTCCCCGAGTACGCGCTGCATGGCCTGTCGATGAGCACCGCGCCCGGGCTCATGGTGAGCCTGGACGGCCCCGAGGTCGAGGCCATGCGCCAGGCCTGCATCACCCACCGCATCTGGGGCTGTTTCTCCATCATGGAGGCCAACCCGGGCGGCAACCCCTACAACACCGGCATCATCTTCGACGACCAGGGCGCGCTCAAGCTCTACTACCGCAAGTTTCATCCCTGGGTGCCGGTGGAGCCCTGGGAGCCCGGCAACATGGGCATCCCGGTGATCGAGGGACCGTGCGGCATCAAGCTCGCGCTCATCATCTGCCACGACGGCATGTTCCCGGAGATGGCGCGCGAGTGCGCCTACAAGGGCGCCGAGCTCATGCTGCGCACGGCTGGCTACACCGCGCCCATCCGCCACGCCTGGCAGATCACCAACCAGGCCAACGCCTTCCAGAACCTCATGGCCACGGCCAGCGTGTGCCTGTGCGGCAGCGACGGCAGCTTCGATTCGATGGGCGAAGCCATGGTGTGCGACCACGAAGGCACGGTGGTCACCCAAGGCGGTGGCCGGCCCGACGAAATCATCTGCGCCGAGATCCGACCCGACCTGATCCGCGAAGCGCGCCTGCACTGGGGCGTGGAAAACAACCCCTACCAGTTCAGCCACCGGGGTTATGTGGCGGTGAAAGGTGGCGCGCAGGACTGCCCCTACACCTTCATGCAGGACATGGTGGCCGGGCGCTTCAGGCTGCCGTGGGAAGCCGAGGTGGTGCACACCGACGGCCGTTCTTGCGGCTTCGAGCCGCCCACGCGCGACTTCGTGGGCAACGTGCCCAATCTGCTGGAAAAGTGATGACGCTGTTCGCCCAAGCCCACCCCTACGCCTGGCCGTTCGACGGCGACTTGCGCGCGGCCAACACCGCGCTGGTCATCATCGACATGCAGATCGACTTCTGCGGCGTGGGCGGCTACGTGGACACCATGGGCTACGACCTGTCGCTCACGCGCGCCCCCATCGGGCCCATAGCCCGTGTGCTCGCCGCCGCGCGCGCCGCCGGCCTGCACGTGATCCACACCCGCGAAGGCCACCGGCCCGATCTGTCGGACCTGCCGGCCAACAAGCGCTGGCGCTCGCGGCAGATGGGCGCCGGCATCGGTGACGCCGGGCCGTGCGGCCGCATCCTGGTGCGCGGTGAACCCGGCTGGGAGATCATTCCCGAGCTCGCGCCGCTGCCCGGTGAGCCCGTGATCGACAAGCCGGGCAAGGGCTCGTTCCACGCCACCGATCTGGAGCTGATCCTGCACACGCGCGGCATCCGCAACCTGATCCTCACCGGCATCACCACCGACGTGTGCGTGCACACGACCATGCGCGAAGCCAACGACCGCGGCTTCGAGTGCGTGATGCTCTCCGACGGCACCGGCGCCACCGATCCCGGCAACCACCAGGCCGCGCTCAACATGATTCCCATGCAGGGCGGTGTGTTCGGCGCGGTGTCCGATGCGGCGGCCGTCATCCAGGCCCTGCAGTCGCTCTGAAGGACACACCATGCACGCGCTGCAACTCGACACCTACCAGCTGACCAAACGCTTCGGCGCCTTCACCGCGCTGGATGGGGTGTCGCTCACCGTGCGCCCGGGCACCGTGCACGCGCTGCTCGGCGAAAACGGCGCGGGCAAGAGCACCTTTGTGAAGGCCGTGGTGGGCTACCACCGGGGCGACGAAGGCGCGGTGCTGATCGACGGCCGCGAGCAGGACATCCACTCGCCCAGTGTGGCGCGCGAACTCGGCATCGGCATGGTCTACCAGCACTTCACCGTGGTGCCCGGCATGACGGTGGCGGAGAACCTGCTGCTGGCGCGCGGCGCGCTGCCCGCCGTGATCGACTGGAAGGCCGCGCGCGCCGAACTAGGTGCCTTCATGGCCAGCGCGCCGTTCTCGCTCGAGCTCGACGCCTATCCCGTTGACCTCTCGGCCGGGCAGAAGCAGAAGCTGGAGATCTTGAAGCAGATGCTGCTGCGCCCGCGCCTCTTGATCCTGGACGAGCCCACCTCGGTGCTCACGCCGCAGGAGGCCGACGAGGTGCTCGGTGCGCTGAAAGAGCGCGCGCACGCGGGCGACTGTTCCATCGTGATGATCACGCACAAGTTTCGCGAGGTCACGGCCTATGCGGACGATGTGTCGGTGCTGCGGCGCGGCCAGCTGGTGCTGAGCAAGGCTGTGGCGCAGACCGATCCCGACGAACTCGCGCACGCCATGGTCGGCCAGGCGGCCGAGAAGGCCTTGCTGGAGAAGACCGCACGGCCGTTCGACGCCGAAGTGATGCTGGCGGTGGACGAGCTCACGGTGATGGGCGATCGCGGCGACCTCGCACTCAACGGCCTCACGCTGCAGGTGCGTGCGGGCGAGATCCTGGGCATCGCGGGTGTGTCGGGCAACGGCCAGAAGGAACTGATGCAGGCCCTCACCGGGCAGCGCGCGCGTCTGGGCGGCGACGTCACGGTGCGCGGTGAGCCTTACGCCGGCCGACGCCAGCAAAACCGCGTGCTGGAGGTTCGCAGCCTGCCCGAGGAGCCGCTCATCAATGCCTGTGTGCCCGACATGAGCGTGTCGGAAAACATGGCGCTGCGCCTGTTCGACGAAGCACCGCTGGCCCAGGCCGGCTTTGTCCGGTGGCCTCGGCTTCGCGCCATGGCGCTGCGCTGGGTGGACGAGTACCGCGTGAAGACGCCGGGTATCGATGCGCCCATTCGCGCGCTGTCGGGCGGCAACGTGCAGCGCGCCGTGCTCGCGCGAGAGCTGGCAGGCGTTGCGAAGCTGCTGCTGGTCAGCAACCCGACCTTCGGCCTGGACTTCGCCGCCACCGCCGAAATCCACGCCCGGCTGGTGGCCGCGCGCAACCGGGGCGCGGCCGTGCTGCTGATCAGCGAGGACCTCGACGAATTGATGCAACTGGCCGACCGCGTGGCCGTGATCAGCGGCGGGCAGCTCGTGTTTGAAACCCCCGCCGATGGCGCCGACCGCAAGCTGCTGGGCGCCCACATGGCCGGTGGCCACGGTGATGAAGCTGCACAGAGCGAACCGCAGGCCGAGGAGGTCCTTGCATGAGCACCGTCGCAGCCCGCCCGTTCAACTTCGAACTGGACCCGACCCACGCCGCGCTGCTCATCATCGACATGCAGCGCGACTTCGTGGAGCCCGGTGGCTTCGGTGAATCGCTGGGCAACACGGTGGAACCGCTGCAGGCCATCGTGCCGGCGATCGCGAAGGTGCTCGCCGCCTGGCGCGCCATGGGTGGCCTGGTGGTGCACACGCGCGAATCGCACGCACCGGATCTGAGCGACTGTCCACCGGCCAAACGCCTGCGCGGGTCCCCCAGCCTGCGCATTGGCGACGTGGGTCCGATGGGGCGGGTGCTCGTGCGCGGCGAGCCGGGCAACCAGATCGTGCCCGCGCTGGCACCGGTGGCGGGTGAAGTGGTGATCGACAAACCCGGCAAGGGCGCCTTTTACGCCACCGACCTGCAGCAGCAACTGCAGGCGCGCGGCATCACGCAACTGGTGGTGGCTGGTGTCACCACCGAGGTGTGTGTGCAGTCCACGCTGCGCGAGGCCAACGACCGCGGCTTTGATTGCCTGGTGCTGGAAGACGGCACGGCCAGCTACTTCCCGGCGTTCCACGCCGCGGCGCTGGCCATGATCACCGCGCAGGGCGCGATCGTGGGTTGGTCGGCGACGTCGAAGGAGTTGCTCGAAGCCGTGTGAAGGCGGGGGTCGTTGGCGCCCTTCCCTACAAGTTGGGCCTTGTATTGTGCTTTCATAGGTCTTGGGATATAAATGCAAAAAACAAGCCAACGCTTGTGAGATGCATCATGACCACGACCACACTCCATTACGCAGACCAGCTCTCAACCCTCCTGCGGTCATTGAGGAAGCGGCGCAAGCTGACCCAGGCACAGCTGGGTGATGTGCTGGGCGTGAGCCAGGCCAGGGTTGCCGAACTGGAGGCCAAGCCTGGCGTTGTCGGCGTCGCACAAATGATCAAGGTGCTGGCCGCGCTCGGTGGAACGCTTCAGCTGACCGTCCACGACGACCAGGAAGCGGGACAGGCGCCGGCCCTGCAGCCCGGTGACGGTGTGCCGCTGCCTGAAGGCCCAGCTCAAAACAAGTCGAAGAGGGCCGCCTTCAAGCTCGAAGCAGCCGGTGAACACAGGGTGAGCGAGCCCAAACCGACCAGTACCAGCGCCTTGCCCCGGCACGGAAAGAAGGGTTCCTGGTGATGAAGCAGCTCGTCGTCTGGATGAACGGGGAGAAAGTGGCGACCTGGGAGGCAGGACGCACACACAAGCTCACCTACGAGGATTCGTGGACACGGTCCACCAAGGCCCGTTCACTCTCCTTGTCGCTGCCCCTGGGTCATCGATCATCGATGGCGTGACGGCCGAAGGACCTGCTCAGCCAGAGGATGAAGAACAGCCTTTTCGCATCTCGATCGCTGGCACCCAGGAGAAGACCGCACTGCTGTTCTGGAAAGGCCAATGGTGTCGTCCGTTGGGCGCCACGCGACGCAACTGGCCTTCTGGTTGTTGGCCGCTACCGATGGCCATGCGAAGAATTTCTCGATTTTCCTCAACCGTGAAGACGTCATCGAACTCACGCCGATCTACGACGTGCTCTCCATGTGGCCCTATTTCGGCAGCGCACCAAGCCAGTTCAACCGACGCAAGGCGGGGCTGGCCATGGGGGTCAAGTCCAGGCGCAAACACCATCAATTTCACACTGTCCTCGCCCGGCACTGGAACGGCATCGCCAGGGGCAATGGCGGCAACGCCCTGTGGGAGCGCATGCAGGCGATGGTTCAATCGGTTCCGGCCGCGCTGGATCGCGTCGAAGCCGCCTTGCCGGCGGACTTTCCCCAACGCACGTGGAGCCGGATTTCAGCTGGAATGAGAGAGCACGCCGACACCTTCACGGCTGGCCTGACCGATGTTTAGGCTTCCGTGCCAGCAGCTCCAGCGGCGTCAGGCAACAGGCGCCACCTGCTGAGCCAGGTACACCTGGTGCAAGGTGATCTTGCGCACCTCGGCCTGGCTGGTCTGGATGTGCGAGCGCAGCAGCAGATCGGCGCGGTCGGCCTTGCGCGCGAGGATGGCGCGCAGGATCTTGGCGTGTTCGTCGTAGGTGGCGTCGATGCGCACCTGCTGCAGGAAATCAAGCCGGCGGATGATGCGGATGCGCTCGGTCACCTCGTGGTGCACGCGCGCCAGCTCGGCGTTGCCGGCCGCGCTCACCAGGGTTTCGTGAAAAGCTTCGTCCCACGCGGCCACCTCGGTCGGGTCGGCGCTGCGCTCGGCCACGGGCACCAGCCAGCGTTCCTTGAGTGCCTGCAACTGCGGCGATGACGCCGCCACCTCCTGCAGGCACAGCCGCTGCACCGCGGCGGTCTCCAGCACCATGCGCAGGTCGTAGAGCTGGTCGAACTTGTCGAAGTCGAACGGCAGCACGCGCCAGCCGCTGCGAAACATCACCTCCACCAGGCCATCCTGCTGCAGGCGGAACAGCGCCTGGCGCACCGGCGTGCGCGAGACGTCCAGCCGCGCGCAGAGTTCGTGTTCGGTGAAGCGATCGCCGGGCACCAGGCGGAAGTCGGCAATGTCCTGCTTGACCTGGCGGTAGACCTCTTCGGCGCGCGACTGGAAAGGCTCGACCCTGGCGGCGGCCTTGGCGGCGACATTGCCGGGACGTGCGCGCACGGTGCGCAAGGTGCGTGTGACCATCAGGCCATCCAGCTCACATGGGCCGAGACCACACGCCAGCCATCGGCCATGCGCACCCAGGTCTGGCTCTGTCGGCCGGTGCGCGGGTTGCCCTCGCGCCGGAACTCGATGTTGGTGGTGGCCGCATCACGGCCGTGCGTGGTGATGGCGGTGCGCAGCACCGTGCGCTGCAGGCCGGCGGCGGGACGAGCGTTGCGAAACGCGCGGATCTCGTCGATGCCGTAGAGGTTTTCGGTGGCGCCATAGCGCAGCGTGTGGGGGCTGTCCCAGAACAGCTCGTCGAGCACGGCCACGTCGTTGCCGACCAGGGCTTGCTCATAGCGCTCAAAGGCGGCCGTCACTTCGGCCAGCACATCGGGCAGGTTGGTATCCATTCAGAACTCCGCGGGTTTGCAGTGGGCAAGGCCCGCATTGTGCAGCGCCATGCCGGCGCGCAGCGCGAGGTCTTCGCGCCAGGGTGCGGCAATCAGCTGCACGCCGAGGGGCAGGCCACCGGTGCCCTGCGGCCACAGGGGTGCGGCCACCACCGGACAACCGGCGAACGAGATGGGTTGCGTGAGCAGGCCGACCGAGGGGCGGCAGGGCAGGCGCTGGCCGTTGATCTCGACCCACTCGGTGCCCAGGGGTTGCGCCGGCACGGGCGTGGCGGGCGCGATCAACACGTCCCAGTCGCGGAACAGGGCGTTGACCTTGTCACGGTAGACGCGGCGAAAGCGCTGCGCGCGCACGTACCACGCGGCCGGCTGCAGCGCTCCCGAGATGAAGCGGTCCACCGACAGCGGCTCGTAGTCGGCCGCCAGTGTGCGCAGGCGCTGCAGGTGCAGGGCGCCGCCTTCGCTGGCGCTCACGATGAAGGCCGCCGCACGCGCTTGCACCGCATCGGGCCACTCCACGGTGGTGGTGGCGCCCAGCGCCTGCGCGGCGAGCGCCGCCACCTCGCGGGCGGGGGCGGTGGTGTGCTCGGCGAAGTAGCCGCCCAGCACCCCCACGCGCAGGCCTTGGGTGCCCAGGCTCAACAAGCGCGCGGTGGGCTGCACCATGGTGGCGTGGCAGCCCGGGTCCAGCGGGTCGGCGCCTTGCAGCGCGTCGTAGGCCAGGGCCAGGCCAGACAGGTCGTCGGCCAATGGGCCCAGGTGGTCCAGGCTGTGCACGAAGGGGTAGCTGCCTCGCCGCGAGAGCCGGCCGAAGGTGGGTTTGATGCCCCACACGCCGCACAGCGACGAGGGCACGCGGATCGAGCCGTTGGTGTCCGAGCCCAGCGTCAGGGGCACCTGGCCCGCGGCCACCGCCGCACCCGAGCCGCCCGACGATCCCCCGGCCGACCAATCGAGCCGATGCGGGTTGTGCGTGGGGCCAAAGTGGGTGTTCTCGGTGGTGAAGCCGTAGGCGTATTCGTCCATGTTGAGCGAGCCCACCAGCACGGCGCCGGCGGCCTGCAGGCGTTCCACCAGCACCGCGTCTGTCGTGGCGGGCGGGTTGGCGCGGTTGACCTTGGAGCCGGCCAGCGTCACCTCGCCGGCGATGTCGAACAGGTTCTTCACCGCGAAGGGAACGCCGGCCAACGGGCCCAGTGGCTCACCGCGCGCGCGTTGTGCGTCCACCCGCGCGGCCTGCGCACGGGCGGCCTCGAAGCGGGTGCCGGTGAAGGCGTTCACGCGCGCATCGGTGGCTTCGATGCGCGCGATGCAGGTCTCCAGCACGTCCGCCGCGCGCAGCGTGCCGCCGGCCACCGCTTGCGCGGTCCCGCTCAGTGACAGCGGTGCGTTCATGGCGCGCCTCGGTTGTGTGAAGGCTGGAACGGGGCCGGGCAGTAGATCTCGGCCGGCTCGTCATCCACCTTCAGCTCGAAGGCATCGATCAGCGCTGCGAGGGCTGCGGTGCGCTGCAGGTGGGTGGCCACGCGCTGCGCTTGTGCGTCGCTCAGGGGCAGGTCCACGGCCACGGCGGTGGCCTGCACATAGGCCAGGGTCTGCTCGTCGGTCATCGGCGCACCTCGCGCTGGAAGATCTCCAGGCTGCGCTTTTTGGCGGCGATGAAGCTCGCTTCGGACAGCGTGGCGGTGGTGCGCGGGCGCGGGTCGTCGTAGGGCAGGATCTCGGCCACCTTGGTCGGCCGCTTGGTGAGCAGCAACACCTGGTCGGCCAGGTACACGGCCTCTTCCAGATCGTGCGACACCAGCACCATGGTGGTGCCGGTCTGCATGAAGACCTCTTGCAGCTTCTCGCGGATGAACAGCGTCATCTCGAAGTCCAGCGCCGAGAACGGCTCGTCGAGGAACAGCACTTCCGGGTTGGGCGCCAGCGCCCGCATGATCGATGCGGTTTGTTGCTGTCCACCCGAGAGTTCGTAGGGGTAGCGGTGCAGGTCGAACTTCACGTCGAACGAGGCCACCAGCTCGGCCATGCGGCGATCCACCTCGGCCTTGCTTTTGCCTTCGAGCTTGAGCGGGTAGGCGATGTTGTCGATGGTGCGCATCCACGGGAACATGGCTTCGCGGTAGTTCTGGAACACGTAGCCGATCTTGGTGTCCTTGAGGCTTTTGCCGTCGAACAGGATCTCGCCACTGTCGATCGGCACCAGGCCCGCGATCATGTTGATCAGCGTGCTCTTGCCACAACCGTTGGGGCCGAACACCGACACGATCTTGTGCTTGGGGATGTCGAGGTCGAAGTTCTCGTACAGCGGCCAGCCCGCGAAGTACTTGGTGAGGCCGCGGATGGTGATGTGCGTGCCGGCCGGGCCGGGCATGAACTCGGGTGCGGGCACGTCGGCGTCGTAGACCGGGGCATTGAGCACAGCGTTCATCTTCCACTCCAGTGAACAATTTTTCGCTCAATGAGCAGGAAGAGCACGTTGAGCGCATAGCCCAGCGCGCCCGCCGCCAGGATGGACGCGTACATGTCCTTGACGTTCATCACTTGCTGCGAGTTGATGATGCGGTTGCCCAGGCCGCTGTCGGCGCCGATGAACATCTCGGCCACGATCACGATCACCAGAGCCATGGACACGGCCGAGCGCAAGCCCACGAAGCTCGGTTGCAGGCTTTCCCAGATCAGCACGTCCTTGAACACCTGCCAGCGCGTGGCGCCCATCACCCTGGCCGCCATCACCCGCTGCTTGCGCGCGTTGATCACGCCATACGCGCTGTTGAAGACCACGATCAACAGCGCGCCAAAGGCGGCGATGGCGACCTTGTTGATGTCGGACACGCCGAACACCATGAGGAACAGCGGGATGAGCGCCGACGAGGGCGTGGAGCGGAAGAAGTCGATCAGGAACTCCACGCTGCGGTAGGCTTTCTCGTTGCTGCCCAGCAGCACGCCCAGCGGCATGCCGACGATGGCGGCGATCAGGAAGGCCTGCACCGTGCGCCAGACGGTCACGGCAAAGTCGGTCAGCAACGGGCCGCCGGCCAGCCCGCTGAGCAAGGCGCCGATGGCGTCCACCGGCGCCGGCAACAAGATGGGTTTGATGAAGCCGGTGCGCACCACCAGGTCCCAGATGATGAAGAGCACGACCGGGCCAACGAAGGGCAGGGCGCGCCCCCAGTCGGTCTTGCGTTGAACCACCGGGGCGGCGTTGGCCGCCGGTGGCGTCCAGGGCTTGGCGGCTTCCATCGCGTTCAAGCCTTGTAGATCATGGTGTCGACCATGAGGCGCGAGCTGAAGATGCCCTTCTCGGAGAACAGGTCGAAGAACTTCTGGAAGTGGCCGATGTCGGCGGGCGTGAACTCGTTGTACATGGTGTAGGCGGCCAGGGGCACCTCGCCGGCGAGCGCGCCTTCGATGGGGGTGTAGCCCGTGAGGTACTTGCGCGCCTCCACCGGCTTGCTGCGCACGTAGGCCACGCCCTTGGCGTACGCCGCGACAAACTTCTTCGCCGCCTCGGGGTTCTTCTTGATGAACTCGGACGAGAGCGACGCCGAGCCGCCGAACCACGGCGCCATGTTGTCGCCCAGCACGTAGCGTGCAATGACACCCGCCTCCAGCACGCGGCTGGTGCCGTTCAGGCGGCCGATGGTGCCCGTGGGCTCCAGCGTGTAGGCGCCGTCGATCTGGCCCGCGGCGAGCGCGGCCACGTGCTGGCCGATCGGCAGCTCGACCACGGTGGCACCGGTGGCACCACCGCGCTCCAGGATGGTCTTGGCGAGGGTCACGTTCTGGATGCCGGGGCCCGAAGCCACGCGCTTGCCCTTGAGATCGGCCATTGCCTTGGCGGGGCTGGCCACCGGCACGATGACTTCGTCGAGCACGTTCTTCACGTTGCTGGGGTTGGAGCAGAAGATCTTGAAGGTGCCGGGCTGCGCCAGTTCGCCGATGGCGATGTTGGCCGAACCCGTGCCGTTGGCCGTGCCGTCGGAGCGGCCCGAGAGCACCGCCTCCATCACCTGCTGGGCGCCGGCGAACTTGAGCGGCTCCACGTCCAGGCCGGCTTCCTTGAAATAGCCCAGCTCGATGGCCGAATAGAACGGCAGGCCGGCGGCGATGGGCCAGTAACCCAGGCGCACCTTGGTGGCGGCCTGCGCGCGCAGGATGCGCGGTGCGCCCAGCACGCCGATGGCGGCACCCGCAACACCGAGCTGCAACACGGTGCGGCGACTGGAAGAAGTGGGCGTGGTGATGGGGGATTGCTTCATGGAGGACTCCAACGGGTTGAACAAGGGATGACGCACCAGGATGGAAGCGACCCGCACCATGCGTGAGCATTCCGTCTTGTATTCAAGATGGCTTGCAAGCTTGATGCCAACCCCGCAGGCGTGAAAAAGCCCGCCGCACTTCGGGTGCGGCGGGCTTGGGTGGTCAGACGCTGCGGCTCAGGCCGCGCGCCTCACAAACCGAGGTTGCGACCGAACAGGCCGACCAGGCCCACGATGATCAGGTAGAAGGCAACGATGTAGTTCAGCATGCGCGGCATGATGAGGATCAGGATGCCGGCGATGAGGGCCACCAGGGGGCCGATGCTCAGGTGAAGGTTCATGGCGGTTCTTCTTGAAAGAGGGTCGTGCTGGCGCCACAGAGATTGCAGCGCACCAGCCCGGGCATTGCATCATGTCGAGCCGCCGCCCACGGCGTCTGTGCGACGCCATACACACCGGGCGGGCCTCACTTCACGGCGCCCGCTACCTTTCGCGGAACGCGGGGGCTTGTGCGAAGGCCAGGCCTCCGCTTTGTGTTCGCTGGTAGTTCGCCTCGCTGACCTGCGGACTGCTGCGCCACTTGCGCACCACGTGGATGCTGCTGAGCCGGTCCACCAGACTCAGGCGGGGATACACCGCGGACAGCACCAGGAGGGCGGCCTCCTTGGGCGTGAGGTTCTCGCGCAGCGCCGTCGACAGCACCTCTTCGCGAAAAGCCGGGTTCAGTTCGGAGGTGGCGATGCCCAGTTCGAGCAGGGCGGCGTTGAAGGAGCGGTGGTACCAGAATTTTTTGAACATGCCGTGAGTAGATGCCCAAAGCACGCTTCGGTTCCCTCGTTGACAGGTAACGGAATGGTTAAGCTGTGCCAGCGAATCACAAACAGAAAAATGCGTGACCGCAGGCAACACGCGCCACCCACTTCAGCGCTCACAACCGGGTGCGCAACGCCGTCTTGAGCACCTTGCCGTAGTTGTTCTTGGGCAGCTCGTTCAGCAGCACATAACGCTTGGGTCGCTTGAAGCGCGCCATGTGCGCCAGGCAGTGCGCATCCAGCTGCTCGGTGTTCACGCTCGCGCGGGATTGAGCCACCACGAAGGCCACCACCACCTCACCCCACTCGGCGTCCGGTGCGCCCACCACCGCCACCTCGGCCACGCCCGGCGCGGTGAGCAGCACCTCTTCGACCTCACGTGGATAGATGTTGGAGCCGCCGCTGATGATCAGGTCCTTGCTGCGGTCCTTGAGGGTGAGGAAGCCATCGGCGTCCAGACAGCCCACATCGCCGGTGAAGAGCCAGCCGTCGCGCACCGCCGCGGTGGAGGCCTCGGGGTTGAGCCAGTAGCCGGCCATCACGCTGTCGCCCTTGACGAGCACCTCGCCCACCTCGCCCGTGGGCAGGCTGCGGCCATCCGCATCGGCCACGCGCACCTGCACCGGCGTCTGCGCCACGCCCACCGAGGCCATGCGCTCGGCCCAGCGCGGGTGCGTGGTGTCGGCCAGGTGCTGGCGCGAGAGCGCGGTGCCCACCATCGGGGTCTCGCCCTGGCCATAGATCTGCACGAAGCGCGGACCCATCACGTGCAAGGCGCGAGCGATGTCGGCCGCGTACATGGGGGCGCCGCCGTACACGATGGTCTTGAAGGCGCGTGCCGAATCGTCCGCGGACAGGCCGTGCTGCTCGGCGTGGTCCACCAGGCGCTTGACGATGGTGGGTGCGGCGAAGGTGGAGAGCGGTCCGAGGGCCTCACCCAATGCGTACAGCTCGGCCGGGTCCACACCCCCCGACGCGGGCACCATGTGGCGCGCGCCGGCCATGAGGTGCGGTATGGCGTAGATGCCCGCGCCGTGCGACATGGGCGCGGCATAGGCGATGACGTCATCCGCCGTCACCGGGTCCACATCGACGAAATAGGTGAGCCCCATGGTCAAGAGGTTGCGGTGCGTGAGCATCACGCCCTTGGGACGGCCGGTGGTGCCACTGGTATAGAAAAGCCAGGCCACGTCCTGCACATCGCGCTCGATCACCGGCACCGCCCACGCGTCGCTCACGGGTGCGAGCAGGTCGTCGCACGCGGCGGACTCCACATCGATCTGCTGCTCCAGCCCGGCCAGCGGTTCGGGGGCCACATCGTGCGTGACGAAGCCCCAGCGCGCGCCGGAGTTGGCCACGATCCACTCGGCTTCGCGTGGGTGCAGCTTGGCATTCACCGGCACCACCACCAGCCCGGCCCACCAGGCGGCCCAGAGGATCTCCAGGTAGCGCGGATGGTTGCGCATGAAGAGCACCACGCGGTCGCCCGGCACCAGGCCGGCGGCCACCATGCGCTGCGCCAGCCCCGCGCTGCGTTGCGCCCACTGGCCGTGGGTGGCCCAGGCTTCGGTGCCGTGGAGGATGGCGGGGCGCTCGGGGGTCTGGCGCGCGTGGCGCTGCAACAAATGGACAAGGCTCATCGGTGTCTCCGGGTGTCATGGGTGCGCTGGAGCACAGACCTTACACGCAGCGCCGGGTAGCGTGTCTGCATGGAAGCGCGCATGTCGTACAGCGCAAACGAGGAACACCATGAAACAACCGTCACCCATTCTGGCCCGCACCGCGCTGGTCGCGGCCTGTGCCTTGTCCACTGCGGGCGCCTGGGCCCAGTCCACCTACGAGCAAGACCGCGCGGCCTGCCTGCGCAGCGACTCGCAGCACGAGCGCACCAGTTGTCTGCGCGAAGCGGCCGCGGTTCGCGCCCAGAACAAGAACCGCAGGCCAATGACCAGTGAAACCCCGGAGTCGCGCATGCAGAACGCCCTGAAGCGCTGCACCAATCTGCCGCCCGAAAACAAGGCCCTCTGCGAGCGCATGGTGCGCGGCGAAGGCACCGTGAGTGGATCGGTGGAGGGTGGTGGCGTGATCCGGGAGCTGGTCACACCGGTGCCGGCAATTCCACCGATGCAACCCATGCCACCCGCACAGCCCATGCCACCGCCGGAACCGATGCCACCGATGCAGCCCATGGCTCCCCCGCAGCCGATGCAGCCGATGCAACCCATGCCCGGTGCGCCTGTGGTGCGCTAAACGCTGACACCTGCGGCGCGCAGGAACGCGCTGTTCTCTGCCACGGTGCCTACCGTCACGCGGATGCAGCCTCGCAGCCCATGCAGGCTGTCCTGTCGGCGCACGAGCACACCTTGCGCGAGCAGGTCCGCGTGCGCGGCAGCCGCATCGGGTGTGCGGATCAGCAGGAAGTTGGCGTGCGATGGCAGCACCTGCCAGGTGGGGTGCGTCCGCAGCGCATTGGCCAGGCGATCGCGCTCACGCAGCGTGATGGCCACACGCTCCCGCACATAGCCCGGATGCTCCAGCGCGACCTGTGCGCACACCGTCTGCATCAGCGACACACCAAACGGCGGCACCAGCTTGCGCAACTGCCGCGCCACCGCGTCTGAGGCCAGCGCGTAGCCCAGCCGCACACCCGCGAGCCCCCAGGCTTTGGAGAAAGTGCGCAGCAGCACCACGTGTGCGTGTCGCCGCGCGAGGTCGCGTGCGTCGTCGGGCGCGAACTGGTGGTAGGCCTCGTCCACCACCAGCAACCAGCCCGGGCAGGCTTGCGCCAGGCGCTCCAGCTCGTGCAGCGCGCAGAGCGATCCGGTGGGCGCATGCGGGCGCGGGATGTAGATGACACCAGTGGGGCCATCGCCCGTGGACGGGCCCAGAGCCTCGATCACCGCGTCCATGTCCAGCGACGTGTCGGCACGCAAGGGCACCTCGGTCAGTGCGGCGCCGAGCAGCTTGGCATCGAGCGCATACAGCGCGAAGTTGGGTGTGACCGTGACCACCCGCCCACCCAGCGCGCAGAGCTGGATCAGCAAGGCGATCAACACATTGCTGCCGGTGGTGACCACCGTGCCAGCGGCCGGCCAGGCATCGTGCGCGGCGATGGCCTCGCTCAAGGCCTCGGCGTTGAGATCGGTGTAGCGGTGCCACGGCGCATGGCGCAGCCGCTCCAGTGCGATGGCCTTCAGCTCGTCGGGAAAGTCGGCGAACGACTCGTTCTGGTCGAGCTTGATCGGGGCGTTGACGGGGATGAAGGGATAGTCCGGGCTGTTGAGAACGGCGGGGCGGATGGGGAGGGTCATGAATCGATTCTAGGGAGGCCGTCTAGGAAGACAGGCCCCAATGCTCGCGAATCAGTTGGACGGCACAAGCCACCCCATCAAAGACCGGAAGATTCAGGCGTTGCGACAGTGCCGGTGCGTAACCACACAACACCGCTCCGGCCAGTACGACGCTGCAGGCACCGCCTTCTCTCATCGGATGCGTTGCAACGGCGAGGGCGTCCAGTACCGAGGGCAGCACCTCGTGCGCCGCTGCATTGAATGCCTCTGGTGCATCGGGTGCGGCCACCCCCAACAGACGCTGCGACAGGCCCAGCGAAGCGACATGTTCGCGATAGCTGTTGCCCATGGTCGAGCCCAATGTCAGCAGGGCGAAGGGCTGACCTGTCAAGCAGGCCATGTGGCAGGCTGCCTCGGTCATGCCCACCACCGGGCGGGGGGTCCAGGCAGCTCGGGTGGCCGCCAATCCGCAGTCCAGTGAGATACCCACGATTGCAGCGTCGTGATCCGCCTGGTGCGCTTGGGCCATGGCCAGCACACGCTCGCCCGCCGCGGCCAGCTCGGCTGGCGAACGCACGGCGGCGGGTCCGTCGGTGGCGGTCAGTGCCGTCAGCGTTGCGCCAGCCGGCAGGTGGATGCGTGCGGAGCGGACCAGTCGCTCGGTGATGTGCACAGAGGTATTGGGATTGACCAGGAGCAGGCGTCGCCCGGTCGGGACGCCGTCTGTGTCGGGCGCCATCGCGTCAATCCTTGAAGACGGCTTCGAGGTCCACCTCGACCGCGCCACTGTCCAGCGACAGGCTGCGCTCGATGTGGTCCAGGTGGTCCAGCATCAGTGTTTCGGCGCGTGCGGTGTCGCGCTTGGCGATGGCCTCGATGATCTCGGCGTGTTCGTCTGCGCGGCAACTCATCGCCGTGGGTGCGTCGTAGAGAAAGATGATGAGACACGTCAGCGTCGAGAGCTCGCGCAGGCTGCGCAGCAGCGCCGTGTTTCCGGCCAGCTCGGCCAGCAGCACATGGAACTCGCCAGACAGCCGCACCACCGCTCGGCGATCGTCGCGGCGGCGGGCATCCATTTCCAGTTCCTGATGCTGACGCAATCGGGCCACCTTGTCGGTCGTCAGGTGGGCAACAAGGCGCTTGAGGATGGCCGGCTCGATCAGCCGTCTGGCTTCGAACACGTCCATGGCTTGCTGTGGCGTTGGCTTGGCCACAAAGGCGCCACGTTGCGGATACAGGTCGACGATTTGCTCGTGCGCCAGTCGACTGAGCACCTCGCGAACGCGGGCTCGACTGACGTCAAAAATCCTGGCCAGCCGGTCTTCGCCCAACTTGGTGCCCGGGTGCAGCCGGTGCTCCAGGATGGCGACGTAGATGCGTTCGTAGATTTCGTCGTTGGCGTTCTCTCGGGCCAGGAGGCTGGTGGGCTCAGAGCGGGCTTTGCGTGGCATGGACAAAATGCTGACGTGGCGCATCACACCGATGCTGCCGGCCATTCTATCGACGCCCATGTCGACATGCCGGTGCGTGCAACAGGGCTCACCAGCCATACAGGCGACCCCAGCCGGTCACATGGGCGGGCGACAGCGCTGCCGCACGCAGCATGCCCCACACGGTGGTGCTCACGGTGTCCAGCAGGGTGATGCCACTGCGGGCTTCGAAACCAGGCGCCAGGCGCGCGGCGTGCAGGTTGGTGCAATACGTGACCACGGCCTGTGGCCGGGCCGAGCGCACCTCGTCCAGCAAGCTGTCAATGTGCGCTTCGGGCACCAACCCGAACGCGTGGTTGACGGAAATGTCCAGATGGCGCTCGGCCACCACTTCCACTCCCTGTGCGGCGTAGTTGGCCACGATGCGTTGCTGCACATCGTTGGTGTAGGGGGTCACCAACGCCAGGCGGCGGATGTTTTGCAGGGCCAGCAGTTCATTGAGTGCCAGGACGGCGGTGGTGGCCACGATGCCGGTGCGCTCGCGAATGCGCTCGACCAGCCGAAGGTCCTGCTCGAAACCCATCCAGCCAGCGGCCGTTCCGCTCCATCCGATCACGTCCACTTTCGCATCGGCCAGCAGATCCGCCGCCGCCAGGATCTTGCTGTCGTCGAACTGGCCCAGGGCCTGTGCACTGAGCGAGATTTCGGTCACCTTGAAGCGGGAGAAATGCGCGGTGACATCGGGCAGGGAGGCCACGATGGCGCTGGTCAGCGGCTCCAGCGCGGTGTTGGAGGAGGGCGTGAGCACGCCCAGACGCACGGGATGGTTCATGGTGTCTTTCCTTGGCTTGCGGTTGTTGTGGGCCGAATCCAGGCCCGCCGCCGGATAAATGTCAACAACATTGTTGACGCCCATCGGGAAGCAACTTCCTATGAGAAAGCACATGGCATGCCCGATTTTGTCTGGCATGACGCTTGCAAGGTATGAGAAATGGAAACAGCTGCGCACCATTTTGTAGACATTGAAGTCGACAACTTGTGCGGTTGAGCCCACTGAGCCATCCACACCCCATGACCACGACTCCACCCCTCGACCTTGTTGTGCGCAACGCGCGCATCGCGACCGCCAGCGACTGCTATGACGGTGACATCGGCGTGCACCAGGGACGTGTTGTCCAGATTGGTGCATCGCTTCCTTCGGGTGTGCGCGAAGTTGATGCGCGCGGTCGCGTGGTGACTCCAGGCGGTGTGGACGCCCATTGCCACCTTGATCAACCGATGCCAGCGCCGGTGCGCATGGCCGACGACTTCGACACGGGCACGCGATCAGCAGCCTGTGGGGGTACCACCACGGTCATCCCGTTCGCGGCCCAACACAAGGGGCAGTCGCTGCGCGAAGCCGTGGACGACTACCACCGGCGCGCCCAGGGCAAGGCCCACGTGGACTACGCCTTCCACCTGATCGTGAGCGATCCCACACCCCATGTGCTGCAGCACGAGCTGCCAGCGCTGATCGCCGAAGGCTACTCCTCCTTCAAGATCTACATGACCTACGACGACCTCAAGCTCGACGACGGTCAGATTCTGGATGTGCTGTCCGTGGCCCGTGAGCACGGTGCCATGGCCATGATTCACGCCGAGAACGCAGACTGCATCGAGTGGCTGTCGCGCCGGCTGGAGGCGGCCGGCCGCGTCGCTCCACGCTTTCACGCGCTGGCCCGTCCCATGCTGGTGGAGCGTGAAGCCACGCACCGCGCGATATCGCTGGCCGAGCTGGTGGACGTGCCCATCCTCATCGTGCACGTGTCGGGCAAGGAAGCGGTGGAGCAGATCCGCTGGGCGCGCGCCCACGGCCTGCAGATCTACGCCGAGACCTGCCCGCAGTACCTGTTTCTGACCGCCGAAGACCTGGGCCTGGACGACAGCTACCAGGGCGCGCGCTGTGTCTGCAGCCCGCCGCCGCGAGATCAATCCAACCAGGAAGTGATCTGGAATGGTCTGCGTGACGGCCTCTTCACCGTGTTCTCTTCTGACCACGCGCCGTTCAATTACGACGGCACCGAGGGCAAGCGTCCCGCTGGCGAAGAGGTGTCTTTTCGCCACATTCCCAACGGCATTCCCGGCCTGGAGACACGCATGGCGTTGCTGTACTCCGAGGGCGTTCTGGGTGGCCGCATCACGCTGGAAAAGTTCGTCGAACTGACTGCCACCAACCCGGCCAAGGCCTACGGTCTGCATCCGCGCAAGGGGTCCATATCGATCGGAGCCGACGCCGATCTGGTCGTCTGGGATGAAGGCGAACGGGTGATCCGCAACAGCGAACTGCACCACGCGGTCGACTACACGCCTTACGAAGGCCGACGCTTGCGCGCCTGGCCCGCTCTCACCCTGGCACGCGGGGAGGTGGTCTGGGATGGCCAGTTTCAACCGCGTTCCGGCCGAGGCCAGTTTCTCGCGAGAAAAGCGCCCAGCCTCTGGTCACGTCGCTGAGCGACATCCCGTTTTCATCCACCAACCAAGGAGTCTCACCATGACACTGACCCGCACCTTCACACGCTGCCTGCTGCCGCTGGCCTCGGCCGCCGCCTTGCTGCTGGGCTCCGCTGCCCAGGCCCAGGACCGCATCACCTTCAAGGTGATCGGTCAGCCCGCCGCCACCGGCATGATTCAAAAGAACAAGGAGAAGCCCTTCTTTGACGAGTTCGCCAAACGCACCGGCCTGGCCATTGATGCCGACTACAAGGCCATCGACCAACTGGGGATCAAGGACACCGAACAACTGCGTGTGATGAAGGCCGGCCTGTTCGACATCGTGTCGCTGCGCGTGTCGCAGAACTCGCGCGACGAACCCACGCTGCTGGGACTGGACCTGGTGGGCGCGGCACCCAACTACGAGACCGCCCGAAAGGTCTACGAAGCCTACCGGGATACGCTGGACCAGCGGCTGCAGAAGCAGTTCCAGGTGAAGCTGCTGGGTGCCTGGCCCTTCGGTCCGCAGATTCTGTTTTGCAAGAAACCCATCAGCAAGCTGGCCGACCTCAAGGGTCTGAAAGTGCGCGTGTACGACCAGAACCTGGCCAAGTTCATCGAGACCGTGGGAGGCGTTCCGGTGCCCTTGTCTTTCACCGAAGTGCATCAGTCGCTGTCACTGGGCGTGGTCGACTGTGCCATCACCGGTCCAAGCTCGGCCAACAGCTCCGGCTGGCCCGAGGTGACCACCCACCAATACCCGATCGGCTTTCAGATGGCGGTCAACGGCTATGCCATCACGCTCAAGGCGTGGAACCGCCTGAACGCTGATCAGCAAGCCAGGATGCAGGCGGCATTCACGGCCCTGACTGATGACATCTGGGTTTACTCGCAGGAGTTGACCAAGGACGCAATGAACTGCAACGCAGGCAAGGAGCCATGCACCACCGGGAAAAAATTCAACCTGGTGGATGTGCCGGTGGTGCAAGCCGACCTGAACACCCTGCGCGACGCGGTGGCGTCCATTTCGGTGCCGACCTGGGCCGAGATCTGTGACAAATCCAACCCCGGCTGCTCAGCCGCCTGGAAGGCCACCGTGGGCAAGGTTCTGGGTATCAAGTGACGCTGCCACGCCAGCGGAGCGGCGCCCGTGGCGTGCGCTGTCCGGCCCGGCTCCCCATTCAAGGAAGACGCTCATGAAAGACAAGCTGGAACGCTGGCTCGGCACCGTGTTTGGTCTCATTTTTGTGGCCTTGTCGCTGGTGGTGGCGGTCGAGACCACCCTGCGCAAACTGTTCAACGTATCGCTGCAAGGTGCCGACGAGCTCGGTGGCTATGCGCTGGCGGTTGGCGCCACCATTGCCTTCAGCCTGGCCCTGCTGGGTCGTGCCCACATCCGGGTCGATGTTCTTCATGAGCGGTTGCCCAAACCAGCGCAGGTGGTGCTGAACTGGCTCTCTGCACTGTCACTCGCTGGATTTGCCGCGCTGATGGCCTACCTGGGGTGGTTTGCGATTCAGGACTCGCGCTCCTACCAGAGCGTGGCGCAGACACCCTGGGCCACGCCGCTGGTCTATCCCCAGACGGCCTGGCTGGTGGGGCTGATCCTGTTCGGGGCACTGGCTGTCGGCATCGCGCTGGTGGCCACCTGGCAGCTGATGACGGGGCGCAGCGACGCGCTCAACGCGATGCTGCACCCGCGCTCGACCCGCGAAGAGCTGAAGGAAGAGCTCGACGACCTGCAGGAGCGTTCGGGATTGCATCCCGCCACCGCTGCTCCAGCGATCCCCCGGTCCGAATCGCATGCAGGTGTCGCATGAGCTTGAACTACATCGCCATCGGCTTCTTCGCCATGCTGGGCATGATGTTGCTGGGGTTGCCCATTGCCACCTCCATGGCGGTGGTCGGCATCATCGGCGGCATGATGGCCTATGGGGTGCCCTTCATAGACTCCATCGCGCCCGTGATCTGGGGTGTGCACAACGACAACCTGCTGACGTCCATTCCGCTGTTTGTGTTGATGGGCGAGCTGCTGCTGCGATCGGGCATCGCCGACCGCATGTTCGGTGCACTGGCCGCATGGTTGGGGCGACTTCCAGGGGGGCTGCTGCACACCAACGTCGGCTGCAGTGCCTTGTTTGCCGCCACCTCCGGCTCGTCTGTGGCCACGGCCGCCACGGTCGGCACCGTGGCACTTCCGTCGCTGCACAAGCGTGGCTACCCCATGCACATGTCGTTGGGTTCGATTGCCGCGGGCGGAACGCTGGGCATCCTGATTCCACCCTCGGTCAACATGATCGTCTACGGCTCGCTGACCGACACATCGATCGGCAAGCTCTTCATCGCAGGCATCGTTCCTGGCCTGCTGCTGTCGGCAGCCTTCATGGCATTCATCCTGGTGCACGCGCTGCTCACCAAAAGCACCATCCGTGAGGACAAGGTGCCCCTGCCCGAGCGCCTGCGCCTGCTCAAGGACCTAGTGCCGCCCGGTGTGGTGTTCCTGATCGTGATGGGGAGCCTCTACAGCGGCGTGGCCACGACCACCGAATCGGCCGCGCTCGGTGTGGTGGCGTCTTTGGGCTTTGCCTGGCACAGCCGCAAGCTCAACTGGGCACTGTTGCAGAACTGCTTCATTCAGACGGCCAAGACCAGCGGCATGATTCTGCTGATCATCACCGCCGCCTTCATCTTGAACCTGGCGGTGAGCCTGACCGGCGTGGCCGAGACGATGACGCGATGGGTGACCTCGTTCGGCTTGTCGGCCACGCAGATGCTCCTGGTGCTGATCCTGTTCTACCTGCTGCTGGGCATGTTCATGGACGTGCTCTCGATGATGGTGGCCACCATCCCGATCACCTTTCCCATGGTGGTGGCGCTGGGCGTCGATCCGGTGTGGTTCGGCGTGTTCATCGTGCTGATGTGCGAACTCGGTCTGATCACGCCGCCGGTGGGCATGAACCTGTTTGTGGTGCAGGGCATCCGTCCGGATGGTGGATCGATACGCGACGCCGTTGTGGGTGCCTTGCCTTATGTGTTCATCCTGCTGGGCTTCTCGCTGCTGCTGATCCTTTTTCCCGCCATCGTGACCTGGTTGCCGGGGCAGATGTGAGCGAAGCGGGCGACAGCAACCCGCTGTGGCAGTGGTCCGCCACCGCCCTGGCCGGGGCATATCGCGCAGGCAACGTCACCCCGGTCGAAGCGGTGCTCAGTTGCCTGGCCCGCATTCAGCAGGTCAACCCGCAGATCAACGCCTTCGTGGCGCTGCGGGAGGCCGTGCTCGATGATGCACAGGCCAGCACCGAGCGTTTTCGCGCTGGCCTGCCGCTGTCGGCGCTGGATGGGCTTCCGCTGTCCATCAAGGACAACCTGTGCACCGCCGACATGCCCACCACCTGGGGTTGCCCCAGCCTGCGTGCGCATCCTCCCGTGGCCCGCGATGAACTGCCGGTGGCACGTGCGCGGGCCGCGGGTGCACTCATCGTGGGAAAAACCAATGTGCCGGAGTTCACCCTGGAGGGCTACACCGACAACCCGCTGTTTGGCGTGACCCGCAACCCCTGGGACCTGACGCTGACGCCGGGCGGCTCCAGCGGTGGCGCTGTGGCCAGTGTGGCTGCGGGCTGCACACCCTTGGCCCTGGGTACGGATGGCGGCGGTTCGATACGGCGCCCGGCGTCGCACTGCGGTCTGGTGGGATTCAAGCCTTCGATCGGCGCCATCGCACGCGGCGATGGACTGCCCTCGCTCCTGCTGGACTTTGAAGTGGTGGGACCGATGGCGCGCCGCGTGGCCGACGCGCGGCTGATGTTCGAGGTGTTGCGCGGGCCACGCTCCGCCGACCGCGCATCGTTGGCCTGCCATGCCGCCCGGCGCCCCCACCAACACCCCACGCGCCCGGCACGGGTGTTGTACGTGCCCACGCTGTCGCAGGCGCCGGTGGACCCCGCCATTCTGGCCGCCTGCGCCGTGGCCGCGAACCGGTTGCGCGATCTTGGTTGCGAGGTGGAGACGGGCGAACTGCCACTGCCCATCGAAGCGCTGTCGAGGCAGTGGCCCACGGTGGGACAGATCGGGCTGGCGGCGATGTTCAAGGCAACCCCGTCCTGGCGCGAACGCGCATCACCCAAATACCGGGCCATGGCAGCGCAAGGTGAGGCCGTCGGCGCTGCAGCGCTGTGGCAGTTGCTGGAAGCGGTGGAGCAACTTCGGCGCGACTGTGCACACCTGTTTGAAACCTTCGATCTGATCGCCATGCCGAGCGCCGCGGCGTTGCCGTGGCCGGCGCAAGAGCCGTTCCCGTCCGTCATTGCGGGTCAGGACGTGGGTCCGCGGGGCCATGCTGTGTTCACTGGCTGGGTCAATGCCGCCGGACTGCCTGCGGTTTCCGTGCCGACCGCACCATCCGTCAGCGGATTGCCCATCGGCCTGCAGCTGATCGGGCCGTATGGCGCTGATGACGAGGTGCTGAACGTCGCTGAAGCCTTCGAACGCCTGTGCCCCTGGAACCAACGCCGACCGCCACTGTGACCCCACCATGGACACCTTGAACCCCGCACGCCGTTTTGCGCCCCGCAGCCCGTTGCCGACCAACTGGTGTTGGCCACAAGGGCGCGGCCTGGCCCTGTCTTTCGTGCTCAATATCGAGGAAGGTGCCGAATTCTCTCTGGGCGCAGGTGACGACCACAACGAGGCGGTGCATGAAGTGGTCAACGAAATTCGGGGTGCGCGCGACTTCTGCATGGAAACCCACTTTGAGTACGGCGCCCGCTGCGGCTACGACCGGGTCATGCAGCGGTTTGCCCAGCGCGGCTGGCCACTCACGCTGAATGTCTGCGGGCGCGCGCTCGACCACACACCCTGGGTCGCAACCGACGCCCTGAAGGGCGGCCACGAACTCTGCGGCCACGGCTGGCGCTGGGAATCGCCCGCGTTGATGGACGAAGCCACGGAGCGCGAACAAATCCAGCGAACGGTGGACGTGATCCGGCGCCTCTGGGGGCGTGCACCGGCGGGCTGGCACTGCAAATCCTCGCGTTCGGTGAACACCCGCCGCCTGCTGCAGGCGATGGATTTCCTGTACGACAGCGACGACTATGGCGACGACCTGCCCTACACCCTGCCGCGCGAAGACGGCCGACCGCATGTGGTGCTGCCTTACGCCTTCGACACCAACGACATGCGATTCTTCGATCGTGCGAGTTTTGTGCACGGCCGCGACTTTGCCGACTATGTGATTGCCGCACTGGACACCCTGTTGGCCGAAAGCACGCAGTCCCCCCGCATGCTGACCGTGGGCCTGCACACCCGCATCATCGGCCGGCCTGCGCGCATTGGCGGTCTGGACGCGGTCTTGCGTCACGTGGCACAACACGGCGATGCCATCTGGGTCGCGACGCGCGAGGACATCGCGCGGCACTGGCTGGCGCACCTCGGCACAGCCCGTTGAACGGGCGACTCGCGCATGAGCTCACCTTCCACCGACGCCGACATTGCCCATGCCCTGGTGCAGGCCAGACGCACGGGTGGGGCCGTCAATGCCGACAGCCTGTGCATCATCGATGCCGCACAGGCCTATCGGGTTCAAGGCCTGGTGGCGTTGGCCATGGGTTGGTTTGGCCAGGCGCCGCCGCGCCACTGGAAGGCCGGTGGCGCCCGGCGTGAAGACACCTTGACCCACGCGCCTCTCCCACCCGCCGGGATCTGGCCATCACCCGCCGACGCGGTGGCCTGGCCGTTGCGATGGCGTGGCGTCGAGGCAGAAATTGCACTGCGTCTGGGCCAACCCGTGGACAGGTCTCTGGCGGAAAGCCTGACGCAGCAAGCAGCGGTTTTGCTGATCGACGCCATGGCCGTGTCCATCGAGATCGTCGATTCCCGATGGGAGCAGGCGCAGGATGCGCCCGCGTGGCACAGGCTGGCAGACCTGCAATCACATGGCGCCCTCGTGCTGGGCGAGTGGCAGCCGATGCGCGCGGTGGACTGGGCAACACAGCGTTGCGAGCTCCACATCGGCGCACAGATGCATGTGTTCAGTGGCACTCACCCGCTGGGAGACCCGACATGGGTGTTGCCCCAGTGGTTGCGCCACGCCACTCGCCAAGGGGCGGTGCTGCCCGCAGGTTCGGTGGTCACCACGGGTTCGTGGTGTGGTCTTCCGCTGGCTCAAGCGGGTGACACCGTGCGGGCGCGGTTCGATGGCATTGGAGTGGCCTGCGTCCAGCTCTGAGCCTTGACATGCACCGCGGGCAGGCCTTGCAAGGCGGGGCATCTGAATCGAACACCAACACGCGGATTCACTCCCCCGCATCGCGCTCCCGAGGCGCCGTCAGCGTGAGCAGGATGTCCGCATACCAGGCGCAGTTCAGGCCCAGCGACTCGTCCAGCACCAGATCCCGGTCGCCCATGTCCATGCGGGACGAATGCACGCCCAGCAGCTTCCAGGGCAGGGCGGCGGTCCGGGCTTCGGGGGAGGCGTCGCGCATCACCACGGCGGCTCCGCTGGTGCCGCGGTGGGTGCGGGCGTCGGTCAGAAAGTAGCCGTTGCCCTGGAAGCGGATGCCGTAGGGCGAGGCAATGACCGCGTGGCGCAACACCGGCAGGTGGTGCAGGGCGTCGTGAAAGCCGAGCGGGAAGCCCACCACCAGCAGCGATTCGCCGGGGTGCACTTCGTCGAAGTTGGTCGACAGGTGGGCCGGGCTGAAGGCGCGGATCACCGACGCGTCGGGCAGCGCGCTGCGGTCGAGTTCGATCACGGCCACGTCGATCTCACCGCCGCTGTCGCGGCCCTGGTGCCACACGGCTTCACCGTCGCTGTAGAGCAGCATCGAAAAGCCGGTGGAACGCGTGAGGTTGGCGGCATCCAGGTGCAGCTCGATCTCCAGCCGGTCGGGGAAATGTTGCGTGTCTTCGTCGATCACCACGTGGCGGCTGGTCACGAGGAACAGGCGGTCGTCGCGCTCGAAGAAGAAGCCGCTGGCGTTGGTCAGGGGCTGCTTGCCGTGGAAGGTGGACACACGTGGCGCCGCGAGGAACAGCGGATCAACGGGCGCGGTGATGGGCGCGGCGTTGTCGCCGACCGCGTTGCCGGTGGTGGGTGCGCTCATCGGCGGGGGTTCGGGGTAGATCGGAGGACGGTTCATCGTTTGAGTGTCGCACCCTTCATGGCTTCCCGGGCGTTGCCCACCAGGCGCTGCGTCTGGCCGACCACCTGCCGCGTCACGCCCGAGAGGCGCCAGCGTGTGCTGCCGGTGACCTGGCCACAACGCTCCTCGAGCGAGCCGAGTGCCAGCTTGATCGTGCCCAGTATGTGATCCTTGTTCATGCGAGTGCCTCGGAAGGGAGTTTGAACGGGTTGAAGAAGAAGGGGTGTGTGAAGAACGGGTAGGGTCGGGCCGATACCGGGCGCGCGATGGACGCAGCGGGCTTCCTGGCGACACCGAACTGCCGCGACACAAAGGCCCAGACCATCCGGGAGGCGTCGGGTCCCTGCGCGTCGCTGTAGGGCTGGTTGGCCGCGCCGCCGCTCCAGGCGTGGCCGAGCTGGTCCACGTCGATCAAGGTCGCGGCGGTGCGGCCCCGGTGTTTGAAGTCGGTCACGTGCATGGGGTGGCGCCGGCCACGCTGCTGGCTGCGCCGGGTGCCCGCCGCCGCACCGCTGGCGAGGGCCCACACGCCGGCGGCGGCGGCCCCGTTGCTCGCGGCCACCACGGCATCGCGCCCACCCTGGATCACCAGCAGCGGCGGCAGGGGCAGCAACACCTGGCTGGGCGCCGGCGACCACGGTGCGGGCAGGCGGTGCCCGCGCATGGCTGCCAGCGCGGTGGCGGTGGAGTCGGCCGCGCCCGGCCCAACGCCCGAGTGCATCACCACCGCCTTGAAGCGCGCGGGGTGCCTCGATGCGATCAGCGCGGCCATGCTCGCGCCGGCCGACAGGCCGGCGAGCGCCACGCGCGCGCGGTCCACCGGTTGCAGCAGGCAGACCTGATCGATGGCGGCGAGGATCAAGGCCACCTCGCCATGGGCGCGCCCGCTGCGCGTGTCAAACCAGTTCCAGCAACGTTGCGCGCTGGCCAGGCGGTCTTGTTCCGGGTAGAGCACCAGAAAACGCTCGCGCCGGGCGAGCGCATTCATGCGTGTGCTCAGCGCAAAGCCAGCGGCGTCCTGACCGCAGCCATGCAGCATCACCAGCAGCGGCAGGCGCTCGCCGACTTGCAGCTCGGGTGGGCGGTAGAGGCGATAGCGGCGTGCGCCACCCGGCCCGATGGCCATGCCGCCGAGCCAGTCGCCGGGCGTGGACGGTGGCTGCCTGGCCTGGGCCGCGACCTGCTTCACCACGGCTTTTGCGGTGCGCGTCTGTGCGCGTCGCGTGTTGCGCGTGAGTGTGGCGAGGTTGCGGTTGAAAACCGTCACCCAGCTGGACGCAGCCGTGCGCTTGGCCATGCCGGCTGGCCCCCTCAGGCCTTCAGAAAAGCCAGCAGGTCCTTGGCCAGGCGCTGCTTGTGGGTGACAAACAGGCCATGGGGCGCGCCTTCGTATTCGACCAGCTGCGCACCGGCAATCGCGGGCGCCGCCAGGCGGCTGGAAGCCGCGATCGGCACGGTCTTGTCGTCGGTGCCGTGGATCAACAGGGTGGGCACGTCAAACGCCGCCAGGTCGGGGCGGAAATCGGTGCTGGAGAACGCGCGCATGCAGGCCACGGTGGGACGCAGGCCGGCCTGCATGGCGATGTTGTGCGCCCAGCGCAGGGTTTCGTCGCTGACGCGGCTGTCGGGTGAGCCCAGGCCGAAGAAGTCGCGGAAGAAGCCGGTGAAGAATTTCGCGCGGTCGTCGGCCAGGGCCTTGGCGGTCTTGTCGAAGGCCGACGCTTCCGCGCCGGTGGGGTTGTCGGCGGTCTTCAGGCGAAACGGCAGCACCGAGGAGATCAGCGCGGTCCGGGCCACGTTCTTGCCGCTGTGGCGCGACATGTAGCGCGCCACCTCGCCACCGCCCATGGAGAAGCCCACCAGCGTGGCGTCCTGCACGTCCAGCTGCTCCATCACTTCCCACAGATCGTCGGCCAGGGTGTCGTAGTCGTACCCGTTCCAGGGCTGCGACGAGCGGCCGAAACCTCGGCGGTCGTAGGCGATGACGCGGTGGCCCGCTTCGACCAGCGAGACGGCCAGGTCGTCCCAGGAGTCGGCGCTCAGGGGCCAGCCGTGGATGAGCACGACCGGGCTGCCTTCCCCCCAGTCCTTGAGGTAGAGCGATGTCTGGTCGGCGGTGGTGATGCGGTGCATGGTTTTGGTGGGGGCGTTGAGACCGAGTGGTGACAGCTTCCAGTGTCCGAAGCGCGCCGATGGCCGTCTGTACGACAGCGCACGCAGTGCGCCCGATCGCTGATCAGGTGCCGCTGCGCAGCAACATCGCCGGGTTCAGCCGCATCTGCGCCATCAGGTATTGCGCACCCAGCCCCAGGCTCACTGCGCTCACGCCGATGGCGGTGAGTGCGCCGGTCCAGTACAGGCCCATGGGGTCAAGGTCGAGGCGCCAGCGCAACAGTCCGGTGGCCAGCGCGCTGCCGGCCAGCGTGGCGAAGCCGGCGGTCACCACCGCGAGCAGCAGGTATTCCCAATACAACACCCGCCGCAGGCTGGAGAGGCGCGCGCCCACCGCGTGCATCACCGTGGCCTCGAACACCTGGCGCGCGCGGCTGCTGGCCACCACGCTGGCGAGCACCAGCAGGCTGGCCGCCAGGCACACGCCGGCCACCAGCGCCAGGCCGCTGCTGGCGCGACCCATGAGCGCGCGCGTTTCTCGCAACAGCGCTTCGGTGCGCACGGTGGCGATGTTGGGAGCGGCAGCGGCCAGTTGGTCTTGCGCCTGCAGGGCTTCGTCGGGGTTGAGCCAGGCGGCGCCCACGTGGCGGGTAATGTGGGGATCGAGCACGCCGTCGCTGAAGATGCCTTCCAGCCACAGGCGCGCCTGCAGCCGCTGCTGGCTGTAGATGGCGACCAGCTCGGCCTGCACCGGTGCGCCCAGGATGTCGAAGATGAGGCGATCGCCCACTTTCAGGCCGAGCTGGTCGGCCTCACGGTCTTCCATGGCCACCAGGGGCGCGCCGGTGTGGTGGGCTGGCCACCAGGCACCGTCGCGGATCACCACGTCGTCGATGTTGCCGGCGCGGTTGCTGAACTTCTGCTCGTCGCGCGCTTCGCGCACGCGTTGGCCATCGTCGCTGTCGCGCAGTGCTTCGCCATTCACCTCGATGAGGCGGCCCAGCACCAGCGGCGCGGTGGTGAGCTGGCGCAGGCTGGGCTGCGTGTTCAGCGTGTCCCGCAGCAGCGGGATCTGGTCGGTCTGCACGTCGTAGAACACCAGGGCCGGCGCGTTCTCGGGCACGGTTTCGTTCACCGCGCGCAGGAGCGAGGTGACCACCAGCGTGCAGGCCACCAGCAGCGTGAGCGCGGCACCCAGCGAGAGCAGCGCGGCGCGCAGTGGTGAATCGCTGCGCTGCAGGCCGGCCATGGCCAGGCGCAGTTCAAACGGCAGCTGTCCACCCGGGCGGTTGAGCTGGCGGCGCGCCAGGCCACGCAGCAGGCTCGTCACGCCTTCGAGCACGACCAGCAGCAGCACCGTGGACACCACGAAGGCCAGGCCAAAGCGCGCATCGGGCACGCCGGCCACCACCAGCGCACCCACCACCGCGGCCACGCCGCCGGTGAGCCACCACACGCGCCTGGGCGTTTTCAGCGTGTTGCCGTCGATGCCGCGAAACAGCGCGGCCGGCGAGACCGACAGCGCGCGGCCCAGCGCGGGCAGCGCGAAGGTGAGTGCGGTGAGCACGCCGAAGCACAGCCCCACCAGCGAAGGCAGCCACAGCCCCATGAGCAGCGGCGCCAGCGGCAACTGCTGCGCCGCGGCCAGCGTGCCGCCCAGGGCGAGTGCGTTGCCGATCACCACGCCGCCCAGACTGGAGAGCAGCGCCAGCATCAGGATCTGCAGCAGCACCAGCGCGGCCAGGTGGCCATCGCGCAGGCCCACGGCGCGCAGCGTGGCCAGCGTGGCCAGCTTGCCCTGCAGGTAGGCCTGCACGCTGTTGAACACTCCCAGCCCGCCAATGAACAGGGCCGAGAAACCGATGAGCAACAAGCCCGAGCCGATCTGGCCCAGCACCTCGGCCATGCGGTCGCTGCGCTCGTCGAAGGTGGTGACTTCGGCCGCCAGATCCGGGAACGCCGCGATGAAGGCGTCGCGCCATTCGGCGGGCTGCGCGGTGCGCACGCGGTAGTGGTACTCCACGCGGCTGAGCGGCTGCACCAGTCCGGTGGCGGCGAGGGCACCGTCGGCCACCAGCACCGGGGCGCCGCCCCAGTCGGCGCGCAGGCTGCGGTCGGGCTGGCGCACCACCAGGGCGCGCACCTCCAGGCTCAGGTTGCCCACCTCCACGGTGTCGCCGGGTTGGAGGTCCAGGCGCTGGGCCAGCGTGGCGTCCAGCGCCGCGCCCCACACGCCGTTGTTGCCGGCCAGCGTGGCGGCCAGTGGCCCGGCCGGGGCGAGCTCCACCGCGCCGTACAGCGGGTAGTGCTCGTCGGCGCTTTGCAGTTCGATCAGTTGCGCCCGGCCGTCGGGCGCTCGCAGCATGGTGCGCAGCTCCACCAGCCGCGAGACCGCGCCGCGCTCGTTCATCCAGGCCAGCACCTCGGGCGCCAGCGCCCCGGTCTGCTCCACTTCGAGGTCGCCGCCGAACATCAGGCGCGCGTCGCTCTTGAGCGCGTCGGCCACCTGGCGGTACAGCCCGCCGCCGGCCGTGACCAGGGCCACGCCCAGCACCAGGCAGGCGCAGAAGATCCACAGGTGCCGGCCACTGGCGCGCAGGTCTCGCCAGGCCAGGCTAAACAGGAACCGCATCGACTGCCTGTCCGGTGGTCTTGATGGCGCTCAGGTGGCCGTCGTGCAGCCGCAGCACGCGGTCGCAGCGGGCGGCAAAGTCGGGGTCGTGCGTCACCAGCACCAGCGTGGTGCCGGCCTCCCGATTGAGTTCGAACAGCAGGTCGCGGATGGCCTCCCCGGTGTGGTCGTCCAGGTTGCCGGTGGGCTCGTCGGCCAGCAGCAGGCGCGGGCGGTGCACCAGCGCCCGCGCAATCGCCACGCGCTGCTGTTCGCCTCCCGAGAGCTGGCTGGGGTAGTGGTCTTGCCGCGCGCCCAGGCCGACGCGCTGCAGCAGGGCAGCGGCGCGGCTGTGGGCGTCGCGTTGGCCGGCCATCTGCAGCGGCAGGGCCACGTTGTCCAGCGCGCTCAGGCTGGGCAGCAGGTGAAACGACTGGAACACGATGCCGATGCGGTCGCGCCGCAGGTCGGCCAGCGCGTCGGCGTCCATGCCGCCGAGTTCGGTGCCGTCGATGGCGATGCGCCCACCGGCCGGGCGCTCCAGCCCCGAGAGCAGCAGCAACAGGGAGGTCTTGCCCGAGCCCGAGGGCCCGGTGATGGCGATGCGCTGGCCCGCAGCCACCGAGAGGTTCACCGAGCGCAACACGTCGATGCGTGCCGAGCCCAGCTGGTAGTGCATGGACACCTCTGACATTTCGATCATGCGGGGTGAGTTCTCGTTCAGGGGCAAAGGTTCAGTATGCCGAGCGGGGGCCGGGAGCCGCGTGGAACAGGACTTTTTGCGCGCCGCAGGCCAGGGATGTTGCGCCTTCGTGACGCGAACACGAGCCCGGCGCCCTACACTGGGTAGGGTAGGTGCAACAGAATGTTGCGCGCGATTCTGTGGTTTTCCGATGAACTGACAATTCGTTCCTATGACACATGGCGCAAGCCCACCGTTGGCCGGCGAACAGGGGAGAGGCGATCTGCGAGGCGGATGGCGAGGCCGTGCGTGGCGCTGCGCCGCTGCCGTGGTGGTGCTGGCGCTGGCCGCGTGTGGAGAGCCGGTTCTGCCGCCGCTCACCGTGGGCATGAATCCCTGGGTGGGTTACGACCCGCTGGTGCTCGCGCGCGACCGTGGCCTGGCCGACCCGCGCCGGCTGCGCGTGGTGGAGCTGCCATCCGGTTCAGAGACGCTGCGCTACCTGCGCAACGGTCTGCTCGATGCCGCCACGCTCACGCTCGACGAAGTCTTGCGGCTCGCCGACAGCGGCGTGGAGGTGCGCATCGTGGCCATGCTCGATGCATCCAACGGCGGCGATGCCGTGGTGGCCGCGCCGCGCATTGGCTCGCTGGCGCAACTCAAGGGAGAGTTCATCGCGGTGGAAGACTCGGCCGTGGGGGCCTTGCTGCTGCACCGCATGTTGAAGAAGGCGGGTCTGAGCCGGGCCGACGTGAAGGTGGTCAACCTGGAGGTGACGGAGCACCTCGGGGCCTTGCGGAACGCCCGGGTGGGCGCGGCCGTGACCTACGAGCCTCTGGCCAGTGCGATGGCGCAAGCCGGCTACCGGCGCGTCTTTGACAGCAGCGAGATTCCCGGCGAAATCCTGGACGTGCTGGTGGTGCGCAAGGACGTGCTGGAGCAACGCCCCGCCGACGTCGATGCACTGCTGGGGGCCTGGTACGCCGGCCTGCACGTGTTCCAGCTCGACACGCCCGGCGCGGCCGAGTCGCTGGCCCAAGGCACCGATCTTTCACCGTCGGACTACCTGGCGGTGCTGGGCGGTTTCCTTTTTTATTCCCGGGAGGCGTCCGAGCGCGAACTCTCGGGCAACCCGCCAGCGCTGGCGGCGCAGGCGAAAGACATGGTGGGCACACTGACCGAGGTCGGACTGCTGCGTCAGCCACCGCGTTGGGACGAGCTGATCGATGGGGCACCCATGCGCCGCTTTCAGGCCAGCAGGCAGGCGTCGCAGTGATGAAGCTGTCCTCCCGCCTGACCCTGCCGGGTCGCTGGCTCATGCCCTTGATGCTGGTGTTGTTTGCGCTCACGGCCTCCACCATCAACTACGTCGTGCAGACGCGCCAGGCGGGCGCGCAGGTGCTGGATCAGGAGACCCGGCGGCTGCGCGAGCGCCTGAGTGTCGAGCAGAGCCGCCTGAGCGTTCAGTCGGGCATGGACAACCAGATCGCGGTGCGTCGGCTGGTGGGTGGCATGGGGTTGTACAGCGGCATGCAACACACCTGGCTGCTGCAGCCCAACGGCCTGGTGCAGGCTTCGCTGGTGCGCTCCGACATCGGGCAACCGTTCGGTGACGTGCTCCGGCGGAATCCCGACCTCGCCGGCGTCAGTGGCGTGGTGTTCAACGGACCATCGGATGTGGCCATCACCCTGGTTCACCTGGCGGCCACGCGGCAATTGGTGGGCGTGGTGCCGTTCGCCACGGGGCGGCGCCTGATCGCGGTGGTCGATCTGGGCCTGCCCCAGGCCTTGCGGTTTGCCGGCTTGCAGCAGGAAGCCCTGCGCGAGGGCCTGTTGTTGCTGGGCCTGACCATCCTGCTGGCGCTGGTGGTGCATCTGGTGTGGTTTCGCCGGGCCCGGCGCCTGGCCCTGGCCCTCAAGCGCATGGGCGAAGGGGAGTTGCAGGCCCGCGCCGGGCTGCAGGGGCACGACGAACTGGCCATGATCGGCAGCGAAGCCGACCGCATGGCCGAGCGCTTGCAGAGCGGGCAGTCGCGGCTGCGGCACCTGGTCGATCTGGTCGACCGTTCGCCCGTGGTGGTGGTCGAGTGGCGCGACGAGCCCGGTTGGCCCATGAGCTATGTCAGCCAGTCGGTGGCGCAGTGGGGCTACCAGCCCGGGGAACTGTTGCACGGCGAATTGACCTACGCGCAGCTCATCCACCCGGAAGACATCGAACGCGTGACGATCGAGGCCGCCCGCTACTTCAAGGACGGGCCAGACGAACACCGCCAAGAATACCGGCTGCGCTGCGCCGACGGAGGCTGGGTCTGGGTTGACGACCGTACCACACTGACCCGTGACGAGCACGGCGTCATCACCGACATCAGCGGGATCCTGCTCGACATCACGGTGCAGAAAGAAGCCCAGCTCGCGCAGCAGGAGCAGGCCGAGTTCCTGCGCCTGTTCTACGAACTGCCCTTCATCGGCATGGCGATTTCGGCACCCGGCTCCACGCGGTGGTTGCAGGTCAACAGCCAGCTGTGCGTGATCCTGGGCTATTCGCGCGAAGAGCTCACGCGCATGACATGGGCCGAGATGACGCCCCAGCCCGATCTGGACCAGAACCTGGCCTTGCGCGATCAGATGCTGGCCAACCGCACCGACAACTACTCGATGCGCAAGCGCTTCGTGCGCAAGGACGGCAGCTTCGTGCACACCGAGATCGACGTGCGCGCGGTGCGGCATCCCGACGGCACGCTCAAGCACCTGTTCGCCACCATCAAGGACATCACCGAGCGGCTGCAGGCCGAAGCGGCCATCGGCAAGCAGAGGGACCTGCTGGAACTGGCCGAGTCCATGGCCGGACTCGGCAGCTGGGTGTACGACACCCAGAGTCAGAGCGTCTGGTGGTCGCGCCAGATGTACCGCAATTTCGGTCGCGACCCGGCGCTCGGACCGCCGGCGGATCTGGCGGCCTACCTCGACTGCATCCATCCCGACGATCGCGCGAAGGCCGATCGTTTCATGCGCTCGGTCCCCGGCAGCGAGGAGATGATCACCGCCGAGTTTCGCCGCCATCCCGACCTGGGTGCGTTGCGCTGGTTCCGGGGCAGCGTGCAGAGCAAGCCCACGGCTGCCGGGCACCACACCTACAGCGGCACCCTGCTCGACATCACCCAGCTCAAGCTGGCCCAGGCCACGCTGGAGCAGAGCAATGCCGCGCTGGAGCAACGCGTGACCGAACGCACCGCCCAGCTGCGAGGCCTCAACGAGGAACTCGAGGCCTTCTCGTACACCGTCTCGCACGATCTCAAGGCCCCTTTGCGGGGGATCGACGGCTACAGCCAGTTGCTCGAAGAGGAGCACGGCGCTCAGCTCAATGAAGAGGGGCGCCAGTTCCTGGTCCGCATCCGCCGCGGCGTGCTGCAGATGGGCGACCTGATCTCGGGCCTGCTGGACTACTCGCGCATGGAGCGGCGCACCATGGAACATCAGCGGGTGGATGTGCCGGCCCTGGTGGCGCAGGTGATCGAAGGCCATTCCGCCGACATCGAGAGCACCGATGTGCGGCTCAGCCTGAACCTGGATCCGATGGTGCTGCAGCTCGATCGGGAAGGCCTGGCGGTGGTGCTGCGCAACCTCGTGGGCAACGCCATCAAGTTCAGCCGCACCAGGGACCAGCCCGTGGTCGAGATCGGCGCCCGCACCGAGGGCGCGCGTCGTATCCTCTGGGTGCGCGACAACGGGGTGGGCTTCGACATGAAGTACCACGATCGCATCTTCGGCATCTTTCAGCGTCTGCAACGCGCCGAGGACTACCAGGGCACCGGCCTGGGCCTGGCGCTGGTGGCCAAGGCCGTGCAGCGCATGGGCGGTCGGGTCTGGGCCGAGAGCCAGCCGGGACAGGGCGCCACTTTCTTTCTGGAGTTTCCGTCATGAACAAGCCCGCCTCCCTGCCGCCCATCCTGCTGGTCGAGGACAACCCGATGGACCTCGATCTCACGCTGCGCGCCTTCAACAAGAAGAAGTTCTCCAACACGATCCAGATCGCGCGTGACGGGGAAGAGGCGTTGGCCTACATGGCGCGCTGGGAAGCGGGCGAGCCCGTGCCGGCGGTCATACTGCTCGACATCAACCTGCCCAAGGTCAATGGTCTGGAGGTGCTGCAGAAGCTCAAGGCGCACCCGGTGTTTCGGCGCATCCCGGTGGTGGTGCTCACCTCGTCGCGAGAGAACTCCGATCTCAAGACCGCCTACGATCTGGGCGTGAATTCCTATATCGAGAAGCCGGTGAGTTTCAGCAAGTTCATTGAAGTCGCCGAGCACATCGAACTTTACTGGTGCCTGCTCAACGAGCGGCTCTAACCCTGGAAACATCCATGATCAAGTACCTCATTCCCGTCGATGGCTCTGCCCAGTCCATGCACGCCGCCTACCACGCCATGCGCCTGGTCAGTTCGGGCCTGAAGGCCCGCTTCGTGGTGGCCAACGTGCAGGAAGCGCCCAACCTCTACGAACTCGTGGTGGCGCACGATCCCGACGTGCTGCACGAGGTGAGCGATGCCGCCGGGCACGATCTGGTCCGCCCGGCCGTGGCACTGCTGACTTCCGCCAGCCAGCTGGTGGAGTCAGTGGTGGCCAGCGGTGACCCGGCCCACACGCTGGCCGAGCTGGTGGAGAGCCACGAGTGCGACGCGGTGATCATGAGCGCCCACGGCAGCGGCGAGAGCGAGCGTGGTCTGGGTTCGGTGGCGCAACACATGGTGCAGAACTGCCACGTGCCCGTCACCATCGTGCGGCCTGCGCGCACCGAAGCGTCGGAAGCGTCCTGAACAGGCACGCAACGGTCAGTGCACCGCCAGGTGCATGGAAACACGCGCGGTCACGATCGCTTCCATGTCGACAACCCACTCGTCCCGGTCGGTTTCAGGCTGCACCAGCAGCCGGTAGCGGCGAGCGCCCCAGGCGGCGGTCAGCAGGGTGTGGACGGTGGCTGACGGCAGTGGAGGCAGCAGGTCCTTGCAACTCGCGAAAGCCTGTTCCCAACGGCCGGCGAGTTCTTCGTAGACACGGCGATGGTGCTTGGGCTCCGCCACGCGGTGCTCCAGCATCAACATCTCGTGGTCGAACGCGGGCAGACCATCGAGCCGCGTGTCGCAGGTGATGCGCACGAGGCGTTTCACGCGTTCTTGCCAGGCGATGTCTGAAGGCGCAATGACCTCGGCGTCGAGCCGGGCCAGCAGCGCATCGACGCAATGCCGCACATACCCCGAGAGCAGCGCTTCCTTGTCGGGAAAGTAGTCGTACAGCGTACCGACCGCAATGCCGGTTTCCAGCGCCACGGCGCGCGTGGTCACACCCTCCCAGCCGTGCGCGGTCCAAATCCGAACAAAGGCGTCGTAGATGGCCTGCACGGTGAACTTGCTGCGGGCCTGCGTGGGGCGTTTCAGCGGCTTGGAGCGGGGTGCGTGCGGCATCGGCGGGTTTTCCGAACCCGCTTTGATGCGGGTCGCCCTACAGTTTGGGAATGAACAACACATTCACTTTAACCCGCCTTGAAACGCGAAAAAACGCCCTCGGCACCACCCGTGTCGTGACCACGCAGGACAACGCCGCGCTGCAGCCCGGGGAGGTGCTGATGAGAATCGACCGCTTCGCGCTGACCACCAACAACATCACCTACGCCGCCTTCGGCGATGCGCAGCTGAAGTACTGGTCGTTCTTCCCGACCGGCGATGCCGACTGGGGCCACATGCCGGTCTGGGGCTTTGCGGACGTGGTGTCCTCATTGGCCGATGGCGTCGATGTCGGTGAACGCTTCTACGGCTACTTTCCAATCGCGAGCCACTTCCGCATGCAGCCGGTGCGCGTGACGCCGCGCGGCTTCTACGACGGCGCGCCGCACCGCGCCGAACTGGTTTCCGCCTACAACCAGTACATGCGCTGCAGCAACGACGCGGGCTACTCGGCGGCGCTGGAGGACCACCAGATGCTGGTGCGCCCGCTCTTCATCACCTCGTTCATGCTCGCCGACTTTCTGGAGGACAACGGCTTCTTCGGCGCCAGGCAGATCGTGGTGTCGAGCGCGTCGAGCAAGACCGCCTTTGGCACCGCCTTCTGCCTCGATGCGCGCGAAGGCCTCTCGCTGATCGGCGCGACCTCGGCGGGCAATCGCGCGTACGTCGAGGGCCTGGGCTGCTACGACCGCGTGGTGGATTACGCCGAGGTGACCAAGCTGCCGGCCGATGTGCCCACGCTGTATGTCGATTTCGCGGGCAACGACGCGTTGCGCGCCACCGTGCACCACCACTTCGGGGATGCGCTGGTGTACGACTGCTATGCCGGTTCGGCGCAGAACACCGCCTTCCTGAGCCAGACCGGCCTGCCCGGCCCGCAGCCCGAGTTCTACTTCGCACCGGTGCAGATCCGCAAGCGCAACGCCGACTGGGGCCCGCAGGAGGTGAACCGCCGTTTCAACGAAGCGCAAGCAAGGTTCATCGCGATGCTTGCCCAACCCGGCAACCGCTGGATGGCGCTCGCACCGGGCGAGGGCTTTGAGCATGCGCAGGCGGTGATCGCCGACCTGCATGCGGGCAAGGTCGATCCGCAAGAGGCGCATGTGGTGCGGCTGGGAGATCGGTTGACCGAGTGAGAATCCAAGCTTCGGGACAGTGGTGGCTCATGACCCAAGCCAACGCCCAGCGGCGTGCTGGTGGCGACCAGGTCGCTGGCCCCCAGGACCATGAAGTGGCTCAGGTAGGTCACGTTGCCCCGTCATCTCGACACGTTTCAGGACCCCATGCGCGCGTCGCGCCTGAGTGACTGCGGCGGCTTGCCGAAACCCCGCATGAACGCTTCTCGAAGATGGCGTCGATCGCGAAAGCCCGTTTCGCGTGCAACCACCTCCAGCGGGTGGCGGCTGCGCTCGATCATCAAGCGCGCCGCCTCCACGCGCAAACGCTCCACCGCCTTGGCCGGCGACTGCCCGGTCTCGGCGGTGAACACACGGCTGAATTGGCGCGGGCTGAGGTTCGCAGCCGCAGCGAGTTCTTCCACGCCCAGCGACTGCGTCAGGTGGCCGCGCGCATGCTCCAGCGCGCGGGCGATGCGGTCCGAGCGCGGCGCGAGATTCAGGATCTCCGAATGCTGCGACTGGCCACCCGAACGACGCTGATGCATGACGAGCCGGTGGGCCACGGATCGCGCCACGTCGTCGCCCAGGTCTTTCCCGACGAGAGCGAGCGCCAGATCCAGTTCCGCCGTCATGCCGGCGGAGGTCCAGATCGGGTCATCGGCGATGAAGATGCGGTCCGGCTCGACCTGGATGTCCGGATGCCGCCGTTGCAGTGCGTCCGCATAGACCCAGTGCGTCGTGGCGCGTCGGCCTGCCAATAGGCCGGCCTCGGCCAGCACGAAGGCACCGGTGCACAGCCCCACGGTCCGACGCGCCCGTGCGCTGCACTTTCGCAGCGCCTGCAGCAATGAGGGTGGTGATGGCGTGGCCAACGGGTCGATCAAGCCCACCACCATCCAGGTGTCGGCCGTGCTGCGTGCGGTGAAGGGCCTCGTCTGCAGGGTCGTGCCCAGTGAAGTCTTCACGGTGCCGCCGGGCATCGAGTGACAGGTCACCTCGTAGAAGGGCTCGCCCGCTACGAGGTTGGCGAACTCGAAGACCGCCTGCGTGGCCAGCGCCATCACCTGGAAGCCGGCCGGCAGTACGTAACCAATCTTGTGCATGTGCGTCTCCATAGCCAATGGCATAAAACACGACTATAAGCGTCATTTACGCCAAACGCCAGGCGGCGCAACATAGGCTCCATCGCAACCCCGAAACGGAGCATCACCATGACACAGACGAACCCGGGCACCGCCCTCATCACCGGAGCCTCTTCCGGCATAGGCGCCCTCTACGCCGACCGCCTGGCGCGACTCGGCTACGACCTGATCCTCGTCGCCCGCAACCGCGAGCGCTTGAACCCGTTGGCTGAGGAAATCACCAGCCGCCACGGCCGCGCGGTGGAGGTCTTTCCCGCCGACCTGAACAACCCGGTGGCGCTGCGCAGCGTGGAAAACAAGCTCAGGCACGATGCGAGCATCACCCTGCTGGTCAACAACGCCGGCATCGGCACGCACACGCCGCTGCTGGAGAGCGACGTGGACCAGATGGTGCGCATGATCGACCTCAACGTGACGGCGCTGACCCGGCTGAGCTACGCGGTGGTGCCCGGCTTCGTGGCACGCGGCAGAGGTGCGTTGATCAACATCGCTTCCATCGTGGCCGTTTCGCCGGAGACCTTGAATGGCGTGTATGGCGGCAGCAAGGCCTTCGTGTTGGCCTTCAGTCAATCACTGCAGCACGAGCTGGACGGCAAGGGCGTGCGCGTGCAAGCCGTGCTGCCGGGTGCGACGGCCACCGAGTTCTGGGCGCGCGGCGGCCTTCCCG
>NZ_JAKFEO010000001.1:0-1527 GCF_036675665.1 Hydrogenophaga sp. | reverse complement strand
CCAGTATCACCGACTTGGTGGCCGCCGCGCCGACATAGCCGATCAGTATCTCCAGGTAGGACACAGGCGCCGACAGCAGCTCGTAGATGCTCCCGGAATACTTGGGCATATAGATGCCGAAGGAGGCGTTGGAGACGCTCTCGGTGAGCAGCGCCAGCATGATCAGCCCCGGCACTATAAAGGCGCCGTAACTGACGCCCTGCACCTGGGTCATGCTCGAACCTATGGCCGAGCCGAACACCACGAAGTACAGCGAGGTGCTGATCACCGGGGTGGCGATGCTCTGCAACAGGGTGCGCCAGGTGCGCGCCAGCTCGAACCGGTAGATGGCCTGGATGGCGTAGAAGTTCATGCGCGCGCCTCCTTGACCAAAGACACAAAGATATCTTCCAGCGAACTCTGGCTGGACTGCAGGTCCTTGAAGTCGATGCCGTGCTGGGCCAAGTCCTTGAGCAGTTCGGCGATGCCGGTGTGCTCGCGCTGGGCGTCGAAGGTGAACACCAGGGCGTGGCCGGCGTCGCTCAACTCCAGCGGGTAGCGGCTCAGCTCGGCGGGGATGCTGGCCAGGGGTTGTTGCAGCTGCAGGCACAGCTGCTTCTTGCCGAGCTTGTGCATCAGCGCCTGCTTGTCCTCCACCAGGATGATCCGCCCCTTGCTGATCACCCCGATGCGGTCGGCCATCTCCTCGGCTTCCTCGATATAGTGGGTGGTGAGGATGATGGTCACCCCGCGCTCGCGCAGGCCGCGCACCATGTTCCACATGTCGCGGCGCAGCTCGACGTCGACGCCGGCGGTGGGTTCGTCGAGAAACAGAATCTGCGGTTCGTGGGACAACGCCTTGGCGATCATCACCCGGCGCTTCATGCCGCCGGACAGCTCGAGAATCCGCGCGTCGCGCTTGTCCCACAGCGACAGATCCTTGAGCAGCTGCTCCAGATAGGCCGCATCGGGCTTCTTGCCGAACAGGCCGCGGCTGAACTTGAGCGTGGCCCAGACGGTTTCGAACACATCGCTGACCAGCTCCTGGGGCACCAGGCCGATCTGCGCACGGGACGCGCGGTAGTCCCGGATTATGTCCTTGCCGCCCACCAGCACCCGCCCGGCGCCCGGATTGACTATGCCGCAGATGATGCTGATCAGGGTGGTCTTGCCCGCGCCATTGGGCCCGAGCAAGGCGAAGATCTCGCCCCGGCGAATCTCCAGGTCGATGCTCTGCAGCGCCGGAAGGCCGGAGGCGTAGGTCTTGCTCAGCTGTTGAATCGAGATCACCGGTTGCACGGGATGGCCTTGCCTGAAGAAGGGAGAGGCAGAGTGTATGTAGATTGGGGTGGGGTCAGGCAAGTGCCAGGGCGCTGGATGAGCCTAGAGCCTGCTCACGATTAGCCGACGCGCAGCAGATCCTGAACAGGTTCTTAGGACAGGGGCATCTGCTCGGCCAGATAATCGATCAGGCTGCGCACCGAGGGCAGCAGGCCGCGCCGCGACGGGAACAGCGCATGCACCAGGCCGCTGCGTGGCGCCCACTGC
>NZ_JAKFEO010000108.1:0-1555 GCF_036675665.1 Hydrogenophaga sp. | reverse complement strand
GTCAGGCCGCCGATGATCCGGTCGTTCTCCACCAACTCCCGCACCACATGGCCGGGCAGCACGCGCTCGGGACAGTAGGCCACGTTGACGTCGATCTCCGTAGCGCCGGGCACCGGAAAGCGCAGGTCGGGGCGTGCCTGGGCCAGCCACTCCACCATCTGCTCGGTCGTGCCGACTGGCGAAGTGGACTCGAGCACCACGAGATTGCCGGCGCGCAGCACCGGCGCAATCGATTCCGCAGCGGCCTTCACGTAGCTCACATCGGGTTCGTGGTTTTCCTTGAACGGCGTGGGCACTGCGATCAGGAAAGCATCGGAGGGTTCAGGCCTGGTGGTGGCGCGCAGGAAGCCCTGGGTGACTGCGCTGTGGACGATCATGTCCAGCTCCGGCTCCACGATGTGGATGCGCCCCTGGTTGATGGTGTCCACGGCGTGCTGGTTGATGTCAACCCCGATCACCTGCATGCGGCGCGCGGCGAACATCGCGGCGGTCGGCAGGCCGATGTAGCCTAGCCCGATCATCGAGACGGTTTGAAAAGTTTCGGTCGTTTTCATGGCTTGCTTGCGGTCGATGAGAGTCGAGGCAGGTGTGACTGCAGGGCTGCGGCGATCCGCTCGCAGGCGCGACCGTCGCCGTAGGGGTTGTGCGCGAAGCTCATGCGCTCGTACTCGTGCCGGTCGTCGAGAAGCCGGGCGACGCCATCGACGATTGCCGCCACATCAGTGCCCACCAGCCTCACGGTGCCGGCATCGACTGCCTCGGGCCGCTCGGTGGTGTCGCGCATCACCAGCACCGGCTTGCCCAGTGAGGGGGCCTCTTCCTGGATGCCGCCGGAGTCGGTGAGGATGAGGGTCGAGCGCGTCATCAGGTAGACAAAGGGCAGGTAGTCCAGCGGCTCCGTCAGGTGCACGTTCGTGATGTCGGCCAGCAGGCGCTGTACGGGCTCCCGCACGTTGGGGTTGAGGTGCACGGGGTAGAGCAGGTCGGCGTCGGGGTAGCGCCGCGCCAGGTGGGCTATGGCCTCGCAGATGCGCTCGAAGCCGTCGCCGAAGTTCTCGCGCCGGTGGCCGGTGATCAGCAACAGGCGGGCGCCTTCGCGCAGGAAGGGAAATCGAGCGGCCAGCGTGGCAGCCAGCTCGGGTGTGTGCGCCAACTTGTCGCGCACCGCCAGCAGCGCGTCGATGACGGTGTTGCCGGTCACGACGATCTGTGCCTCGGCCACGCCTTCGCGGCGCAGGTTGTCGCGCGAGGTGTCGGTGGGCGCGAAGTGCAGGCGTGCCAGTGCGCCGGTGAGCTTGCGGTTGGCCTCCTCGGGCCATGGCGAATACAGGTTGCCGGTGCGCAGCCCGGCCTCCACATGGCCGACGGCGATGCGCTGGTAGTAGGCCGCGAGCGTGGTGGCGAAGGTGGTGGTGGTGTCGCCGTGCACCAGCACCATGTCGGGCCGTTCGGCCTCCAGCACGCCGCGCATCGCCTGCAGGATGTCGCCGGTGATCGAGTACAGATCCTGTCCCGGCCGCATCACGTTGAGGTCGTGGTCGGGTTTGATCTCGAA
>NZ_JAKFEO010000060.1:0-1557 GCF_036675665.1 Hydrogenophaga sp. | reverse complement strand
GCCTTGAGAATCTTGGCGTGCTCGTCGTAGGTGGCATCAATGCGCGGCTGTTTGATGAAATCGAGCCGGCGGATGATGCGGATGCGGTCGGTCACGTCGCGGTGCACGCGGGCCATTTCGGCATTGCCGGCCGCCGCCACCAGCGCGCAGTGAAAGGCTTCATCCCACTCGGCCACCTGCACCCTGTCGGTGCTGCGCTCGGACGGCGGCACCAGCCAGATCGCGGCCAGTGCATCGAGCAAAGCGAGGTCCACCTGCTGGCTGCCGGTACACAGGCGTTGGACCGCCGTGGTTTCCAGCACCATGCGCAGGTCGTAGAGCTGTTCGAACTGATCAAAATCAAACGGCAGCACGCGCCAGCCGCTGCGAAACAGCACTTCGACAAAGCCTTCCTGCTGCAACCGGAACAGCGCCTGGCGCACCGGCGTGCGCGACACGCCCAGGCGCTCGCTCACATCGCTTTCGGTGAAGCGGTCGCCCGGGACCAGCCTGAATTCGGCAATGTCGCTTTTCAGTTGCGCATAGGCCTCGTCGGCGCGCGAGCGATGGACGACAACGGCGGGCAAAATCCTGGAAGGGTGGGCTACGGTCTGCACAAGAGAACTCTATCAGTGTTGCCGTGCAGCCAGGGCTGCCAGCAACTGGCCGCTGGTGGCGGTCCAGCCGACGATGGCGTCCTGGGCCCGCATCATGTCCAGCGCTGCCGCCTTGAACTGCGCAAAGTAGCTCTCGGTGCAGTCTTCCAGCAGCAGGCAGTCATAGCCGCGGTCGTTGGCTTCGCGCATGGAGGTCTGCACGCAAACCTCGGTGGTCACGCCCATGAACACCAGGTGCGTGACATGCGACTCCTGCAGCATGTCGTGCAGCGGCGTTGCATAAAACGCGCCCTTGCCGGGCTTGTCCAGCACGATCTCGTCAGCCCACGGCGCGAGTTCGGCAACGATCTGGTTGCCTGGCTCGCCGGCCACCAGGATGCGGCCCATCGGGCCGTGGTCACCGATGCGCATCCGGGGGTTGCCGCGACTGCGCTTGGCGGGCGGGCAGTCCGACAGATCTGTGCGATGGGCTTCGCGCGTGTGGACCACCAGCCCCCCGACATCGCGCCAGGCCTTGAGCACGGCCTGGCAGGCCGGCACGATGGCGGCCAGCAGCGCCACGTCATTGCCCAGACTTTCGCCGAAGCCGCCGGGCTCGATGAAGTCGCGCTGCATGTCGATGATCACCAGGGCCGTGTGGGCAGGATCGAAGGCGTAGGGAAATGGATTGGCGTTGATTTCGATCATGCGATTGCCCTCAAATTCACATTCACATTCACACTCACACTCGCCCTCTCCCAACGGAAGAGGGGATAAAACCGGGAGCATGCGGTCATGCGCCAGCCTCCTCCCTCTCCCTGTGGGAGAGGGTTGGGGTGAGGGCTTCGGCCTCTGGAGCATGGTGGCCACCCCCCATGTGCGCCCCCAGCACATGACGCTCTGCGCTGGCGGCCGGCGTTTCGAAAACGATGCGCCCTTCGCTCATGACGACGATGCGGTCGGCCAGCTCCAGCAGCTCGTC
>NZ_JAKFEO010000067.1:0-1562 GCF_036675665.1 Hydrogenophaga sp. | reverse complement strand
GCGGCCACAGGCATCGGTGGCCAGCTCCAGGGCGCGGCGGTTCTCGCGCACCACTTCGGCATAGACCGAGGACTGGTCATGGGTGGCATCCACCAGCAGCGCGCCGGGGCGGGCGAAGGCGCACACGCCATCGACATGGCCGTCGGTCATGTCGCCGGTGACATGATCCGGATCGCCCGGCAGCCAGATGGTCTTCTGCACACCCAGCAGGCGGCCGAAGATGTCCTCCATCTCGGCCTTGCTCATGCCCGGATTGCGGTTGGGGTTGAGCAGCACCGACTCGGTGGTGATCAGCGTGCCCTCGCCGTCCACATGGATGGCGCCGCCCTCGTTGGCCAGCGGCGTGCCGAAGCACTCCAGTCCCAGACCGTTGAGGATGCGCCGGCCCAGGCTCTCGTCCAGCTCATGGGCCGACTTGCCGCCCCAGGCGTTGAAGCGCCAGCTGACCCCGGCCAGCCCCAGTTGCGGGTGGCAGACGAAGCTCGGCCCGGAATCGCGGCACCAGCTGTCGTTGACCGCCAGCGGGATCAGCTCGATATTCGCCCCGCACAGCTCGCGAGCACGGGCCAGGGCCGAGGGATCGACCACCAGCTTGACCGGCTCGAAACGGGCGATGGCGTTGGCCACCCGGGCGAAATCGACCTGCACCTCGGCCAGGGTCACGCCCCAGGTGGACTCCCACAGCGCCCGGTTGTGCGGCCAGACCATCCAGGTGGCGGCGTGCGGGGCCCATTCGGCGGGCATGCGCCAAGCGTTTTGTGCGACTGCGTTCTGTTGCATACAAGTGCCTTTCAGTTAAGTATTTGTTATCACTGAAAACCGCGAATGCGGTGATGGCTTGCATGCTATGCCGGTAAAAATGGCGGAACAAACGATGGATTTTGCGTAAATCTAATTAGCAGGGCTTATCAATCATGCTCAAACACTGGCCTCCCCTGAACGCCCTGCGCGGCTTCGAAGCCGCCGCCCGCCTGGGCAGCTTCCACAAGGCCGCCGAGGAGCTGCACCTCACCCAGTCGGCGATCAGCCAGCAGATCCGCAGCCTGGAAAGCTTCCTCGAGCAGCCGCTGTTCTATCGCAGCGGCCGCAGCGTCAGCCTCAGCGATGCCGGCCATGACCTGCTCAGCACCACCCAGGCGCTGCTGCAGCAACTGGCGGTGGGCATCCGCCGCCTGGAGCAGTACCGCAAGCCCAACCAGCTGGTGGTCAACACCAGCCCGGCCTTCGCCCGCCACTGGCTGGTGCCGCGCCTGGGCGAATTCCACCGCCTGCACCCGGAGATCGACCTGTGGCTGTTGACCAGCTTTGATCCCCCGGACATGGCCACCCAGACCATCGACATCGCAGTGCGCGACGACCTCAGCGCCCAGGCCGAATGCAGCTTTCGCGTGCTGCTGGAGGATCGCCTGTACCCGGCCGGCCACCCCAGCCAGTTGCAGCTGGACGCCGCCGCGCGCACCACCCTGCACGGCGAGCGGGAGATGGACTGGAGCCACTGGCAGGTACAGGGCGGCGCGAATATCGGCCAGCACAGCCAGGGGCTGAACTTCTCCGACCCCGGC
>NZ_JAKFEO010000070.1:0-1637 GCF_036675665.1 Hydrogenophaga sp. | reverse complement strand
CTCGGCCGCGAGCTCAGTGGCAGCGTGGTCGGCATCCTCGGGCTCGCGCCTACCGCGCACACGCTGGCGCTCATGCTGCACTCGCTGGGTGCGCGGCTGATCGGCTACGACCCCGCCGTGCACCACACCGCGCCGATCTGGAACCGCCTGAAGATCCAGCCGGTGGGCTTGCAGGAGCTGGTGACCAACGCCGACTCGGTCTCGGTGCAGGTGCTGTACGCCTCGCGCTACGAGGGCTTCATCAACGACAAGCTGCTGGCCCATTGCAAGCCGGGGCAGCTCTGGGTGGGCATCAGCCGCTCGCACCTGTACGACGTGCACGCCTTCGCCCGGGCCCTGAACGACGGCCGCATCGAGGCCGCGCTGCTGGACGGTGCGGAGTCGGGCTTCGCCTCGCGCGGCTCGCCGCTGCACGAGTGCGGCAACCTGTTCCTGACGCCGCGCCTGGGCTCCCACACCCGGGAGGCGCGCCTGCGCGCCAGCTGGTACGTGGCCCACCGCATCCACGAAACGCTGTCGGCGCCGAAGAACGTGGCGTTCGAACCCACGCCGACGGGGATGATGGACCTGGGGGTTTGATCACCTGGAGAACGCCGCGCGTTTTCTGCTTCGTCATCCCCGCGATGCTTCGTCATCCCCGCCCCCGCCTTCGCGAGGGCAGGCTCCGGCGGGGATCCAGGGCTTTCAAGCAGGTTGAGAAAGCGGACGCACTGGATTCCCGCCTGCGCGGGAATGACGGACTTTCAGGTCCCCGCGTCCTTGTGCTTGTCCGCCTCTGTGGTGAACGCGTCGGCGTAGAACTCCTCGGGCGGCAGCTTGGCCAGGGCGCTGTATTCGGCGCGGGCCGAATCGACCACGATGGGCGCGCCGCAGGCGTAGACCTGGTGGCCTGACAGGTCGGGGAAGTCCTCCAGCACCGCCTTGTGCACGAAGCCGGTGCGGCCAGTCCAGTTGTCCTCGGGCAGCGCGTTGGAGATGACCGGGACGTACTTCAGGTTGCCCATCTCGGCGCAGCGCGCGTGCACCCAGTCGTCCAGGTACAGGTCGTCCGGCCGGCGCCCGCCCCAGTAGAGCGTGGCGGGACGCGTGACGCCCTTGTGCTGCAGATGCTCGATCAGGGCCTTGATCGGCGCGAAGCCGGTGCCGGAAGCCAGCAGGACCATGGGCTTGTCGGAATCCTCGCGCAGGAAGAAGCTGCCGTAGGGGCCTTCCACCCGCAGGATTTCCTTCTCCTTCATCGCACTGAACACATGGTCGGTGAACTTGCCGCCCGGCATGTGGCGGATGTGCAGCTCCACCCCCGGGCCGTTGTGCGGCGCATTCGCCATGGAGTAGCTGCGGCGCGAGCCGTCGCGCAGGATGAACTCGACGTACTGGCCGGCGTGGTAGCGCAGGGTGTCGTTGGCCGGCAGCTGCAGCCTGACCACCATCACGTCGTGCGAGCGCTTTTCCAGCGCGATCACTCGCGAAGGCATCTTCTTGACCGGGAAGGCGCTCTCGTCGGTGACCTGGCGCGACTCCAGCACCACGTCGGTCAGCGCAAAGGCGCTGCAGGTCAGCACGTAGCCGGCCGCTTCCTCCTCGGCGCTCAGCGCCTTGCTCTGGTGCGCACGGTGGACCACCTCGCCTTCGAGCTT
>NZ_JAKFEO010000026.1:0-1645 GCF_036675665.1 Hydrogenophaga sp. | reverse complement strand
TGGTCGACATCCGCAAGGAACTCTGAATGAACAGCGACAAACGCACCGCCGGCTTCTGGTTCCTCGCTGCATTCTTTGCGCTGTTCGTGCTGTTCCTCTACGGGCCCATGTTCGTCATCGTGGTGCTGAGCTTTCAGGGCCCTGAAGGCGGACTCACCTTTCCGCTGCGCGGCGTGTCGCTGCACTGGTTTTACAAGCTGGCCGAGGGGCTGGGCGTGGTGGACATCGGCGCGGCACTCAGGCGCTCGTTGGGCCTGGGCCTGGCCGTGATGGCTTTTACCGTGGTGCTGTCGGTGCTGGCCGGCCTGGCTTTCCGCAAAAAGCTCGCAGGCGCCAACACGCTGTTTTTTGTGGTGGTGGCCAGCCTGATCATGCCGTCCATCATTGTGTCGCTGGGCATTGGCCTGGAGTTCCGGCTGCTCGACACCGGCATCAAGAAGGTGCTTGAAGTTTTCGGCATGACCGGCACGCTGGAAGGCTACGGCACCGCACTCGGGCTGTTCACGTCGGCGCTTGGCGCGCATCTGACCTGGACGCTGCCCTTTGGTCTCCTGATCATGTTTGCCGTTTTCAACCGCTTCAACCCCGCCTATGAAGAAGCCGCGCGCGACCTGGGCGCCACGCCGTGGCAGGGCTTTCGCCATGTGGTGCTGCCGCTGATTGCGCCGTCGGTGGTGGGCATAGGCATGTTTGGCTTTACCCTGAGTTGGGATGAAATCGCCCGCACCTCGCAGGCCATTGGTGATGTGAACACCCTGCCGCTGGAACTGCAGGGCCTGACCACCACCGTCACCACGCCGTCCATCTACGCGCTGGGCACCGTCACCACCGTGGTGTCGCTGCTCGTCATGGCGTTGGCCCTGGGCCTGGCCTGGTGGCTGGACCGGCGGCAAAAGAAAGGCACCCGATGAGCCAGGCAACGCCCACAACGCCATTGACCGACAGCGAGATGTATGAACGCGTGATCTCGGCCATTCTCGACCACCGCCTGCCGCCGGGCACCAAGCTGGTGGAAGACAAACTGGCCAGCGCATTCGGCGTGTCGCGCACGCGCATCCGACCGGTGCTGGTGCGGCTGGCCAATGAACAGGTGGTCACCCTCATACCCAATCGGGGTGCCACCGTCGCCCAGCCCACCGAGCAGGAAGCGCACGAGGTCTTCGAAGTGCGCCGGCTGATCGAGCCCACGCTGGTGGAGCTGTTCATCGCCAACGCCAGCGAGGCCGACATGCAGCAGCTCAAGCGCTGCATCGACGACGAGGAGGCCGCGCGCCTGGCCGGCGACATGCACCGCGCAATCCGGCTGTCGGGCGACTTCCACCTGCAGATCGCCGAGCGCGCCGGCCACCAGACGCTGGGCCGCATCCTGCGCGAGCTCACGTCGCGCACCTCGCTCATTCTGATGACCTACAGCACGGCCCATGAACGCAGCCGCGATGAAGCCGCCGCCTGCGGCTGCCGCGAACACCGCACCCTGCTCGACGCCATCCGCCTGCGCGACGTCCGGGAAGCCGCGCATCACATGCGCGAGCACCTGACGCGGCTGGAGTCCCAGCTGCAATTCACGCCGCCTGCGGACGACGCACCCGATCTGTCCACGCTGTTCGGCTGATATGGCCCCCACGCTTGTCGCTTCGCGTACTAC